>NC_005085.1:0-1200000 GCF_000007705.1 Chromobacterium violaceum ATCC 12472
CCTGTGGATAACTTTGCAAAAAACCGTTAGAATGTCTAGGTTTACCGTTGCCGTTCGGCTGCACAACAAATGAACGCACCCAGGGGCCCACAGGCCCGCCGCGTTTGAAACACCGCAGCCCGCCGGCCGTTTCCATGCCGAACATTCCGTCGCCCGCGCGCGCGAAACGCGCATCGCGTGCGGCATTTCCCGCTGTTGCAAGCCACGCGCCCGCAGCGGGTTTTTCGCTTTCACTTGGTATGTAATGACTGAACTGGATCAATTCTGGCCTGCGTGCCTCGCCCGCCTGGAGGCCGAACTGTCTTCGCAACAGTTCAACACCTGGATCAAGCCGCTGACCGCCGAAGCCGGCGACGAAGGCATTGCGCTGTTCGCCCCGAACCGCTTCATCATGCAGTTCATCAAGGACCGCTTCCTGCCGCGCATCGAGGAACTGGCCGTGGAACTGGTGGGCGAGCTGCCGGTGGAACTGCGCCTGGGCGCGCCCACCGCGCGCCCCGCCGCGCCGGTGGCGGGCAACAGCCAGCCCAAGGCCAAGGAGCCGGCCAAGGCCGCCGCCAGCGCCCCGGCCGCGCCGTCGCCCGCCAAGCAGGCGGCGGTGAAGGCCATTGGCGGCAGCCATGAAAGCACGCGCCTGAACCCGTCCTTCACCTTCGACACGCTGGTGACCGGCAAGGGCAACCAGCTGGCGCGCGCCGCGGCGATGCAGATCGCCGAAAATCCGGGCGACCAGGCCTATAACCCGCTGTTCGTCTACGGCGGCGTGGGCCTGGGTAAGACTCACTTGATCCAGGCGATCGGCAACCACGTGTTCCAGAAGAACCCGCAGGCCAAGATCCGCTACATCCACGCCGAACGCTATGTGGCCGACATCATGCGCGCCTACCAGCACAAGGCCTTTGATGAATTCAAGCGTTACTACCACTCGCTGGACCTGTTGCTGATTGACGACATCCAGTTCTTTGCGGGCAAGAACCGCACCCAGGAAGAATTCTTCTACGCCTTCAACGCGCTGATCGAGGGCGGCAAGCAGGTGATCATGACCTGCGACAGCTACCCCAAGCAGATAGAAGGCATGGAAGAGCGGCTGATCTCCCGCTTCTCCTGGGGCCTGACCGTGGAAATCCAGCCGCCGGAGCTGGAAATGCGCGTGGCCATTCTGATGAAGAAGGCCGAGGCCGACAGCATCAAGCTGGAGCACAACGTGGCGTTCTTCATCGCCCAGAACGTACGCTCCAACGTCCGCGAGCTGGAAGGCGCGCTCAAGCGCGTGGTGGCCTACGCCCGCTTCACCAGCCAGAACATCACGCTGGAGCTGGTGAAGGAAGCGCTGAAGGACATCCTGGCCGCCGGCAACCGCCAGGTGACCGTGGACGCCATCCAGAAGACGGTGGCCGAGTACTACAAGATCAAGCTGTCCGACATGCACAGCAAGAAGCGCAGCCGCGACATCGCGCGCCCGCGCCAGGTGGCGATGGCGCTGGCCAAGGAGCTCACCCAGCTGTCCTTGCCCAATATCGGCGACGCCTTCGGCGGCCGCGACCACACCACGGTGCTGCACGCCTGCAAGACCATCACCGAGATGCGCGCCAGCGACGCCGACATCGCCCACGATTACGAAGCGCTGCTGTCCATGCTGCGCAATTAAAACCATGATCCGACTCTTCACTATCCAACGGGAGCCCGCCACATGCTGATCCTGCAAGCCGAACGCGATGCCCTGCTCAAGCCCTTGCTGGCAGTCACCGGCATTGTCGAGCGTCGTCACACGCTGCCCATCCTGTCCAACGTCCTGATCGAGAAAAAGGGCGGACAGGTAGGCTTTTTGGCCACCGACCTGGAAATCCAGATCACCACCGCCAGCAGCGACGAGCTGCCGGGCGAGGATTTCCGCCTCACCACCTCGGCCAAGAAGCTGCAGGACATCCTGCGCGCCATCCCCGGCAACGCCACCGTCACGCTGGAACAGCTGGACGGCGGCCGCCTGGTGCTGAAGGCCGGCAAGAGCCGCTTCAACCTGCAAACCCTGCCGGCGGAAGACTTCCCGCTGCTGTCGGTAGGCAGCGCCGGCGAATCCAGCTTCACCCTGTCCCAACGCGAGCTCAAGCGCCTGATCTCCCAGGTGCAGTACGCGATGGCGGTGCAGGACATCCGTTATTACCTCAACGGCCTGTTGATGCAGACCGACGGCAACCAAGTGCGCCTGGTGGCCACCGACGGCCACCGCCTGGCCTTCGCCAGCGCCGACGTGGCCGCCACCTTGCCCAAGGCCGAGGTGATCCTGCCGCGCAAGACCATCATCGAGCTGTACAAGCTGCTGCAGGACAGCGACGACGAGATCAAGATCGAAGTGCTGGCCAATCAGGTGCGCTTCAGCTTTGGCGCCACCGTGATCATCAGCAAGGTGGTGGACGGCAAGTTCCCCGACTACAACCGCGTGATCCCGCTGGACAACGACAAGATCTTCCTGATCGAACGACTGGAATTCCTGCACGCGCTGCAGCGCGCCGCCATCCTGGCCAACGAGAAATTCCGCGGCGTGCGCCTGGTGCTGGCGCCGGGCAAGATGTCCATCCTGTGCACCAACAGCGAACAGGAAGAAGCCGAGGAAGAACTGGAGATCGCTTTCCAGGGCGGCACGCTGGAAATCGGCTTCAACATCAATTACCTGCTGGACGTGCTGACCAACCTGCCGGCCGACACCCTGCAGCTGGCCTTTGGCGACTCCAGCCGCAGCGCGCTGTTCACCATTCCGGATGTCAGCAACTTCAAATACATCGTGATGCCGATGCGCATCTGATGTAGCGACGGAGCGGGCGGCCCAGCCGCCCACCGGGTTAAAGAGCCCCCTCCTCCGGGCGGGCGGCTCTCCAGAATGACCGGCGCGGCCCGCCTTGCGGCGCAGCCGCCGCCATTTGGAAGGTTTGAGTATGAGCGAACAAGAATACGGCGCGGACAGTATCAAGGTGCTTAAAGGCCTGGATGCGGTGCGCAAGCGCCCCGGCATGTATATTGGCGACACCCAGGACGGCACCGGCTTGCACCACATGGTGTTTGAGGTGCTGGACAACGCCATTGACGAGGCGCTGGCCGGCCATGCCGACACCATCAAGGTCACCATCAATCCGGACAACTCCGTTTCCGTGGAAGACAACGGCCGCGGCATCCCCACCGACATCCACCCGGAAGAAGGGCGGTCAGCGGCGGAAGTGATCATGACCATCCTGCACGCCGGCGGCAAATTCGACAGCAACAGCTACAAGATCTCCGGCGGCCTGCACGGCGTGGGCGTATCGGTGGTGAACGCGCTGTCCGACTGGCTGAAGCTGAAAATCTGGCGCGACGGCAAGGTGCATGAAATGGAATTCCGCCGCGGCGACGCCGTGGCCCCGCTCACCGTCACCGGCCATACCAGCCACCGCGGCACCGAAGTCACCTTCTTCGCCAGCGTGGAAACCTTCGGCCACATCGAATACCACTTCGACATCCTGGCCAAGCGCATCCGCGAGCTGTCCTTCCTGAACCAGGGCGTGGGCATCCAGCTGATAGACAAGCGCAGCGGCAAGGAAGAAAACTTCGCCTTCTCCGGCGGCGTGGCCGGCTTCGTGGAATACATGAACCGCAACAAGACCGTGCTGCACCCGAAAGTGTTTTACGGCATCGGCGAAAAGGACGGCATGAGCGTGGAAGTGGCGATGCAGTGGAACGACTCTTATCAAGAGAGCGTCCAGTGCTTCACCAACAACATCCCCCAGCGCGACGGCGGCACCCACATGACCGCGCTGCGCCAGGTGATGACCCGCACGCTGAACCAGTTCATCGAAGAGAGCGAAGCCGCCAAGAAGGCCAAGGTGGACACCACCGGCGACGATATGCGCGAAGGCCTGACCTGCGTGCTGTCGGTCAAGCTGCCGGACCCCAAGTTCTCCAGCCAGACCAAAGATAAATTGGTTTCCAGCGAAATCGGCCCGGTGGTCAACGAAGTGATCAGCGAAGCGCTGAAAACCTATCTGCTGGAAAACCCCAACGACGCCAAGATCATCTGCGGCAAGATCGTGGAAGCCGCCCGCGCCCGCGAAGCCGCGCGCAAGGCCCGCGAAATCACCCGCCGCAAGGGCGTGATGGACGGCCTGGGCCTGCCCGGCAAGCTGGCCGACTGTCAGGAAAAAGATCCGTCGCTGTGCGAACTGTACCTGGTGGAGGGCGACTCCGCCGGCGGCTCCGCCAAGCAAGGCCGCGACCGCAAATTCCAGGCCATCCTGCCGCTGAAGGGCAAGATCCTGAACGTGGAACGCGCCCGCTTCGACAAAATGCTGCAAAGCCAGGAAGTGGCCACCCTGATCACCGCCATGGGCTGCGGCATCGGCAAGGACGAGTACAACCCGGACAAGCTGCGCTACCACCGCATCATCATCATGACCGATGCCGACGTGGACGGCGCCCACATCCGCACCCTGCTGCTCACCTTCTTCTACCGCCAGATGACCGAGCTGGTGGAGCGCGGCCACATCTACATCGCCCAGCCGCCGCTGTACAAGGCCAAGCACGGCAAACAGGAACGCTATCTGAAAGACGACGGCGAACTGAACCAGTACCTGCTGCAGCTGGCGCTGGAAAAAGCCGAACTGATCCCGGCCGAAGGCGAAGCCCCGCTGTCCGGCGAAACCCTGGGCGAAATCGCCCGCCAGTTCCTGCTGGCCCGCGCGGTGATGGAACGCGAAAGCCGCGTCATCGACCCGCTGGTGCTGGAAGCCATGCTCAAAACCGGCCCGCTGTCGCTGGAAAGCCAGCAGCAAGCCGACGCCACCGTGGCCGAGCTGAACAAGCACCTGTCCGCCGACACCATCGAGCTGCAACTGCTGCGCGATGAAAAGAACGACGGCCACCTGGTGAAGATCATCCGCAAGCTGCACGGCAATGTGCTGGTGACGGTGCTGGACCAGAACTTCCTGGACAGCGGCGACTACGCCGAGCTGAAAAAGACCGGCAGCCTGCTGGGCGGCCTGCTGCGCCAGGGCGCCCACGTCAAACGCGGCGAAACCGTCAAGCCAGTGGCCGAATTTGGCGAAGCGCTGGACTGGCTGCTGGCCGAGGTGAAAAAGGGCATGAACATCCAGCGCTACAAAGGCCTGGGCGAGATGAACCCGGAACAGCTGTGGGAAACCACCATGGACCCGACCGTGCGCCGCCTGCTCAAGGTGCGCATCGAAGACGTGATGGGCGCCGACGACGTGTTCACCACCCTGATGGGCGACGAGGTTGAGCCGAGACGTCAGTTCATTGAAGGCAATGCGCTGATTGCGCGGAACATCGACGTGTAAGGGTGTAGGGTGACACTCAAAGTGAAATTTGTGTCAGTTTAGTGAAAAATGCTGGCACAGATAATGAAAAAACCCACCGGAGGGCTTCGGTGGGTTTTTCCACGATGGATCAAACTGCTGCTTTTCGGCCAAAGTTGACGACAGGGCAAGAGATGACAAATGGCCGCGACGTCCCCCCACTTTCAGTAGCAGAGAGCTTTAGAGTCCGGGCTTAATTGACCTGATTTCTCTGCAAGTGATTCGGCATAGGCAGCTGGCGTCAAACCACCCAGTGCTTTCTTGGGCCTTTCGTTGTTGTATTCCCTACGCCAGGCTTCGATGACGACCTGGGCATGGCGCAGGCTGGTGAACCAGTGTTCGTTCAGGCACTCATCCCGGAAGCGCCCGTTAAATGATTCGATGTAAGCGTTCTGATTCGGCTTGCCTGGCTCGATCAGAAAGAGCTGCACCCCACGAGCGTGTGCCCAGGTCAACATCGCTCGGCTGCAGAATTCCTTGCCGTTATCGGTCCGGATGGCTTTGGGCAAGCCACGTGTCTGCGCCAGCTGGTCGAGGACGCGGGTCAGATGCAGACCTCCCATCGCACGTTCCGGAACAATGGCGACTGCCTCATGCGTGGCATCATCGACTACCGTCAGATTTTTGATGACCCGCCCCTCTGCCGTTCGGTCGAACACAAAGTCCATCGACCAGACCTGATTGGCGGCCAAAGGACGGGCCAGTGGGTGACGGTCGGCCACAGGGATTTTCTTGCGCTTGCGCCGGCGAATTTGCAGACCGGCCTCAGCATAGAGCCGATCCACCCGCTTGTGATTGACCACCATGCCGCTCTGCCGCAGTTTCAAATAGATCATGCCGGCGCCGTAGCGTCGGTGCCGTTGCGCAAGCGCGATGATCTTCGCTTTCAAGACGGCATTGCGATCGGTGGCGGGCTGATAGCGGAATGAACTGGGACTCATGCCGGCCAGGCGCAGCGATTTGCGCTCGCTGAGCCCTTTGCCCACCAGATGGCGCACCAGCTCCCGCCGTGACGGTGCGCTCACCACTTTTTTCTCAGGGCTTCTTTGGCAATCTCGTTCTCGAGCATGGTCTCGGCCAAGAGTTTTTTCAGGCGCGCATTCTCTGTCTCCAGCTCCTTGAGACGCTTGGCCTCCGAGACATTCATTCCGCCGAATTTGTTGCGCCAGAGGTAATAGCTGGCTTCCGAGAAGGCGTGCTTGCGGCACAGTTCGGCAATGGGCATTCCCGCGTCGGCTTCGCGCAGGAAGCCGATGATCTGTTCTTCGGTGAATCGTTTCTTCATATCCAATCTCCGTGTGTGGTTGATTGGACTCTAAAGTCACGTGCTACTCAATACCGGGGGGACGTCGGGTAAAGGGCGTACAGAGAGGCGGCAACGACTCTGGATCCGATGGGGGAAATTGGGTACGAATTCGTGCTTCTTTATACTGTAAAATACCGCATCAAACTTGATGGACGCCACGAGATGATCGGAATAAGAGGATGTAAGCCGACAGGCAAGCCTCGTGCTGCGCGTGCTTCGGCGAGCGTATTGCCTGATTTGTACCGCACACTTCAGGACGTCGCGAAGCAGAAGAAAATCTCCGTGGCTTGGGTTATTCGGGATGCCGCTGAGAAGTACATCGTTGATCAGTGGCCCCCCTTGGAGGCACGACATTGACCGTCAAAACGCTATGCGCAACACAACAAGCAGAAGAGCAAAAGGATACAAGTGTGCCTATGCTCGAAGCGTCAAAGACTACATCCAGCAGGCGCCTCGCAAGTGAAACCACTAAGCCTTCTGCTCGAGACCTTAAACAGGACAAGCCTCTTACTAAGGCAAACGCTGCGTTGGTCCCCCAGGTGGCATCTCATGCATCTTTTACTGACGGGGAGCTTAGAAACGCTGCGTTCTATGCAGACGACAACGTCTTGATCTTTAACATGGACGTGCGTGAGGCAATGGGCCATCTTGCACGAGCCGGGGTTATCGTCAACTGCATGGTCACCTCTCCACCGTTCTACGGTCAGCGTGACTACGGGGTAGATGGTCAGATTGGCTTGGAAGAGCACCCACGTGACTTCATCGCGAATCTGGTGGGATGCTTCGAAGCGAGCCGGCCAGTCCTCGCCGAGAACGGTAGTCTTTGGGTGAACCTTGGTGATACCTACTGGAGCGGAAAGGGCGAGCACAAGAGCGGAGAAGGCAAGCAGAGTGCACGGCGCTTCGGCCTGCGTCCGCAGGATCGAACTGGCGACGGTGAGCTATGCAAGCCGAAGCAGTTACTCCTGATCCCCCACCGGTTCGCCATTGCCATGCAAGATCACGATTGGTTGGTTCGCAACGACAACGTGTGGGTAAAGCCAAATCCGATTCCAGACCAGGTGCGAGACCGTTGCTCAATGTCCCACGAGTACGTGTTTCACTTGGTCAAGTCTCGCTGGTACTACTTCAACAAGGATGCGGTAGGTCGCAAGTCCGCTAGCGGAAGCGTGCTGCCACCGCCGGATACATGGGAGGTCGCTCCCGCCCGTAGCAGCCACCAGCACAAAGCGCGCTTCTCCGAAGAGCTGGTTCGCATCCCTATCCTGGCCACGACACCTCCGGGTGGTGTCGTCCTGGACCCTTTCGGTGGAAGCGGTACTAGCCTTGTTTTCGCGCGGAAGCATGGCTTTAGGGCTATCGGCATCGACCTCAAGGCAGAGTTTTGTGAGTTGATGGTGGAACAGCTGCGCTCGCTTGAGTAACAAGAAAAGAATGGGAGGATAAATGGCGAAGTTCCTTAACGCTCTGCGCCTGCGTGCCGCAGTCGCGGCACTGGCAGATACGCGCGGCAAGGCTGCACTACTGGACTTTCTCATCGTTAAGAGGACCATGGCCATTAAGGGCACGCCGCAGGTAGCTATCACCCAAGGGGAGGCTGCCTACATCCAAGCAACCCGAGAACTGGCTGCTGTTGAAATCTCAGGGCGAATCGAGATTGGCGCAGAAAGGGCCATCTTCAATGTTTTCGCTTCCGCCGATACCAAGGCGGGTTTTCGCAGTGGTAAGTACATCTCCAACGGGACAGGTTCAACGATTGGCGGCAACCCATGGCAAGCCATCATCGAACTGACGACCGACAAGCCTAGGAAGGCGAGCTTCCGTACAGGCTACACATCACACTTGGCGGACCTGCTGCTAAAGGACTCACCACGCCTTGGTAAGCCTAAGCTGGTCGAAATCGCCGTCTGGAACTATCGGCACTTCGATGTTGAGCCCATCCTCGGCACTGAGACCGACCCAACTCGCCGAGGCAAGCTGCTAGAAGACCGCTTAATTGATGACTATGGTCTAACCCACGATGAGATTGCCGAGTTGTTCGACACATCAACCGGTGATATTCAGGATGAAGACCTTGATGTAAGCGCTGCTGCACCTCGTGACTACTTGGCTGGTTTGACTGCGGCTCCGACGTCACCAGCGGTAACCACGGAGGGTCTTTCTTGCTCGTGTGATCTGGTGGTCGCACTGGCGGCAAAGCCGTTCGTCATCATGACAGGCACGTCTGGAACCGGGAAGTCTCGGGCAACCCTGCGCTTGGCAGAGCAGCTCCAAGCTCACTACGGAGCAGCAGTTGACGGGCAAATCTTCCAGCTTGTGGCCATCGGGCCGGACTGGACTTCTCCGAAGAAGCTACTCGGCTATCGTACGCCATTTGGAGTCGAACGTACGCGCGCCGATGGCAGCAAGACAAACGAGAGCTACGAGATTACGGAGACGCTCCGCATCATCCTTCGAGCCTGCAATCCGAAGTCCACCAAGGTCCCGCACTTTCTGGTGTTTGATGAGATGAACCTCTCTCACGTTGAACGGTACTTTGCGCCGTTCCTGTCGCTGATGGAGGCTTCGTCCATCCTCGAAGACGGGGAGAACGCACCTATCGTGGACCGCCAGAGCCTGGAGGTAATTAGCGAACTGTTGGACCTTGAGGACAAGGATTCGCCAGAGGCTGAGTCGGCGCGGTTGTTAGTTGCGAATGAGCAGGCCCTAAAACTGCCTCCAAACCTGTTCTATGTCGGCACGGTCAACGTCGATGAGACAACCTACATGTTCTCGCCGAAGGTTCTTGACCGCGCCCACGTTCTTGAAGTCAAAGCGCTCACCCCGAGCCAGTATGTTGCCGGGGAGACTCCTGATGCGACCATTGACCTGGCGCATGCCAACACACTTCTGCGTGAAGCTATTGACGACAGAGAAGCCGAGGAAGGCCGTCATGCTGATCCTTCGGCCGTTCTGGACGTACTCGTCAACAAGCATGGTGTCGATGCCAGCGAGCTGGCGAAGTGTAAAGCGCTTACCCTGGAGGTGCTTGATGGCTGTTTCCACCTGTTGGCGCCGATCGGGTTCGAGTTTGCCTATCGTGTGGTGAAAGAAGTTCACAGCTACCTTCTGGTCTGGACAAAGGCGCAGCTATCCATTGGGCTGTCACCAGCTACGGTGCTTGGTTCGTGGGTTGATGGTCTCGACCGGGCACTGTTCCAAAAAGTCTTGCCAAAGATCCACGGTAACCGTTCCGCGTTGGGCGACAGCTTGAAGGCCCTTGCTGCTTTCCTCAATGGGGGTGACGCGCAAAGCTCGCCGGCCGCGAAGTACACCCTCGGGGTCGATGCCGTTGTGCAGATCGACGCCGGTAAGGGATTGTCGCTGCCTGCAGGTTCGTCGTTCAAGCAGAGCTCCGCGAAGTTGCGCGCGATGCATGACCGCCTTGTCGCCCGAAACTACGCGTCCTTCGTGAGGTAACATGTCCCTGGTCGCGTTGCATCGCGTTCACTTCGATATTGGCTCTGGAGTACAGATAGAGATTGAGTCTGTACTCGGGCGCGGGCAGACACATGCAGTATTGTTTGCCGCGCCAGGCTTGGTGTCTGCTGACGAGGAGGTCGATGCAAAGCAGTTCAGCTCTGGCGGCTTGCCGCCAATGTGCTGGCGCGCGGGTGGCGAGCTATTCGAGCCCTTTCAGCTTCGAGAAGATACGGACTACTTTGTGGACGTGACGGTTCCGCTGCCTATAGTTGAGACCTGTCAGCGTGCCGCCACCCATTCGGCTTGGCCTTTCAACCTGCGCCTCGCTTCGGCCTTCACGCGAGAGCCTGTCAAGCGCTGGCGCGAAATCGAGGTCGGCGGGCGCCAGCACACCATCGTGACCGGTCAGCTTCGACTCCGGTCACATGCCGGCGTGTTGGACCTTGGTACAGAGCTTGGCGGCAGCCTCCGGGCAGAAGTGGTTTGCCGCAAGCTGCAGTACTTCGACGAATTCAAGTCCCTTCTGGATGGGCTCGCGGAGAAGGCGACAGAACTGCTATTGGCTTATGACACTCCAGTGTCTTTGTCATTCGGGCTATCTCAAGAGCAGGCCGGGAATGACGCTGCGCTACACTTTCTCCTGCGTTACGTAATGTCGCCCCTGCAGCTCCCTGCTGCGTTCGCTGAAGTGCTGAACACGCCGCATGCGCGGCTTGTCGAGCGACTGGAAGTGAAGCCCATCGAGGAAGTCGAAGAAGGCCACACCGATTTAATCAGCGACCACCTTGATGTCTCATCCCTTGGCCAAGGAGGTCCGTTAGCAAGGTTCTTCGGAGGTTACACGCCCCGCGAGCTACCGCAGCGGGAGACGTTCGAGTCCCACGACACCCCCGAGAACCGCTACGCCAAAGCGTTGCTCGAACACTGTCGGCTGCTGGCTCAGCGACTGGAAGTCCGCATGGGCGCTCGCAAACGCAAGGCGGCTGAGCGCGAGGCCAAATCGTGGAGCCTGCAGCTCGATGAACTGCTGCAGCATGGTCTATGGCGAGAGGTGGGGCCTCTTGGCCAACTACCTGCTAACTCGCAAATTATGCTGCGCGGGCGGGGCTACAAGGAGCTTTTCAGGCTGGATTTATCCCTTCGGATGAGCCTGGGCTTGGCTTGGTCACACGGCACAGACCTTGCCGACGGACTTGTCGGTGACAGTCGGCCCGTCAATCAAATCTACGAATATTGGTGCTTCTTCGTTCTGCGTGACGTGTTGCGGAGCCTATGCCTGGAAACAGGTGGAGGCAACTTTCTGAGCGTATCGGCTGATGGGCTTCGTGTTCAGCTTGCCAAGGGCAGGCGGAGCGAGTGCCGATTTGAGTACACCTGCGGCAATGGAACATCTCTCGGCGTGAGCCTGTTTTACAACCGCAGATTCCTGCGGCCTCGAGTTCCGCAAAATGACTGGAGTGGTAGCTACACGGCCGCGTTTGATCCGGACTACAGCATTCTGATTCGCTCTCCCAATGGACCCGCGCACTGGTTGCACTTTGACGCCAAGTATCGCTTGGAGCGTCAGCAGGCCGAGGCGATGTTTGAAGCAGACGAAGACTCAGATGACGATGCTGGAGTCATGGCTGACTACGAGGCCGAGCTCGTGCGAGTGCACAAGCAGGAAGACCTCTTCAAGATGCATACGTACCGGGATGGCATCTTGAGCACACGGGGGGCTTATGTCCTGTTTCCAGGGGACGGAGTTGGCGGCCAAACGGTTAATCCGAACCCTAACCTATTCGTTCGCCATCCCTCAGCCCTTGGGTCGCCAGCTGACCAGCTTGTGCCAAGTGTCGGGGCCTTTCCGTTAACTCCAGAGGGGAGTGGGGGACAGGTGGAAGCTATTAGCGAACTGCTGAAGGCGACTCTTGAAGAAGTTGGCGCCGGAGCCCCATACGAAGAGGAGCGTGGTTGGTTCGGGCCAACGCCGTAGGTCAGATGGATTGTCATTGAGTCCAATCATAGGGCAGGAATGCCTACTAGAAGCGCCGCCAGCTGGCCCAGGAAAAAGGCACACAGCTGCATTTCCTGAGAACCGAATACCCTCACAGGTCTTACGATATAGCCAAAGTGATCCGGGGCGACCTGTTGGACCGCAGCGATCTCGTGCCAGCCCTGATCGAACCAAACAATGGTCTTTATGGGGTGTCGCTTAACCTGGAGCGGCTTGAAATCTGAATCGCCCCTCCTTTCCTAGACACCCCCAGAGCCTCACTGGTCTCCACCTACTACCAAACCAGCCGCCTACGGCCGCAAGACTGGAATAAGTGTTAATCCCAGCCTTGCCAGCCTGATCCCCCCACCGGATAATTGACCTCGTGCCGTTCAATAGCGGTACCGGGATTGGCGTCCTGCTACATCTTCCATCGAACTGTCGCACTCATCGCGCAGTCCGATCACCATTGCTACGCGCAATTCATGGCGGGCCTTGGTGGGAGTGTCGCGAGACACGCCGGAGGAGATGCCGGTAACGCCAATCCCGCCATGCGCCTGCCACCCCCGATTGGCGTCGGGAAAGCAGGATTGAGCACTCATCTCCGTGAGGATCTTGCTATGACTAGCATTTCCCGCAGTGCGTCTCACCTTGCCGTATCCCCCAGCCCTTTGCTCCGTTCCGGGGCGTCTGCCTCTTTGTCTCAGCCCAGCCTGCTGGCCATGCATCGGCTGCATGATGCCTTTGCCGCCTTGCAGAACCAGCTAGCCCGCAAGCCGCAGGCCTGCGCCCGCGTGCCGGCGGCGCAGCTGGCGCATGTGTGCCGCGACATTGAGGACGCGGTGGTGGAAACCATCTGCCACCTGGCCCACGGCCAGCTGGGCTTGCAGCCGTTGTTGGGCCTGCTGTCCGCGCTGGGCGACGATGCGTGCCTGCCTTCCAGCCGCCTTCAGCAGTTATTGGCGCCGCTGGATAAGCGGATGGAAACGTCTCTCAGCCGGCTCACCGGCGTGCTGTAAGCCGCTGCCGCCGCGGCCCATCTGGGCACGGCGGCCGCTGAGAACCCCGTGTTGGGGTGGACAGCGGCGTGGCGGCACCTTGGGGGCGCACTCATCCATCGCGCCCTTCGCCGCCTGCGCATCAGGCACCGCTCCGCCCTCGCCGCTTTCTCCGCCCCCGCACGGGACGCACTGACTTGCCGCTCGCCCGCGCGCGTTGGCCTTTCCCCGGCCGTTGGCCGGACAGGCGCTGGCTCGCGCCCGGGCGGGCGGACTTTCTCGCTGGAGGATACGCATGTCCCACCCCACTGAATTTGCGCCGTTTGCCGTGCACATCCGCTCCCAGGCGCATGGCCACGGACCATACCGCCACCTGCGGCCATCCAACCCGGCCGCGCCGCTGGCCAAGCTGAACCACATCTTTGCTCAGCTGCAGGAACAATTGGCCGACCCCGATCTAGCCAGCCTGCGCTCGCCCGTGGCGCAGCTGGCCCACCTGTGCCGGGAGATGGAGGACGCGGTAAGGGAATCCATCCCCCACCTGGCCCACGCCCAGCTGGGCCTGGAATCCATGATTGACCTGCTCGCATGCCTGGGCGACGACGTGCGCCTGCCATCCAGCCGGCTAAAGGAACTGCTGACGCCTTTGGTTAAGCGCATGGACCAGCCCCTCCACCTGCTCACCCGCGCGCTGTAAGCGCACAGCTCGCCGGGCCGGCGCGCGCAGGCCCGGCAGTTTCCCCTATCCAGTCATGGAGGAAAACATATGTCCAACATCACCCCGCTTACCCCGCCCAATCCGTCCACAACCAACCAGGACGCCGATGCCAGCAAGCCAAACCTCCTCCCCACCACCGTGGCGGCGCTGGTGGAGCTGGACCAGATCGTCGCCAAGCTACAAAACCCGCTCACCCACCACAGCCCCACCGCCCTGCGCCTGCTGGTGGAAAGGCTGGCGGCGCTCAACCAGGACATCGAACAAACCCTCAGCGCCAGCAACCAAACCCTGGCCCGCGCCAACGAAGGCATGCAATCGCTGCTGAACTTGCTGCGCATGGCAGACGGCACCCCACTCCCCGCCCGCCAGCTGTTCAGCCTGCTCACCCCGCTGCACCAGGAAGTGCTGCGCGCCCGCTACCAGCTGGTAGGCAAGGTGTAGCAAAAAGCCCACCCGGCCGGATGGCGGGGTGGGCTTTTGCTTTGGATATTGCTACCTGACCAGGAGTATCAACAGATCCGCTATTGGACAAGGAAAACCGCAACAACCATATCCACTAACAACCTACTGGTCATTACAAGGTTATCAGAGGCTCACACATTATTCTTGCAAGCCCAGTAGAATGGATTTACCCCAGCCTTAATTTCGTGCGGAACATCAAAATATTCTTTCTTCCCAAAAACATATACATGCACATCATCAATATCACACATAATAGTAGCCACAACAGGCAACTTATCTTCTACACCAGTACCTTCTACTGTAATCACACGCTCACGCCAAGGCAAAGCTTCAAACTCTTCCAAACTCAATTGAAGTGGATATGCTTTCCAGCGAATTCTTACTTGTTCCCCAGGCCTTGGAAACACTCCACCAAGATAGCCACCACCTAAGCCGCCGCCACCCCTTGAAAAGGTGTCAATATCTCCTTTATAAAGCCTACCTCCATTCAACCGATATAATTCATAACTGAATGCAAAAATATCAGACCGATTTGCCCCATTAAATGCAACACCTCTCAACTCCCCCTGTTTGTAATTGAGACCCCAGATAGGGTCATAAGAATATCCGGATACGCATGCAGAGAGTAAAAAAATGGCTATAGCCCCAATAAAACATCTACTCCACAAAAGGCTTTTTACACTATTACATGTTGTTATATTAAATATCTCTTTCACTGATGATCTACGCCAATATTTGAGGCAGCTATTTGTTTACCTCTACGAGCCGGCTCAACGCTGCAAACCTTACGCTCCAGCACTTCCCTGGGTTCCAAATAATCCCCACTATTGAAAGTAAAGCCAGCTCGTGAATCATGTACGTAGAAATCAAAAAACTTAGTTATTTTTTCATCAGGCACTACTGATTTCTCCCATGCATCCCAATAAGTCAGCTGCCGCGAGTTTAACTCATACGGTCGGAAATTTTTCCCATACGTCTCACGGGCAGACTCTAATTTTTCTCGATATTTTCTAAAATCAGAAATCTTCAACCTTGCCCATTCAACATTCTCTTTTCTGCTAAGATTTTCAAATGGGATTTTCCGTAAATATTTACGCTGATCGCTTAACTCATTTTCTAGCTCTTTTGCCAAGTCAGCGCGCTCTTCTCTAACTTTCCCATATAGCGAATCGATATCGCCATCTTGGCGCAATTTCATCCAACCATAGTACAACTTCATATGCGATATAATAGTACGATCCAAATCACTACTAGCATCACTGATTTGACTTTTATAATGATCGTATAGATTTTTTAGTTCAGCATCGTACTCAAAATAATCAAAAACATGTTTGTTTTCGACCATGTTACCTTTTAACTCTGCTGGCGATAAGAAGGGTACTCCTGCCAAGTATGCATCTAGACGCATTGCATTCAATGGAAGGCGTGATAAAGTATCAAATCGCCCTTGTTCATTTGGACGATATCCACCGCCGACATCAGAATGCATCCCCGGCCATACTCGCTCCTCTCCAGGGGGAGCACCTGCAGTATCCGCCACCGTCGTCAGAGGAAATGCTCCACGTAGTTCATGGGCCGAAACATAATGAACACAACGCTCCACAACATTTGGCAACGTCATGCATTGTGATGGCGACCAATTTTTGGCAACCATTCCTACTGATTCAACCGTATCAAACAAACCAACATAGCGAATACAAATTTCAGCCGACACTCCATTTTTTGCATTTAACATGCGCCAATGGGGTTTCCCTTTCTCCCATATACATTCTTTTAGTAGAAGATTAATCCATGCTCTTGCAAGTGTTGCCCCACGAGAAAATCCAAAAATAGCTATATCTATTCTGCTGACACGCTGACAATCTGCTAAGTTCCTAGAAAAAAGTTTGAATGCTTTATCCATTCGAGCATCCATGCCTAATCCAAACCCGCCTCCCAGAGCACCACTATCACGCAATTTTGAGAGCCAGCCTGCATTACTTACAGATAAAGGAGTTCCTGGGCCAGGGATATAGATAGGGAAAATACCACGGGTTTGATCGTCAGCATGCCCCTGAAATAATCGATAAATATTCGACCATTTCTTTTTATCTGCATCTATCTCTCCATTATTACCCGTTCCATCAAAAAATACACTTATCCAAGGTTTCTGCTCGCAAGTTGGGCAGCCAGCAAGCAAGGGATGAAGCTCCTGTCGTTTTTGCGCTGCTTGCATTTGCGTCTCAAATGAACTATCGCTCCAATCCTGCATGTCAACCCCTTTTATTTTTTGCAGACCCAGTAAAATGGATTGCCACCTGCTTTAATCTCATGTGAAACATCAGTGTATTCTTTTTTACCAAAAATATATACATGCACATCATCAGCATCGCACATGATGGTACCAACGATTGGCAACTCGTCTTCGACACCAGTACCTTCCACTACAATCACACGCTCACGCCAAGGCAAAGCTTCAAACTCTTTTATACTCAATTGAAGCGGGTATGCTTTCCAGCGAATTTTTACTTTCTCTCCAGGCCTCGGGAATACTCCACCGACATATCCACCGCCTAAGCCTCCCCCGCCTCTTGAGTAAATATTTACTCCAGCCTTGAAAAGTTTACTTCCATCAAGCCTATATAATTCATAACTAAATGCCAGGGTATCAGACCGATTTGCTCCTTTAAACACTACTCCTCTTAATTCATGCTTTTTATATTTCAACCCCCAAGTGGAATCATAGGCGTAATCTGAGGCGCAAGCCTGAAGCATTAGAACATTTACCAGCACGACAACCAACTTTATAAATCTCATATCCACCTCAAATAAAATAATATGAGTACTTCGCCATAGCCACTGTCTAGCTATTGACTTATTTTATTACCACACGCCCAATAAAATGGATTGTTTCTACTTTTGATCTCATAAGGCATGCCCAGACTTTCTTTTTGGCCAAAAATATAGACATGTACGTCGAAAGGAGAACACATAACCGTCCCAACCACGGGAAGCTCTGTGTTTTCCAAGCCTCCTTCTACAGGTACAATCCGCTCACTCCATGGCAGCAAATCTATCTCACTCAAACTTGAATGAATTGGATACGCCTTCCAGCGAATCTTGACCTTGCTACCTGGTTTCGGGAATACACCACCAATGTATGAGCTGCCAAAACCACTTCCACCTCTGGAGTAAATATCGGCATCGCCTTCATGCAACTTGCTGCCATCCAAACGGTATAATTCGTAGAAAAATCCCATATCATTGGATCGATTGGCCTGACTGAAGCTAACTCGAGTAAGCTCCCCCGCCTTATAATTGACACCTCGAACAGGATCAAACATATATCCTGATGAGCAAGCCATTAATGAGATAACTCCCAACAAAGCGCTGAAAAATTTTAACTTCCACATAAAAGAACCCATCAAGTTGGAATTCATATCTCTATGAATAATGACCGATATAAGTTTAGAGATTACATCTCTTTCAACTGAGGCAAGCGCGAGAAATAAATCATTTCAGTCCAGATAAATAAGCAACATCACATCTTTTACATCAGCGCTTGCTTTCTAGCTTGAAAAAATTCTTCCAATTTGACTTTGGCCGGATCAGACAAACCATAAGTCAACCAGTTAACCGGAACACCCTCTCCAGACCCAGCCTCATGCATTCTTTGAGCTATTTCAGGGATCTTTTGATCCACATCCTCCACCGTCAGCATAGCTAAAATGCACCATGATAAAATGGCATTGATATCTGTTAAGGCGTAGGCAGCTCTAGCATACTCAACCATTTCCTGTATCCGCGCCAATGCATGCCATTGGATTTTTGGTAAGGTATCAGGTAAATGATGCCTCAGCCACTGATAAACATCATCTGTCAGCCTTTCATCATTCAAAGCCTGTGCCAACTCTGCTGAAAGGGGAAATACCTCCCCATGAAATGGATGGCGATATGGATTAATCACCATACCTGCATTATCACCTGTCAATTTTTGCCATTCATTGCCTCGATCCAGCACCCACCATTCGGCAACTGGACCAAATAAGACAGCACGATACTCATCGGGCAATTCCCGATGCAATATAGGCAGAACAGTAGCCTGGTAAAAATGAAACCAAATGAGCTGCTTATTGCCAACATCAAAGCCATCCAGCTGGCGTTGATAATGAGCATTCAAATCAGACAATTCATGCTTACTCAATACCAATTGCAGTGGCTGCGGAAAGTTGCTAAGCAAAGCTTCCAATACCGCCCAGCGGGTATCGCTCAACGTATCCACATCCAGCCATTGCGGCCCATCTTCAATCACAGAGGATAAGCCGGTGTCTGCAAATAATGGCAATAAAGAGAATAACTTACGTTGCTTGCGATTTAATACACTACCATCCAGCAACAGGTATGCACGGTTACCTTGCTGTAGAGTTTGAAGCCGGCTCTCTACCAGTAATCTAAACGCGCTCATCATTTTTTCGTCATGCCTGATTTGTGCTGTATTGCCGCCAGCTGACAACTTGGCGTATCACCCTGAGGCAAAGTTGGGAAGGGCAAGTTGGTACTCGCCGGCCCACTCCAATCATGGCTGGCCCCCTTGAAGCTGACGGTGCCCGGCGCATGCAGCTCGATCTTGCCATCCTTGATCCGCACATAGGCACCGCCGCTGGTCAGCAGGATTTCCTGTTTGCCGTTGAACTGGACTTTCTGTTTGACCGAGGTGATGGCGACATCCTTATCCGCCGTCAGCTCCATCGCGTCGCTCTGCGCCTGCACCTTGCCCTTCGCCGCGATCAGCTTCAGCGCCACCTTGTCCTTCACTCCCGCTACGAACAGGCTGATGTGCTGGCCCACGTTGTGAATCCAGCGCCGTCCCGTGGTGTGGTTGGCGTCGCGCTGGGCCACCAGGTTCAGGTTCTGGCCGGCGGAGACGGTGTGGCTTTGTTCGGTGAGGGCGGCGATGCCGGCGGGGGCGGACAGCACCAGCAGCGGCTGCTGTCCCGCTTGATCCTTGGCGGTCTTGCCATCCTTGTCGGTGTTCGATCCCGCTTCCCAGGCTTTCAGCGCGTCGGCGTGGTGCTGCAGGTGGCCGTCGCTCTTCTTGCCGGCTTTGGCATTGTCCGGGCCGATTTCCTCGGGCCCGGTTTCCATGGTGTCGGCCAGTTGGCCGCTGGCGGTTTCGGCCAAGGCTTGCGAGAGGCTCAAGGCGGCGTCGAGCTGGCTCTGCGCGTGCTCGCGCGCCAGCTGTTTGCCGGATGCGCCGTTCTGCACTTCGGTGGTGAGCAGCAGGCCGTGGGCGGCGCGGATGGCGCCGTGGTGGTCGGTTCTGAGCTCGAAGCCGTCGCCGCGCGGCTGGGCCTTGCCGTTGCTGCGCGGGTGGGCGAGGTAGCCCTGGTTGAGCTGGGTCTTGCCCGGCTCGCTGCTGAGCTTGGCGCGCACTTCGCCGGGGGTGTCGTCGAACAGCAGCTCGTTGTAGCCGCCGCCCTGGTGTTCTTTCGACTTGATGCCGGACAGGGTCTTGTTGGCCGGCAGGCTGCCGGCGCCGCTGAAGTCGGGCGTGGGGTGGCTGCCGTTGTACAAGACGCCGGTGATCACCGGGCGGTCGATGTCGCCTTCGATGAAGTCGACCAGCACTTCCTGGCCGATGCGCGGGATGAACTGGTGGCCCCAGCCGGCGCCGGCGCTGGGCATGGCGACGCGCAGCCAGCAGGAGGATTTGTCGTCGAGGCTGGCGCCGATGGTCGGGTGTTCGTCCGGCCGCTGCCAGTGGAACTGCACCTTGATGCGGCCATGTTGGTCGGTGTGGACTTCCTCGCCGGCGGGGCCGACCACGGTGGCGGTCTGCACGCCGAGGCTGGTCGGCTTGGCCAGTTCAGTACCGGCGTAGGCTGGGGTCAGCGGGATGCCGCGGCGCTGGGCCTGGATGGAGGTGGCAAATGGAGTGGCATCGGACTCCGTTCCAATATGCTGCGCCAGATCCTGCGGCAAATTATTGCGGACCTGGAAGCTTTGGCCGGTGACGACGAATTCCCGGTTCTCCGCCGCATCGCCGTCATGCGCGGGATGGTCATCCAGACGGAACCAATCGCCCGGCAGCAGCCCGCGCACCGATCCGCTGCCGCTGAAGGATTTGGCCTGCAGGTCGTTGGCCTGCTGCCGCAGCTGGGCGTAGCGGCCCAGCTGTTCTTCGTCGCCGGCGTAGTAGAGGCCCGGCGCATCGTATTGCGTGAGGCTGCTTTGCAGCGCCTGGCCGGTCTGGCCTTGATCGATATGGCTATCGTCGCGGTTTTGCTGGCTGTAGACCGGTTTGTAATCGTAGCTGACCAAGGTAGTGCCGCCAGGCACGATCTGGTGCGCAGCTTGCCATTCGGTGAGGCCGTCCTCTTCTTCCGTCGCGTCGCTGCGGTGGAAGCGCACCCGTTCCAGTTTGGCCGCCGGCAGGCTGTGGGCGTCGTCAAACACAGCCAGTTCCACCTGCGGGCTATTTCCTCGCGACGCTTCGCTACCTCGCTCGGTCACTTCATCCAGATGGACGAAGCGCCAGGCGTAGCCTTCCTCATGCAGCAGCCGGACGATGAAATCGAAATCGCTCTCGCGATACTGCAGCGTGTAGCTGCGCGGCGGGGCTGGCCGCACCTGGATGTCCAGCGTCTGCGCCCGGGCGAAGGCGGGGTTGGCGGCCTGATGCTCGGCCAGGATTTGCTTGACGATGTCCGGCACCGACAGGTCCTGGAACACGCGGGAGGTCTTGCGGTGGCGCAGCAGCGCGAACGGCGGCTCGATGGTCAGCTCGTATCTGGCGAAGCCGCCGTCCGCTCCCGCCAGCCTGGCCTGGCTGACCATGCCGCAACGAATGGTTTCGTCGCCATCGGCGTCCTGGATGCCGATGCGGGCCGGCTGGCCCAACAGCGTCTTGAGCTCGATATGGCCATCCGGCGACAGGCAGGTGACGGTGTAGCGGTAGGCGCGGGAGACGCCTTCCTCGCCGTCCAGGCTCAGCGGCAGCAGCTGCTCGGCGGCGATCTGGCCGGTGCCCAGCTCCAGAGTGAGCAGGCGCTGCTCTTGATTGAAGGCGGAGGCGAAGCTGGAGAGGAGGCTGTTAAGGTCCATGGCAATCCGAACTGGAAAAGGAAAGAACCCAGCAACGGGTTCTAGTATTTGATGCGCATGAATAGCCCAATTATTTTAGATTGGCCATCTCTTTCCTTAACAGGCTTGCAACTACAGCGCGTCCAATTACCTGACCTAAAGAACAGGTAAAAAGAAGCTTTCACGCAACTAAGCACCTGCAGATATTGCAAAAGCATATTTAAATGGCGGCAACCTCCACGTATGCGCTTGATGTGTTCAAGGGCTCCTTGCCCTTCACGTACCTGCGGATAGGCCGACTACCACTCAAGTAGTGGAATGGCTTATTTAGCCTGGGTACAGCCAGCGGGATGCGCACTTACCGCATGGGTGATCTGAATCAGCCTATCCCGCGCCTCCCCCACCGCCACGCCATTTTAAATGCATAATTCAGACTTTCCCTACCACCCCTGCACGCACCTGCCATGGCTACACGCTCTCTGCCGCTTACCAACAAGCGCCAGCCCAAAATTCCCCACACCAAGGCGGGGCTATTTCTGCAGATACTGGAATTCTTGCTGAAAGTCACCGGCCTTAGCATCTCCTTGCTGGGCGTTCTGGCATGGATAGCCGGGGCTTGCTATCGGTACGGATTCTGGGAAGCGGCCAACAATGCGGGACCACTGTCCGCCGCTACGCTGCAAGAAACCGCGCTGCACGGTTTCATTTCTCCATTCACCACCTGGATGCGCGCCGTCGGAGCGATCTTGGCATTAAGCGTCATCACGGCACTAAGCGGCCTGAGAGTGAAATTCAACTTCCCCAAGCCCATTGCCGCCCGGCCGCCTGCATGGCTAAGCAACAGGATGGGGTATGACAAAAGCTACGCTGGCCTAGCCATGGGGTTCTTGGTGGTTGCTTGCCTTCTGTTTTCTGCTTTGCTGTATCCACTTGCTTACTGGGTCGTCAATTCGTATCAAGCTGGACAAGCTTTTTTCACCAAAACCACGTGCAGCCACCGCCAGCAAAAGTCCTGGCCCAGCAGCCTTGTCCTGGATGGCGGCAAGCTCATTCATGGCTGGATACTGGATCGCACAGACAAGATGCTGATGCTGTCGGATGGCTATCAGATCTACACCGTATCTCTCGGCGACAAGATTCGGCTGATGGACACTACGGTGATCGCTATGGATTGCAAAAAAGCCTCCCCATAGGGACGCGCTTGAATTGCGCGGCAAGCGGGCCAGCTGCCTGCTTGGACTTTCCCGGGTACCATAGACAAATCCCCGCCTCATGCCGACGCCCGCCCCGCCTTGCCGCGGAGCGGGCTTTCGCCTTGCCCAATCAGACCGCCTACTCGGCCTCCGCCTGGCCCAGGCTGACCAGCAGCGCATCGGCATTGACGATGTCGCCGACCTGGCAGTGCAGCTCGGCCACGATGCCGGCGCAGGGGGCGTACAGGCGGTTTTCCATCTTCATCGCCTCCACGATGGCCACCACCTGCTGGGCTTCCACCCGGCTGCCCGCCGCCAGCGGCAAGGCCACCACGGTGCCGGGCATCGGCGTGCGCACCTGCAGGCCGCCGCCAGCCTCCTGCTCGGCCTGTTCCGCCAGCTCGGCGCGCAGGGCGACGCGCTGGCCGCCGACGCTCAGCTCGACATCGTCGCCGCGCAGCAGCGCGTACCAGCGCCAGCCGTCCACCTCGCCCTGCCAATGCTCGCCGGCGCCGGACAGGCTGACGGCATGGCGCCGCCCGTCCACTTGCACCAGGGTCCGCTCCGCGTCGCGCTCCAGCAGCCAGGCCTGGCAGCGCTCGGCGCCGCCGCGATAGGCCATCCGGCCCAACGGCGCGTCCGGGTCCAGTGCGGCGCGGTCGTAGGCGCCGACGCCGCCCTGCCAGGGCGAGGCGGATTCGGCGCAGGCCAGCGCCAGGCGGATGGCGGCGGCGCAGGCCACGGCGCACGTGAGGCGATTGGCCTCCGGCGCCGCCGCCAGCTCGTCCACCAGATGGGTGTGCAGCTGGCCGGCCTGCACCCGCGGCTCGCGCAGCAGCCGCTGCAGAAAGCCCAGATTGCTGGTCAGGCCCAGGAGCTCGGTGTCGCGCAGGCCGGTCTGCAACTGCGCCAGCGCCGCGGCGCGGCCGGCGCCGTGCGCGATCAGCTTGGCCAGCATGGGGTCGTAGAAGGCAGGCACCGCGCCGCCGTGGTCGAAAGCGGCATCCACGCGCAGCTGCGCCGGCCAGCGCGCGTGCAGCGCGGTACCGGGCATGGGCGCGAATTCGCGCAGCGGGTCTTCGGCGTACACGCGGCATTCGATGGCGTGGCCGTCGGCGCAGATGTCGGCCTGGGCCAGCGGCAGGCCCTCGCCGGCGGCGATGCGCAGCTGCCATTCCACCAGGTCCTGGCCGGTGATGGCCTCGGTCACCGGATGCTCCACCTGCAGCCGGGTGTTCACTTCCAGGAAGTAGAAGCGGCCGTCCGGCGCCAGGATGAACTCGAAGGTGCCGGCGTTGCGGTAGCCTATCGCCTGGGCGCCGCGCACGGCGGCCGCCAGCAGGGCCTCGCGGGTGTCGGCCGGCAGGCCGCAGGCGGGCGCTTCCTCGACGATTTTCTGATGGCGGCGCTGCAGCGAGCACTCGCGTTCGAACAGGTGCACGGCCGCGCCGCGCCCGTCGCCGAAGATCTGCACTTCCAGGTGGCGCGGCTGGGAGACGTAGCGCTCCACCAGCAGCCGGCCATCGCCGAAGCTGGAGCGGCCGATGCGCACGGCGGCGTCCACCGCCTCGCGCAGTTCCGCCTCGCTCCACACCACCTGCATACCCTTGCCGCCGCCGCCGGCAGACGGCTTGAGTATCACCGGATAGCCGATCTCGGCGCAGGTCTCCAGGATCAAGCCGTAGGATTCGGTGGCCTCGGGCGAGCCGGGCAGCACCGGCACGCCGGCGGCCTCCATCAATTGCCGCGCGCGGGCCTTGTCGCCCATCTGGACGATGGTGTCCGCGTCCGGGCCGATGAAGACCAGGCCGGCCTCGGCCACCGCGCTGGCGAAGCCGGGGTTTTCCGACAGGAAGCCGTAGCCGGGGTGGATGGCCTCGCAGCCGCTGCGCAGCGCGGCGTCTATGATGGCCTGGCCGTTCAGATAGCTGGCGCTGGCCGGGGCCTCGCCTATCCATTCGCGCGCGACGGCGCCCCGCAGATGCTCGGCTCCGGCGTCGGCGCAGGAGTGGACGGCGACAAACTCTATGCCCAGCCGCTGGCAGCTGCGGGCGATGCGGCGGGCGATCTCGCCGCGGTTGGCGATCAAAATTCGTTTGAACATGGTCTACATCCTGAAGACGCCAAAGCGGGTTTCGCGGACCGGGGCGGCGGCGGCCAGCGCCAGACTGAGCGCCAGCCACTCGCGGGTTTGGGCGGGGTCGACGATGGCGTCCACCCACAGCCGGGAGGCGACGTACAGCGCCTGGCCCTGCCGTTCGTAGGCCTCGCGTATCGGCCGCTTGAAGGCTTCCTCCTCTTCCGCCGTCCAGCTCTTGCCCTGCTTTTCCAACTGCTCGGCGCGGATCAGCGCCAGCACGGTGGCGGCCTGCTCGCCGCCGACCACCGTGGTCTTGGCGTTGGGCCACATCGCCATCAGCTGCGGCCCGATGGCGCGGCCGCACATCGCCAGATTGCCGGCGCCGTAGCTGCCGCCTATCAGGATGCTGAACTTGGGCACGCGGGCGCAGGAGGCGGCGTTGACCATCTTGGCGCCGTGCTTGGCGATGCCGCCGGCCTCGTATTCGGCGCCCACCATGAAGCCGTTGATATTGTGCAGAAACAGCAGCGGAATGCCGCGCTGGGAGCAGATTTCGATGAAGTTGGCCGCTTTTTGCGCGCTCTCCGAGAACAGCACCCCGTCGTTGATCAGCACGCCCACCGGGTAGCCGCCGATATGGCCGGTGCCGCACAGGATGCTGGTGCCGAAGCGGGCGCGGTACTCGGCGAAGGCGGAGTCGTCCAGCAGCCGGGCCAGGATTTCGCGCGCCGGGATGTGCTCGCGCGGATTGGCGCTGATGATGCCGGGCAGCTCGGCCGGATCGTGGCGCGGCGGCCGCGGCGCCTGCGGGGGCGCGTACTGCCGGCCCACGCCGCGACGGGCGACGATGTCGCGCAGCAGCTGGATGGCGTGCTCGTCGCTGAGCGCGTAATGGTCGGCCACGCCGCTGTCGCGGGTGTGGACGTCGGCGCCGCCCAGCGTTTCGGCGTCGACGATGACGCCGGTGGCCGCGCGCACCAGCTGCGGGCCGCCGAGGAAGATGGAGCCGTTGCCGCGCACGATGATGGTTTCGTCGCTCATCGCCGGGATGTAGGCGCCGCCGGCGGTGCAAGAGCCGAGCACGGCCGAGATCTGCGGCAGCCCCAGCGCCGACATCTCGGCGATATTGCGGAAGATGCGCCCGAAATGGTGCTCGTCCGGGAAGATTTCCTCCTGCAGCGGCAGATAGACGCCGCCGGAATCCACCAGGTAGAGGCAGGGCAAGCCCAGCTCGCGGGCGATGTCCTGGGTGCGCAGATGCTTGCGCAGCGTCAGCGGGTAGTAGGTGCCGCCCTTGACCGAGGCGTCGTTGGCGAACACCGCCACCGCGTGGCCGGAGACGATGCCGATGCCGGTGACGATGCCGGCGCAGGGCACCGCGTGGTCGTAGACCTCGTGGCCGGCCAGCTGGCCGATTTCCAGAAAGGGCGTGCCCGGGTCCAGCAGCAGCGACAGCCGCTCGCGCGGCGACAGCTTGCCCTTGGCCGCCTGCTTGGCGCGGGCATCGGCGCCGCCGCCCTGCAAGGCGGCGTCGCGGGCGGCGGCGATCTGCCCGCGCAGCTGGCCATAAGCCGCCATATTGCGCTCATAGGCTTCGCCGCTGGCCGGGAGGCGCGATTCGATTCGAGACATATCGATATCCTTGCGTCAGGCCGCGCGCAGGCGCGCCTGGAACAGAACTTGCAAAAGGGTGATCAGGCCGAGCGCGGCCACCGCCAGCGTCCAGGTGCCGTTGTGGTGCAGCAGCACCGAGGCGGTGGCGGCGATGCCGGCCAGGCCTTGCTGCAGGAAGCCGCACAGCGCCATCGCGTGGGCGCCGTGGTCCTTGGCGTCGCTGACGGCGGTGGCCATGCTGTTGGGGAACAGCACCGCCTGGCCGAAAATGGTCAGGCAATACAGGCCGACGAACAGCAGCAGGCCGGCTCCAGCCTGCAGCGCGCCCAGGTGCCAGCACAGCAGCATGGCGACGGTGGCCGCGGCCATCAGCAGCGCGCCGGCGCGCATCAGCTTCTTGCCGCCCAGCTTGGCGACGGTGCGGTTGACCGTCATCGCGCCGCTGAAATAGGCCAGGCCTATCAGCAGGCCGACATTGCCGAAGCTCGCCACCGCCAGGCCGAAGTGCTCCTGGAACACGAAGGGGCTGACTTCCTGCAGCGTGACCGTGGTGGCGAAGCCCAGGCCGCCGGCGCAGGCCGGCAGCACAAAGCCGGGGCGGCGCAGTATCTGCCAGTACGGGCTGCCGCCGTGGCGCGCGGCCGCCGGCCGGCCGCCCTGCAGCGGCAGGGTCATGCTCAGCAATGCGGCCAGGATGCCGGTGGCGGCCATCAGCACGAAGCCCAGCTGCCAACGGCTGTACTCGCCTATCAGCCCGCCGATGAACTGGCCTCCGCCCAGCGCGGTGATGAAGGCGATGGACAACACCGACAGCCGGCGCGCCAGCTCGTCGCCGCTCCAGTTGTCGCGGACGATGATGCGGGCGATGATGGCCGCGCCGCCGGCGGCGATGCCCTGCAGCACCCGCAGCGCCAGCAGCTCGGCGGCGTTGCCGACGGCGGCCAGCAGCGCGCTGCACAGCACGAACAGCGCCAGCGAGACCAGCAGCGGGCCGCGGCGGCCCCAGCGGTCGGCGGCCGATCCCCAGAACAGCACCGGCAGCGCGGCGCCGACGACAAAGCCGGAGATGGACATTTCCACCAGGCTCTGGCTCATCGCCAGCTCGCGCATCACCGCCGGCAGCGAAGGCAGGTAGACGGTGGTGGCCATCTGCGCCATGAACACGATCAGGCAGCACAACACCATCACCCGCGCCGCCGGACGCGCGGCCTCCCGCGGGGCGGCGGCGGTCTGAGCGGAAGCCTTACTCATGGCTGGCTCGCAGTTGCTTCAGGCAGGCGCCGAAGCGTTCGATCTCCTCCGTCGTCATATTGGCGCGGATCATGATGCGCAGGCCGGCGCGGCCCTTGGCGATCACCGGGAAGAAGATGGGCGAGGTGTAATAGCCGTCTTCCAGCAGGCTCTTGGCGTAGAGGATGGTGCGCTCCTCCGAGCCGATGGAGACGAAGCGGATAGGCAGCCTATCGCCGCTGTTTTCCGACGCCACATGCTGGTCGAACAGGCGGATATTGTCCTGCAGCTTTTGCTGCAGCGCCGGCAGCTCGGCGGACTTGTGCACCGCCACCGACTCGATGATGGCGCCCAGGCCGGCGGTGTTGATGCGCTGCGACCAGGTCACCGGGCCGCCGAAACGGGTGGCCAGCTTGCGGCGCTCGGCGTCGCCGCGCGGGCCCAGGAAGATGGCGCCGCCGGAAGCGCCGAAACCCTTGTTCAGCGAGGTGACGATCAGCGTGCGGTCGTTGATCGCGCCCATCTCCTCCAGCACCAGGCCGCGGCCCAGATGGCCCAGCGTGGACAGGCCGTGCGCCTCGTCGAAGAACAGGAACAGGCCGTATTTGTCCTGCAGCGCCAGCAGCTCCTTCACCGGCGCCATGCCGCCGGTGCTGTAGACGCCGTCGGCGACGTAGGCGACGCGCTGATGCGTCTTGCACAAGTCTTCCAGCGCGTTCAGATCGTTGTGGCGGATAGTCTGGATCTCGGTCTCGTCGGCGCAGATCGGCTTCATCATGTTCAGGCAGAAGTGGGCGTTCTTGTCGAACACCATCAAGGGCGCCACGTCGCCGGTCAGCGCGCCGGAAGCCAGCAGGGGCAGCGTGGCGGCGGCCGCGGCGGCGCAGGACGGCACCGTCAGCGTCTCGGCGTCCACCAGGCTGGCCAGCGCTTCTTCCGCCTGCTGCAGGATGTCGAACTGCACCCGGATGCGCGAGATGGAGGTGTTGAGCGAGCCGGTGTTCATCACCGCGTCCGCCGCGGCGCGCAGGATGGCCGGGTGAGAGTCCAGCCCCAGGTAGGAGTAGGACGACATATTGGTGAACTGCCGGCCGCTGGCCACCGCCTCATGGCGGCCGTTTCCCAGGTTGCGGGTGGCGATATTGGCCATGCCGGCAGCCGTGGTGACATCCCAGAAGCTGTTGCTCAGCTGGATGGCTTTTTTGATATTGGTGTATTGATGCATCGTGTATAGCCCCGTCTTGTGTTGATTGAAACGATTTGCGCTTCCCGCGCCGCTGTCTGCGCAGCGGCTGCGAAAAGGCCCTGCCGCGCGAGCTGGACTCCGGCGGCATATAGACTGTTCTTATATTGATTAAAAATATTATGCCACATAATACTATTCTAAATGCATAGTATCAGCATGTAAGCGCGAATTGAAGCGAACGTATGATTTTTGGCATAGCTTGCTTGGCATGTTGGCAACAGGCGCGAACGGCATGCCGCGTCTGCGCGGCCTGATTCGTTCCGGACAACGGGAAGGACAAGAAGCGATCAGCGGCACTGGCCGCCGCTGCCTGATGGCGCGTCAAGACCAGCCACTGCGCATTGAAGTGGAACGGGAGGGAGCAATCACCATGAGTGAAGGCCATGGTGGTTCCAGGGTTGGCAGGGCAGGGATGCGACGGCGCCTGAGGCTGCGGTTCCCGGCTGCCGGCCAGGCGCTGGCTCGCGCCCGGTCGGGAGGACTTTCTCGCGGGAGGACACCCATGTCCCACCCCACAGCTTACCCGGCACAAAGTTCGCGCATCCTATGCAACCCACAACAGGGCGGTCCCAAGTCTTGCTGTGTTCAAACAGGCTACGGAGGCCTACCTGGTTCTAATAGGAGCTTTCAAGCTGCCGATTGAACTGCGCTCCCTGTCTTTTAGTGCACATCCGCTCATTTCCTGTCAAAGCCGGCTTGTTGTCGCGTCCGCAACGTCAATAGAATCCTAATCTCCTTCCCACTCAATGACATACCTTCTCCAGAAGGTATCTTCGCCTGGAACGCCGATGGATCTGAATGCATTGTTGTCCAGCTTTGCTTCCGCCTTTGGCCAGGACCATCGCCCGCTCACCCTGGAACTGGGCAGCGGCCAGATCGCCGCCGAGCAGCTGCTGCCGCTGAGCCTGGACGGCGAGGAAGGCCTCTCCCGCGCCTACCGCTACACCGTCACCTGCCTGTCGCCGGATGGCCATATCGAGCTCAAGACCTTGTTGGGCCAGCCGGCCCGCATCGGCATCCAGGACGCCGATGGCGACGAAACCATTCGTTGCGGCGTGGTCAGCCAGGCCAGGCTGGCGGGAGCGGACGGCGGCTTCGCCAGATACGAGCTGACCATCGAGCCGCCGTTCGCGCTGCTGCGCCACCGCAAGACCTCCCGCGTGTTCCAGGATCTGTCGGTGCCGGACATCGTCAAGCAAATCCTGGCCGAGCATCAGGCCGCCAATCCCGCCTTCGCCCGGACGCAGACGCTGGACATCCAGGTCAAACCCGCCCCGCCGCGCAGCTACACGCTGCAGTATCGCGAGAGCGATTTCGATTTCATCGTCCGGCTGCTGCATGAGGAAGGCTACGCCTGGCGATTCGTCCATCTGGATGAAGTGACCGAGCGAGGTAGCGAAGCGTCGCGAGGAAATAGCCCGCAGGTGGAACTGGCTGTGTTTGACGATGCTCTCAGCCTGCCGGCGGCCAAACTGGAACGGGTGCGCTTCCACCGCAGCGACGCGACGGAAGAAGAGGACGGCCTCACCGAATGGCAAGCCGCGCGCCAGATCGTGCCCGGCGGCACCGCCTTGGCCAGCTACGATTACAAACCGGTCTACAGCCAGCAAAACCGCGACGATAGCCATATCGATCAAGGCCAGACCGGCCAGGCGCTGCAAAGCAGCCTGACCCAATACGACGCGCCAGGCCTCTACTACGCCGACGACGAAGAACAGCTGGGCCGCTACGCCCAGCTGCGGCAGCAGGCCAACGACCTGCAGGCCAAATCCTTCAGCGGCAGCGGATCGGTGCGCGGACTGCTGCCGGGCGATTGGTTCCGTCTGGATGACCATCCCGCGCATGACGGCGATGCGGCGGAGAACCGGGAATTCGTCGTCACCGGCCAAAGCTTCCAGGTCCGCAATAATTTGCCGCAGGATCTGGCGCAGCATATTGGAACGGAGTCCGATGCCACTCCATTTGCCACCTCCATCCAGGCCCAGCGCCGCGGCATCCCGCTGACCCCGGCCTATGCCGGCACAGAACACGCCAAACCGAAATCGCGCGGCGTCCAGACCGCCACCGTGGTCGGCCCGGCCGGCGAGGAAGTCCACACCGATCAACACGGTCGCATCAAGGTGCAGTTCCACTGGCAGCGGCCGGACGAACACCCCACCATCGGCGCCGCGCTGGACGACAAATCCTCCTGCTGGCTGCGCGTCGCCATGCCCAGCGCCGGCGCCGGCTGGGGCCACCAGTTCATCCCGCGCATCGGCCAGGAAGTGCTGGTCGACTTCATCGAAGGCGACATCGACCGCCCGGTGATCACCGGCGTGTTGTACAACGGCAGCCACCCCACGCCCGACTTCAGCGGCGCCGGCGCGCTCCCCGCCAACAAGACCCTGTCCGGCATCAAAAGCAAGGAACACCAGGGCGGCGGCTACAACGAACTGCTGTTCGACGACACCCCCGGCGAAGTGCGCGCCAAGCTCAGCAGCGAACCGGGCAAAACCCAGCTCAACCAGGGCTACCTCGCCCATCCCAGAAGCAACGGCAAGGCCCAGCCGCGCGGCGACGGCTTCGAGCTCAGAACCGACCACCACGGCGCCATCCGCGCCGCCCACGGCCTGCTGCTCACCACCGAAGCGCAGAACGGCGCGTCCGGCAAACAACTGGCGCGCGAGCACGCGCAAAGCCAGCTCGACGCCGCGCTCAGCCTCTCGCAAGCCTTGGCCGAAACCGCCAGCGGCCAGCTGGCCGACGCCATGGAAACCGGGCCCGACGAAATCGGCCCGGACAACGCCAAGGCCGGCAAGAAAACCGACGGCCACCTGCAACACCACGCCGACGCGCTGAAAGCCTGGGAAGCGGGATCGAACACCGACAAGGATGGCAAGACCGCCAAGGACCAAGCCGGCCAGCAGCCGCTGCTGGTGCTGTCCGCGCCCGCCGGCATCGCCGCCCTGACCGAACAAAGCCACACCGTCTCCGCCGGCCAGAACCTGAACCTGGTCGCCCAGCGCGACGCCAACCACACCACGGGACGGCGTTGGCTGCACAACGTCGGCCAGCACATCAGCCTGTTCGTAGCGGGAGTGAAGGACAAGGTGGCGCTGAAGCTGATCGCGGCCAAAGGCAAGGTGCAGGTGCAGGCGCAGAGCGACGCGATGGAGCTGACGGCGGATAAGGATGTGACGATTACTTCATGCAAGGAAAGGATAGTCGTCAACGCCAAGCAAGAAATCCTGGTCACGGCCGGCGGCGGCTATATCCGCATCGCCGGGGGCAATATCGAGGTGCATTGCCCGGGCACCGTCAGCGTCAAGGGCGCCAGCCACGATCTGAGCGGACCGGCCAGCATGAACCCGCCGCTGCCGACGCTCCCCAAAGACAAGTACACCCCTCCCAATACTCATCCGTTCTCGGAATAAGCGGATACCAGCATGATTATCAGCCCTCCGATTCTCAAAATGCCCCAGGGCAACGCCAGTGATGAACAATGGCTTGCCAGCCTGATGCCGTTCTCTTCCCGAGGCGGCTTCCCCATCGCCAGCCGCATGGCTTGGCACGGCGGCCAACACATCGAACATACGGACACCGGCGCGCATGGCGAACCGGTGCGCACTATCGCCGACGGCACTGTCGTATACAAGAGAACGCCATCACCGGATGCCGACAAAAAGCCGCTGGCGTATCAAGGAGAGACCGACAACGGCTGCGTGGTGATCAAGCACAACACGGAAATCGGCGAGGGGCCGGATGGCCAGATCGAGTACTACTCCATCTACATGCATCTGAAGGAAGTTTTCGTCAAAAACAAGCAGCCGGTAAACCGCAAAGACAGCCTGGGCAGTGTCGGCAGCTGCAACGGCAAAAACGCCATTCACTTGGAAATCATCTGCGACGACGCCAATCTGAAAAAGATCGTCGGCAGAAGCTCGGGCAAGCTGGACATCAGCACAGATGGCCGGGACAAGATCGTCTATGGCGACATGCACTTCTACCTGCCGCCCGGCACACCGTTCTATGCATCGATTGCCTCGCCGCAAGCGCCATCAGACAGCGGAGCGCCAGTGCATACCTCCTCCGTGCCGTTGTTTGTGACGATGAGATTCGAGCGCGGAAAGTGCTTGCTGACGACACGCCAGGAAGATCCTCAACAAGAAGGCTTATACATCGAGTTAGACCAAGCGCTAACCAATAGCGATGATAAGTACGAATACAATCTCTACAGCAAAGCGACGTCTCTAGGCGACGCCTTCCATATCGCGCCGAGTGCCGCTTATGAACTGCTCCGCTTTGGCCGGGTTATCAATACGGAGAACGAAACACCTATCGCGGCAGGCGCCGTTCCGCACTGGCACAAGGTCAACTACCCGGGCGGACAAGGTTGGGTTGATCTGAATGCAGTGGGGATCAAGAAGTTCAGCGATGCCGACTTTCCACACTGGTCAGGCTGGAGCTTGATTGACGACGATCCAACACCTGACAGCCAGTGCAACTCTCCGACACTTGAAAAATGGATCGTAGGTAATTCAGGGAAGAAATTGACAGCAGATGCGCTCACCGCAGCGCTCGGAGATACAAAGATACAGTCGCGGCTTGCACGTGCGATCTGCAAGTTCCCAACGGAATGGGAAAAAGGACAGATTGATACGCGATATGATTGGTTGAAGAAAAAAAGTGACGTATTGGATGAGCCCATGACGGAGGAGCTGTATGCTGATTTCAAAACCTATGTCGAGGCGCTGTCTTTCTGGGAAGAGGCTGGGCTGGAAATAAATAATACTCACTGGCACTTTCATCCAAGACTATTTTTTTCACATTTTAGAAGATGTGGATGGATGGGAAAAGATGACATCGCCAGATTAATCAGGAAAACTTTACCCAATCCAAGCGCGATAAATAGAGAAGACCAAAATAGCGCACTGACAAAAGGAAACATATACGAATATCTTTCTACAGCCAATGAAAAGAGACCTGCACAGTTATATCCAAACATATCAACTGTTATGAGAAAGTATCTTATTGTAACACCATTGCGAATATCTCATCTCATTTCTCAGTTAGCAGAAGAAACTGGCCGACTAAAAGCAATGGTGGAGGGCGGACCCGATTCATATTTTGATAAGTATGAACCCGGAACAGATCAAGGAAAAAAGTTGGGGAATACCGCCAAAGGGGACGGAAAAAAATTCAAGGGAAGAGGTTTGATTCAACTAACTGGCAGAGAAAATTATATAAGATATGGCAAATATAGAAGAATTGATTTTTCTATAGAAAACCAATCACAAACGCTTCTAACGAGTGCCTACAAAACATGTGATGCTGCAGGTTATTTTTGGGCTTCAAAACAGAGAAACAAAATTAATGAAAAGAAAAAGATGGTTCCCTTGGGAGACTTAGGTATAAATTCATGGGCAGACAAAGGAGCTGATTTAGAATCATCAAAACAAGTTACAAAATGCATTAATACTGCAGCACATCATTTCAATGAAGTCAGATGGCCATGCTTTCAGCATGCATGGTACGCATCAAATGATGAGACTGCCCCTCCCAAAAATTTCAAGCCCATAGGAGAGTAGGCATGAAGCTATTCTGGATTATATTATTATTTATCTCATACAATGCGATTGCATCTGATAGAATTTCTTATTGCAATGGAATTTTCACCTTCATTCCTCCCAAAACCTTAGATATCAACTTTATTAAAAAACAGTCAAAACTAGACAACTGTAAAAGCGAGCTGACTGTTAAATTAAAGAGTGGAAAAAAAGCAGTAAAGCTCAGCTTCCCAAGCGAAAGCAATCAATTAGATGCAACGCCACCAACCAAGGAAGTGCTTGATGAAATAAAAGGAAAAAGTGCTGAAATAATCTATCAAAGCTATTTTGTAAAACATCAAAATGGCGATGTAAAAGTAGATACTTTTATCAAGAAAAACAAAGATGGAAGCGTTGAATCTATAGAAAAAGACTTTTACTTTTCAAAGAAAAACACTTACTCTATTTATGCAGTCTACAAAGCAAATCCAGATGACATAGATGATGCAGCAATGCTAAATTCTTTAGAAAGATTCTTCTTATCACTACAAGTGAATTGGAATTGAAAGATATAAAATTTGTCGATACCCTATCGTCAAAATTATTTGATGACTTGCCAATATTTTAATCCAGCGCAAAATTCATTTCCTTTTAGCATAGGGATACTAATCACCTTAACATTATTATTGCCGCATTCATCTCTTGAGAATGGGCGGTCTATGTCAAAGATGTTAAGCTTCTCTATTCAGCGACAGATTGGAATAGACTAGGTGCAGAACTAGTAAGAAAAAAAGTTACCTTACAAATCAAAACCTGCTCATCAGCGCAACAAACAAAGCAAGCCCAAACATCAGACCCATATCAGATTCGGATGTACAGGAAGGACTTGGCGTTAAGGGCACTTGGTATTTAGGTGGTGCTAATGACACATCAAGCCCTGCCATACTAGTAGAAAGAATGGATTCTCTATCTACGAAGCAACTGCAACATGTGGCATAGCATACAAGAATGGCATGTCAGGGACGGGACTGTGCTATAGCGCCAGAATAATAGGGGAAAACTCTGATTTAGAAATAAATGCAGGATCAATTTCTTTCAAAGAGTTAAATAAATTACCTGATGCCTACAAAACAAAATCCATTAAAAAATTTAGGAAAATTGCTTACTCAGCAACTGACGGATGCAGATAAAATTCTTCGTCAAGTTATAAAATCTAAGCTACCACCCAAACAATGGCTACAGCTATTCTAAACTCATTCAACTTGATTAAAACTACTGCGCCACTGCTCTGCTCGATACCTTAAGCCACTCCATACTAAGCAGTCTGCCGATTTCACAGAAACCGCCCCCCATAACCATCCCCCTCCCGGCTCACCACCCGCGCCAACGACGCGCCAAAGTGGGCGGTGAATACCGTGGCCTTGTGTGCATAGGCGTAGTCCAACAGCCAGCGACGGGAGGCCCGCGTGCCGTCTTGTTCCCGGCAGAAGGCTGAGCTCCATTCCGGGTGGTAAACCTGCACCGGAGAATGCATCGCGTCCCCGGTAAAGATGGCGGTTTCGCCAGCGGAATGCAGCGAGATGGACATATGTCCGGCGCAATGGCCAGGCGTCGGGTGGAAATGGAAGGCGTCTTCGTAACCGTCCCCCGCCGCATCAATGCCCACGCCCTGGCCACTGGCCAACACTGGCGCCACGCTGTCGTCGAGCACGATGCGGCGCTTGCCAGCCTCCGGCTTGGCAAAGTAATCCCGCTTGCTCTGCGCGCACGGGCCGGCGGCCTTTCGTCTCGCTTCCGCGCGCCGCCTATCCCGCCTACCAAGACCGCCTGTTCAGCGCCTGTGCAGGCTGGCATCCGGCTGAACGTGATGCTGGAGCAGCCTACCGCGGCGGCGATGCTGTCCCTGGTCTGCGCCGCCATCGTCAACGCCGTCAATCAGACGCGTCCGCCCGCGCAGGCAAGGTTTTACCGGCTGCAGAATCTGTCGGCGTCGGTGTCGGTGCCGCTGTGTTTTGTCTGGAAACAGGAGGCAGGCAGCCCGTCGCTGGGGCGGTTTATCGATGTCTTGCCAGTGGGATCCGGAGCAACGCTGCCTGGCCTCCCCAGCGCAGTGACTTGATCATGTCCCTCAGGCTGACGACGTAAAAAAGCCAGGCGGCCTCATGGCCTGCCTGGCGGTTCGCATGTGGGTCTCGACGCAGGTTATTTTACTTGCGGAGACGCTGCCCTGCGGTATTCAAGCGTGCTGTCCATGGTGGGATCCTTCGTCTTCAAGCCACCGTCAGCCGATGGCAGCAACACCAGCTCGCTGAAGGCGGGCTGGGCCAGGCTCAGATCGCTGATCGCCACGCCCATGATACGGTTGGCGCGGCGCTCTTCCGGCACAGTCAGCCATACCCAAGGGTCGCGGCTGCCGGCACGCCGCAGCGCCACCCGCGTCCATTTTTCAGCTTTGCCCGACCACTTCAGGATGGCGTCGCCGCTATCGTTGCTGACGGCACTGCCCACCACCTTGCCGTCCACCTCGAACTTCACCTCGATGTTTTGGGCACCGCCCACCCTGGGCATGCCGACGATGGCGATCAACTCGTCCTCCATGGCGGCGCTCTTGATCTTGTACTCGTCCGCGCTCATCGCGCGACAGCTGGGCTTCTCGCTCGGCAGTTGGGGGACAATCCGCACGTAGTTGCCGTCAAGCCGCCACTTCCCTTCCACATACATGCTTTTGCCCGCCGCCAACGACCAGCGCGCGCGATGATTGCGGCCCAGCTCCAGATCGCCGGGGATCGATCTGTCCGCAGACTCGTAGCGGCCTATCGCCTGCTTCTCATTCAAGGGCTTGATCTTGCGGTAAGTCATGCTGGAACTGGCCTGCAGCAAAATCGGGACTTCAGGACGCGGCAGGGAAACTTCGCCATCCTCACGCCCCACCGTCAGTTCCACGTCGCGGTAGGCCGGCGCCACCTCGTTGATATTGACCAATTTGAAGACCATCATATTGGCCGCGCGGCTGGCGTCGCTCACCGCGAACCATTGCCAGGGCTGTCGGCTGCCCTCCCGGCGCAGGCCCACCCGACGCCACTGGCCCCAATCCGCAGGCATGGTCGCGCCGCTAAAGCCTTCCTGCCTGGATTTCTCCGCCGGCTGCCGATGGCCCTTATCGTCCTCGAATACCACCTCGTTGCCCTCCACCCCCACCCAGCCGCAGCGGTCGTTGGCGGAGACGAACACCGCCAGCGTCAGCCCGCGGTGCTGGCTGGGCGAGATGCCGCAGGACGCCGGCTGGATAGGCTGGTACACGGCCTTCTCGCTGGCCGGATCGGCATGCAGCATGACCTTGCCGTCCTCCACGCCCCAGGTGCCGCGCACCCGGAAATCGCCGCTGTACAGCAAGCGCCAGTCGAATTTGCCGTTGGCGTCCAGGCTCAGGCTCGCCGGCGACCAATGGTATTCGTCCAATACGTAATGGCCTGCCAGGGCGGCCGGCACATCCCGCGCCGCCGCGCCCTGCGCCGCCAGCGCGGCCAGCAGGCATAAGGTTTTTTTCATCATGCGCATTCTCGGTTTGTCATACATCATGCCAGCCCGTGCGACGGTGGCGTCGACGCCATCCCATATCCCAGGCAGCGGCAAGCTTACAGCTTGAACCGCCCGATCAGGCTTTCCAGCTCCTCGCCCAGCCGCGCCAGCGCCACCGTGGCCTGCTGCGCCTGGTGGATGGAGTCGTCGGTCTGCAGCAGCATGCCGTGGATGTTTTCGATGTGGCGGGCGATTTCCTGGCTGGCGCTGGACTGCTCGGCGGTGGAGACGGCGATGTCGCCCACCGCGTGCACCACTTGCTGCGCCTGGCCGCTGATCTGCTGGATGGACTGCGACGATTCGCCGGCCAACTTCACGCCCTGCTCCACCTGCTCCAGCGCGCCGCTCATGCTGTCGGCGGCATGGGAGGTGTCCTTCTGCATGGTCTGGATCACGTCGGAGATTTCCAGCGTGGCCTGGGCGGTGCGTTCGGCCAGCTTGCGCACCTCGTCCGCCACCACCGCGAAGCCGCGGCCCTGCTCGCCGGCGCGGGCGGCCTCGATCGCGGCGTTCAGCGCCAGCAGATTGGTCTGGTCGGCGATGTCGCGGATCACCGACACGATGCCGGAAATGCGGTCCGAACGCTGCTGCATGCCGCCCAGCACGTCGGCCAGCTGGCGCACGGTATGGGCGATGCGGCCGATCTCGGCCGCGGTGGCGTCCACGTTGGCGGCGGCCTGGCTGGACAGAGCGTCCGCCTCGCGCGCGCGCTGCTCGGCCACCCGCGCCGATTCGGCGATGTGGGTGACGCTGACCGACAGCTGCTCGACGCTGGCGGCGGTGGCGTTGGCCGCCTGCGACTGGCGGGCGGAGCTGTCGCGGATCTGGCCGACGTCGCCGGTCAACTGGCGCACCGAGCCCAGCATGTCGCCGGCATGGCCGCGCACGTCCAGCATCATCCGCCGCAGCGAGCCGGTGAAGGTGTTGAACGCGCCGGCGGCCTGGCCGATCTCGTCGCGGCTGGCGATGGACAGCTCGCGGGTGAGGTCGCCGCTGCCGGAAGCCAGCTCGGTCATCGCGCCCTGCAGCCGGCCCAGCGGGCGCAGCAACTGGTTCAGCGTGGTGCCCAGCAGCAGCAGGATCAGCGCCAGGATGCCCAGGCTGATGAGGGCGGACTGCCAGCTGGCCGCGCGCACCGGCGCGAAGGCCTCGTCCTCCGGGATGGAGATGCGCACCGCCCACGGCGTGCCGGCTTCGCCCACCACGATGGGCATGATGAAGTGGCGGAAGCCGTCGTCGCTGCGGTACTCGGCCGGGCGGCCGTCCTTGATCGCCGCCTTGGCCTCGGCCGGCAGGTCGGGCGCCGGCTTGCCGTTCAGGCCGGGCTGGCGGCCGGCCAACTGCACGCCGCCGTTGGAATACAAGCTCATGAAGCCGGCGTCGTAGGGACGCACCTTGGCCGCCATTTCCTGCAGGTGACCCAGCGCGATGTCGCAGCCGGCCACGCCCAGCACCTTGCCGCCGATATTGAGCGGGAAGGAGAGGGTGCCCATCAGGATTTTCACATCGGGATCGACATAGGGCTCGGTCAGCATCGGCTTGCCGGTCTTGCGCGGCTCGGTGTAGTAGGCGCTTTCGTCGACGCCGTCGCTGCCCCACACCACGTCCACCTTGCCGGCCTTGCGGAACCAGTACACACCGTAGCGGCCGGTGTGGTCGTTTTCCGGCTTGCCGGCCAGCTCGGCGTCGCGGCCGTCGAAGGCGTTGGGCTCCCAATCCACCCAGTAGCCGACGGCGTCGGGGTTGTTGGGCAACTGGCGTTTCACCACCTCGGACAGCAGCGCGCGGCCGTTGGCCGGCAGCGCGGCCTTCACCCCGACCGCCGCCTCGGCCATCGCCTGGGCGGAGTCGTAGGTTTTGCCCAGCATGCGCTGCACGCGGCCGGCCTCGCTGCCGGCCAGCAGGCGGGCGTGCTCCAGCACCGCGCTCTCCGCGTTGCGGTAGCTGTTGTAGATGTTGGCCCCCGCCAGCACGGTAAAGCCGATCAGGATCAGCAGGCCGGAGCCGACCAGTATCTTGCCCTTGATGGTTGCAATCATCGTTCACCTCTTGCCGGACGGACCACCCGCCGCGGCGGATGTCGGCCTGTCCGATTGTCTGCATGTTCATCGCGGAATGAGAACCGATAACCGCCCGCGGCGCCCGCGTCCCCAGCTTGGAAGGTAACGCAGGAAACGTTCTAGCACAAAGGAATGATTACCGATGCCGCGCAAGGGGGGCGATGATACGCCCCGCTCCGCCGGCTGGCCACCCGGATTACCAGCTGGCGCGCTTGAACAGGCTGAGCCGGTTGACGCGGAACAGCCGCGCCGGCCGCTGGCTGCCGCCCTGGAACTGGTCGGTGGCGATCAGGATGTCGGCCTGGTCGGCCGCCTCGCCCGGATTCATATCGCCCACCTTGATGCCCAGCCGGGAGCGGAAGGTGCCGCGCGACACCGTCTCGCCGAAGATCTGCTCGTAAGTGCGCTGCAGCTGAGTCAGCGTGAACCGTTCCGGCAGCAGCCAGCATGGCAGCGTGGAGTAGCTGGCCTTGTTGCGCACCCGCTCCACCGCCGCGCGGATCTGCTCGGCGTGGTCGAAGGCCAGCTCGGGCAGCTGGTCGACATCGTAGAAATGGAACACTTCGTCGCCGGCCTGGCGCAGCGCCTCGTGCGGCATCAGCGCCACATGGGAGATGGCCGCCGACCAGCCGCGCGGGTCGCGCGCCGCGCCGGCGAAAGTGCCCAACTGCTCCAGATAACGCGGCTGGACGCCGGTTTTCTCGCGCAGCACGCGGCGCGCGGTATCTTCGGCGGTGGCGTCTTCCTCGGGATGCACATAGCCGCCGGGCAAGGCCAGGCAGCCCTGGAACGGCTGGCGGCCGCGCCGATGCAGCGCCGCCTGCAGCTTGCCCTGGGCCAAGGTGAGCAACACCACGTCGACGCTGACGATGGGGGCGGGTCGGTTAGGGGGCATGGCATATCCGTTTTGTCGATTCTTTCCAAATATTATTTTCGCTTTCTTAGTTGCAAAATTCAACTAAGCATGGATATACTGCGCCCATGTTAGTCGAAATAACCAACTAAGAGCCGACCGCACCGCCAGCCAGCAAGGCCAGCGGCACTCATAAAGGATACCGCGATGATCACCGTCAGCTACCTCACCCGCGATGGCCAGCCGCAGGCGCTGAAGCTGGACCTCTTCACCTTTCCCGGCGGCGAAGTGCACGCCACGGCGGAAACCGGCGCGCCAGCCGCCGCGCTCTGCATCCGCGCCGACCTGCGCGACGCCGGCGCGATCATTTCCCTGCTGATGGCGACCGACGCGCTGCGCCGCGCCTATCCCGGCGTGCCGCTGGAACTCTGCCTGCCCTACGTGCCCTACGCCCGCCAGGACCGGGTGGCCAATCCGGGCGAGGCGCTGTCGGCCAAGGTGTTCTGCGGCCTGATCAACCAGCAGGGCTACAGCCGGGTGCGGATCCAGGACCCGCACAGCGACGTGGTGACCGCGCTGCTGGACCGGGTGGAGGTGGAAGACCCGCTGCCGGCGCTGCGCCGCGCGCTGGAGGCCATCGGTCCGGCCACGCTGGTGGCGCCGGACGCCGGCGCCCGCAAGCGGGTGCTGAAGCTGGCCCAGCAGCTGGGCTGCGGCGCCGTCTGCGCCGACAAGGCGCGCGACACCGTCACCGGCAAGATCAGCGGCATCGAAGTGCACGGCGCGCTGCCGGCCGGCCCGCTGCTGGTGGTGGACGACATCTGCGACGGCGGCGGCACCTTCGTCGGCCTGGCCGAGGCCATCGCCGCCCGCCAGGCGGCGGAAGGCCAATCCGCGCCGCTGTACCTGTATGTGACTCACGGCATCTTCAGCCGCGGCCTGGACCGGCTGTTGCAACATTTCGACGCCGTGTTCGCCCGCAACGACTGGAGCGGCGACGCCCGTTGCCGCCTCGTCTGAGCGCCGCGCAGCCGTCCCAGCCCCAACAGATAGACCGAAGGAGAATCATGATGACCGCCCCGAAAGCCGCCCAAGACAAGAACCAGCTGGTCCCGTTCAACCTGGCCGACTTCTACAAGACCGGCCACCCGGCGATGTATCCGCGCGAAACCACCCGGCTGGTGGCCAACTTCACGCCGCGCTCGGCCAAGTACGCGCAGGTGCTGCCGCAGCTGTTCGACGACAAGGTGGTGTGGTTCGGCCTGCAGGGCTTCATCCAGGAATACCTGATCGATCTGTTCAACCGCGAATTCTTCCAACGCCCCAAGGCGGACGCGGTGCGCCGCTACCAGCGCCGGATGGACACGGCGCTCGGCGCCGGCGCGGTGGACGGCGGCCGGCTGGAAGCGCTGCACGATCTGGGCCATCTGCCGCTGGAAATCCGCTCGCTGCCGGAAGGCGCGCGGGTGGACATCAAGGTGCCGCCGGTCACCTTCTCCAACACCCATCCGGATTTCCCCTGGGTGGCCACCTACTTCGAAACGCTGTTCAGCTGCGAAAGCTGGAAGCCGTCCACCGTGGCCACCATCGCCTTCGAGTTCCGCAAGCTGCTGAGCTACTTCGCCGCGCTGACCGGCGCGCCGCAGGACTTCGTCGCCTGGCAGGGCCATGATTTCTCGATGCGCGGCATGAGCGGCGTCCACGACGCCATGCGCTGCGGCGCCGGCCACCTGCTGTCCTTTACCGGCACCGACACCATCCCGGCGCTGGACTACCTGGAAGACCACTACGGCGCCGACGCCGAGCGCGAACTGGTGGGCGGCTCCATCCCGGCGTCCGAGCACAGCGTGATGGCGCTGCGCATCCTGCTGACCCAGCAGCGGCTGGCGCGAATGCCGGCGCACCAGGGCCTGGACGACAAGGCGCTGCGCCGGCTGGCCGAGCGCGAGGTGGTGCGCGAATTCGTCACCCGCGACTATCCGGCGGGCATGGTGTCCATCGTGTCCGACACCTTCGATTTCTGGAACGTGCTCACCGTGATCGCCCGCGAGCTGAAGGACGACATCCAGGCCCGCCGCCCGGACGCGCTGGGCAACGCCAAGGTGGTGTTCCGCCCGGACTCCGGCGACCCGGTGAGGATACTCGCCGGCTACCGCGACGACGAGCTGCAGTTCGACGACGCCGGCAACTGCACCGCGCGCGACGATGGCCGCCCGGTCAGCGCAGCCGAGCGCAAAGGCGCGGTGGAATGCCTGTGGGACATCTTCGGCGGCACCGTCACCGAGCGCGGCTACCGCGTGCTGGACAGCCATGTCGGCCTGATCTACGGCGACTCCATCACGCTGCCGCGCGCCCGCGACATCCTGCTGCGGCTGGCGGAAAAGGGCTACGCCTCCTGCAATGTGGTGTTCGGCATCGGCAGCTTCGTCTACGGCATGAACTCGCGCGACACCTTCGGCTACGCGCTGAAGGCGGTCTACGCCGAAGTGGCCGGCGAGGCGGTGGACATCTACAAAGACCCGGCCACCGACGACGGCACCAAGAAATCGGCGCGCGGCCTGCTGCGGGTGGAGGAGGAAAACGGCCGCTACGCGCTGTACCAGCAGCAGACGCCGGCCGAGGCCGAGGGCGGCGCGCTGCGGCCGGTGTTCCGCGACGGCGAACTGCTGGTCAAACAGACGCTGGCCGAGATCCGCCAGCGGCTGCAGGCGTCGTGGACTTGCCCGGAAGCCGGCAGCATCGTCTGGAATGCGTAGGAATACGGCCCGTTGTCCGGCGAACTTGCCCCTTCCCGGCAAAATGCCGATACTAATAAGGCAAATGCCAATGGAGCCCGCCATGCCGAACGCGCTGTACAAACCCGCCCCCATGCCGCTGCCGGAGCAACCGCGCGCGCCGGAACGGCGCTTTGCCCGGCTGTCGCGCATCATCGGCCAGCAAGTGCGCTCCGACCTGGAGGTGGCGCGCTATGTCGCCGACGGCGCCGACACTGGACTGATAGACCAGCTGGCCGATCAGGGCCTGACGCGCAAGGAGCTGGAGTTCGTGATCCCGGCGCGCACGCTGTCACACCGCATCAAGAAACACGAGAAGCTGAGCCGCGACGAATCCGAGCGCGGCGTGCGGGTGGCCAGCCTGCTGGTGCTGGCCCAGCAGGTGCTGGGAGAGGAGGCCACCGGCTGGCTGCGGCAGCCGCTGCGCCGCTTCGACGACGCCAGTCCGCTGGCAATGGCACAGACCGAGCAGGGCGCGCGCCTGGTGGAAAACCTGCTGATCCAGATAGACGAAGGCTACGTCGCGTGATCGCCTGGCGCATCAGCAACTACGCCGACCTGAACGGCCTGGGCGGGCTGCGCGCCGACGGCCGCTGGCACCACGCCGGCCGGCCCATCGTCTACCTGGCCGATCACGCCGCCAGCGCGATGCTGGAAATGCTGGTGCACAGCGAGCTGCGCCGGCTGCCGCCCAGCTTCCAGCTGCTGAAGGTGGCGCTGCCGGACGACGGCGTGCTGGACCTGGACCCGTCCGCGCTGCCTGCCGACTGGCGCGCGCGCCAGGAGGATACCCGGCGGCTGGGCGACGCCTGGCTGGCGCAGGCGCCCAGCGCGCTGCTCAGGGTGCCCAGCGCGCTGGCGGTGGACGGGCGCAATCTGTTGCTCAACCCGCTGCACCCGGACGCCGGACGCTGCCGGATCCTGGAAACGATCGCCGCGCCGCTGGACACGCGGCTGCGCCAATCCTAGGCGGGCTCAGCGCCCGGCTGCCTCGTCCACCACGATATCGGCCAGGTGATAAGTGCCGGTACGGTTCTCCTGGCAGAACACCCTGCCTTCCAGCGCGACGGCCCGCCCCTTGTAAGGTTCCATGCCCTCCTGGTTCAGCGCCAGCTTGCGCATGGTCTGCGCGCCGCAGGCGGCGCCGTCGTCCAGCCGCAGCGGGTGCCGCAACTGCAGGTAATAGGCGCGGAACAGCGTGCCCTCGGCCTTGCTGCCGCTGGCGATCGGACCGACCACGGTGCCGCGCAACGCCAGCCGGGTCTCGCCATCGGCGCGCACCGGCGCGGCGGCGGCATGGCAGCCGGCCAGCAGGCACAAGCCGGCGATCAGGCGGACGCTCGCGGCGACGGAGGCATGCGGCCGGCGACGCCGCGAAAAAATAAGCGATGAGGTTTTTATCACCCCACCGCTTATGTCACCGGCGTTAAGCCGTGTCAATGTAACTATGCCCGTCAGCGGCCCGCCAGGCCCTCCAGCACCTTGCTGGACAAGGCCTGCGGCTGGGCCGTGACGCGCAGCAGGTGGCGCAGCGCCGGGTGCGGCGGCCGGTGCACGGCGATGCCCTCGCCCAGCAATCCGCGCTGGATGGCTTCGGACTGGGCGGCATTGGGATAGACGATGCTGACGAAATTGGTGTGCGAGGGCAGCACGGTCAGATCGCGCCCGCGCAGCGCGTCGGCCAGCTTGTCGCGCAGCAACACCGTGGCCTGCACCAGCTGGCTGGCGTAGTCCGGCGCGTCCAGCACCGTCGCCGCCGCGTGCTGGGCGATGCCGGACAACGCGTACTGCGGCCGGATCTGGTCGGCCTTGGCGATGATCTCGGCCGGCGCCAGCGCGAAACCCACGCGCAAGCCGGCCAGCGCGTAGGCCTTGGACAGCGTGCGCAGCCGCAGCGTGTTGGGCAGCGCGCCGGCGGGCGGGGCGTCCTCCGGCTGGGTGCAGAAATCGATATAGGCCTCGTCCAGGATCAGCAGCGTCTGCGACGGCAGTTGCTGGCGCAGCGCCTGGATATCGGCCGCCGACCAGTAATGGCCGGTGGGATTGTCGGGATTGGCCAGGTAGACCACTACCGCGCGCTCGGCCTGGGCCACCTCGCACAGCCGGGCCAGGTCGGGCCTCAGGCCCACGCCCTGCGACTGGTAGGGCACCTCCAGGATGCGGGCGCCCACGCCCTCGGCGAAATAGCGGAAGGCCGGATAGGTGCCGGCGCTGCACACCACCGCGTCGCCGGCATTGCAGCGCAGGCGCAGGGCCAGCAGGATCAGGCTGTCGGCGCCGCAATCGAACAGCACCTGGCTGCTCTCCAGCCCCAGCCGCTGCGCGACGCGCTCGCGCAGCGCCAGCGCGTACGGGTCAGGGTACAGCCGGGCCAGCTCCGCCAGCGCCTCGCCCCATTGCTCCAGCAACGGCGAGGCCGGCTTCACCATGCTCTCGTTGGCGCCCAGCCGGCTGGCCACCTTGCGGCCGAGCGCCGCCTCCAGCTTGGCGATGCCGGGAAACGGGTTGACGATGGTATGGTGTTCCAGATGACGCGCGTAGTGGGGCATGGCGGCTCCTATTCCGAGAGACAACGGCCCATTCTAGGCCAAGGCCCGGTCAGACAAGCGATTGCTTGGAAATATCCTGATGCCGGCGCGATCAGCGGGCGGCGGAAGCGTCGATCCCGGGCGCGGAAGCTTCCCGCTTGGGAGCGGAGGCATCCGGCTTGGCCGCATGGGCGGCCGGCGGCGCCGCCTTTTTGGGCTGCTGCGGCAGCACCAGCGGGCCTTTGTAGCCGCAGGCGGCCAGGAACAGGGTCAAACTTGCGCAGGCGAGCAGGGTACGCATACTGAGGGCAATCCGATGTGGCAAAATCAACATACTAGCAAAACCTTGCCGGGCGGTGTTGCCGCCGCCGGCGCCACCAGGGAAACACCATGACCGAAAGCGAATTCCTGCAACTGAGCGACGACATCTTCGACCGCATCGAACAGGCGATAGACGAACACGGGCTGGACGCCGACACGCTGCGCCAGGGCAATGTGCTGGAGATCGAGTTCGACAGCGGCGACAAGGTGATCGTCAACCGCCACGCCGTCAATCAGGAAATGTGGATCGCGGCCAAGAGCGGCGGCTATCACTTCTCGCGCCGCGGCGAGGCCTGGATCGCCAGCCGCGACGGCGCGGAATTCTACGCGACGCTGGCCGAGGCCATCCGCGCCGGCAGCGGCGAGGCCTTCGACTTCGCCGGCTGAGCCTCAGCCAACGACGGCGTGGTACAGCATCGCCGCGGCCACCCCGGCCGCCAGCAGCGCGAAGCCCCGCGCCACCTGCCGCTGCGCCAGCCGCCGTATCAGCCAGCGTCCGGCCGCCATCCCGGCCAGGGCGGCGGCGACGAAAGCCAACGCGGGCAGAACGGGCGGATGCGCGCCATGCCAATAAGCCGCCAGCGCGCTGCCGCCGCCGACCAGCGCGATCACCAGCAGCGAGGTGGAGACGATGGCGTGCATGCCCAGGTTGCTGAGCCGGCGCAGCGCCGGCACGATGACGAAGCCGCCGCCCACGCCCAGAAGGCCGGTCAGCAAGCCGGTGAGCGCGCCCACGCCGGCCAGCGCGGCGATGCTGGCCGGCGTCCAGGCCAGGCGGCCGGTCTCCGGCCGCACCCGGCACAGCGCCCCATCCCCGGCGCGCGCCTGCCGCCCCGCGCCGGACCACGCCCGCCAGGCGACAATCAGCAACACCAGCGCGAAGCCGGCCGCCAGCCAGGCGGCCGGCAACAGATGGGCCGCGCGCGCCCCCAGCGCCGAACCTGGCAGGCCGCACAGCGCCATCCACGCGGCGGCGCGATAGCGCACCTCGCCCCGCCGCCAGCCCTCCCAAGCGCCCAAAGCGGCGCCGGCCGCCACGGCCAGTAGCGCCACCGGCGCCGCCTGCGGCACACTCCATCCCTGGGACGCCATCAGCGCCGGCACCGCCAGGATGCCGCCGCCGGCGCCGGTCAACCCGAGCACCGCGCCCACCAGGACGCCCAGCAACAGGGTCAGCGCCATGGCCGCCCCCATCCGCGCGATGCGCGTCCAAGCCGGAATATCGCCATGGTGAAATTTCAAAAAGGAATATACTTATAACAGTATATTATTTAGACCGGCGCAAGCGCCATACCCGGAGGACCAGATGACCGCTCAGATCGCCAGCTTCTTCGACCCCGCCACCGGCACCGTCAGCCACATCGTCTACGACCGCCCGGGCGGATGCGCCGCGGCGGTCGACCCGGTGCTGGACTTCGACGCCCGCTCCGGCCGCACCTCGCGCGCGGCGGCCGACCGGCTGCTGGCCTTCCTGGCCGAGCAGCGGCTGACGCTGCAGTGGATACTGGAAACCCACGCCCACGCCGACCACCTGTCGGCCGCCGCCTATCTGAAGCAACAGGCCGGCGGCCGCGTCGCCATCGGCGCGCGCATCGCCGAAGTCCAGGCCATCTTCCGCCGCGTGTTCAACTTGGAGCCGGCCTTCCGCTGCGACGGCTCGCAGTTCGACCACCTGTTCCAGGACGGCGAGGCCTTCCGCATCGGCGGGCTGGAGGCGCGGGTGATCGCGCTGCCCGGCCATACGCCGGCCGACGTCGGCTACCAGGTCGGGGACGCGGTCTTCGTCGGCGACACGCTGTTCATGCCGGACGTGGGCACCGCGCGCTGCGACTTTCCAGGCGGCGACCCGGCCGAACTGTACCGCTCCATCCGCAAGCTGCTGGCGCTGCCGGACGACACCCGGCTGCTGATGTGCCACGACTACCCGCCGGCCGGCCGAGAGCCGGCCTGGAGCGCGACCGTGGCCGAGCAGCGCGCCGCCAACCTGCACGTCCGCGACGGCGTGGACGAGGCGCAGTTCGTGGCGCTGCGCCGGGCGCGCGACGCCACCCTGGCCATGCCGCAGCTGCTGCTGCCCGCGGTGCAGGTCAATATCCGCGCGGGCCGCCTGCCGCCGGCCGAGGACAACGGCGTCCGCTACCTGAAGCTGCCGCTGGACGCGCTCTGAGCGCGGCGCGCCGTTTCGCGCCTGGCCAGGTCCAGCGCCTTGGCCCGCGCGCCGGCGTCGCCCTGCGCGCCGGCGCGCGCGTACCAGCGTATCGCCGCCGGGATGTCCCGCTTCACCCCCTGGCCATGCTCGTACATGCTGGCGATCAGATACTGCGCGCCGACGTCGCCCTGCTTGGCCGCCTCCTCGTACCAGTAGGCGGCCAGGCGGTCGTCCTGCGGCGCGCCGCGGCCGAGGAAATACTGGGTCCCCAGGTCGATCTGCGCCGGCAGATAACCCTGGCGCGCGGCCAGCGCGAACCAGCGCGTGGCCTCGGTCAGCGATTTGGGCAGGCCATCGCCGCGCTCGGCCAGCAGGCCCAGCGCGTGCTGCGCCCGGTCCAGCCCCAGCTGCGCCGAACGCTGCAGCCAGTACACCGCCCGCGCCTTGTCCGCCGCGCCGGCCTCGCCCTTCCAGTCCATCATCGCCAGGTCGAAGGCCGCCACCCGGTCGCCATTCTGCGCCGCCTGCCAGAAGGCGATGCGGGCGGCCGCCAGTCGGCCGGCCTGGTAGTCCTTCCAGCCCGGCACCTCGGCTTCGGCCGCCTGCGCGCCCGATGCCGCCAGCAGCAACGCCAGCAAGATTCCCCATCTCATGGCCATCCTCCCCGTTGATGCCGGTTGGTCGGCGCGCGGCGCGAAACCTGACGGCGCGGACTGTGGCAGGCTACAATGTTTCGACTAGATGTCATTACCGGAGTCCCCGATGAGTTCCACCCTGGTTGATCCGCTGTGGTCGGCCATCCGCGACGAAACGCTGGCGGCGGTCAACGACGAGCCGCTGCTGGCCAGTTTCCTGCACATGACCGTATTGCGCCACGCCACGCTGGAAGACGTGCTGGCCTTCCACCTGTCCACCAAGCTCGCCAGTCCGGTGATGGATCCCCGCGCGCTGCAGGAGCTGTTCCGCGAGGCCTTCCAGGCCGATCCGGCGATCAGCGCCGCGCTGCGCGCCGACATCCGCGCCTGTTTCGAGCGCGATCCCGCCTGCGACCGCTACTCCACGCCGCTGCTGTACTTCAAGGGCTTCCACGCGATCCAGAGTCAGCGCGTCACCCACTGGCTGTGGCAGCAGGGGCGGACCACGCTGGCGCTGTTCCTGCAGAACCGCATTTCCGAGGTGACCGGCGCCGACATCCACCCCGCCGCGCGCGTCGGCCAGGGCGTGATGCTGGACCACGGCACCGGCCTGGTGGTCGGCGAAACCGCCGTCATCGGCAATAACGTCTCCATCCTGCACGGCGTCACCCTGGGCGGCTCCGGCAAGGATCGCGGCGACCGCCATCCCAAGATAGGCGACGGCGTGATGCTGGGCGCGGGCGCCGCGGTGCTGGGCAACATCCGCGTCGGCGAATGCGCGAAAGTGGGCGCCGGCAGCGTGGTGCTGGAAGACGTGCCGCCGCACGCGACCGTGGCCGGCGTGCCGGCGCGGGTGGTGGCCCAGGCCTGTCCGGGCACCCCGGCGCTGGACATGGACCAGCGAGTGTGAGCGCGCGGGCATCTTGTAATTAAAGTACATCCAGGCCTGTTGCGGGGGCGCCCGAACGGCGGCCCCGTCCGGCAGGCTCCGCGTCGAAGCCGGCGGGAAAATCCGCCCGATGTCCTTGCGCCGCAAGGCTGCTTCTCTTTTGCTGGTTTGCCAACAGTACAGATGCCAACGGCTTGGCGGCCTGTAGCTTAGCCGCTACAATGCGCGCGGCCGGCGACCGCCCCGATATTGCATGGCGGCGCCGGGTTCATCAGGAAAACCGCCCCATGAACGTCAGAGTTGTCGACTACCGCGCCCCGGACGCCGCGGAACAGTTCACCCGTTCCCTGCACGAAACCGGCTTCGGCGTGCTGACCAACCATCCCATCCCGCAAGACCTGGTTGAAAAGATCTACGCCGAATGGCTGGACTTCTTCAACAGCGAACAGAAGTTCGATTACGCCTTCTCAGTGGAAAAGCAGGACGGCTGGTTCTCGCCGGAAGTGTCGGAAACCGCCAAGGGCGCCACGCTCAAGGACATCAAGGAATACTTCCACATCTACCCCTGGGGCCGCGTGCCGCCCCGGCTCAAGGCCGACGCCGACCGCTACTACGGCGTCGCCAACCAGCTGGCGCAGGAGCTGCTGTCCTGGGTGCAGCAATACACTCCGGCCGACATCGCCGCCAACTACCGCGAGCCGCTGTCCCACATGATAGAAGGCAGCCAGCAGACGCTGCTGCGCGTGCTGCGCTACCCGCCGCTGACCGGCGAGGAGCCTGCCGGCTCGCTGCGCGCCGCCGCCCACGGCGACATCAACCTGCTGACCATCCTGCCGGCCGCCAACGAGCCGGGACTGCAGGTGCAGGACAAGAACGGCGACTGGATCGACGTGCCCTGCGACTTCGGCACCCTGGTGGTGAACATCGGCGACATGCTGCAGGAGGCATCCGCCGGCTACTACCCGTCCACCCAGCACCGCGTGGTCAATCCCACCGGCGAGGGCGCGAAGAAGAGCCGCGTGTCGCTGCCGCTGTTCCTGCATCCGCGCCCGGACGTGGTGCTGTCGGACCGTCACACCGCCGGCAGCTATCTGGACGAGCGCCTGCGCGAGCTGGGCGTGAAGATGTAATCCGCCTGATGCCCGCTCCATACGGCCGAAGCCTCCCGCTTCGGCCGTTTTTTCATTCTCTCCCCGCGCCTCGGGCTGCGCCGCCGCCATTCGCCAACTACGATGTAACTAAGAAGAACAGGACGGAGCGGCAGCGCCGCCCCGCCATCATCGCAGAAGGAAACCTATGCGCGGCATGCTATCGCGCCCTCCGGCTGTCCCGGACTGGCTGCTCAATGCCTTGGTTGCGCTGTTGTATTGCGCGGCAACCTGGCTGGGCGACCGTTTATTGATGCTAGAACTCGGAATGGACAGCGTGCTGTGGCCGCAGCCCGCGCTGGCGCTGGCCGCCCTGCTGCTTGCCGGACGGCGGGCCTGGCCCGGCGTGCTGCTGGGCGCGCTGCTCTCCGAAGGCTGGCGCTGGTCCGGCCAGCTCGCGGGCGCTGACTGGCTAGTCCCGACGCTGGGCGTTGCCGCCGGCGTGCTGGCGCAGGCGCTGGTCGGAGCCTGGCTGGTGCGCCGCCACATCGGCACGGGCAATCCGCTCGACAGCTTCAGCCACTGCTTGCTGTTCTGCCTGGTCGTGGCGGCTTCGGCGCTGCTGGGCACGCTGATCGCCATCGCCACCCTTCACTTGGCCCAGTTGGTGCCGCAACGCATGCTGCTGGCCCGCGGCTGCCTATGGTGGCTGTGCAACGCCACCGGCACCCTGCTGTTCGGCAGCCTGCTGCTCAACCTCCGCCACCACGGCTGGCCCAGGCAGAGCCGGGAAGCCTGGTACGAGATGCTGGCCTATTTCGCCACCGTGGCGCTCTTGACCGCCAGCATCTTCGTCTGGTGGCACCCGACGGTGGACACCACCTACCCGCTGGACATGCTGGTGCTGCCGCTGGTGGCCTGGGCGGCGTTCCGCTTCACCCCGCGGGACGTGACGCTGGCGCTGCTGCTGATCACGGCGCTGGCGCTGTGGGGCACCCGCCACGGCGGCGGCCCCTACCTGGGCTTCTCCGCCTACAGCACGCTGATCATCCTGCAGACCTACATCGGCATCCTGACCGTGGTGGCGTTGTGCGTCGCCGCGCTGATGAGCGAGCAGCGCCGCATCAAGCAGGAGTTGGGCAGGCAGCAGGAGCAGCTGGAGCAGCAGGTGCGCATCCGCACGCTGGCGCTGGAGCAGTCGCACGCCGAAGTGGTGGCGCTGTCCCGGGTGGACTCGGTGACCGGCATCGCCAACCGCCGCTGCTTCGAGGAAAGCCTGGACGGCGAGTGGCGGCGCGCGCGACGGCTGGGCGCCCCGCTTGGCATGCTGATGATAGATATCGATTACTTCAAGCTCTACAACGACCACTACGGCCACGTCAGCGGCGACTACTGCCTGCGCGAGGTGGCGCAGGCGATACGCAGCAGCGTGCGGCGGCCGCAGGACCTGGTGGCGCGCTACGGCGGCGAGGAGATCGTCTGCCTGCTGCCCGACACCGGCGCCGAGGGCGTCGCCTTCGTCGGCGAGGCGGTGCTGGAGGCTGTGCGCGAGCTGCAATTGCCGCACGCCGGCTCGTCGGTGGCCGACATCGTCACCATCAGCATAGGCGGCGCCACCGTGCATCCGCGCGAGGTGGTGGACAGCCGCCAGTTGATCGAAGCCGCCGACCGCGAGCTGTACCGCGCCAAGCAGCAGGGCCGCAACCGGCTGGTGATCGCCGGCCGCGACGCCGCGACGGCGGACGGCGGCTAGCGCTCGCCGGCGGCCATGCCGCGGAAGCGCTGCTCCAGCACGCGCAGCACCCGCAGCGTCGCCTCCAGCTCCGCCGCGTCTATCCCGCTCAAGGCCAGGTCGAAAAACGCCTGCCGCTGCGGCGCCGCCGCGAGCAACAGCGCCGAGCCGGCCGCGTCCAGCGTCACCAGCGTCTGGCGGTTGTCCGCGGGATCCGTGCCGCGCCGCACCAGCCGCTCCGCCTCCAGCGGCTTCAACTGGCGCGTCAGCGCGCCCGGGTCCATCTGCAGATGGCAGGCCAGCCGCTTCTGGCTGACCGTGCCCAGATCGTCCAGCGCCTTCAGGATGCGCCAGCGCGGCAAGGCCTGCCCGACGCGGCCCTCGAAGGCGCTGTACATCGCGCGGCTGCTACGCCCCAGCTGCTGCAGCAGATTGGGTGGTTGCTCACTCATGTCTCAGCTCCTGTTCCGGAACCACGCTGTCCAGCCTCACCGCCGGCACCTTGCGCACCAGCCATAGGCCCAGCAGCAGCGCCGCCGCCACCAGCCACTGGCTGTAATGGATGGAAGCCACCAGCGCCTCGCGGCTGGCGGCCAGCAGTCCGTCGGCGCCGGCCGAGGCCGCCATGCGGCGGAACTGCGCCAGGCTGTCCGCGTTCAGCAACGTCTGCGGATCGGCCAGCCGGGACAGCCAGGCCTCGCCGTGCCGGGATGCCAACATCGCCGCCACGCCCTGCTGGAAATGGTGGCTGACCACCGCACCCATCACCGCGGTGCCCAGCATGCCGCCCACCATCCGCGTCGACTGCAGCATGGCGGTGGACACCCCCAGCTGCTGTCTAGGCGCCAGTTGCTGGACGAAGATGGTCAGATTGGGCATCAACAGGCCCAGGCCCAGGCCGCCCAGCATCATGTTGGCGATGATCAGCCCGTGCGCGGTGGCCGGCGTCGCGCGCGCCAGCAGCGCGGCGGTCAGCGCGAACATCGCGAGGCCCAGGCCCAGCAGCCGTGTCGGGCGCCTCAGCCGCTGCACGATGCGCCCGTTCAACATGCTGCCTATGGTGATGAACACCACCAGCGGCGTCACCAGCAGGCCGGCCTGGTTAGGCGACAGGCCGAAGCCGGCCTGGAACATCAAGGGCGCGTAGTACATCACCGCGAACATGCCGAAACCCATCAGCAGCGACAGGCCGAACAGCGGCGCCAGGCCGCGGTGCGACAGCATGCTGGGCGGCAGCAACGGGTTGGGGCTGCGCCTCTCCCACCAGATCAGCGCCGCCAGCGCGGCCAGGCCCAGTCCGGCGAGCAGGCCAAGCAGCAGCGGCGGCTTGTGCTGCGGCAGCCATTCCACCGCCAGCTGCAGCGAGCCGAGGAACAGCGCGATCAGCGCCGCCCCTTGCCAGTCCAGCCGCGACGGCGGCCGCTCGTCGTGGCCGATCACCGGCAGGAAGCGCCAGACGAACCACAGGCTGGCCACGCCGACCGGCAAGTTGACGAAGAACACCCAGCGCCAGCCCAGGTACTCGGTGAGGAAGCCGCCCAGCGACGGTCCAATGGCGTTGGCCAGGCCGAAAGACGCCGACAGCATCACCTGCCAGCGCAGCCGTTCTCGGGTGTGGGGAAACAGGTCGGGCACGCAGGCGAACGTCGTGGCCACCAGCATGCCGCCGCCGACGCCCTGCAAGGCGCGCGCCAGCACCAGTTGCAGCATGTCCTGGGCCAGGCCGCACAGGATGGACGCGCCGGTGAACAGCGCGATGGCGGTCAGCACGAAGGGCTTGCGGCCATGATCGTCGCCCAGCTTGCCGAACACCGGGACGGTGATCACCGAAGTCAGCAGGTAGGCGGTCCCCACCCAGGCGTACAGCGCGAAACCATGCAGGTCGGCCACCACGGTGGGCATCGCGGTGCCGACCACGGTCTGGTCCAGCGCCACCATGATCAGCACGCAGCACAAGCCCAGCATCGCCATCAGCCGCTGGCGGAAATCCAGCGCGTCGGGCCGGAACCGGGAAGCATCGGGAGCATTCATGATTGATCAGTCAATAGTTGCTATATCAATCATTATGCGGCGGAAGAAACCGCCGCGCCACGCGCCCGCGGTTAACAAATGTTGTCGGGAAAAAGGGAACGGGGCCGCGCAAAAGCGCGTCCCCGGACGCCTGCGCCGCTCAGTAGCCCTGGCGCGCCAGCCAGCTCGCTTCCTCGCTGTTGGCGACGGTGTGCACCAGCCAGTCGCGGAAGGCGCGCACCTTGGGCAGTTCGGCCAGTTCGTGAGGATAGACCAGGTAATACGCCCACTCGGTCTCCAGCACGGTGTCGAACGGGATCACCAGCCGGCCGCTGTCCAGGTCCTGGGTGACCATGGACGCCTGGGCCAGCGTCACGCCCATGCCGGCCACCGCGGCGTGCAGCGCGTATTCCAGCGCGTCGAAGGTAACGCCGCTCTCCGGATTGACGCCGGACACGCCGGCCAGCGTCAGCCAGCGCTGCCAAGTGTTCTGGTCGCGCCAGGGGTGCAGCAGCGTGTGGTGCTTCAGGTCGTCCGGCGCGTGCAGCGGGTGCTTGCCGGCCAGCAGGCTGGGCGAGCACACCGGGATCAGCTTCTCGCGGCAGATGCATTCCAGCCTGAGGTCGGGCGCCGCCTCCGGGCTGGACAGGCCAACCACGGCCAGGTCGTATTCGGCGCGGTTGAAGGGCTTGTTGTGTATCAGCTGGGTCAGCAGATGCAGCGTGTATTCCGGATGCCTCGCCTGGAAGTCGGCCAGGTTGGGCAGCACCCAGCGCATCGCCGGCGTCGGCGGCATCCTCACCCTCAGATCGCTCTGGCGCAGGCGCAGCGCCTCGCTGGCCTCGTTCAGCAGCTGGAATGCCTCGCGCGCCGGCTTCACCAGCGCCTCGCCCTCGGCGGTCAGCGCCAGCCCTCGCGCCTGGCGGGTGAACAGTGTGGCGCCGTAGTACTCTTCCAGCGTCTGGACGTGGCGGCTGATCGCGCCCTGGGTGAGGCTGAGCGCCGCGGCGGCGCGGGTGAACGACAGGTGTTCGGCGGCGACGACGAACACGCGCAGGGCATTCAGCGGAGGCAGCTTCATGCTGTTACATGCCTTTTCTTCATAGTTTTCATGAGATTAACTGCTTTGTGCAAACCGGCGCCTCCACGTATGCTGGTAGACATTGTCGCGGCCGGAACCGTCGCGGCGGGAGCAGGCGCCATGCATAGGTCTGAGGTCAGCCATGCATAATGGTTGATTCTGGCACAGCTTTCGTCGTTCGGCATCCTTATTGTCAGACAGGATACCAGCCGCGCTCTCGTATCGATTGATTGTCTGCCAGTCCACGTTGGCATGCACGGGCCCCTCGGGGTCCGATTTTTTTGCCCGCCCCCGGCGCGCGGGCAAGCAAAATGCCGCCGGCCAAAACGGCGGGCGGCATTTCGAACGGGAACAGGCGGCGCTCAGCAGCCCTGGCTCAGCGCCAGCTCCAGGCTCTTCTGGTAATGCAGCTGCGAGGCGTCTTCCTTGCCGGTGGCCTCGAACAGCCGCGCCAGCTCGGCGTGCGCGCACAGCGTCGGCTGGATCGACACGCTGGCCTCCAGGTAGCTCTGCGCCTTGCCCCACAGCTGCTGCGCCTGCGCCAGGCGGCCCAGCGCCAGCAGCAGCCAGTGGTCGCGCGGACGCAGCTTCAGCCAATTCTCCGCGTCCTTCAGCAGCTCCAGGCGCTTTTCCACGCTGAGATGGGCGGCCAGCTGGCCCAGCTCGCGCGCCAGCTCCGGCAGCTCCATCTCGTCGCCGGCCAGGGCGCCGGCCAGCAGCGTCGCGGCGTAGTCGTACTCCTGCAGCTTGATCAGATGGGCGACCACCTGCTGCAGCAGCTGCGGATTACCGCGCTCGGCGTCAGGGATGCGGCGCAGCCATTCCTTCACTTCGCGCTCGGACAGCAGGCCGGCCAGCTGCTGCTGGTAGGCGGCCAGCCGGTAGCGGCGCGCCTGCTCCGGCTCCAGCGCGTCGGCCTTCAGCAGCTTCTCGGTCAGCAGCAGGATAGCTTCCGGCTGCTTCTGCAGCAGCCGCACCTTCAGCTCCAGCCGCAACGCGTTGGTCAGGTTGGGCGACAGCGCGCGCGCGCGCTCGATCGCGGCCAGGGCGCCGAGCGCGTCCTTGTCGTCCAGCTTCAACTCCGCGTCCAGCATGTGGCGCGCCAGCTGCAGCCGCGCCGGCAGCTGATCCAGCTGGTTCAGGTATTCGTCGCGCTTGTCGCCGTCGCCGGCGGAGCCGGCCGCGCGGGCGGCGATCAGCAGCGCCAGCGCGCGGTTCTCGGCCGAGTACTCATCGCCCAGCGATTTGGCGGCCTCGCGCTCGGCCTTCTGGAAGCGCCCCTCGAAAAAGGCGATGCCGGCCTCGCGCAGCGCGTGGCGGGCGGCCTTCAGCTTCTTCTGGCGCTGGAAGCGCTGCACCTGGCGCGGCAGGTCGGCGGCCAGCGCGATCAGGCGCAACACGATATGGGTGACGACGATCAGCGCCACCACCAGCACGATCATCAGGTTGAACGACACTTCCATCCGGTACGGCGGCAGGAACAGGATGGCGTAGCCGGTATTCAGGGTGGAGGCCAGCCCCACCAGCACGGCCAAGGCGAACAGGCCGGTTATCCACAATGCGAATCTCACCGTTTACTCCCCGCTGTTGCCTTGGGCGTCGCGCACGGCCTTCAGGCTGGCGCTCATGTCCGGCAGGCTGATGTCCAGGGGCGCGCCTTCCAGTTCCCCCAGCGTCGCCAGCCACTGCGAGGTGGCGGCGGCGTCGCGGTCGAAGTAGCGCTGCACGTAGCTTCGCGCGGCGGCGATATCGGCGGCGTAGGTCTTGCCGTCGCGCTGCATCAGCGCCAGGCGCGCGTCCAGCAGGCGCATCTTCAGGTTCTCGCGCAGGAAGAAGGCCTGCTCGGGCGACAGCAGCAACGCCTCCGGCTTGTCCATGCGGCGGATATGGATCAGCTCGCCCAGGCTGCCGCTGATCTCGGCGGACAGCCGCTCCCACCACGGCGCGTTGGCCGGCGGCTGCGCCGGCTTGCCGGGCTGCGCGCCGCCCAGGCGGTGCGCATCCACCACCAGCGGCATCGCGTCCACGCTCAGCATCAGCCGGTCGATCTTGACGGTCAGGCCGACGGTGTCCAGATAGGGCAGCGCCTTCAGCTTTTCCAGGTCGGTGGCCACCGCCTTCTTCACCGCGATCAGCTGCGGGCGGTCGAACTTGGACAGCCGCGCGTCCACCATCTCCAGCGCGGAGACGGCGGCGCTGACGTTGCCGGCCAGCTGCAATTGCTGGCTGGCGATGGCCAGCGTGTGTTCGATCTCGGACAGCAGCCAGTCGGTGCGGTTCTTGGTCAGCTCCTGGTACATGCCGTTCAGCGTCGCGTACTGGCCGGCCGACTCGTTGACGCGCGCTTCCACCAGCGCCAGCTTGCCGTCGGTGGCGCGGGCGGCCAGTATCGCCTGCTCGGCGATCGCGCGCTGCTCCTTGCCGGCGCCGCTGCCTTCGGCCAGCCGGCGCGCCAGCTCCTGGCGCATCGAATCGAGCTGCTGCTGAGTGGTGTAGAACTGCCAGCCCGCCACGCCCAAAGCGGCGACGGCCAGCCACACGGCGAAGCCGGGGCGTTTGCGGGATCGGACGGTTTGGGCCGGGATGGCTTCGTTGATCTGGGATTCGCTCATGGGTGACGACGGAACCATTCTTTGAGGCCGGCGACCAGTGCGGCATCGTCGGCCCGGGTTGTCACGATGCGTGCCGCGCCGAAGGCGGCCAGGCGCTCGGCGATACGCGGATGCGGCACGCAATATAGCAGGCATTGTAGCGCCCCCGTCCGGCGCGGACCAGCCAGTCGGAACAATTGCTCTACCATTTCGCCCGAAGTGATGATGACGGCATCGGGCGGAGCGGCGTCGAAGGCGGCCCAGTCCGGCGCGCCGTCGACGCGGCGGTAGACCTCGGCGACGCCCACTTCCGCGCCGCGCGCGGCCAGCGTGTCCGCCAGCAGCGGGCGGCCGCCCTGGCCGCGGACGATCAACCAGCGCTGGCCGGACGCGTCGGCCAGTTCCGGCAGCGCCAACAGCGCCTCGCTGTCGCTGCCGGCGGTGGGATGCAGCACCGGTCTGCCGGACAGATCGGCCAGCCGTCTGGCGCTGGCGGCGCCGACGCAGGCCAGCCGCTTGCCGCTGAAATCCATGCCCGCCAGCGCCGGCCAGCCGACGTCGATGGCGCTGGGGCTGACCCAGAACAGCGCGTCGGCCCGCGCCGCCTGCGCCGGCAGCGCGGCCAGCGCCTCCGGCAAGGGCTCGATTTCCATCAAGGGCAGATGTCCGGCCTGCCAGCCCTCGGCCCGCAGCTTCTCAAGCAGGCCGGCGCACTGCGCCAGCGGACGGGCGGCGAGGACGCGCCTCATCGCGGCAGCGCCCGCAGCAACTTGAGCGTGGTGGCCCAGTTGCGGACCGTGAAGCGCTCGCCCAGCCGCCGCGTGAAATCGGCGGCCAGGGGGCTGTCCATCAGCCCTTCCGCGCACCACAGATAGGCGGCGCCGGCGCCGACGTGCAGCCGCTCCGCGCCGCCGCGCTCGTATTCGACCCGCTCGCAGTCGGCCAGCGCGGCCGGCTCCAGCGGAAACGCCACCAGCAAGCGGGCGGGATCATCGGCCAGCTCGGCGTAGGGATTGGCGGCGGCGATGGCGTCCAGCTCCCTGCCGCTCAGCGCCAGCGCGCGGGCGGAAAAGCCGCAGTCGCGGACGATGGCGGCCTCCAGTCCGGCGGCCAGCAGGGGCGCGGACCGGTGGCGGCAGACCAGGTTGCCGCTATTGAGCAAGGTGGACACGTCCTCCGCGCCCAGCTGCGCCGCCATCCGCCGCAGATCCGCCATCGCGATGCGCTTGGCCTTGCCGACATTGATGCCGCGGATCAGCGCGACGCAGGATTCCATTTCCGCCTCCCTCTATATAGAAGCGCCCGCGATCAGCGCGGTTCGGCCAGCACCGCGGCGATCAGCGGCCGCGCGCCGGCGTCGATCAGCTTTTTCGCCACCGCGCGTCCGAGCGCGTCGGCGTAATCGGCCGGGCCGCTGGCGCTGGCGGTCAGCACCACCGAGCCGTCCGGATGGGCGACCAGGCCGCCCAACGTCAACGTGCCGTCGGCCAGCGTGGCGAAGGCGCCCAGCGGCACCTGGCAGCTGCCGCCCAGCTCCTTGGCCAGCGCGCGCTCGGCGGCGGTACAGGCGCGGGTGTCCGGATGGTTCAGCGGCGCCAGCAGCGCCGACAGGTCGGCGCGATCGGCGCGGATCTCGATGCCCAGCGCGCCCTGTCCGGCGGCCGGCAGGCTTTCCGACGGCGCAAGCTCGCCCTGGATGCGCTCGGCCAGGCCCAGACGCTTCAGGCCGGCGGCGGCCAGGATGATGGCGTCGAATTCGCCGTCGTCCAGCTTCTTCAGCCGGGTCTGCACATTGCCGCGCAGGGGTTTCACCGCCAGCTGCGGGAAACGGGCGCGCAGCTGGGCCTCGCGCCGCAGGCTGGAGGTGCCCACCACGCTGCCTGCCGGCAGCTCGGAAAGATGCTGGTAGCGGTTGGAGACGAAGGCGTCGCGCGGGTCCTCGCGCTCGCACACCGCGGCCAGCGCGAAGCCGTCCGGCAGCGTCATCGGCACGTCCTTCAGCGAATGCACGGCCAAGTCGGCTCGGCCGTCCATCAGCGCCTGTTCCAGCTCCTTGACGAACAGGCCCTTGCCGCCGATCTTGGACAGCGTCTTGTCCAGGATCTGGTCGCCCTGGGTGGTCATGCCCAGGATTTCCACAGTCAGGTGCGGGTACAACGCTTGCAGCCGGGCCTGGATGTGCTCGGCCTGCCACATGGCCAGCCGGCTTTCGCGGCTGGCGATGACGATCTTGTCCATGAAACCGGATCCCAATGAGAGAGGGTGTAATCAGCCGTGGATTCTACCACGCTGCCGTCATGGGCTTGGCCCGGCTGTTGCTGCGACGCAGCAAGATCAAGGCGGGATGCGGAAAAATGCCGTAGCGTGTCCACTACGGCGCGCAAGCTGCTTATGATGAATGTTTGCCCCCGACCGGTGAGGCATGGCCATGGCCCCCCGTGGCCATGCCTGACGAGTCAAACACAGGGACAATGAATATGAGCGAGCACGACAAGGATCTGCCGCTGCGGGCCGACCTGGCCTGTCTGGACCGGCTGCTGTCGGAAGTGGTGGGAGAACAGGAAGGCGCGGTGGTGTCCGGCGCGGTGCAGGCGATCGCGCTGCGGCGCGGCGACGAGCGCAGCCACCCGCTGCCGCAGCTGGCGCCGGAGGCGGCCGCCTCGCTGTTGCGCGCCTGCGGCCTGTACGCGCAGCTGTTCAACATCGCCGAGGACCTGCACCACAACCGCCGCCGCCGAGCCCACCAGCTGGCCGGCTCCGCGCCGCAGCAGGGCAGCCTGCCGCGCGCGCTGCAGCGGCTGCGCCAGGACGGCGTCAGCTTCCACGCGCTGCACCAGCTGCTCAGCCACGCCAAGGTGGGCGCCATCCTCACCGCCCACCCCACCGAGGTGCAGCGCCAGAGCGTGCTGGACGGCCACCGCGCGGTGCGCCGCTTCCTGTCGCAGCTGAACGCGGCGGACCTGACGCCCGAAGAGCGCGAGGCGCTGGAGGCCAAGCTGAAACGGGCCATTCTGGCCCTGTGGCAGACTTCCGAGATCCGCCACTTCAAGATGACGGTGCGCGACGAGATCACCAACGGCGTCGCCTACCACCCGCTGGCCTTCTTCGAGGCGCTGCCGGCGCTGTACCGCCGGCTGGAGCGCGAGATCGGCCAGCTATGGGGCGAGGAGGCGCGGCTGCCGTCCTTCATCCGCGTCGGCAGCTGGATAGGCGGCGACCGCGACGGCAACCCCAATGTCGACGCCGGCCTGCTGCGCCACGCGGTGACGCGCCAGTCGCAGCAGGCGTTCGAATACTATCTGCAGGAACTGAAAAGCCTGTACCGCGAGCTGTCGCTGTCGTCGCGGCTGGTGGAGGCCGGCGCCGAGGTGCTGGCGCTGGCCGAGCAGTCGCCGGACCAAGCGGTCAGCCGCGGCGAAGAACCGTACCGCCGCGCGCTGGCGACGATGCAGGGCAAGCTGCGCGCCACGGCCCGGCTGCGCGGCGTCGAGCTGGCCTGCCGCTGGGACGAGCGCGCGCCCTACCGCGACCACCGCGAGCTGATCCAGGACCTGGCCAGCCTGTCCGCCTCGCTGCGCGCGCACGGCAGCGCGCTGCTGGCCGACGGCCGGCTGTCTCGGCTGATCCGCAGCGTGGACGTGTTCGGCTTCTTCCTGATGCCGCTGGACCTGCGCCAGCACGCGGCGGTGCACGAGGGCGTGGTGGCCGAGCTGTTCAGCGCCGCCGGCCTGGAGGAATACCGCGCGCTGGACGAAGCGGCGCGGGTGCGGGTGCTGATCCGCGAGCTGGCGACGCCGCGGCTGCTGTTCTCGCCCTACCTGCGCTACGGCGAGCAGGCCGAAAAAGAACTGGCGATTTTCCGCGAGGCGGCGGCGATCCAGCGCGATTTCGGCGTCGAGGCCATCGGCCAGTGCATCATCTCCAACTGCGCCAGCGTCAGCGACATCCTGGCCCTGGCGCTGCTGTGCAAGGAAGCCGGCCTGATCCGGCTGGAGGACGGCCAGCCGCGCGCCAGCGTCAACCTGGTGCCGCTGTTCGAAACCATCGCCGATCTGGAAAACAGCGAGGCGGTGATGCGCGCGCTGTTCGCGCTGCCCTGGTACAAGCAGCTCCTGGACAGCCGCGAGCGGGTGCAGGAGGTGATGCTGGGCTATTCCGACAGCAACAAGGACGGCGGCTACCTGACCAGCCAGTGGCAGCTGTGGCAGGCGGAGACGCGGCTGGTGAAGGTGTTCGCCGACGCCGGCGCGCGGCTGCAGCTGTTCCACGGCCGCGGCGGCTCGGTCGGCCGCGGCGGCGGCCCGTCCTACGAGGCCATCGTCGCCCAGCCGGCCGGCAGCGTCGCCGGCCGCATCCGCATCACCGAGCAGGGCGAGGTGATCACCGCCAAGTATTCCGACCCCGCCATCGCCGGCCGCAACCTGGAGGCGCTGGTGGCGGCGACGCTGGAGGCCAGCCTGGGCAACATCCCGGGCGGCGAGGTGGACACCGCGCTGTTCGACGAGCTGTCGGCCAGCGCCTTCGCCGCCTATCGGGCGCTGGTGGAGACGCCGGGCTTCATGCAGTACTTCCTGGAGGCGACGCCGGTGACGGCGATCGCCCGGCTCAATATCGGCAGCCGACCGGCCTCGCGCAAGAGTCTGTCGTCCATCGGCGATCTGCGGGCCATCCCGTGGGTGTTCTCGTGGTCGCAGTCGCGGCTGATGCTGCCCGGCTGGTTCGGCGTCGGCTCGGCGGTGGCCGCCTATGTGCAGAAGCACGGCGACGCCGGCCTGGCCAAGCTGCAGCATCTGTACCGGCACTCGCCGTTCTTCCAGGTGATGCTGTCCAATATGGAGCAGGTGCTGGCCAAGGCCGACCTGGGCATCGCCCGCCGCTTCTCCGAGCTGGTGGCCGACCGCGAGCTGGCGGCGCGGCTGTTCGGCGCGATCGAGGCGGAATGGCGCAAGACCCACGACGCCTTCTTCGCGATCACCGGCCAGGCCGAGCTGCTGGAAGGCAACCCCACGCTGCGCCGCAGCCTGGAGACGCGGCTGCCCTTCCTCGACGCGCTGGGGCTGCTGCAGGCCGACCTGCTGGCCAGACTGCGCGCCGAGCCGGACGACGAGGACACGCTGTACGCGATCCACCTGACCATCAACGGCACCTCGGCCGGCCTGCGCAATACCGGCTGAGAACGGTCGTCCTCCGCCCGGCGCGCACCGGCCCAGCCCGGCTGTCATCGGAAGAAAAAAGAACGCGGGGCCGGCAAAGCCGGCTCCGCGTCGCGACAGCCGCCGCGGCTGGAGCGCCGCCGCGGCGGAAACCCAGCTCAGCGCAGCTTGGCCGACGGGCCGTCGCTGCCCAGCTCCACCGCGTAGGCGAGCGCCAGCTGCGAGAACTTCAGCGCGTGCTTGGCCTGGTTGCCCGAGCTCGCCAGCGTGTCGTTGCGGCTGTGGATATAGGGGTTGGAATTGTTGAAGCTGGACTCGAACGGGAACGAGGCCGCGTAGCCCTGCGCGTTCCACGAGGCGTGGTCCGAGCAGGCGTAGCCGCACTGGCTGTAGCCGACTTTCAGGCTGGGCAGGTAGACCTTGGCCAGATTGGCCAGGAAGGTGTTCTGCGCGGCGTTGGTGTAGTCGGTGAACAGGAAGATGTCCTGCGCGTCGCCCTGGTAGTTGGTCATGTCCAGCTGCAGCGCGCCCACCACCTTGGCCTGCTGCTGTTTGAAGCGTTTGGCGATGTCGGCCGAACCGCGCAGGCCCACCTCTTCCGCAGAGTAAGCCATGAACTTGATGGTGCGGCGCGGCTGGTAGTTGCCGGCCATCAGCACGCGGATCACCTCGGTCAGGCTGGCCACCCCGGAAGCGTCGTCGTCGGCGCCCGGCGCGCGGGAGCTCTCGCCGGTGCCGCTGCCGACGGTGGAATCCAGATGGCCGCCCAGCACCACGGTTTCCGCCGCGTTGTCGCTGCCCTTGATGGTCAGGATCACCGACTTCTGCGGCCAGTTGGCATGGGTGAACTGTTCGACGGTGACGTCGGCGCGGCTTCCCGCCAGCTGCTTCCACTGCGCGGCGATCCAGTTGGACGCGTTGACGCCATGGCTGGTGGTGTAGAAGCGGTTCTGGTAGTTGGACAGCGACTGGATGGTGCCGAGCACGTTGCTGTCCTGCAGCTGGGGCAGCAGCTTGTTGACGACCGCCTGGTTGTCTATCGCATAGCTGGGCGCGGCCAGGCCGGCCAGCGGCGCGGCAGCGCCCTTCAACGCGGCGCGGGCGTCCTGCAGATCGCGGTGGACGATGAAGCCGCCGCAATGGCGCAGGTTTTCATGGATGGAATCGGACAGCGCGGGCAGCAGCGCCTCGTCCACCTGGACCAGGTGCACGGTTTCTCCGGCGGCGCCCTTGGCGAGGCGGCCGTCCGCGGCCAGCTGGCGGCTTTCCTGGCTCCTGGCGCCGGCATCCAGCTTGCGCAGCAGCTGGTAGCCCTGATCGCCTACCGAAATCCAGACCGGCTGGGCCTGGGCGGCGCCGGCCAGACCCAACAGGACCAGCAGGGCGCTTTGACGCAGTTTCAACATGTGGGGGACTCCCGAGCGAAGGCCGGCGCCTCGCGGCGCCGGCCGGGCAGTCAGATGCGGCCCCTGACGGGGCCGCGCTCTCGGTGGCGCAAGCTTATTGGCAAGTCACGCCGACCGCGGCGAACGCCTTGGTCACGTCGGCGCTGTTGTAGCCGCGGGCGTCGGCCGCCTTGACCACGCCGCAAGCGGCGCTGTTGTAGGTGGCGTTGGCGTTCCAGTACAGACGGTTGGCGTCGACGAACACCTCGAAGGCCTTGCGGGTGTTCCAGTTCGGGCTGGTCGCGATCAGATAGAACGCCTTGTTGTACACGCCGCTGGAATAGTGCACGTCCAGGCCGTTGTAGTAGTCCTTGGCGTTGCCGATCGACTGGCCGTCCTTGGTCGGGTCGGCGAAGTAACGCAGCGCGCCGGTCTTCTTGAAGATTTCCGCGCCGACCAGGAAGTCGTTCTTGCCCTTCATGTAGTACTCGGCGGCTTCGCCGGCCATGTCGGAGAACGCCTCGTTGATGCCGCCCGATTGGCCGCTGTAGACCAGGCCGGAGTTCTGCTCGGTGAAGCCGTGGCTGACCTCGTGCGCGGACACGTCCAGCGATACCAACGGATAGAAGGTGTTGTAGCCGTCGCCGAAGGTCATCGCGGTGCCGTCCCAGAACGCGTTCTCATAGTTGCGGCTGTAGTGCACCTTCATCAGCAGCTTCTGGGTGATCGGCTTCAGGTTGAACCAGTCCTTGTACAGGTTGAACACCACGTTGCCGAAGTAGTGGGCGTCGTTCAGCGGCGAGTAGGCGCCGTTGATGGCCTTGTAGGTGTTGGTCGGGCACGCGAACTTGTACGGAGTGGAGCCGCTGGTGCCGCCGTTCAGGTTGACGGTGGCGACGTTGCCGCTGTCCATCTTGCAGTCGCTGGTCACGATCAGCGGGCCATAGTCCTTGCCATAGTAGTACTGGCCCGTCTTGGCATTGCCGCCGGGACCGTTGGCTTCCGCATGGTTCAGGCCTTCCCACTGTTTCAGCACCTGGCCGCTGTTGGCGTCGATGATCAGATGCGGCCGGCTCGGCTCCTTGCCGTCCACCACGAAGGACACCAGGTAGACCAGTTGGGCGACGTTGCGCTCGTTCAGACGCACCACCAACTCGGCCTTGTCGTTGTAGGTGGGATTGCCGTTGGCTTTCAGCGCCTTGGCCTGGGACAGCACCTGGGCGCTGCTCAGCGTCGGCTTGGCGGATGCCAGATCCGCCTGAATGCCGGCGATGTAGTGGCCGGACAGCTTGCCCTGAACCGACTTCAGCGCGGCGGCCGGCTTTTCCTCCACCACGCCTTCGCCCCAGACCGGCACCCCCTGATAATACTGTTGATAGCGGGTCACCACCTTGCCGGAAGCGAATTGGGTGCTGCGCAGCGCCTTCAGGTCGCCCTGGCTCACGCCGGTGAACGCCGAGGCGCTATTGGCCTGAGCCTTGCCTTGTTTTTCCAGGTCGATGCGCTCGGCAGCCATCGTCGCCGAGCTGAAAACCGCCAGGGCGGACAGGACCAGACCACGCAGCATCAGTTGCTCTTTTCTCATCACGGACTCCAAATGTAGACAGGGCGGAACGGGGTGTGTCCCGCGCAACACCGTCGGCTGGTGGCCGCCGGTACCGAAGCCGCTGCCGGTTCGACCCGGGCTGTCGCCCCGCGGCGGATCGCCGTCGGGGAGGGCGGAGGAGACTGCGGACGATGGAATCCGCCGGCGCCATTCTCTCGGGACCGTGCGCATCGCCTGCCGCCGCCGCGCGCCGCCCGTTGTTGCCGGACCGGCCTGCGACTTAGCTTTGGGAACGGGTCGGCGCGTCTGCCACGCGGCCGGGCTGAGCCCGGAATGTCCCGGCCAGATAATCCCAAATGCATAAATTATGTATTGGATTTTTCCTGCGGATATTCATCTGTACTTTCTGGCAGTTGCTGCGAGGCTTATATGAAAAGACTGAGCGGGATCAATTGCCAGACAAGGAGATGCGTGATGGGCTTGGGTACGAGATCAAACTGAAAAATTACAAATATTCTTCATTTTGTTTTTCGCACCTGCCTTATTTGCAAAAATATGACAGTTGCAGAAAACGGCGCAAGATGGGGGATAAGAACAGGGCCGCGGTCGCGGCCCTGGGAGATTTACGGCGCGAGCCGGGAACGGCTCCAGCCGCCGTCCGGCTGCAAGGTGTACAGCACGCGGTCGTGCAGCCGGCTGGGGCGCCCCTGCCAGAACTCGACCCGGTCCGGCACGACCGCGAAGCCGCCCCAATGCGGCGGACGCGGCACGTTGATCGGGTAGCGGGCGCCGAACATCGCCGCGCGGGTCACCAGCGTCGCCTTGGAAGCGATCTCGCGGCTCTGCTCGCTGGCCCAGGCGCCCAGCCGGCTGGTATACGGCCGGCTGGCGAAGTAGGCGTCGGACACCTCCGGCGCCACGCGCGCGGCCTTGCCCTCGATTCGCACCTGCCGCTCCAGCTCGGGCCAGAAGAAATTCAGGGCGACATAGGGATTGGCCTCCAGCGCCTGGCCCTTGCGGCTCTGATAGTTGGTGTAGAACAGCAGCTGGCCGTCCTCCACGCCCTTGAGCAGCACGATGCGCGACGAGGGCCGGCCATCGGCGCCGATCGCGGCGAGGTTCATCGCCGTCGGCTCCGGCACCTGGGCGGCGATCGCCTCGTTCAGCCAGATTTCGAACTGCGCCACCGCGTCAGGCAGGCAATCCTCCGGCGACAATTCTTTTTTCGAGTATTCCAGACGGATATCGGCAAGGTTCAGCGACATGTTTCCTCCTTGGCTGTCCATCTTAGTCGAACGCGGCCGAGCCGGAAATGCGCGCGATCAGGTTCCGCCGCGGCGGGCGGAACCCGAAGCCGCACGGCGCTTAGTTCAATGCCTGGTTGATCACGGCGGCGATGCGGGCGCCGGCCTTGGCCAGCTGCTGGTCGACCAGCAGGCCGCCTGCGCGCAGATAGGTGTTGTCCAGGTAAACCGGCGTGGACGGCGACGCGCCGCAGCTGAAGCCGGCCAGCGGGCCGTAGACGTCGGCGCGCGCGTACTGGTTGGACTCATGCACCCAGTCCATCACGCCGCCGCCCTGCCAGCCGGAGACGTTGCGCTGGTAGCGCTGCAGATCGGCGGCGGCCCAGCTCTTTTCGTCGGCGCCGTTCAGCTCCTGCTGCACCAGCGCGGTATCCCACACCGAATGCAGGTTGCTGATCTTGCTGCTGCCCGGCAGCTGCACCTTGAAGTCGTTGCCGCCGCGATCCAGGTTGTCGGCCGCGTGCAGCGGCTGGTGGATGTCGCCCACCATGTGGATCAAGAAGGTTAGCGCCTGGGCGCGATCGGCCTTGGCGGCGCCGCGGTCGGCCAGCACCTTGCGGTAGCGATCGATCTGGTTGGCCGCGCAATTGCCGTCCGGGCACTCGTCCTCCGTCACGCCGGAACAGACCGGCTCGTCGTTGTAGTGCCACTGGTCGGAGCCCGGCAGCGTCTGCTTCAGTTCCTGCTTGTGCTGGTCCATGTACAGCGCCAGCTGGGCGAAATCGGCGTTGGGGATCAGCTTCTTCACCTCGGCCTTGGCCTTGCTGCTCAGCAACTGCTGGGCGATGTAGCCGGTGATGCGGTGGCCTTCCTGGCCCCAGGCCAGCGCCTGGCCGCTGCTGGCGGCGAAAGCGGCGGACAACAGCAATGCGAGTGCCTTCTTCATGTTCTCTCCCGGTTGATTGCTTTTGTTTTATTGGCCGGCAAAATGCCGGCGCGGCGCATCATACGGGACAAATATGAAAAACAGATAAATATTTTTATATAAAGATAGTTTGATGATTTATTCTTTGATGTCAAATTCTTTTAAATCAAACATCTATCGCATCCTGCCGGTTGTCTCCTCCATGCCAAGCGCGCGCCAGCAGCATCTCCTCCAGCGCCTTCAGGGCCGGCTGGCGCGACTGCCGGCGCCGGATCAGCAGCGTCGGCGCGCGGGCCAGGTCATCCGGCAAGGCGTGCGCCGACACCTGGGCCGCCATCTGCGGCATGGTGTCCAGCAAGGCCTGCGGCAGCAGCGCCAGGCCCATGCCGCAGGCCACGCAGCTGAGCATCGCGTGGTAGGAGCTCAGCTCGACGACGCGCCGCGGCTGCACGCCCTGGCGCTGCAGCCATTGCTCCAGCCGCTGGCGGTAGGAGCAGCCGCTGCCGAAGGCCAGCAGCGTGGTGTCGGCCAGCACCTCCAGCGACGGCCGCCCCAGCGTGGCGGCGGCCACCAGCATGATCTCCTCCACCGCCACCACGGTCTGGTCCAGCCTGACGTCGTCCAGCGGCCCGCTGACCAGCGCCGCGTCCAGCCGGCCGTCCAGCACCGCCGCGGTCAGCCCGCGCGACTCCCCGGTCTGCAGCTCCAGCCGCACCGCCGGGTAGCGCGCGTGGTAATCGGCCAGCACCGGCGCCAGCCTGGCCGCGGCCGTGCTCTCCATCGCCCCCAGCCGCAGCCGCCCGCTGGGCGCCGCGTCCGCCATCGCCAGCCTGGCCTCTTCGGCCAGGTCCAGCAGCCGCTCGGCGTAATCGTTGAGCTTCCAGGCGGCGGCGGTGGGAATCAGCCGCTTGCCCTCGCGCAGGAACAGCGCCACGCCCAGCTTGTCCTCCAGCTGGCGCAAGCGGGTGGTGACGTTGGATTGCACCCGGTGCAGGCGCTGCGCGGCGCGGGTGATGCCGTCTTCCTGCAGCACCGCCTGGAAGATTCTCAGCTCGTCCAGCTCCATCATTCTTTCCTTGAGATGATTTCAATCACAATAATTCATTTTTTAAGAACATAGAAGCGGACTAGGATGCGGGAAACCCATCGGAGAACCATCATGTCCGCACCCAACATCAAACAAGGCTATCTGGCGGCAGCCGGCGCCATCGCCATCTGGACCGGCTTCAACATCGCGTCGCGGCTGGCCGGCAAGAGCGCGCTGGCCGGCACCGACATCCTGGCGCTGCGCCTGGGAACCGCCGCGCTGGTGCTGCTGGCCTGCGGCGGCCTGCCGCGCGGCGCGCTGCGCGATGCCCGGCTGTGGCTGCTGACCCTGCTCGGCGGCCTCGGCGTCAGCATCTTCGCCTACTGCGCGTTCAAATTCGCGCCGGCGGCGCACGGCGGCCTGCTGCTGCCGGGCATGCAACCCTTCCTGGTGGCGCTGGCGGCCTGGCCGCTGCTGGGAGAAAAACCGCAAGCGCACAAACTGCCCGGTTATGCGCTGATCGCGCTGGGCCTGCTGCTGAGCGCGTTGCCCATGCTGAGCGGCCATGATGTCGGCCAGGTCTGGATCGGCGATCTGATGCTGCTGGCGGCCTCGGTCAGCTGGGCCGTGTTCGGCGTGCTGGCCCGGCGCTGGGGCTTCGCCGCCTGGCCGCTGACGCGCGCGATCACCATCATGGCCGCGCTGCTCTACCTGCCCGTCTATCTGCTGTGGCTGCCCAGGCATCTGGCGGAGGCGTCGTGGGGCATGCTGGCCTTCCAGGCGCTGTACCAGGGCGTGGGCGCGGCGATCCTGGCGATGCTGCTCTACCTGCGCGCCATCGCCGCCCTGGGCACGGTGAAGATGGGCGTGCTGTTCGCGCTGATTCCGATGCTGGCCGGCCTGCTGGCCGCGCCCTTGCTGGGCGAGCCGCTGACCGTCAGCCTGGCCGCGGGCCTCGCCAGCGTCAGCCTGGGCGCCTGGCTGGCCTCGCGCGAGCGGCGCAAGGCGGCTGCGCCCACGCCCGCCGCATGCGAGGCCTAGGGCCCCGCTCGCAACGAGCGCTTCGGCGCGCCAAACGCGAAAAACGGCCCCGCAGGGCCGTTTCGCCATACTGCAAGCAGGGCCTAGTAGCGGCGCGGCTGCGCGCCGGCGATCTCTTCCACCTTCCAGCCTTCCTCGCGCGCGTCGACAAACTGGATGATGGAGTCCACCGACACCGTCTGGATGCGGTCGGCGAAGCGCAGCTCGTTGGGGTGGTCGTCGAAGGCGACGTTGGCCTTGAACATGCGGCCGCCCAGCCGGGTCATCGGTCCCAGCTTCAGCTCGGTGGGCTGGTAACCGTTGAGCTTCAGCCACATCTGCGCCTGTTCCCGGCTGCGTATCGCCGTCTCGTGGCTCTCCGCCGCCGCCAGCTGCTCCAGCACCCAAACGTTGGAGTTCTCGTAGCGGGTGGAGAACGGGTAGGCCAGCAGGTTGTAATGCGCGGTGTGCAGCTCGCGCAGCCTGGCCGGCTGGTTCAGCCGCGCCAGCAGCCGCGCCGCCACCTGGGGCGGCGGCACCAGCGCCACCGAGTCGAAGCGGAACATGTCGTCCAGGAAGAAATTGCCCAGACCCTCGTACCACAGCTCGGAACGGTCGGTGCCGCAATCGTTCAGCAAATGCGCCACCCGCCAGCGGCGGTCCGGCTCGGTGCGGTAGACGATGCCGGCGTGGGTGTAGCGCAGATTGTACTGGCTGAGGTCCTGGCCCATGCGGCCCAGCACCACCACCTCGCTGCCCAGCTGGTCCAGCCGCTGCTGCACCTTCTGCGCGGTCTGCATCGCCATGCGGAAGGTTTCCGGCGTCAGCGGCTTCTCCTCGCAGCTCTGGCCGGCGACAGCCAAAGCCGGCAGCGTCAGCGCCAGGGCGCAAAGGGCGCGCGCCGCCCTCATCCCGGAATCCTCGAGTGTTCCAGCAGCGCCTCGCCCACCTTGTTGGGGATGAAGGCCAGCACCTTGCCCGAGGTCACCAGCAGCGTGCCGCTGGCGGTGGCGGTCACCTGCACCGAAGCGCCGACCGCCGCGCCCGACGCCTTCACCGCGGAGCCGGAGGCCTTGACCAGCAGCTTGGCGCCGCCCTGCACCGAGTCCAGCGTCAGCTCGGCCACATCGCCTGCGCCCTGGACGATGCCGGCGATCACATAGGCGCTGCCGGTCACCGCCAGCACCGGGCCCAATGCCGATTCGCCATGGCCCTGCGACGTGCCCCCGACGCTGACCACCGGCGCGGCCAGTATGGACAGGGCGCCCATGCCCAGGGTTTGCGAACCGTTATTGCCGATGGAGGGATCCGCCAGCGCGGGCCAGGAAGCGGCCAGCAGCAGAGCGCCGGCCAACAAGGAGTAACGCGACATGATGCAACCTTGGTGTCATGAAGATGGCCGTCATCATGCCAAGCCAATTGTAAACAGGCAATCCGGCAGTCCAAACGCTTGACGGCGCGCAAGCGCATGGCCGAGGGCAAGAGGCTAGCCGGCCTCGCCCCGCAGCAAGGCCAGCAAAGCCTCGCCGTCCATGCTGGCGCTGGCGTCGCCGCCGGCCAGCAGGCTGTCGGCCAATGCCCGCTTGTCGCGGTGCAATTCGACGATCTTCTCTTCTATGGTGCCGGCCGCCACCAGCCGGTACACGGTGACCGGCCGCTGCTGGCCCATGCGGTAGGCGCGGTCGGAGGCCTGGTCCTCCACCGCCGGGTTCCACCAGGGATCGAGGTGGATCACGTAGTCAGCGGCGGTGAGGTTGAGCCCGGTGCCGCCAGCCTTGAGGCTGATCAGGAACAGGTCGCCGTCGCCGGCCTGGAAGGCGTCCATGCTGGCCTTGCGCTGCCTGCTCGGCGTGCCGCCGTCCAGGTAATGGAAACGGACGCCTCGCTGTCTCAGGTGCTCGGCCACCAGCGCCAGGTGATCGACGAACTGGCTGAACACCAGCGCCTTGTGGCCGTTGTCCAGCAGCTCCTCGCAGATTTCGGCGAAGGCCGCCAGCTTGCTGGCCGGCAGCGCGCTGTCGGGCTGCGTGAGCTTGGGGTGGCAGCAGAAGCGGCGCAGCCGGGTCAGCTCGGCCAGCGCCTGCATGGTCTGGCCGCCGGCGGCCGGGTCGGCCTCCGCCACCCGCGCCAGCGCCTCCTGCCGCATCGCCTCGTAGACGTGGCGCTCCTGCTCGGACAGTTCGATCAAGCGCGTGGTCTCGGTCTTGGGCGGCAACTCGGTCAGCACCTCGCGCTTGGTGCGCCGCAACAGATAGGGCTGGATCAAGGCCTTCAGCTGCGCGCGCGCGGTGTCGTCGCCGTCGGCGATCGGCTGCGCGTAGCGCTGCTCGAACTGCGCCAGATTGCCCAACAAGCCCGGCGCGATGAAGCGGAACAGGCTCCACAGCTCGCCCAGGTGGTTTTCCACCGGCGTGCCGCTGGCGGCCAGGCGGAAATCGGCGCGCAGGCTTTGCGCCACCTGGGCGCGCTGGCTCTGCGGGTTCTTGATCGCCTGCGCCTCGTCCAGCACCGCCGACGCCCAGTGCACGTCGCAGAAGGCCTCGGCCTCGCGCTGCAGCAGGCCGTAGCTGACCACCACCAGGTCGCCCGGACCGACATCGTCCAGCCGCCTGTGCTGGTGGTAGGCGCGCAGGCGCAGGCTGGGCGCGAAGCGGGCAGCCTCGGCTAGCCAGTTCAGCGCCACCGAGGTCGGCGCCACCGCCAGTTGCGGGCCCAGGTGGGCGCGGGTCAGCAACAAGGACAGCGTCTGCACCGTCTTGCCCAGGCCCATGTCGTCGGCCAGGCACGCCCCCACGCCCCAATGCGCCAGCCGCGCCATCCAGGCAAAGCCTTGCAGCTGGTAAGGCCGCAGCGTGGCGTTGAGCGTCGCTGGGACCTCGGGATCGAAAACAGCCGCCTCGCGCCAGCGCGCCGCCTGTCGCTGCCAGCCGTCGTCGCCGTCGAATTGCCCCGCGTCCTCCCCCAGCGCCTGCAGGCGCGGGCCGGCCAGCGGGCTGATCGCCAGCCCGTCCGGCCCGGCGTGGTCCACCATGCGCGCCAGCTCGCCGAGCCGCTCGCCCAGGCTGCCGGACAGCATCAGCCAGTCGCCGTCGGACAGCTGCAGATACTTGCCCTTTTGGTTGGCCAGCGCCGCCAGCAGATGGCGCAGCGTCAGGATGCGGCCATCGTCCAGTTCCAACTCGCCGTCGGCCTGCAGCCAGCCGCCGCGCCGCTTCACTTTCAGTTTCAGCTGCGGCATGCCGTCGGCGGCGGCCAGGCGGATCTTGTCCCCCTGCGGCCACAGGCAGATCACGCGGTCCTCGCCGGCCGCCTGCAATTGCGACAATAGCGACAGGGCCGTGTGCTGGTCGGCAAACAGCCAGCCGTCGCCGTCGCGCTGGCCCCGGGCAATGGCCGGGCAGGCCTCACGCAGCGCGCGCAGGCGGCCGGCTTCCGCGGCCAGGTCGCGGACGAACTGACGGTATTCGCCGTCGACATCCAGCACCAACCCGGCCGCGCCGCGGCCCGGCGCGCTCCAGGCGGCAGCCGGATGCGGCTTGACCTTCAATTGCAGCCGCAGGCCTTCCGGCTGGCGGGTCAACAAGGCGTACAAGGCCGGGTCGGCCGCTTCGCTTGCCAGCGCCGGATCGAAAGCCGGGCTGGCGTCCACCAGCGGCAGACCGGGCGCGACCTCGCGTATCGCCTCCAGCACCCGCTGCCGCGCCTGCCAGGGCACGGTCAGGCCGTGGCCGACCAGGTCGGCCAGCGCCTTCAACTCGTCGGTCAATTGGTAGACCAGCAGCCGCTCCGGCTGCGGCCGTTGCCACAGCGCGCCGCAGCAGCCGGCCAGGCCGTCCGGCAGCAGTTTCAGCCGCAATTCCGCGCCCACCCGCTCCATCTGCAGCGCCGGCTGGCCCGCCTCGACGCGGATGCGACGCGCCGGCGCTTCGGCGTCGAACAGCAGCGGGTGATCTATCAGCGCCGGCAGCAGCGGCGCGGCGTCGACCAGGCCGGCGTCGCCGCCGTGCGCCTGCCACAGCGCCAGCAACGGCTTCAGAACCGGCAGGTCGTGCGGCCGCACCGCCTCGGCCTGCTCCTGCAGCAGGCTGGCCAGAGAACAGGCGCGGCCGCGGCTCCAGCCGTCAGGGCCGGCGCTTTGCAGCAAGGGCTGCAGCTGGGCGCCGGAGTCGGCCAGGCGCAAGCGCCAGATCAGGCGGGAAGAGGGTTGCGGTTCGGTCATTGCGCATCGTGGAAAGGAAAAGTCGGGCCGATGTTGCCGGAATCGGACCGCGCTGCAAAGCGGCATACGAAAACGGCGGCCCAAGCCGCCGTTTCCGTTTGCTACGCGCTGCCGCTTTCGCAGCCGCCTGCCTGGGTGGGGATGTTCAACAGATGGACAAAAGCCTTGCCGTTCCAGCGCCACAAGCGATCGCAAAAAGCGGCCGAGCCGACGCGCAGATCATGCACCCCGGCCGACACATCCCGGGTGCGGCGCACCTGGCTGGCCGGCATGCCCAGATTGACGCGCAGGCGGCCTTCGCCGTCGCGCACGAAGACCCAGACCGAGGCGCCGGCCTCGCCCGAGGTGCAGCCGTCGCCTCCGCGCACCCACAGCTGTTCCTGTCCGCCATCGCGCTCGAAATGGGCGTTCAGCGGATAGGGTTCGTCGCAGCCCTTGCGATCGACGAATCCCGCCGCGCCGTCCTGCGCGACGTAGCGCATGCCCAGTTGATCCAGCACGTCTTGCAGGTCGGCCTGGGACAGCTTGCGCCCCTTGCCGAACAAGGCCTCGTTGGCGTCGGCTGCCGGCCTGGCCGGCTGCTGCGCCTGTTCCTCCCGCTCCGGCCGCGTCGGCAAGCCGGCGCGCACCCGGCAGTCGACATCGGCGCAGACGTATTCCCAGCGGCGGCGGTCGAAGCGGAAATCGAAGCTGGCCAGCTGCTTGTCCTTGCCGTCGCGGACGATCAGCGACAGCGGGTAGACCGGGGGCTCGCTCCGGGCGCTGTCGAGCTGGTACGAGAACCTCAGCCCTGCGACGGTATCGGCGTCGCGGCCGAACACTTCGCCGCCGATGGCCACCACCTGGCCATCTTTGGGCGCGTAAAACTGCGGGAAATCCTCGGCCGCGGCGCCGGGCGCGGCGCGGCCGGCCGCGAACCAGCCCAGATAGCCGTCGCGGGACAGTTGCAGCAGCTGCGCCTGCTCGGGGCCTGCGGCCCGGTAGTTGCGGAAGTCCAGTTCCCGGCTGCCCGCTATCGGCGCCAGCGTGTCGGCGTTGACGACGAAAGCGCCGGCCAGGCCGCTCAGGTCCTCGTCGCGCGCGCCATCCTTGCCGCCGCTGGCGAACAGATACAGCCTGCGCTCCCGTCCGACAGTCGCCCGGTCCAGCGCCAGCGGGCGCAGGCAGTAATCGCCGCCGTCCTCGCGCAGGTAGTGCCAGCAGTTCCGTTTCGGATCATGCTGCTCTCTGCCGTAAGCGCGATTCATGATGTTAGCCGCCAGGCCGCGCGCCGACGCGCCGCTCAGTTCCAGTCTTTCCACTTTGACCTGATCGCCGCCTTTCAGCAGCAAAACCCCGGCCAGGACCGCGGCCGCCAGCGCCCCCGCGCCGATGGCCAGGCGCAGCCTGGTCTTCCTTTCCATCCACATCCCCTTCACTGCCGCAATGTCCCGCAGGCCTGTCCGGCCCGAATGATTTTTTGAATTCGGCGGCAATATTACCAAGCCAAGCCGTTTTCTTCAGCGCAATAAAAAAGGGAGCCTGAGGCTCCCTGGTTTGCAGCCGCCTGTGGTCAGAGGCGCGCGAAAGCCCGGCCCGCCGCGGCGAGGGTGGATTCGATCATTTGCTCGCTGTGCGCGGCGGAGACGAAGCCGGCTTCGTAGGCGGACGGCGCGAAGTAGACGCCTTCGTCCAGCATGGCGTGGAAGAAACGCTTGAAGCGCTCGATGTCGCAGCCGGTGGCTTCGGCATAGGACTTGGGCGCCTTGTCGCTGAAGTAGAAGCCGAACATGCCGCCGACGCTGTCGGTGGACAGCGTGACGCCGGCTTTCCGCGCTTCTTCGGCCAGGCCCTGGGCCAGGCGGGCGGTGCGGCTGCCCAGCGTTTCATAGAAGCCGGGCTGCTGGATCAGCTTCAGCGTGGCCAGGCCGGCGGCGACGGACAGCGGATTGCCGGACAGGGTGCCGGCCTGGTAGACGGTGCCCAGCGGAGCGATCTTGCCCATGATGTCGGCGCGGCCGCCGAAGGCCGCCAGCGGCATGCCGCCGCCCACCACCTTGCCCAGCGTGGTCAGGTCCGGCGTGACGCCGTGCAGGCCTTGGGCGCAGCCCTTGGCCACGCGGAAGCCGGTCATCACTTCGTCGTAGATCAGCACCGCGCCGTGCTTTTCCGTCAGCTGGCGCAATGCCTGCACGAATTCGCGCGACGGCTGGATCAGATTCATATTGCCGGCGATGGGCTCCAGGATCACGCAGGCGATCTTGTCGCCGATCTCGGCGAAGGTGCGGGACAGCTGCTCGACATCGTTGTACTGCAGCACCAGCGTGTGCTTGGTGAAATCGGCCGGCACGCCGCCGGACGACGGGTTGCCGAAGGTCAGCAGGCCGGAACCGGCCTTGACCAGCAGGCTGTCGGAATGGCCGTGGTAGCAGCCTTCGAACTTGACGATCAGGTCGCGGCCGGTGAAGCCGCGCGCCAAGCGGATGGCGGTCATGGTCGCCTCGGTGCCGGACGACACCAGCCGCACCTGCTCCACCGACGGCAGCAGCTTGCAGATTTCCTCGGCGATCACCACCTCGCCCTCGGTCGGCGCGCCGAAGGACAAGCCGCCGACAGCCGCGTCCTGCACCGCCTTCACCACCTCGGGGTGGGCATGGCCGACGATGGCCGGGCCCCAGGAGCCGACGTAGTCCAGATACTGTTTGCCGTCGGCGTCCCAGAAATAGGCGCCCTCGGCGCGGGCGACGAAGCGCGGCGTGCCGCCGACTTGGCCAAAGGCGCGCACCGGCGAGTTGACGCCGCCGGGGATCACTTGCTTGCCACGTTCGAACAGTTCCAGATTGCGGGACATGAGGTTTTCCTTGTCTGGCGGCGCGGACCGCGCCGCGGAATATGGGGATGCGCGGCGGTGCGCTCGGGTGCCGCCGGACGCGATCATTCTACATGATCGCCGACCCGTCCGGGACCGCCGCCCTCCCTCGCCATCCGCTGCTCCATCGCCACCGCCGCCGGAGAATCCTGCACGATGCGCCCCTGTTCCAGCACCACCACCCGCTCCGCCATGGCGATGGTTTCCGGCCGGTGGGCAACCAGGATGCGCGTCATGTCGATGTCCCGCACCGCGGCGTTGACCAGCTGCTCGTTCCACACGTCCAGGTGGCTGGTGGCCTCGTCCAGCACCAGGAGCCGAGGCTGCTTGTACAGCGCGCGCGCCAACAGCACGCGCTGCTTCTGGCCGCCCGACAGGCCGGAGCCGATGTCGCCGACCAGGGTGTTGTAGTTCATCGGCATGGCCATGATTTCGTCATGAATGGCGGCCAGCTGCGCGCAGCGGCGGATGCGGTCCTGGTCGGGCTGCGGGTCGAAGAAGCAGATGTTGTCGGCGATGGAGCCCGAAAACAGCAAATCGTCCTGCATCACCGTGCCCAGCAGCTGGCGGTAGTTGGACAGGCCCAGCTGCCTGAGCGGCACGCCGCCGATCAGCACCTCGCCCTCGGTCGGCTCCATCAGGCCCAGCACCAGCTTGAGCAGCGTGGTCTTGCCGCAGCCGGACGCGCCGGTGACGGCCAGGCACTGGCCGGCCGGAATCGCCAGGCTCAGCTCGCGCAACACATAGGGCTCGCTGTCGGAGTAGCGGAAGGACACGTTGCGCAATTCGATCGCCGGCTGCACATGGGCCGGATCGATCTCGACGTCGTTCAGCTCCGGCTCCGGCTCGGTCAGCAGGATGTCGGCCACGCGTTCGCCGTGCAGCCGCAGCATGCGCAGCTCGAACAGCTTGTCGATCAGCGCCGCGATGCGCTGGCTGAACTGATCCTTGTAGCTGAGAAAGGCGAACAGCATGCCGACGGAAAAGCGGCCGTCCATCACCGCCAGCGCCGCCAGCCACACCACCACCACCCGCTCGGCGCTGAACAGCAGGGTATTGGCGGTCTGGAACGACAGGCTGAGCCGGGCGATGCGCAGGTCGGCGTTGAATTGCTCGGCCAGCGCGTTCATCCAGCCGATGCGGCGCTCCTCCTGGCGGCCGAACAGCCGCACGCTCTGCGCGCCGCGCGCCGATTCGATGAAATGGGTGTTCTGCCGCGACGCGTGGATGATCTGCTCGGCGGTGGCCTCGCGCAGCGCGCGGAAGATGCTCCAGCGCAGCAGCGCGTACAGCGCCACCGCGATCAGGCTTACCGCCGCCAGCGGCGCGCTGTACAGCAGCATCACGATCAGCGTGGCGATCACCAGCAGGCCGTCTATCACCCCCTCGACGAACTGGGTGGTCAGGCTTTTCTGTATGGTCTGGATCGAGCCGAAGCGCGAAACGATGTCGCCCAGGTGGCGTTTCTCGAACCACGGCAGCGGCAGCCGCATCAGGTGGGCGAAGGCATTGCCCAGCCACTGGAAATTGAGGCTGGTGGCCAATGCCGTGGTCGCCCAGGAGCGCACCGCGCCGATCGCGGTCTGCAGCAGCACCAGCAGCAGGAAGCCGATGCCCAGCACGGTGATCAGGTCGCGGTCGGCCGCCACCAGCGCCTCGTCCACCACCCATTGCAGATAGAACGGCGCGGCCAGCGCGCACACCTGCAGCGCCAGGCCCAGCAGCAGCAACTGGATCAACCCTCCGCCCAGACCATCCACCCGGCCCATCAGCGACAGCAGGCTGAACTGCAGCTTCTCCTCTGCCTTGCGGAACGAGGCGTCCGGCGTCAGCTCCAGCGCCACGCCGGTGAAATGCTTGGACGCCTCGTCCAGGCTCAGCTTGCGCTCGCCCACCGCCGGGTCGTGGATCACGATGTGGCGCGCCGAAACCTGCTTCAACACCACGAAATGGTTCATGTCCCAGTGCAGCACGCAAGGCAGCTTCAGCTGCGGCAGGTGCTGCAGGTCCAGCTTCAGCGGCCGCGACGCCAAGCCCAGGCCCTGCGCCATCGCGATCAGGCTTTTCAACGTGGAGCCCTTCAACGACACCGAGAAACGGCGGCGCATATTGGCCAGGTCGATGCGGTGGCCCCAGTAGCCCGCCACCATCGCCAGACTGGCCAGCCCGCATTCGGCGGCCTCGGTTTGCAGCAACACCGGCAGCCGGCGGCGGCCCCAGAGCTGCAAAATCGGTTGCTGATGGCTCATCTCACACCTTTCCGCTGATGCTGTAGAGCGGCTCCAGCACCCATTCGTACAGCTTGCGCCGCTCCAGCAGCACGCTGGCGTCCAGCGCCATGCCGGCCTTCAAGGGCTGGGCCTGGCCATAGGTGGTGATGCTCTGGCGCTCCAGCCTCACCCGCACCCGGTACAGCGGCTCGCCGGCGCCGCCCTGGCCGCCGGGCAGGTACAACTCCTCCGGCCGCAGCGCGCTGCGCGACACCTCGCGCACCGTGCCCTTGAACTGGCCGAACTTCTGGTAGGGATAGGCCTGATAGCGGATCAGCACCGCCATGCCGGGCTTGACGAAGCCGGCGGCGCGCGACGGCGCGTACAGCTCCGCCTCCAAGGGCGAGCCGGCCGGCGACAGATTGGCCAGAGTCTGCCCGGCCGCCGCGGTCTGGCCGGGCTGAACGGCGATGCCGCTGACCATGCCGGCCTGCGGCGCGCGCACCAGCAGCTGGCGCTTGGCCTCGTTCTCGGTCAGGTCCTGCTCCAGCTCCGCCATGCCGCGCTGCGCCGCCGCCTCGTCGCGCCGGGCCTGCAGCTGCAGATCGCCCAGGTCGGACAGCGCCGCGTCGTGATCGCTCTGCAAGACGGCGCGGCCGCGCTGCAAGTCGGCCAGCTTGGCCTGCTGGTCTATCGCCTCGGCCTGCTTGTCCTGCAGCGCGGCGGCGGAGATGAAGTGCGACTCCAGCAGCTTGCGGTGGCGCTGCAGCGTCTCTTCGGCCAGCGCCACCCGCCGCCGCTGCAAGCCTATCTGCTCGTCCATCCGCTGCAGCTCGCGCGCCAGGTCGCCCGCCTTGCGCCGCAGCGCGTCCTGCTTCTGCCTGGCCTGCAGGCGCAGCATCGCCTGGTCGCCGGCCAGGCTGTCCCGCCGCGATTGCAGCAGCGCGGTGATCTCGCGTCCGGCATCGCCGCGGGTGGCGCTCTCGCGCTCGTTGCCGAGCACGAACAGCACGTCGCCGGCCCGCACCTGCTGGCCCTCGCGCACCCTCACCTCGGCCACCACGCCGGCCTGCGCCGGCTGCAGCCGGATCAGGCCCTGGCTGGGCAGCAGCACGCCCGCCACCTGGGCCTTGCGGGTATAGCTGGCGAGCGCGAAGAACAGGACGATGGCGATGGCGATCAGCGTGAACGCGCCGGTCAGCCAGGCGAGGCTGGCGGGGCGCAACAGCACGATGCGGCCGTAGCGGCGGTCGGCGGCATGGGCGAGGGCGGCGGAACGGAAAAGCGACACAGACGCGGCACCTCTCGGTGAGCATGCGCGCAAACGCATGCGGAATGATTCATCGCCCTGCCCAATGCCAAAGAAGGCGGACCGGGCATGATGCCGGGACAATAGCATTAATCGTTCGTCCCGGCCGGCCCCTCGGGCCTGCCGCCTCCCCGCACTGCGCCGCAAGCCCATGTTTTCTTTAAATTCTCATCACGCGTCCCATGCGCACCACACTGTCCATTAGAACTGGCTGATTACTGCCGCTTCCAGCGAATCGGTGTCCTCCGCCACGCGGCAGCCGCGCCGCGCAAGGCTTTTGCGCGTGTTGCGAGATGCCGACAGCGCCAGCGGATCGTCCAGCCTCCCCGGCTCCGTAATTGCCCGGCTTGTTCCACCTCCCAGACCGTCCAATAGTTCATCGTCATTGATGGAAATATCCAGGCCGAAACCTCTTTACGGAGGCTCCGCGGTCCGGATACGACCGACCTGGACTTGATGTCGTGAAACTAGCAGCCCACACCACTCAGGAGATGCGCATGAAGAATCAATCTTTGCAAACGATGCTGGACGAGCTCCACGACGAGTCCCCCGACACCATCGACGAAATCGCCGACCAGGATCTGGAATTCATTTCCGGCGGACAGGTGGCGAGACAGCCGACCGAATGCCAATCCGGCTATGTCAGCTGTGGCAGCGGCTACAAGAACAATTAGCTCGGACATGAGCTGAAATGGCCCGGGCGGCCGCTGCGGAGCATGTGGAAACCGCCCGCGCTTCCGGACGCCGCCCGGCTCCGACGGTTCAGGGAGACAAGCATGCATGGCGAATACGTTCTATCCCGCTACCTGATCGCCTCGGACATCGTCAGTCCGGACCATCATCCCGATCCTTCCCGGCTGTTGTTTGCCAGCAGGACCGGCAAGTCGCTGCTGGTCAAGGAAAGGGTTTATCGGCATCTGCAGGCCGGAGAGTTCGAGCGCATCGACGCCGCCACGCTGAGGCAACTGCAATCCGACGAAGTGCTGGTCCCGCCAACGGACGACGAGTTTCTGGACATGCTGGGGAAAAACCGGCTGGCCATAAGCGAAACACGCACCCTCAGCCTGACCCTGCAGCCTACCGCCAATTGCCAGCTGGGCTGCGTGTACTGCGGCCAGCAACACGTCAAGAAAAACCTGGACGACGACACCTCCGCCCGCATCGTCGATCGCATCATGGGCACGCTCCAGCGCAAGCGCTACCAACAGCTGGCGATCAACTGGTATGGCGGCGAGCCCATCCTGGCGCTGAAGCAGATAGAAGACATGAGCGGCCGTCTGATCGAACGCTGCGAGCAGGCCGGCATCGGCTTCTTCGCCTCCATGGTCAGCAACGGGCTCAGCCTGAAGCCCGACGTCTACCTGCGGCTGCAGCGGCGTCGCGTCAACAGCTTCCAGATCACGCTCGACGGCCTGGCGCGGACCCATGACCTGATGCGGCCGGTCAAGGCCGGCGGCGGCAGCTTCGACATCATTCTGCAGAACCTGGTCGATGTGACCGCCCTGCCGGAATTCGCCGCCAACCGCACCAGCGTCACGATTCGCGTCAACATCAACCGCCGCAACCACGACAAGGTGGTCGAACTGATCGACCTGCTGGCCGACCGGGGGTTGGCGACGCGCAACGTGGGACTGGATTTCCGTCCGGTGGTGGATTGGGGAGGGAACCAGGCTGACCGGGACAGCCTGGCGGCGGCCGAATTCTCCACTCGGGAAATAGATTGGATGCTGCATGCGATCCAGCGCGGATTCCAATTCGATGGCATCCTGCCCGCCCGCACCATCGCCCCCTGCATGGTCGTCATGCCCGACGCCGAGGTCTACGACGCCTACGGCAACATCTATCCCTGTTACGAATACCCGTACACGCCGAAGTACGACTCGCCCAAATACAAGATCGGCCACATCCAGAGCATCGACCAGGTCCGCAACGACCAGGCCGTCACACGCGAGTGGTACACCGACATCCGCTCCGGCATGTCGCCCTGTCCGCGCTGCCCGCTGTTTCCGGTATGCGGCGGCGGCTGCGCCAAGCAATGGTACAATGGCGAAACCGGCTGCCCGTCGTTCAAGCTCAATCTGCCGGAACGGCTGGTGCTGGACTACTGGATGCGCAAACGGAAACGCCGGCGCGCGGCAGCGCCGGCTCCGGCGACTGTCTGAGCTCGACAGTGAAGAGACGGGCCACCTTCCGCATCCGCATGCGGCGCCGCCTCACTTCACGCCCAGCCGCTCCATCCGGTAACGCAGCGAGCGGAAGGTGACCCCCAGTTTCTTAGCGGCCTGGGTGCGGTTGTAGCGGGTGCCCTCCAGCGCCTTGACGATGGCCTCGCGCTCGACGCGGTCCAGGTAGTCCTGCAGCGGCTCGCCGCTGCCGGGCTCCGGCGCGTGCTCGGCGCAGGGCGTCAGCTGCAGGTCTTCGCGCGACAGCGCGGGCCCGGCGGCCAGCGCCACCGCCCGCTCCAGGATGTTCTCCAGCTCGCGGAAATTGCCGGGGTAGGCGTAGTCCTGCAGCGCGCGGCGGGCGTCGGCGGACAACTGCGGCGCGGACGCGCCGCCGAAGCGCTGCAGCAGCCGCTCGGCGAACAGCGGGATGTCGTCGCGCAGCTCGCGCAGCGGCGGCATTCTCAGCGGCAGCACGTTGAGGCGGTAGTACAGGTCCTGTCGGAACTGCCCGGACTCCACCCGCGCCGCCAGATCGCGGTGGGTGGCGCAGATGATGCGGGCATCGACCGCCTCTTCCTGGCTGGCACCCAGCTTGCGCACGGTCTTTTCCTGGATCGCGCGCAGCAGCTTGACCTGCATCGCCAGCGGCAGCTCGGCCACTTCGTCCAGGAACAGGGTGCCGCCCTGCGCCTGCTGGAAGAAGCCGTCGCGGTCGGCGTCCGCGCCGGTGAACGCGCCCTTGCGGCAGCCGAAGAACTCGCTCTCCATCAGGCTTTCCGGGATCGCGCCGCAGTTGACGGCGACGAAGGGCTTGTCGGCGCGCGGACCCAGCTCGTGGATCAGCCGCGCCGCCTGTTCCTTGCCGGTGCCGGACTCCCCGCCGATGTACACCGCGGCCTGGCTGCGCGACAGCTTGTCCGTCAGCCGCAGCACTTCCTGTATCGCCGGCGACTCGCCCAGCAGCCGCTGCTGGACGGCGGCGCGGACCGGCGTTTCCACCTTCAGCGCCGTCTTCACCAGGCTGCGCAGCTGGGCCAGGCTGACCGGCTTCTGCAAGTAGTCGAAAGCGCCAGCCTTCATCGCCCGCACCGCGTTGTCGGCGCTGCCGTAGGCGGTGATCACGGCGATGGGCACATCCAGCCCGGACTCGCCGATGTGGTTGACCACCTCCAAGCCCTCGCCGTCAGGCAGCCGCATATCGGTCAGCGCCAGGTCGAATCCGCCCGCGTCCAGCGCGGAACGCGCCTCGGCCACGCTGCCGGCGCATACCGGGGCGAGGCCCATTTTCAGCAAGGTCAGTTCCAGCAGTTCGCGGATGTCCGGTTCGTCGTCGACGATCAATACGCGCAGTGTCTTAGTCATAGGCCAGATGGCAGATCAGCCGGAACACGCCGCCGGGCGGGCTGTAGTCCAGCCGCGCGTCGTTGGCTTCCGCCAGCTCGCGGGCGATGTACAGCCCCAGGCCGCTGCCGGCGCTTTCCGTGGTGAAAAAGGGTTCGAACAGCCGCGCCTGGTCGGCTTCGGCCACACCCGGGCCGTCGTCGATCACGCGCAGGATCAGGTGGTTCTCGGCGATGCCGGCCTGCAGCCGCACCGAGCCGGGCCGGCGGCTGCCATGGCGCCAGGCGTTGGCCAGCAGGTTGCCCAGTATCTGGGCCAGATGGCCGCGGTCGAAGCTCAACCGGCAATCGCCGGCCAGTTCGCAGCGCACGGCGCCGGCGGCGTCCGGCTGGGCCATCGCGAACTGCTCGAGCTGCTGGGCGATGAAGGAGGCGAGCGCTATCGTTTCGCGGCGGACGCGGTCGCGCCGGCCCAGCGTCAGCACGTCCTCGACCATGCCGTTGATGCGGCGGGTATTGTCCTGGACGATGCCGAGCAGGCGCCTCCGCGCCGGATCCTCTTCATCCTCGGCCAGCAGGTCGGCCGCGTGGCGGATCGCCGACAGCGGATTGCGGATTTCATGCGCGATGTTGGCGGTGAGCCGCCCCAGCGCCGCCAGTTTCACCCGCTTGGCCTCTTCGGCCATGTCGGCCATGTCGCGCATGAACAGCACCACGCCGCGCAGCTGGCCCTCGGGCACCGGCACCGGCACCAGCCGCCCCACCATCTGGCGGCCGCGCACATTGTGTTCGACGAAAGTGGACAAGGCCGGGTAGCCGTTGTCGCGCCAGCGGCGCACCAGCGGCAGCAGCTCGGACAGCAGCTGGCCGCGCTGCAGCCGGTTGAAGTAGCGTTCGGCCTGCAGATTGAACTGGCGCAGGTGGCCGTCCTCGTCCAGCACCACCACCGCGTCGCGCTGGCTCTGCAGGATCAGTTCGTTCAGGTGGTTGAGGTTGGCGATTTCGCCGCCGCGCCGCGCCGCCAGCTCCTCCGACGCGCGCGCCATCCGGCCCAGCTGCCAGGTGGCGATGGCGGTGGCGAAACCCGCCGAGGCGAGCAGGGCGCTGTAGGGCAGGTCGGAAGGCCGGGCCCGTCCCAGCCAGTGCTCGACGCCGGAATAGCTGAACAGCGCCAGCGTGGCGATGGCGGCGTAGAACAAGGCGTAACGGCCGGAGGACAATAGCCCGGCGGCGGCGAGATAGGGCAGCAGCAAAAGGCCGAAGCCGCCGTGGACGCCATCGTTCATCGCCATCAGCCACACCATCATCGCGATGTCGGCGGCGATGGCCAGCGTCAGCTGCAGCGTGTGGCCCAGCTTGCCTTCGCGCAGCGAATACCAGACGCCTATCAGCAGCACATAGACGCCGGACCAGAGATAGAACTGCCGGCCGCCTTCGATCAGCGGCAGGCCGTCGCTGTCGGGCAGCAGCGACAGCGAAAACAGCACCAGCAGCAGCAGCGCGCGGAAGCCGTTGACGAACAACAGCGCGGCACGGGGACTGAGCGTTTGCGGCTGGGCTGTCCGGAACATCACATCGGCAACTCCCGAATCCGGCTCACCCGCCACTTCTTCGGCATCAGCTTGCCTTTCTTGGCGCGCTTGCCGGCGAACTCCTCCAGCGCCAGCTTCTCTTCCGCTTCCTTGCCGCGCACCGAGGTGGTGGACAGCAGCGCCTTGCCGCCGGCCACCAGGCCGATCGCGGTCAGCGCCGCGCCGTCGTCCAGCGCCATCAGCATCAGGCCGCGGCCCTTGGCCAGCTCCTTCAGTTCCGCCGCCGGGAAGGCCAGCAGGCGATCGCTGTCGCTGGCGGCCACCAGCTGCAGCTGCTCCAACGGCGCGGCGGGCAGCTTCACCGGCTCCAGCACCGTCTCGCTGGCATCCAGCGTGATGAAGGCCTTGCCGGCCTTCACCCGGCCCGCCATGTCGCCGATCTTGGCGATGAAGCCGTAACCGCCGCTGCCGGCCACCACGAAGCGGTCTTCGTCGCGGCCTGAGATCAGCTGCGCCGGCTTGGCGCCGTCCTGCAGGTCCACCAGAGACGCCACCGGCACGCCGTCGCCGCGGCCGGTCGGCACCGTGGCCGGGTCTATGGTGTAGGCACGACCGTTGTGGTCGAGCACGATGGCGTTCCACACGGTGCGCGTCTCCACCACCGCCGCCAGCCCGTCGCCGTCCTTGAAGCTCAGCGTCTCCAGCTCGACATTGTGGCCGACGCGGGCGCGGATCCAGCCCTTCTGCGACAGGATCAGCGTTACCGGCTCGTCGGCGGTGGTCTGGGTCAGCACCGCGCGCTCGGCGGCCTTGATCTCGGTGCGGCGCTTGTCGCCGTACTTGGCCGCGTCGGCCTGGATCTCGTCGCGGATCAGGCGAGTCAAGGCGTCCGGCGTATCCAGGACGTGGCGCAGGCCCTCGCGCTCCTCGCGCAGCTCGGACAGCTCCTTCTCCAGCTTGAAACCTTCCAGCCGCGCCAGTTGGCGCAGGCGGATTTCCAGGATGTCCTCGGCCTGGATCTCGGTCAGGCCGAAGGCCTTGATCAGATCCGGCTTGGGCTCGTCCGACTCGCGGATCACGCGGATCACTTCATCGATGTGGATGAAGGCGATCATCCGGCCTTCCAGGATGTGGATGCGCTTGTCCACCTGGGCCAGGCGGTGCGCCAGCCGGCGGGTGACGGTGGTGCGGCGGAAATCAATCCATTCCGTGAGGATGGGCTTCAGGCCCTTCTGCCCCGGGCGGCCGTCCAGGCCTATCATCACCAGGTTCAGCGAGGCGTTGCCCTCCAGACTGGTCTGCGCCAGCAGGATGTTCATGAACTCGTCCGGATCCTGGCGGCTGGACTTGGGCTCGAACACCAGCCGCACCGGGCTTTCGCTGTCGGATTCGTCGCGGACGCGGTCCAGCAGGTCCAGCATCAGCTTCTTCAGGTTCTGCTGGTCCTGCGACAACTGCTTCTTGCCAGCCTTCAGCTTGGGGTTGGTCGCTTCTTCGATCTCCGCCAGCACCTTCTGCGCGGACGAGCCGGGCGGCAGCTCGGTGACGATGGCGCGCCATTGGCCGCGCGCCAGCTTTTCCACCTCCCACTTGGCGCGCACCCGCACGCTGCCCTTGCCGGTTTCATAGGCGGACAGGATGTCGGCGACCGGCGTGATGATCTGGCCGCCGCCGGGGAAGTCCGGCCCGGGCACGTATTGCATCAGCGCGGCGGTATCCAGTTCCGGATCGTCCAGCAGCGCGACGCAGGCGGCGGCCACCTCGGTCAGGTTGTGCGGCGGGATCTCCGTCGCCAGGCCGACGGCGATGCCGGACGCGCCGTTGAGCAGCACCATCGGCAACCGCGCCGGCAGCAGCGACGGCTCTTCGAAAGCGCCGTCGTAATTGGGGACGAAGTCCACCGTGCCCATGTCGATCTCGGACAGCAGGAGCTCGGCGATCGGCGTCAGCCGCGCCTCGGTGTAACGCATCGCCGCCGCGCCGTCGCCGTCGCGCGAGCCGAAGTTGCCCTGGCCGTCTATCAGCGGGTAGCGCAGCGTGAAGTCCTGCGCCATCCGCACCAGCGCCTCGTAGGCCGAGCTGTCGCCGTGCGGATGGTATTTGCCGAGGATTTCGCCGACCACGCGCGCCGACTTCACCGGCTTGGCGCCGTGGACCAGGCCCATGTCGCGCATCGCGTACAGGATGCGGCGCTGCACCGGCTTCTGGCCATCAGCCACCTCCGGCAGCGCGCGGCCCTTGACCACGCTCATCGCGTATTCCAGGTAGGCGCGCTCGGCGTACAGGTCCAGCGGGATCCAGTCGCCGCTGGCGGCTTCCGGCGCGGCCGGGGGCGGCGGCGTGAGGTCGCCGGCCGGGGCCGGCGAGTCGAAGAGATCGTGGTCGCTCATATATAAATGCTAGTGTCTTGATCTGGATGGCGGCGCGCGTTCGGGCGGAATGCTATAGCAACGCTGACGACCGTGCCGGTAATGGGAGGGATTCTACTATGGCAAACAGGATAGCGTGGCACTGCCACGATTTCGACGGTTTCACGCCGCTCGCGCTGTACCAGGCGCTACAGCTGCGCGACCGGGTGTTCGTGGTGGAACAGCGGTCGATCTACGGCGACGTGGACGGCGTGGACACCCGCTGCCTGCACCTGTCCGGCCGCGACGACGGCGGCCGGCTGCTCGCCTACGCCCGGCTGATCGCGCCAGGCGACAAATACCCCGACGCCGCCGCCATCGGCCGGGTGGTGGTGGCGCCGGAAGCGCGCGGCCAGGGCCTGGGCAAGGCGCTGATGGCGCAGGCGGTGGCCCAGTGCCAGATCCACTTTCCCGGCAAGCCCGTCATGCTGTCGGCACAGGTCGACGCCTGCGCGCTGTATCAGTCGCTCGGCTTCAAGCCGGTGTCGGCGCCGTACGACGACGGCGGGATTCCGCATGTGGACATGAGGCGGGAGTGAACGCCGCGGCGCCATGAAAAACGGACAACCGCAGGTTGTCCGTTTCGTCTTTCATCGATAGATGAAGCCAGCTTACATCTTGTACGCACCCTTCAGGAAGAAGCTGCGGCCCGTCGGATCGACCAGACGCGGGTCATAATTCATCTGGGTGGTGCGGGTTTGTTGATTGGAGAACGGCGGCTCCTGATCGAACAGATTCTTGACCCCTGCGGTAAATGTCAGCTGCTTGTTCCAAGCGTACGAAGCCGACAAATTCCAAGTGGAGTAAGGCTTAACCAGATGATTCTCTTTCTTCGGATTTTCATCTGTATAACCAGATTTGTAGTTTTGTGACAGGATAGCGCTCCAAGGACCATACATCCAGTTCAATGTCAGATTATGCTGCCAACGGAAAGTCGGGCCTCCATCCTTGAAGGTGCCCAGATTGCTGAAGTAATCACCGTTTTTCTCACGCTGATACTCATACTTCGCCAGATAAGTGCCATCCAGGCCAGCGGTGAAGACGCCGAATGATGTTTTCGGCAGGATCCAACTCAAGCGCAGGTCAACACCGGACGCGCTCAGATTACCCAGGTTCGAGTAATCATCGACAAGGTAGGATAAATTTCCATTCGCATCGCGAACGTAGCGATCCGCATACAGGGCTGGATTATTGATGATCAGCGATTCATCCAGAACGCTGATTTGGTCCTTGATCATCGTCCACCACAAGTCGGCACTGGCGGTGAAATCCTTGGTCGGTTCGATCACCATGCCGAAAGACAAGGACGAGGATTTCTCCGGCTGCAGGTTCTTGTTGCCCGCGATGCGCTTGTTGCGTTGCATCTCGGTACAAGCATCGCCGTTGGTGCCCGGCAAGGGCGCGCCGTTCACGCAAGCTCCCGTATCTTTGAATGGCTTGCCGGTCAGTTGCAGTTGGTTTGGCCGATAGATGTTGTATAGCGACGGAGCCCGGAAACCAGTACTCGCCGAACCGCGGAACATCACTTTGGGATCCGGCTGGAATTTGAAAGCCACCTTGGGATTCAGCGAGCTTTCGGTGTCGCTGTAATGGTCATAACGGGCCGCCAGCTGAACATCCAGCGTCTTCAATACCGGAATGTCGGCCTCTCCATAGAAGGCATAAGCCGAACGGCTCCCCATTGAATCTTCCGTCTTGTCCTGCCCCGTGCTGAGCGCGTCGCGAGTAACCGACTTGTTGTAAATGGTGCTCAGGCTTTCATGACGAACCTCCGCGCCTAACGCGACGCCAAGCTTGCCGGCCGGCAAATCGAACAGCTCCTTGCTGACCTTGGCATCTGCCATGTCTATGGTCGACTTGGCCTCCTTGGTTTGACCGGTCATGCTTACCGAACGCCAAGCAGCCAGATTATTGCTGCTGAGATCAAACGGATCGAGCGCACCGCTGTCGATCGCCGATTGCATTTTACTTTTGCTGATGTAACCCGAGGTCAAATTCTCTTTGATCAGGTTTTCAGAACGCCCAATGCCTGCCCGGTAATCCCAGCCGGCCACCAAGCCTTCCAGATTCAGCATCAGACGCTGGGTGACGGAGTTAGCCTCCGTTTCACGATTGCCCAGTGGCACCGCTCGAACATACAACTGATCTCGCTGACTTGGGTCAGTTAGATTCGCGCGGGTTACATCTCCTGCCGTCGGCAGTGGCGCATTTTGCGCGGTAGTGATAGTTTCCGTTCGCGTGTACTGCAGCGACAGCTCATGATCATCGCCAATCCGCTTGGTCGCCTTGAAGACCCCGGAGATTTGCTCAACCTCAGGCACGATGCTTGGATAAAGCGGGAAGTATTCCCGACAGCGGCCATTGACGAATTGGGAATACGGCGGACGACAGTTGGGCGCAGACGGTTGAACGTATTTCTTCTTCACGCTGTCGTAATAACTGCCCGGCCAAGCATTGACGCTGGGTACAGTGTCGGTTTGCGGCGTAATGGTGCTGGCAAAACCGCGCTGGCTCGCCATGATCATGTCCTGCTTCAGATAATCAACGGCACCGTAGACATTGAATCCATCCTTGGCAAGATCGCCGATACCATAGGACGCATTGACGCGCTTCTCATCGCCGCCTCCGTGCTGGGGATTCGCGAAGCTTCCACCGATGCTGAAACCCTTCATGCTCTTCTTGGTGATGAAGTTCATCACGCCACCGATGGCATCGGTTCCATAAATAGCGGAAGCCCCATCCAGCAGCACTTCCACTCTATCGATGACGGATAACGGAATGGCGTTAAGGTCGGCTGAAGTGCCATCAATCGCTTGGTTGGCCATGCGACGGCCATCCAGCAAAACCAGCGTGTACTGGTTACCCAGACCACGCAGGCTGGCGAAGGAACCGCCACCTGAGGATGCGCCGACTGCGGACGAAGAACCTTGCGTGGACTGGTTGGCAGCGATGCTGTTGACTACTTGCTCGACCGTGGTCAGACCCTGTTTGGCTAGATCTTCGGTCTTCAGGATGGTGACCGGCAGCGCTTTTTCCTGCTTGATGCTGCGCTTGATGTTGGAACCGGTGATCGTCACCCGTTCCAGTTGGTTGTCGTCCGCGGCATGCGCGAAGCCGCTGCCCAGCAGGCCGATCGCGGCGATCGCCTGGGCCAGAGTCTTGACTCTCATCTCGTTTCCCTTTGTTCATCACGGTGTTTGCGCTGCGTGGGCGCAAATCTGTGCCGTCGCTGTCACATGGCTGCAACACTGCGGCAAGGAATGAAAATGGCATCAAAACATGTCAACGGCAAATAGTTTGCCCGTCCGGCTCATATTCAGAAAACTCGCAGGCTGCGTCCGCCTTTGTTAATCCATTGATGACAATTGTGTTTTTCTATTAACGACATCTCGCTTCTCACGTGCCAACTGTGTCAACAAAACAACAAGTTGTCATGATCCACGCTCATGGCCCAATCATTCCGATCAGGCGTCCGCTTCGCATCATCCAAACCCATGTCCCGGCCACGCCTAGCGGGACGGCATCGGCGAGTTAGGCTAAAATGTCCTGTTTTCGTCTGCGGCGTTTCCGCCCATGCATCTGCTTGCCTTCGGACTCAACCATCACACCGCACCGCTGTCGATACGGGAAAAACTGGCCTTCCCGGCCGAAACCCTGCCGCGCGCGCTGGAAAGTCTGCTGGCCTCGCAGGCTGCGCGGGAGGCGGCCATCGTCTCCACCTGCAACCGCACCGAGATCTACTGCAGCAGTCCGGACCCCCATGCCGCGCTGGACTGGCTGTGCCAGTTCCACGGCCTGAGCCGGGCCGAGCTGGAGCCCTACCTGTACCGGCTGGAAGCGTCCCAGGCCGCGCGCCACGCCTTCCGCGTCGCGTCCGGGCTGGACTCCATGGTGCTGGGCGAAACCCAGATCCTGGGGCAGTTGAAGGACGCGGTGCGCAGCGCCGAGCACGCCGGCGCGCTGGGCACGCTGCTGAACGGCCTGTTCCAGCGCACCTTCGCAGTGGCCAAGGAGGTGCGCTCCAGCACCGCGGTCGGCGCCAGCTCGGTGTCGATGTCGGCGGCGGCGGTGAAACTGGCCGAGCAGATTTTCCCGTCGGTGGCCGAACTGAACGTGCTGTTCGTCGGCGCCGGCGAGATGATAGAGCTGGTGGCCACCCACTTCGCCGCGCGCAACCCGTCCTGTATCACCGTGGCCAACCGCACGCTGGAGCGCGGCCAGCGGCTGGCCGAGCAGTTCGGCGGTAACGCGATCACGCTGGCCGAGCTGCCGGAATCGCTGGCGCGCTACGACGTGGTGGTCACCTCCACCGCCAGCCAGCTGCCCATCATCGGCAAGGGCATGGTGGAGCGGGCGATCAAGGCGCGCCGCCACCGCCCGATGTTCATGCTGGACCTGGCCGTGCCGCGCGACGTCGAGCTGGAGGTCGGCAAGCTGGACGACGTGTTCCTGTACAGCGTCGACGACATCGCCGGCATCGTCGAGGTGGGCAAGGAAGCGCGGCAGAACGCCGCCGAGGAAGCCGAGACCATCATCCAGGCGCGCGTCGCCGAATTCACCGACTGGCTGAAGAAACGCGAGACGGTGCCGCTGATCCGCGCGCTGCGCGACGAGGCCGACCGCGCGCGCCGCCATGCGCTGGAAGGCGCGCTGAAACAGCTGGCGCGCGGCGACGCGCCGGAAAAAGTGCTGGAGGCCCTGTCCGTCCAGCTGACCAACAAACTGATGCACCCGCCGACCCAGGCCCTGTCCTCGGGCAGCGGCGCGGAGCATGACGCGCAGGTGCAAGCCATCGCGCGGCTTTACCGTTTACACCCGGAGTCGTAATGAAAGCGTCTATCGCGGCCAGGCTCGCCCAGCTGGCCGACCGCCTGGAAGAGGTGACCCACCTGCTTGCCAGCGAAACGGCTACCCAGGACATGGAAGCCTTTAAAAAACTTACCCGCGAGCACGCCGAGCTGACGCCGGTGGTGGAGACTTTCTCCGCCTACCGGCAGTGCGAGGGCGACATCGCCGCGGCGGAAGACATGCTGGCCGATCCGGAGATGAAGGAATTCGCCCAGGCGGAAATCGCCGAAGGCAAGGACAAGCTGGAAGCGCTGGACCTGGAGCTGCAGAAGCTGCTGCTGCCCAAGGACCCCAACGACGACAAGAACATCTTCCTGGAAATCCGCGCCGGCACCGGCGGCGACGAGGCGGCGCTGTTCGCCGCCGACCTGCTGCGCATGTACACCCGCTACGCCGAACGCAATCGCTGGCAGGTGGAAATCGTCTCCGCCAGCGAGTCCGACCTCGGCGGCTACAAGGAAGTGATCGTCCGCCTGGTGGGCCAGGGCGCGTACTCGCGGCTGAAATTCGAATCGGGCGGCCACCGCGTGCAGCGCGTGCCGGCCACCGAGACCCAAGGCCGCATCCACACCTCCGCCTGCACGGTGGCGGTGATGGCCGAGGCCGACGAGATCGCCGAAGTGGTGCTGAACCCGGCCGACCTGCGCATCGACACCTTCAGGGCCAGCGGCGCCGGCGGCCAGCACATCAACAAGACCGACTCGGCGGTGCGCATCACCCATATTCCGACGGGGATTGTGGCGGAGTGTCAGGACGGCCGCTCGCAGCACGCCAACAAGGCCAGCGCGATGCAGGTGCTGGCGGCGCGCATCTACGACATCCAGCTGCGCGAGAAGAACCAGAAGGAAGCGGCCGAGCGCAAGAGCCTGATCGGCTCCGGCGACCGCTCCGAGCGCATCCGCACCTACAACTACCCGCAAGGCCGCATCACCGACCACCGCATCAATCTGACGCTGTACAAGCTGGATTACGTGATGGATGGCGACCTGGCCGAGCTGACCGACGCGCTGATCGCCGAACAGCAGGCGGAACTGCTGGCGGCGCTGGGCGACTGAACGGATTGCCTGCCGCCATTGTCGGCGTTAGAATCATCGCCTGAAAAAGACGGGCCGCGCGCGCGGACCGTGTCCATCCGGACAGCCGTGCCGGACGGACTTTTTTCTCCGAAACTTGGGGCCACCTTGCGTGGCCTTTTCTTTTGCCCGGCTACAGCGTGGCCAGGTAAGCCAGCAAGGCCTGGATATCGTCGGCGCTCATCGTCTTCAGGATTTCCTGCATCTCCATCGCCGCATCCGGCTGCGGCGCGTCCGACACCCGCATGCGCCGGGCCAGGTAGGCCGGCAGCTGCCCGGCCAGCCCGGGCGCGGCGCTGCCGCCCTCGCCGCGGTCGCCATGACAGGAAAAGCAGGGCGGCGTGCCCACTGCCAGATTGCCCTCGGCGTACAACTTGCGCCCGGCGGCCAGCAAGGCCGGATCGCCGCTCGCCGCCGGCTTTGGCCGCGCCGGCCGCCGCGCGGCGAAATACGCGGCCAGCGCCTTGACCTCATCCTCCCTGGCCAATGCGGCCAAGGCCGCGGCGTGGGCGCCGCCGTCGGCGCGCTGGCCCAGGCGGAAGGCCTGCAGCTGCTGGGCGATGTAGCCGGCCTGCTGTCCGGCCAGCCTCGGCGCCGGCCCCGGGCCATTGCCGTCCGCGCCATGGCAGCTGGCGCACCACTGCCGGGCCTGTTGCGCCGGCTCGGCCCCCGCCGGCGCGCCCGCCAGCATCCCCGATCCCAACAGCGCGATGCCTATCCAAAACTTCATGGCCGCCTCCATTCGAATGACATGAAGAGGAATATAGATCGCCGCGCCCCGTGTTGCCCATGCCTTTGCGGCGGCATTCACCTCGCGCTGACGCGATGGACCCACATCCCGGCCAGCATCGCCGCCAGGAACAGCAGGCCGGACGGCAAGCCGCTGCCCGCCAGCACCAGCGCCGGCCCCGGACACACGCCGGCCAGCCCCCAGCCGGTGCCGAAGACCAGGCTGCCCAGCAGCAGGCGGCGGTCCACGCCGCGCGCGGCCGGCAGCTGCATCGCCTCGCCCAGCCACGCGCGCTCGCGCCGTTTCGCCACGGCGAAGGCCGGCAGCGCCGCGGCGACGGCGCCCGCCATCACCAGCGCCAGCGACGGGTCCCAGCGGCCCGCCAGGTCCAGGAAACCCAGCACTTTGGCCGGATTGGCCATGCCGGCCACGATCAGGCCGATGCCGAACATCAGCCCTGCAAGAAAAGCGCTGACAAGCTTCATCTCGTTCTCCTAGCCTATCCAGTGCCGCGTCAGCCACGCCGCGGCGAAGCCGGCGGCCATGAAGGCCAGGGTCGCCGCCAGCGAGCGCGGCGACAGCCGCGCCAGCCCGCACACGCCGTGGCCGCTGGTGCAGCCCGAGCCCAGGCGGCTGCCGTAGCCGACCAACAGGCCGGCGGCGATCAGCAGCCCCCACCTGTCGTCCAGCTGGACGTCCGGCGGCGCGGCGAACAGCCGGTACAGCCACGGCGACAACGCTAGACCGGCGACGAAGGCCAGCCGCCAGCCCTTGTCGCCGCCCGGCGAGAGCAGATGGCCGACGATGCCGCTGATGCCGGCCACGCGGCCGTTGAACAGGATCAGCCAGGCGGCGGCGAGGCCTATCAGCGCGCCGCCGGCCAGCGCGCTCCATGGCGTGAAATGGCTCCAGTCTATGATCATCAGGCGTCCTCCCCGGGACAGAAGCGTTGGTACAAGGTGGCCAGCACCGCCAGCGCGTTGGCGTCCGCCACCGAGTAATAGATGCGCTTGCCGTCGCGGCGGGTGGCCACCAGGCCCTCGCCGCGCAGCACGCCCAGCTGCTGCGACAGCGTCGGCTGGCGGATGCCCACCGCGTCTTCCAGCTCGCCCACCGACCGCTCCCCCTGGCTGAGCTGGCACAGCAGCAGCAGGCGGTCTTCGTTGGCCAGCGCGCGCAGCAGGCCGCAGGCCTGGCCGGCGGCGGCGCGCATCTGGGCGAGGCTGGGTGAAGTTTGATTCATGTCGGACTCTCTTGCGGAACGGCTTGACTTCAATATATCAATTGATATTATATAAATCAATAAACTATTTGGCGGATCGCCGCCCCACCTTGATAGGGAGTCCCGAGCATGAGCAACGAAGTCAACTACCCGGAACTGACCCACGCCATCTCCAAACACTTGGCCACGCTGCGCGCCGACGTGCCCGAGGTGATGCAGGGCTTCAACGACATGGCCCGCGCCGCCACCCGCGACGGCGCGCTGGACAAGAAGACCAAGGAGCTGATCGCGCTGGCGCTGGGCGTGGCCGCGCGCTGCGACGGCTGCCTGGGCTTCCACGCCCAGGCATTGGTCAAGCTGGGCGCCAGCAAGACGGAAGTGGAAGAAGCGCTGGCGATGGCGGTCTACATGGGCGGCGGCCCGTCGCTGATGTATTCCGCCCACGCTTTGGCCGCCTTCGAGCAGTTCAGCGCCAAGACCGCCTAGTCTCGCATCGTCCGCTGTGGGACAATTCTTCATGGCCGGGCGCAAGCCCGGCTATGCTTTTTGAACCACCGCCTGGATTTCACGCACCATGTCTGCCAGCTCCCTGCGCGCGCTGTCGCTCATCCCGCCGATGACGCAGCTGAACACGCCTTACCCCTCCACCGCCTACCTGACCGGCTTCCTGCGCTCGCGCGGCGTGGCCGCGTTCCAGGAGGATCTGGCGCTGGCGCTGGTGCTGCGGCTGTTCTCCAAAGCCGGCCTGGCCACGCTGCGCGAGCACGTGCAGCGCATCCCGATGCGCCAGCGCACCGACTGCATGATGCAGTTCGACATCTCCTACGAGCGCTACGCCGCGACGGTGGACGCGGTGATCGGCTTTTTGCAGGGCCGCGACGCCACGCTGTCCTACCGCATCGCCGGCCGCAACTACCTGCCGGAAGGCCCGCGCTTCGCGTCGCTGGACGTGTACGTGGATCCGGACGACCCGGACGGCGGCGACCCGCTGGCCTGGGCCTTCGGCGCGCTGGGCACCCAAGACCGCGCCCGCCACCTGGCCACGCTGTACCTGAACGATATCGCCGACGTGCTGCGCGAGGCGGTGGACCCGCGCTTCGAGTTCGTCCGCTACGCCGAATCGCTGGCGCTGTCGCAACCCACCTTCGAACCCTTGGCCAAGGCGCTGGCGGCCGAGCCCAACTGGGTGGACGACACGCTGGCCGCGCTCGCGCGCGAGGCGGTGGAGAAGCACCAGCCGCAGCTGGTGCTGATCTCGGTGCCCTTCCCCGGCGCGGTTTACGCGGCCTTCCGCATCGCCCAGACCATCAAGCGCCAATGGCCGGACATCAAGATCTGCCTCGGCGGCGGCTACGTCAACACCGAGCTGCGCGAGCTGGCCGAGCCGCGCGTGTTCGACTACTTCGACTACGTGACGCTGGACGACGGCGAGAAGCCGCTGCTGGCGCTGATGGAGCATCTCGAAGGCAAGCGCGGCGTCAGCCGGCTGGCGCGCACCTTCCTGCGCCAGGACGGCGCGGTGCGCTATGTGAACCTGCAGGAAGCCGACGTGCCGTTCTCCGAGGTCGGCACGCCCACCTGGGACGGCCTGCCGATAGACCGCTACCTGTCGCTGCTGGACATGCTGAACCCGATGCACCGGCTGTGGAGCGACGGCCGCTGGAACAAGCTGACCATCGCCCACGGCTGCTACTGGAAAAAGTGCAGCTTCTGCGACGTGACGCTGGACTACATCTCACGCTATGAGACGGCGTCGGCCGAGCTGTTGGTGGACCGCATCGAGGCCATCATCGCCGAAACCGGCCAGACCGGCTTCCACTTCGTCGACGAAGCCGCGCCGCCCAAGATGCTGAAGGCGCTGGCCGAAGAGCTGCTGCGGCGCAAGGTGTCCATCTCCTGGTGGGGCAATATCCGCTTCGAGAAGTCGTTCACGCCGGAATTGGCGCAGCTGTTGGCCGAATCCGGCTGCATCGCCATCTCCGGCGGCCTGGAGGTCGCGTCGGACCGCCTGCTCAAGCTGATGAAGAAGGGCGTGTCGGTGGAGCAGGTGGCGCGCGTCACCCACGGCTTCGCCGAGGCCGGCATCCTGGTGCACGCCTACCTGATGTACGGTTTCCCGACGCAGACGGTGCAGGACACGGTGGACGCGCTGGAATACGTGCGCCAGCTGTTCGACCACGGCTGCATCCAGTCCGGCTTCTTCCACCGCTTCGCCTGCACCGTGCATTCGCCGGTGGGACAGAATCCGGAAGAATACGGCGTCAAGCTGGTGCCGCTGCCCAAAGGCGACTTCGCCAAGAACGACGTCGGCTTCATCGACCCCACCGGCACCGACCACGAGCTGATGGGCCGCGGGCTGAACAAGGCCTTGTACAACTTCATGCACGGCATCGGCCTGGATGGCGACGTGCGCGGCTGGTTCGACGTGCGCGTCCCCAAGCCCAAGGTGCCGCGCCAGTTCATCGAGCGGGCGCTGTATTCGTAGGGTGGAAGCCCCAACGGGGCGTTCCGCCATCTACTGCTGATAATACTTAGGCGGAACGCCCGGCCAAGGCCGGGCTTCCGCCCTACGCCCCTCCCCAAAGCCCCTAGGCCATGACAAAATGTCCGATTACGACTTTTGTCCGCGAGCATAGCCATGGCCCTGAAATACCACGTGATCCCGGTCACCCCGTTCGCCCAGAACTGCAGCGTGCTGTGGTGCGACGCCAGCCGCAAGGCCGCCGTCGTCGACGCCGGCGGCGACATCGAACGCATCCAGGCTTGGGTGGACGGCCAGGGCCTGACGGTGGAAAAACTGCTGCTGACCCACGGCCACATCGACCACGCCGGCGGCGCCGCCAGGCTGGCGGAAAAGCTGGGCGTCTCGATCGAGGGCCCGCAGCGCGCGGAGCGCTTCTGGCTGGACCAGCTGCCGACCCAGGGCCAGATGTTCGGCTTCCCGCGCAGCGAGCCGCTGACGCCGCAGCGCTGGCTGGAAGAGGGCGACACCGTCACCGTCGGCCAGGAAACGCTGGACGTGATCCATTGCCCCGGCCACACCCCGGGCCACGTGGTGTTCCATAGCCCGGCCGCCAAGGTGCTGGTGGCCGGCGACGTGCTGTTCCAGGGCTCGATCGGCCGCACCGACTTCCCCATGGGCAACCACCAGCAGCTGATAGACGCGATCCAGCAAAAGCTGTTCGTGCTGCCCGACGACACCGTGGTCATCCCCGGCCACGGCCCGTTCACCACCATAGGCGCGGAGAAGCGCGGCAATCCCTACGTCGCCGACCCGCGCTACCGCTGATGCCGCCCGAATTCGCCCGCCGCGTGCTGGCGCTGCTGGCCGAGGTGCCGCCCGGCCGCGTCACCACCTACGGCACGCTGGCCGAACTGGCCGGCTACCCGCGCCACTCGCGCCACGTCGGCCATCTGCTCGGCAACCTGCCGGAAGGCGTGACCGCGCCCTGGCACCGGGTGCTGGGCGCCGGCGGCAGGCCGTCGCGGCCGGGCAGCCACCACGCCGACTGGCAAAGGCTGCTGCTGGAGGAGGAAGGGGTGGAATTCAATGCCAGCGGCAAGGTGGATCTGCGGATTTTCGGCTGGCCCGGCCAGATGGTTTGACCTGAAGCAAGCCAGAAACCGGCGCGCACTCAGATACTTATCTCCACGTGGAGATATTTCCATGTGGCATTATGGCGACAGGATGTAACGCTTCTGTCATTTTGTTACAACATCTCAATGTTTCTTTGCAGAAAAGCGACAGATAGGTGACAAATTGTTTGCATACGTCCCTTTCTACGTCTAATCTGCGCGCGCTCGCCGACAGCCTGTCGGATGATTACTACACGAAAATAGTCTGGTGAAACAATGAATACTCGCAAGTCGCTGCTGGCCCTGTCCTTGTTGGCCGCCTCCGCACTGGCTCATGCCGGTGGTGAATACTCTTTCGCAAACGTCAGCGCCAACTGGCTGGACTGGTCGGATCGTACCACCCAACAATCCGGCAAACAGGATTTTGGCTATCTGGAAGCTGAAGGCGGCCTGGGCGCCAAGTGGGGCGAGCTGTACGGCTTCTTCGACATCGAGAACCCGGGCAAGGGCAATGGCAATACCCAAGGCCGCGATCGCCGTTTCACCACCAAGGTAGTCGGCCGCTACAACCTGGCTGAAGTCGGCGGCGTGCCGGTGCAGCTGTACGGCCACATCTACGACACCCGCGGCAATGGCCCTGCGGACCGCCATTTCTTCACCCAAAACCGTGTTCTGGGTCTGGGCACCGACCTGAGCTTCGGCGCGCTGAGCATCAAGCCGTTCTTCGGCGTTCACAACCAAATGGATGCCCTGATGCCTGCTGGTTCCGCATCCGGCTACAACGGCTTCATGACCGGTTACGTGATGCTGTATCCGTTCCAAGCATTCGGCCAGAACCTGATGCTGACTCAATGGCATGAAACCGAATTCAACCGCCAAGACAAGTTCATCGGCGCGTACAAGAGCGGCGACCGTCCGCGCGTAGGCCAGAACGGCGCCATCGCGCTGTGGTGGACCCCGACCAAAGCGGTCACCACCGGCATCCAGTACCGCTACGCCGACCAGAAGCTGGGCAGCACCGCGTACCAGAACGCCGTGATCTACTCGATCAAGTACAACATCAAGTAATTGATGGACTTTCCCGCCCGTTCCCCGGGCGGGCCGGCGGCTTGGCCGCCGCTTGCACGCCCCCGCCTCGCGGGGGTTTTGTTTTTCTAGCCGCCGTGGCACACCACCCGGTTGCGGCCGGCCGCCTTGGCGCGGTACAGCATCTCGTCCGCCTGCTGCACCAGCTCGGTCGAGGTGGCGGCGCTGGCCAGCGAGCTGATCCCCGCGCTGAAGGTCTGGCGGAAAGTCCGCTCGCCCACCTGCTGCTCCAGCAGGCCGAAGTCCTGCCGCAAGGTTTCCAGCATCCCATGCGCCTTGTCCGCCGGCGTGCCGCCCAGCACGATGGCGAACTCCTCGCCGCCGTAGCGGCCGACCAGATCGGTGCGCCGCAGCCTCTCCTTCAGGAAGCGCGCCAGGGTGAGCAGCACCTCGTCGCCGACCTGATGGCCGTAGTTGTCGTTCACCTGCTTGAAGTAATCGAGGTCCAGCATCGCCAGCGACAAGGGCTGGCCGACGCGGCGCGCCCGCAGTATCGCGCTGTCCAGCTGGCCGTGCAGATGGGAATGGTTGAGCAGGCCGGTCAGGCTGTCGTTGGCGATGTAGGAACGCAGCTTGCGGTAGCGGCGGGCGCGGTTGACCACCGTCACCACCAGTTCCTCCGGCGCCACCGGCTTGGTCAGGAAACCGTCTATGCCCAGCGTCAGCGCGTCCAGCTGCACCGTCTGCCGCTTTTCCACCGATAGGAAAACGATGGGGATGCCGTCCAGCAGCCTTTGCTGGCGTATCACCTTGGCCAGCTCGATGCCGTTGCACTGCGGCATGTACATGTCCATCAGGATCAGGTCCGGATTCAGGTGCTCGATCAGCTCCGGGACCCGCTCCGGGTTGGTCTCGCTGGTGGCCTCCACGCCGTGCGCGCCCAGCACCCGCGAATACAGGCCCGCCAGCGAGGCCATGTCCTCGACGATCAGCACCCGCAAGGGATCGCGCCGCTCGCCGATGTCGCCGAAGCTGAGCAGGTCCACCAGCTGGTTGACCTGCAGCGGCCAGTCCAGGAAGCCGCTGGCCCCCATCCGCACCGCCTCCAGCCTGGCCGGGAAGTCCCGCCGCGGCGAGGTGACCACCAGCGGGCAGCAGCTGCTGATCGCCGGCGCCAGCTGCAAAATGGGATCGTTGTGGGTGAAGTCGGCGAAAGCCACCACCGCGGCCGGCGCCTGGCGCTGCAGCGCCTTGGCCAGCTTGGCCGCCTGGGACACCACCGTCACCTCGAAGCCGAAGCAGGCCAGCTGGCGCTGCAGCCGGCCGTCGACCAGCCCTGCGGGCAGCCACATGTACAACAGCGAATCCGCGCCCCCAGGCTGCAGCAAGCCGTCCAGATTGCCCAGCCCTTGCTGGCGCTCCATCAGGCCCAGCTGGCAGACCACGCCCAGGTGGTGGCGCAGCTGGCCATAACGCGCCTGCTCCGACGGCGACGCCTCCGGCTTCTGCAGCCACTGCTCCAGCAGCGTGGCCAGCGCGCGCGCCTCCTTGGCCAGCTCGGCCAGGCTGACGGTGCGCACCAGGGTTTCCAGCCGCGTCACCAGCGACAGCAGATGCGCGGCCAGCGGCCGCTCCCAGCGCGACACCAGCATGTAGCCGATGCGGTCGATTTCCCGCGCCAGGTGGATGCGCTGGCCTGGATGGATGGACGCGGCCTGTTTCATCGGGCGGTGCTTCCGTTTCCTGTTGAATCCGGCCGTCTCGACGGCGAAGTTTGTGGCTCTGTCGCCGGAGCGAACTGTTATAATCCGCCCTTAAATTCAACGGCCTGGCAAGTTTTGATGAACGTTTTTTACGAAGAGAGCGGCAGTTTCAAGGTTGGCAGCATTGTGTCGCGCAGCGACGCCAGCCTGCAGGTGGACACCCAGCACGGCAAGCGCGCCAAGATCAAGAGCGCCAACGTCTTTCTGGAGTTTAGCTCCCCGTTGGCGGATTTTCTGCCGTCGGCGGACAAGCTGGCCGCGGATATCGACCTGGACTTCCTGTGGGAGTGCAGCCCCGACGACGAGTTCGGCTACCAGGACCTGGCCGCCGATTATTTCGGCCATCAGCCCTCCGCCGCCGAGGCCGCCGCGCTGATCAGCCGGCTGCACGGCGCGCCGATGTACTTCTACAAGAAGGGCAAGGGCCGTTACAAGAAGGCGCCGCAGGAGGCGCTGCAGGCCGCGCTGGCCGGCGTCGAGCGCAAGAAGCGCGAGCAGGAGCAGATAGACGGCTGGGTGGCTGAATTGAAAGCCGGCGCGCTGCCGGAAGCCATCCGTTCGCAGCTGATGCAGCTCTTGTGGAAGCCCGACAAGAACGCGCTGGAATTCAAGGCTTTCGACCAGGCCAGCCGCGAGCTGAACCTGCCGCCGCAGCGCCTCGCGGACAAGGTGGGCGGCATTCCGTCGGTGCCGGACTACCTGATGGCCGGTTTCCTGATGGAGTACTTCCCCAAGGGCGCCGGCTTCGGCAAGTACGCGCCGCCGGCCGAGCTGCCGGAACTGCCGGTGGCCGCGGTGCGCGCGTTCTCGATCGACGACGCCAACACCACCGAGATCGACGACGCGCTGTCGGTCGAGGACCTGCCGAACGGCAACAAGCGCGTCGGCATCCACATCGCCGCGCCGACGCTGGGCGTGCCGCAGGATTCCGACATCGAGAAAATGATGCTGTCGCGCCTGTCCACCGCCTATTTCCCCGGCGACAAGATCACCATGCTGCCGGACGACGTGGTGCAGGCCTTCACGCTGCAGGAAGGCCGCGACTGCCCGGCATTCTCGCTGTACGTCGAAGTGACGCCGGCATTCGAGCCGGTGGCGTTCGAGAACCGCATCGAGAGAGTGCCGGTGGCCGCCAACCTGCGCCATGCCGAGCTGGAACAGGTGTTCAACGAGGAGACGCTGGCCAACGATCCGGGCGTCGACTACCCGTTCAAGCGCGAGCTGACCTGGCTGTGGCAATTCGCCGAGGCGCTGGAGAAGCGCCGCGGCAAGTACGACCCCACCCGTCCGGCACAGCACGACTACAACATCGACGTCGTCGACGGCCGCGTGTCCATCACCATCCGCAAGCGCGGCGCGCCGATGGACAAACTGGTGTCCGAGCTGATGATCCTGGCCAACAGCGAGTGGGGCCGGATGCTGGCCGAGGCCGACATCCCGGCGATGTACCGCGCGCAGAGCATGGGCAAGGTGCGGATGACCACCCGCCCCGAGCCGCACATCGGCCTGGGCGTCGCCCAGTACGCGTGGAGCACGTCGCCGCTGCGCCGCGCCAGCGACTTCATCAACCAGCGCCAGCTGGCGGCGATGATACGCGGCGAGAAGCCGCAGTTCGCCCAGGGCGACGCGATGCTGTTCGCCATCCTGCGCGACTTCGACGCCACTTACGGCGCCTATCTGTCGTTCCAGGACAAGATGGAGCACTACTGGTGCCTGAAGTATCTGCTGCAGGAAAACATCACCGAGCCGACCGCCGCCGTGATCAAGGAAGACCTGGTGCGCATCGACGGCCTGCCGCTGAGGCTGCGCATCCCCGGCCTGCCGGAACTGGCGCGCGGCGACCGCGTGCAGCTGTCGGTGGTCAAGGTGGACCTGCTGACGCAGGAGGTGGAGCTGCGCTACACCGGCCGCCTCGACCACGTCGAGGACGACCTGGAGGACGAGGAAAGCTGAGCGCTCTCCCCCCGCCCGATCCGCAACCGCCGCGCCGCAAGGCCCGGCGGTTTTTGTTTTCTTCGCCCGCGCGCCCAGGCCGTCGCCCCCCGTCCGCGCAGCCATGGTCTGCGCGCCGACTTCCCCTCCCGCAACAAAATGAATCCGACGTTCGATTGAAATTATTATGCTCATCGATTAGTGTCGCAACAGTACCGCGCGTTACGAATTGGAAGCCGCAACAAATACTTATAAAGATTATCCGCGGCGCCCATGCCGCGAGCACAGGAGGAAACATGCAGGATTTCGCCCGCCACCCGGACACCCCCGACCGGATAGACGCCTTGCCCGACGCCTCGCTGGGACAGATGCTGGCGCAGACCGTCGCCCGCTATCCCGACCACACCGCTTTCCACAATATGGGCCTCGATCTCAGCTATCGCGAGCTGGACCGGCAAAGCGCCCGGCTCGCCGACTACCTGATCCGCGGCCTGGGGCTGCGCGCCGGCGAGCGGGTAGCGTTGATGATGCCCAATCTGCTGCAGTACCCGGTGGCGCTGTACGCGGTGCTGCGCGCCGGCCTGGTGGCGGTCAACGTCAACCCGCTGTACACCGCGCGCGAGCTGCATCACCAGCTGGCCGACTCCCAGGCCCGCGCCATCGTGGTGCTGGAGAATTTCGCCCAGGTGGTGGAGCAGGCGCGCGCCGACACCTCGCTGCAGCATGTGGTCGTCACCGCCGTCGGCGACATGCTGCCCGCGCCCAAGCGCTGGCTGGTGAACGCGGCGGTGCGTTACGTGAAGAAGCTGGTGCCGTCCTACCGCCTCCCCGGCGCCATCTCCTTCCGCAAAGCGCTGGCCGCCGGCGACGCCACCCGCTGGCGCGACGCCAGGCTGGCGCCCGACGCGCTGGCCATCCTGCAGTACACCGGCGGCACCACCGGCCTGGCCAAGGGCGCGATGCTCAGCCACCGCAACCTGCTGGCCAATGTCGAGCAGGCGCGGCTGGTGCTCGGGGAGGCCTTGATCGAAGGCCGGGCGGTGGTGGCCACGCCGCTGCCGCTGTACCACGTGTTCGCGCTGACGGTGAACTGCCTGCTGATCACCCGGCTGGGCGGCAACAGCCTGCTGATCACCAATCCGCGCGACCTGGATGGCCTGGTGGCCGAGCTGGCCCGCCATCCGGTCAACGCCTTCACCGGCGTCAACACCCTGTTCAACGCGCTGGTCCACCACGCCGGCTTCGCCAAGCTGGACTTCAGCCGCTGGAAGGTGGCGATAGGTGGCGGCGCGGCGGTGCAGCAGGCGGTGGCCGAAGCCTGGCAGCGGACGACAGGCCTGGTGCTGCTGGAAGGCTACGGCCTGACCGAGGCCTCGCCGCTGGTATCGGTGAACGCGCTGGCGGCGGAACGCTACACCGGCACCGTCGGCATGCCGGTGCCCGGCACCGAAGTGGAACTGCGCGACGACGCAGGCCGCCCGGCGGCCGACGGCGAGCCGGGCGAGGTCTGCGTGCGCGGCCCCCAGGTGATGGCCGGCTACTGGCAGCGGCCGGAGGAGACCGCCAAGGTGTTCCACGCCGATGGCTTCTTCGCCACCGGCGACATCGGCATCCGCACCGCCGATGGCCTGCTCAAGCTGGTGGACCGCAAGAAGGACATGGTGCTGGTATCGGGCTTCAACGTGTATCCCAACGAGGTGGAGGACGTGGTGGCCCAGCATCCGGGCGTGCGCGAGGTGGCCTGCATAGGCGTGCCGGACGAGCGCAGCGGCGAGGCGGTGAAGATCGTGGTGGTGCGCAAGGACCCGTCGCTGCAGGCGGACGAACTGCTGCGCCACTGCCGCGACAACATGACCGCCTACAAGGTGCCGCGCCACGTCGAGTTCCGCGACGCGCTGCCCAAGTCCAACGTCGGCAAGATCCTGCGCCGCGAGCTGCGCCAGCCGGCCTGAGGCAGGCCGGCGCCAGGGGCTGTTGACGTTTGCCGAGCGGTCGCGCCGGGATGCGTTTTGCGGCGAATCCAGGCGTTTCGCGCGCCGCATAGTCATTCTCTGCCAGCGCGGAACAAGGAAGCGTCGTCGCGAAAAGCGCCTGGCCCTGCGGGTTTGGCCGCTTTGGGACGGAAGCCGCGTTGCCCAGCCCTTGCATAGCATGACTATGCGTCTGACTGTGCGCCTTGCTTCCGTCCCAAATCGGCGCAAACGCGATCCACTCACCAAACGTCAACAGCCCCTAGAACAGCTCGTCGACCAGGGTGCTGGACTGCTGCAGCGCGTCGATCTCCCCGGCGATGCGCTCGCGGTCCAGCCCCAGCCTCTCCAGCACGCCGTCGGGCAGGCCGGCCAGCATGTCCTCCGGGCTCATGCCGTGGCGGAAGCCGGACACCACGAAGGAGGTCAGGCCGATCAGCAGCGCGTACGGGGAGGCCTCGTCGTTCAAGAGATCGTGCTGGCGGTAGATCGCCTCCTGGATCTCGTCCGGGAAGTTCCAGCGCCGGGCCAGCTCGGCCCCCAGCTCGGTCAGGTCCAGGCCCAACAGCATGCGCTCGGTGGCGATGCGCTCGGCGCCGCCGGCGACGATGCGGTCTATCTGCTGCGCCTGCTCCGGCACCGCCACGTACAGCACCAGCTCGCCGATGTCGGCCAGCAGGCCGCAGGTATAGCCCAGCTGCGCCTCCAGCCCGGCCAGCTTGGCCAGCAGCTTGGCGGTGTTGGCCATCGCGAAGCTACGCAGCCAGAACGCCTTCATGTCGAAGCCGCTGATGCCCAGCGTGGCGCCGGTGACACCGGAGGCGATCACCAGCACCCGGAGGTTGTCGAAGCCCAGCAGGATCACCGCGTCGTCCAGCGAGCCGACCCGGCGGCTGCTGCCGAAACGCGCGCTGTTGGCCAGCCGCAGCACCCGCGCGCTGAGCACCTGGTCGTGCATCACCATGTCGGTGATGTCGTTGATGTTGACGTCCGACCGGTGGAAGCTGGCCACCAGTTCCTGCACCACCTTGGGAACCATGGGCAGCTTGCCCGAGGCCTTGTCGAAGATTTCCCCCACCTGCATCGATGCTCTCCCCTTGCCGGTTTAGCAGGTTTGAGCTTAGGCAATCCGGAGGGGAATGAGAAACTCCGCTTGGCGGCGGCAAGTCGCTGAGACGCAAGGCTATCCTTTCATTTTCATTTTTGCGCTGGCTCAGGATGCGGGCTATTTTTCAGCGAGAGGGGCCTGCGAATGTCCGGGTTCGAACTTGCGGAGGCGCAAGATGTTGCACCAACTATCTGTTAAACAAAAGTTGCTGTTGGGATATGGTTTGTTGATTGCCATCCTGGCGGTGATCGTGGCGACGGCGGTGGCCAACCTGAGCGCGATGCAGGCCAATCGGCGCGAGATCACCAATAACCGTTATCCCAAGGCCGAGTTGTGCAACAAGATCGTCATCACCACGCAGGAGGTATCCAAGCTCATCCGCGACGCGGTCCTTTCGGACCATCCGCAAGATATCGAGTCCAACATCAGCAAAGTGGAAGCCTTGCGCGCCGAAAACACCGCCAGCCTCAACGAGTTGGACAAGACGCTGGTATCGGCGAAAGGGCGCGGCATTTTGGAGCAGGCGCTGAAGGCCCGCTCCGCGCTGTCGGAGCTGTACGCGCCCTTGTACCAGTTGATTCGCGCCAATAAGGATCAGGAGTCCAAGGTTTTCCTGCAGAAGCGTTTCGCGCCGGCTATCGATGCGTTCTCGCAAAAGTTCAATGAATTGAAAGCCTATCAGGACGGGAAAGTCAAAGAGGCGGTCGAGGCCAGCAATGCCGCTTACAGTCAAGCGGTTTCCGTCGTATTCACGGCGGCTGGCGTGGCCTTGGTGGTCGCCATCGCCATCGCGCTGTTCATTTCCAACCTGGTAACCTCGCCGCTGCGCAAGTCGGTCGAACTGGTTCGGCATATCCAGGAAGGAGATTTGACCGGCGCGGACGAGCATTTTCCGCCCTCGCGCGACGAGGCGATGGAAATCGCCCGCAATATCCAGAACATGCGGCAGGGCCTGCGCGAAGTGGTGTCCAGCATCCAGGACAACGCCAACCAGGTATCCGACTCCGCCCACCAGCTGGCCAGCATGGCGCAGCAGGTGGCCACCGGCGCGCAGCGCCAGTCCGAGGCCACCTCCGAGGCCGCCGCCACCATCGAGCAGCTGACCGTCAGCATCAACCACGTCGCCGACAATTCCGATCAGGCCTCGCGCCAGGCGCGCGATGCCGGCGAGCTGGCCGGCCGCGGCGGCCACGCGGTGCAGGCCTCGGTCGGCAAGATCCAGTCGGTCAGCACCGCGGTGGCCGCCACCTCGGAAGAAATGCGCTCCCTGACCGGCGAGGTGCAGCGCATCGGCAACATCGTCACCGTGATCCGCGACGTGGCCGACCAGACCAACCTGCTGGCCTTGAACGCCGCGATCGAGGCGGCCCGCGCCGGCGAGATGGGCCGCGGCTTCGCCGTGGTGGCCGACGAGGTGCGCAAGCTGGCCGAACGCACCGCCAGCTCGGCGCAGGAAATCACCCAGATGATCAGCGCCATCCAGCAAGGCGTGGAAAAAGTGGTGGGCAGCATGGAGCAGAGCCTGTCCAGCGTGGACGCGGTCTCCGGCAGCGCGCGCGAGGCCAGCGACTCGATGGAGGAGATCGAAGGCAGCACCCGCGGCATCGTCGGCACCATAGGCAACATCACCAGCGCCTTGGGCGAGCAGCGCACCGCCAGCCTCAGCCTGGCGCAGAGCATGGAGCAGGTGTCGCAGATGGCGGAATCCAACAGCGCCACCGTGGAGGAGTTGGCCACCACCTCCAGCGAACTGAACGCCTTGTCGCACAATCTGCAAAACGTGACCGCGCGCTTCCGGCTATAAGAAAAAGTCCTTAAGCAGACTATCCTGTCGGACTGGACAGCTGCGCGCCAGACGGGGCTCATGGCAGCATGGCGGTTTCCCCCCCTCAGGAGCCGCCATCATGAAAACCGCGTTCGCGCTCGCTTGCGCGCTATCGGCCGCGCTGGCCTTGGCCCAGCCCGCATCCGCCAAGACCCTCCGCTTCTCCGGCTACGACTGGGAAGTGCGCAACCAGGGCAGCAGCGGGCCCGGCCCCAATGTCTGGGACGAGAACAACGTCTGGCTGGACGCCCAGGGCCGGCTGCATCTGAAAATCGCCAAGCGCGGCGGCCAATGGACCGCCGCCGAGCTCTATCTGCCGCAGCGGCTGGGCTTCGGCCGCTACCAGTTCAAGCTGATCGGCCGTCCGGACCGCTTCGACCCCAATGTGGTGCTGGGCCTGTTCAACTACCCGACGCCGGACGTCGGCCCCGACGGCAGCAACGAGATCGACATCGAGTTCGCGCGCTGGGGCAGTCCGGCCAATCCCATGGGCAACTACACCGTCTACCCGGCGCAGCCGGGTCCGGCGCCGACCTCGTACAGCTTCGACTTCGCGCTGGGCGGCGATTACAGCACCCACCGCTTCGACTGGAACGCGGCCGCGGTGGAATACCAGTCGCTGCATGGCTTCCAGGACGGCGACCGTTATCCGATCGCCCATTGGCGCTTCGCCCCGGTCGACGCGGCGCAGCGCGTGCCGCAGCAGCCGCTGCCCGTGCATCTGAACCTGTGGCTGTTCCAGGGCAAGCCGCCGGCGGACGACAAGGAAGTGGAAGTGGTGATACAGGAATTCAAGTTCGTCCCGGCGGCGGCGCGCTAGGAGAAAGGAGGGGCGGCGGAACGGATGTCCCGCCGTCCGGCCATCAGTAGGCGAAGCGCTCGCGCAGATCCATCAGGTTCAATTCGTCCAGAATGGCCAGCTGGCGCTCGCGGGCGCTGTTCTTGCCCTTGCCGGTCTTCTTGGCGATGATCAGCTCGTTCTTCATCGAGTGCTCCCAGCCGACCAGCTCGGTAACGGTCAGCTGGTAGCCGCGCGCCTCCAGCTGCAGGCAGCGCAGCACATTGGTCAACTGGCTGCCGAACTCGCGGGTGTGGATGGGATGGCGCCACAACTCCGACAGCGGCGTCTTGCCGAAGGTCTCGTTCTTCTTCTGCCGCAGCACCGACGCCACCTCGGCCTGGCAGCAGGGCACCAGCACGATGTACTGGGCGTCCTTGGCCAGCGCGAAGCGGATGGCGTCGTCGGTGGCGGTGTTGCAGGCGTGCAGCGCGGTGATGATGTCCACCTGCTCCGGCAGCGCGGTCGAAGTGATCGACTGTTCCACCGTCAGGTTGAGAAAGCCCATGCGCTCGAAGCCCAGGCGCTCAGCGAGCTCGCGCGACTTGTCCACCAGCTCCTGCCGCGTCTCCACGCCGTAGACATGGCCGGCGGCCTTCTCCTTCAGGAACAGGTCGTACAGGATGAAGCCGAGGTAGGACTTGCCGGCGCCGTGGTCGGCCAGCGTCATCGCGCCTTTCTTCTCCAGCACGTCGGCCATCAAGGGTTCGATGAACTGATACAGGTGGTAGACCTGCTTCAACTTGCGGCGGGTGTCCTGGTTGATCTTGCCGTCGCGGGTGAGGATGTGCAGCTCTTTGAGCAGCTCCAGCGATTGCTGGGGTTTGATTTCGGGAATCAGGCTCATGGCGGCCTCCTGCAATTTCAATGCCGCGATTGTAGCAGAGCGGTCATCCCGCGCCCGAGCCGGAGTCTGCCCGCGACCTTTGCTCACGTTGGAACTGCACTGGAAGATGACACGTTTCCGATGCGCCAGAGGCCCTTCAAGCCTGCCGCCGGGTGGCAGGCCCGGGGTCTTAAGCGGCTGCCTGTTTGAGCCCCGCGACGTTAGCGCGGGGCGAGTTCAGCCGCGCCTCGGGCCTGACGGGCCCCGACGGGAAGCAGAAGGCCAGGCTTGTAGGGTGGCCTTTAGGGGTGGAGGGGATATTTGGCCACGCAAATATCCCCTCCCTGCCTGCCGGGCAGCCCCGGCAATGAAAACCATCATCCGCGCAGCGGATTCATCACGTGCCATGCGACACGGAAGCCGTCCCTCAAGGCTTCTTCACCACTTCCTGCTCCACCACCATGTCCAGAATCCAGCGGATGGACGAGGCGTCGGCCGGCGGATTGTCCACCTTCACCTCCTTGATCCGCAGCCGGTAGGCGATGCCGGGCTCGGGCTGGAAGCCCTCGATCTCGCCGTAGTGCAGCTCCCAGGGCTTGGCCTTGTCCGCGCGCACCTGCAGGCACTGCATCGGCGCGACCCCGGTGCACGGCTTGCGCTCGGCGGCGACGTAGATGAACTTGATCTCGCCCTGCGGCTGACGCTCGAAGCTCAGCGCGTCCTTGCCGTCGGACAGCTTCAGGCGCTCGCCCTCCAGGCTGACGTCCATGCCTGCCTCCAGCTGGCGGGACAATTTGGCGTCGCGCTGCATCGCCTCCGGCGGGCACATCATCAGCGTCGAGGCCAGGCGCTCGGCGCGCAGCTTGCCGCCGTCGATCGCGGCCGGGCCGAACATGCCGTTGCAGCCGGCCTTGGCGAACAGCCGGTCCTGGTCGACGCGCAGCAGGATGGGCTTGTCTCCGGCGCCGGTCTGCTTCCACTCGCCCTGCAGCTGGGCCAGGGTCGGCGCCGGCACGGAACGGACCGGCGCGGTGGGGCTGGCGCAGCCGGCCAGCAGGGCGGCGCCGAGCGCCAGCAGAGTCAGTCGGTATGGCATCGCGATATCCTGAATTCAAGAAAGAGACTATGACGCCCACAAAACGCACAGGTTCCGTCAATCGACCAACGGCGCCACCGTTTCCTGATAGATCACCTTGACCAGCTGCAGCGCGGTGCGGCCGTCCGCGCCCTTTTCTCCCTGCAGCTTCAGGTAGTAGCTGCGGCCGGCCTCGGGGGTGAAGCCGGCGATCGCGCCGTGGTAATCGCGCCACGGCTCGCCCTCGCTGCCGCGCAAGCGCAGGCAGCCGCCGTCCGCGCAGGCCCCGCGCGCCGCGTACCAGTATTGCTCGCCCGCCCCCGGCTGCAGCGCCGCCAGCGGCGCGGCGGCGGGCTGCGCGGCATCCACTTTCTCGAAACGATAGACGGCCTTGCCGGACGCCAGCGTCAGGTGGCGGCGATCGGTCGACGGCAGCAGGCGGAACGGCGCGCCCAGCAGCTTCAGCAGAGCCTGTTCGCGCGCCATGGTCTCCGGCGCGCACTGCATCCGGGTGGTGGAAACCTGGTGGCGGCCCTCGCCGTCCACCCCCAGCGTGAAGCGGTTGCAGCCGGCGAAGCCGCCGATGCGGCTGTCGGCGATGCTCAGCGTCGGCAGCGGCGCCGGCTGGGCCGGCGACTGCAGCCGCCATTCGGTGTGTTGCAGATCGGGCAGGGCTTGAGTCGGCAGCATCATGCTGCCGCTGACCAACAGGGCGCCGAGAGAAGGCATGCGGTTTTCCTTTTCCATGACTGCGGACAGCAAAACGCCCGCCGGAGGCGGGCGTTCGGGACGGCGGACAACCGCTCAGTGCACAGCGTTCTTGAGCAGGTCTTCCACCACTTTCTTGGCATCGCCGAACACCATCATGGTTTTATCCATGTAAAACAGTTCGTTGTCCAGCCCCGCGTATCCCGCGTTCATGGAACGCTTGACCACGATCACGTTGCGCGCCTTGTGCGCCTCCAGGATGGGCATGCCGTAGATCGGGCTTTGCTTGTCCTTCTGCGCGGCCGGATTGACCACGTCGTTGGCGCCGATCACCAGCACCACGTCGGTGGTGGAGAAGTCGGCGTTGATCTCCTCCATCTCCAGCACCTGCTCGTACGGCACCTCGGCCTCGGCCAGCAGCACGTTCATGTGGCCCGGCATCCGGCCGGCCACCGGGTGGATCGCGTAGCGGACGCCGACGCCCTGTTCGTGCAGCAGCTCGGCGAATTCCTGCAGCGCGTGCTGCGCGCGCGACACCGCCAGGCCGTAGCCGGGCACGATCACCACCTGGTCGGCGTTGGCCATCAGGAAGGCCGCGTCCTCGGCGCTGCCGGCCTTGTAGGCCTTGGCCGGCCCCGCGTCGCCGGCCGGACCGGCCACGGTCTCGGCGCCGAAGCCGCCCAGCAGCACGCTGACGATGGAGCGGTTCATCGCCTTGCACATGATGTAGGACAGGATGGCGCCGGACGAGCCGACGCAGGCGCCGGCGATGATCAGCACCGGGTTGTTCAGCGTGAAGCCGATGCCGGCCGCCGCCCAGCCCGAGTAGCTGTTCAGCATCGACACCACCACCGGCATGTCGGCGCCGCCGATCGGGATGATCAGCGTCACCCCCAGCGCCAGGGCCACCGCCACCATGGCCAGGAACGCGGCCTGGCTGTCGGTGAAGAAATAGGCCGCGCCGAAGCCGACCATGGCCAGCGCCAGCAGCAGATTGAGCGGATGCTGGCCGGCGAAGCGGACCGCCTTGGCGCCGAAGCGGCCGGACAGCTTGCCGTAGGCGATCACCGAGGCGGTGAAGGTGATCGCGCCGATGAAGGCGCCGATGAACAGCTCCACCTTCTGCACCGGCGTGTGCTCGACGCCGCCGTGGAAGATGGCCGCCACCGCGATCAGCACCGCGGACAGCCCCACCAGCGAGTGCATCGCCGCCACCAGCTCAGGCATGCCGGTCATTTCCACCGTGCGCGCCTTCCAGGCGCCGACGACCGCGCCGGCGGCGATGGCGCCGGCGATCAGCGCCAGCACCGGCTTGTCGATGATGAGCAGCGTGGTCAGCACCGCGATCGCCATGCCGGCGATGCCGTACAGATTGCCGCGCCGCGCCGAGGCCGGGCTGGACAGCCCCTTCAGCGCCAGGATGAACAGCACCGCGGCGAGCAGGTAAAGAACAGCCGAAACGTTCTGCATCGTCATCCCCTGTTTTTCTTCTTGAACATGTCCAGCATGCGCTGGGTGACCAGGAAACCGCCGAAGATGTTGATGCTGGCGAGGAAGATGGCGACGGCGCCCAGCACCGAGGTCACGGTGATCTGCTGGCCGTCGATGTCCACCACCTGCAGCATGGCGCCGACGACGATGATGCCGGAGATGGCGTTGGTGACAGCCATCAGCGGCGTATGCAGCGCCGGAGTGACGTTCCACACCACGTGGTAGCCGACGAACACCGCCAGCACGAAGATGGTGAAGCTGGTGATGAAGGGATCAGCCATGTTGCGGCTCCTTGTCGTGATTGGCGGCGGCCGGGCGCGCGGCGGCGCCGAAACGCTGCTCGCCTTGGTGGGCGATCAGGGTGGCGGCCACCAGATCGTCTTCCAGGTCGATTTTCAGCCCTTCCGGCGTCAGCAGCAGGCCGAGGAAGGTGTGCAGATTGCGCGCGTACAGGCTGGAGGCGTCGGCCGCCAGCATCGCGGGCAGATTGGTCAGGCCCACCAGGTGCACGCCGTTGGGCGACAGGCAGGCCTCGCCGGCGCGGGTCAGCTCGCAGTTGCCGCCGGCCTCGGCGGCCAGGTCGACGATCACCGAGCCCGGCTTCATGCCGGCCACCGCCTCGGCCGACAACAGCCGCGGCGCCGGCTTGCCCGGAATCAGCGCGGTGGTGATGACGATGTCGGCGGCGGCGGCGCGCTGGGCGATCAGCGCGTTCTGCCGGACCTGGAAGTCGGCCGACATCTCGCGGGCGTAGACGCCGCCGCTGGCGGCCTTCTCCTCGTCGCTCATCGGCACCTCGACGAATTTGGCGCCCAGCGACTCCACCTGCTCGCGGGTGGCGGGGCGCACGTCGTAGGCCTCCACCACCGCGCCCAGCCGCTTGGCGGTGGCGATGGCCTGCAGCCCGGCGACGCCGACGCCCAGCACCAGCGCCTTGGCCGCCTTCACCGTGCCGGCGGCGGTCATCAGCATCGGCATGAAGCGCGGGTAGAACTGTCCTGCCAGCAGCACCGCCTTGTAGCCGGCGATATTGTTCTGGCTGGACAGCACGTCCATGCTCTGCGCGCGGGTGGTGCGCGGCAGCAGCTCCAGCGCGAACGCCGACACGCGCTGCGCCGCCAGCTGCGGCAGCAGCGGATTCTGGTACGGCGCCAGCATGCCGATCAGCACCGCGCCCGGCTTCAGCGCCGCCGCGTCGGCGGCTTCCGGCATGCGCACCGCCAGCACGATGTCGGCGGCGGCCAGCATCGCCTGCCGCTGCTCGGCGATGCCCGCGCCGGCAGCCAGGAAAGCGGCGTCGGGCAACGCGGCGGCCAGGCCGGCGCCCTGCTCCACGGTGACGGCGTGGCCGGCGGCGACCAGCTTCTTCACCGTGTCCGGCGTCGCCGCCACACGATGCTCGCCGGCCAGCCGCTCGGCCGGAATGACGATATTCATATCGGATATCTCCTGCAAGTGGATGGTGAAATCAGAAACGGGAACGGTCGTGCGCGGCAATGGGGAACGAACGTTTGAAAAATCATTAAATGCATGCTGCGCCGCATTATGCAAGGCATATATTGGCTACCGTATATCGTCTGACAGGCTTGATTCAACCGGGAAATCGGACATGCGCACAACATGTCGCAACGCAATAAATCCATTGCAACAGAACCGTGTGCCAAGCGTATGACAAGCGGGAAAGCCCCAGGCGCGCAGGCGAAAATTCAAATTAGATTTTTCTGATATTCTGAAAAATCGACACTACCGCCGGCTCGGCCAGCCCGCAAGCGGGGAAAACCGCCGTTCGCGACCAAGTTTGCGCCAGATCAGCGCCGGTTCATTGACCCATGCCGCTGCCGCGGTACAGGTCGAGGCGGAAGCGCTCCAGCGTGCCGTCGGCGCGCAGCCTGGCCAGGCCGGCGTTGAAGCGCGCCATCAGCTGCTCGTTGCGCGCGGAGCGCGGCATCAGCAGGTGGCCGTACTGGATGCTGAACGGCCTGGCCTCGGTGGTGACCAGATCGTGCGCGCCGCGGGGAAAGGCGTCGGAAGTCAGCAGCTGCCAGCCGGTGAACTCGTCCAGCGGGAACAGCTCGATGCGCCCGGCCAGCATCTTCAGCAGATTGATCTTGTCGTCGTTGGCCTCCTCCACGTTGAGCGCGCCCTGCTTCATCAGCTGGCGGAACTCGGCGGTGTAGGTGTAGCCGTGGGTGGCGCCGAAGCGCAGGCCGCGCAGGTCGCGCAGCTTGCGCCACGGCGGCACGGTCACGTCCTTGCGGTGGAACAGCAGTTCGCGATGCTCGGAGATCGGCGCGCTGTACAGGAATTCCTTCGCCTTGACCGGATCGTCGTACCAGAACGAGCTGGCCTGGGCGTTGCCATTGCGCAACGCTTCCAGCGCCCGCGCCCACGGCATGTACGCGAAGCGCACCTGCACCCCTTCGCGGGCGAAAGCTTCGCGCACCACGCGGTTGACGTAGCCGCCATCCGGCAGCTGTTCGCCGGTCCAGGGCGCGTACTCGCCGGTGGCGATCAGCAGTTCGGCCGCCATCGCCCGGCATAAGCCCAGGCAAAACAACGCCAGCAGCAACAGGATTCTCATCGCCTCATCTCCGCTCACCATGCATTCCGTTATACACGGCGGCGGCGGTTTTCACCGCCGGGCGCTATCATCGCAGCATCGCTACCGGATGCCCGCCATGCCCCGCCCGACGCCGACGCCGCTGCCCGACTTCCGCCATCCCGGCGTGATGCTGCGCATCCTGCAGCTGCCCGCGCTGCTGCTGTGCGCCGCGGGCGTGCTGGCGCTGACCGCCGAACAGCCGCTGTGGCGCTGGCTGCAGTCGGCGCTGGCGCTGATTCCGGGCAGCCTGCTGACGCTGGCCCTGCTGGCGCTGGCCGGTCCCTGGCTGGCGCGCCGCCGGCGCGGCGCCCTGTGGGTGGCGCTGATCGCCGGCGCCAGCTTTGCGCTGTGCCAATGGCGGCTGCAGGACGACTGGGGCCGGGCCTGGACCTCGGCCGCGCTGGCGATGGCGGCGGCGCCGCTGCTGCTGCACTACCTGGCGCTGCGCCAGCGCGCGCTGTCGCCGGCGCTGGCCGAAGCGCGGCTGACCGCGCTGCAGGCCCGCATCCGCCCGCATTTCCTGTTCAACAGCCTGAACGCCGCCATCGCCTTGATCCGCTCGCGGCCGCAGCGGGCGGAAACGGTGCTGGAAAACCTGGCCGAACTGTTCCGCACCCAGATGGCCGCGCCGGAAAAACTGTCCACGCTGGCGCGCGAGATCGAGCTGGCCGGCATGTACCTGGCGATAGAGTCCGAGCGGCTGGGGCCGCGGCTGAAGGTGAGCTGGCGCATCGACGCGCCGCCCGACGCCGAGCTGCCGCCCTTGCTGCTGCAGCCGCTGGCCGAGAACGCCGTCTGCCACGGCGCCGAGCGCGTGGCCGGCGAGGTGGAGATCGTCATCTCCGCCCGCGTCGCCGGCGGCCTGCTGGAGCTGACGCTGGACAATCCGCTGCCGGCCGACGCCGCGCCCGGCGCCGGCAGCGGCATCGCGCTGGAGAACCTGCGCGAACGCCTGGCGCTGCTGTACGACGCCGAGGCCTCGCTGCTCGCCGAGCGGCGCGGCGAGCGCTACCTGGCCCGCGTCCGCCTGCCTTGCCGGGCCGCGGCCAGGCCTGGCTGAGGCCGCCGCGCTTTGCCGAACGCGGCCCGCCGCTCTACATTCCAGTCATGACCATCCGCGCGAGGCCCAATATGGAAAAAAACCGCCTGGAGGCGTTCAGCGACGGCGTGATCGCCATCATCATCACCATCATGGTGCTGGAGCTGAAAGTGCCGCACGGCACCGACTGGCAGTCGCTGGCGCCGCTGCTGCCGGTCTTCCTCAGCTACCTGCTCAGCTTCATCTACGTGGGCATCTACTGGAACAACCACCACCACTTCTACCACGCCACCCGCCGCGTCGACGGCCGCGTGCTGTGGGCCAATCTGCACCTGCTGTTCTGGATGTCGCTGATCCCCTTCGTCACCGGCTGGATGGGCGAGAACCACTACGCGCCGCTGCCGGTGGCGCTGTACGGCGCGGTGCTGCTGATGTGCGCGGTGGCCTGGTGGATCATGCAGCAGTCGCTACTGTGCCTGCCCGGCAACCGCACCCGGCTGTCCGAGGCGCTGGGCAGCGACATCAAGGGCAAGCTCTCGCCCTTGTGCTACCTGCTGGCGATCGCGTCCGCCTGGTGGCATACCTGGCTGGCCGGCGCGCTGTACCTGGCGGTGGCGCTGATGTGGCTGGCGCCGGACCGGCGCATCGAGAAGATGCTGTACCAGGACGGAGAACAATGCTGAGCCGGCGTGGCGGCAGGGGCGCGAATCGATTAAAATCGTCTGATCAGCCACCATGGAGGGTACGATGTACCAGTCCGAATTCACCCAGTTCATCAACGGCTTCCTGGAAAAGAATCCGGAAGTGGACAGCGAGCGCCGCGAACTGCGCCTGACGCTGTGGGACCGCGAGCTCAACCTGGACGACCAGCGCCGCTGGAAGGAATCCAGCGTGCCGCAGAAGCCCTACGTGTACCAGCCGGAATAAACCGAACCGGTCCGCCTCCGACGCCCTTCGCGGGCGTTTTGTCATTTTGAAAGCCCGAACATGACCCGCCACACCGTGGCGCTCAGCAGCGCCCTCTCCGACTACCTGTTCGACATCGCCGTCTCCGAACATCCGGCGCAGCGCGAACTGCGCGAATTCACCGCCGGCCACCGGCTGGCCAAGATGCAGATCTCGCCGGACCAGGGCCAGTTCATGGGCTGGCTGGCGCGGCTGATCGGCGCGCGCCGCTACCTGGAGATCGGCGTGTTCACCGGCTACAGCGCGCTGACCGTGGCGCTGGCGATGCCCGAGGACGGCGAGGTGGTCGCCTGCGACGTCAGCGAGGCCTTCACCGCCATCGCCCGCGAGTACTGGGCCAAGGCCGGCGTCGCCGAGCGCATAAGTCTGCGGCTGCAGCCGGCGCTGCACACCTTGCGCCAGTTGCTGGACGAAGGCCGGGCCGGCAGCTTCGATCTCGCCTTCATCGACGCCGACAAACCGTCCTACCGCGACTACTACGAAGCCTGCCTTGAGCTGGTTCGGCCCGGCGGCGTGATCGCCATCGACAACATCTTCCTGTCCGGCCGCGTGGTGGAGCCCAAACCGGAAGACCCGCCCGGCGTGCACCTGGTGCACGCGTTCAACGCCAGCCTGAAGGCCGACCCGCGCGTGCACATGTGCGTGCTGCCGATAGGCGACGGCCTGACCCTGTGCACCCGCCGCTAAGCCGCGCGCATGAACTTTCGCCGCCGGCGGACGGTCTGTAACGTTTTGGCCACAGCGCCGGCCCCCGCGCCGGTGCTATGATGGCCGTTTGTTGACCGAGCTTACCCCGTCACCGTCATGCTGAACCGCCGCCCCCGCCGCCAGATGAACCAGATGAACGTCGTGCCCTACATCGACGTGATGCTGGTGCTGCTGGTGATTTTCATGGTCACCGCCCCGATGTTCACGCCGGGCGTGATCGACGTGCCCAGCGTCTCCGAGGCGCCGGCCATCGACGTCCGCCCGCTGGAAGTCACCGTGGACGCCGCCGGCAAGATCGAACTGGTGGACGGCGAGCAGAAGACCCGCGTCGACTCGCTGGACGACTTGGCCAGCCAGCTCCAGGCGCTGGCGGGCGCCGGCGCCCGCCCGGTGGCCATCTCCGCCGACGCCAACCTCAAGTACGCCGAAGTGGTGCGGATCGCCGATCGCCTGCACCAGGCCGGCATCAAGCGCGTGGCGCTGACCGTCAAGCAAATCAGCAAGCAATGAAGCCGCAATCGTCCGCCTCGCCGCGTCCCTGGACCTTCATCGCCTCGGCGCTGTTCCACGCCGGCGTGATCGGCCTGTTGCTGTGGGGCGGGCTGCAGACCACGCCGCCGCCCAGCCCGGCGCCGCTGGCGCTGGAACTGTGGACCACCGCGCCACCGCCCCCGCCGGCGGTGACCGCCCCGGTCGCGCCCGCCCCCGCGCCGCAGCCGGCGCCGGAACCCAAACCGGTGGTCGAGACGCCGCCGGCCGAGGTCAATCTGGGCAAGAAGGACGCGCCCAAGCCCAAGCACGAAACGCCGAAACCGGAACCCAAGCCGGCGGCCGAGCCTGAGCCGAAGAAACCCAAGCACGCGCCCAAACCAGCCGAACCGGAGAAGAAAGTCCCGGAAAAGGCCAAGCCGGCGGAAAAAGCGCCGGACAGGAAAGAGGCCAAGGCCCAGACGCCGCCGGCGGCCAAACCCGGCCACAAGACCGCCAAGGCCTACAACAACGAGGCCGACGACCTGCTCTCCAGCCTGGACAGCGCGCGCACCAGCGGCAAACCGAACGCGCGCAGCGACCAGGCCGGCAGCAAGCACGGCGTGGCCGGCGGCGCGGTGAACGGCTCCGGCGTCAGCGCCGGCTGGATAGACCTGGTCAAGGCCAAGGTGACGCCGCTGGTGCAGATTCCGCCCGGCATCGCCGGCAATCCGGCGGCGGTGGTGCGCGTGACGCTGCTGCCGACCCTGGAGGTGCGCGCGGTGCAGCTGGTGAAAAGCAGCGGCGTTCCGGCCTATGATGATGCCGTGCAACGCGCGGTATGGGAGGCCAAGACCTTCCCCAAACTGCCGGCGGGAGCCAATTTCAATGACGGCTACCGCACGTTTACCCTGACCTTCCGTCCGCGCTGAGCGGGCGGGACCCAGCCCTGAGGAAGCCATGCCGAGTTTGAAAACCCTGCTGCGGGGCGTGCTGGTGGCGGCGATGCTGGTCGCCGGCAGCGCCCGCGCCGAACTGAACATCGAAATCATAGGCGGCGGCGCCAGCCGCCACGCCATCTCCGTGCTGCCGTTCAAGGACGAGGGCCCGACCCAGGGCAATCTGACGCCGGTGATCCGCAACGACCTGGCGCTATCCGGCGCCTTCCGCCTGATCGACCCGTCCGCCGTCGCCAACGTGCCGTTCGAGCCGGCCGACATCCGCTACCCGCTGTGGCAGGCGGCCGGCGCGCAGTCGCTGGCCATCGGCAAGGTGGAAAGCGCCGGCGGCGGCCAGATCAAGATCAGCTTCCGGCTGATGGACGCGTCGCAGCGCAAGCAGCTGACCGGCGGCGAATTCACCGTGACGCCGGACCGCAGCCGCCAGGTGGCGCACGCGATCGCCGACATGATCTACGAGGCGATCACCGGCCAGAAGGGCTTCTTCAACACCCGCCTGGCCTATGTGCTGAAATCCGGCCGCAGCTACGCGCTGCAGATCTCCGACGTCGACGGCCAGCGCAGCCAGACCATTCTGCGCTCCACCGAGCCCATCATCTCGCCCAGCTGGAGCCCGGACGGCCGCCACATCGCTTACGTGTCCTTCGCCAGCCAAAAGCCGGTGGTATGGGTGCAGGACCTGGCCACCGGCCAGCGCCGCGCGGTCGCCAACTTCAAGGGTAGCAACTCCGCGCCGGCCTGGAGCCCCGACGGCAGCAAGCTGGCGGTGGTGCTGACCACCAGCGGCAACTCGCAGATCTACATCATCAACGCCGCCGGCGGCCCCGCGCGCCGCCTGATGTACAACGGCGGCATCGACACCGAGCCGGCGTTCAGCCCGGACGGCTCCATGGTGTACTTCGTTTCCGACCGCAGCGGCAACCCGCAGATCTACCGAGTGCCGGTGAACGGCGGCAACGCGCAGCGCGTCACCTGGGAGGGCGCTTACAATGTTTCGCCCAAATTGTCGCCGGACGGCAAGACCCTGGTCTATATTCGTCGTTCCGCCGGCAATTTCCGTGTGATGTCGCAGGATCTGGCAACTAATGACAGCCGGCAGTTGTCAGACGGTAGTTACAGTGAGCGCCCCAGCTTCGCGCCCAACGGCCGCATGGTGCTGTACTCCAGCGACGCCGGCGGACAGAGCGTGCTGTACGCGGCCACCGCCGACGGCAGCAGCAAGGTGAAACTGGCCGTGCTCAACGGTGATGTTCAGGACCCGGCATGGGGTCCGTTCAATAATCCTTGATGGGAGCCAAACAATGAACCTGAAACAACTCGCCCTCGCCACCGCCGTCGCCACCCTGCTCGCCGCCTGCGCCAGCACCAAGCCGGCCGAGACCCCGGCCGCGCCGGTTACCCAGGCTCCGACCACCCAGGCCCCGGTGACTTCCGGCAGCGAGCAGAACCAGGTGGCGATGGATCCGCTGAACGATCCGAACAGCCCGCTGGCCAAGCGCAGCGTGTACTTCGCCTTCGACTCCTCCGCCGTCGACGGCGAAGGCAAGACCACCGTCGCCAACCACGCCGATTACCTGAAGGGCCACGACAAGAAGGTGATCATCCAGGGCAACACCGACGCCCGCGGCAGCCGCGAATACAACCTGGCCCTGGGCCAGCGCCGCGCCGAGAGCGTCAAGCACGCGATGGAAGTGCTGGGCGTGAAGGAAAGCCAGCTGGAAGCCGTCAGCTTCGGCAAGGAAAAGCCGAAGGCCACCGGCCACAGCGACGCCGACTACGCGGAAAACCGCCGCGCCGACATCGTCTACCAGGGCCAGTAAGCCCCAGGCGGGCGGCCGGCAGGCCGCCCCACCGTTCCCGGCCGGGTATCGCGGACAGCTGCCAAACGGCGGCCTTGCCGCTATGATATCCGGCTGTCGTCACTTACCGGGAAACCCATGAAACGCATCGCCATCAGTAGCGCCCTGCTGTTGATCCTGAACGGCTGCGCCAGCACCAGCGACCTGGAGGAAACCCGCCGCCAGCTGGCCCAGGTGAACCAGCAGGCGTCCACCCGCATCAGCGCGGTGGAAAGCAAGCTGTCCAATGAGAAGCTGCTGGAAATGGTCAGCCAGGTCGACGCCCTGAAGGCCGAGGTCGCCAAGCTGCGCGGCGACGTCGAAGTGCTGAACTACAATCTGCAGACCACGCAGAAGCGCCAGAACGACCTGTACAACGATCTGGACGGCCGCCTGTCCCACCTGGAGGGCGCCCCCGGCAAGCGGGACGCCTCGCAGGCCGCCGCCCAGCAGGCCGCCGCCGGCGACAGCCAGGCCAGCCCCGACTACGACAAGGCGCTGAATCTCTTGCGCGCGCGCGACTTCCCCAACGCGATCAACGCGCTGTCGCTGTTCATCCAGCAGAATCCGCAGGCGCCGCAGGCCGCCGAGGCCAGCTACTGGCTGGGCGTCGCCCACACCGCGCTGCGCCAGTACGATGCCGCCATCGACATCCATCGCCGCTTCGTCGAGCAGTACCCGAACAACCATTTCGCGCCGGACGCGCTGCGCAACATCGGCAACTGCCAGCGCGACCTGGGCCAGGTGGACCAGGCGAAAAACACCTACCGCCGCCTGATCAAGCTGTACCCGAAGACCGACGCCGCGCAGAAGGCCAAGCAGGCGCTGGCCAGGATGTAGGGGACGATCCGGCGCGGCCGCGCCGGCAAAGACAAAGGGCGCCGCGCGGCGCCCTTTTTCATTTCCATCTCAATCAAGCCTCGGACAACACCAGCCTGACGTTGTGCTCTTCCAGCAGCTTGGTCACCGGCTCCGGCGGCGCCGCGTCGGTGAACACGGTGTGGAACTCGCTGATGTGGCCCATGCGCACCAGCGCGTTGCGGCCGAACTTGCTGTGGTCGGCGGCCAGGTAGCGGTGGCGGGCGTTGTTCATCATCGCCTGGGCGACGCGCACCTCGCGGTAGTCGAAATCCAGCAGCGAGCCGTCCGGTTCGATGCCGGACACGCCGATGATCGCGTAGTCCACCTTGAACTGGTTGATGAAGTCCAGCGTCGCCACGCCGGTGATGCCGCCGTCCGACGCGCGCACGGTGCCGGAGGTGATCATCGCGGTGAAGTCCGGGTTGGTGGACATGATGGAGGCGACGTGGATGTTGTTGGTGATGACGCGCAGGCCCTTATGGGTGGCCGTCAGCGCCTGCGCCACCGCCTCTATCGTGGTGCCTATGCTCATGAACAGCGAGGCGTGATCGGGGATGCTGCGCGCGATCATGTCGGCGATATGGGCCTTTTCGCTCTGGAACTTTCCTTTGCGAGCAAAATAGTCCTCGTTCTCCACGCTGTTCCCGAGCGCCGCGCCGCCGTGGTAGCGGCGCAGCAGATTGGCTTCGCACAGCTGATTGATGTCGCGCCGTATCGTCTGCGGAGTGACATCGAGCAGACGGGCCAGCTCTTCGATGGGCATGAAGCCGTTTTCGCGAACCAGCTGCAGGATTTTGTCGTGTCGTGGAGAGCGGGGGCTCATAACTATTCGGAATCGAAAATCACGTTACTTTAGTAACATATTTTTCCCCCCGATAGCAAATGCGAACCGCAAATTTCCCGCGCTTTCCGCCCCTTCCCCAAGCCGTCGGCGCGCGGCCGCCACAACCGCGGCCGCCTGGCCACGGTGCGCGATGGCCGCCTTGCCGAAATGGCGGCGGGCCAGTCCCGCCGCCCGGACTGAGCGGCGTTAGGCGCAGGCTGCCGCCAGCGCGGCTTCGGCCAGCACCAGCGTGGTGTCGATCGCCGGCACGCCGCAGTTGGCGTCGTCCAGCACCAGCGGCAGCTCGGTGCAGGCGAGCGCCACGCCGTCGCAGCCCTGCGCCTTCATCGCCTCGACTACCTCCAGCAGCGCCGCCAGCGTGGCTGCGCTGGCGCGGCCGGTGGGCACCAGCTCTTCGAAAATCGCGCGCTGGATCACAACCTGCTGTTCTTCGTCGGGAATCATCTCCTCGATGCCGCGCGCGGCCAGCGGCGCCTGGTACAGCCGGCGCGCCATGGTCCAGCGCGTGCCCAGTATCGCCACCCGTTTCAGCCCGCGCGCGGCGCAGGCGTCGGCCACCACGTCGAGGATGCTGATCAGCGGGATGGGGGAGCGCGCGCGGATGTCGTCCACCACCAGATGCACGGTGTTGGCCGGAATCACCGCCAGCTCGGCGCCCGCGCCGGCCAGGCGTTGGAGCGAGCCGACGATGGAGTCCGCGACCCGGTCCCAGCGGTCGTCGTCCTGCGCCTGGTGCACCACGCCGAAATCCGGCTGGTCCAGCGCGAAGCGCGGGTGGTGGTGGTGGGGAAAGCGGTCCGCGCACAGGCGGTGGATCTTGGAGAGGCAGTCTACAGCGCCGGGCACGGTGACGCCGGCGATGCCTATGGTTTTCGCGTTCATGGTTTCTGCGTGGGAAAGCGCGCCGACAGCCGGCGCGGGACCGGCCAGTCTACCCATGCGGCATGGCGGCCGCAACGCCGCTCAGCGCTGCCAGGTGCCGCCCTGGCGGACGCGGCGCACGAATTCGTCCAGCGGCATCGGCCGGGCGATGTAGAAGCCCTGCAGCCAGCCCACGCCCAGCCGGCTCAGGTAGTCGAACTGTTCGGCCGTCTCCACGCCCTCCGCCACCGTCTCCAGCCCCAGCTTGGCCGCCAGTTCCGCCACGCTGTCGACGATGTGGCCGGACAGGCCGTCGCTGCCGATGCCGGCGACGAAACCCTGGTCTATCTTCAGGCCGTCCACCGTCAGCTGCTGCAGGTAGACCAGGCTGGAATGGCCGGTGCCGAAATCGTCCAGCGCGATCTTGACGCCCAGCGCGTCCAGGCTGCGGAACAGCGCCTCCACCTCGGGCGTGATCTCCACCATTTCCCGCTCGGTCAGCTCCAGCGTCAGCACCGCGCCGCTTTCGGCCAGCAGGCCCGCCCAGCGCCGGCAGTCGCCATACAGGCTGCCCTCCTGCAGGTGGGCGCGGCTGATGTTGACGCCCAGGTGGAAATCCTGCGGCAGCGACAGCCTGCCCACCTTGGCGATCACCGCGTCCATCATCCGCCGCGTCATCTCGACGATCAGGCCGCTCTCCTCGGCGCGCGGGATGAACAGGTCCGGCCGGATCAGGCCCTCGCGCGGATGCCGCCAGCGCATCAGCACCTCGGCGCCGCGCCAGTCGGGCAGGCCGGGTTTCACGATGGGCTGCAGATAGCCTTCGAACTCGTCGTTGGCCAGCGCCCGCCGCAGCTCGCCGGTGAAAGAGGCCGGCCGGCCCAGCAGCCAGTACAGCGTGGCCCCGGCCAGCAGGCCCAGCAGCAGCAGGATCACGGTCAGCGGCGCGTGGTGCGACCACAGCTGCCGGTGCCAGGGCGGCAGGTCGTAGTTGGCGCGCACGGTGAACGGATAGCGGCTGGACCGGCGCAATTCCGCCACCTGCCCCAGCGCCGGCGCCTGGCCGGCGCCGTTGCGGCGCGGACCCAGCCAATGCTCGCCGACCTGCAGGAACACCGGGATGGTGTCGCTGGCGTCCTGCAGCGCCAGCTGCAGATAGCGCCCGTCCACCGCCGTCACCGCCGCGTCGCCGCCGCGGTGCAGCCGGTAGTACAGCAGGGGCACATTGGGCGTCACCGCGTTGCCGGACAGCAGCTGCATCCTGCCCTGCACGAAATCGCGCGCCGGCATGGCCCAGCTGGTGCTGCCGCTCAGCGACGAGCAATAGACGGTATCGCCGTCCAGCAGCACGGCGCTGCGCACGAAGGGCGCCACCGCCACCTGGCGGCGCAGCGGGTAGACGGCCTTGTCGCACGGACCGCCGGCCAGCGGCAGCAGGACGCGCGCCGCCTCGTCGGCCTGGTCGAGGATGCCGTCCACCAGTTCCAGGCCTTGGTCCAGCTGCTGCCTGACCGAAGCGCTCAGGTCCTGCCGTTCCTGCCACAGCAGCGCCGGCGCGGTCGCCGCGAACGGCAGCGCCGCCACCAGCAGGGCGAACAACAGATGGGACAGGCGATGGCGACGGCGTGGCTGCAGGGGATTCATCGACTCTCCGCGCGTGCAATTCCGCCCATGCGGAATTGATGATTGGTTTTAAATAATTATCTTATTTTAAACCAAAAAATAAACCCTCCCGCAGGAGGGTTCGCGCGCGAGCCGGGAGGCTCAGCCCAGACGGCCGCGGTGGCGGGCGATCTGCGCCCTCACCTGCGCCGGCGCGGTGCCGCCGACATGGTCGCGCTGCGCCAGGCTGCCCTCCGGCGTCAGCACGCCGAACACATCGTCCTCGATCAGCGCCGAGAATTCGCGCAGCTTGGCCAGCGGCAGATCGGCGAGGTCCACGCCCAGGCCCTCGGCATGGCGCACGGCCAGCGCCACCACCTCGTGGCTGTCGCGGAAGGGCAGGCCCTTCTTGACCAGGTAGTCCGCCAGGTCGGTGGCGGTGGCGTAGCCCTGCAGCACCGCCGCGCGCATCGCCTCCGGCTTCACCGTCACGCCGCGCATCATGTCGGCGTAGATGCGCAGCGTGGTCTGCAGCGTGTCCACCGTGTCGAACAGCGGTTCCTTGTCCTCCTGATTATCCTTGTTGTAGGCCAAGGGCTGGGCCTTCATCAATGTGATCAGCGCGATCAGGTGGCCGACGACGCGGCCGGACTTGCCGCGCACCAGCTCCGGCACGTCCGGGTTCTTCTTCTGCGGCATGATGGACGAGCCGGTGCAGAAGCGGTCGGCGATGTCGATGAAGCCGACGCGCGGGCTCATCCACAGGATCAGCTCTTCCGACAGCCGCGACAGATGGAGCATGGCCAGACTGGCGGCGGCGGTGAATTCGATGGCGAAGTCGCGGTCGGACACCGCGTCCAGCGAGTTGTGGCACACGTCGTCGAAACCCAGCAGTTGGGCGGTGTAATGGCGGTCTATCGGGTAGGTGGTGCCGGCCAGCGCCGCCGCGCCCAAGGGCAGGCGGTTGACGCGCTTGCGGCAATCCAGCATCCGTTCGGCGTCGCGCGCCAGCATTTCCACATAGGCCAGCAGGTGGTGGCCGAAGGTCACCGGCTGCGCCACCTGCAGATGGGTGAAGCCAGGCATCACGGTGTCGGCGTGCCGCTCGGCCAGTTCCAGCAGGCTGCTCTGCAGCCCGGCCAGCAGGTGGACGGTGGCGTCGATCTCGCCGCGCAGCCACAGCCGGATGTCGGTGGCCACCTGGTCGTTGCGGCTGCGGCCGGTGTGCAGCCGCTTGCCGGCGTCGCCGATGCGGTCGGTCAGCCGGCGCTCGATGTTCATGTGCACGTCTTCCAGGTCCACGCTCCACTCGAGCTTGCCGGCGCGGATTTCGTCCAGGATGTCCGCCATGCCGCGTCGGATCGCTTCCAGGTCGGCGTCGCTGAGCACGCCCGATCGGTTCAGCATCGCGGCGTGGGCGAGCGAGCCTTCGATGTCCACTTCGGCCAGCCGGTAGTCGAAGCCGATGGAGGCGGTGTAATGCTTGACGAGTTCGGAAACCGGCTCGGAAAACCGGCCGGACCAGGCGTGCGAGTCTTGCATGGCGTAGCGTCCTGCAGTGATGGTGCAAAAACCCTACTATGCCAGCCGCAACCGCCGCCGGCCAGTCCGGATTTGCCCTAGCGGCCCGAAACCGCCAGGATGCGGGCGGCGGTGCCGTCGGCCACCATGGCGCGCAGCGCCTGCTCGATGCGCGCGCGCTGCGCATGGAGCGGCGAGCGCCGCGCCAGCGCCAGCCGGTTGGGATGGCTGTCGTCCAGCGTCAGCGCCGCGCGCCTCACCCGGCCGGCGAACTCGGGCCGGGACGCCAGCAGCGCGCCCTGGCGCGCGTTGACGATCAGCGCGTCCACCCGGCCGGCCGCCAGCTTGCGGAAGCCCGACTCCATGCCCGGGCTGGCCTCGCGGCGGATGCGGGCGTCGCGATCGAAGCGCGGCAGGTAGCTGACGCCCTCGGCCACGCCCACCGTCAGCGGCAGCAGGTCCTCGTAGCGGGCGATGACGCGCGCGTCGTCGCGGCGCTGGTAGAAAGCCAGGTGGTCGCCGTTGGCGAACGGGGGCTCCAGGAAATCCAGATAGCGGGCGCGCTCCGCCGTCGGCCGCACGCCTATCATCAGGTCGGCCCGGCCCTGCTGCATCGTCGCCAGGCAGCGCGACAGCGGGCAGTGCAGGTAGCGCAGCGGCAGGCCCAGCCGCCGCGCCAGCTCGCGCACGATCTCGGTGTACGGCCCGGCCGGCCGGCCTTGCGCGTCCAGCCGCTTCCACGGCTCGAACACGTTGTAGGCGAACACCAGCTCGCGCGCGTCCGCCAGCGCCGGTTCGAACGCCAGACAGCACAACAACAGGACGATCAGTTTCTTCACGGCATTTGCTTGGAAATGTTTTCAGCAATGCTATCCCCTAAGCGCCATGCGCTGCGCATTTGTCGTCCGCGCCCACCGCCGTTGTTGCGAAAACGCCATCCAGACGGCATGGCGCACCGGATTAAGTAATTGAACGGAAAGAAAGAAACGCGCCGGACGCGCGGTCCGGCCGTATCCCGACAAAAATACCATTTGCACCACATGGAGATGATCCGGGCGTGAAAAAGGCCCGGCATGCCGGGCCTTTGCCAACCGGATACCGCCGCGGCGGATCAGTGCTGCAGGATCTTGGACAGGAACTGGCGCGCGCGTTCGCTGCGGGCGTCCAGGTCGCCGAAGAACTCGTCCTTCCCGCAGTCCTCGACGATGCGGCCCTGGTCCATGAAGATCACGCGGTCGGCCACGCGGCGGGCGAAGCCCATCTCGTGGGTCACGCACATCATGGTCATGCCTTCCTGGGCCAGCTCGGTCATCACGTCCAGCACCTCGTTGATCATTTCCGGGTCCAGCGCGCTGGTCGGCTCGTCGAACAACATGGCGATCGGGTCCATCGCCAGCGCGCGGGCGATGGCCACCCGCTGCTGCTGGCCGCCGGACAGCTGGCCGGGATGCTTGTCGGCGTGCGCGCGCAGACCGACGCGGTCCAGCAGCTTCAGGCCCTTGGCCACCGCCTCGTCCCGGCCGCGGCCCAGCACCTTGACCTGGGCGATGGCCAGGTTCTCGGTGATGGACAGGTGCGGGAACAGCTCGAAGTGCTGGAACACCATGCCGACGCGGGAGCGCAGCTTGGGCAGATCGGTTTTCGGATCGCCGACCGAAATGCCGTCGACGACGATCTCGCCCTGCTGGAACGGCTCCAGCGCGTTCACGCACTTGATCAGGGTGGACTTGCCGGAGCCGGACGGCCCGCACACCACCACCACCTCGCCCTTGGCGACCTGGGTGGTGCAGTCGGTCAGCACCTGGAAGGCGCCATACCATTTGCTGACCTTGTTCAGCGAAATCATTGCAGTCATACAGCCAACCTTTGTTGCAGGCGCTTCACCAGGCGGGAGGCGCCGAAACTGATCAGGAAGTAGACCATGCCGGCGAATATCAGGAATTCGTGCGGCAGGCCGACGATGTCGCCCTTGGAGCGGGCGGTGTTGAGGAAATCCATCAAGCCGACAGCGTATACCAGAGACGTGTCCTGGAACAGGATGATGGACTGCTGCAAGAGCAGCGGCAGCATCTTGCGCAGCGCCTGCGGCAGCACCACCAGCCCCATCACCTGGTGGTAGCGCATGCCCAGCGCGTAGGCGGCGCCGGCCTGGCCCTTCGGTATCGCCTGGATGCCGGCGCGGACGATCTCGGCGAAATACGCCGCCTCGAACATCACGAAGGCCACCAGGCAGGAGGTGAAGGCCCCCACCGGCTCCAGGTTGCCGGTGATCCAGTTCAGCAGCATCGGCACCGCCAGGTAGAACCAGGAGATCACCAGCAGCAGCGGAATGGAGCGGAAGTAATAGATGTAGGCGGTCGCCATGCCCGACAAGACCTTGTTGCTGGACAGGCGCGCCAGCGCCAGCAGGATGCCCAGCAGCACGCCGCCGGCCACGCCGCCGGCCAGCATCTTCAGCGTCAGCAGCATGCCCTGGCTCAGGCCCGGCAGCGCCGGAACGATTTGGCTGAAATCCATCATTTGCCTCCCATCATGCCGGGCACCCTGAGCTTCTTCTCCAGCGCGCTCATCCCCAGCATCAGGCTCATATTGAGCGTGAAATAGATGACGGTGGCCAGGGTGAAGGCCTCGAACAGGTTGGCGGAGAACTCGGCGGTCTGCTTGGTCTGCGCCAGCAGCTCGGCCAGGCCGATCAGCGACGCCACAGAAGAGTTCTTGATGATGTTGAGGAATTCGCTGGTCAGCGGCGGGATGATGATGCGCATCGCCTGCGGCAGCAGCACATGTCGGTAAGTCTGGCCCAGCGAGAAGCCCACCGCCATCGCCGCGTTGCGCTGGCCGCGCGGCAGCGCCTCGATGCCGGTGCGCACCTGCTCCGCCACCCGGGCGGCGGTGAACAGGCCCAGGCACACCACCACCGACAGGAACTGCGAGGTGGTCGGCGACAGGTCCTGCTTGAACCAGATTTGCGCGCCCTCCGGCAGCAGGTCCGGCACCAGGAAGTACCAGACGAACAGCTGCACCAAGAGCGGCACGTTGCGGAACAGTTCGACGTAGACGGTCGCCAGGCCGGCGATCCCGCGATTGGGCAGCGTGCGCGCCACGCCGACCACGGTGCCCAGCAGCAGGGCGATGATCCATCCGGACAGCGCCACCGCCAGCGTCCAGCCGAGACCGCTGGCGAACCAGCTCAGGTAGATCTCGCTGCCGACACCGGTGGGTTTGAAAAAGACTCCCCAGTCCCAGTGATAATTCATTGCAACCACTCCCAGCCGCGCGTCGGGAAGGCGGCGCGGCGATCGATGCCCCCCGGCGGCCGCGGCCGCGCAGGGTCAAGCCGCCGCCCGCGCAAGCGGGCGGCTACGTTCAGGGCGGAGGCCGCAGCCGCGGCCAGGCCGGCTTACTCGGCGGGCTTGTCGGTCGGCTTGGCCAACAGCGCCTTCAGCTCGTCGGACATCGGGAAGTTGAGGTTCAGGCCCTTGGGCGGCACCGGGCTGGTGAACCACTTGGCGTAGATCTTGTTCACTTCGCCGGACTTGAAGGTCTTCTCCAGCGCGGTGTCCACCACCTTCTTGAACGCCGGGTCGTCCTTGCGCATCATGCAGCCGTAGATCTCGTAGGACTGCGACTTGCCGGTCACCACCCAGTTGCCCGGGTTCTTGGCCTTGGCCATCTCGCCGTACAACAGCGCGTCGTCCATCATGAAGGCGGCGGCGCGGCCGGACTCCAGCATCAGGAACGATTCGCCGTGGTCCTTGGCCGAGATCACGTTCATGCCCATATTCTTGCTGGCGTTCATCGCCTTGATCAGGCGCTCGGACGTGGTGCCGGCGGTGGTGACCACATTCTTGCCCTTCAGGTCCGGGAAGTCCTTGACGCCGGAAGTCTTGGCGGTCAGCAGGCGGGTGCCGATCTCGAAGATGCCGACCGAGAACGCCACCTGCTTGCCGCGCTCGGCGTTGTTGGTGGTGGAGCCGCACTCCAGGTCCACGGTGCCGTTCTGCACCAGCGGGATGCGGGTCTGCGAGGTGACCAGGTTGTAGCGCACCTGCAGGTTCGGCATCTTCAGTTCCTTCTTCACCTCGTCCACCACCTTGTTGGCGAGGTCAACCGAGTAGCCGATCGGCTTCTGGTTGTTGTCGTAGTACGAGAAGGGAATGGAAGAATCGCGGTTGCCGAGCACGATCACGCCGGAATCCTTGATCTTCTTCAGCGTGCCGGTCAGCTCGGCGGCGCCGGCGGGCAGCGCGGCGAGGGTGGCCATGGCGGCCAGCGTACATCCGGCGATGACGGAGGTGCGGATATGCATGGAGTTTCTCCTTATAGACTCTCTTTGCGGGTAGGCCGGCGCCGCTGTCGCGGCGCCATGATCTTCTTTGTAGTGATTGTCTAACAGTATGCTGTTATTTTTTGTTTGTGTCAGGACATAACGCAACGGGAAGCCGCGGGGCCGGAAACCCGGCCAGCCGCGGAATGTCCGTCAGCCGCGCGCGCCCTTGTCGTGCAGATGGTTGGCCAGGCGGACGAAATCCTCCACCGGCAGGTTTTCCGGACGCAGGCCGGGGTCGATGCCCAGCGCCTCCAGGTCGGCCGCGTCGGCCAGGCCCTTCAGGTTGTTGCGCAGCGTCTTGCGGCGCTGGGCGAACGCCTGGCTCACCAGCTTCTCCAGCAGCGCCTCATCGCGCGCGGTGCCGCAGCGGCCCGGCGCCGGAATCATCCGCACCACGGCGGAATCCACCTTCGGCGGCGGCCAGAACGCCTCCGGCGGCACGAACAGGATGTTTTCCATGTAGAAACGGTACTGCAGCATCACTGTCAGCCGGCCGTAATCGGCGGTGGACGGCTCGGCCACCATGCGCTCTATCACTTCCTTCTGCAGCATGAAATGCATGTCCGTCACCCGGTTGCCGTAGCTGGCCAGGTGGAACAGCAGCGGCGTGGAGATATTGTACGGCAGGTTGCCGACGATCTTCAGCGGCGCCTCGCTGACCGAGGCGAAGTCGAAGGCCAGCGCGTCGCCGGCGTGGATGGTCAGCTTGTCGGCCGGATGTTCGGCCTTGAGCCGCTCGATGATGTCGCGGTCGATCTCCACCACGTGCAGATGCTTGAGGCGCGCCAGCAACGGCTTGGTGATGGCGCCCAGCCCGGGGCCGATCTCGATGACGATGTCGTCAGGCTGCGGATTGACCGCGTGGACGATGCCGGCGATGACGCTGGCGTCCTGCAGGAAGTTCTGCCCGAAACGCTTGCGCGGGATGTGCTTGCTCATGAATTTGCCAAATCTTGGAACAGTCGCGATTGTACCCGCGCGGCGGCGAATGTCCCAAGCGATTCAGGCAGTTGGCCGCGCCGCGCGGCCGGAAGGCGCGATCAGCCGCGCGCCGGCGCGCGCCACTGCAGCGCCAGGCACAACAGCGACAGCGCGATCACCGCGCCGCCCAGCGCCAGCTCGCCCGCCACCGGCAGCGCGGCCAGCAGCGCCGACAAGGCCGACGCGAACAGCATCTGCGCGCAGCCCAGCAGCGCCGCCGCGCGGCCGGCCGATTCCGCGAACGGCGCCATCGCCAGGCCCGCCGCCGGGCCCAGCGTGAAGGCGAAGCCCACGCTCAGCACCGCGACAGGCAGCATGTAATGCCAGGCGCCGGCCTGATGAGCCAGCGCCGGCAGCAGCGCGCCGGCCGCCAGCATGATGGCGAGGCCGGTCTTCAGTACCCGGCGCGGCCCCAGCCGGCCGATCAGCCCCAGGCCGACGAAGCTGGCCGCCATGATCAACAGCGCGTTGGCGCCGAACAGCAGGCCGAAGGTGGCGGCGGACAAGCCGCCGCGCTCGATCAGCACCGTGGGCGCCAGCGTCACGTAGCTGACGATCAGGCCGAGCGCGGTGCTGCTGCAGGCGCCGTTGCGCAGCAGCGCCGGATGGCGCAGCACCTGCAGAAAACCGGGCCCCGCCGCGTCCTCCAACCGCTCCGGCCGCGTTTCCGGCATCAGCCGCGACAGCAGCGCCAGCGCCGCCAGCGCCGACACCGCCAGGAACAGGAAACAGGACTGCCAGCCGTACAGCTCGGTCAGCACCCCGCCCAGCGCCGGGGCCAGCGCCGGCACGATGTTCAGCGCGCCGTTGAGCAGGCTGTAGCGCTGCGACGCCGCGTTGCCGGAGAAACAGTCGCGGATGATGGTGAACGCGCACACCGAGCTGGCGCTGGCGCCCAGGCCCTGCAGCATCCGCGCCAGCATGAAGCTGCCCATCGAATCGCTGAGGCTGGCCAGCGCCGAGCCCAGCGCGTAGGCCAGCAGGCCGCCCAGCGCCACCGGGCGGCGGCCGGCGCGGTCGGCCAGCGGGCCGAACAAGAGCTGGCCCAGGCCCAGGCAGAACACGAACACGCTGATGCTGGCCGACACGTCGGCCTGGAAATGGCGCTGCAGCGCCGGCAGCGCGGACAGGTACAAGTCCACGCCAAGCGGATTGAACAGGATCAACAGGATGGCGGCGGCGGTGGCCGGGTTCGACTGGCGGACGGCAAGGCTGGAGTGCGACATGACGCGTGCTTCGAGGGGCGAAAGTCGACATTTTACCAAAGCTGCCCCCATTCTCCAATTTGCATAAAAATTTCATCAATGAAAATCAATGGCATATCAGCGAACGGCGATGCGATAGCGGCATTACAATCGTTCACCAAATCCCGCCCGGCGCAAGCCATTGAATCGCAAGGCCGAACGCCCGCCGGCGCCCCCCCGCCGCGCCGCGGAGATGGTTGGCTCGGGGCCGCTCTGGTAACCTAGGCGGCAGCCCAAGAACAAACGAGCAGCCTGACATGAGCACCAATGACACCCGAATATACCTGGCCTCCGGCAGCCCGCGCCGCCGCGAGATACTGGAACAGCTGGGCCTGCATCTGGAACGCATCCATGCCGACATCGACGAGTCGGTGCGGCCGGGCGAAGACGCCGTCGCCTACACCGAGCGGCTGGCCCGCGAAAAGGCCGAGGCTGGCTGGCGCGTGGTCTCCTCCTGCGGCCTGCCCGAGCGCCCGCTCCTGGCCGCCGACACCACGGTGAGCCAGGACGGCGAAATCTTCGGCAAGCCGGAAGACGCCGACGACGCCCGCCGCATGCTGCGCGCCTTTTCCGGCCGCAGCCACCAGGCGATCACCAGCGTCGCCGTGCGCGACGGCGGCAAGCTGCTCGTCAAAACCTCCATCACCGACGTGTTCTTCAAATCCCTGTCCGACGCCGAGATCGAGCGCTACATCGCCAGCGGCGAACCGTTCGACAAGGCCGGCGCCTACGGCATCCAGGGCAAGGCCGGGGTGTTCGTCGAACACATCGAAGGCAGCTACACCGGCGTGATGGGCCTGCCGGTGCACGAAACCGCGCTGCTCCTGGCCGAGTTCGGCTTCGAACTGCCATGAGCCGGGAGGGCGCCATGCTGCATCAATCGATACCGCTGCCGCGCGACCTGCCGCGGCCCCAAGAACAGATCCTGGTCAACATCACCCCGCAGGAAACCCGCGTCGCGGTGCTGGAGGAAGGCATCGTCCAGGAACTGCACGTGGAACGCGCCGCCAGCCGCGGCATCGTCGGCAACATCTACCTGGGCCAGGTGAAGCGCGTGCTGCCCGGCATGCAGAGCGCCTTCATCGAGATCGGCCTGGAGCGCGCCGCCTTCCTGCACATCGCCGACGTGCTGGAGCAGCGCCAGCACCCGACCGAGCCGCAGCGCATCGAGAAGATGCTGTTCGAAGGCCAGACCGTGCTGGTGCAGGTGATCAAGGACCCGATCGGCACCAAGGGCGCGCGGCTGTCGACGCAGATCTCGCTGGCCGGCCGTTTCCTGGTGCACCTGCCGCAGGAAGAGCACATCGGCGTGTCGCAGAAGATAGAAAGCGACGCCGAGCGCCACAGCCTGAAGGCGCGGCTGGAAAAGCTGCTGCCGGCCGGCAGTCCCAAGGGCTACATCATCCGCACCAGCGCCGAGACCGCCCGCGACGACGAGCTGGCCGCCGACATCGAATACCTGAGCAAGCTGTGGTCCGACATCCAGCAGAAGTCGCAGACGCTGCCGCCGCAAAGCCTGCTGTACGACGACCTGCCGCTGGCGGTGCGGGTGCTGCGCGACATGGTCAGCGGCTACACCGACAAGGTGCTGGTGGACTCCAACGAGAACTACGGCCGCATGGTGGAGTTCGCCGAGCAGTACGTGCAGATCGCCGTCGACAAGATCGAGCGCTACGCCGGCGAGCGGCCGCTGTTCGAGCTGCACGGCATCGAAACCGAGATCGACAAGGCGCTGGCGCGCCGCGTCAACCTGAAGTTCGGCGGCTACCTGATCGTCGACCAGACCGAGGCGATGACGACGATAGACGTCAACACCGGCGGCTTCGTCGGCAACCGCAACTTCGACGAAACCATCTTCAAGACCAATCTGGAAGCCACCCAGGTGATCGCCCGCCAGCTGCGGCTGCGCAATCTGGGCGGCATCGTCATCGTCGACTTCATCGACATGGACAACGACGAGCACCAGGCCGCGGTGCTGGCCGAGCTGGCCAAGGCGATGGCGCGCGACCGCACCCGGGTGACGCTGAACGGCTTCACCAGCCTGGGGCTGGTGGAAATCACCCGCAAACGCACCCGCGAGAGCCTGGCCCACATCCTGTGCGAACCCTGCCCCACCTGCCAGGGCCGCGGCGAGATCAAGACCGCGCAGACGGTGTGCTACGAGATCCAGCGCGAGATCGTGCGCGAGGCGCGGCAATACGATGCCAAGGGTTACCGCATCCTGGCGGCGCAGTCGGTGATCGACATGTTCCTGGACGAGGAGTCGCAGAGCCTGGCGATGCTGGTGGATTTCATCGGCAAGCCTGTGTCCTTGTCGGTGGAGGCGAGCTACACGCAGGAGCAGTTCGACGTGGTGTTGCTGTGAGGTAGGGCGGAAGCCCGGCGTGGCCGGGCGTTCCGCCGCCGGTTCCGCCTGTACGGGACATGGGGGGAAGACAAAGACGGGCAATGGCGATGGCGCCTTGCCCGTTTTGTTTTGCGCGGGGATGCGCGGGGTTTTCGCCATGCGTTGGCTTGCTGTGGATAAAAATGGGTTTGGCGGATGGCTGTGGATAAGTATTGTGTAGAGGGTAGGGTGGTGTACGGGTAGGGTGCGTCACCCCGCAGGGGCGACGCGCCGGTTGTGGTGTCGCGGCTTTGTGTCCGCTTCGCGGACGATTGATTTTGGTGCCGGTTCCGCCCGGCGAACGGGCCAGGGGCTGTGCGGCCAGCCCCTTGGCAATCCCAGGCCGCCCCAGCAGCGCTGCGAAACCCCGTCTCCAAACCCATTCCCAAGGAGCCGCCGGAACTACATGCGTGCGAATCTTGGATTCGCTCAGCGGTAGGGCGCTTACGTCGCCCCGCGTCGAACAACCGGCGGCTTAAAACCTTGGGAATGGCTTCGGAGCCGGCTTGCGCTGATGGGGGCATGGGACGCGTCGGTTCGATCCCGCCCGTAGGGTGCGTCACCCCAAAGGGGCGACGCACCACCCACTTATTCAAAGCCGATCAAACATATTTGGCATGAGGTGCGTCGCCCCTTTGGGGTGACGCACCCTACGCGCCATGTCCTGACCATTAGGCGGATTGGCCATATCGTCACCGCAATGGAACGATGAAGGTTTGGCTTCGCAGGAGATCAGCCATGCCCAATTATCGACGCAGCTGGATGCCTGGCGGCACTTACTTTTTCACGGTGGCCTTATGGCAGCGGCACGGCAACGATTTGCTGGTACGGCACGTGGATGCGCTACGTGAAGTCGTACGGGCTGTGAAGGCAGCCCATCCTTTCGTCATCCACGGCTGGGTCGTGCTGCCGGATCACTTGCATTGCGTATGGGAATTGCCGGCGGACGACGCCGACTTTGCCTTACGCTGGCGTCTGATCAAGATGATGTTCTCCAAACGCATCGAAAAAGGTGAAAACCTGTCCCTGTCACGCGCCCAACGCAAGGAGCGGGGCATCTGGCAGCGGCATTATTGGGAACACCAGATTCGGGATGCGGCTGACCTGCAAACGCATGTGGACTATATCCATTACAACCCGGTCAAGCATGGTTATGTGGCGCAAGTGATGGATTGGCCGTATTCCAGTTTTCATCACTATGTCAGACAAGGCTGGTTGCCTGCGGATTCGGCTGGGGAAAACGCTGCGATGGCAGAGGGCATGACCATGTAGAGGCAGTGCGAGTAGGGTGCGTCACCCCGCAGGGGCGACGCACCATCTGTGTGGAAGGTTTTGTGTCCGCTTCGCGGACGATGTTTTTCATGGCGGGGCTGCCCGCCGTGCAGGTCAGGGAGCTGTCTTGCCAGCTCCCCGACACCCCTAGGCGACCCCAGCAGCGCGGCGAAACCCCGGCTCCAAACCCATTCCCAAGGAGCCGCCGGAACTAGCCGCGCTAACGTCGCGCGGCGTCGAACAACCGGCGGCTTAAAACCTTGGGAATGGCTTCGGAGCCGGCTTGCGCTGATGGGGATATGAGACGCGTTGGTCTGACCCGATCTGTTCGAATTAACAGCATCGGCATCAACAACATTATGCTATTTTAATAAAATTTTATGGGTAGACGAGATTTACCCGCGTATGTCAAATAAAAACTGTGTTTTAGGTAAAAAATGATAAATTTCAATGAGTCTGAAATTGTTATTGCATTAATTGGTGCTGTTGGTACCGATTTGAAAAAAGTGATAACTCCGCTTGAAAATAAGCTAAAGTCTTACAATTACTCTGCCCAGGAAGTGAGAGTTTCCAAAGAAGTCATTAAGCCCCTATTTAATATAAAAGCAGATCCGGCCTCTGCATTTGAGCGAATTACGTTATACATGAACAAAGGCAACTTGGCCAGAAGCGGAACAAAAAATAATGCAGTGCTTGCAAATGGTGTTGCTGCTTATATTAATAAAAAGAGACAAGATAGCTCACAAGACCCTAACTCTCTTGAGCCTCTAAAAAATACTGCTTTCATAGTTAATTCATTAAAGACACCTGATGAAATCCAAAGGTTAAGGGAGATCTATCAGTCTGGGTTTTATGTAATTTCCGTTTATTCAGAAAAAAATCGAAGAAAAAAAAGCCTAACGGATATGGTGATGAGTGAAGAACAAGCTGAAAATCTAATTGAAAGAGATGAAGACGAATCAGATGAATACGGCCAGCATACAAGAGACTCATTTCATTTATCTGATTTTTTTATTAATTATGACGGCTCAGAAGACACTCTCGTTAACAATATACACCGAATCATTGACATAATATTTGGCGACCCATATAAGACGCCAACGTTTGATGAATTTTCGATGTTTATGGCATTTTCATCTTCGCTGCGCTCTGCCGATCTGTCACGCCAAGTTGGTGCAGTTATTGCAAAAGATCAGGTTATAATTTCTACAGGATCTAATGACGTCCCTAAGTTTGGAGGAGGAGTTTATTGGCCTGAAATTAAAAAACACGGGGTAGTAGAAGATATTACTAATGGTCGTGATTACAAAAGAGGATATGATTCAAATTCAAAAGAGAAAAATGACATTATTAATAGTATTATTGAAGGATTGAAGAAGGAAATAACCAACAAAAATACAATAGCAACTATTGATAAATTTCTAAAGAAATCAAAAATAAAAGACATAACTGAATATGGAAGAGTAGTACATGCTGAAATGGACGCAATCCTAAATTGCGCACGAAATGGTACGCCGACATTGGGAACAACGTTATATTGTACAACATTTCCATGCCACAACTGCGCTAAGCATCTAATTGCTTCAGGAATAAAGAGAGTTGTCTATATAGAGCCATATCCTAAATCAAAAGCAATGGAGTTTCACGACGATTCAATATCGTACAATACTTCACATGCAAGTAATAAAGTTATCTTTGAACCATTTGTTGGAGTTGGACCTAGGCGATTTTTTGATCTATTCTCAATGAACATGAGTGATGGTTTCCCAATTAAACGAAAAGATGCCAATGGGAAAACTTTCTCATGGCCAGGTAGTGCAATACCTTCATTACGAATACAAATGTATCCTCTGAGCTACATTGAAAAAGAAACTTTCTTTTTCACTCAATTTGGAAGTACACTTGACACATTAAGTAAGGACACCTCCAATGAGTAAGCAACCCAAAATTGGACTCCAGCAGGCACTGGATAACGCTAGCAAAAACGTTAACAACTGGCCCGCTTGGAAAAAAGATATTGTTAATGGGAAGCATGTAAACACTACATCTAGTGTTCAACGATTTGCACCATCCTCAGCCAACTCGTCCAAAAAGTATTAAGGCAACAAATCTGTCCATTGTGGATGATCGTTCGCCAGGCTCGCGATGTGCAGCAACTCCAGTAGGAGTTGCCTTCATGTGACTCCTTCAGCTAAACCCAAAGGCTGAAGAGTCACATGAAGGGCATTGTCAACTGAGTTTCGTTGTCCCCACTCCCACCACTGATAGAATTCTCCTTGGTGCTGAACACACCTGACACACTAGCGGTTGCCTCGCCCGACAGACGAGGTTTTTGCGTCCATAGCTTTCCTAGCCGTGCCTTGCTCTTGGTGCGTCTGCTGCTTATGGCCGGGTAGCGCGTCTGTCGAACAACAGCCCGAAAGGGCTAAGGCAGCGGGCCGTCTAGTGTCGGTGTTCAAGTACCTGGCCGCCCCTCCTCCGTCGCCACGCTGGACGGCTTGGCGGAGCTGATCGCCGAGCCGGGCAGGATGCCGGTGAACAATACCGACCTGGTCAAACTGGCTTCCGCCTGCCATTTACGGCTGGCGGAGCGGATGGGGCGGATCGCCGGTTGATCCAGCGGGAGCGCGATGCCGAAACGGGTCGCGCTTTTTTATTGGCTTTATGGCAAACGCTCAATCGATAGCCACCCTGCCCCCCTTCAGCGCGCGCCGGTCAAAAATCGCCCAGCCAGGTTTTAAGCCGCCGCCTGTTTGAGCGGGGCGACGTTAGCGCCCTACCGCTGAGCGAATCAAAGATTCGCACGCATGGAGTTCGGCGGTGCCTGGCTGGGTGGTTTTTGAGCGGGGTTTCGCGCGCTGTGGGGCGGCCTGGGGTTGAAAGGGGGCTGGCCGCGCAGCCCCCTTTCCCGTCCGACGGGCGGAACCGGCATCAAAATCCATCGTCCGCACAGCGGACACAAAACTATCCTATTCGGTGCGTCGCCCCTATGGGGTGACGCACCCTACCCGGACAGCCTCCCTGCCTGGCGGGCAGCCCCGCCATGAAAATCATCATCCGCGCAGCGGACACCGCACCCTACGCCTCATCCCAATGCCGCCGCCATCCGCCTCATGCTCGCCGCCACAATCGCATGATGAAACGGCGTCACTCCCGCCAGATACATCCTCCCCAATAAATTATGCGTCCGCACCAGCGTGCTGACCTCCAGCCGCCCTGGCCGCCACTGCAACACCACCCGGAAATCCAGATGGCGGTCGTCTTCGCCCAGCACCGCGACATGCTCTCCCAAATGCAGCACGCGGAACACGCCCAGCTGCTGACCGACATGGAAAGGCTCGGCGGCGGCGGCGGGTTGGGCGGTTTTCAGGCCCAATGGCGACACCAGCCGGTCGCGCAAGCGCATCAGCGCGCGGGCCCAGAGCGGCATCGCGGCGGAGAAGGCGCGCAGCAGGCCGGCGGCGTCGGCCGCCGGCGCATCGGGCGGCAAGGCGATGCTGCAGCAGTCTTGCCAGGCATAGCGGCGGGCGGCGTCGGCAAGCAGCGGGATGGCGGAAAAGTCGTATTGGACGGACATGGGAATCTCCCTGGATGGTGATGCGGCGGATGGAGAACGGGAAGCGGCGGGCGGGTCATGGCGGGCCGGCGCGAAATAGACTGCCGTCATTGTGTCGCCGCCGCGGACGGCCGGTCAATCCGGACGCCGGATGTGAAAACGCCCCGCGCGGCGGGGCGTTTCGGGTTGCGGAACCGGACGGCTTACACCGCCATCACCGCTTCCACTTCCTCCACCGTCTTCGGGATCGGCTCGCCCAGCACGCGGCTGCCGTCCGCGGTCACCAGCACGTTGTCCTCGATGCGGATGCCGCCGAAGTCGGCGTATTCGCGGAACTTGGCGTAGTTGATGTACTGGCTGTGGCGGCCTTCCTTTTCCCAAGCCTCGATCAGCGCCGGGATGAAATAGACGCCCGGCTCCACGGTCAGCACCATGCCGGCCTTCAGCGCCTTGCCCAGGCGCAGGTAGCCCAGGCCGAACAGCTGGCTGCGCTCGGTGCCGTCGCCGTAGCCCACCAGGTCTTCGCCCAGCGCTTCCATGTCGTGCACGTCCATGCCGATCTGGTGGCCCAGGCCGTGCGGGAAGGCGATGGCGTAGGCGCCGGATTCGACGATGGCGTCCACGTCGCCGCGGAAGAAGCCCAGCCCGGCCATGCGCTCCACCATCACGGCGGCGGACAGCTTGTGGATGTCCTGGTATTTGACGCCCGGCTTGACCGCGGCGATGGCGGCCAGCTGCATCTCCAGCACGATGTCGTACAGCTCGCGCTGGCGGGTGGAGAACTTGCCGCCCACCGGGAAGGTGCGGGTGATGTCGCTGGCGTAGCCGCCGCCGCTGGCGCAGCCGGTGTCGTTCAGCACCAGGTCGCCCTGCTGCAGCACGTGGTCGTGGTGGTGGTTGTGCAGCACTTCGCCGCGCTTGGAGAAGATGGACGGGTAGGCCAGCTGCCAGTCGTGGCGGCGCATGATGCCTTCCATGATGCCCACCACCTGGTATTCCACCACGCCGGGCTTGGCGTTCTGCATCGCGGCGATGTGCATGGCGTGGGTGACGCCCAGCGCGGCTTCCATCTCGGCGATCTCTTCCTCGCCCTTGATCTCGCGCAGCGCCACCACCGCGCGGGTCAGCTCGGGACAGAAGCCCGCCTTCACCTGCGCCGGATGCACGTCCAGCAGGCGGCCCATCTCGATCAGCGTCTCGCCGCGGTACGGCGCCAGGTAGCGCACCGGGCGGCCGGCGGCGCGGGCCTCGGCCACCACTTGCGCCAGTTCGGCGTACGGGCGGCTGCGCGAGAGCGATGCCTGGGCGGCGCGCTCGGCCAGGGAGGGCAGCGGGCCGGTCCAGACAATGTCGGCCACGTCCGGGTCGTTGCCGAACAGCGTCGCCTCGCCGTTGTCGGCGTCGATGACGCCGGCCAGGCCGGGCTCGTTCAGGCCGAAGAAGTAGCGGAAGCTGGAATCCTGCACGAAGGGCAGGGTGTTGTCGTGGTAGTTCATCGGCGAATCGACGTTGCCGACGAACAGCAACAGGCCGGAAAGGCCGGCCTGGCTCAGGCCGGCGCGACGCTGGGCGTAGACGGAAGGGGCGAACATGTTTTCTCCTTTTGCCGCATGCCGGCGGGGGCGCCGCTGCGGGTAGATTCAACCGCCTAAGTTATCACGCGCGGCCCCCGCCGGCCAGCCGCCGCCTCAGCGCGCGGCCGCCTCCACGGCCTTTTCCGGCGCGGGTTTGACCGGGCTCAGCAGCCGGCACAGCAGGCCGCCGGCCAGCATCGCCCACAGCGGCGCGCCCAGGCCGGCGATGCTGACGCCGGAGGCCGCCACCACGAAGGTGAGCAGCGCCGCCTCGCGGTGTTCGCCGTCGGCCAGCGCCGCGCCCAGCGACGAGGCCAGCGTGCCGAACAGCGCCAGCCCGGCGGCGGCCACCACCAGCGCCTTGGGCAGCAGCAACACCCAGGCGGCCAGCGCGCCGCCCATCAGGCCCAGGACGATGTAGAGCAGGCCGCAGAACAGGCCGGCCACGTAGCGGCGGCGCCGATCCGGGTGCGATTCCGGCCCGGTGCAGATGGCGGCGATGATGGCCGCCAGCGTCACGCCGTGGCCGCCCAGCGGCGCGGTGAGCACCGACGCCAGCCCCAGCACGGTCACCGGCGAGCGGGCCGGCAAGTCGTAACCGGACGCGCGCAGCACCGCCATGCCGGGCAGGAACTGGCTGGTCAGCGCCAGCAGCGCCAGCGGCAGCGCCAGGTTGACGCAGGCGCTCCACGACCAGGCCGGCATCGTGAACAGCGGGCCGGCCAGGCCCTGCCAGGAGCCGGCGGCCGGCGCGCGGATCTGTCCCAGGCTCAGCGCCACGCCGGCGGCGATGGCCGCCAGCAGCGCCCAGCGCGGGAAAAAGCGCCGGCCGATGAAGAACAGCGCCGCCATCGGCAGCACCAGCGCCAGGTCGCGCGCCGCCTCGCCCACCACGTCGCCGACGAAGCGGAACAGGATGCCGGCCAACAGCGCCGCCGCCAGCGCCGGCGGGAACAGCCGCATCAGCCGGTCGAACATGCCGCTGACGCCCACCAGCGTGACGATGGCGGCGGCGGCCAGGAAGGCGCCCACCGCCTCCGGGTAGGGCGTGCCGGGCAGCGCGGTCAACAGCAACGCCGCGCCCGGCGTGCTCCAGGCCGTGATCACCGGCGCCTTCCAGCGCCAGCTGAGCCAGGCGCCGGCCACCCCGGAGCCGATCGACACCGCCCATACCCAGGACGCCAGCTGCGGTTCGCTGAGGCCGGCCGACTGCGCGGCGTGGACGATGATCAGAAAGGGGCCGGAATAGCCCACCAGCAGCGCCAGGACGGCGGCCAGCAGGGTGGAAGGGGCGGCGTCGCGCCGCAGGGTTTGCCACATGGCGACTCTCCTGATGAAAACCAATGCCGCCAGCGTGCCACGGCCGGCGCGGCATGGGCTCCCACAAACGGGCCAAACAGTTTATGCTGGATCGAATCTGTTCTATATAACAGCCATCTTCAGGAGCCTCGCATGCAGCTGACCGGCATCCCCTTCGGCGTCACCGACTGGGACGACATTCCCGCGCAAGCCCACCCCGGCGAACAGGGCCGCGCCTACTGGCGCACCCGCCAGTTCGGCGACATCCGGGTGCGGATGGTGGAATACACGCCCGGCTACCTGGCCGACCACTGGTGCGAGAAAGGCCACATCCTGCTGTGCCTGGAAGGCGAGCTGCGCACCGAGCTGGACGACGGCCGCGTCTTCATCCTCAAGCCCGGCATGAGCTACCAGGTGGCGGACCGGGCCGAGGCGCACCGCTCCAGCGCGCCGGCCGGCGCCAGGCTGTTCATCGTCGATTGAGCGCCATGCCGCAATATCAGGACATCGCCCGACAGCTGCAGGCCCGCCTGGATGCCGGCGAATTCCCGCCCGGCAGCAAGCTGCCGTCGGTGCGGCAGCTGGCCGCCCGGCACGGCGTCAACAGCCTGACCGCGCTGGCCGCCTACCGCTGGCTGGAACAGAAGCAGCGGGTGGTGGCGCGGCCGCGCGCCGGCTTCTTCGCCGCGCTGCCGGCCCGCGCCGCCGGCCAGGCGCCCGCCCGCGCGCTGCCGTCGCCGGCCACCCTGGTGGATGTGGACAGCCGCATGTCGCAGCTGGTGGCGCTGTCGGCGTCCGACGTGGCGGTGCAGCTGCACATGGCCGAGGCCCACCACAGCCTGTACCCGGCGGCGGAGCTGGCGCGGCGGCTGCAGCAAACGCTGCTGCGCCAGCCGGAGCTGATCGGCGCCTACCTGCCGGCCGCCCAGCACGAGCGCCTGTGCGCGCAGCTGCGGCAGATGGCCGCCGGCTGGCAGCTGGACGTGGGGCCGGACGAGATCCTGTTCTGCAACGGCATCACCGAGGGCATCAGCCTGGCGCTGCGCCACCTGACCCGGCCCGGCGACACGGTGGCGGTGGAGACGCCGGTGTACTTCGGCCTGCTGCAAACGCTGGCGGCGCTGGGGCTGAAGGCGCTGGAGATTCCGTGCACGCCGGACGCCGGCCTGTCGCTGGAGGCGCTGGAATTCGCGCTGCAGTACGGCCCGCCGGTGCGTTGCCTGGTGACGGTGACCAATTACCAGAACCCCACCGGCGCGCTGATGCCGGACGACAACAAGAAGCGGCTGCTGGCGCTGGCGCGCCGCCACGGCATCGCCGTGATCGAGGACGACGTGTTCGGCGAGCTTTACTTCGGCAAGCGCCGGCCGACGCCGCTGAAAGCCTGGGACCGCGACGGCGACGTGATCTACTGCGCGTCGTTCACCAAGAGCCTGGCGCCGTCGTTCCGGCTGGGCTGGCTGTCCGGCGGCCGCCACCACGCGGCGCTGGAGCGGCTGCGCGCCAGCAGCAGCCTGGTCAGCCCGGCGCTGCTGCTGGGCACGCTGTCCGACCTGTTGGCCAGCGGCGACTACGCGCGCATCTCGCAGCGGCTGCGCGCGCGGCTGGCGGAGCAGATGGCGCGGGTGGCGGACGCGGTGCTGGCCGCCTTCCCGCCCGGCACCCGGCTGCGGCGGCCGCAAGGAGGCCTCCTGCTGTGGGTGGAGGGGCCGGAGGGCCTGGACAGCGCCCGGCTGCTGGAGGCGGCGCTGAAAGAATCGATCAGCTTCGCGCCGGGCATGCTGTTTTCAGCCGAGCCGCGCTTCCGCCACTGCCTGCGGCTGAATTTCGGCCAGCCCTGGGACGCGGCGCAACAGGCGGCCATCGCCCGGCTGGGCCGGCTGGCCGCCGAACAACTGAGGATGACATGATAGAAGACGGTTTCCTGATCCGCCCGCCCGAGGCGGCCGAACTGCCGCTGCTGGCGCGGATAGAACGCCGCGCCGCGCGGCTGTTCTCCCCCGAGGATCTGCCCTCCGCGCTCAGCGAACACACGCTGCCGGCCGGGATGCTGAGCGACGCTCGCGACGCCGGCCTGCTGTGGGTGGCGGACAGCGGCGGCCAGCCGATCGGCTTCGCGCTGGCGCAGATGCTGGACGGCCAGCTGCACCTGGCCGAGATGGACGTGGACCCGAGCCACGCCCGCCGCGGCATCGGCTCCGCGCTGCTGCGGCACACGCTGGCCCAGGCCGGGCTGCGCGCTTGCGCCGCCGTCACGCTGACCACCTTCGCCCACCTGCCGTGGAACGCGCCGTTCTACCGCCGCCACGGCTTTCTGGCATTCGAGCCGCCGGCCGGCAGCGCGCTGGCGGACCAGCTACGCGCCGAGGCGGCGGCCGGGCTGCGCAACCGCGTAGCGATGCGGCGCGGCATCGCCTGAAGCGGCGCGGGAGACGGCCTATGGAGCGGGTGGAATGCGTGGTGATCGGCGCCGGCGTGGTCGGGCTGGCGGTGGCGCGGGCGCAGGCCCAGGCCGGACGCGAAGTGGTGATCGTCGAGGCGGAGCCGGCGATGGGCCTGCACGCGTCCAGCCGCAACAGCGAAGTGATCCACGCCGGCCTGTATTACCCCGCCGGCAGCATGAAGGCGAGGCTGTGCGTGGCCGGGCGCGACGCGCTGTACCGCTACTGCGCCGAGCGGGCGATCCCGCACCGGCGACTGGGCAAGCTGATCGTCGCCAGCCGCGAGAGCCAGCTGGCCAGGCTGGACGCCCTGGAGGCGCAGGCGCGCGCCAACGGGGTGGCCGACATCCGGCGGCTGACGGCCAGCGAGGCGCGCGCGCTGGAGCCGGCGCTGGACTGCGCCGCCGCGCTGCTGTCGCCGTCCACCGGCATCGTCGACAGCCACGCGCTGATGCTGTCCTTGCTCGCCGACGCCGAGGCCGCCGGCGCGCAGCTGGCGCTGGCCTCGCCGGTGGAAGGCGGCGAGGTCACGCCGGACGGCGTCGCGCTGCGCGTCGCCGGCATGGCGCTGCTGGCCAAGCGGGTGGTCAACGCCGCCGGCCTGTTCGCGCCCGATGTCGCCCGCGCCATCGCCGGCCTGCGCGCCGACTCGATCCCGCAGGCCCGCTACGCGCGCGGCGTGTATTTCTCGCTGCAGGGCCGCGCGCCGTTCTCGCGGCTGGTCTACCCGCTGCCGGAAGCCGGCGGCCTGGGCAGCCACCTGACGCTGGACCTCGCCGGCCAGGCGCGCTTCGGCCCGGACGTGGAATGGGTGGACGGCGTCGATTACCGCGTCGACCCGGCCCGCGCGGACGCCTTCTACCGCGCGGTGCGCGCCTGGTGGCCGCAGCTGCCGGACGGCGCGCTCGCGCCCGGCTACGCCGGCATCCGCGCCAAGATCGCCGGCCCCGGCCAGCCGGACGCCGACTTCGTCATCCAGGGACCGGCAGTCCACGGCGCGCCGGGGCTGGTCAACCTGTTCGGCATCGAATCGCCCGGCCTGACCAGCTGCCTCGCCATCGCCGACGCCGCGCTGGCGCAGCTGCCGGCCTGACGGCGCGGGCGTTGACGGACGCGGACGCAAATCGCTTACAATCAGCCGCAACAAGCGGAGAAACAACAAGAATGCTGATTCTGAATCAACGCCAACAAGAACTGCTGGATATGGTCAAGCGCGAGAGCTACGTCAGCGTGGAAAAGCTGGCCGACCATTTCTCCGTCACCCGCCAGACCATACGCCGCGACATCGCGCTGCTGGCCGAACACCAGCTGCTGCAGCGCTACCACGGCGGCGCCAGCGTGCTGTCCAGCGTGGAGAACGTCGCCTACCAGGCCCGCCAGGTGCTGTGCATAGAGGAAAAGCGCCGCATCGCCGCCTGCGTCGCCCGCCACATCCCGGACAACGCCTCGCTGTTCATCAACCTGGGCACCACCACCGAAGAGGTGGCCAAGGCGCTGCACCGCCACCGCGGCCTGAGGGTGATCACCAACAATCTGCACGTGGCCGAGCAGATGTGCGACTACCCGGACTGCGAGGTGATCGTGCTGGGCGGCTCGCTCAGGAAGCGCGACCGCGGCCTGACCGGCGAGGCGACGGTGCAGATGATCCGCCAGTTCCGCGTCGACTACGGCATCATCGGCGTCTCCAGCATCGAATCCGACGGCACGCTGCGCGACTACGACTACCGCGAGGTGCGCACCACCGAGGCCATCATCCAGCAGTCGCGCCAGGTGTTCCTGGCCGCCGACCACAGCAAGTTCGACCGCCCGGCGCTGGTGGAGCTGGGCCGGCTTTCCCAGATCGCCGCGCTGTTCACCGACAAGCCGGTGCCGCCGGCCATCGCCCACGTGATGCAAGAAGCCGGCACCCAGCTGCACGTCGCGGAGTAAGCGCCGTACCCGGCCTTGGCGACGCTGCAAGCTTTTGTCAGCCGCGCGCGTTCGCCATACGCGTTTTTGCTATGCTGAAGCATCGCCCCTTCTTCAAGGCAGGTGCGCCATGCAGCCCACACTCGGCGCGCAGGCGGGCAGCATGCTGTTCCGCGACGCTTCCGGCCGCTACTGCGCCAGCCTGGCCGGCTACCGCTTCCTGAGCGCGTTCCAGCCCATTTTCTACAAGGGCGGCAGCCTGTTCGGCCATGAGGCGCTGCTGCGCGTGGTGGACGAGGGCGGCGAATGGCGGCCGCCGGACCGTTTCCTCGCCTCGCTGGCACCAGGCATGGCGCTGGAAGCCGACCGCCTGGCGCGGCTGATCCACGTGCGCAACTTCGCCCAGAGCGGCCAGGGCGGCTGCCTGTGCCTGAACCTGATGCCCGCCACTGTGCAGGAAGACCAGAGCGGCCGCACCCACCTGCCGCTGCTGAACAGCATGCTGCAGAGCGTGGAGCTGGACAGCGGCGGGGTGATCTTCGAGCTGCCGGAATTCGACGTGGAGCACCATGGCCAGCCGCTGCTGCAGGGCATGCGCCACGCCGCGGACATGGGCTTCGGCCTGGCGGTGGACGATTTCGGCGCGCTGCCCGCCCGCCGCGACAAGATGGGCGAACTCTGCCCGGACATCATCAAGATCGACCGCAGCCTGCTGCTGGACTACATGGCCGGCCAGACGCAAAGGCTGCCGGCGCTGCTGGAGTTCGGCTGGCAGATCGGCAGCCGCATGCTGGTGGAAGGAATAGAAACCGCCGAGCAGCTGGAGGCGATGCGCGCGCTCGGCGTGGAACTGTACCAGGGCTATTACCTGGGCAGGCCGGGCGAGCTGCCGGTGCTGCGTCAGCTGTAGCGCTGGGAGGTCTATGGGTGTATCGCGGGTATGGCTTGCGCCAACCCGCGCTACGGGGCTTCATGGGCGCGCCTGCGCAATGCGGCCAACTCGCAAAACATCAATCCGTTATCTGGGATACGCCGGCATCACTCCAGGCAAGCGGTGTGTTTCGTCCAACTTTAGGTCCTTGCAAGAATCGTGCAGGCTGTCATGGTCATGATTTTAATATTAAAATTTTGACGGCATAATTTGTATGCGCCACAATCTGGTGGTTTGCACCCAGCGTTTTGGGTGGCTAATTACAAGTTAGAGCAATTTCTCCATCGACGCTTGGAGCGCATGTATGCCAACTTACAAATACACAGAGTCGGAAACTGGGTTTGTGTACACAATAATCGTTAAAGCGTCAGATGTTACGGCTATCAATTCATTGACGCCAAGCGCGAGCGTTAAGTTAGCATCTGGACATCGTTTAGACGTAAATTCAAATGGTGTCGTTCAAATTACCAGCAAAGACGGAAAGCACAGTTCGGTGGACTTGCCGGCGCTAAAAAGCGGGCGTATTTCATAGTAGGACTGTGCCGCCGTGGCTGGCACATTTTTCGCCGTCGCTGCTGTCTTCGGTGGAGCGTATTAGGGCCGTAGGTTGGGCTGGGTTTGCGAAGCCCAACGTTTACCGTGCAGAGTGAATATTGGAAATAACTAAATGTTTAACAGCAATACTCATTTGCAAGTATTCAAACAGCCAAATACGCATATTGGTCATTTTGATGGAGAGTTTTTCTATCCGACAGGTAGTGTGAACTTTAGGGTGGATGGGGTCGAAATATATTCGCTAGATAAGCCTGCTAAATTTATTGGCACTGTTGTGAAAGAGAAAAATATTTATTTACTTAAAGATGTTAATGGCAATATTTTATATGAGCTGCGTGATTGAAAATATAACAATTCATTGTATCGGACGCGCTAAAGCGAGTCGCTGAATTCAAACATTAGAGAGTGTTGAACTTCATTTTATTCAGCCCAGTCCACGGTCCTGAGTGTATCGGGCGGCAAAAAAGCTGCACGCAAAGGGATTGCCCATGCGAGATCCAAAAAACGAACAGAAATTTCTTAAATGGCTATCGGACAAATATACTAAGCGTTTTGGATATGGAATTCGCAACATTGACGAATGACCATTTTTTTACTACTTACAGTGTAAAAGACCTCCCGAGCTGGCTATATTCTATTGATGGCAATCTTGCCAACTCGCACGTAATTGACTGGGCAAAAGAACTTGAAATAAAAGGCTTAATAAAATTTCCCCCGAATGGCTACGAATTCTTTCTAACCAAAGCTGGCTATGAGGCAGTTAGTCGCAGCCGCCTTCAAAAGATCACAATATGGCTCAACAAAAACCCAGGAGTAATAGCACTCCTTGCGCTATTGGTCTCACTTGGAAGTTTTATTGTTGCAATAGTTGCACTAAATACAAGCAGCTAATATTAAAATCATTAGGAACGCAAAGGGTCGTAGATTAAGATGCCGATTTAGGACCGTAGGTTGGGCTTCATTTTATTCAGCCCAACCTACGGTCCTCATTGTCTAACCGGACGTTATCCGGCATGCCTGCGCCGTGTGTTATTTCATTTTTGCCCTGTTTTTCCACTCTGTCGTAAGCCGTTTAACTCAAACGTTAGTATTCAATTGGTACAGGAGAGGTCATGGAATACAAAAAATCAATCAATCAAATAAAAAAAGAAGCAAGATCTGAGTCTATGAATAAATGGATTTCTCGAATAGAAGAAGAGACAGATATTTTAACGGAAGGCGAGACTCCTACTGAGAGAATGGAGGATTTGATTGAAAAGATTAAGACTGCCATGGTTTCAGGAGATAATTTTGATGAGTCAATTAACAATTTAATTGCAAGTGCCTATAGTCAAGGGGTTCAAGGAGGCTTTGCGAAAGCATTGAGCAAGTTTAGCTCAGGCGCAATCACCACTCGAAAAATATCAAATGAAGAGTTTTGGGTTTTACATACAAATTCAACCCAATATCAAATTTCGGCTAAGTTACCAACAGTTAATAGTGAGATACAAAAGACAACTGTAAAAATAAAATTATCCGAGCATGGTTTTGAATGATAAGTTTTAAACTGCGTACCCCGGATATTGCCAGGATGGGCGTGGTTTGGCGGAACTCCCGGCTTGGCCGGGATTCCGCCCTACGGCTGAAGATTTCGCGTAGGGCGGATGCCCCGTTCACGGGGTGATCCGCCGTTCACTGTGTAGCCATAACCTAAGTCTCAATCAAACCGACACATCCGCCGGACGAGCCTTGGCTTGCCAGCTGTCGCCGCGCCTATCCAAGCTCAAACTGAGCCAAGCCAGCAAGGCCAACCCCGCGCCCAGCCACAAGGGCGCGCGCAGGCCCCAGCCGGCGTCCAGGCACAGCCCGCCGGCCCAGGCGCCGAACATCAGTCCCAGGTTCACCACCGCCATGTGCAGGCTGTTCACCATCGGCCCGCTGCCGCCGGCGCGCACCACCCGCGCCACCATCGCCGGATTCATCGGCAGGCCGGCCAGCCCCAGCAGGCACACCGCCGCCAGCGTCAGCGCCTGCCATTGCGCGCCCAGCGCCAAGGCCGTCATCGCCAGCAGCAGCGTCAGGATGCCGCCCTGCAGCACCCGCCGGGTATGGCGGTCGGCCAGGCGGCCGGTCACCAGGTTGCCAAGCACGGTGGCCGCGCCATAGACGCCGAACAGCAGCGGCACCATGGCCGGGGAAAAACCGCTGACGCGCAGGAACAGCGGCGCGAGATAAGTGAAGACGGCGAACACCGCCCCTATGATCAAACCGCTGCTCAGATAAGCCAGCCACAGCGATGGCCGCCGCAGCGCGCGCCACTCCGCGCCGGCATCCTGGCGGACGGGCCTTGCCCCGGCCGGGACCGCGGCGGCGATGCCCAGCATCGCCAGCCCCACCAGCGCCGCCACCAGCCAGAACGCCGGCCGCCAGCCCCAGTGCCGGTCCAGCAGCGTCGCCATCGGCAGGCCGGCCACCGAAGCCAACATCAGGCCGTTCAGCACCAGGCCGGCGGCGCGGGCGATGCGGTCCATGCCCACCAGCTCGCCGGCCAGGGCCAGCGCCACGCCGAAGAAGGCCGATTGCGCGATGCCGCAGACGATGCGCGAGGCCAGCATCTGCGGATAGCCGTCGGCCATCGCGCCGATCAGCTGGCCGATCAGGAACACCGCCAGCAGGCCCAACAGCGCCGGCTTGCGCCGGACCGCACGCAGCCGCCAGGTCAGCAAGGGCCCGCCGACGACCACGCTGGCGGCGAAGGCGGATACCAGATTGCCGACATCGGCCAGCGACGCGTGGAAAGCCGCCGCCAGCGACGGCATCATGCCGGCCACCATGAATTCCGAGGTGGCCATCGCGAAAATGCACAGGCTGAGCAGGTAGATGGCGGCGGGCAGCGGCGGCGCGCCGGAGCCTCCGGAACGGATTTTTGTCATCGGCACGGCAAAGCTCCTCGTGATGTCAGGCCCCCATGCTAAAAGCGCGTCCATGACGGATAAATGGGTTAGCATGCCGCTCATAACGGAATAATTTTCCGTAATCCAGAGAAAATCATGGACAGAATGAGCGGAATCGAGCTGTTCGCCCAGATCGCGCGCCAGGGCAGCCTGGTGGCCGCCGGGCGGCAGCTGGGCCTGTCGGCGTCGGCGGTGGGCAAGGGGCTGGCGCGGCTGGAACAGCGGCTGGGCGCGCGGCTGGTCCACCGCAGCACGCGGCGGCTGGCGCTGACCGCCGAGGGCCAGCAATACCTGGCGCGCTGCCTGCGCATCCTGGAAGAGGCGGAAGCGGCCGAGCGCGAGCTGCAACAGGGCCTGGCCGCGCCCAGCGGGCGGCTGAAGGTGGGGGTGCCGCACGAGAGCGGCCTGCTGACGCCCCATCTGGCCGACTTCATGCGCCGCTACCCGCAAGTGGCGCTGGACCTGGACTACAGCGACAGGCTGGTGGACGTGATAGGCGAGGGTTTCGACGTGGTGGTGCGCGGCGGCGAGCCCGGCGACTCCCGGCTGGCCGCGCGGCGCTTGGGCAGCTACCGCATGCGCCTGCTGGCCTCGCCCGGCTATCTGGCCGAATACGGCAGACCGCAAACGGCGCGCGATCTGCAACGCCACCGCTGCCTGCACTACCGGCTGCCGCACAGCGGCAAGCTGCTGCCGTGGCCGCTGGTGGGCGCGGAAGGGGAAGACGCGTCGCCGCCGGTCAGCGCCAGCTGCAATACCGGCGAAGCGCTGATCGAGCTGGCGGCGCGCGGCATGGGCATCGTCTGCCTGCCGGATTTCTCCGTCCGCCGCGAGCTGGCCGCCGGCGCGCTGGCGCTGCTGGATGCGCCCCAGGTGGCGCGCAGCGGGAATATGTATCTGCTGTGGCCGGCGATGCCGGCGATGCCGCCCAGGCTGCGCGCCTTCATCGACCACATGGCCGAGCGGGTGTTCGCGCCCTGAAAGCCGCTAGGCGAACTGCTGATCCTGCGTCGCGCCTCCCTGCCGTACGGCGGGCCCCGCCTGCGCCGGCGCGCCTGGGATCGGGTCCGCCGCGAGGTGTGGTCAGCGGCGCCTGACCCTCGCGCGGCCATGAAAAATGCCGCCCATGGGCGGCATCGATGAAGCGGCAACGGGACGCTCAGCCGGCGCTCAGCTGGCAGGCCTCGCGGGCCAGCGCGGTGATGCGGCCCCAGTCGCGCGCGGCGATGGCGTCGTCCGGCGTCAGCCAGCTGCCGCCGACGGCCAGCACATTGGGCAGCGCCAGGTATTCCGGCGCCTTCTTGATGTCGATGCCGCCGGTCGGGCAGAAGCGCAGGTCCGGGAAGGGGCTGGCCAGCGACTTCAAGAGCTTGACGCCGCCCACCGCCTCGGCCGGGAACAGCTTCAGGGTGTTGAAGCCCTCGTCCTGCGCCCACATCGCCTCCGACGGGGTGGCGATGCCGGGGATCAGCGTCAGGTTGGACGCGCGCGCCGCCGAGGCCAGCTCGCCGGAGAAGCCGGGGCTGATGCCGAACTGGGCGCCGGCGTCCACCGCCGCCTCCAGTTGGGCGCGGTTGCGCAGCGTGCCGGCGCCGACGATGGCTTCCGGCACTTCGTCGCGCATGCGGCGCATCGCCGCCAGCGCGGCCTTGGTGCGCAGCGTCACTTCCAGCACCTTGATGCCGCCGTCCACCAGCGCGCGGGCCAGGTCCACCGCCACCGCGGCGTCGTTGACGATGATCACCGGAACCACCGGGCCCTGGCGCAGTACAGACAATGCATCCATTTCTATCTCCTGTTGGCGGGCGGCGCTCAGTCCGCGCCGCCTTGCTGAATTATGCGAGCCGCGCTCAGTTCCAGGCCGGGTGGCGGAAGCTCATCGCGCCAGCCTCGGCCTCGTCGGCACCGTGGCGGAACACCGCGAACAGCTCGCGGCCCATGCCGTAATCGTTGTGCGACAGGTCGGCCTGGGCCTGTTCGCGCGCATCCCACTCGGCCTGGCTCACCAGCGCGGACAGCTCGCCGGTTTCGGCGTCGACGCGGATCAGGTCGCCGTCGCGGACCTTGCCGATGGCGCCGCCGGACAGCGCTTCCGGCGACACGTGGATGGCGGCCGGCACCTTGCCGGACGCGCCGGACATGCGGCCGTCGGTGACCAGCGCCACCTTGAAGCCGCGCTCCTGCAGAATGGTCAGCGCCGGGGTCAGCTTGTGCAGTTCCGGCATGCCGTTGGCGCGCGGGCCCTGGAAGCGGATCACCGCGACGAAGTCCTTTTCCAGCTCGCCGCGCTTGAAGGCGGCCAGCATGTCGTTCTGGTCGTGGAACACCACCGCCGGCGCTTCCACCACCCGGTGTTCCGGCTTCACCGCCGACACCTTGATCACCGCGCGGCCGATATTGCCGGCCATCAGCTTCAGGCCGCCGTCAGCGGAGAACGGGTTGGACGCCGGGCGCAGCACGCTGTCGTCGCCACTGACCGCCGGCGCGTCGCGCCACTTCAGTTCGCCGTTGTCCAGCCACGGCTCCTGGGTGTAGCGCGACAGGCCGCGGCCCATCACCGTGCCCACGTCCTCGTGCAGCAGGCCGGCGGACAGCAGCTCGCGGATCACGAAACCCATGCCGCCGGCGGCGTGGAAGTGGTTCACGTCGGCCTTGCCGTTGGGGTAGGCGCGCACCAGCAGCGGGATGACGGCGGACAGCTGGTCGAAATCGTCCCAGTTGACGTCGATGCCGGCGGCGCGGGCGATGGCCACGATGTGCATGGTGTGGTTGGTGGAGCCGCCGGTGGCCAGCAGGCCGACGATGGCGTTGACGATGGACTTCTCGTCTATCATCTCGCCCACCGGGGTGAACTGCTCGCCCTGGGCGGCGATCTTCTTGCCCTGGATGGCGGCCGCGCGGGTCAGCGCCTCGCGCAGCGGGGTGTTCGGGTTGACGAAGGCGGCGCCCGGCAGGTGCAGACCCATGATCTCCATCAGCATCTGGTTGGAGTTGGCGGTGCCGTAGAAGGTACAGGTGCCGGGGCCGTGGTAGGACTGGCATTCTGACTCCAGCAGCGCGTCGCGGCCGACCTTGCCTTCGGCGTACAGCTGGCGCACCTTGGCCTTCTCGTCGTTGGCGATGCCGGTGGTCATCGGACCAGCGGGAACGAACACCGCCGGCAGGTGGCCGAAGGTGAGGGCGCCTATCATCAGGCCCGGCACGATCTTGTCGCACACGCCCAGGTAGAGCGCGGCGTCGAACATCTGGTGCGACAAGGCCACCGCGGTGCTCATCGCGATCACGTCGCGGCTGAACAGCGACAGCTCCATGCCCGGCTGGCCTTGCGTCACGCCGTCGCACATCGCCGGCACGCCGCCGGCGAACTGGGCGGTGGCGCCGGCGGACAGCGCGGCCTCCTTCAGCCAGGCCGGAAAGGCGGCCAGCGGCTGGTGGGCCGACAGCATGTCGTTGTAGGAAGAGACGATGGCCAGGTTGGCGCGGTGCTCTTCCTTCAGGTGGATCTTGACGCTATCGGGCATCGCCGCGAAGGCGTGGGCGAGGTTGGTGCAGGACAGCTGGGCGCGTTCCACCCGGCCCTGCTGGGCGGCGGCGCGCACACGGGCCAGGTAGGCGTCGCGGCGCGCGCGGCTGCGCGCGATGATGCGGTCGGTGACGGCGGACAGGGTGGGATGCAAAGCCATGGTGACGTTCCGTGATTGGATTTGAAACTGATAGTAGTTTTACTACACTCAAAATGCAAGGTTCGCTACGTGCCGCCGGCGGCGGCCCAAGGCGACTATCCTATTTCTTCTCAAGGATTTCCAGCGGAAATAGCCGATTCTTGAGCAAAGACAAATGGTGTTGCAAAAGCGGCCACATCGTCTGTACCGACGTAGACAGCACGATGGCGAATGGTAATATAACTACATCTAATACACTTAACGAGATGGAAGATCAGGATGGAGACTCGTTCTACCCCTACCCCGGCCTTCGACATGGTGCTGTTCGGCGGCGCCGGCGACCTGGTGATGCGCAAGCTGCTGCCTTCATTGTACCAGGCGCATAACGCCGGCCTGCTCAACGAACAGGGCCGCATCCTGGCGCTGGGCCGCAAGGACCTGAGCCGCGACGACTACCTGGCTTCCGTCGAAAAGCAGTCCCGCATCCATATCAAGTCCCACTTCGACGATGCCGCCTGGCAGAGCTTCTGTAGCCGCATCGACTACCTGCGCGTCGACGCCTCCCAGGCCGCCGACTACCCGGCGCTGGCCGAGAAGGTCGGCGACGACGCCGGCAAGGTGGTGGTGTGCTACCTTGCCACCGCGCCCAATCTGTTCGCCGGCATCTGCGAAAACCTGGCCGCGGTCGGCCTGAACCGCCCCAATGTGCGGGTGGTGCTGGAAAAGCCGCTGGGCACCGACCTCGACTCGTCCAACGAGATCAACGACGACGTCGCCCGCTTCTTCAAGGAAGAGCAGCTGTACCGGATCGACCACTACCTGGGCAAGGAGTCGGTGCAGAACCTGATGGCCATCCGCTTCGCCAACGCGCTGTTCGAGCCGCTGTGGCGCCGCGAATGGATACACGACGTGCAGATCACCATTTCGGAAGAACTGGGCGTCGGCAGCCGCGGCGATTTCTACGACGGCACCGGCGCGCTCAGGGACATGGTGCAGAACCACCTGCTGCAGCTGCTGTGCATCGTGGCGATGGAGCCGCCGGCCAACCTGGAAGCCGACGCCGTCCGCGACGAGAAGCTGAAGGTGCTGAAGGCGCTGCGCCCGTTCACCGAGCACGATGTCGCCGCCAAGACCGTGCGCGGCCAGTACAAGGCCGGCGCCAGCGGCGGCCAGCCGGTGGTCGGCTACCAGGACGAGGCCGGCATTCCCGCCGGCAGCCAGACCGAGACCTTCGTCGCCATCAAGGCCGAGATCGACAACTGGCGCTGGGCCGGCGTGCCCTTCTTCCTGCGCACCGGCAAGCGGATGCAGGAACGCCTGGCCGAGATCGTCATCAACTTCCGCGATGTGCCGCACCAGGTGTTCACCGGCCCGCTGGGCGGCAGCCACCACGCCAACCGGCTGGTGATCCGCCTGCAGCCCGAGGAAAGCATCCGCCTGTACTTCCTGGCCAAGGAGCCGGGCGACACCATGCGCCTGCAGCCGGCCTACCTGGACCTGGACTTCTACAAGGCGTTCAAGGTGCGCCGCGCCGACGCCTACGAGCGCCTGCTCTTGGACGTGATCCGCGGCAAGCTGGCGCTGTTCATGCGCCGCGACGAGCTGATCGAGGCCTGGCGCTGGGTCGAGCCCATCATGGACACCTGGGCCGCCAGCACCAACAACCCGCCCAAGCAATACACCGCCGGCAGCTGGGGCCCGGCCGCGTCCAGCGCGCTGCTGTCGCGCGACGGCATCAGCTGGCACGAGGAGTGTTAAGGTAGGGCGGAGGCCCCTTCGGGGGGTTCCGCCTTTTTCACGCCCATCGACGAACATGGCGGAACGCCCGCTCCGCGGGCTTCCGCCTTACGAAAACACCATTGGGGTGGAAGGCCCGTAAAGCCGTTTTCCGCCCCCGCAAGAAGCAACCGAGGTAAGCGAATGAACTGGTTGGAATTCCCCGACGCCGCGCAGCAAACCGACGCGCTGGCCAACAGCGTCGCCGCCCGCCTGTCCGCCGCAATCGAAAGCCGCGGCCAGGCCGCGCTGGCGGTGTCCGGCGGCAAGTCGCCGATACCGCTGTTCAAGCTCTTGTCCGAGATGGCGATAGACTGGGCGCGCGTCACCGTCAGCCTGGTGGACGAGCGCTTCGTCGCCCCCGACCACGCCGACAGCAACGCCGCGCTGGTGCGCGCGCACCTGCTGCAGAACCGCGCCACGGCCGCGCGCTTCCTGCCGCTGGTGCGCGCCGTCGCCAACATCGACGCCGAGGTGGCGGCCGACAACCGCGACTTCATCGCGCCGGACGTCGCCATCCTGGGCATGGGCGAGGACGGCCACACCGCCTCGCTGTTCCCCGGCGCGCCGGAGCTGGCCGCCGGCCTGGACCTCGCCAACCCGGCGCCCTTCCTGGCGGTGACGCCGCAGACCGCGCCGCACCGCCGCGTGTCGCTGAGCCGCGCCGCGCTGCTGCAAGCCGGCTGCCTGATCCTGTCCATCCAGGGCGCGAAGAAGCGCGAAGTGCTGGAAGCCGCCGCCCGCGGCCCCGACGACGCGCTGCCCATCAGCCATTTCCTGGCCCAGGACAAGGTGCCGATCGATGTCTACTGGTCTGCCTGAAGCCTGGCCGCGGCTGCTCGGCGACGTCGGCGGCAGCAACGCGCGCTTCGCGCTGGAAACCGCGCCCGGGGTGATTGAAGACATCCTGACGCTGTCCAATGAGCGCTACCCGACGCTGGAGGACGCGCTGCGCGACTACCTGGCCCAGGTCGGCGCGCGCCGCGTCGCCCACGCCGCCATCGGCATCGCCAATCCGCTGAACGGCGACCTGGTGCGGATGACCAATTGCCATTGGTCGTTTTCCATCGAAGCGACGCGCCGCGCGCTGGGCCTCTCCACGCTGCTGCTGCTCAACGACTTCACCGCGCTGGCGCTGGCCCTGCCCAGGCTGCCGCGCCGGGAGCTGGCCCAGGTGGGCGGCGGCGCGCCGCGGCCGGACGCGCCGCTGGCGCTGATCGGCCCCGGCACCGGGCTGGGCGTGTCGGCGCTGGTGCCGCACGCCGGCGGCTGGCGCGCGCTGGCCGGCGAGGGCGGCCACACCTCGTTCGCGCCGGCCAACGAACGCGAAATCGGCATCTGGCGCTACGCGTCCGCCCGCTTCGGCCACGTGTCGCACGAGCGGCTGCTGTCCGGCTCCGGCCTCAGCCTGCTGCACCGGGCGCTGTGCGCGCTGGACGGGGCGGAAGAGGCCGGCCTGGCGCCGGCCGAAGTCAGCGCCCGCGGCCTGTCCGGCGCCGACGCGCGCTGCCGCGAAGCACTGGAAATCTTCTGCGCGCTGCTGGGTTCGGCGGCCGGGAATCTGGCCTTGACCCTCGGTGCCCGTGGCGGGGTGTACATAGGTGGTGGTATTGTGCCGCGTTTGAGCGGTTTTTTTGAACAATCCCCATTTCGCCGCCGTTTCGAGGACAAGGGGCGGATGTCGGCCTATCTGGCCGACATCCCGGTTTACCTGATCACCAGCGCCTACCCGGCCCTGCCGGGCGTGGCCGCCCATCTGGCGGACCACCTGGCGCCGCGCAGCGACCCGGCCCCGGTGGCAGCGCCCACCCATCCTCGCGGCGGCACAGCAGGAGACATGCATGCTTGATCGCATTCGCGGCCAGCTGGAACAGCTGTCCTCGGCCGAACGCAAGGTGGCCGATCTGGTGCTGGAGCAGCCGTACACCGTGATCCAGGCCGCCGTCGCCGAGATCGCCAGGAACGCCGGCGTCAGCCAGCCCACCGTGATCCGCTTCTGCCGCACCGTCGGCTGCTCCGGCCTGCCCGACTTCAAGCTGAAGCTGGCCGGCAGCCTGGTAACCGGCGTGCCCTACGTCCACTCCAGCGTGCGCCCGGAAGACCCGACCTCGGAAATCGTGGCCAAGGTGTTCGACAACACCGTGTCGGCGCTGCTGAAGTGCCGCAACGACGTCAACCCGCAGGCGATAGAGGCCGCGGTGCGGCTGCTGACCGACGCCAACCGCATCGAGTTCTACGGCCTGGGCAACTCCGGCATCATCGCCGCCGACGCCCAGCACAAGTTCTTCCGCTTCGGCATTCCCACCGTCGCCTACTCCGACACCCACATCCAGATGATGGCGGCGTCGGTGCTGGGGCCGGACGATGTGCTGGTGGCCATCTCCAGCTCCGGCCGCACCATGGAGCTCCTGGACGCGGTGGACGTGGCGCTGGCCTCCGGCGCCAAGGTGATCGCGCTGACCACCAGCGGCTCGCCGCTGGCGCGCCGCGCCACCGTGTCGCTGATCGCCGACACGCTGGAAGACAACGAAACCTACAGCCCGATGATCTCGCGCATCGTGCACCTGGTTCAGATCGACATCCTGACGGTCAGCGTGGCCCTGCGCCGCGGCCCGGGCCTGATCCGCCAGCTGGAAAAGACCAAACACAGCCTGAAGAACCGCAGGCTGGACAACAAGCAACCGGAATAGGACGAAACATCATGAGTGAACTGACCGAACTGCCGGCCTGGCAGGCCCTTTGGGACCACTTCGCCGAGGCCAAGCACCTGCACATGCGCGACCTGTTCGCGGCCGATCCGGGCCGCGCCGAGCGCTACTCGCTGGAAGTGGGCGGACTGTTCCTCGACTATTCCAAGAACCGCATCACCGACGCCACCCTGCTGGGCCTGATGGAGCTGGCGCGCGAAGCCGGCCTGCCCGCGCGCATCAAGGCGATGTTCAAGGGCGAGAAGATCAACCGCACCGAGAACCGCGCGGTGCTGCACGTGGCGCTGCGCAACCGCACCAACTCGCCGATCCGCGTCGACGGCGAGGACGTGATGCCCAAGGTGAACTCGGTGCTGGAGCGGATGGGCAAGTTCGCCCACGCGGTGCGCTCCGGCGACTGGCTGGGCTTCACCAACCAGCCGATCACCGACATCGTCAACATCGGCATCGGCGGCTCCGACCTGGGCCCGCTGATGGTCTGTTCCGCGCTGAAGCCCTTCGGCCACCCGCGGCTGAACATGCACTTCGTCTCCAACGTCGACGGCGCCCAGCTGAAGGAAACGCTGAAGAAGGTGCATCCGGAGACCACGCTGTTCGTGGTGGAATCCAAGACCTTCACCACCCAGGAAACGCTGACCAACGCGCTCACCGCGCGCGAGTGGTTCCTGTCGCACGCCCGCGACGAGGGCGCGGTGGCCAAGCACTTCGTCGCCGTGTCCACCAACCAGAAGGCGGTGGCCGAGTTCGGCATCGACCCGGCCAATATGTTCGAATTCTGGAACTGGGTCGGCGGCCGCTACAGCCTGTGGTCGGCGATCGGCCTGCCCATCATGCTCTACCTGGGCGAGGAGAACTTCACCGAGCTGCTCAACGGCGCCCACATCATGGACCAGCACTTCATGAACGCGCCGTTCGAGCAGAACATGCCGGTGCTGCTGGCGATGATAGGCGTGTGGTACATCAACTACTACGGCGGCGGCAGCCACGTGATCGCGCCGTACGACCAATACCTGCACCGGCTGCCGGCCTTCATCCAGCAGCTGGACATGGAGTCCAACGGCAAGCAGGTGACGCTGTCCGGCCAGCCGGTGGATTTCGAGACCGCGCCCATCATCTGGGGCGAGACCGGCATCAACGGCCAGCACGCCTTCTTCCAGCTGTTGCACCAGGGCACCCACATCTCGCCGATCGACCTGATCGCCTCGCTGGGCAACCGCGCCAGCCTGCCCGGCCACCACGAGATCCTGCTGGCCAACGTGTTCGCCCAGGCCGAGGCCTTCATGCGCGGCAAGACCGCCGACGAGGTGCGCGCCGAGCTGGCCGAACAGGGCCTGTCGGGCGAGGAGATGGAAGCGCTGGTGCCGCACAAGGTGTTCGGCGGCAACCGCCCGACCAACACCCTGCTGATGAGCCGGCTGGACCCGCGCAACCTGGGCTCGCTGATCGCGCTGTACGAGCACAAGATCTTCGTCCAGGGCGTGATCTGGCACATCAACAGCTTCGACCAGTGGGGCGTGGAGCTGGGCAAGCAGCTGGCCAAGACCATCCACGCCGAGCTGACCGGCAAGCTGGAGCAGGCCGAGCACGACAGCTCCACCCGCAGGCTGATCCAGCTGTACCGCAAGGCCAACGGCTGAGCGCGCCGTCCGCATCGAAAAAATCCCCTGTCATGCGGCAGGGGATTTTTCATTCTGCGAACGTCGGGATATCCCTGATTGTCGGACAGGGGGATCGCTGGTGGAATGGCGGCACAAGTCTGAAAACAATATGGACTGATAGATTCATCGGGATGAGTAAGCTCTGCAGTACCGCGCTGGCCGGCTTCATGCTGGCGAGCAGCCTGGCCGGCCATGCCGGCCAGGTTTTCCGCATAGACGGCGACTCCGCCGCCCCGATCACGCTGCGCGGCACCGTGATCGGTCCCGTGCGCTCCGGCAGCAAGGCCGAAGGCACGTTTTTCCAGGCCTATCACCTGAAGCTGGACCATCCGCTGCGGCTGGACGACGGCGCCGCCTGCGGCGAGCAGGAAATGCGCAGCCTGGCGCTGAGCCAGGAAGACATGGCCAGGCTGAAGGGCCGCGCCGTCACCGTGCGCGCCCGCGCCTTCTGCCAGGAAGACCGCGCCGGCAGCTACCGGCTGGCCGACATCACCGTGCTCCGAACCAACCCGCCAGCGCTCTAGCGGCGGCGGCGGTGTCATCCGCGTCGAACAAGCCCCCAATCACCGCGATCGCGTCGGCGCCGGCCTCGACCGCCCGCCCCGCGTTGCCGGCCGCGATGCCGCCTATCGCCACCGCGTTGGCGCCCAGCGCCGCGGCGTCAGCGAACAGCGACAGCGGCGCGGCGGCCGCGTGCGGCTTGGTCCGCGACGGAAACACCGCGCCGAAGGCGACGTAGCTGGCCCCGGCGGCCAGCGCCGCGCGCGCCAGTTCGATGCGGTCGTAGCAGGAGGCGCCGATCACCGCGTCCGCGCCCAGCCGGCGCCGCGCCGCGGCGATGTCGCCGTCGTCGCGCCCCAGGTGGACGCCGTCGGCGCCGATCCGCTCCGCCAATTCGACATCATCGTTGACGATGAACAGCGCGCCATGGGCGCGGCACAGCCGCTGCAGCTCGGCCGCCTGCCGCAGCCGGCGCCCGGCGTCGCCGCTCTTGTCGCGGTATTGCAGCGCGCGCGCGCCGCCAGCCAGCGCAGCGGCCGCCAGCGCGAACAGCCGGGCATCGTCCAGCCCGTCCGGCGTCACCGCGTACAGCCCCTCAACTCTTGGCGGCATCGCCGTCTTCCTCGTCGTCGCCGCGCGCCCAGAACATCCGGTCCGGCAGGAACTGCCCCATGCCGGGGCGGAAGCCGTTGAGCAGGGTCTGGTAGGTGTATTCCTGCGCCTCGCGCACCGCCTCCGGCAGCAAGAGGCCGGTGGCCAGCATGCCGGCGATGGCCGAGGCCAGCGTGCAGCCGGAGCCGTGGTAGCTGCCGGGCAGCCGCTCCCAGTGGTCGGCGCGCACCACGCCGTCCTGGCCGTACAGGCTGTTGATCACTTCCTTGGTGTTCTCGTGGGTGCCGGTGATCAGCAGATAGGGGCTGCCCAATGCCAGGATGCGCTCGGCGCACTGATCCAGCGTCAGCTCCTCGTCCTCGTCCGGATCGTTGCTGGCCAGCCGGCGCGCCTCCAGGCTGTTGGGCGTCAGGATGGACACCTGCGGGATCAGCATGTCGCGCATCGCGCCGATCAGGTCCTCGTCGGCCAGCTCGTGGCCGCCGCCGCTGGCCAGCACCGGGTCCAGCACCACCGGGATGTCCGGGTAGTCGGCGATCAGCTGCGACACCACGGCGACGTTCTCCACGCTGCCCAGCATGCCGATCTTGAACGCCGCCACCGGCATGTCCTCCATCAGGAAACGGGCCTGGTCGTTGACCCAGTCGGAATCCAGCACCATCAGGTCGTTGACGCCCACGGTGTCCTGCACCGTGATCGCGGTGATCACCGACAGCGGGTGGCAGCCCAGGCTGGCCAGCGTCAGGATGTCGGCCTGGATGCCGGCGCCGCCGGAAGGGTCGGAACCGGCCAGGGTCAGCACCACGGGAGGGGAGGGTGGAGTGGTCAAGGGCGAACCTCTTCTGTTTTATTGCGGTGGCACGATTTAGAATACCCATTTTATCCGAACACGAGGGCGATGCGATGCGTACTTGGATGTGTCTGATCTGCGGTTTCATCTACGACGAGGAAGCCGGCCGGCCGGAAGACGGCATCCCGCCGGGCACGCGCTGGGAAGACCTGCCGCCCAACTGGACCTGCCCCGACTGCGACGCCCGCAAGGACGATTTCCAGATGGTGGAAATCTGATGGCCAAGCACTGGAAACGCTGGCTGGGCGGCGCGCTGCTGGCCGCCCTGCTGGCCGCCTGCGCCCAGGTGAGCACCACCGCCGGCGGCGCGGTCGGCGTCAACCGCAGCCAGAGCATGCTGCTGTCCAGCCAGGAAGTGGAGCAGATGTCGGCCAAGTCCTACGCCGGCGAGTTGCAAAAAGCCCGCGCCGCGGGCCGCCTGAACACCGACCCGGCGCTGACCGCGCGCGTGCGCCGCGTGTCGCAGCGGCTGATCGCCCAGACGCCGTCCTTCCGTCCCGACGCCCGCAACTGGCGCTGGGAAGTGAACGTGCTGACCACCGACGACATGAACGCCTACGCGATGGCCGGCGGCAAGATCATGGTCTACACCGGCCTGGTGAAACAGCTGAAGCTGTCCGACGCCGAGCTCGCCGCCGTGATCGGCCACGAGATCTCGCACGCGCTGCGCGAGCACACCCGCGAGAACATGAGCCAGGCCTACGCGCAGCAGATGGGCCTGGGCCTGGTCGGCGCGCTGGTCGGCCTCAACGACAGCCAGCTGAAGCTGGCCTCGCTGGTCGGCGACGTGACGCTGTCCAAGCCGCACAGCCGCACCATGGAGTCCGAGGCCGACATCATGGGCCTGGAGCTGATGGCCCGCGCCGGCTACGATCCCAACGCCGCGGTCAACGTCTGGCAGAAGATGCAGGCGGCCGGCGGCGGCGGCGGCATGGAATTCCTGTCCACCCACCCGTCGGGCCCCACCCGCATCCGCGACCTGCAAGCCCATATCCCGCAGGTGTGGCCGCTGTACCAGGCCGCGCCGAAGAAAGGCTGAGCGATGCCGCTGCCCGCCGCCCTGTTCGACGAGATGCTGGATCATGCCCGCGCGCTGCCGGGCGCCGAGTTCGACGTCAAATGGGGCGGGACGCGGGTGGTCTCCATCGGCGGCAAGATGTTCCTGGTGTGCGGCGAGGCCGGCATCAGCTACAAAGTAGCCGACGATGACTTCCTGGCGTTGTCCGGCCTGCCCGGCGTGCGCCCGGCGCCGTATCTGGCCCGCGCCCGCTGGGTGCAGGTGGTTTCGCTGGAGGCGCTGGCGCCCGATGACATCCGCCGCGGCATCGAGCGCTCGCGCCAGCTTGTGCTTAGCAAGCTGCCGAAGGCGCAACGGCAGGCCTGGTCCTGATCCGGCGGGAACCGGGCCGGCCCCGTCCGGTCCATCGCCCCATCCCGCTCCCATTGGAAAGTCGATGAGCTACCTGTACCTGAAAGCCTTACACATCTTCTTCGTGGTGTCCTGGTTCGCCGGCCTGTTCTATCTGCCGCGGCTGTTCGTCAACCTGGCGCTGGCCGCCGAGGGCGACGAATACGGCCGCCTGCTGCTGATGGCGAAAAAGCTGCTGCGCTTCATGACGCCGCTGGGCCTGCTGGCGCTGGCCACCGGACTCGGCCTGTGGCTCGGCTTCGGCATCGCCGGCGGCTGGCTGCACGCCAAGGTGGCGCTGGTGCTGCTGCTGGTCGGCTACCACGGCTACTGCGCCAGGCTGTACGCGGACTTCGCCGCCCGCCGCAACCGCAGGAGCCACACCTGGTTCCGCGTGTTCAACGAACTGCCGGTGCTGGTCTTGCTGGCGGTGGTGATCCTGGTGGTGGTCAAGCCGTTCTGACCCATCCCCAACCCTGAATGTTTCGCTTGAGGACTTGATCGATGGCATTGGAAATCGAACGCCGCTTCGTGGTGAGCGGCGACGGCTGGCGCGGCCTGGCGCCGGCCGTGCAATACCGCCAGGGCTATCTGTCGGTGGAAAAGGAGCGCACCGTGCGGGTGCGGGTGGTCGGCCAGCAAGCCTGGCTGACGCTGAAGAGCCATATCAGCAACGTCAGCCGCCACGAGTTCGAATACCCGATTCCGCTGGCCGACGCGCAGACCATCATGGGCGCGATGTGCCCGATGGTGGTGGACAAGCTGCGCCACCGCATCGAGCATGGCGGCTTTGTCTGGGAAGTGGACGAATTCTTCGGCGACAACGCCGGCCTGGTGCTGGCCGAGATCGAGCTGCCGGACGAGGACACCCCGTTCGCCAAGCCGGACTGGGTGGGCGAGGAAGTGACCGAGGACGGCCGCTACACCAACGCCTACCTGTCCAAGCATCCCTACCGCAGCTGGTAGCAGGGCGCGGCCGGGCGAACCAGTCCCGCCCGGCCGGGTCTATCGTGTTTTGATCCGGATTCCCGCCGATAGATGTCCACGCCTTCCTCCGAATGGATTCCCGCCGCCGCGCTGCTGGGCTTGTACCTCGGCTCGCTGCTGTATTCGCTGTTCCAGGGCTGGCACCAGCGCCGGCTGTACTGGCTGGGCTGCGCGCTGCTGCTGGTCGCCGGCCTGCTGCTGATGCTGCTGGCCGAGCCCGCCGCGTCCGACGCCGGCGAAATGCCGCCCGGCTTCGGCCTGGGCGTATGGGTGGCCGCGCTGGGCATCCTCGCCACCGCGGCGGGCGCGCTGACCCGGCGCTGGCGCGCCCGCCGCGGCTGAGCGCCTGTCCCTTTCCCCGGTAGACGGCCGCCCGCGCGGCGCCTAGCATCGCGTCCATTCCCTTCTGGAAAGGCGCGGACATGGACGATGCCGCCACCCGCCGGGCCTTGCTGAAAGCCGGCCTCGCCGCCGGCCTGCTGGGCCTGGCGGGCCGCCCGCGCGCCGCCTGGCTGGAGCAGGGCTTCGACAACGGCTGGCGCGAGCTGGTCCCCTATCCGCAGAAGATGCCGCTGTTGCGCATCACCACCCGCCCGGTGCATCTGGAAACGCCGTTTTCCCAATTCGACCGCGGGCTGATCACGCCCAACGAGGCGGTGTTCGTCCGCTACCACCTGGCCGGCCACCCGCTGGACATCGACCCCGCCGCCCACACGCTGACCATAGACGGCAAGGTGAGGCGGCCGCTGACGCTGACGCTGAGCGAGCTGCAGCGCTTTCCCCGCTTCAAGCAAACCGTGGTGATGCAATGCGCCGGCAACGGCCGCGGCCTGTTCCAGCCGCGGGTGCAGGGCGCGCAGCTGGGCAACGGCTCGATGGCCTGCGTCGAGATGGCCGGCGCGCGGCTGGCCGACGTGCTGGCCGCCGCCGGCGTGATCGACGGCGCGCGCCAGATCGCCTGCCGCGGCACCGACCAGCCGGCGCTGGAGGTAACGCCGGCCTTCGTCCGCTCGCTGGACCTCGCCGACGCGCTGCGGCCGGAGGCGATGATCGCCTGGGAGATGAACGGCCAGCCGCTGCCGGTGCTGAACGGCTACCCGATCCGGCTGGTCATCCCCGGCTTCTACGCCGCCTACTGGATCAAGCACCTGTCGCATATCGAGGTGCTCGACCATGTGTTCGACGGCTGGTTCGCCAGCCAGGCCTACACCGTGCCCGACACGCCGGACAACGGCGTGCCGCCGGGAACCAAGCCGGACAGGACGGCGCGGCTGACCCGGATGAAGGTGCGTAGCTTCATCACCCACCCCGCCCACGGCGACGCGATCGCCGCGCCGGACGGCCGGCTGGCGCTGCGCGGCATCGCCTTCGACGGCGGCAGCGGCATCCGCCGGGTGGACGTTTCCGCCGACGGCGGCGACAGCTGGCGGCAGGCCGAGCTGGGCCCCGACATCGGCCGCTTCGCCTTCCGGCCGTGGACGCTGACGCTGGACGGCGTGAAGCCGGGCCCGCTGACTCTGATGGCGCGCGCCGCCGCCAACGACGGCCAGCGCCAGCCGCTGCGCCAGCCGTGGAACCCCGGCGGCTACGCCCGCAACGTCGCCGAGCGGGTGGAAATCGTCGTCGCCGAGGTTAAGCGATGAGGGCCGCGCTGCTGGCGCTGGCCCTGCTGGCCGCCCCCGCCGGCGCCGCCAGCATCGCGCTGCCCAACGAGACGGCGATGCTGCCGGACAGCGGCCATCCCGGCTACCAGGCCGCGCTGCGGCGCTGCCTGGTCTGCCATTCCGCCGATTACATCGCGCTGCAGCCCGACTTCGACGAAGCGCGCTGGCGCGCCGTCGTCGACAAGATGCGGCTGGCGTTCAAGGCGCCCATCCCGGCGGAAGAGGCGGCGCCGATCGCCGCCTACCTGGCCGACGCCCAGCGCCGCCGGCTGCTGCGGCCGCATCCGCCCCAGCCCTGAGGAAGCGTTTGGCCTCGCCGCGTCCAAGCCTTATCATCGGGCGCTTGCCCATCCCGCGACGGAGCCGCCATGTTGACGCTTTCCTCCCTGACGCTGGCCGCCTACGGCCTGCTGGCGCTGGGCCTGACCGCCGCCAGCCTGCGCCAGGAAGCGCCCGGCTGGATCGCCCTGATCACCAGCGCGATGCTGGCGCTGGCCGCCGGCGTGCTGCAGCCGCTGGGCGCGCTGGCCGCGGCCATCGTCGCCGGGCTGACGCTGGCGCTGCGCCGCCATCCGCGGCCGGAGCTGCACCTGGTATGGATCGCCGCGCTGCTGGCGCTGGCGGTGCACGCGCTGCCCGGCTTCGACAACCCGCTGCTGTGGCAGGGCCGGGCCAGCCCCGACAGCGCGCCCTACCGGCTGTTCTGGAGCTACGACAAGGGCTTGGCCGGCCTGCTGCTGTTGTTAAACCTCGCCCGCGCGCCGCTGCCGGAGCGGCGGCTGGGCTGGCCGGCGGCCGCGGTCGGCGCGCTGGCGCTGCTGTTCGTGCTCGGCATCGCCGCCGCCGTCGGCGTGATCGGCTTCGCGCCCAAGTGGCCGTCCTGGCTGCTGCCGTGGCTGCTGGCCAACTGCTTCCTGGCGTCGCTGGTGGAGGAAGCCTTCTTCCGCGCCGGCGTCCAGCGCTGGCTGGAGCTGCGCACCGAGCCTTTCGCCGCGCTGATGGCGGCGTCGCTGCTGTTCGGCCTCGCCCACCTGGCCGGCGGCTGGGCCTGGATGGGCCTGGCCACGCTGGCCGGCATAGGCTACGGCCTGATCTACGCCGCGCGGCGCCAGCTGTGGCTGGCGGTGCTGGCGCACCTGGGTTTCAACACCCTGCACCTGCTGCTGTTCACCTATCCGAAACTGGCGTGAGAGCATTGTTTCGAGACAGCTTTATTCTCTAACTGTCTTGATATGAAAATAAAAAACCATAACGGGTAGCCCGCGCCATCGGTTAAAATCGCGTTCTTCGTTCACCATCCGCGAGCAGCATCGCCATGATTGAAGTCGGCATCGTGATGGGTAGCAACAGCGACTGGGAAGTGATGCAGCACGCCGCCCGCGTGCTGAAAAACTTCGGCGTCGCCTGCGAAACCCGCGTCGTCTCCGCCCACCGCACCCCGGACCTGCTGTTCCAGTACGCCGAAGAAGCCGCGCCGCGCGGCCTGAAGGCCATCATCGCCGGCGCCGGCGGGGCCGCCCATCTGCCGGGCATGCTGGCCGCCAAGACCCACGTGCCGGTGCTGGGCGTGCCGGTGCCGTCCAAATACCTGCGCGGCGAGGATTCGCTGCTGTCCATCGTCCAGATGCCCAAGGGCATCCCGGTGGCCACCTTCGCCATCGGCGAGGCCGGCGCCGCCAACGCCGCGCTGTTCGCGGTGGCGATGCTGGCGACCACCCGGCCGGAACTGGCCGAGCAACTGATCGGCTTCCGCAAGCAACAGGAAGCAACCGTGCTGGCGATGACATTGCCGGAGGTCGAATAATGGCCGCCATCCTGCCGCCGGCGATGCTGGGCATACTCGGCGGCGGACAGCTCGGCCGCATGTTCGCCGTGGCCGCCAAAACCATGGGCTACCGCGTCACCGTGCTGGATCCGGACGAGAACGCGCCGGCGGCGGCCTTCGCCGACCGCCACATCCGCGCGCCGTACAACGACCCGGCCGCGCTGCGCGAGCTGGCCGACAGCTGCGCCGCCGTCACCACCGAATTCGAGAACGTCAACGCCGACGCGATGCGCGAGCTGGCGCGCCGCACCCGCGTGTCGCCGTCCGGCGACTGCGTCGCCGTCGCCCAGGACCGCATCGCCGAGAAGGCCTGGATCAACAAGGCCGGCCTGCCGACCGCGCCCTACCTCGCCATCGAAAGCGTCGAGGACATCCAGGTGGACCTGGCGCCCTACCTGCCCGGCATCCTGAAGACCGCCCGCCTCGGCTACGACGGCAAGGGCCAGGTACGGGTGCAGACCGCCGACGAGGCGCGCGCCGCCTACGCCAACCTGGGCGGCCAGGCCTGCGTGCTGGAAAAAATGCTGGACCTGCAGCTGGAGGTGTCGGCCATCGTCACCCGCGTCAGCGGCGCGCAGAGCGCGGTGTTTCCGGTGGCGGAAAACATCCACAAGAACGGCATCCTCGACGAATCCATCGTGCCGGCGCGCATCGCTCCGGCGCTGGCGGCGCGGGCGCAGGACATGGCCCGGAAACTGGCCGAGGCGCTCGACTACGTCGGCGTGCTGGCGGTGGAATTCTTCGTGCTGGCCGACGACAGCCTGGTGGTCAACGAGATCGCGCCGCGGCCGCACAACTCCGGCCATTACACGCTCACCGCCTGCCTGACCGACCAGTTCCAGCAGCAGGTGCGCGCGATGTGCGGCCTGCTGCCGGGCCGCACCGACCTGCTCAGCCCGGTGGTGATGGTGAACCTGCTGGGCGACGTGTGGAAGGACGACGGCCACGAGCCCAACTGGGACGTGCTGGCCGAAGCGCCCAACGCCCAGCTGCACCTGTACGGCAAGAAGCAGGCGCGGCCGGGCCGCAAGATGGGCCACTTCAACGTGATGGCCGCCAGCGCCGACGAGGCGCTGGAGCAGGCCAGGGCGCTGAAGGACACCCTGTAGCGAGCGAGATGGCGAGGCCGGCGGCTTCGCCATTTTTCATCCCGATGAAGCTGAACGGACTCAATCATCTGACCCTGGCGGTCGCCGACCTGGACCGGTCCTGGGACTTCTACCACGGCCTGCTCGGCGCCCGGCCGCACGCGCGCTGGGCCGGCGGCGCCTACCTGAGCCTGGGCGAGTTGTGGCTGTGCCTGTCTCTGGACGCGCCCGAACCGGGCCGCGGCTACACCCATTACGCGTTCGGCGTCGCCGCCGCCGATTTTCCGGCCTGGGCGGCGCGCTTGCGCGACGCCGGCGTCCAAACCTGGAAAGACAACCGCAGCGAGGGCGACTCCTTCTACTTCCTGGACCCGGACGGCCATCGGCTGGAGCTGCACGTCGGCTCGCTGCAGAGCCGCCTCGCCGCCTGTCGCGCCCAACCCTATCGGGACATGGTGTTCTTCGAGCAGGAGGCCGGCTGATGGATCGAATCGACGCGCTGCGCGCCCAACTGACCGCCGCCGCCGATCCGGCGCGCGCGCCGGCGATGCGCGCCTATATGCGCGGGCAGTTCGACTTCCTCGGCGTCGCCGCGCCCGCGCGGCGCAAGGCCGCCGTAGCCTGGATCAAATCCCACGACACCGCCGGTCCTGATGTGTGGCTGACCTTGGCCGAGAGGCTGTGGCAAGAACCTGAGCGCGAATTCCAGTACGTGGCGCTCGACCTGCTGGCCCGCCATGCCGCCGAATTGCCGGCGGCCATCCTGCCGCGGCTGCTGGCGCTGGTGACCGCCAAGTCATGGTGGGACACCGTCGACGGCCTGGCGGCCTGGGTGATAGGCGGGCTGGTCCGCGGCCGGCGCGAACTGCAGACCGAGATGGACACGCTGGCCGGCGACAGCGATTTCTGGCTGCGCCGCGTCGCCATCCTGCACCAGTTGTATTGGAAGCGCGACACCGACGCCGGACGCCTGTTCCGCTATTGCTCGGCCAACGCCGCCGATCCCGAATTCTTCATCCGCAAGGCCATAGGCTGGGCCTTGCGCGAATACGCTTACACCGACGCCGAGGCCGTGCGCGGCTTCGTCGCGTCCGCCGCGCTGTCGCCGTTGTCGCGGCGCGAAGCGCTGAAACGAATCCAACAGAACCCCCTGCCCGCGAAGGAAGCATGATGACCGGACTCTCCACCACCAACCTGACCAGCCTGAAGAAGATCTACTCCGGCAAGGTGCGCGACCTGTACGAGATCGACGACCAGCGCATGCTGATGATCGCCACCGACCGGCTGTCCGCCTTCGACGTGATCCTGGACGACCCGATCCCGGCCAAGGGCCAAATCCTGACCGCCATCTCCAATTTCTGGTTCGACAAGCTGAAGGACGTGGTGCCCAACCACCTGACCGGCGACCAGCCCGAAGACGTGGTGGCGGCGGCCGACCTGCCGCAGGTGGAAGGCCGCGCGGTGGTGGCCAAGCGCCTGAAAGCAGTGCCGATCGAGGCGGTGGTGCGCGGCTACCTGGCCGGCTCCGGCTGGAAGGAATACCGGCAGTCCGGCTCGGTCTGCGGCATCGCGCTGCCGGCCGGGCTGAAGGAAGCGGACAAGCTGCCCGAGCCCATCTTCACCCCTTCCACCAAGGCGGCGGTGGGCGATCACGACGAAAACATCAGCTTCGCCCAGTGCGAGGCCATCGTCGGCGCCGAGCTGGCGGCCAAGGTGCGCGACACCGCCATCCTGCTGTACCAGACCGCCGCCGAATACGCGGCCACGCGCGGCATCATCATCTGCGACACCAAGTTCGAGTTCGGCCTGGACGAAAACGGCACGCTGACGTTGATGGACGAGGCGCTGACGCCGGATTCCAGCCGCTTCTGGCCGGCCGACAGCTACCAGCCCGGCAGCAACCCGCCGTCCTTCGACAAGCAGTTCGTCCGCGACTGGCTGGAGGCCTCGGGCTGGAACAAGCAGGCCCCGGCCCCGGCCGTGCCGCTGGACGTGCGCGAGAAGACCGCCGCCAAGTACCGCGAGGCGCTGGAGAAGCTGGCCGGCTGAAACCCCGCGCTTGCCGGAACCCTCCGGCGATGGCCGCGCCATAGCCTGGACCTCCCGCCGCCGGCCCCTCGCCGGCGGCGTCGCTTGAGCATCGCCCGGCGTTGCGACTACTATCTACGGCCATGTCATAAAAAAACGCAACGCCATGACCGTCGCCCAACCGATACTCGACACGCCACGGCTGCGGCTGCTGCCAGCCCGCCCGGAACTGGCCGCGGCCGCGCTCGACTACCATCTGCGCAACCGCGCCCACCTCGAGCCGTGGAACCCGACCGCCGGCCCGCAGTTCTACACCGAAGCCCACTGGGCGATGCAGCTGCGCCAGGCCGCGCGCAGCTGGGAGGAAGGCGTCAGCGCGCGCTTCCTGCTGGCGACGCCGGCCGAACCGGAACGGATCATCGGCACCGTCAGTTTCAGCAACATCGTCCGCGGCGTGTTCCAGGCCTGCCACCTCGGCTACGGCATAGACCGGGCGCGCGAGGGGCAGGGCCTGATGCGCGAGGCGCTGCAGGCGGCCATCGCCTTCGCCTTCGCGGATCTCAAGCTGCACCGCATCCAGGCGAATTACCAGCCGCACAACGTCCGCAGCGCGGCGCTGCTGCAAAAACTGGGTTTCGCCGTCGAAGGGCAGGCCAAGGACTACCTGTTCCTCGACGGCGCCTGGCGCGACCACGTGCTGACCTCGCTGACCAACCCGGATTTCGACCGCCGGACGCTGCTGGGCTGAGCGGATGGAAACCCCAATCTGGCGGCCTGGCCCGCGGCTTCGCGCGGGACGATCTCAAATGCCTGGGCCCGGCCGTCCGGGGGCGAATCGCCGCCGCGATCGCGTTAGACTAGAATCACAAAAAGGACAACGCATGTACCGTACTCTGCTGCCTGCCGCCGACGGCGTCGACATCCCCTTGTGCGAATGGCCATCGGACGGCCCGCCGCGCGCCGTGGTGCTGATTTCCCACGGCATGAGCGAGCACGCGGCCCGCTACGACCGTTTCGCCGGCGCGCTGACCGCCGCCGGCTACGCGGTGTACGCGCACGACCACCGCGGCCATGGCGACGCGCCGCAGCCGCGGGGTTTCTTCGCCGCCGACGACGGCTGGCGCAAAGTGGTGGAGGATATCGAGACGGTTCGCCGCCACGCGGCCGAGCGGCATCCCGGCCTGCCCATCGTCCTGTTTGGCCACAGCATGGGCAGTTTCATCGCCCGCGCCTATTTCCTGCGCCACGGCAAGCAGCTGTCCGGACTGATGCTGTCCTCCACCGGCTACCGCCAGCGGCCGCTGGCGAAAACGCTGGGCGCGCTGGCGCGCTGGCTGGGCCGCAGGGGCGGCGGGGACAAGCCCAGCCGGCTGATGGCGTCGCTGGTGTTCGGCAGCTTCAACCTGGGCTTTCCGCCGTGGCGGACCGCAATGGAATGGCTCAGCCGCGATCGGGCCGAGGTCGACGCCTATCTCGCCGATCCGCGCTGCGGCTTCGACCCGGCCCCGGGCCTGTGGGCCGACCTGTTCGCCGGCATCGTCGAAATGGAAAACGGCGAAGCGGCCGGAACCGGCCTCAACCGCCGCTGCGCCATCCTGCTGTTCGCCGGCAGCCGCGATCCGGTCAGCCTGGGCCGGCTGGCGCTGGGCCAGCTGGAAATCCGCTACCGCGACGCCGGCGTGCTGGACCTGCAAAGCAAGGTCTATCCGGGCGGCCGCCACGAAATGCTCAACGAGATCAACCGCGCCGAGGTGGAATCCGACCTGCTGGCTTGGCTGGATGCCAAAACGGCCGTCAGCCCGACGGCCGTCGCGGAGCCGGTCCACGCCTGAGTCCAGGCTCAGGCCGCGATGGACTCCGTCTTGCCGTCCAGCGCCATCAGATAGGTTTCCACCGCCAGCGCGGGATGCCTGGCCAGGATTTCGTCTTTCAGCTTCAGCAAGGCCTTGGCGTGGATCCGGGTTTCCTTGCCCGGGTCCTGCGCGAAGTCCTCTCCGAACGCCACCTTGTAGGCGCCGCAATCGCGGTGGTCCAGCAGCACCACCCGCTTGATGTGATGCAGGTCTATCGCCACGCCCAGATGCTGCCAGAACGTGGCGTTCCAGTCGGGAAACTGGTCGGTGATCGAGATCAGCGAGGCGCCGGCCAGCACGATGTGGTCGTACTTGCCGCGCAGGCCCAGGCCATCCATGAACTCGCCGAAGTCGTGGACCAGCCGGTAGTCCATGCAGGACAGCAGCAGCGCGTCGGTCTTCCCGGCGGCCCAGCTGGTGCGCGGCAGAAAGCTGCCCAGCAGCACGGCGCCGCCGCCCAGGGCGGCCAGTTTCAGGAAGCCGCGGCGGCCCAGCGGGCGCGCTTGCGGCGGGTTCAGGCAGTCGCCGTGAGCGTGAGGCGATGATTCGCACATGATTATTCTCCTTTGTCATGACGGCTGCGGCCGTCCAAGCGATTATAGATGGCTAGCGCGGTCTGGCGGCCGGCGATTCCATTGACAACTTACTTACCAGTAAGTATCTTGGCCCCAGGGTTGACATCGCCAGACGAATCAAAGGCTTGGGCACGCCCGCCCGGGCCGCTACAAAACGGACACGAGGAAGAAACATGAGCGCTTACCCGCACCTGCTGGCCCCGCTGGACCTGGGCTTCACCACGCTGAAAAACCGCGTGCTGATGGGTTCGATGCACACCGGCCTGGAAGAATCCCCAGGCGGCTTCGAAAAAATGGCCGCCTTCTACGCCGAGCGCGCGCGGGGCGGGGTGGCGCTGATCGTCACCGGCGGCGTCGGCCCCAACGCCGAAGGCTGCGTCGCCGAGGGCGCCGCCCAGCTGTCGGACGCGCACGAAGTGCCCAAGCACAAGCTGGTGACCGACGCGGTGCACCGCGAGGGCGGCAAGATCGCCTTGCAGATCCTGCACTCCGGCCGCTACAGCTTCCAGGAAAAGTGCGTGTCGGCCTCGCCGCTGCTGGCGCCGATCAACTTCTACACCCCGCGCGAACTGTCCGACGCCGACGTCTGGCAAACCATCGCCGATTTCGCCAACTGCGCCAAGCTGGCCCAACAGGCCGGCTACGACGGCGTCGAGGTGATGGGTTCGGAAGGCTATCTGATCAACCAGTTCATCGCCCGCGCCACCAACAAGCGCACCGACGACTGGGGCGGCAGCTTCGAGAACCGCATCCGCTTCGCGATCGAAACCGTCAAGGCGGTGCGCGCGGCGGTGGGCGGCGACTTCATCATCATCTACCGGCTGTCGATGCTGGACCTGGTGCAGGACGGCAGCAGCTGGGACGAGGTGGTTCACCTGGCCCGCGAGATCGAAAAGGCCGGCGCCACCCTGATCAACACCGGCATTGGCTGGCACGAGGCGCGGGTGCCGACCATCGCCACCATGGTGCCGCGCGGCGGCTTTGCCTGGGTGACCAAGAAGCTGATGGGCCAGGTCAAGATCCCGCTGATCACCACCAACCGCATCAACACGCCGGAAGTGGCGGAAGATATCCTGGCCGGCGGCTGCGCCGATATGGTGTCGATGGCGCGCCCCTTCCTGGCCGATCCGGACTTCGTCAACAAGGCGGCGGCAGGCCGCGGCGACGAGATCAACACCTGCATCGGCTGCAACCAGGCCTGTCTGGACCACATCTTCCAGGGCAAGCTGACCTCCTGTCTGGTCAACCCGCGCGCCTGCCGCGAAACCGAGCTCAATTACGAGAAAACCGCCGTGCCGAAGAAGCTGGCGGTGGTCGGCGCCGGCCCGGCCGGCCTGGCCTTCGCCACCGTCGCCGCCGAGCGCGGCCACAGCGTGACGCTGTTCGACGCCGCGGCCGAAATCGGCGGCCAGTTCAACGTCGCCAAGCAGATTCCGGGCAAGGAAGAGTTCCACGAGACGCTGCGCTACTTCAAGCGCCGCATCGAGACCACCGGCGTAGAGCTGAAGCTGGGCGCCCGCGTCGCCGCGGATGACCTGTCCGGCTTCGACGAGGTGGTGCTGGCCACCGGCATCGCGCCGCGCACCCCGTCCATCCCCGGCATCGGCCACCCCAAGGTGCTCAGCTATCTCGACGTGCTCAAGCACAAGAAGCCGGTAGGCGGGAAAGTGGCCATCATCGGCGCCGGCGGCATCGGCTTCGACACCGCCGAGTACCTGTGCCACGAGGGCCGCTCCACCTCGCTGGACGCCGAAGCCTTCATGCGCGAATGGGGCGTGGACATGACGGGCGACAGCGCCGGCGGCCTGGCGCCGCAGGGTCCGCAGCCGCACCCGAGCCCGCGCGAGGTCTATCTGTTGCAGCGCAAGACCAGCAAGGTAGGCGAGGGCCTGGGCAAAACCACCGGCTGGATCCACCGCGAAAGCCTGAAGATGAAGCGGGTGAAGATGCTGTCCGGCGTCAGCTACGACCTGATCGACGACGCCGGCCTGCACATCACGGTGAAGGGCGAGCGGCAAGTGCTGCCGGTGGACAATGTGGTGATCTGCGCCGGCCAGGATCCGCTGCGCGAGCTTCAGGGGCCGCTGGAAGCCGCCGGCAAGCCGGTGCACCTGATCGGCGGCGCCGACGTGGCGGCCGAACTGGACGCCAAGCGCGCGATCGACCAAGGCTCGCGCCTGGCCGCGGCCATCTAGGAAGCTGTCGCCCCCTGGCAAGCCCCCGCATCGCGGGGGCTTTTGTCTGAAAGCCGGCCGATCTAGCGCTGCGCCGCCACCAGCAGCAGCATCGGCCGCTCCCTTTCTTCCGCCAGCTCCGGCATCGCCGCCACCTGCTCGGCGCTGGGCCCCCAGTCCTCGACGTGGCGCAGCGTGAAGCCGGCGGCCATCACCAGGTTGAGCAAGGTGCCGATGGTGCGGTGCCGCTTGATCACGCCGTCGGCCAGCCAGTGGGTGACGCGCGGGCCCTCGTCCTGGTAGCCGCTGACCGGCCAGCACCGCTGTCCCTGCGCATCCTGCAGCCATTGCGGCTGCGTGGCCGCCATGAAAATAGGGTGCTCTATCGAAAACACCAGGCGGCCGCCGGGTTTCAGCGCGCGATGGCAGGTAGCCAGCAGGCCGGCCAGATCCTCGATGTAATGCAGGGTCAGCGAGCTGTAGACCAGATCGAAGGCGGCGGGCGGCAATTGCAGGGTTTCCAGATCCTGGCGCCGGTATTCGATGGCATCGTCGGCGGTCATCGCCGCGGCCCGGGCCAGCATTTTTTCCGAGACGTCCAGACCCAGCGCCGAGCGGGCGCCGGCTTCGCGCGCCCAGCGGCAGAACCAGCCGTAGCCGCAGCCCAGATCGGCCACCGCGCGGCCCGCCAGCTCAGGCAGCAGCGCTTGCAGGCTGGGCCATTCCGGCGCGCCGGCCAAACCATGGACGGAACGGTTCAACTGGCTGTAGCCGTGGAAAAATTCGGGGGTGTCGTAGATGTTTTGCGTCATTGCCAAAAAACTCCATGTCGAGAAATGCCGACGGCTGGGCGTTTGATGCCAACAAGACAAGCCCGGCCGCATGCGGCGGGGCTTGAGGGGACGGAGCTAGGCTCCCGGGATGCGCGCGCACGCCTCCCCCTCACCCCGCGATGGGGTGATGCCGGGTCTGGAGACGATCAGGGTGTCGAGTTCGCGCATGCATCCATTTTACCTGTTTTTCCGTCTTTTGGCCGGGTGTGGATAACTGGACTGATCGTGGGCGGCTGTGGATAAATCGGCGCTTGGTTAACGAGTGTTGCGGCAGGAGGCGGCTTCAAACTCTCCACATAATATTCAATTGGCATTGTTCGGATCCTGCCTTAGCCTCGCACAACCCGACCCACTGAAGGAGACATTCCATGCCCGCCCCATCGTTCTGGCGCATCGCCTGCCTCGGCCTGGCGCTGGCCGCCGCCGCGCAGCCAAGCCAGGCCGCCCCGTCGCCGCTGCTGGACGCCGGCCACCCGGTCAACTGGTGGTTCGCGTTCAAGTTCAATGCCGCCGCCTTCCCCGGCTGCGGCGGATCGGCCAGGGTGAACAGCTGCCAGTTCGGCGGCAGCCCGCAAAGCTATACCGGCGGCAAGAGCTTCAGCCAGCAATACGTGTACGCCAGCAGCAGCCAGCCCAGCCTGACACAGGGCGGCGGCTGCGTCGGCGACACCCCGGCCGACCCGGTGGGGGCCACCTTCAGCCAGATCTACAACGGCACGCTGAACTACGTGGTGTGGAACGACCAGTTCTACGACGATCCGGCCATCCCCTCCTGCTCCGGCAATGCCTGCGGCGCGCCGTGGGGCCACTCCAAGGGCGTGCTGGCCTGGGACGCGCAAGGCAACGGCGTGGTGATGCAGGTGAGCACGCCGTCGTGGCCGGCCTCCGGCAACGCGCAATACCCGCGCACCAGCGACGGCAACACCCTGGGCTGTGTCCAGGACAACGATGTGGAAGTCAGCCAGCACTTCTTTGCCCTGAAACTGAGCCGCGCCGACGTGCTGGCGGTGCTGCAGGGCCTGGCCAACGCCAGCGCGGTGACCGATCCGGGCAACCCGCAGATCGTCAAGAACGGCGGACCTGCCGACATCCAGGCCGCGGTCGGCCAGCTGGGCCAGCTGTCCTCCAGCGCGACGCCGCAAGTCAGCAGGCTGTCCAGCGGCGTCACGCTGATCGCCAAGCCCTCCGCGCTGCAGGTTCCGCCGTGGCAACTGGTATCGGCCGAGCTGGGGGGCATCCCGCTGCGCGCCGCCACCTGGTGGGAGGGCAGCAAGAGCACCGCCATCCCGAGCACCGCCAAAGCCGGCGCGCCGGCTTGCTGGAGCGGCGGCCTGCCGATCCCGGGTCCGGTGGCGATCGCCACCTCCGGCAGCTGGGCCGGCCAGGCCTTCTCGCTGAAAGGCGGCCTGGGCAAGAACTTCAACCACGCCAAGATAGGCGTCAGCGTCGGCGGCGCGGCTTACGCGATCTTCGGCGACATGAACCAGGAAGGCGCGCTGTCCGGCGACTGCGCCAGCGCGCAGAACGGCCGCGGCGGGCTGTTCTTCGCGTTGCCCGACGCCACGCTGGCCGGCTCGATCGCCAAATTGATAGGCGGCGATACCGCGCCCGCCGCGCGCTGAAATCCGGGCCCGCCTTGGCGGGCCTGTCGCCGGACTGGCAAATGTCATTGATATTTCATAAGATATTTGCCATTTTCATGTTGAGTCTTCGTTTCGCCATCGCGCCGGCAGGCGCCCATTGAAAGGAGTCCGCATGAAATCGATAGCGATATTGGGGCTGGCCGCCATGCTGGCCTTGCCGGCGCAGGCCGCCGATCCGCTGCCCGCCTTCCACGGCGATTCCAGACAGTCGTCGGTTTCCGGCCTGTCGTCAGGCGCCTTCATGGCGGCGCAGTATCAGGTCGCCTTTTCCGCGTCGGTGGTCGGCGCCGGGGTGGTGGCCGGCGGTCCGTACTACTGCGCGCAAGGATCGCTGGCCGGCACCGCGGCCTGCATGGCGGGCCCGCCGCCCCAGCCCTCGCTGCTGCTGGCCGGCGCCAAGCAGTTCGCCGCGGCCGGCCAGATCGACCCGCTGGCCGACCTGGCCAAGCGCCGGATCTATCTGTTCAGCGGCACCCAGGACAACACGGTCCGCACGCCGGTGGTGGACGCCGCCGCGTCCTTCTTCCAGCTGGCCGGCGTGCCGGCGGCGCAGCTCGCCTACCAGAAGCAGCTGCCGGCCGGCCACGCCCAGATCACGCCCAGCTTCGGCAACAACTGCGGTGCCACCGCCTCGCCCTACCTCAACCACTGCACTTGGCAGGGCCAGGGCTACGACCAGGCCGGCCTGATCCTGAAGCACATCTACGGCGCGCTGCAGCCCAAGCCGCAAACGACCAGCGGCAAGTTGCTGAGCTTCGATCAGACCCCGTATGCCGCCGCCGGCAGCAGCCTGGCCGCCGAAGGCTACGTCTACGTGCCGCGCGCCTGCTTCGCCGGCCAGGCATGCAAGGTGCACATCGCGCTGCACGGCTGCCAGCAGTACGCGGGCAAAGTGGGCGACGCTTTCTACGCGCATGCCGGCTACAACGAGTGGGCGGACGACAACCGCATCATCGTGCTGTATCCGCAAACCACCACCTCGGCGGCCAATCCCCAGGGATGCTGGGACTGGTTCGGCTACACCGGCCCGGCCTACGCCTGGAAGACCGGCCTGCAAATGAGGGCGTTGAAGGCGATGGCCGACCGCCTGGTCTCGGCCCCCTGACGCGGGCCGGAAACGGCGATGCCCCGCCGGGGCGGGGCATCGCGCGAACTTCGCGGCCGGGCTTTACTCGGCGGCGCGGCGCGCCTTGACGGCGTCGGCCAGCTGGCGCAGCAGCGTCTCGGTGTCGTCCCAGCCCAGGCAGGCGTCGGTGATGCTCTGGCCGTACTTGAGCTCGCAGCCGGGCTTCTGATCCTGGCGCCCCTCCACCAGGTGGCTTTCCACCATCACGCCGAAGATGTTGCGGTCGCCGCCGGCGATCTGGCCGGCCACGTCGGCGCTGACCTCCATCTGGCGGCGGTAGTCCTTGCGGCTGTTGGCGTGGCTGAAGTCCACCATCAGCTTGTGCGGCAGGCCGACCGCGGTCAGCTCGGCGGCGGCGGCGCGCACATGCTCGGCCGAGTAATTGGGTTCCTTGCCGCCGCGCAGGATCACGTGGCAGTCCGGGTTGCCGCCGGTGGAAACGATGGCGGAATGGCCGGTCTTGGTCACCGACAGGAAATGGTGCGGCACGCTGGACGAGCGGATGGCGTCGACGGCGATCTTCAGGTTGCCGTCGGTGCCGTTCTTGAAACCGACCGGGCAGGACAGGCCGGAGGCCAGCTCGCGGTGCACCTGGCTCTCGGTGGTGCGGGCGCCGATCGCGCCCCAGCTGATCAGGTCGGCGAAGTACTGCGGCGTGATCATGTCGAGGAATTCGGTGGCGGCCGGCATGCCCAGGTTGTTCAGCGTCAGCAGCAGGCGGCGCGCGATGCGCAGGCCGGCGTTGATGTCGTAGGACTCGTTCAGGTGCGGGTCGTTGATCAGGCCCTTCCAGCCGACCGTGGTGCGCGGCTTCTCGAAATACACCCGCATCACCACCACCAGCTCATCCGCCAGCGCCTGGCGCAGCGGCGCCAGCTTCTGCGCGTACTCGACCGCGGCGTCGACGTCGTGGATGGAACAGGGGCCGATCACCACCAGCAGGCGGTCGTCCTCGCCGCGCAGCAAGGCCGAGATTTCGCGACGGGTGTTGTAGATCAGCTCGGAGGCCGACTCGCTGATCGGCAGCTCGTAAAGGTGGGCGATCGGGGGAAGCAGTTCCTTGATTTCGCGGATTCTGACGTCGTCGGTCTGGCGTTGCATGCGGTTGTCCCTTGTGGCTATTTCGTTTTCTGCATAGCAGCAAGATAACCGGATTTGTCGACGGGTGACAACCGCCAGACAAAAGCGCCACGGCCTGGCGGCGGTGGCGCTTCGTGTCGGGGCGAGGCGACGCTCAGTCGGCGTACTGGCGCTTCATGCGCTCGCGGCGCTCCTGGGCTTCGACCGACAGCGTGGCGGTCGGGCGGGCCATCAGGCGCTTCAGGCCGATGGGTTCGCCGGTGTCTTCGCAGAAGCCGTAGGAGCCGTCTTCGATCTGGCGGATGGACGCCTGGATCTTCTGCAGCAGCTTGCGCTCGCGGTCGCGGGTGCGCAGCTCCAGCGCGTACTCTTCTTCCAGAGTGGCGCGGTCGGCCGGATCAGGGGTGGCTTCCTGTTCCTGCAGGTGGTTGGCAGTGGCGTTGGCGTTTACCAGCAACTCCTGCTGCATTTGCAACAACCGTTCCTTGAAGAACTCAAGGTGGTCGGCGTTCATGTAATCATCGCCTTCCCAGTTGAGGATATCCTGTTCGGTCAGCTTGGCCATGTTTGGTGCTTCCAGCATAGAGTTGGCAACAGGCGGAGAAGATTACCGGCGGGCTAATGTTTGCGCAACTGTATTGAGCGCGAATCCCAATAATCACCGATTGCACTAGCATTTTATATAGCCCGTTTCAGTACCGATAACAAGTCCGCCCGAAATAGCAGAAATATAATGAGGACGCCGGTTTCGACCCACGATGCCCTTACAAGTTCAAAGGCGGCAAAAGCCGCCTTTGAATCCGGGCAAGCCGTTGCGGACTTGCCTCAATACAGCCGGGCGCCGGTGTTTATTTCTGGCTCAGCACCCACTTCACCAACGCCTTCAGATCGGCGTCGGGAATATTCGGATGCGGGGTCATCGGCACCGGGCCCCAGACGCCGGAACCGCCGTTCTTCACCTTGGCGATCAGCTTGGCCTCGGCGCCCTTGTCGCCGGCGTATTTCTTGGCCACGTCCTTGTACGCGGGGCCGACCAGCTTCTTGTCCACCGTGTGACAGGCGGTACAGCTGTATTTCTGCGCCAGCTGCATGTTCGCCATCGCCGGCGCGGCGGCGGCGCCCAGCAGCAGGGCGGCGAGCAAGGTTTTTTTCATCGTGGTTCTCCCTATCGCGTTTCACGTGGCCGCCCGGACAGGCGGCGGTTGTCAAAAGTATGACAAATAACCCGGTTTGTCAGCCCATGACATTGAGTTGGGTCAAGAACACTGCTTCGAGCCAGGTCACCGGAATCGTCAGGATCATCCAGACGATCAGCGACAGCGCCATCGGCGCCAGGTCGACGCCGCCGACCACCGCGCGGCGGAACGGCCGCAGATAGGGACGGGTCAGGCTGTCCAGCACCGGCGCCAGCGGATTGTAGGGATTGACCCAGCTGAGCACCGCCTGCACGATCACCGCGCCCAGCAGCAGCTTCAGCGATAGCTGGAACACCGCCAGCACCGACCACAGCGACAGCACCATCCAGGCTTGCGGCAGCGCGAAGATCTCCGGCCGCCACCACAGCAGCACCATCAGCACCCGCGCCAGCAGGCACACCAGCCAGGCCAGCAGCAGGGTGGCGGTGTCGTAGCTGCGCACCGACGGCACCAGCTTGCGCGTCGGCAGCACCAGGAAGTTGGTGGCCGCCACCACGAACTGGCACAGCGGGTGCTTGAACGGCGCGTGGGCGACCTGCAGGTAGAAACGCAGCACCAGCACCAGCGCGAACAGGTCGGACAGCACCTGGATCAGGGATTGCAAGGTATGGACGAACATGATGCGGCATCACTCCTGGCTGAGTTCGCGGCCCATCTCGATCGAGCGGTCGCGGCAATCCATCGCGCCGGCGACGATGGCCGCCTTGACGCCTTCGGCCTCGAAGCGCGCGATCGCGCGTTCGGTGGTGCCGCCCTTGGACATCACGTTCCGGCGCAGCTCGGCCACCGGCAACGGGCTCTGCCGCGCCAGCTCCACCGCGCCGTCGAAAGTCGCCAGCACCAGCTCGCGCGCCTTGTCCTCGCCGAAGCCCGCTTTCGCCGCCGCCTCTATCATGCTCTCTATGAAATAGAACACATAGGCCGGGCCGCTGCCGGACACGCAGGTGATGTCGTCGATGCCGGCCTCGTCGGCCAGCCACACGGTCAGGCCGGCGGCGCGCATCACGGTCTCGGCCGCGTCGCGGTCGGCGGCGGACACCGCGGCGTCGGCGTACAGGCCGGATACCCCCTTGCCGACCATGGCCGGGGTGTTGGGCATCACCCGCACGATGCGGCGGCTGCCCAGCCAGCGCGCCAGCGCGTCCAGGCGGATGCCGGCGGCGATGGATACCACCAGCGCGCCGTTAAGCACAGGCGCCAGCGCCAGGCACAGCTCGCGCAGCTGCTGCGGCTTGACCGCCAGCACTACGACCTCGTCGGCGGCGAAGCGCTCGGGCAGTGCCTGGCTGCCGCTGCAGCCGAAGCCGGCGGCCAGCTGGTCCAGCTTGTCCTGCTGATGTTCGACCACGTGGATGCGATGGCCGCCCTGGCGGGCCAGCCCGCCGATGATGGCGCCGGCCATATTGCCGCCGCCGATGAATGTGATCCGCATAGCGTCCCCTTTATGGATGCGTCGCCCTTCGGCTCGCGCCGGGCGGCGCCGTGTTCAATGTTGGTAGTCGCGCTGGCCGAAGATGGCCGAACCCACCCGCACCAGGGTGGCGCCTTCGGCCACCGCCGTCTCCAGGTCGGCCGACATGCCCATCGACAATGTGTCCAGCGCCAGGCCCTCGGCGTTCAGCTGCCGCTGCAAGCCGCGCAGGCGGGCGAACTGCGCCGCCAGCCTGGCCGTGTCTTCGGTCGGTTCCGGAATGCACATCAGGCCGCGCAGCCTCAAGCGCGGCAGCGCCGCCACCGCGCGCGCCAGCGCCGCGGCCTCCTCCGGCGCGCAGCCGCTCTTGCTGTCCTCGCCGGACACATTGACCTGCACGCAGACATTCAGCGCCGGCAGGCCGTCCGGCCGCTGCGCCGACAGGCGCTCGGCGATCTTCAGCCGGTCTATCGAATGCACCCAGTGCGCGCGCTCGGCGACGATGCGGGTCTTGTTCGACTGCAGGGGCCCGATGAAGTGCCATTCTATCTCCAGCCCGGCCAGCGCCTCGCACTTCTGTTGCAACTCCTGCACATAGTTCTCGCCGAAGGCGCGCTGGCCGCAAGCGTAGGCGGCCCGGAGCGCGTCGGCGGGGAAGGTCTTGCTCACCGCCAGCAGCGCCGCGGCGCCGGGCGCGCGGCCGGCGGCGGCGCAGGCGGCGTCCAGCCGCAGCCGCACCTGCTGGAGTCGGGAAGAAAGGGAATCGGTCATGTCGTTTTCATTTCCGTGAAGCGCCCGGCTCGGGCGCGGCGGGGATATCCGGCCGCCCGGCAAGCGCATACAATGGATTGCGGACCGGCCATGCCAACGGAAAACCGGCGGGCGGCGATGTCATCGTGGAGAATTATATGGAAATTTCCGAGCTCCTGGCTTTTACCGTCAAGAACAAGGCCTCCGATCTGCACCTGTCGGCCGGCCTGCCGCCGATGATACGGGTCAACGGCGACATCCGCCGGATCAATCTGCCGCCGCTGGACCACCATGACGTGCACGACATGGTGTACGACATCATGAACGACTACCAGCGCAAGACCTTCGAAGACACCTACGAGTGCGACTTCTCGTTCGAGCTGCCCGGCATCGCACGCTTCCGCGTCAACTCCTTCATCCAGAACCGCGGCATGGCCTCGGTGTTCCGGGTGATTCCCAGCAAGGTGCTGACGCTGGAGCAGCTGTCGGCGCCGCGCATCTTCCAGGACATCGCCAACTACCCGCGCGGCCTGGTGCTGGTGACCGGCCCCACCGGCTCCGGCAAGTCGACCACGCTGGCGGCGATGATAGACTACGTCAACGAAAACGCCTTCTCGCACATTCTTACCGTGGAAGACCCGATCGAGTTCGTCCACGAGAGCAAGAAGAGCCTGATCAACCAGCGCGAGCTGGGCCTGCAGACCCACAGCTTCGCCAACGCGCTGAAAAGCGCGCTGCGCGAGGACCCGGACGTGATCCTGGTCGGCGAATTGCGCGACCTGGAAACGATACGGCTGGCGCTGACCGCCGCCGAGACCGGCCACCTGGTGTTCGGCACGCTGCACACCAGCAGCGCGGCCAAGACCATAGACCGGATCGTCGACGTGTTCCCCGCCGGCGAGAAGGAAATGGTGCGCTCGATGCTGTCGGAGTCGGTGCGCGCGGTGATCGCGCAGACGCTGCTGAAGACCAAGGACGGCCAGGGCCGGGTGGCCGCGCACGAGATCATGATAGGCACGCCCGCCATCCGCAACCTGATACGCGAGAACAAGATCGCCCAGATCAACTCGATGATACAGACCGGGCAGCAACACGGCATGCAGACGCTGGACCAGTGTCTGGCCGACCTGACCCGGCGCAACATCGTGTCGCCGGCCGAGGCGCGCGCCAAGGCCAGCCACAAGGACGCATTCTGAGTCCCGCCCGCCGCCGCCCGGCGGGCTAGACTGTATAAGCCGCTTACGCAGGAAACGCCGCCATGGAAAAAGACCAGGCCTCCAAATTCATCCACGACCTGCTCAAGCATGCGACGGGAAAGAACGCCTCCGACATCTTCATCGCCGCCGAATTTCCGCCGGCGATGAAGATAGACGGCAAGATCACGCCGGTGGCGCCGCAGGCGCTGACCGCCCTGCAGAGCAAGGAACTGGTGCGCGCGGTGATGAACGACCGCCAGACCGAGGAGTTCGAGGCGAAGAAGGAAGCCAACTTCGCCATCAACCCGCCCGGCGTCGGCCGTTTCCGCGTCAGCGCCTTCGTCCAGCAGGGCATGGTGGGCATGGTGCTGCGCAAGATCAACACCGAGATCCCCACCTTCGACCAGCTCAACCTGCCCGAGGTGCTGAAGGACATCGCGCTGATCAAGCGCGGCCTGGTGATCTTCGTCGGCGGCACCGGCTCCGGCAAGTCCACCTCGCTGGCGGCGCTGGTGGACTGGCGCAACAGCAACAACCAGGACCACATCATCACGATCGAAGACCCGATCGAGTACGTGCACACCCACAAGAAGTCCATCGTCACCCAGCGCGAGATCGGCGTGGACACCGAGAACTGGGAGGTCGCGCTGAAGAACACGCTGCGCCAGGCGCCGGACGTGATCCTGATGGGGGAGATCCGCGACCGCGAAACCATGGCCTACGGCCTGCAGTTCGCCGAAACCGGCCACCTGTGCCTGGCCACGCTGCACGCCAACAACGCCAACCAGGCGCTGGACCGCATCCTCAACTTCTTCCCCGAAGAGCGCCACCAGCAAGTGCTGATGGACCTGTCGCTGAACATGCGCGCCATCATTTCGCAGCGGCTGGTGCCGCACAAGTCCGGCCGCGGCCGGGTGGCGGCGGTGGAGATCCTGCTCAACAGCCCGCTGGTGTCGGACATGGTGTTCAAGGGCGAGATCGCCGGGCTGAAGGAGGTGATGGGACGCTCGCGCGAGGCCGGCATGCAGACTTTCGACCAATCGCTGTTCGAACTGTACGAGGCCGAGCTGATCACTTACGAGGATGCGCTGCGCAACGCCGACTCCATCAACGACCTGCGCCTGAGAATCAAGCTGTACAGCGAGAGCGCCCGCAACCGGGACCCGCTGGAAGGCATAGACCACCTGGATATCGTCTGAGACCGGCATTCGACCGGCCCCCATCATGCAATTCGACGCCACCACCACCGTACTGATCATCGAAGACTCACACACCGTGCGCCAGGGCTTGCGCACCATGCTGTCCATGGCCGGCATCACCCGCTCCGAGGCCGTCAGCAACGCCAGCGAGGCGCGCAACCGGCTGCGCGGCAAGAATTACGACGTCGTGCTCTGCGACTACAACCTCGGCGAGGGCATGGACGGCCAGGAGCTGCTGGAGGCGATGCGCAAGGGCGGCAACCTGCCGCTGTCCACCATCTGGATCATGATCACCGGCGAGCGCCACTACGAGCGGGTGGTGGCCGCCGCCGAAATGGCGCCCGACGACTACATCCTCAAACCGTTCGCCTCCCAGCTGCTGCTGGACCGGATGCACCTGGCCGGCCAGCGCAAGACCTTCCTCGCCCCGGCGCACAAGCTGCTGGCGCAGGGCAAGGTGGAGCAATCGATCCAGGTGCTGCTGCAGCTGGCGCGCGAAACGCAGAACCCGCAGTACCGGCTGGACGCCAAGCGCCTGGCCGCCGAGCTGCTGGTCAACGAAGGCCGCCAGGGCGAGGCGCTGAGCATCTACCAGGAACTGCTGACCCAGCGCGTGATCCCCTGGGCCAAGATGGGCGTCGCCCGCATCGTCGCCGAGCAGGGAGAAACCCAGGAATCCAACGCGCTGCTGCGCGAAATCATCGCCGACGCGCCGCGCTACACCGACGCCTACGACCTCTTGGCGCAGAACCTGATCGACGACGGCCAGTACCAGACCGCCGCCGTGGTGCTGGAAAAGGCGGTGGCGATCTCGCCGCGCAACTTCAACCGCCTGAAGAGCTGCGGCACCGCGCTGCTGCGCTGCGGCGACCCGTCCAAGGCCGCCGACTACCTGCAGCGGGCGGTGGAAATCGGCCGCAACAACAACTTCTTCGGCCCCGACGTGCTAGTGGACCTGCTGCAGGCCTACAGCGAGAGCGGCCAGACCCAGCAGCTGGACCGGCTGCAGGCGGAGATCGCCGGCCGCATCGACGAGCTGCCCGGCGGCAAGCTGACCATGGCGGTGTGCCGCGCGATGACCGCGCTGGCCCAGCAGCGGCCCAGCGACGCGCTGGCGCAGCTGCAGGGCGTGGCCGGCGAGCTGCGCGCCCGCGAAACCGACTTTTCCTCCGCCCAGCGCTTCCTGTCGGCCGCGGTGAGGCTGCCGGCCGAGCTGAGCAACGAGCTGCCGCAGCAATGGGGCCACGCCATCGCGCTGCGCTTCGCCGACGGCCGCCACGAGCTGGGCACGCTGCTGGAGATCTCGCACAAGCACGAGGCCGGCCACGCCGCCATCGAGCACGCCTACGAAACGCTGCAGCAGGAGAGCAACAAGGCGGTGGAGCTGGCCGGCAACGGCAAGCTGGAAGAAGCCGCCGCCATGCTGTACCAACTGTCGCAGGACACGCTGAACGAGCGCATCAGCATGAACGCCTGCGCGCTGCTGCTGCGCACCTGCGAGAACCGCCACAAGGCGAACCGCGACTTCGCCGAGGAGCAGCATCAGGTGCAGCGGCTGATAGACTGGCTACCCGAGGACAACGAACGCGTGCGCGGCTTCCTGCGCCGGCTGCACGCGCTGAACCCGGACTGCGAATGAGGCCGGCGCCGCGCCGGCCGACGCGAGAGGCGACATGGCATTCGATGAAAACACCACGGTCCTGATCGTCGACGACGCGCACAGCATGGCGCAGGGCATACGCGCCATCCTGGCCATGGCCGGCGTCACCCAGTCGGAAACCGCCAGCCACGCCGGCGAGGCGCAGAACCGGCTGCGCGGCCGCCGCTACGACGTGGTGCTGTGCGATTACAACCTGGGCCTGGGCATGAACGGCCAGGAGCTGCTGGAGGCGATGCGCCGCGCCGGCGCGCTGCCCTTGTCCACGCTGTGGGTGATGATCACCGGCGAGCGCAACTACGGCCAGGTGGCCAGCGCCGCCGAACTGGTCCCCGACGACTACATCCTCAAGCCCTTCACCTCGCAGCAGCTGCTGGACCGGCTGGAAGCCGCCGCCCGGCGCAAGGCCTGGCTGGCGCCGGCGCACCGGCTGCTGGACAAGGGCAAGACCGAGCAGGCGATCCAGACGCTGGGCGGACTGATCGCCGAGGCCGACAGCCGCCAACGGCGGCTGGACGCGCAGCGGCTGTGCGGCGAACTGCTGGCGCGCGAGGGGCTGCACGAGGCGGCGCTGCGGCTCTACCGCGAGGTGCTGGCCCGGGACGAGCTGCCCTGGGCCAAGATGGGCGTCGCCCGCATCCTGTCCGAGCAGGGCGACGGCGGCGGCGCCAACGCGCTGCTGGACCAAGTGATCGCCGAAGCGCCGCGCTACACCGAGGCCTACGACCTCTTGGCGCAGAACCTGACCGACGACGGCAACTACCCGGACGCCGCCGGCGCGCTGGAAAAGGCGGTGGCGATCTCGCCGCGCAACTTCAATCGGCTGCACCACTACGGCACCGCGCTGCTGCGCAGCGGCGAAGCGACGCGGGCGGTGGAGCCGCTGCAGCGGGCGGTGGACATCGGCCGCGGCAACAGCTTCTTCGGTCCGGAAGCGATGGTCAACCTGCTGCAGGCGCGCTGCGAAAGCGGCCAGACCCAGCAGCTGGACCGGCTGCAGCACGACATCGCCGCCCGCCAGGGCGAGCTGCCCGGCGGCCCGTTGACGATGGCGGTGTGCCGCGCGCTGACCGCCTTGGCGCAGCAGCGGCCGCAGCAGGCCCAAATCCATCTGGCCGAGGGCGCGGAATGGATCGCCGCGCCGGAAACCGACTTCGGCAGCGCGTTGCGCTTCCTGTCGGCGGCGGCCAAGCTGCCGGAAGGACACGGCGCCGAGCGCGCGCCGGACTGGGCGCGATCCATCGCGCTGCGTTTCGCCGACGGCCGGCACGAGCTGGGCACGCTGCTGGAAGTGGCGGCGCCGCGGCCGGCCTGCGCCGACGCGGTCAGCGCCGCCTACGCCGAGCTGCAGGACAAGAGCCGGGCCGCGTTGGAGCAGGCCAACCAGGGCAAGCTGGAGGCCGCCGCCGCGATGCTGCGCGGCGAGGCGATGCGGACGCTGAATTGCCGGCTCGGCATGTACGGCTGCGCGATGCTGCTGCGCATCGCCGAAAACCGGCAAGAGGCCGGCCAGGACTTCGCCGGCGAGATGCAGAGCCTGCGCGAGCTGCTGCACTGGCTGCCGCACGACAACGAGCGGGTGCGCGGCTTCGTCAAGCGCCGCCAGGCGCTGATCCGCCACGAGGACTGATGCGCGCCTTCCTCGCCTGCCTGCCGCCGCCCGAATGCCTGGCCCGGCTGCTGGCATGGCAGGCCGGCTTGCGGAAACAAGCCGGCGGCCGCCCGTTGCCCGCGGCCCAGCTGCATCTGACCTTGGCCTTCCTGGACGACGTGACGCCGCTGCAACTGCAGCTGGCCGCCGACTGCGCGGAAAAGGCGGCGCCCGGCCTGCCGCCGGCCATCGTGCTGGACCGCTGCGGCAGCTGGCGCGGCGTGGGGTGGTGCGGACCGGCCCGCCCGCCGCCGGCGCTGGGCGCATGGGTGTCGCAATTGAAAGCGGCGCTGGGCGCGGCCGGCATCGCCGTCGAAGCGCGGCCCTACCGCCCGCACCTGACGCTGCTGCGCGGCCTGGAGCGGCCGCTGCCGGAACAGGCGCTGCCGCCGCTGGCGCTGCCATTGGAGGAAGTGACGCTGCTGGCGTCCGAGCTGGGCGCGGGCGGCGTCCGCCATCATCGGCTGGACGGCTGGCGGCGCGCCCCTAGCTCTTGTCGTTGAACAGGCCGCCCAGCAGCGAGCCCTGTTCCTTGGATTCCCCGCCGGCGCGCGGCGCGGCGGCGACGATGCGGTCGGCCAGCCGCGACAGGGGCAGCGATTGCAACCACACCCGCCCCGGGCCGGTCAGCCTGGCGAAGAACAGCCCCTCGCCGCCGAACAGCGCGCTTTTCAGCTTGCCGACATATTCGATGTCGAAATCGACGCTGGGCTGGTAGGCGACCACGCAGCCGGTGTCCACCCGCACCGTCTCGCCCGGGCGCAGCTGCAGCTCGGTCAGCGCGCCGCCGGCGTGCAGGAACACATAGCCGTCGCCCTCCAGCTTCTGCATGATGAAGCCCTCGCCGCCGAACAGGCCGGTGCCGATGCGCTTCTGCCAGGCCAGCCCCAGGCTGACGCCCTTGGCGCCGGCCAGAAAGCTGTCCTTCTGCGCGTACAGCGTGCCGCCCAGCTCCAGCAGGTGCACCGGCACGATCTTGCCCGGCGTCGCGGCGGCGAAGGCGACCTTGCGCCGCTCGGCCGACTGGTTGGCGAACACGGTGGTGAACACCGACTCGCCGGTCAGCAGCCGCTTGCCGGCGCCCAGCAGCGAGCCCAGCACGCCGCCGTCGCGGCCCGAGCCGTCGCCGAACACGGTGTCCATCGCGATGCCGTCCTGCATGTAGTACAGCGCGCCGGCCTCGCCGACCGCCGCCTCGCCGGGGTCCAGCTCCACCTCGACGTACTGCATGTCGTCGCCGAACACCCGGTAGTCGATCACGTCCATCGTCATGATTGCTCCCCCTGCGCGTTCCAGCGCGCCGCCGCCGCCTCGTCGCTGGCCTTGGCGTCCACCCAGTGGCGGCTGCCGTCGGCCAGGATCTCGCATTTCCAGAACGGCGCCTGCCGCTTCAGATAGTCCATCAGGAAGGCGGCGGCCTCGAAGGCGTCGCGGCGGTGGCCGCTGGCCACCACCACCAACACGATGTCGTCGCCCAGCGCCAGCCGGCCGACGCGGTGGATCAGCGTCACGCCCTTCAGCGACCAGCGCGCGCGCGCTTGGCGGACGATGTCGGCCAGCGCCTTTTCGGTCATGCCCGGGTAATGCTCGAGCTCCAGCGCCACCACGTCCTGGCGGTCGCCGTAATCGCGCACCAGGCCGGTGAAGCTGACCACCGCGCCGCAGGCCGGATTGACCGACCAGCGCCTGACCTCGGCGCCGACGTCGAAGCCCTCGGTCTGCACCCGGATATGGTTGACCGTCATCTCAGCCCCCGGTCACCGGCGGAAACACCGCCACTTCGTCGCCGTCGGCCAAGGGCGTGTCCAGTCCCGCCATTTCCTGGTTCACCGCCACCCGGAACACCTTGTCCGCCGCCAGCTCCAGCGTCCAGACCTGGCCGCGCTGGCGCAATTCGGCCAGCAGCTCGGCCACGTTGGCCGCCTCGCTGTCCAATTGCTCGCTCTCCACGCCCAGCGTCTCGCGCAGCCTGGCGAAATACAGCAGGCTCAATTTCATGCGTCCCTCCCGGTTCTTGTCCGAATACCGGCAGTGTATGCAAACCGCCGGGCCGGGCCAATGCCGGCGCGCAAACATCGGCCCGGCGGCCAAAAAAAAACCCGCCGCGAGGGCGGGTCGGGCAGTCAGTATGGCCATCGGCGCGTGCAATTGAGCGCGAGCCGAAATTGGCATACAAATCCCTTTCCTGAAATGACAAATGGATTATTGCTTTTCCGGCAAAGGCTTGCAAGCGTTTTTACATCCAGCTTACAAACCCCGCCGCCGCATCCATCGCCATCCGGCGCTCAGCGCACGATCTGCGCGAGTTCGCCCTTCAGGTAGCGATTGGCCATGGTGTCCAGGTTGATGGCCTTGATCTTGCTGGCCTGGCCGGCGGCGCCGAAGGCTTCGTAACGGGCGATGCAGATGTCGCGCATCGCTTCGATGGTCTTGGCCAGGTATTTGCGCGGATCGAACTCGGCCGGGTTCTTAGCCAGGAACTGGCGGATGGCGCCGGTGGATGCCAGGCGCAGGTCGGTGTCGATATTGACCTTGCGCACGCCGTGCTTGATGCCCTCGACGATTTCCTCGACCGGCACGCCGTAGGTTTCGCCGATATCGCCGCCGAATTCGTTGATGATCTTCAGCCATTCCTGCGGCACGCTGGAGGAGCCGTGCATCACCAGGTGGGTGTTGGGGATGCGGGCGTGGATTTCCTTGATGCGGTCGATGCGCAGCACGTCGCCGGTGGGCTTCTTGGTGAACTTGTAGGCGCCGTGGCTGGTGCCGATGGCGATCGCCAGCGCGTCCACGCCGGTGTCCTTGACAAAACGGGCGGCTTCTTCCGGGTCGGTCAAGAGCTGGCTGTGGTCGAGCACGCCTTCGGCGCCGACGCCGTCTTCCTCGCCGGCCATGCCGGTTTCCAGGCTGCCCAGGCAGCCGATCTCGCCTTCCACCGACACGCCGCAGGCGTGGGCGAAGTTGACCACGGTGCGGGTGACGCCGACGTTGTAGTCGTAGTCGGCCGGGGTCTTGCCGTCGGATTTCAGCGAGCCGTCCATCATCACCGAGGAGAAGCCCAGCTGGATGGAACGCTGACAGACGTCCGGGCTGGTGCCGTGGTCCTGGTGCATCACCACCGGGATGTGCGGGAATTCTTCCACCGCGGCCAGGATCATGTGGCGCAGGAAGGGCGCGCCGGCGTATTTGCGGGCGCCGGCCGAGGCCTGCACGATCACCGGCGCGTCGACCTTGTCGGCGGCTTCCATGATGGCGCGCATCTGCTCCAGGTTGTTGACGTTGAAAGCCGGCAGGCCGTAGCTGTATTCAGCCGCGTGGTCCAGCAGCTGGCGCATGGAAACGAGTGCCATGAATCTCTCCCTCGGGAAGCCCCGCAGTTCGCGGGGCCGGTTCGAAAAAAACGGCTGACGATGGCGGATCGGCAGCCGTGATGGTTATTGTCGAGACAGGCCGGTCAGCAGCAGGCCGGCGCCGACGAAGGCGCCGCCGCTGAAGCGGTTGACCAGCCGCAGCCGCCGCGCGCTGTTCAGCCAGCGCGCGAGCCGGGCGCCGCTGCTGGCATAGGTCAGCTGCCAGCAGGACTCTATCAGGTAAAACGTGGCCGCCAGGATGGCCAGCTGCGGCCCCTGCGGCTGGTGCGCGTTCATGAACTGGGGAAACAGCGCGGTGAAGAAGATGAAGGCCTTGGGGTTGCTCATGGCCACCAGGAAGCCGCGGCGGAACAACGCCCACGGGCCGTGCCTGCCGCTGTCGTCCTCGCGCAGCTCGGCCACCGGCTGCGGCAGGCTGCGCCAGGTCTTGACGCCCAGGTAGACCAGGTACAGCGCGCCGGCGTACTTGACGATGGAGAACAAGAGTTCGGACGTCGCCAGCAGCGCGCCGAGGCCGGCCACCGACCCCAGCATGATCAGGCCCAGCGCCGTCATCAGCCCGAAGCAGGTCATCAGCGTGCGGCGCACGCCGTAATGGATGCCATGCGTCATCGCCAGCAGCATGTTGGGGCCGGGCGTGGCGGAGACGAAGAACACGGTGGTGACGAACAACAGCCAGGTTTGCCAGGACATCTCTTCTCCTCAGTTTCCGCGGGTATCCGTTTTCCTGTTTCCAATCTTACGCTTATCGCCCGCCGCGCGCCGCGATTTGCCGAAACGGCGCAGCCGCCGGGGCCGCCGCGCCGGCTTTCGTCCTGCGTGTCCGGCGTGGCGGACAAGGCCGGCATTATCCCCGATGGCGCTTGCCTTGTCCTCGGCCCGATGCGGAAAAAAGGCCATGCCGGCAAGCCAGCATGGCCCTGTCGCTTACTGCGCGCGCTCGGCCAGGATGGCCACCGCCGGCAGCTCCTTGCCTTCCAGGAACTCCAGGAAGGCGCCGCCGCCGGTCGAGATGTAGCTGATGTCGTCGGTGATGCCGTACTTGGCGATCGCCGCCAGCGTATCGCCGCCGCCGGCGATCGAAAACGCCTTGGACTGGGCGATGGCTTGGGCCAGCGTCTTGGTGCCGTTGCCGAACTGGTCGAACTCGAACACGCCGACCGGGCCGTTCCACACCACGGTGCCGGCCTGGGCGATGATGGCGGCCAGCTGTTTGGCAGCGTCCGGGCCGATGTCGAGGATCATGTCGTCGGCGACCACTTCCGCCACGTTCTTGGTGGCCGCGGCGGCGGTTTCGGCGAATTCCTTGGCGCACACCACGTCGGCCGGCAGCGGCACGTCGCCGCCGCGGGCGCGGATCTTGGCGATCACGCGGCGGGCGTCTTCCACCAGATCGGCCTCGGCCAGCGATTTGCCGATGGCCTTGCCCTCGGCCAGCAGGAAGGTGTTGGCGATGCCGCCGCCGACGATCAGCTGGTCCACCTTGTCGGCCAGCGCTTCCAGGATGGTCAGCTTGGTCGACACTTTGGAGCCGGCGACGATGGCCACCAGCGGGCGGGCCGGCGCCTGCAGCGCTTTGCCCAGCGCGTCGAGCTCGGCCGACAGCAGCAGGCCGGCGCAGGCGACCGGCGCGAACTTGGCCACCGCGTGGGTGGAGGCCTCGGCGCGGTGCGCGGTGCCGAAGGCGTCGTGGACGAAGACGTCGCACAGCGCGGCGTAAGCGCGGCCCAGCTCGTCGTTGTTCTTCTTCTCGCCCTTGTTCAGGCGCACGTTCTCCAGCATCGCCACTTCGCCCGGCGCAAGCTCGACGCCGGCGTGGAAGTCGGCGATCAGGCGCACCGGCTTGCCCAGCAGCTCGGACAGGCGGGCCACCACCGGCGCCAGGCTGTCCTCCGGCTTGGGCTCGCCCTCGGTCGGACGGCCGAGATGGGTCATCAGCAGCACGGCGGCGCCGGCCTTCAGGCAGTGTTCGATGGTGGGCAGGCTGGCGCGGATGCGGGTGTCGTCGCCGATCACGCCGTTCTTCAGCGGCACGTTCATGTCCACGCGGATCAGCGCGCGCTTGCCGGAAAGATTCTGTTCGGAGAGTTTGTTGAATTTCATCGTTTCACTCACTCGGTTTGGATGCGGAACGGTCCGGCAAGCGGCAGGCCGCCGGTCTTGCGGAACAAGCTAGGGCGAAACCACGGGCAATCCGTTTCGACGCGCGGGCTGTTGCAAAATTTCCCGTCCGCCGCCGCCGTATCCGGCGCGCCGGGCGCGCGGGACCGATGATCACCCCTATCCGGCAGTGTATGCCGATTAGGCGGCGTCACTTTAACACCAATCAAATTTTTTGCGCGCTTTATGTAACAAAACAACAGGGCGAATGGCATGAAACCGCCGCCCGCCCCGTCGTTTCCCGCCCGCGTCAGCGGCCGAACATCGCGCGCGCGGTGCGCAGCATCTGGCAGCTGAAGCCCCACTCGTTGTCGTACCAGGCCAGCACCTTGACCAGATTGCCGCCGGTGACCTTGGTCAGCGTGGCGTCGAAGGTGGAGGCTTCCTCGGTGTGGTTGAAGTCGCCGGACACCAGGGGCAGGGTGTTGAAGCCCAGGATGCCCTTCATGCTGCCCTTGGCCGCGCCCTGCAGGATTTCGTTGATCTCGTCCTTGCAGGTGTCGCGCATCGCGGTGAAGGTCAGGTCCACCAGCGACACGTTGATGGTCGGCACGCGCACCGCGAAGCCGTCCAGCTTGCCCTTCAGCTCCGGCAGCACCAGGCCGACGGCCTTGGCCGCGCCGGTCTTGGTCGGGATCATGTTGTCGGTGGCGGAACGGGCGCGGCGCAGATCCTTGTGCTTGACGTCGGTCAGCACCTGATCGTTGGTGAAGGCGTGGATGGTGGTCATCAGGCCCTTCTTGATGCCGATCGCATCGTTCAGCGCCTTGGCCACCGGCGCCAGGCAGTTGGTGGTGCAGCTGGCGTTGGACACCACGGTCATCTCCGGCGTCAGCGTGTCGTGGTTGACGCCGTAGACGATGGTGGCGTCGACGTCGTCGCCGCCCGGCGCGGAGATCAGCACCTTCTTGGCGCCGGCGTTCAAGTGGGCCTGGCACTTTTCCTTGGTGGTGAAGGCGCCGGTGCACTCCAGCACCAGGTCGACATCCAGCGCCTGCCACGGCAGCTCGGCCGGGTTGCGGGTGCTGAAGAACGGAATCTTGTCGCCATTCAGGATCAGGTGTTCGCCATCCTGCTCGACGCTGCCGGGGAAACGGCCGTGCACGGTGTCGAACTGGGTCAGGTGGGCATTGATGTTCAGATCGCCGGAGGCGTTGACCGCCACCACCTTGAAGTCGTCGTGCAACTTGTTTTCGTAGATGGCGCGCAGAACTTGGCGGCCGATGCGGCCGTAACCGTTGATGGCGAGGCGGATGGTCATGCTTCTCTCTTCTCCAGGGTACTGAATGTAGTGCCGGCACTACACGACACGGCAAAAAAAGACCACCGAGCCGCCCCGGTGGTCTGTTTACGTCTTAACGCAGAACGGCGCGGATCTTGGCGACCACGTTTTCCACGGTGAAGCCGAATTCCTTGAACAGCTGGCCGGCCGGCGCGGATTCGCCGAAGTGGTCGATGCCGACCACGTCGCCTTCCAGGCCGACGTACTTGCGCCAGAAGTCCGGATGGCCGGCCTCCACCGCCACGCGCGGCAGGCCAGCCGGCAGCACGCTCTGCTGCCAGGCCTTGTCCTGGGCGTCGAACACATTGGTGCAGGGCATGGACACCACGCGCACCGGCACGCCCTCGGCGGCCAGCGTTTCCTGCGCCTTCAGCGCCAGCTCCACTTCGGAGCCGGTGGCGATCAGCACCGCGCGCGCGTTCTCGGCGTCGCGCAGCACGTAGCCACCCTTCTTGATCGCGGCGGTCTGCGCGGCGTCGCGGGCGACGAAGGGCAGGTTCTGCCGGCTCAGCACCAGGCTGGACGGGGTGGTTTTCTGCTCGATGGCGTGCGCCCAGGCCACCGCGGTCTCGGTGGTGTCGCACGGGCGCCAGGTGTGGTGGTTGGGGATGTAGCGCAGCGTGGCGGTCTGCTCCACCGGCTGGTGGGTCGGGCCGTCTTCGCCGAGGCCGATCGAATCGTGGGTGAACACGAAGATCGGGTTGATCTTCATCAGCGAGGCCATGCGCAGCGCGTTGCGGGCGTATTCGCTGAACATCAGGAAGGTGCCGCCGTACGGGCGCAGGCCGCCGTGCAGCGTCATGCCGTTGATGATGGCGGCCATGCCGAACTCGCGCACGCCGTAGCTGATGTAGTTGCCGTTGCCTTCGCCGTCTATCCACTGGCTGCCGGACCAGTTGGTCAGGTTGGAGCCGGTCAGGTCGGCGGAGCCGCCGACGAACTCCGGCAGGGACGGGGAGAACGCTTCCAGCGCGATCTGGCTGGCCTTGCGGGTGGCCACGGTCTGGGCGGCGTCGGCGATCTTGGCGACGGCGGCGGCCTGGGCTTCGGCCCAGCCGGCCGGCAGCTCGCCCGCCATCCGGCGCTCGAACTCGGCGGCCAGCTGCGGATGGGCGGCGCGGTAGGCGTCGAAGCGCTTGTTCCATTCGATCTCGGCGACGGCGCCCTGATCGCGGGCGCTCCATTCGGCGTAGATCTCGGACGGGATTTCGAACGGCGCGTGCGGCCACTTCAGCAGCTCGCGCGCGGCGGCGATCTCGGCGGCGCCCAGCGGCGCGCCGTGGCAGTCGTGGCTGCCCTGCTTGTTGGGGGCGCCGAAGCCGATGGTGGTCTTGCAGCAGATCAGCGTCGGCTTGTCGGCGCTCTTCTTGGCGGTGGCGATCGCGGTGGCGATCTCGGCCGGGTCGTGGCCGTTGACGTTGCGGATCACCTGCCAGCCGTAGGCTTCGAAGCGGGCCGGGGTGTCGTCGCTGAACCAGCCTTCGACGTGGCCGTCGATGGAGATGCCGTTGTCGTCCCAGAAGGCGACCAGCTTGTTCAGGCCCCAGGTGCCGGCCAGCGAGCAGGCCTCGTGGCTGATGCCTTCCATCAGGCAGCCGTCGCCCAGGAAGACATACGTGTGATGGTTGACGATTTCGTGGCCGTCGCGGTTGAATTGGGCGGCCAGCATCTTTTCGGCCAGCGCCATGCCGACGGCGTTGGTGATGCCCTGGCCCAGCGGACCGGTGGTGGTTTCCACGCCCGGCGCGTAGCCGTATTCCGGGTGGCCCGGGGTTTTGGAATGCAGCTGGCGGAAGTTCTTGAGGTCGTCGATGGAAAGATCGTAGCCGGTCAGATGCAGCAGGCTGTAGATCAGCATCGAGCCGTGGCCGTTGGAGAGGACGAAGCGGTCGCGGTCGGCCCAGGCCGGGTTGGCCGGGTTGTGCTTCAGGTGATCGCGCCACAGGACTTCGGCGATGTCCGCCATGCCCATCGGGGCGCCGGGGTGGCCGGATTTGGCTTTTTCCACGGCGTCCATGGAGAGGAAGCGGATGGCGTTGGCAAGCTCGGTGCGGGTAACCATGCAGGTAAAACCTCAAGACTATTGGGAACCGGTACGACGGTCCATCCCTCGCGCTCGATGCTGCTGGCGACAGGGGCACGCCGTCGCAAAACCGCGAGATTATCGCCGATTTTGCCCTTTCCCGGCAACCAGCCGCCCGGGCGCGAATTGAGTACAATCAAGCATAATCGGCAATCAAGCACAGTCGTTCGACATATTCGATCAACATCTCGCGCCCCGCGCGCCTTCCCGGAGAAGCCCATGCAGCAACCCAATAGTCCGCCCACCCATCGCAAAGTCGAAGCCGGCCGCGGCTGGCGCTGGTTCGTGGAAGCCTTCCAGATCGTGCGCCAACAACCGCTGACCTGGGTGCTGCTGACCCTGGTCTATCTGCTGATCCAGATCGCGCTCAGCGTGGTGCCGGTGCTCGGCGATCTCGCCAGCGCGCTGATCGGCCCCTTGTTCGCCGCCGGCTTCGTGCTGGCCGCCGCCAAGTCCGAGCGCGGCGAGGAGCTGGAGCTGGCCGACCTGTTCGCCGCCTTCCGCCTGATGCCCGGCCCGCTGCTGCTGCTGGGCGCGATGATTTTCGGCCTGATGCTGGCCCTGATCGTGATCGGCGTGGCGATGGGCGTGTCCGGCGGCCTGATGGGCGGCCTGCTCGGCAAGGCCACCGCGTCGAGCGCGTCGACCATGGCGACCGGCGGCGCCGTCATCGTGCTGGCGCTGCTGGTGATGGTCGGCGGCGTGCTGGTGGGCATGGCCTACTGGTTCGCGCCGACGCTGGTGGCGCTGAACCGCGTCGAGCCCTGGCCGGCGCTGCGCGCCAGCCTGAAGGCCTGCCTGAGCAACTGGCTGCCGCTGCTGGTGGCCAGCCTGGTGCTGGGCGTCAGCTGCCTGGTGGCGCTGCTGCCGCTGGGCCTGGGCCTGCTGCTGTGGCTGCCGGTGGCCTTCGTCACCGCCTACACCGGCTGGCGCGACGTGTTCGCCGCGCAACAATAAGGTCGCGCCGCGCGACGGACTGCGTTGCGCAGCCAAGCACAACGGGCAGGGCCTGACGGCGCCTGCCCGTTTTCGCGTCCGCGCTCAGCCCTCGACGATGGCCAGCGCGAAGCCGTCGTAGCCCTTGCCGCCCACGGTCTGGATCGCGGTGGCGGACAGCCGCGGATGGCTGCCCAGCAGCTCGATGAAGCGGCGGGTGCCGACGATGGCCGGATCGGGATTGTCCGGATTGGCCACCTCGCCCTGGCGCGCGACGTTGTCGCCGACGATCACCGTGCCCGGCCGCGACAGCCGCAGCGCCAGCTCCAGATACACCGGGTTGTTCGGCTTGTCAGCGTCGATGAACACCAGGTCGAACGGCGCGGCGCCGTCGTCTATCAAGCGTTGCAGCGAGTCCGCGGCGGCGCCCTGGATGATGTCCACCTTGCCGGCCACGCCGGCGCGCGCCAGGTTGGCGGCCGCCACCTCCACGTGCCGCGATTCGTATTCCAACGTCACCAGCCGGCCATTCTCCGGCAGCGCGCGCGCCAGCCAGATCGCGCTGTAGCCGCCCAGGGTGCCGATTTCCAGAATCCGCCGCGCGCCGTGGATGCGCGCCAGCAGGTTCAAGAACTTGCCCTGGTTGGGCGCCACGCTGATCGCCGGCAGCCCGGCGGCGGCGCTGTCCGCCAGCGCCGCCTCCAGCGCGGCGTCCTGATGCACCAGCTGTCGGCAGAAATAATCGTCCACCGCGTCCCATCGCGCTTGCATCGTCATCTCCCGGTTCTCCATCAGGCCACGCCCTCGCCGCCGTGGGCCAGGTAGGCGGGGCGGCGGCGCAGGCGCTCGAAATAGGCTTCGGCTTTCGGCAGGGCCGGCTTGTCGAACGGCGTCAGCAGCCAGCGCTGCACCGACACGCCCAGCGCGATGTCGGCCAGCGTGAAATCCTCGCCCAACAGCCAGACTTCGCCCAATTGCGACTCCAGCACCGCCATCTGCTTGTTCCACGCCGCCGCGCTGTCGGCGATGCGCGCCGGATCTCGGTGCTCGGGGCTGTTGCGGCTCAGCGCGTGGAAGGCGTAGCTCCAGGCGGGATTCAGGTCGGCGATCTGCCAGTCCATCCAGCGCTCGACTTGCGCCCGACCGGCCGGATCGGCGGGCAGCAGGTCGCGCCGGCCGTGCTTGGCGGCCAGATAGCGGCAGATGGCGTTGGATTCGGACAGCGCGACGTCGCCGTCCACCAGCGCCGGGATCATCGCAAACGGGTTCAGCGCCAGGAATGCCGGATCGGAGACCGGCCGCACGCCGCGCCCCCAATCCTCGCGTTCGTAATCGAGACCGATTTCATGGCAGGTCCACAGCACCTTGCGGACGTTGATCGAGCTGCTGCGGCCGAGTATGCGGAGCATGGCGGCTTCCTCTAGATGGGGGAGCCGCCAGTATAATCCGATTCATGCCGTATGATTATTCCGCCGCCGCGCGCGAGGCGGGATCAGGCCTCTTCCAGCCCGGCGCGCAGCAAGCGGGCGTGCAGTACCATGTTCTCCAGCGTCAGCCTGGCCGTCGCGGCCAGGTAGACCAGCATGCGCTTGGCGTCGTCCGGCTCCTCGGCGCGGAACACCAGCTCGCGCTCCAGCAGCGAGTCGACGATCAGTTCGCGCAGATTGCTTTCGTCGAACGGCAGGTCGGCGTAATCGATCGGGTCTTCCGCCTCCACGTCCTCCATCAGGCACAACAGGCTTTCGCGACTGAGCATGTCCATGGTCCCCTCCCGCGTGCGGCCCGCCGGGCCCTTGATTCAGTGTAGCCGCCCGCGCGTTGGCGCTACACTTGGCAACCCAGCAGCCGACGATCACATCCATGCGCAAAGCCGAACGCCTGTTCCAACTGGTCAACCTGATCCGCGCCCGCCAGCCCATCACCGCGGCGGAGCTGGCCGCACGGCTGGGCGTGTCGGCGCGCAGCATCTACCGCTACATCGACGACCTGTCGGTCAACGGTATTCCGGTCTACGGCGAGGCCGGCGTCGGCTACCGGCTGGACGAGAACTTCGAGCTGCCGCCGCTGACGCTGACCTCGGCCGAGCTGGAAGCGCTGACGCTGGCGATGGACATGCTGTCGCGCGCGGTGGGCAACGACCTCAGCCGGGCGGCGCAGAGCCTGCTGGCCAAGATCTACGCCAGCCTGCCCGACGCGCGCGCCAGCGACGGCGACGGCGCGGTGCTGGCGTTCACCGAGCCGTTCGACGCCGCGCACAAAACGCGCTGGGACCAGCTGCGGCTGGCCATCGCCGAACGCGCGCCGCTGGAAATCGACTACTTCAGCCTGGCCCAGGCGCGCACCCGGCGCGCGGTGTTTCCGCTGGGCCTGCTGTACTGGGGCGGCAAGTGGACGCTGGTGGCCTGGTGCGGCCTGCGCGGCGACTACCGCAGCTTCCGCGTCGACTTGATCCAGGCGCTGCGGCGAACGGTCTCCGCGCCGCCGCCGGCCCATGCCAGCCTGGCCGATTACCTCCGCCGCCAGCAGGAAGCGTGGCGGCGCGAGAAGGCTACTGACAATACGCTGTCAGCAGGGGCATTCTAAACTGTCGCATGGGCGCGGCAGTTCCAGCCATTCCGGCGCCCAAAACGAAAGGAAAACCATGCCCTCCCATCCCTTCTGCGTCCGGCTCGCCGTGCAGGACGCCGGCGCCACGCTCGACTTCTTCGAGTCGCTAGGCTATGAAGTCTCCCGCGACAGCGTCTCCCGGCACGAGACGGTGTACGCGATCCGCGAGGGCGGCGCCACGCTGTTCACCGTGCAGCCGCGCGCAGGCGCCTGCGCCTTTCTGCCGCGCTCGGCCCCTGGCCCCTCGCCGGCCAGCGCCGTTTTCTACCTGCGCGTCGACGACATCTTCGCCAAGCTGGACCAGGCGGGCGACAAGATAGACATCATCGCCAAGTACGAGGACGATCACTGCCGGATCTGCTACTTCCCGGACCCGGACGGCTACGTGTTCGCCTTCATCGAGCAGGAGGCGTGCGCGGCCTGACGGCGTCTTTCCCTGCCGCCGCCGCGGCAAGGCCGGGCCTACGAAAACCATGCGTGCCTCTTCGCGGTGCCGGCCTGGCCGCCGGCGCCATTCGTTCGGCCTGAACCTTCCGGCCGCCTAGCCCGCCAGCGCGCCGGAAAACCGGCGCTGCGCTTATCCACAGGCCGGCTTGCGCTCGGGATTTATCCACAGCGCCTCACCGCGGCGGGCCGCGGGCGTCCTCTCCAGGCCCATCCAAGCCAAGGGACGGCCATGACCCGCTTCGCCCTTTGCCGCGCCGGCGCCGGTCCGCAGATGGCCCCGCGCCCCATGACGGCGTATCCTGAAGACATCATCGTCCGCATGCCGGGAGGCGCGAACATGATCTACCCGGACTGGCTGCCGCCGGAAGCCACGCAAATCCTCGTGGTGCTGTTCCTGTCCTTCCTGATCGGACTGGAACGGGAGGAGCGCAAGAGCAACGGCGACCCCTACGCCTTCGGCGGCGTGCGCACCTACCCGCTGATCGGCCTGATCGGCTACGCGATGTCGGCGCTGTCCGGCGGCGAGCTGCTGCCGCTGGCGCTGGGCTTCATCGTGGTGGCCGCCTTCCTGCTGCTGTCCTACTGGCACAAGCTGGACGCCTCCGGCCAATCCGGCGTCACCAGCCAAATGTCCGGTCTGGCCACCTATCTGATCGGCGCGCTGGTGTACCGCGAACTGTTCTGGCTGGCCACCACGCTGACCGTCGCCAGCCTGCTGCTGCTGGAGTTCAAGACCCGGCTGGAGAACCTGGCCCGCCGCATCGATCCGGCCGACATCCTCACCGTCACCCAGTTCCTGCTGCTGGCGGCGGTGATCCTGCCGCTGCTGCCCAACGCGCCGCTGGGCCGCTTCCATGTCAACCCGTTCCAGGCGTGGCTGGTGGTGGTGGCCGTCAGCGCCGTGTCCTACGGCAGCTATTTGCTGCAGCGGCTGCGCCAGGACCGCGGCGGCCTGCTGCTGGCGGCGCTGGCCGGCGGCGCCTACTCGTCCACGGTGACCACGGTGGCGCTGGCGCGCCGTTCCGCCGAGGCGGACGCGCCCAGGTTGTACGCCGGCGCCATCCTGATGGCTTCCGGCGTGATGTACCTGCGGCTGGCGGTATTCCTGGCCTTGTTCAATCCGGCGCTGCTGCAGCGGCTGTGGCCGCCGTTCCTGCTGCTGGCGGCGGCGGCGCTGGCCGGCGGCTGGCTGTGGGCGAAAAGCGGCCACGCCGTGCCTCTGCGCGACGGCGGCTACCGGCCGCACAACCCGCTGGAAATCGGCGCCGCGCTGCTGTTCGCGCTGCTGTTCCTCGCCATGCTGGCCGCCACCCGGCTGGCCAGCCAGTACCTGGGCGCCGGCGGCGTGTACGCGCTGGCCGCGGCGATGGGCGTCAGCGACGTCGACCCCTTCATCATGGGCATCACCCAGTCCACGCCCGCGCTGACGCCGCTGCCGGTAGCCGCCTCGGCCATCCTGATCGCCGCCGCCGCCAATAACGTCGCCAAAGGCGTCTACGCCCGCGCGCTGGGCGCGCGCGAAGCGGGCCGGCAAAGCCTGTGGCTGCTGCTGGCGCTGGCGGGAGCGGGGCTGCTGCCGCTGGCCTGGGTGTGAAACGGGTCCTCGGGGCAGACCCGCGCTGCTACAATGCGCATTCCCATCCCCTGGCTTCCCTCCATGCACCAGCGACTCTGTTCCACCCTTGCCGGCTGGCCTGCACTGGCCTCGCTGTCCCTGCTGCTGGCCAATGACTGGTGGCTGAAACAGCACCATCCCGGCTGGCTCAGCGGCAAGCTGTCCGATTTTGCCGGCTTGGCGCTCGTCGGCATGCTGGCGCTGGCGATCTGGCCCAAGCGCTTCGCGACAGTCAGCGCCGGCATCGCGCTGGCCTGGCTGTGGTGGAAAAGCCCGCAGTCCACGCCTGCGATCGCCGCCGTCAACCACTGGCTGCCCTTCCGGGTCGCCCGCGTCGTCGACTACAGCGACCTGATCGCGCTGTCCGCGCTGCCGCTGAGCCGGCTAGCCGTCGTACACCGGGAACGGCTGGCTTTGGCCGCCCCCGCTTCTCGCCGTTGGCTGGCGCCGCCTCTCGCATTCACCGCCCTGCTGGCCTGCGCGGCATCCGCGACTCCCTATAGCGAGCAGTACAGCGTGCGCACCCGCATCCAGGCCGCGCATCTGGACCGCGCCAAAACGATGGAAGCGCTGAATGCGGTAGCCGCCCAATATCAGCTTCGTTGCCAACAGTGCGATCCGGCACAAGACAAGGGTTTATACGAGGGCAGCACCAAACCCCATTTGCTTCTGCGCTACCAGTACACTTCCAGCCAGGAAATCCGCTTCGATATCTGGGCGGTATTGCCTGGCGTGTTCAACGGCAGCGAGCGCGAGCGGCTGAAAGCGATACGCGGCAGCATCCTCCGCGAGATGGCGCTGCGCATCCCCAAACTGGATTATCTGGAAGCCATCAACTGAGTGTTACCCACAGGCATCGCGCCGCGGAACACTTATCCACAGTTCGCGCACGCCACCCGCCGCGGCAGGCTCAATGCCTATCCGCCAGCGGCGCATGCCTGATCAGACACAGCGTCTGCGGCAGCAAGGCGGCCCACATCAGCGCCAGCAAGGGCAGCAGCAGCCACCAGGCCGCGCCGGGCTGCAGCGCCTGCGACTTGAACGCCGCGTAGCGCGCCAGCGGCGCGGCGAGCCCGCCCAGCATCATCAGCAAACGCGGCGATGGCCGCCAGGACTGCAGCAGCCACAGCCACCAGCAAGCGAAACTCAACCACCACACCATCATCCACAAGGGCAGCGCGCCGACGCCGGCAAAGCGCAGCAGGCCGGACGCAGCCAGCGCCAGATCCAGCAGGCAGCCGACGCCGGCCAGCAGCAGCGCCCGCCCGCGCAGGCCGCTAGGCAGGGCCTCCCACAGCAGCAACGCCGCGGCCAGCGTCACCATCACCCAGCGGTCGCGGCACAGCGTCAGCAGCAGCCACCAGCCGCCGAAGGCGAGGCTGGCGAGAACGGGTTTGATCCAGGGTGTCTTCATCTGAACGCCAACGGTTTTTCTGTCTTCGCCTGCCGCTTGCCATCCGGGCAAGGACGCGCGGTATCGCCATGCCAGGCAGGCTCTTCATCCGGGTAACCGTACAGCCAGACGAATTCGCCGTCGCGGCAGCCAGCCTGCAGGCGGCGCTCGCCGCCAAATTGCGAGGCCAACACCAGTTGGCCATCCTCCTCGCGCCAGCGCCCGTAATCATGGTCTCCCGGCGGAGCGCCACCGTCGTCGGACACAGTCTCCCAGGCGTAATAGCCATTGGCGGCCAGGGTCAGCTGCTGCTGCACCACGGTCAAACCGTAGTACTGCCAGAACTGGCTGCCCTCCTGCGGCAACGCGCGGCCCAGTTCTTCGGCCTGGCGGTTGATGCGCTCGCTTGCGCCGGGCCAGCAGGCGGCAAGCAGGCCGCAAGCGCTTGCGGTCCAGACGACAGCCGCCGCCTTGCTAAACGCGGTTTTCCATTTTGGCATTTGGGTTCTTTGTTTTTGGATTCACGCGGTCCGCCATCCGGCATCAAGCGCCCGGACAATCGCTGGCCAGGCCTCCCCGCCACAAAGTCTCAGCTTCTTTTTCCGCGCCGGGAAGCGGCGGAGGCAAGTCCCAACGATCCTGATGCCAGGCCTGCACTCGTCGCGCCATATCCCTAGGATGGGGAGAGCGGGTCAGATAATACTGCCCCTGAAAACACTGCCGATGCCAGCGTGCCGGCGCTTCGCCGCCGAACTGAGGCTGCAGCGTCAGTTCGCCGCGCGCCTCCTGCCAGTGGCCGACCTCGGCCACATCGACGCGGCCGTCTACGTCGTCCGCCATCGCATAAATCTGGTAACGGCCGTCGCGCGCCAGCTGCAGTTGCGCGCTGTCATGCCGCGGGCCGCTGCGCCAGACTTCGCTTGGCTGCTTGTCCAGGCCTGCGCTCAAGCGTTGCAGGCAGGCGGCGCGGCTCTGCCAGAAACATTCGGCGGGCCGCCTGGACTGTTGCCACAACCACCCGCAACCCAGCAGCATGGCCATCAGCAGCCAGAAGCAGCGCGCCTTACGCGTCATACCCCAGATTGGGCGCCAGATCGCGCTCGGCCTGCTCCAGCGTCACGCCGCGGCGCTGGGCGTAACTGCTCACCTGGTCCTTTTCCACCTTGCCGACGCCGAAGTAGCGCGACGCCGGATGGCTGAAATAGAAGCCGGACACGGCGGCGGTCGGCAGCATCGCGTAGCCCTCGGTCAGCGTCATGCCGATGGCCGGCGCGTCCAAGAGCTTGAACAACTCGGTCTTCACCGTGTGGTCGGGGCAGGCCGGGTAGCCGGGCGCCGGGCGGATGCCGCGGTACTGTTCGTCGATCAGGCCTTCGTTGTCGATCTGCTCGTCGGCGGCGTAGCCCCAGAACTCGCGCCGCACGCGGGCGTGCATCAGCTCGGCGAAGGCCTCGGCCAGGCGGTCGGCCAGCGCCTTGAGCAGAATGGCCGAGTAGTCGTCGTTGGCGTCTTCGAAACGCTTCACATGCGGCTCGATGCCGATGCCGGCGGTGACGGCGAAGGCGCCGATGTAGTCGTCGACGCCGCTGTCCTTGGGCGCGACGTAGTCGGCCAAGGCCCAGTTGGCCTTGCCGTCGGTTTTGGGCAGCTGCTGGCGCAGGCCGACCCAGGTCATCAGGCTGGCGCCGTTGTCCGGGCGGCGGATCTCGATGTCGTCGTCGTCGACGCTCGCGGCCGGGAACAGGCCGATCACCGCGTTGGCGGTCAGCCAGTTCTCGTCGACGATCCGCTTCAGCATCACTTGGGCGTCTTCATACAGCGCGCGCGCCGATTCGCCGACGATCTCGTCGTCGAGGATGCGCGGGAAGCGGCCGGCCAGCTCCCAGCTCTGGAAGAACGGCGTCCAGTCGATGTACTGGGCGATCTCGGAGAGCGGGTAGTGCTCGAAGCGGCGCACGCCCAGCCAGGCCGGCTTGGGGGGAACGTAGCCGGCCCAGTCTATCTTTTCCTTGTTGGCGCGCGCGGCCTCCAGGCTGACCACCTTGCGGTTGGCCTTGTTGGCGTGGCCTTCGCGCGCGCGTTGCTGTTCGGCCAGGTTTTCGGCGACGAAGGCGTCCTTCAGCGTGTCGGACAACAGGTTGGAGCAGACGCCGACGGCGCGGCTGGCGTCCGGCACGTAGACCACCGGGTGCTGGTAGTGCGGGGCGATCTTGACCGCGGTGTGCACCTTGGACGTGGTGGCGCCGCCGATCAGCAGCGGGATGTCGAAGCCCTGGCGCTGCTTTTCCTTGGCGACGTGGCTCATCTCCTCCAGGCTGGGGGTGATCAGGCCGGACAGGCCGATGATGTCGGCTTTATGCTCGCGCGCGGCGTCGAGGATGGTCTGGCACGGCACCATCACGCCCAGGTCTATCACCTTGTAGTTGTTGCAGCGCAGCACCACGCCGACGATGTTCTTGCCGATGTCGTGCACGTCGCCCTTGACCGTGGCCATGATGATCACGCCCTTGGCCGGCGCGTCGGCCAGACCGAGGCGGATCTTTTCTTCCTCGATGAAGGGCTCCAGGTGGGCGACGGCGGCCTTCATCACCCGCGCCGACTTCACCACCTGCGGCAAAAACATCTTGCCGGCGCCGAACAGGTCGCCGACCACGTTCATGCCGTCCATCAGCGGGCCTTCGATCACGTGGATCGGCCGCGCCGACTTCAGCCGCACTTCCTCGGTGTCCTCGACGATGAAGGTGGTGATGCCCTTGACCAGCGCGTGCTCCAGCCGCTTTTCCACCGGCCAGGAACGCCAGGCCAGGTCTTCGCCCTTCTTCTCGCCGGCGGCCTCGCCCTTGAACTTCTCGGCCAGCTCGATCAGGCGCTCGGTGGCGTCGCCGCCGTCCTTGGGCTGGCGCATCAGCACCACGTCCTCGATGCGCGCGCGCAGCTCGGGGTCGACCTCGTCGTACACTTCCAAGGCGCCGGCGTTGACGATGCCCATGGTCATGCCGCGCTGGATGGCGTGGTAGAGGAACACCGCGTGGATGGCCTCGCGCACCTTGTTGTTGCCGCGGAAGCTGAAGCTGACGTTGGACACGCCGCCGGAGATCTTGGCGTGCGGCAGGTGCTGCTTGATCCAGCCGGTGGCCTCGATGAAATCCAGGCCGTAGCGGGCGTGCTCGTCGATGCCGGTGGCGACGGCGAAGATATTGGGGTCGAAGATGATGTCTTCCGGCGGGAAGCCCACCTCGTCCACCAGGATGCGGTAGCTGTGGTCGCAGATCTCGATCTTGCGCGCGTAGGTGTCGGCCTGGCCCTTCTCGTCGAAGGCCATCACGATCACCGCCGCGCCGTAGCGGCGGATCAGCCGCGCCTGCTCGACGAATTTCTCCTTGCCTTCCTTCAGCGAGATCGAGTTGACGATGCCCTTGCCCTGGATGCATTTCAGGCCGGCCTCGATCACGTCCCACTTGGACGAGTCGATCATGATCGGCACGCGGGCGATGTCCGGCTCCGACGCGATCAGGTTGAGGAAGCGCACCATGGCGGCGTGGGCGTCCAGCATGCCCTCGTCCATATTGATGTCGATGACCTGGGCGCCGTTTTCCACCTGCTGCCGCGCCACGTCCAGCGCGGTGGCGTAGTCGCCGTTCAGGATCAGCTTGGCGAAGGCGCGGCTGCCGGTGACGTTGGTGCGCTCGCCGACGTTGACGAACAGGTCTTCGTCGCCGATGTTGAACGGCTCCAGGCCGGACAGCCGGCACTTGGCTTCGATGGACGGCAGCGCGCGCGGCGCGATGCCGTCCACCGCGCGGGCGATGGCGGCGATGTGTTCCGGCGTGGTGCCGCAACAGCCGCCGACGATGTTGATCAGCCCGCTCTCGGCCCACTCGCGCACGTACTCGCCCATCTTCTCCGGCTCAAGGTCGTAGCCGCCGAAGGCGTTGGGCAGGCCGGCGTTGGCGTGCACCGACACGTAAGTGGACGACACCCGGGCCATCTCTTCCACGTAGGGCCGCAGCAGATCCGGCCCCAGCGCGCAGTTGAGGCCGAAGCTGGCGGCGTCGGCGTGGGACAGCGAGTTGTAGAAGGCTTCCGTCGTCTGGCCGGTCAGCGTGCGGCCGGACTGGTCGGTGATGGTGCCGGAAATCATGATGGGCAGGCGGGCGATGGCCGGCCGCTCATCAAAATATTTGTGGATGGCGAACACCGCCGCCTTGGCGTTCAGCGTGTCGAAGATGGTTTCCACCAAGAGCAGGTCGGCGCCGCCGGCCACCAGACCGTCTATCGCCTCGGTGTAGCTTGCCACCAGCTGGTCGAAGCTGACGTTGCGGTAGCCGGGGTCGTTGACGTCCGGGCTGATGGAACAGGTGCGGTTGGTGGGGCCGAGCACGCCCGCGCAGTATCTGGGCTTGGCCGGATTTTTCACAGTCTCCGCCTCGCACAGTTCCTTCACCAGCCGCGCCGCCTCGCGGTTGATTTCCCACACCAGCTCTTCCATCTGGTAATCCGCCATCGCGATGGAGGTGGCGTTGAAGGTGTTGGTCTCGACGATGTCGGCGCCGGCGTCCAGATAGGCCTGGTGGATGCCGGCGATCACGTCCGGCCGCGTCAGCACCAGCAGGTCGTTGTTGCCCTTGACGTCGCAGCGCCAGTCGGCGAAGCGTGCGCCGCGATAATCGGCCTCGGTCAGCTGGTGGCGCTGGATCATGGTGCCCATGCCCCCATCCAGGATCAGGATGCGTTGCGACAGGTGCTGATAAATGGAGTGGGGTAATGGCTTTGTCATGGCGATGGCTGGTATTTTGTCTAAAACGAAATCAAAAGCTGGTAAGGGTTGGCGTCAATTCATCTTAACATCGCCGCTCTGCGCGTCTGTCCCTCGGCAATAGAATATTGAGAGAGCTCCCTTATGGCCAGTTTGCATAAGAAATGGCTGGTTTGGCTGGTTTTATTTTCCGCTTCGGCGCAGGCGGAGCCATCGCCGTTGAGAATCGGCGTCTCGGATACCGACGCCGCGCCGATCGCCGTGCTGTCCGAAGACGGTTCCACGCTGAGCGGCGGCCTGGCGCGCGAACTGGGCGTGCTGCTGGCCGACGAAATGGGCATGAAGCCGCAGTTCACGCTGCTCGCCCGCCGCCGGGTGGAGCCGGCGATAGAGAGCGGCAAGGTGGACATCATCTGCAACGCCAACCCGGACTGGTACAGCAACTCCGCCCGCCTGGGCTGGAGCCATGAAACCTATCCGCTGGTGGAGCGCGTGCTGTCGCTAAAGAGCCAGCCCTCCTTGCGCCAGCTGGACGATTTGGCCGGCAAGCGCATCGGCGTCATCCACGGTTTCCATTACCCGGCGCTGGAATACCTGTGGTCCGCCAACCGCAGCGAGCGCGTCACCGAAGCCCGCTTCGACCTGCTGCCCAAATCGCTGGAGAAACGACTGAGCGACGTGGCCATCGTCACCGAGCTGACCTATGTCTGGTGGGCCCGCGGCCACGCCCAGGAGGCCGCCAGCTTCAAGGTCCATCCGCTGGTGGTGTCCTCGCAGCCGACCATGTGCGCGCTGTCGCAGCGCTCGCCGGTCAAGCTGGACGCTTTGAACCGCGCGATCGAGCGCCTGCACAAGAGCGGCAGGCTGAAAACGCTGATGTCCCACTACCTGTGGCAGGAGTAGCGCCCGCGCCAGCCTGAGCCACAGGCCCGCGCGCCGCTGCGAACGTTCGGATTCGCTCGGCCGTCCGGAACGGGATGCCGGACTCGCATGCTAAAATGGCGTTTTTGCAGCGAAAAAGCGTCCCGACATGAGCGATCTGTTAGCCGGCCTGAACCCCGAACAACTGCGCGCCGTCACCTGGCCCGCCAAGAGCGCGCTGGTGCTGGCCGGCGCCGGCAGCGGCAAGACCCGGGTGCTGACCACCCGCATCGCCTGGCTGTTGTCCACCGGACAGACCTCTCCGGCCGGCGTGCTGGCGGTGACCTTCACCAACAAGGCGGCGCGCGAGATGCAGACCCGGCTGTCGGCGCTGGTGCCGGTCAACGTCCGCAATATGTGGATAGGCACCTTCCACGGCCTGTGCAACCGCTTCCTGCGCATCCACTACCGCGACGCCGGCCTGCCGCAAACCTTCCAGATCCTGGACTCCGCCGACCAGCAGGCCGCGATCAAGCGCCTGCTGAAAAGCCTGGAGCTGTCGGACGAGAAATACCCGCCGCGCGCAGTGCAGTCCTTCATCAACGGCAACAAGGAAGCCGGCCTGCGCGCCGAATCGCTGCCGCCGGCGCTGAACCCGTACGAGGCCAAGCTGGTGGAGCTGTACGCCGCCTACGACGCCCAGTGCCGGCGCGAGGGCGTGGTGGACTTCGCCGAGCTGCTGCTCAGAAGCTACGAGCTGTTGTCGCGCAACGAGGCGCTGCGCGCCCATTACAGCAGCCGCTTTTCCCACATCCTGGTGGATGAGTTCCAGGACACCAACCGCCTGCAATACGCGTGGCTGAAGCTGCTGGCCGGCGAGCACGGCGCGCTGTTCGCGGTCGGCGACGACGACCAGAGCATCTACGCCTTCCGCGGCGCCGAGGTCGGCAATATGCGCGCGCTGCTGTCCGACTTCCACGTGGCCGAGCCGGTGCGCCTGGAGCAGAACTACCGCTCGATGGGCAACATCCTCAACGCCGCCAACGCGCTGATCGAACAGAACGACGGCCGGCTGGGCAAGAACCTGTGGACCGATGCCGGCGAGGGCGACAAGATCCGCTTCTTCCAGGCCGGCAGCGACGGCGAGGAGGCCGAGTTCATCGTCGACGAGGCGAAGAGCCTGCACCGCGACGGCCTGGCGCTGTCCGACATCGCCGTGCTCTACCGCTCCAACGCCCAGTCGCGGCTGCTGGAGCACGTGCTGGTCAACGCCCAGATCCCCTACCGCATCTACGGCGGCCTGCGCTTCTTCGAACGCCAGGAGATCAAGCACGCGCTGGCCTATCTCAGGCTAGTGGCCAACCCGGACGACGACAACGCGCTGCTCAGGGTGATCAACGTGCCGGCGCGCGGCATCGGCGCGCGCAGCGTGGAAAACCTGCAGGCCGCCAGCCGCGAGCAGGGCGTCACGCTGTGGCAGGCGGCCTGCCAGAGCGGCGGCGGCCGCACCGCCGCCAAGATCGGCGAGTTCGTGCTGCTGATCGAAAAACTGCGCGAGCAGTGCCGCGACTTCAACCTGGCCGAGACCATCAGCCTGGTGATAGACCGCAGCGGCCTGCGCGACATGTACGAGCAGGACAAGAAGGACGGCGAGGAGCGCCTGGCCAACCTGGACGAGCTGGTCAACGCCGCCGCCAGCTTCCTGCCCGACCAGCCGGAACAGGCGCTGACCGAGTTCCTGGCCGCCGCCAGCCTGGAAGCCGGCGAGCACCAGGCCGACGCCGGCAGCGACGCGCTGCAGCTGATGACGGTGCACGCGGCCAAGGGCCTGGAATTCGACGCGGTGTTCGTCAGCGGCCTGGAAGAAGGCCTGTTCCCGCACGAGAACAGCGTGATGGACGGCAAGGGCCTGCAGGAAGAGCGCCGGCTGATGTACGTGGCCATCACCCGCGCCCGCAAGCGGCTGTACCTCAGCAGCGCGCAGAGCCGGATGCTGCACGGCCAGAGCCGCTACCCCATCCCGTCGCGCTTCATCGACGAGATCCCGGCCGAACTGATCCATTCGCTGTCTGCTACAGTGAAAGCACCCGTTGCGCCGCAACAGGCGAGGCGCGCCGCCGCCGCGCCGCGCCGGCAGGCGGAAAACGCCTACGGCCTGTCCATCGGCCAGGCGGTCAGCCACGCCAAGTTCGGCATCGGCGTGGTGATAGACGCCGAGGGCAACGGGGAGGATGTGCGGCTGCAGATCAATTTCGCCGAACACGGCGTCAAATGGCTGGATCTGCGCTATGCGAAACTGACTCCGGCCTGAGCCGGAACGCGCGCCGCCGACACTGCAATCCGCAACCACAGGACAGCGAGCCGACGAGGCGTCATGAGCGAAACCACTCCCACCCCGGCGGCGGCGCCGGAACCGGTCCACCACGTGAAGGCCGCGCCGGCGCGCAGCGCGGCTTACGACAATCCCTACGCCAAGCGGCTGTTCCTGATCATAGACAGCCTGCCGCAGATGCAGCGGGCGCTGGCGATGACGCTGTCGTCGTTCGGCGCCAACACCGTCGAATACGCGTCCAAGGCCAGCGATGCGCTGGCCAAGATGGCCAAGTACGAGTTCGACGTGGTGCTGTGCGACTACGACCTGGGCAACGGCTACGACGGGCTCTACCTGTTCGAAGAGATCCGGGAGCGCAACCTGCTCAAGCAGTCCTGCGTGTTCATGATCGTCACCGGCGAGCGGCGCGCCCAGCGGGTGATTTCCGCCGCCGAGCTGGCGCCGGACGACTACCTGCTCAAGCCGTTCACCGGCGAGGTGCTGCGCGATCGGCTGGAGCGGGCGATGCGCAAGCGCGAGGCCTTCCGGCTGGTGGATGAAAACATCCTGCGCCACGACTACCTGTCCGCCATCGAAACCTGCGGCCGCAAGATAGAGGAAAACGGCGAATTCGCGCTCGACTTCATGCGGCTGAAAGGCTCGCTGGCGCTGAAGATCAACGATTTCGACACCGCGCGCGACGCCTATATGCAGGTGTTGCGGCTGCGCCCCGCCACCTGGGCCAAAATGGGTCTGGCCAAGTCGCTGGCCGGGCTGAAGTCCCACGACGAGGCGCGGCTGCTGTTCGAAGCGGTGCTGGCCGACAACAACCAGGTGATGGAAGCCTACGACTGGCTGGCGCGGCTCTACCGCGGCAACCACGACCTCGGCCGCGCCCAGCACACGCTGCAGACCGCCGCCGACATGTCGCCGGTGGTGTTCCGCCGCCAGCAGCAGCTGGCCCAGGTCGCGGTGCTCAACCACGACCTCGCCGCCGCCGAAGCCGCCTGCCAGCAGACGCTGGACATCGCCAAGTACACCTGGCACCGCAGCCCCACCCACTACGCGGCGCTGCTGCGCGTCCAGCTGGCGCGCGGCGACAACGGCAACGCCGTCCGCACGCTGGCCAACCTCAAGCACGATTACCGCTACAACGAGGAAGGCGAATGGCTGGCCGGAGTGATGGACAGCCAGCTGCAGGCCAAGAACGGCAATGCCGACAAGGCGCGCGAGCTGCTGGAAGCCGCCGGCGAGCGCTTCAAGCAGCTGGCGCCCAAGCTGGACCAGGAGTCGCAGCTGGAATACGCGCGCGCCTGCTACCAGCAGGGGCGGGACGGCCAGGGCAACGCGGTGATGGAATACCTGGTGCGCAACCACCACGACGACGAGGACATGCTGGAGCACTTCGGCGACATGTTCGAGGAAATCGGCCTGAGCCAAGCCGGCCGCCAGCTGATCGCGCAGAACGTCAAATCGGTGCTGGAACTGAACAACCAGGCGGTGCGCGAAGCGCAGTCGGGCCAGTTCGACGCGGCGATCGAACGCTTCGTCAAGGCGCTGGACGAGATGCCGCAAAACGTGCAGATCATGCTCAACCTGATCAACGCGGTGCTGGCCTACGTCAGCCAGAACGGCTGGCACGAAAGCCATATGCGCCGGGCCTACGAACTGCTGGGCAAGGTGCGCGACACGGCGCCCACCAACAACAAGTTCCAGAAGATCCTGCAATCCTGGCGGCTGCTGGTGGACAAGATGGACAAGCCGCAATGGGCGCTTTGAGCGCGCTGCGGGCGCTGGTGGTCGACGACGAGGCGCTGGCCTGCGACCGGCTGCGCCAGCTGCTGGCCGACTGCGGCGTCGAGCAGGTCGATTGCCTGGCCGACGGCCAGGCGGCGCTGGACTGGCTGGCGCGCCATCCGGTCGACGTGCTGCTGCTGGACATCAGCATGCCCGGCCTGGACGGCATCTCGCTGGCCCGGCAGCTGCGCCAGCAGGCGCTGGCCCCGGCGCTGGTGTTCAGCACCGCGCACGACCACTTCGCGGTGGAGGCGTTCGAACTGGACGCCGCCGACTACCTGCTCAAGCCGGTGCGGCGCGAACGGCTGGAACAGGCGCTGCGGCGCGCGCTGGCGCGCCGGCAGGGCCAGCCTCAGACCAGCTTCACCGTGCGCCAGCGCGGCCGGCTGCTCAACGTGCCCTTCGCCGACGCGCGCTACCTGAAGGCCGAACTCAAATACGTCACCCTGGTCACCCCCGACAGCGAATACCTGCTGGACGACGCGCTGGTGGCGCTGGAACAGCGTCTGGGCGATTCGGCGCTGCGCATCCACCGCAACTGCCTGGTGATGCGCCACGCGGTGCAGGAACTGTGCCGCGGCGGGGAGAACGACGGCGACGAACAATGGATTGTCAGACTGCGCGACATTCCGGCGCCGCTGCCGGTCAGCCGCCGCCAGATTCACGCGCTGCGCGCCGCGCTGAGCGTATCCAATTGATTACGTACTATTACTTAAAACCGGCTTTACCCGATTTATTGCTAAAAAATAGGCACCTGTTCTTATAGAATCGTTCACTGCTGAATATATGTCGATGGTTTTAACATGCACGCAAGACTGGTCTATGCTGGGTGCCTCGTCCTATGGCTGATACTGAGCGCGCTCGCCGCCCTGTCCATCGCCAGCCGCTCGCTGCTGGGCGCCGAACAGCAGTTCAACAGCCAGCTCCAGCAACTGACCGAACAGCTGAAACAGCGATTGCTCGCCAATGAGACCATACTAGACAGCTACGCCACCTTCAGCGCCATCGACCGCCACAGCGAAAGCCGCCAGAAACATCCCTTCGTCGCGCAATTGCTGCGCCGCTATCCGCAAATCACCACGCTGGCCCACATCGAACGCGTGCCCGCCGGCCAGGTCGCCGGCTACAACCACGCGCTGCAGCGCGACTACGGCGCCGCTTACCGGCTGCGCGGCTTCGCCGGCGAAACCGGTCCCCTGCCGGAACAAGACGCCTATTTCCCGCTGATGTTCGCCGAACCGCAATCCCAGGCCAATCGCCAGCTGGCGGGCCGGGACGCCTGGCAGCAGCCGCGGCTGCGCGAAGCGCTGCAGGACAGCATCAACAGCGGCCGCACCACGCTGTCGCGCCAGTTCCGGCTGCTGCCGCAAGGCGATCCCGGCTACGCGCTGCTGCGCGGCATGGACGACCATCAGGACGACCAGTTGATCGGTCTGCTGCCGCAGCATTTCGTGATGCTGTTCGTCCGGGCGGATTCGCTGCTGCCCACCGACATCGCGCTGCAGCCGGGCATGGAAGTCCGCCTGCACCACCGCGACGATCCCGCGCAGCCGACGGAAGGCCAGGCGCTGCATCTGGGCGGCGCCCACCCGAGCGCGCTGGAAAAACTGCTGTTCCCGCGGCTGGAAACCAGCCAGCTGCTGGGCGGCGGCAGCCAGCCGCTGCGGCTGACGCTGAGCTGGCAACAGGGTTGGGCGCAGATCGGCCTGTTCGAATGGACGGTGTGGCTGCTGCTGTCGCTGCTGCTGGGCCTGGGCATAGGCCTGGCCGGCTTCAGCTTCGTGCGCAGCAGCGACAGCCGCCGCCAGCGCGAAAGCCAGTTGTTCCACCTCGCCAACCACGATCGCCTGACCGGACTGGCCAACCGCAACCTGTTCTACGACCGGCTGCAGCACGCGATCACACGGCTGGACCGCAGCGGCAAGCGGCTGGGCCTGCTGTTCCTCGACCTGGACCGTTTCAAGCCGGTCAACGACACCTATGGCCACGTGGTCGGAGACCGCGTGCTGCAGTTGATCGCCGCCCGCATCCGCGACGTGATCCGCAACGAGGACACCGTCGCCCGCATCGGCGGCGACGAGTTCGTGATCCTGATGGAGGACATCGAGTCCAACCGCGAGGCCGACAAGGTGGCGGCGCGGTTGAAGCAGGCGATACAGATGCCGTATCAGGTCGATCAGCACCGGGTGCTGGTCGGGGTCAGCATCGGCATCGCCTACTACCCGGAAGACGGCCTGCTGATAGACGAGCTGCTGGCGGTGGCCGACCGCAAGATGTACGGCAACAAGCAATCGCCCAGCCGCCATTCCGAAATCGTGGATTAGGCCTCGCCGCCGACATGAAAAACGCGCCGCCGGACCCAGCTCCGGCGGCGCGTTTACATTCGTACGCCCGATTACGCCAACGTCAGCTCCACTTCGATATTGCCGCGCGTGGCGTTGGAATACGGGCAGATGCCGTGCGCGGCCTCGATCAGCCTCAGGCCGGCGTCGCGCTCCAGCCCGGGCAGCGATACCGCCAGCTTGGCCGCGATGCCGAAGCCGTGGGCGATCGGCCCGATCGACACCTTGCCGGTTACCGACACCTCGGCCGGCAGCCGCACGCCGGCCTGCTGGGCGGCCACCTTCAACGCGCCGATGAAGCAGGCGGAATAGCCGGCCGCGAACAGCTGCTCCGGATTGGTGCCGTCGCCGCCCAGGCCGCCCAGCTCGCGCGGGGTGCTCAACTTCACCTGCAGCGCGCCGTCGCTGGATTCGGCCCGGCCGTCGCGGCCCCCGGTGGCGGTGGCTTCGGCGGTATACAGTACTTTTTGCAGAGGGTTCATCTGGCTCTCCTTGGCTTGACGCCGTTGCGATTAAAATAATGAGCTATTTAATAGTGCACTATCTAACTATCAAAACCCTGACGGGTTCATTGCAGCAGCCGGTCGCGCAGATCGCACAGCGACTGCCTCAATCCGGCGATATCGTCCAGTTGCATTCCGCTCCGGCACAACAATTGCAGCGGAATGCCTTCGGCCTGCGCGCGCAGGGCGCGTCCGGCCTCGGTCAGCCGCACAATCACCACCCGCTCGTCGCTGGACAGCCGGCTGCGCTCCAGCCAGCCGGCGGCTTCCATCCGCTTCAGCAGCGGCGTCAGCGTCGCCGAGTCGAGGTACAGCCGCTCGCCGATGTCCGACACCGAGCGCTCGTCCTGTTCCCACAGCACCAGCAGCACCAGATATTGCGGATAGGTGACGCCCAGCGGCTTCAGGCTGTCGCGGTACGTCTTGTTCATCGCCAGCGAGGCGGAATACAGCGCGAAGCAGAGTTGCTGGTCCAGCCGCAAAAGCGCGTCCTGCGGCGGGCACGTGTTTTCTTGTTCCATGGCCGCATAATAAATAGTGCACTATTTAATTGCAAGCAATTTATTATTATGCGGAACCGCGACGCGCCCGCGCCAAGCGGGCGCGAAACCGCGATCAGGCGGCCGCCCGCACCGGGCCGCGTCCCAGATCGGCCAGCGAGCGGCACACCTGGTGCCAGTCGCCCAGGCTGCGCACGCCCTGCAGAATGATGCGCGCCAGCGAATCGTTGCAGACGGAGGGACCGAACTGCATCAGCATCTCATGCAGCGCGAAACGCAGGGTATGGCTGTCCTGCAGCAAGGCGTCCACCTCCTCGCGCACCTCCTGGCTGACCCGCATGTCGCCCAGCGCGTCCAGCTGCACCTGGTGGCGCGGGCAGAAGCCGGACCGGATCAATGCCAGGTCGTCGTTGATGTCCTGGGCGAACAGCAGCGCGCTGTGCTGCAGGTAGCCGCAGGCGACGATCAGGCTTTCCAGCGAATGCGGGGCCACGGTCGGGCCTCCTGCCGGAAGGGTGGTCATGATGGTTCTCCTCTTGTAATTGGATTTTGCGGCTATTTGAGCATCGCACCCACGGACATGACAATGGCCAGGCGTCGCGGGTTGCAAGCTTTTACTCGAGATTTACAAGGAAATGAAGCACTTGCGGCAAAGACAAACGCCGGCCGGCGTCGTACCATCGAGACACTTTCATACCGGCTTCCATCATGCACATCGTCTATCTGCACGGCTTCAATTCCGGCCCGCAATCGTTGAAAGCGGGCGAAACCGCATCCTGGCTGCGCCAGCACGCGCCCGACATCGTCCTGCACTGCCCGCGGCTTTCGCCCCATCCCGCCGAAGCGGCCCGGCAGGCCGACGAACTCATCGCCGGCCTGCCGGCCGACACGCTGTTGATCGGCAGCTCGCTGGGCGGTTTCTACGCCACCCTGCTGGCGGAACGGCACGACCGCCCCGCGGCGCTGATCAATCCGGCGGTGCGGCCGGACCGGGACCTGGAACGCTTCCGCGGCGAACAGACCAACCCTTACACCGGCGAGGTCTACACGCTGGGAGACGACGATCTGCGGGCGCTGCAGGAACAAAGGACGGCGGCGCCGGCCGCCGGCCGCTACTGGCTGCTGCTGGGCAGCCGCGACGAGACGCTGGACTGGCGCGAGGCGGCCGTCCATTACCGCCACAGCCGGCAGACTGTATTCAACGGCGACGACCACCGGCTGAACAACTGGCCCAAGGTATTGCCGGAGGTGGTCGCCTGGGCGCGCCGGCAACTGTCCAGCCGCGCTTGACGGCCTGTCCAGCCGCCCGCGCTTGCGGGCCCCGCGCGAGCGGGCGCAGACTATGCCATCCACTCGCAAAGGAAACGCCATGAGCCAAGCTATCGTTTTCGCCGAAACCGGCGGCCCGGAAGTGCTGCGCCTGCAGAGCGCGGAGGTCGGTCAGCCCGGACCCGGCCAGGCGCGGGTGCGCCACACTGCGATCGGCGTCAATTTCATCGACACCTATCAGCGCAGCGGCCTGTATCCGACGCCGCTGCCCAGCGGCCTGGGCAGCGAGGCGGCCGGCGTGGTGGAAGCGGTGGGCGAGGGCGTGGCCGGCCTCAGGCCCGGCGACCGCGTCGCCTACGCCGGCGGCCCGCTGGGCGCCTATTCGACCGAGCGGCTGATCGCCGCCGAACACCTGGTCAAGCTGCCCGACGGCATCGCCGACGAGACCGCCGCCTGCGCGATGCTGCAGGGGATGACTGTCGAATACCTGGTTCAGCGCACGTTTCCCGTTCAGCCGGGCCAGACCGTGTTGTGGCACGCCGCCGCCGGCGGCGTCGGCCAGATCGCGCTGCAATGGCTGTCGGCGATGGGCGTCCAGGTGATCGCCACCGTGGGCTCGCAGGCCAAGGCCGAGATCGCGCGCAGCCTGGGCGCCGCCCACGTGATCCTGTACCGCGAGGAAGACGTGGCGGCACGGGTGAGGGAAATCACCGGTGGCAGGGGCGTGCCGGTGGTGTTCGATTCGGTGGGCAAGGATACTTTCGAATCGTCGCTGGACAGCCTGGCGCCGAGGGGAATGATGATCACCTTCGGCAACGCTTCCGGCCCGGTGCCGGCGCTGTCGCCGCTGGAATTGACCAAGCGCGGCTCGCTGTTCCTGACCCGTCCCAAACTGGGCGACTACATCGCCTCCCGGACCGATCTGGAAGCTTCGTCGGCGGCGCTGTTCAGCCGGCTGCGGGACGGCACGATCAAGCTTTCGCCGTCTCACCGCTATCCATTGGCGGAAGCGGCGCAGGCGCACCGCGACCTCGAGGCGCGACGCACTACCGGCTCCATCATCCTGCAGCCCTGATCTCCCGGCTACTCGTCCAGCGGCGGCGCAGGGCGTCTGCAACCGTGGCGGCGGCCCGCGGCGCAAGCCGCGTCGTCCGCCGCGCAGGGCTGCCCGCCGCGCGCGGAGCAGGCCGCCGGCGGCAGCCTCTCGTCCACGCAGGCGCGGCGCTGCGCGCCCAGCATGCCTTCGCACGACGATTGCGCCGCCATCAGCGCTTCGCAGCGCCTGGCGTCGCGCTGCCGCTGGCAGCCCAGAGGCGGGGTGTAATAGGCGAGGCAGCCGCGGCGGCCGGCCTCGGGCAGATCCAGGCAACTACGCAGGCCCTGCAGGTGCGCCTGGCATCGTTGCGGGGCGACGGCCCCGGCGCACTCGTCCTTCGCCGCCCATCCGGCAAGCGGAAAGGCCAACAAACCGCACAGCAACAGGCCGATTCCAGCCCTACCCGCCGCGCCTGGGCCGCGCGTCCCCCCTTGCCTCATCGTCCTGTCCTTTCCCGAGCGGACGGAATCAATCGGATTGGTTTTGCATCTGCTCTTGCCGGCGTTTATCCTGCCAAAAATTGGGCCTGCTGGGTATCGACTTGACGTGGCCATCCGGCGGAGGCAGCAGCCGGCTGGATTGATGCTGGACCGGATCGAAGCCGATGTCGCCGTTGCGCGCGGCCTCGCGCTGGCGCAGATTGCGCAAGCGGCGCTTGTCCGGGCATGGCTGATCGTCGCCGCAGGCGCGCGCCGACGGCCGGTGCTCGGCATGCCTGCCGGGCCCCGGGCCGGGGAAGGGCTGAGCCAGCGCGGCCTGCTGCGCCAGCAGGCCGCCCAGCGCCAGCATGATCAGATATCGCTTCATGTCGACATTCTATCCTGTCTGTCGGCCACGCTGCCATCGCCGCTCGGGAGGGCAAAACGCAGGCGTGGCAAGGTATTGAACGCGGATCGGCGGCGGAGGGGGCCGTAGACCGGCAGGGGCGGATTCGGCCAGCGTCATGAAAATATTGCATATTTTCCACTTGAAACGACTTCGGCGCCGGCCATTTGTTCCAGCTTAAGCGCAAGCGTTTGCGCGGACGTCAATGGGGAGCTCACAATTGTTAACGACTGTATCGCGACGTGGCGGCTTAACATCTGTAAAAACAAGGCGCCCCAGCGCATGCCATGCCGCGCTAAGCTGGCAGCCGGAACACTAAGGAACAGCATATGGAACACAATAAAATCCTGGTCGTCGACGACGACGCTAAGCTGCGCGAACTGCTGACCCGCTACCTGACCCAGCAGGGTTACATCGTGGAAACGCTGCCCGATCCCAAGGACCTGGACCGCAAGCTGGCGCGCAACCGTCCCGATCTGATCGTGCTGGACGTGATGATGCCCGGCGAAGACGGCCTGGCGGTGGTGCGCCGGCTGCGCGCCCAGGGCGAGACCCTGCCGGTAATCATGCTGACCGCGCGCGGCGAGGACATCGACCGCATCCTGGGCCTGGAAATGGGCGCCGACGACTACCTGCCCAAGCCCTTCAACCCGCGCGAGCTGACCGCCCGCATCCAGTCGGTGCTGCGCCGCCACCACGCCACGCCGGCGCTGGCCGCGCTGCACAACGCCGACGACGTGGTGGAATTCGGCGAGTTCGTGCTCAATCTCGGCCAGCGCGAGCTGCGCCGCGCCGGCCAGCCGGTCTCGCTGACCAGCGCCGAATTCGCGGTGCTGTCGGTGCTGGTCAGCCATCCGCGCCGCCCGCTGACCCGCGAGCAGCTGATGGAGCTGGCGCTGGGCAAGGGCAACGGCGAATCGCTGGACCGCAGCATCGACGTGCACATCTCCCGCCTGCGTAAGGCGCTGGAAAGCGGCGACAGCGACAGCCAGCTGCGCTACATCCAGACGGTTTGGGGCTACGGCTACGTGTTCGTGCCGGACGGCTCGCCTAGGGAGTAAGCCTTGTTACGCAAGCTGCTGGGTTCCCTGTTTTTCCGGTTGGCGCTGCTAGTGGTCACCGTGGTGATCACCACCCAGCTGTTCACCATCTGGCTGGCCAACAACGAGCGCCACAAACTGCTGGAGCGGCAGCTGTACATCCAGGTGCTGGATACCTTGTCCTTCCTCGAGGACTCGATGACCGGCATGGTCGACGAGGAGCGGCAGGCCTTCCTCGACAACTACAACCGTCCCGGCCTGCCCAGCCTGCTGCCGTTCAACGCCGACCGCGGCCAGCAGTTCAGCGAGGATCTGCCCAAGATAGGCGCGATGCTGGCGCAAAGGCTGTCGCACGACCTGAACGAGCCGGTGCAGGCCCATTACGCGCGCCGGGTCGACCACAGCGAGCTGTGGGTGCACGTCCATGTGCTGGATCAGCCGTACTGGCTGGTGATTCCCTTCGGCCGCTACCGCGACCGCATGATCAGCCCGATGCTGCAGGCGTCCCTGCTGGCGGCGCTGTTCGCCACGCTGCTGGCCTCGCTGATGGCCTGGCGCATCACGCGGCCGATCAGCCAGGTGGTGCAGGCCAGCCGCCAACTGGCGGGCGGCTCGATGCCGCAGGCGATTCCGGAAACCGGCCCGCGCGAGATGCAGCTCCTGGCGCACAACTTCAACGGCATGGCCCAGGCGCTGGACAACGCCGCGCGCGAGCGGCGGCTGATGCTGGCCGGGCTGTCGCACGACCTGCGCACGCCGCTGACCCGGCTGAAGCTGACGCTGGAGATGCAGGAAGCCAGCACCGACCAGCACGACATGCTGTCCGACATCGACGAGTTGTCGCGCATCGTCCGCCAGTTCATCGACTTTGCCCGCGCCGAGGAAACCAGCCGGCTGGAGCCAGTGGCGCTGGCCGACCTGGCCGCCAGCGTGGTCGCGCGCTTCCGGCGCGAGGACATGGACGTGCGCCTGGACATCCGCGACGAAATCGAGCTCAAGGCCGATGCGCTGGCGCTGGAGCGGCTGCTGAGCAATCTGTTGGAGAACGCGCGCCGCTACGGCCGCCCGCCGGTGATCGTCAGGCTGGAGAAAGCCGCCGGCGAAGCCGCGCTCAGCGTGATCGACCACGGCGACGGCATCCCGGCCGCGCTGCGCGAAACCGCGCTGGCGCCGTTCGAACGGCTGGCCGAACACCGCGGCACCGACGGCGGCAGCGGCCTCGGCCTCGCCATCGTCTCCCGGGTTGCCAAGCAGCACGGCGGCGCGCTGGAGCTCACCGACGAGGACGGCGGCTTCAAGGTGGCCATCCGCCTGCCGCTCAGCGAAAGCGCAGCATCATCCACAGCCCGGCCAGGCTGAGCCCCAGGCCGGCCAGCCTGGCCGGCGACACCTGTTCGCGGAACAGCCAGTAGCCAAGCGGCAGCAGCAGCGCGGTGCTCAGCACATTGGAGCTGAGCGCCGCGTAGCCCAGGTTCCAGCCGGCGCGGTAGGCCAGCAGGAAGCCCATCTCGATGCCCAATATCCCCAAGGCCACGCCCAGGCTGCTCCAGTTCAGCGCCGACATGCCGCGCTGCCCCGCCGGCAGCCACCACATGCCCGCCAGGCACAGCAGCATCGCCAGGCCGTAGCTGACCGCCAGCGAAAAAAAGGGGTTCAGCGCCTGCGGCATCTGCTTGATCGACAAGTGGTAAACGACGGAACCCGCCACGGCCAGCAATAGTGCGGCGAAAAACATGTCCTTCTCCCGGCAGCAATCGATATCGACAGTCCGATGCTAAACATTCGCTGCCGTTATAGGTAGACTGGAAAAACAGAGCACTGTTATAAGAAAACGATATGACCGGCGACATCGACACCGGGCTGCTGCGCGCGCTGGCCGCCGTGGCCCGCCACGGCAGCATCAACCGCGCCGCCGCCGAACTGGGCCATAGCCAGCCGGCCTTGAGCCTGCAGCTGCGCAAGCTGGAGCGGCACTGCGGCCAGACCTTGCTGCAACGCTCCACCCGCGGCGTGACGCTGACGCCGGCCGGCCAGGCGCTGCTGCCCTACGCCGAGCGCATCGTCTGCCTGGCGGAACAGATGCTGCCGGGCGCGCCGGCCGCCGCCGCGCGCTCCTGCCGGGTCGGGCTGATAGAAGACGTGGTCAGCCGCCACCTGCCCCGCGTGCTGGCCGATTTCGCCGCCGCCCGTCCAGGCCTGAAACTGGAAGCCAGAGTCGCGCCGGGAAGGGAACTCAGCGCCGCCTACCGCCGCGGGGAACTGGATCTGCTGATCGCCAACCCGCGCCTGTGCGGGCTGGAGCAGGCGCCGGCCTGGTCGATGGAATGCGCGCTGCCGTGGCTGGCGGCCGGCGGCGTCTGTCCCGACGAGGACGAGCTGCCGCTGGTGCTGTTCGCCGCGCCATGCAGCTGGCGCGACGCGATGCTGCAGGCGCTGCAATTGGCCGGCCGCCGCCACCGGGTGGTATTCGAGAGCTCTAGCCTGCTGGCGGTGCAGGCCGCGCTGGAAGCGGGGCTCGGCGTCGGCGCCTTGCTCCCCGACGTCGCCAACGACGCGCTGCGGCCGTTGCCGCCGGGCTGCCTGCCCGCCTTGCCGCCGGTGCCGCTGGCGCTGTACCGGCATGCCGGCCGCGACGGCGATCCCGAGCTGGAAACGCTCAGCCGGCTGTTCTTCCGCGAATTGAGCCGCCTGTCCGCCTAACGCCGCGCGTTGAGCGCCAATACCCCGGCCAGGATCAGCGCCGCGCCCAGCACCATCCCGGCGCCGATGGCCTCGCCGAGAAACAGCGCGCCCCACAGCACGCCGAACACCGGCACCAGGTAAGTGACGCCGCTGGCGCGGGTGGCGCCCAGGCGGTTGATCAGGCGGTAGAAAATCAGATAGGCCAACGCGGTGCAAAACGCCGCCAGCAGCAGCAAGGCGGTCCAGGCCTGCGGCGGCGGCGGGAGCGCCGGCCAGCTTAGCCATGCCAGCGGCAGCATCAGCAGCGCGCCGCTGGCCAATCCGCCGCAAGCGGTCACCAGGGGCGGCATGCCGGGCAGCCAGCGCCTGGCCATGTGCCCGGCCCAGCCGTAGCTGGCGGTGGCGCCCAGCATCGCCAGCACCGGCGCCAGCGAACGGACCTCGAAACGCGCGCCGTGTCCGGCCAGCAGCGCCAACACGCCGGCCAAGCCTAGGCCCAGCCCGGCCATCCGCCGCGGCGACAGCCGCTCGCCGGCCAGCGGCCACGCCCACAGCGCGGTCATCAGCGGCGTGGTGGCGTTCAGCACCGAGGCCATGCCGGCCGGCAAGGATAGCTGCGCCCAGGCGATCAGGCTGAATGGAAACGCGGTGAAAAACACGCCGACCGCGGCCACCGGCAGCCAGTTATCGCGCCACAGCGGCCACAAGCCGCGCCACAACAGCAAGGGCAGCAGCAGACAGGCGGCCAGGCCCACCCGCAGCGCGATCAGCGGCAGCGGCCCGAAAGCCGGCGCGGCGACGCGCATGAACAGGAAAGATCCGCCCCACAGCGCCGCCAGCAGCGCAAGCCAGGCGAACTCCCGCTTCTGCCCGCTCACGCCGTCGCTTCCTCGCGGCTCAGCCGCGCGCTCTCCCAGCCGATCAGGTCCAGCTTGCGTTCCTCGCCCCAGCGGTAGCCGCCCACCGCGCCCTCGGCGCGGATCACCCGGTGGCAGGGAATCAGCCAGGCCACCGGATTGGCGCCCACCGCGTTGCCCACCGCGCGCGCGGCGCCCGGCCGCCCGATCTTTTCCGCCAGCTGGCCATAGCCGATCAAACCGCCGTAGGGCACGGTCAACAAGGCCCGCCACACCTGGATCTGGAAATTGCTGCCCTGCACCCGGAGCGCCAGCGGCGGGCCGTCCGCCTCGGCCAGCGGATCGAACAGCCGGCGGCACAGCGCGCCTCCCTGGCCGGGTACATGGCGCAGCGCGGCGCGCGGCCATTGCGCGCGCAGCCAGGCTTCGGCCTCGCCGTCTCCGGACAAGAACTGCAGCGCGCACACGCCGCGCGCGGTCTGCGCCAGCAAGACCGGGCCGAAGCGGGTGGATTCGACGCTCCAGGCGATGTCCAGCCCGGCGCCGCCCTGCTGGTATTCGCCGGGCGTCATCGCCTCCAGCGTGACGAACAGATCGTGCAGCCGGCCGCCGCCGGACAGGCCCAGCTCGTGCGACAAGGGCAGCACCGGCGCGCCGGCCGCCAGCCGCGCCTTGGCCGCCTCGCAGGTCAGCTGCTGGATGAAGCGCTTGGGGCTGACGCCGGCCCAGCGGCTGAACAACCGCTGCAGCCGCGATTCCGACAGGCAGAGCGCGGCGGCCACCTCGGCCAGCTGCGGCTGCTCGCCGGCATGGGCGACCAGGTAGCGGATCGCGTCGCGGACGCGGGCGTAGTCGCGGCCGGCCTCGGCATCGGCGGACAGCATGGCTTCCATGTCATTGGCTCCGGTTCAGCCGCAGCGCATAGCAGCCGTGCGCGGGAAAACGCAGCATCGCGAACGCGATTTCCGGCCGCGCCGCCCAGCGCGCCAGCATCGCCTCCGCCTCTCGCGTCGGCAGCAAAACCGCTTCCAGCATCGCTTGCCCGCTGTCATAGGCGCGCAGCGCCACGCCCTCGCCGAGGTAGGCGTCTTCGCCGGCGCGGCGCAGCAGCGCCGACAGCCCGGGCAAAGCCGCCGACTGCGGCTCCGCGGCCAGGAAAACCGGTCCGTACTCGCGGTAGGGGCCGGCTTGGCGGAACGGGCTGTAGCTCGCCAGGATCAGCGCTTCGCCCGGCCGGGCGCGGCGCAGCGCGTCGCGGAACGGTTCGCCGCCTGCGGCCGCCCGCCGGCATACCGGCTGGCCGAGCGCGTCGACGCCTTCGCGCCGCGCCCGCTCGACGAAAGCCGGGTCCAGGGTTTCCACTTGCCAGGCCATGCCGCTCTCCTTCGAATCATTGCGATGTCCGAAGTCTATGGCGGCGCGCGTCCGGCGGCGACCCGATTCTTGCCGTCTTCGCGAGTAATCAGCCGGCGTGCAGCAGCGAGTACTGGATTTCCGACAGCGCCTGCGGCACGCGGATGAAGGACAGCGGCCGTCCCAGCAGCCGCGCCATGTGCGAGGTGGAGAACAAGCCGCACAGCTCATGGTGGCCGTTGAAGGCATTCACTTCCACCACCAGTGCGTGCTGGCGGCCCAGATGCCGCATGGTGGCGATCAGCTGGCCGACGCTGGCGGCGGCCACGTCGGCCAGGTTCAGCGCATCCAGCCGGCTGCGGGGCGTCATCACATCGGCGATCTGGATGTCGGCGTGATGCTTGCCATGCTCCTTCATGCACTGGATGGGCCGCTCGCCCAGCAGGTCGACCGCGGTGACGAGGCCGAGCAGGCTGCCGTCGTCGTCGTGGACGAACAGCAGGCGGATGCCGTGGCTGACCATGCGCTGGTGGGCTTCGCGCAAATCGGCGTCGGCGCGTATGCCTATCGGGTTGACCAGCCTCAGATCGGTCATCACGCTCAAGGCCGGGCTGTCCATGTCTATCGGCGGGTGGGGGCGCTGGTCCAGTCTCACCAGGTCGGTGGTGCGCGGCAGAGTCAGGGTGGGCAAGGGAGAAAAATCTTTAGCCATGGCGGCTCCTCGCAGGGCAGACTCGGAAAGGCGGAAACGGGCCGGCCCGCCCAGTGCGGTCGACCCTGTTTTCAACTTAGCGGAAATCCGCCGCCTAGTATTGAACTTTGCGTTTACTATCGCCCTCATTAGTGTGTTTATTCTACTTTTGGTGAAAATCGATGAAGCATCTCGTCCCGACTGTCTCCGACTCCACCCGACTGCGCCGACGGTTGTCGGCCTGGATGCTGCCCGCCGCGCTGCTGCTGGGCGGCCAGGCCCACGCCGACGCCTGGTCCTACCCGGGCTGGCAGGATGGCGCTGCCACCCGCGTCAAGGCGCAGGCGCTGCTGCAGACGCTGAACGCGACGCTGCTGAGCAATCCCAGCGCCACCCGCACGCTGCAGCAATGGTGCGGCGACCACAAGCTGGCCCCCGAAGCCCGCATCCGCGCGTTGCGCGACACCGCCACCCGCAAGCCCGCCGACGCCGAAATCCGCCAGCAACTGCGGGTGGGCGCCGACGAGCCGATAGGCTACCGCCGCGTGCAGCTGGCCTGCGGCGACCGCGTGCTGTCGGAAGCCGACAACTGGTACGTGCCCTCGCGGCTGACCGTCGAGATGAACCGCCTGCTGGACACCAGCGACACGCCGTTCGGCACCGCGGTCAAGGCGCTGAATTTCACCCGCCGCACCGAAAGCGCCAAACTGCTGTGGTCGCCGCTGCCGCAGGGCTGGGAAACCCGCCCGCTGCCCACCGCGGACGCCGGGCGCGGCCTGGACATCCCGGAACAGGTGCTGCAGCACCGCGCGGTGCTGTACAAGGACGGCAACACGCCGTTCAGCCTGGTGGTGGAAACCTACCGCCGCGACCTGTTCGCCTTTGCGCTGAACCCGCAGGAAAACGGCCGATGAGCGGCCGCCGGATCGCCGCCGCCTGCCTGGCGGCGCTGCTGCTGAGTCCGGCCGCCCAGGCCGACCGGCTGGACGACATCCTCGCCCGCGGCGAACTGCGCGTCGGCACCACCGGCGACTACCTGCCGTTCAGCGGCCGCGACGCCGCCAGCGGGCAATACCGCGGCCTGGACATCGACATGGCCGAGGACCTGGCGCGCGCGCTGGGCGTGAAGCTGCAGCTGGTGCCCACCAGTTGGCCGACGCTGATGCGCGACCAGCGCGACGGCAAGTTCGACATCGCGATGAGCGGCATATCCGTCAGCCTGGAGCGCCAGAAGCAGGCGTTGTATTCCGCCGCCTACCTGAACGACGGCAAGACGCCGATCGCCCGCTGCGAGAACGCGGCCCGCTTCCAGACGCTGGAACAGCTGAACAGCAAGCAAACGCGGCTGGCGGTCAACCCCGGCGGCACCAACGAGCGTTTCGCCCGTCAGCGCCTGCCCAATGCCAGTTTGACGGTTTTCCCCGACAATACGCGAATTTTCCAGCAGATCATCGATGGAAAAGCCGACGCCATGGTGACCGACGCGGTGGAAACCCGCTACCAGCAGAAACTGCATCCGGAGCTGTGCGCGATCCACCCGGACAAACCGTTCGACTTCTCGCAGAAAGCCTACCTGTTGCCCAACGACTGGCGCTGGAAAGCCTGGGTCGACCAATGGCTGAGCCAGCGGCTGCAGGACGGCGGCTTCGCCAGGCTGTCCGCCAAGTGGCTGGGCCAATAGGCCGCTCCGGCCGGTTCTGCGCCCGCAAACCATGAAAAAACCGCCCGAAAGGGCGGTTTTTTCATTTTTCGCTTCCTGCGGACATCGCTTCGCGGATCAGCGCCAGCATTCTCTCGCTGGCGCCGCGGTGGGCGTCGCGGAAACGCACGGCGCCCTGGCGCATCGCCTCGCCGGCGGCCGGATCGTCCATCAGAGACAAAGCCGTCGACACCAGCGCGGCCGCGTCTCCCACCTGGCGGCCCGCGCCGGCCGCCAGCGAATCGGCGGCGGCCTGCTGGAAATTGAACACCGACGGACCGAACAGCGCCGGCACGCCCACCTGGGCCGGCTCGATCAGGTTGTGGCAACCGTAAGGCAGCAGGCTGCCGCCGATGAAGGCGACGTCGCAGGCCCCAAGGTAGCCGAACATCTCGCCCATGCTGTCGCCCAGCCATACCCGGGTGTCGGCGGCGATGGCGGCGCCGCCGCTGCGGCGCTGCGATTTCAAGCCGCGTTCGGCTGCCAGCTTTTCCACCTCGTCCCAGCGTTCCGGATGGCGCGGCACCAGCACCAGCAGGGTGTCGCCGACGGCGGCGCCGGCGGCCAGCCAGGCGTCCAGGATCAGCGCTTCTTCGCCGTCGCGGGTGCTGGCGCACAGCAGCGCGCGCCGCCCGCCGGCCATGGCGCGGAAATCGGCGGCCAGATGACGTTGCGCTTCCGGCACCTCGATATCATATTTGCTGCTGCCGCAAACAGAGACACTCCGAGCACCTAACTGCCGCAAACGATCGGCATCTTCAGCCGTTTGCGCGGCAACGGCGGTCAATTTAGCGATTGCCGGAGAAATCAGGCCGGCAATCTTGCGATAACCGTTCAGCGATTTTTCAGACAATCTGGCATTGGCCAGCAGCAACGGAATCCGCTGCGCCGCGGCCGCGTGGATCAGGTTGGGCCAGATTTCGGTTTCCATCAGCACGCCGCAGCGCGGCCGGTAGGCGCGCAGAAAATCGGCGGCGGCCTGCGGATAATCGTAGGGCAGGTAGCGGACCTCGGCATCCGGGTACAGCTGCTCGGCGGTGGCGCGGCCGGTCGGCGTCATCTGGGTCAGCAGCAGCGGCGCGTCCGGCCATTCGCGGCGTATCGCCGCCACCAAGGGCTGGGCGGCGCGCGTTTCGCCGACCGACACCGCGTGGATCCAGATCGCGCCGGTCGCGCTGGGCGACAGGGCCTGGCCGAAGCGCTCGTCCCAATGCTCCAGATAGGCCGGCGCCTTGCGCGCCCGCTTCTTCAGATAGCGCCGCACCAGCGGCGTCAACGCGCGCCACAGGCCGTTGTACAGCGCCAGCTGCCAGCTCATGGCCAATCCAGCCTCGTTTGCAACGCCGCCAGCGCCTCGTCCACGGTCGGACACTGGCCGATATTGCCCAGATTGGTCGCCCACGGCGTTTCCACCACGCCGGTCTGCTGCGGATCGGTATCGGTATAGATGGCCGCCACCGGCACGTTCAGGGCATTGGCCAGATGGACGAGGCCGGTGTCGACTCCGACGACGGCGCTGGCGTTGCCCAGCAGACCGGCGGCCTCTACCAGGCTCATCTTGGGCGCCACCACGGCGGCCGGCAGCCTGGCGGCCAGCCTTTGCGCGCGCGCCTTTTCCTTGTCGTTGCCCCAGGGCAGCACCGTCACCATGTCGTGCTGAGTGGATAACCTGGTGCCCAGCTCCACCCAGCGCGCTTCCGGCCATTCCTTGGACGCGCGGCTGGTGGCGTGCAGCAGCACTGCGTAGCGGCCGCTGAGCATCCAGCCCGGCCGCTCGCCGCGGCGGATGCCGAACTGCGGCGGACCGTCCGGCGCGTAGCCGAAGCTGAGGCCGAACAGCAGCCGGTTGCGGTCTATCGCCGACAGCTTGCGCGAAACCTTGTGCTTCTTGTCGTAAAACAGGCTGGCCAGCGCCTCGCGGGCACTGCCCCAACCCAGGCCAGCCAAAGGGGCGCCGGCCCAGCGGGCGGGGATCGCGCTCTTGATCAGACCCTGGCTGTCGAGCACCAGGTCGAAGCGGGCGTCGCGCAGTTTTTGCTTCAAGGCCTTCAATTCGCGCCAGGCGGACGGCTGCCACAAGCGGCGGCGCCAGCTGCGCCAGCTCAAGGTCAGCACCTCGTCCACCTGCGGATGCAGGCGGGCGATGTCGGCGAAGCTTTCCTCGGTCAACCAGCTCAAGCGGATATTCGGGTAATGCGTCTTCAGCTCGGTAATGGCCGGCCAGGTGTGGATAAGGTCGCCCATCGACGAGGTGCGCACGATCAGCACATTCATCATGGCGCGCATTGTACCCGAGCGGGGCTGTGGTTAACCAAGTAAAATCCCTCGTGACCGGATGTGGATAAACAGCTGTGAATAAGTTCGGCTGGATTTATCCACAATTCACCCAACCATTGCGCAATGCAATAATCCAATGCCTATCAACAGGACAAACCTATGAAGCAAAGGGCTTTTTCGTAATTGTCCACATCAAAAGGCTACCTTCAGCAGTTTCATCATTTTATAGTTGCGCTAATGAAAAACCGCTGAGACGAGACAAGCTGCACGCAAAAAAAGTCTTGCACAAGCAAGTCGGCAAAACTGGATCAACAACTGTGGACAACCATGAGTCTGCAGAAAACGTAAAAGTTATCCACAACTGCTCACCCGATTGACGGTAGCCCTGACAACAGCTTTGCACGACTTCCAAACATTTGAAAACAAAAGGATAAATGCACTTATCCACATGAAGAAGCCGTCTTCTACCAGTTTCTTCATTTTATAAATGGGAAAACATGAAAAGATGCGAGTCGCAATCAGCGCGGTGCTTATCACCAAAAACGCAGGCAAACAGCTTGAGCAATGTCTGCAGAGCTTGAGCTTCGCCGACGAGATCGTGGTTGTGGATTCCGGCAGCAGCGATAGCACATTGGCAATAGCCTCAGCCTATAAGGCGAAAGTTATCCACCAGGAATGGCTGGGATTCGGTCCGCAGAAGCAATTCGCGGTCAGCCAGGCCAGCCACGACTGGGTGCTGTGCCTGGATGCGGATGAATACCTTTCTGAAGAATTGTCCTTGTCTATCAACAAGATACGGGAAAATCCACAGGCGGCCGCCTACCGCTTCCCGCGCTGCAACCGTTTCATGGGCCGTTTCCTGAAACACGGCGAAGGCTACCCGGACTGGTCGCTGCGCCTGTTCGACCGCCACCGCGCGCGCTGGTCTGACGACGCGGTGCACGAGTACGTGATCTGCGACGGTCCTGTGGAAAAGCTGGCCGGCGACCTGATGCACGAATCAGGCGAAGACATCGCGCTCTACTTGTCCAAGCAGAACCGCTACACCTCGCTGCAAGCGGAGCAACTACATGCGCGCGGCAAGAAGGTCGGCGCCGGCAAGCTGCTGTTCAGCCCGCTGCTGCGCTTTTTCAAGTTCTACTTCGTCCGCCGCGGCTTTCTGGATGGACTGCCCGGCCTGGTGCACATCTCGATCGGCTGCTTCAACAGCTATATCAAGTACGCGAAGCTGATCGAACTCCGCCGTCTGGACAAAGACCGCTGACGACATGCCAGCCTGCCCAGGGGCGAAGCGGGCTTGGCTGATCACGCGGAATGACATTTGGTTTATTTGGCGGATTCCCTTAGCATGGAGCTTTGCTTCGGGAACGAACAAATGGATGCCATCCTCATCCGGCTCATGACGGAAGCCGATATCGGCGCCGTGGCTCGCTTGTGCGGCGATCTGGACTATCCGACCACTCCCGAGCAGCTGACGGCCCGCTACGCCGCCGTGCGCGCCGCGGCGGACAACGAAATCTGGGTCGCGGAACTGGGCGGCGAGGTGGTTGGCTGGATCCACGGCCACGGCGGCCATCTGCTGGAAGCGGACAGCTATGTCGAAATCGGCGGCATTGTCGTCGATCCGGCCTGCCGCAGCCTGGGCATCGGCCGCTTGCTGCTGGAAACCTGCGAGCAATGGGCGCAGGACCGCGGCTATGCCCGCATTCGGCTGCGCTCCGGCATCCATCGCACCTGGGCCCACGCTTTCTACCATCGCCTCGGCTACCAGCAGAAAAGCACCGGCATCACTTTCGCGCTCGACCTGCCGCGGCGCGATTGAGCGCGGCCGGCCTATCCACACGCTCCAGGACCACACGCATGCCGATCCGTTTTCCCGCTCCGCTCCAGCCCGGCGACGCCATCGCCGTCACCGCTTTTTCCTCCGGCGTCCATCCAAGGCTGCATGGCCGGCTGGACGACGCGCTGAACGAGCTGCGCGCGCGCGGCTACCGGGTGGTGGAGGGCGAGTGCCTGCGGGACGAGAAACACGACGCCAGCGCGCCGGCCGCGGCGCGGCTGGGCGAATTGCGGCGCTTCCTGTTCGACCCCGAGATCCGCGCCATCCTGCCGCCCTGGGGCGGCGAGCGGGCGATCGAGCTGCTGCCGGGTCTGGATTTCGCCGCGCTGGCCGGGCTGCCGCCGAAGTGGATCGCCGGTTTCTCCGACGTCTCCACCCTGATGGCGCCGCTGACGCTATGCGCCGGCTGGGCGACGCTGCACGGCCCCAACCTGATGGACCTGCCTTTGAAAGACAGGCTGTTCGGCAACGAGGCGCTGCTGGCGGCGCTGGAGACCGGCATGCCGCCGGCGCAGGAACCGCATGGCCAGTACTGGCGCTGGGACGAGCCGGGCCGGCAGTTCGCCAACCGTGTGAGGCTCCTGGGCGGCGGCAGCGGAAAAATGGAAGGACGATTGATAGGCGGTTGCCTGGATGTGCTGGCATCGCTGCAGGGCACGCCGTATTTCGATCTGGACGCGTTCAAGGCCGAGCCGGCCATCCTGTACCTGGAAAACTGCGAACTCGCGCCCTGCGGCGTTTTAAGGGCCTTGGCGGGCCTCAGGCTGTCCGGGACGCTGGATGGCCTCTCCGGGCTGGTGTTGGGCCGCAGCGGCGCCCAGGATGCCGCGGACGGGCAAGCATTGCGCTATCAGGACGCCTTGCGCGCCGCGCTGGACGGTTTGCCCTATCCGGTAGTCATCGATGCCGACATCGGCCACGTGCCGCCGCAATGGAGCCTGCTCAACGGCGCCTGGGCGGTGTTGGAGGTGTTTGGCGAGGGGCGGGCCAGGCTGGAGCAGCGCGCGGCGCGCTGACGGCGTTTACAGCGCCATCCGGTAGAAAACCACGCGCTCGGTTTCCTCGAAGCCCAGCGCCTGGTGCGCTTGCTGCGAAACCAGGTTGTCCAGGGCGGTGTCGGACGCGAGCTCCGCGCAGCCGCGGTCCCGCGACCAGTCTTTTGCCGCGCCCAGCAGCCGGCCGGCGACGCCGGTCCGGCGATGCGCCGGCGCCACGTACAGGCCTTCGATGAAGCCGACCGGCGAATGGTGCGTTCCATTGACGTAGTCATGACGAAGCGCGACCTCGATCAGCCCGATCGCGCCGCATGAAGCGTCTGTTGCGACGAAGGCCGCGTAACGGGCCGGCTCGGCCGTTTGCGCGTCGATCTCGCGCCGGTGTTCATCGGATGGGCAATCCGGCCACAGCGCGGCGCGCAGCGCCAGCCAGACGTCCGGACGGGAGCAGGCGGGGGCGATGGTCATATCGACTCGAACTCAGGCTGCGGCAGGTGGTGGCGCTGCACCAGGATCTTGTCCACCCGGGTGCGGTCCATGTCCACCACCTCGAAGCTGAAGCCGTTCCATTCGAAACGGTCGGTGACGCTGGGCACGCGGCCCAGCTGGTACAGCATCACGCCGGCCAGGGTGTGGATATTGCCGCCGGCCTCGCCCGGCAGCGGCGCTTCCAGCTCGAAGAACTCGCGGAAACGGTCCAGCGACACCATGCCGTCCACCAGCCAGCTGCCATCCTCTCTTTGTACGATCTCGTCTTCTTCGCCGTCGATAGCCGGCAGATCGCCGACGATGGCTTCCATCACGTTGTTGATCGACACCAGGCCTTCCAGCTCGCCGTACTCGTCGACCACCAGCGCGCTGTGGCTGCGCGCCTGCTTGAACTGCTCCAGCAGCTGCATCAGCGAGCAGGTGGACGGCACGTACAGCGGCGGCGACAGCTCGGCGGCGAAATCCAGCGCCTCGCCCCTGAGCAGGCGGTCCAGCAGCGTCTTGGCGTTGAGCATGCCTATCACCTGGTCGGTGTCGCCGCGGCAGACCGGGAAATGGCTGAACGGATGGCCCAACAGCAGCTCGCGGTTGCGTTCCGGGCCGTCTTCCAGGTCCAGGATCACCACGTCCTTGCGCGGCGTCATCACCGCCGACGCCTTGCGGTTGTCCAGGCGGAAGATGTTTTCCACCAGCTCCTGTTCGGCGCGGTCGAACACGCCCTCGTCGGCGCCTTGCTCCATCAGCGTGCGGATCTCGTCCTCGGTGATGGACGGCTCGTCGCTCTTCTTCGCGCCCAGCACGCGCAGCAGGCCGTCGGTGACGCGGCTGAACACCTGCACCAGCGGCGCGCTCGCGCGCGACAGCAGCAGCATCGGCCGCGCCAGCGCCATCGCCACCCGTTCCGGGTTCAGCAGCGCCAGCCGCTTGGGCACCAGCTCGCCCAGGATCAGCGACAGCGTGGTGATGAACAGCACCATGGCGACGACCGACAGCGGCTTGGCGTACGGCGCCAGCGGCGCGTAGCGGGCCAGCGATTCGCGCAGGTGCTCGGACAGCGCCGCCTCGCCGTAGACGCCGGACAGGATGCTGATCGAGGTGATGCCGATCTGGATGGTGGACAGGAAGCGGGTGGGCTCGGCGGCCAGCGCCAGCGCGGCGCGGGCGCCGCGGTGGCCGTCGTCGGCCCTTTGCTGCAGCCTGATCTTGCGCGAGGAGACGATGGCGATCTCGGCCATCGCGAATACCGCGTTCAACAGGATCAGGCCCAGCAGCAGTAGAATTTCCACGATGAGGAAAGGGGAAAGTGGGAGAGCTACTAGCTTAGGGCAAGCCGCCCGCCGCGCAAAGCGGCGCGGCGGAGAATCGGATTCAGAACAGGCAGCTTTGCGCGGCGGGGGCCGTCGCCCAGCGCACCGGCTGGCGGCCGCGGGCGATCAGCCAGGCGTTGACCTGGGAGAAGTGGCGGCAGCCGTGGAAACCGCGGCTGGCCGACAGCGGCGACGGGTGGGCGGCGGTCAGCACCAGGTGGCGGGAGGCGTCGATGCGTTCGGCCTTGGTCTGCGCCCAGTTGCCCCACAGCAGGAACACGCAGCCGGGGTTGTCGCGGTTCACCGCGTCGATCAGCGCGTCGCTGACCGTTTGCCAGCCCAGCTTGCCGTGGCTGCCGGCCTTGTCCCGCTCGACGGTCAGCACGCTGTTGAGCAGCAGCACGCCCTGTTGCGCCCAGTGGGTGAGATCGCCGCTGGCGGGCACGCCGAGGCCGAGATCGGCCGCCAGCTCCTTGTAGATGTTGCGCAGGGACGGCGGCACGCGCGCGCCGTCCGGCACCGAGAACGACAGGCCCATCGCCTCGCCGTCGCCGTGGTACGGATCCTGGCCCAGGATCACCACCTTGACGTCGGCCGGCGCGGCGAAAGCCAGCGCGTTGAACACCTGGGGCGGCGGCGGGAACAGCGTCTTGCCGTCCTGCTGCTGCAAGACCAGCAGGCGGTCGATTTCGGCCAGGCGGGCGGCGACGGCGGCTTGGTCCAATACCGCTTCCCAGTCGGGATGGATGCGGGCGAGGGCGGGGGCGAGGTAGGTCAATGAGGGCATATCGGGTTCTTTGCGGCGGATCGCCAGGCGGTTAACGTGGCTTGGAATGGCGGTGGCGCGATTCGTTCCAAAACAAAACACCGCCCGGGGGCGGTGTCAGGCAGGGTGGGTCACCCCAATGGGGCGACGCGCCAAGACATCAATACCGGGCGACGGCCGGGTCCACCTGGACCGACCAGGCGTCGATGCCGCCCTGCAGGTTGATCACGTCGTCGAAGCCGGCGTTCTGCAGGAACAGCGCCACCTGGGCGCTGCGCATGCCGTGGTGGCAGATGGCGACGATGGGCGCGTCGTCGGGCAGTTCGCTCATCCGGATCGGGATCAGATTCATCGGGATGTGGACACTGCCTTCGATGTGCGCGAGCTGATATTCCCAGCCCTCGCGCACGTCCAGCAGCACCGGCCGCGCGGCCTGGGGATCTGCCAGTTGCGCGGCGAGCGCCGGGGCGGTGATTTCGCGCAGCATGATCAGAAGCTGAAACGGGCGGGTTCCACCGCCTCGAATTTCTTCAGCCGCTCGACACAGGTTTCGAACAGCGCGGTTTCGCGGAAGCTGGTGTTGGTCTCGCGCTCGATCAGCTTGCAGGCCATCACCGGCAGATCGCCGGCCACCAGGATCAGGCGGCCGCCGACAGCCAGCTGGTTCTTCAGTTCCTGCGGCACGACCGGCAGCGAGCCGCCGACCACGATCACGTCGTAAGGCGCTTGCTCGGCCAGGCCCAGCACGCCGTCGCCCTCGACCAGGGTGACGTTGGCGATGCCGGCCTTCTTCAGATTGGCGGCGGCAAGCGCTTTTTGCGCCGGATCGATCTCCACGCTCACCACCTGCTTGCCCATCTTGGCCAGCAGCGCGGTCAGATAGCCGCTGCCGGTGCCGATCTCCAGGATCTTGTCGCTCGGCTGGATGGCGGCGTCCTGCACCAGGCGCGCTTCCATCTTCGGCTGCAGCATCTTGCTGCCGTTGGGCAGCGGCAGCTCGGTGTCGACGAAGGCCAGCTGGCGCTGATTGTCGGCGACGAAGTCCTCGCGTTTCACGTGAAACAGCAGATCCAGCACGTTGGTATCCAGAACATCCCACGGGCGAATCTGCTGTTCGACCATGTTGAAACGGGTTTTTTCGAAATCCATCAACTTAAACTCCGGAGGGCTGGGAGTCCGCTCCGCCCAGGGAGGACAGCGTCGGCGGCAAGGACTCGAGTGATGACGATAACTTGCGATTATCCCATATTTGCCTTACCTTCACACGGCATCGCTAGGGGTCCTGCGCCTGGCGTTCGGCGCAGATGGCTAGCAAAGTGTAGGCCATGGCGGCGGATGACGGAGCGCGGGTGAGAAATACCCTTGGAACCTGACCCGGATAATACCGGCGTAGGGAAGCGTCACCTGCCCGCCATGGCCTCGCCATACCCGCAGCCGGCCTGTCCGGACCGCTCCTTGCGCCGCTTCATCGTTTTTGGAGACCCGCCCGATGAACGCGCCCGTGAACAAGCAGATGGTGGTGGACGCCGCCGCCATCCAGCCCTTGCCCAATTCCCGCAAGATTTACGTCGAGGGCAGCCGCCCGGACATTCAAGTGCCGATGCGCGAGATCCGCCAGGCGGACACGCCGACCCAATTCGGCGGCGAAAAAAACCCTCCCATCTTCGTCTACGACACTAGCGGCCCGTATAGCGATCCGGCCGCCCGCATCGACATCCAGAGCGGCCTCGCGCCCTTGCGCGCCGCCTGGATCGCCCAGCGCGGCGATTGCGAGCAGCTCCCCGGCCTGTCCAGCGAATACGGCCGCGCCCGCGAGGCCGACCCCAAGCTCGCCGAGCTGCGCTTCAATCTGCAGCGCAAGCCGCGCCGCGCCAAGGCCGGCCGCAACGTGACGCAGATGCACTACGCCCGCCGCGGCATCGTCACGCCGGAGATGGAGTTCGTCGCCATCCGAGAGAACCTGAACCGCCGCGCCTACGTAGAGTCGCTGCAGGCCGCCGGCAACCGGCGCCTGCTGGACTTGATGACGCGCCAGCACCAGGGCCAGAGCTTCGGCGCCCATCTGCCCGAAGAGATCACGCCGGAGTTCGTGCGTGAGGAGATTGCCGCCGGCCGCGCCATCATCCCGGCCAACATCAATCACCCGGAAAGCGAACCGATGATCATCGGCCGCAACTTTCTGGTGAAAATCAACGGCAATATCGGCAATAGCGCGGTAACGTCGTCGATATCCGAAGAAGTTGACAAGATGACCTGGGGCATCCGCTGGGGCGCGGACACCATCATGGACCTGTCCACCGGCAAGAACATCCACGAAACGCGGGAGTGGATTCTGCGCAACAGCCCGGTGCCGATCGGCACCGTGCCCATCTACCAGGCGCTGGAGAAGGTGAACGGCAAGGCCGAGGACCTGAGTTGGGAAATCTTCCGCGACACGCTGATCGAGCAGGCCGAGCAGGGCGTGGACTACTTCACCATCCACGCCGGCGTGCGCCTGGCTTACGTGCCGATGACCGCCAACCGCATGACCGGCATCGTGTCGCGCGGCGGCTCCATCATGGCCAAGTGGTGTCTGGCGCATCACCGCGAGAACTTCCTCTACACCCACTTCGAGGACATCTGCGAAATCATGAAGGCCTACGACGTGGCCTTCAGCCTGGGCGACGGCCTGCGGCCGGGCAGCGCCTGGGACGCCAACGACGAGGCGCAGCTGTCGGAGTTGAAGACGCTGGGCGAGTTGACCGAGATCGCTTGGAAACACGATGTGCAAGTGATGATAGAAGGCCCGGGCCATGTGCCGATGCAGCTGATCAAGGAGAATATGGACAAGGAGCTGGAATGGTGCCGCGAAGCGCCGTTCTACACCCTGGGGCCGCTGACCACCGACATCGCGCCCGGCTACGACCACATCACTTCGGCCATCGGCGCGGCGCAGATCGGCTGGTACGGCACCGCGATGCTGTGCTACGTGACGCAGAAGGAACACCTGGGCCTGCCGAACAAGCACGACGTGAAAGAGGGCATCATCACCTACAAGCTGGCGGCGCACGCGGCCGACCTGGCCAAGGGCCATCCCGGCGCGCAGATCCGCGACAACGCGCTGTCCAAGGCGCGCTTCGAATTCCGCTGGGAGGACCAGTTCAACCTGGGCCTGGACCCGGACAAGGCGCGCGACTTCCACGACGAGACCCTGCCCAAGGACAGCGCCAAGGTGGCGCACTTCTGCAGCATGTGCGGTCCGCACTTCTGCAGCATGAAGATCACCCAGGATGTGCGCGAGTACGCGGCCAGCCAGGGCGTAGGCGAGCAGGACGCGCTGCGGCTGGGCATGCGGGAAAAGGCGATCGAATTCGTCAAGGGAGGCGGCAAGCTGTATGACAAGGTGTAAGGCATGAGCGTTTTCTGGTATTTCGAGTAATTTGTTTGGCATAAGATGGCGGCGGGCCGGTGCATCGCCGGCCGCCTTCACTCGGATTGCCAAGAAAAAAAACATGCTGAAATCGTTTTTTGCCGCCGCCGATAGCGGCGGCGCCACCGTGGATACCCGGTTGCTGAATCCGCGCCTGCGGGCCGGCGAGACGCTGCGCGGCGAGGTCGTGGTCAGCGGAGGAGCCGTCGACCAGGACATCGCCAGGATAGCGCTGCTGTTGCTGGCCGAGGCTGAGCGCGGCGGCGGGGAACGCCGCGAGGCGCTGACGCTGGCCAGCCTGCCGGTCAGCGGACCGTGCCGGATTCCGGCGGCTTGCCAATGGAGGCTGCCGTTCCAGCTGACGCTGCCGGAAGATACCCCCGTCAACTGTCATCCGGCCCTGGGCGGCGAGCCGCTGGTGTGGATCCATACCGATCTGGCGCTGAACAGGCCGCGCGACGCCGGCGGCGGCGATCGGCTGCAGGTGCTGCCGACGCGGCAGGCGGAGACGGTGCTGCGGGCTTTCTCCAGCCTGGGTTGGGAATTGTCCGGCCCCGCCCGCGCGACCGGCTCGCCGGTGTGCCGGCAGTGGTTCGAACTGCGGCCGCGCGACGCCGGCTGGAACTGGAACGGCATCGCGCTGACCTTCGTGTCCGATGGCCGGGGCGTTTCCCACGCGATGGTCGAAATCGACGCCGCGGATGGCGAGCACTGCCTGAGCCTGCGGATGGAGCCGGATTGGGAAGACAGGGATTGGGAGCTGGAAATCCGCGCCAGATTGGGATGGTGAGCGCCAAAACCGGCCGATGGGGCCGGTTTTCCGCTTGCTGGCGGACAGAGGCTGCCGCGGAGGTCTAGCATGAGGGAGTGGACCAGCCCAGGGAGTCAGCGATGGACACCAGCAATCACTTGTTGCCCGGCCTGTTTCGCCAGCTGGGCCTGGAAGACGAGCCGGCCGCCATCCGCGCCTTCATCGACAGCCACCCGCTGCCGCCTCGCGTCCCCTTGCCCGAGGCGCCGTTCTGGACGCCCGCGCAGGCGGCTTTCTTGCGTCAGGCGCTGGAATGCGACGCCGAATGGAGCGAGGCGGCGGACGAGCTGGCGGTGCTGTTGCAACAGGGCGAAGCGTAGCGTGTGTGGATAAAGTCGAGAACGGACGGTGGCTTGTGGATAAGCCGCCGTATGCCGTTTTCCGCGCCAGCGCCTATACGGCGGCGACGTAAACCCAAGTGCGCCGGCCGTCGTCGATCGCCGCCGTCGCCTTCCCATTGCCGCCATAGCGGCCGGATGTCGATGAAGAAGATGCCGTCCTCGCCCAGCCTCACGCCGGGTTCGGACGGCGCGCCGAAGGTTTTCAGCGTATTCGCGCCGAAGCGGGCGTAGACATCGTGCCAGCTTCGCAGCATGCCGGCCGATATTGTCGGCGATGCCGCGCACGGCGTTCCGTGTGCGCCGGCGAACGTCAAGCATGGCATCGCGCTGGTCGGCCGCGCCGACGGCTTCTTGCGGCCAAGCGGCTGGCTGGAAGGCTTGAATCCGGCGAAGGGCATTGAATGTCAGTCCCGCGGCATATAGCTTTAAGGGATACCGTGCAGACGGGGAGCGGGATGAAACAGACCGATCAAACCCTGCTGGAACAGCTGCGCATCACCGAGTTCGAGATCGAGCAGCGCAAGCATCTGTTCGCGTTGGCGCCGCGCGACGAAATGCTGCTGCGCGCGGCGGGCAACCTGGTGGAATCGCATCTGGAAGAACTGGTGACGCGATTTTACGAGCTGCAGACCAGCACGCCGGAAATCGCGCTGCTGATCGGCGACGCCGACACGCTGCAGCGGCTGCGCAGCGCGCAGCGCCGCTACGTGGTCGACCTGTTCAGCGGCATCTACGATCTGGAATACGTGAACATCCGCTTGCGCATCGGACTGGTGCACAAGCGCATCGGCGTCGAGCCCAAGCTGTACCTGGCCGCGGTGGATTCGTTGAAGTTCCTGCTGGCGGAAAAGCTGACCGAGCTGATACCGGATGCCGAGGTTCGGCTGCACACCTTGCAGGCGCTGGACAAGCTGATGATGTTCGACGTGGCGCTGGTGTTCGAGACCTATATCCGCAGCCTGGTGGCGGAGATCGAAACCTCGCGCAACAAGTCCGAGCAGTACGCGCGCACGCTGGAGGAAAAGGTGGCGACGCGCACCCGCCAGCTGGAGGAGCTGTCGCGCACCGATCCCTTGACCGGACTGCTCAACCGGCGCTATCTGGACGAGACGCTGACCCGGGTGCTGCGCAGCGCGCAGCGCCGCCGCGAAAAAGTGGCGCTGGTGTATCTGGACGTCGACCATTTCAAGCTGCTCAACGACAGCGAAGGCCACCAGCGCGGCGACGAGGTGCTGCGCCTGCTGGGCGAGACCATCAGCCGCATCACCCGCCTCGAGGACGGCTGCTTCCGCTACGGCGGCGACGAGTTCTGCATCGTGCTGCCCAATTGCGACCAGAAGCAGGCGGAAGAAACCTTTCTCCAGCGCCTGGTCGACGAACTCGCCACCATCTTGCCGGGCTTGAGCCTGAGCGTCGGCTGTTCGGAAACCGGGCCCGACGATTTCGTGCTGCCGGAGGAGCTGCTGGGCAAGGCCGACCAGCGCATGTACGAGATGAAGCAGCGCCACCGGATGGATCCGGCGGCCGGCCCGGGCAAGGCCGATGAGAAAGCCAGCGAGGACGCGCCGGTAGTCGGGCGCTAGTGCCGGCGCACCCGGTCGCGTCCGTCCTGCTTGGCCAGGTACAAGGCTTGGTCGGCTTTCTGCTGGGCCTCGGCGAAATCCTGGCGGCGGCAATCCCATTCGTGCGCGCCGGCGGAGAAGGTGCAGCGCAGTTCCGGATGGCCGGGCAGCGGCGCCAGCTGGCGGAAAGCCTGCAGCAGCCGTTCCGCCGCCTGCACGGCGTCGTCGATGTCGGCGTCCGGCATCAGCAGGCAGAACTCCTCCCCGCCGTAACGGATCAGCATGTCGTTGTCGCGGATGCCGCTGCGCAGCACCATCGCCAGCGCCTGCAGCACCGCGTCGCCGGCCGGGTGGCCGTAGCGGTCGTTGACCGACTTGAAATGGTCGATGTCCAGCATCACCACGCACACGCGCTCCACCGAGGCTTCCAGCGTGCGCAGCCAGTATTGCAGCGCGCGGCGGTTGCCGGCGCCGGTCAGCGGATCCAGGTTGGCGGCGTCCTCCAGCCGGTTGTGCTGGCGCTGCAGCACGATGTTGAGAAAGCCCACCGCGCCGCAGACCTGGGCGGCGGCGGCGAAGGCCAGCGCCAGTTGATGCAGTTGATCCAGATTGTCCGGCTGGATCGGCGTCGCCTGCAGCCTGAGATAGAAATCGCTGGCGTCGCGCCAGATAAACAGCAGCGCGCCCAGCAGAAACAGCAGCGCGGTGGGGCTGAAGCGGTTGCGGCTGACCAGGCGCTCGGCGCGCTGGTATAGCCAGGCCGCGGCCAGATAGAGGATGGGGATCTCGGCGCTTTCCAGCGCCAGCATCAGCGGGGGATAAGGCAGCAGCTTGTCCAGCGCCGACACCGCGCCGAAGGCCAGCCACAGCCAGTTGGGCGGCTTGAGGCCGGTGACGCGGGCGATGATGGTCAGCTGCAGCGCGATGCCGGCGTTGCTCATGCCGCTGCCCAGCGCCAGGCGCAGCATTTCTCCCTTGCCGGGCTCCACGTAGCCTTCCACCAGCATGCCGGCGGCCAGCAGCAGCGAGGCCTGCAGCCAGCGGCGCCGCGCCCGCATCAGGTCGGAGCGCACGCTGTGCTGCCAGGTGATGAGACCGATGCTGGCGACCGCCAGCGAAACCATGATCAGCAGGGAATTGGACATGCGGGCCTGTTGCGGGAGGAGAGAGCCATCGTCTCATCCTAGCAAAGGCGTTTTTACGCTGTCACGGTCAGAAGCGGGCGGTCACCTTGCGGCGCACGCTGTAGTCGGGGCGCAGGCAGGCCTCCGCGTCGAGGAAATAGCGGTTGCTGTCCAGCATGAAGTGCGGGTCGTTGCCGGGCTCTGGGTCGGACCAGCGCTGGAACAAGCGGTCCACCTGCTCGGGCAGGCGGCAGGCGGCCAGTTCGGCGCGGAAAGGGCGTTCGGCGAAGATGCGGGCGATCTCCGCCAGCAGTTGCAGGTGCGGCGCGCGGGTGTCGCGAGGCAACAGCAGCACCAGCGCGCCGCGCACGGCTTCCTGGTCCGGGGCGCCGAAGTCCAGCCCCCGTTTCAGGCCGATGAACAGCGCGCGCGCTCCGGCCAGGCCTTCCACGCGGGCATGGGGCAAGGCCAGGCCGTGGCCCAGCGCCGTGCTGCCGGTGGCCTCGCGCTGTTGCAGCGCCGCCTGCAGCGCCGGCGCGTTCAGCGCGTGGCGCTGGCCCAGCTGACGGGCGGCGTATTCGAACAGCTGGCGTTTATCCGGTATGTCGACGTCCAGCAGGATGTCGCCGCAGCGACAGATGTCGGCCAGGGTTTGCATGGACCTTCTCCTGTGTGGGGATGCAGGCTCATGCTAGGTCGGCGTGTCTAAATTGAAGCTAAATAAATGGCGGCCGGACATCAAAATGTCGTCAACGCTATTCCTTCTTCGGCAGGATCGCGCCCTTGAGCGCCGACGCCTGCTCCTTGAGCTTGTCCATCTGCTGTTTCAGCTCCGGATTCTGGGCGGCGGCGGAGGCGGCCAGCTTGGCGGTGCCCAACGCGGCGCTGGCCTGTTCCTTCAACTGGCCGAGCGGCGCGCTGGCGTTGTCCACGCCCTGATGGACGCTGCCGATGGCGGCGGAGGCGGCCTGCTGCAGCTGGGTGGTCTGTTGCTGGTTGCAAGCGGCGAGCAGCAGCGCGCTGCTGGCGGCGAGGATGGCGATGCGCATGGTTGGGTCCTCTGATGGGCTATGTTGCTAGAGAGCGGGTGAACGGGTTCCTAGTTCCGCTTGGTCGCTGTCCGGAGGGACAAGGCAGGGAAAATCGCCGAAGGAGCGCAGTCGCATGCCAGTAGTGTGCCATTATTTCGTCGCGGCGATGGCCTGTTGACTGTTCGGCCCCGCGCAGGCGGCAGATGGGCCCGAAGCGCCGTTGCGGCTGGTGAATCTGTCGCCGCTCGACGCGCCCAATATGGTTGCGATGCGCAAGACGCTGGATGTGGCGTTTGCGCGCGCGGGCATGCGCTACACCATACGCTATCTGCCTCCCGAGCGTGCGCTGGCGGCATTCATCGCCGGCCAGTTTGACGGCGATCCCAATCGTGGGCCGCAGTTTCAGCTGTTCTTTCCCGATGCCGTCCGGATCGAGCCCCATTTGCGCACGGCCTGGTATTTTGCCGTCAGCGCTTCGCCCGAGGTCAGACCCAAGTCCTGGGAGGATCTGAAGCGTTACCATATTGCTTTTCTGCGGGGCCTGCATGGCGTGGATGTGATGACCCGGGGCGTTGTGCTGCGTGAAATGGTTCCAAGCCATGAGGCATGCATCCGCATGGCGCAGATCAAGCGCGTCGATCTGTGCATTGTTTCCAGCGAATCCGCCGATCGTCGGAAATTCGAGGAAAAATATGGCAGCCAGTTGTACAGCACGCAGTTCGAGCACTTGAATATTTACTTGTGGCTGTCGCCCAATCAGCGTGCTGCGGCCGACAAACTGACTCGGGCCATGCGAGGCATGGCGGCGAGCGGGGAGTTGCAGAAACTGATGGGGCCTTACCGCGCCGACGAATAGCGGATCTGCCGGACGAGCGCCGCCTCAAGATGACGTTGGCAAATCCGCCGTCAGCGGGTAACTTGACGTTTCCCATCCCCACGCGGAGGTTTGCCATGATCACCGTCAGCGTCATCTACCCGCACCGCGCCGGCGCGCGTTTCGATTTCGACTATTACCTGCGGCAGCACATGCCCATGGTGCAACAGTTATTGGGCAATGCCCTGAAGGGCATGCGGGTGGACCGCGGCCTGTCCGGCGCCGAGCCCGGCAGTGCGCCGGGCTATGTCGCGCAGGCGCTGCTGCTGTGCGAATCGCTGGAGGCCTTCCAGCAGGCGTTCGGACCGGTGGCTTCGCGCATCATGGGCGATATTCCCAACTACACCGACATCCAGCCCGACATCCAGTTCAGCGAGGTGGCGCTGTGGGACGAGCGCCAGCCCGGCGTCAGCGGCTGGTACGCCAACGCCCAGTAGCTCAGGCCAGGATGCGCGCGGCCAGGTCGCCGGGCGCCTGGCCTATCGCCAGCCGGGGCGCGCCGTGCCATGCCGCCATCCGGCTCAGCGCCGCGGAGAGGTCGTCGGCCAGCCGCTGGCTGACGCGCGCGCCCGGCTCCAGGTGCAGCGACTTGACCTCGAACACGCCTTCCTTGCGGTGGGCCTTGGCGTCCAGCCTGCCCACCAGCTTGCCGCGGTTGAGCACCGGCAGCGTGAAGTAGCCGTACTTGCGTTTGGGCGCCGGCGTGTAGCACTCGATCTTGTAGTCGAAATCGAACAGCTCCAGCGCGCGCTTGCGGTCCCACACCAGCGGGTCGAACGGCGACAGGATGGCGGTGTTGCCGCTGTTGAGCTTGCCAGCCGCGGCCAGTTCCAGCTCGGCGGCCAGGCCGGCGTGGACGAAGGCGTCGTGGCTCCAGCCTTCCACTTTCACCGGGATCAGCTCGCCCTTGTCGGCCAGGCCGTGCAGCATCTCGCCGTACGGCGCGCGTTTCAGCCGGTAGTAGTCGGCCACCCAGCCGGCCTTGACCAGCCCCAGCGCGCGGCAGCTGTTGCGCACCATTTCCAGCCGCGCGTCCTCCGGCGGCGGCAGGTCGCGCCCGTCGTCCCAGCCGGGCATCACCCGTTCCGCCAGGTCGTAGACGCGCTGGAAGGCGCGCCGCTCCTTCACCATCAGCCGACCCAGCGTGAACAGCACTTCCAGGTGGCGCTTCTCCGGCTTCCAGTCCCACCAGCCGTTGCTCTTGCCGCCCTTGCGCTCGAAGTCGGCGGAGCGCACCGGACCGTGGGCGCGGATGTGTTCGACGATGGCTTCGATGTCGGCGCGGTGCTGGTCCAGCCAGCGCTGCGAATATTTCCAGCCCATGCTTTCGGCGTTCAGCATCCGGTGGCGCATCAGGCCGTAATCGCCGGCGGGCACGAAACAGGCTTCGTGCGCCCAGTACTCGAACAGTTCCCCCTCGGCCAGCAGCTGGTCCAGCCAGGCCGGATCGTAGGCGCCCACGCGGCTGTACAGCACCAGGTAGGGGCTGCGCGCCACCACGCTGATGGTGTCGATCTGCAGCAGCGCCATGCGGCGGACGGCGGCCAGCACGTCGGTCTTGGCGGCCTTGCGGCGCGGGGCGGCAAGCAGTCCCTGGGCGGCCAGTTGCAGGTGGCGGGCTTGTTGCAGCGACAGGTGGAGCGTCATGTCCGGACCGGAGTGAAAGCGGGAGAGATGACTATACCAGCGGCGACCATGGGCATGGAATGCCGCGGGCATGACAAGCCGGCGCGCTTGTGGCAGTGTGGATAGTCCGTTTTCCACTCAGGAGTGGTGGCCATGATCAGCCATATCGACCATATCGTCCTGACCGTGCGCGACATCGAGGCGGCGGTGGACTTCTACCGGCGCGCGCTGAAACTGGAGGCGGTGACCTTCGGCAATGGCCGCCGCGCGCTGCGTTTCGGCAACCAGAAGATCAATCTGCAGACCCTGGGCCAGGAGACGCGCAACCATGCGGCGATCGGCTCCGGCGATCTGTGCCTGATCGCTTCCGCGCCACTGACCGCGGTGATCGAACACCTGAAGCGCGAGGGCGTCGCCATCGTCGAAGGGCCGATCACCCGCAGCGGCGCGATGGGCCCGATCACCTCGGTGTATTTCAACGATCCGGACGGCAACCTGGTCGAGGTCAGCAGCTACAGCTTCTGACGGCGGAATGACATTTATCCTGAATAGGACTGTCTTTTTAGCTGATTGTAATTGAATCGCAGCTATCGTTTAATCCATCATCATTGCCGGATGGCCGGCGATTCAACCCTGATGCCGCGCCGAGGCCGGCTCCCTTTCTTTGGGCGATGTCATGGATACCAGCAAGGCAGTGATTCAACGTTTCAACCGGGAAGTGATAGAAAACGGCGACATGGCGGCGTTCGCCGAACTGGTGGCGCCCGACTTCGTCAACCATTCGGCGCCGCCCGGCGTGTCGCCGGGGCCGGACGGTTTCGCCGGCTTCTTCACCGGCATGCTGCATCCGGCGCTGTCCGATATCCGCGTGCACATCCACGAGCAGATCGAGGAAAACGGCAAGGTGGTGACGCGCAAGACCATAGAGGCCACCCACACCGGCGCCTTCTTCGGCCAGCCCGCCAGCGGCAAGCGCATCGCCATCCACGCGATGGACATCGTGGTAGTGCGCGACGGCAAATACGCCGAGCACTGGAGCTGCGCCGACCTGTACGGCGCGCTCGCGCAGATCCGCGCCGCCTGAAGCGGTTTTCTCAATCGCCGTTGGCGTTGAAGAAGCCGCGCACCAGCCTGTCGTAGCTGCCGTCCTTGCGCATGCCTTCCAGCGACAGGTCGAAGCGGGTCAGTAAGGCCTGCTGCTGAGCATGCTTGTTGATGGCGAGATAGGCATGATTGGCCGCCAGCGTTTCCGCCGACAGCGCGAAGCCATGGTGGCCGCCCTCCCGCAGCGCCAGCTGCAGCGTCTCGCGTATGCCCAGCACCACGTCCAGCCGGCCCAGTTTCAGCTGCTGCAGGTTTTGTTGGTCGCTGTCGCCGTCGAAGGCGGCGAACCTGCCGTCCTTGCGGGCCTGGTCGAACGCGTCGCCGTAGCTCCAGCCGGCGATCACGCCCACCCTTTTGCCGTTCAAGTCTTCCAGCCGGCGGTAGGGCTGCGCGCGCGCGCGGGGATAGGCCATGACGACCCGTTCGATGAACAGCGGCTGGCTGAAGTCGAACAGCTTTTCCCGGCTGGCGGTCTTGATGATGCCGCCGGCGGCGGCGCTGCCGGCGCGCAAGTCCTGCAGCGCCATGCGCCAGGACACGGCGCGCAGGGTGACGGCGATGCCGGCGCGTTCGCAGACCTTGGCGATCAGCAGCGGATAGAAGCCGGCCGCGCTCTGCTTGTCGGCGTACATCAGCGGCGGGTTGCTGGCGTCGAAGTCGACGATCAGGCCGGGCGGCTCGCCGGCGCGGCAAGGCAGGCAGGCGAACAGCAGCAGAAGCAGCGCCAGCGCCCAGAATGGAGACATCGGCCGCATGGAGTTCTCTATCGTTTTCACTGTTGCAGCATAGTATCCGGCGCGGACCGCGGAGGCTCGGACAAGAAAAAACGGAACCCGAAGGTTCCGTTGTCGTATCGATGCCGGCCAAGCCTTATGGATAGACGATGCGCAGCAGGTTGGTGGAGCCGGGGGTGCCGAAGGGCACGCCGGCGATGATCACCATCGGCTTGCCCTGCTCGGCCAGGCTGAGCTTGGTGGCGCAGAAGGTGGTCTTCACCACCATGTCTTCCAGGTTCTCGGCGTCCGGGCCGTGGTAGGCGACCACGCCCCACACCAGGGTCAGGCGGCGCGCGGTTTCCAGCCTGGGCGAGATGCCCAGGATGGGGGTGGACGGGCGCTCGCGCGCCAGCGACAGACAGCTGGCGCCGCTGGTGGTGAAGGCGACGGCCACGGTGACCGGCAGCAGGGTGCTGACCTTGCGCACGCAGGCGGCGATGGCGTCGGTGCGGTCCGGCTCGTCGGCGGCGCTGTAATCCAGCGCCATCACCTTGCGGTAGTCGGGCGCGTTCTCCACGCGGCGGATGATGCGGTCCATGATCTGCACCGCCTCCAGCGGGTACTGGCCGGCGGCGGTTTCGGCCGACAGCATCACCGCGTCCGCGCCTTCGTAGACGGCGGTGGCCACGTCGTTGGCCTCGGCGCGGGTCGGGGTCGGCGCGGTGATCATCGATTCCAGCATCTGGGTGGCCACGATCACCGGGCGGCCCAGGTGGCGGCAGTGGTGGACGATGCGGCGCTGCACCACCGGCACGTCTTCCGGCGGCAGCTCCACGCCCAGGTCGCCGCGCGCCACCATCACGCCGTCGGCCAGCTCGGCGATGGCTTCCAGATCGTCCACCGCCGACGGTTTTTCGATCTTGGCGACGATGCCGACGCGTTTGCCGACGATGTCGCGCAGCGCCTTGACGTCGGCCGCGGTCTGGACGAAGGACATCGCCACCCAGTCGGCGCCCTCTTCCAGCGCGAACTCCGCGTCCTTGCGGTCCTTGCCGGTGATGGCCGACAGCGGCAGCACGGTGTGAGGCAGGTTGAAGCCCTTGTTGCTGGACAGTTCCCCGCCGACGGTGACGCGGGTGACGATGCGGCGCGGATGCATTTCCGCCACTTCGAAGGCGAGCTTGCCGTCGTTCACCAGGATCAGGTGGCCGGGCTCCAGCGCCTCGAACGCTTCCGGGTGCGGCAGGGTGGCGCGTTCGGCATTGCCTTCCGTTTCATCCAGCACGAATTCGTAGCGGTCGCCGGTTTTCACCGTGGTTGGTTGCGGAAACTTGCCGATGCGCAGCTTGGGGCCCTGCAGGTCCACCAGCACGCCGATCGGGCGATCCAGCGTTTTTTCGGCGGCGCGGATGGCCGCCAGGCGCGCGCGATGGTCGTCATGGCTGCCGTGGCTCATGTTGAGCCGGAAGATGTTGACCCCGGAACGGGCCAGTTCCAGGATTTTTTCCGGGGCGCTGGAGGAGGGGCCGAGCGTGGCGAGTATTTTGGTATTGCGAAGCATGACAGTCCTTTGCGGCCCATGCGGCCGATTAGCTTGGAACCATTGCGTGTGTCTTCTGGCCGGCGGCGGCTGTCGGGCGGTGGGCGCCGCGTCGCGTACCCGGCTGCGGCGATGATGCCATATCGCCGCGGCCGCTTCCTTGCGCTGGGTCGAACTCCCGGCGCGTCGCCCGCGCCGGATGCGCGGCCGGCCTTGCCGTTCATGCTGCCATAACTGCGTTGTAGCGGCAGGATTACGTGTTTGCGGCTATTTGTTGGCGAAACAACGTTTTGCCACCATGTCGTGCGCGGACTTCCCGGTTTTTAAGTTCGATTATTTTCTTAATTTTTCGTTTTCAGGCAAGCGGCTGTAACGCATGCAAATGCTTGTTGCGGTGCGGAATCGAAGATTTTCCCATTCTATTGTCCTGAGGCCTCTCTCCTGCGCGGCGACACCGCCGGTCTGCCCCGGCATCTTGCCCGCGGCGGAGGTTGTCCTGGCCGGACGTGCGAAAATGTAGCGCTGTGTTACAGGTTTTATCTGATTGATTTTAAATGATTTCATGTTGTACTTATCGATGAATTCTTCTGGTTGCAGTGCGGAAAATGTATTTTTTTTTACCGGAAGATTGACAAGGTTCTGTTCGGGCCTAGAATTGTCCGCAAATAAAACGAACGTCATAAGCAAAAAAACAAACATTTAGCGCAACGTCGACACCCAGGCATGGTAACCATGCCGCCTTACCGGCAAACAGGAGAAAGTCATGACCGATCAGTACGTGCTGGCCCTGGACCAGGGCACCACCAGTTCCCGCGCCATTCTGTTCAACCGCAGCGGCGACATCGTGTCGCTGGCGCAAAAGGAGTTCCGCCAGATCTACCCGCAGCCGGGCTGGGTCGAGCACGATCCGCAGGAAATCTGGGGCGGCCAGGTGGGCGTGGCCGCCGAAGCGGTGGCCAAGGCCGGCATCGACGGCCGCAGCATCGCCGCCATCGGCATCACCAACCAGCGCGAAACCACCATCGTCTGGGACCGCGAAACCGGCCAGCCGGTGTACAACGCCATCGTCTGGCAGGACCGCCGCACCGCCGAGTTCTGCGATGAGCTGAAGGCGCGCGGCCTCGGCGAACTGATCCGTTCCAAGACCGGCCTGCTGGTCGACGCCTATTTCTCCGGCAGCAAGATCAAGTGGATCCTGGACAACGTGCCCGGCGCGCGCGACCGCGCCCGCGAAGGCAAGCTGGCCTTCGGCACCGTGGACAGCTGGCTGATCTGGAATTTCACCCACGGCAAGGTGCATGTGACCGACGTGTCCAACGCCTCGCGCACCATGCTGTACAACATCCACACCCTGCAGTGGGACGCCGAGCTGCTGGACATCATGGGCATTCCGGCCAGCATGCTCCCGGAAGTGAAGAGCTCCAGCGAAGTGTACGGCCACACCCACGCCGCCCACCTCGGCGTGGAAATCCCGATCGCCGGCGTGGCCGGCGACCAGCAGGCCGCGCTGTTCGGCCAGCAGTGCACCACGCCCGGCATGGTGAAGAACACCTACGGCACCGGCTGCTTCATGATGCTGAACACCGGCGACAAGCCGATCGAATCGTCCAACAACTTGCTGACCACCATCGCCTGGAAGGTGGACGGCAAGGTGCAGTACGCGCTGGAAGGCTCGATCTTCATCGGCGGCGCGGTGGTGAAATGGCTGCGCGACGGCCTCGGCATCATCCGCCATTCGGCCGACGTCGGCCCGCTGGCGCAGGAAGTGAAGAACAGCGACGGCGTCTACCTGGTGCCGGCCTTCGCCGGCCTGGGCGCGCCGCACTGGAACGCCAGCGCCCGCGGCACCATCGTCGGCGCCACGCTGGGCACCAAGGCCGCCCACATCGCCCGCGCCGCGCTGGACAGCATCGCCTACCAGACCCGCGACGTGCTGAAGGCGATGGAAGCCGACGCCGGGATGAGCATCGCCGAGCTGCGCGTCGATGGCGGCGCCACCGTCAACGAACTGCTGATGCAGTTCCAGTCCGACATCCTGGCCGTGGACGTGGTGCGTCCCAAGATCACCGAAACCACCGCGCTGGGCGCCGCCTACCTGGCTGGCCTCGCCGTCGGCTACTGGAAGAGCGTCGACGACATCCAGGGCCAATGGCAGCTGGACCGCCGCTTCCAGCCGGCGATGGCCGCCGACGAAGTGCTGGCCAACGTCAAGGGCTGGCAGCGCGCGGTGAACGCCGCCAAGGTATGGGCCGACGACCAGGCCTGAGCGTATCGCGATTGAATGATCCGCCGCGCCAAGCGGCGGGCGCATCCTTTAAGTTGGAAAGAGACAATCATGAATCCTTTGATGGGCGAATTCATCGGCACCGCGCTTTTGGTGCTGCTGGGCAACGGCGTGGTGGCCAACGTGCTGCTGAAAAACACCAAGGGCCACAACAGCGGCCTGATCGTGGTGGCCTTCGGCTGGGCGATGGCGGTGTTCGTCGGCGTGTTCAGCGTGGCGGCGATCAGCGGCGCCCACCTGAATCCGGCGGTGTCGGTGGCGCTGGCGGTGGCGGGCAAGTTCCCGTGGGAAAAAGTGCCGGGCTACGTCGCCGCGCAGATGCTGGGCGGCATGGCCGGCGCCGGCCTGATGTGGCTGATCTACCGCAAGCACTACGAGACCACCGATTGCGCCGACACCAAGCTGGCCACTTTCTGCACCGGTCCGGCCATCCGCAGCCTGCCGGGCAACCTGGTGTCCGAGATCGTCGCCACCTTCGTGCTGGTGTTCGCCATCCTGTCCATGGTGGCGCCCAAGATGTCGCTGGGCGCGATCGACGCGCTGCCGGTCGCCCTCTTGGTGCTGGGCATCGGCGTGTCGCTGGGCGGCACCACCGGCTACGCGATGAGCCCGGCGCGCGATCTGGCGCCGCGCATCATGCACGCCATCCTGCCCATCCCCGGCAAGCGCGACAGCGACTGGGGCTATGCCTGGGTGCCGGTGGTCGGCTCGCTGATCGGCGGCGCGCTGGCGGCGCTGGCCTTCACGCTGCCGCTTTGATGTCCTAGCTTTTCGACGCCGCCGTGTCCGCACGGCGGCGTTTTCACAAGCCAGCGCAAGACTGGCCCAAGCGGGACCGCCGCCGACAGAGCGCGCGGCCCGCCGGAGCGATCCGCCCCCTTGGGCGACGCCTTATGGTTTCGCCCGGGACGGTGGATAGCTGTTGTCCGCACCTCAACTCGGAAAGAAGTTCCCATGATCAGCCTGTTCAAACCCGCGCCACACCTTCCCCCGCTGCCCGACGCGCAGCAGCACGGCCTGTACCGCCGGCTGCGCTGGCAGATCTTCCTCGGCATTTTCATCGGCTACGCCGGCTACTACCTGGTCCGCAAGAATTTCTCGCTGGCCATGCCTTATCTGGTAGAGCAGGGCTTTTCGCGCGGCGACCTCGGCTTCGCGATGTCCGGCGTCGCCATCGCCTACGGCCTGTCCAAGTTCCTGATGGGCGCGGTGTCCGACCGCTCCAACCCGCGCGTGTTCCTGTCCGCCGGCTTGGTGCTGTCCGCCGCCGTGTTCCTGCTGATGGGCTTCGCGCCGTGGGCCACTTCCAGCGTCGGCGTCATGTTCGTGCTGCTGTTCCTCAACGGCTGGTTTCAGGGCATGGGCTGGCCGGCCTGCGGCCGCACCATGGTGCACTGGTGGTCGCAGAAGGAGCGCGGCGGTGTGGTGTCGATCTGGAACTGCGCGCACAACGTCGGCGGCGGCCTGATCGGCCCGCTGTTCATCCTGGGCATGGGCTGGTTCAACGACTGGCGCGCCGCCTTCTACGTGCCGGCCGCCGCCGCGATCGGCGTCGCCGTCTTCGCCTGGCTGACCATGCGCGACACGCCGCAGTCTTGCGGCCTGCCGCCGGTGGAGGCTTACCGGAACGACTACCCGGAAGACTACAGCGACAAGCATGAGCAGGAGCTGACCGCGCGCGAAATCTTCCGCAAATACATCCTGCCCAACAAGCTGCTGTGGTACATCGCGCTGGCCAACGTCTTCATCTACCTGCTGCGCTACGGCGTGCTGGACTGGGCGCCGACCTATCTGAAGGAGGTCAAGCACTTCTCGGTCGACAAGTCGTCGTGGGCCTACTTCCTGTACGAGTGGGCCGGCATTCCCGGCACGCTGCTATGCGGCTGGATGTCGGACAAGCTGTTCCGCGGCAACCGCGGCGCCACCGGCGTGTTCTTCATGGCGCTGGTGACCCTGGCCACCGTGGTCTACTGGCTGAACCCGGCCGGCAACCCCACCGTGGACATGCTGGCGCTGATCGCCATCGGCTTCCTGATCTACGGCCCGGTGATGCTGGTGGGCCTGCACGCGCTGGAGCTGGCGCCCAAGAAGGCCGCCGGCACCGCCGCCGGCTTCACCGGCCTGTTCGGCTACCTGGGCGGCTCGGTGGCCGCCAACGCGGTGGTGGGCTACACCGTCGACCATTTCGGCTGGGACGGCGGCTTCGCGTTGCTGATCGGCTCCTGCGTCGCCGCCATCGTGCTGCTGGCGCTGACCACCTGGCATGGCCATCAACAGGGCAAGCTGGCTTCGGCTTGAGCATGAAGGGCGCGGCCGGCCAGTCGGCGGCCGCGCGAAAACCCATTTGCACACATAAAACGCGCAAAATAAAACTAAAAACGAAAATGACATGTTGTATTCAGGTTCGTTTTTAATTATTCTGGGTAGTAAAGCTGGCGAGGCCAGCCTGGACTTTAAGCGAGGTATGCGGTGGAAACTTACGATCTGGTAATCATAGGCGGCGGCATCAACGGCGCGGGCATCGCGCGCGACGCCGCCGGGCGCGGCCTGTCGGTGCTGCTGTGCGAAAAGGACGACCTGGCCTCGCACACGTCGTCGGCCAGCACCAAGCTGATCCACGGCGGCCTGCGCTACCTGGAATATTACGAGTTCGGCCTGGTGCGCAAGGCGCTGCAGGAGCGCGAGGTGCTGCTGAAAGCCGCGCCGCACATCATCTGGCCGCTGCGCTTCGTGATGCCGCACGCGCGCGACCAGCGCCCGGAGTGGATGATCCGCGCCGGCCTGTTCCTGTACGACCACCTGGCGAAACGCGAAGTGCTGCCGGGTTCGGAAACCGTCAGTTTCGCCAGGCACCCGTCGGGCGCGCCGCTGAAGGACGCGTTCAAGCGCGGCTTCGTCTATTCCGACGGCTGGGTGCAGGACGCGCGGCTGGTGGTGCTGAACGCGATGGACGCCGCCGAGCACGGCGCGAAAATCCATGTCCGCACCGCCTGTGTCGCCGCCCGCCGCGACGGCGAGCACTGGCTGGCCACGCTGGAGCGCGAGGACGGCAGCCGCTTCGAGGTCCGCGCCCGCGCGCTGGTCAACGCCGCCGGACCATGGGTGCAGAGCCTGATCGAGGACAAGCTGGCGATGCCGTCCAGCAAGTCCATCCGCCTGGTCAAGGGCAGCCACATCGTGGTGAAGAAGATTTTCGACCACCCGTTTGCCTACATCTTCCAGAACCCGGACAAGCGCATCATCTTCGCCATCCCGTACGAAAAGGACTTCACGCTGATCGGCACCACCGACGTCGAATACCACGGCGATCCAGCCCAGGTGGCGATTGACGGCGACGAAATCAATTATCTGTGCGAGATGAGCAACCGCTATTTCCACAGCCAGATCACGCCCGCCGACGTGCTGTCCACCTATTCCGGCGTGCGCCCGCTGCTGGACGACGCGTCCGACAACGCGTCCAGCGTCACCCGCGACTACGCGCTGGAAATGGACCTGAAGGGCGCGCCGCTGCTGTCGGTGTTCGGCGGCAAGATCACCACCTTCCGCAAGCTGGCGGAAGAGGCGGTGGACAAGATCGCGCCGCTGCTCGGCTGCGGCCAGGCCACCTGGACCGCCGGCGCGCCGCTGCCGGGCGGCGACATGCCGGGAGCCGATTTCGGCCGCTTCCTGCAAGGCCTGCGCCAGCGCCATCCGTGGCTGCCGGAAGCGCTTGCCGAGCGCTGGGCGCGCGCCTACGGCACCCGCGTCGGCAAGCTGATCGGCAAGGCGGACAGCCTGGCCGGCCTGGGCAAGGAAGTGCTGCCGGGCCTGTACGAGGCCGAGCTGGCCTACTTGGCGGACGCCGAGTGGGCGACCCGCAGCGAGGACATCCTGTGGCGTCGCTCCAAGCTCAAGCTGCACCTGCCGGCCAACGCCGCCGAGGTGGTGGACGCCTGGCTGGCCGCGCGCGCGCAGCCGCCGCGCGAGGCGCTGAGCGCCTGATTTTCGCGCCTTGTCGATTCAAGCCCGGCCACGCCGGGCTTTTTGCTTGGCTTACTCGATATCGGCCAGCTCGGCCATCCGCGTCGGCGCCGGCGGGACGCCCGGGTCGAGCTTCAGTTCGGTCAGCATGAACGGCGGCTTGTGGCCCTCGGCCAGCAGGAAGGCGGCGACGAAGTCGTCGAAGCGGCGCTTGTCCTGGAAGCTGGCCATGCCGTAGTTGGGCTCGAAGAAGCTGTAGGTTCCGCCGCGGCTGGACATGGCCATCGTATGTTCGGTGGTGCGGAACACCAGCGCGCCGTCGTCGTGCGCGGGTAGACGCGCGCATAGCTGGCGCTCGGCCGGCGTCGCGCCGGGATTGAGGATGTCCACGCTGGCATCCATGCCGTTGCGCTTGCCCCAGCCATCGACCGCCTGCAGGTAGTTGCTCATGTCCTGCTTGGGACTGCCGGTGTTGGCGAACTGGCTGAACTGGAAGTCCTGCATCTTCTTGAGCTGGTTGAGCAGAGGAATGCGCGATTGGCTGAGCGCAGACGGCGTCGCGTCGCCGCGCGGGCCGCGCGCCAGGCTGTCGCTGGCGGCCACCCGGGCTATCCAATCCAGCGTGTTCGCGCCGTTGCCGGTTTTCAGCTGTTCCTCGGCCCAGGCATAAGACAGGCCGTTGCACACGCCCTCCTTCATGTCGGTCAGGCCCAGCTTGGCCAAATCGGCGCGGCAGGGCGTCAGCACCGCCAGCTTCTGGTCGAATACCAGCTTCTGGTCCGCGCCGCCCTGAGCGTTCAGCGTTTTCTCGAAGGGATTGGCCAGCAGCATGCGCATGCGGTCCAGCAGGCCGCCGCCGCCGTGGCGGCTGACCATGGCCGGTTGGAAGCCTGGCGCGCCGACAGGCGTGTTGCCCAGCGCGCGGACGCGGGTTGCCAGCGCGGATGCCGAGGCGTTGGTCGCATCTTGGCGCAGGGTTGAGAGGCCGGATGTCTGGATCATGGGGGAGTGCACGCGCATGACGAAGTCCTTCGGTGTTGATGGCCGCAGTGTCCGTCCTTGGATCTGGCGGGTCTTGCAGATTTCGCTGCCGGGCAAGCCGTTCACTGGCGCGTTGTCGGACTGCATTGCGTCGACCTTGCATGGATGCGCGACGTCAACATCAGCGTTACAGGCCCTAATGCCCCATTAAAAGCTTTCGTTTCACGTCCGGCGGCGGCTTGGCTAGCATGGTGCCGATGCGATCGAAGGAGTCGACATGCGTGTGGCTTTGAGCCCGGCCCTGCTGGACAGGCTGCCGGAAATGGAAGTGAGCGGGCTGCTGGCCCTGGACCTGGATGCCGCCGCCTTGCCGGCCGCCGTGCCGTCGTTGCCGGCGCAGGAAGCGGACCTGGACGCGCTGCTGCGGCGCTGGAAGACAATCTACCGGGCGCTGCCCGGCGACAAGAAGGCGCGCTGCTCGCTGGAATACCTGGTGAAGGCGGCGCAAAACGGCAAGCTGCGCAGCATCCTGCCGCTGGTGGATCTGTACAACCAGGCGTCGCTGATCAGCCTGGCGCCGTTCGGCGGCGAGGACGTCGACAAGCTGGGCGGCGAGCTGACGCTGGATCTGGCGCGCGGCGACGAGCGCTTCCTGCCGCTGGGCCGCGCCGAGGCCGAGCGGCCGCAGCCGGGCGAGGCGGTGTGGCTGAACGGCGAGCGCGAGGTGGTGTGCCGCAGCCTGAACTGGCTGGAATCGGAGCGTTTCAAGCTGACGGCGGGCTGCCGCAACGCGGTGTTCGTCAGCGAGCGGCCGGACGCGGGTTTCCCGTCCGGCGAGGCGGGCATGGACTGGCTGCAGGAGAAGCTGGCGCCGCATGCCGGCCGCTTGCTGCGTTTTCGGCTTGACGCCGGGCGGCCGGATTTCGCCGGCTGAGGCCTCACAGGCGGAATTTGCCCGCCATCTCCTGCATGCGCGTGGACAGGCCGTTCAGGCTCTGCACCGCGCCGTGCAGCTCGCCGGCGGCCTGGGAATTGTCGGCCACCATTTGCGCCACCGTTTCGAAACGCTGGGCGATGCTGTTGCAGACGCTCTTCTGTTCCGAAATGGCGTCGCGGATCTGGCCGACGCCGCCGCTGGCTTCCTGCACGCTGTCGTTGGCTGCCTGCAGATTGGCCATCACCGTTTCCATGGTGTCGCGGCTCTGCCGGGTGGCGTCCAGTCCGCTTTGCACCGTCGAGCCGACCGACTGCGCGTTCTGGCTCAACTGCTCGGTCACCTCCTTGATCTCGCTGGCCGCCTTGGCCGAATTCTCCGCCAGCTTGCGCACTTCGTCGGCCACCACGGCGAAGCCGCGGCCCATCTCGCCGGCGCGCGCCGCCTCGATCGCCGCGTTCAGCGCCAGCAGATTGGTCTGTTCGGCGATGTCGCGGATCTGGGCGGTCAACAGGCCGATGGCCTGGGTGCTGTCGCGGAAGGCCTGCGACGCCTGGTCCACCTGGCCCATCACCGTGTCTATGGTTTCCGCCTGGCGGCGCAGCCGCGCCACCTCGTCCAGGCCGTCGCGGGTTTTCTGCGCGCTATGGCGCGAATCGTCGCTGATGCGGGCGGTCTGGTCGGCGATGGTGTCCACGCTGGTGGCCATCTCCTCAAGCGAGGCGGCGTTGCCGGCGATCGCGTCGTTCTGGGTCTCCGCGCCTTGCGCCAGCGCCTGGGCGGAGCGGCCCAGCTCCTGGCTGGTGCCGCCCACTTGGCGGGCGGCGTTGAGCAGTTCCCCTATCAGCGCGCCCAGGTGGGTACGCACCGTTTCGCTGCAGGCGGCGATGCGGCCGATCTCGTCCATCCGACCGGGTTGGAACGGCCGGGTGAAGTCGCCGTCGGCCAGCCGGGTCAGGTTGGCGACCACCTCGCGGGCGCGGCGGATGATGGTGGCGTTGACGTAGTAGAGGAAGAAGCCCAGACCCAGCACGGTGCCGGCGGCCATGGCGACGCCCACCCGCCATAGCGCGGAGTCGGCGCTGCTTTCGGCTGCGGCGGCGTTGGCCTTGGCGCGCTTGGCCAGCAGTTCGCTGGCCTGGGTCAGCAGCTCGGTCGGCGGCCGGTCCATGCCGGCCACCTGCTTGTCGCCCACCTTGAAGTCGGCGCCGGCCTGCTTGTAGGCGTCCAGCCCTTTGCGGTAGTCGTCGCCCATTTTCTGGTGGGCGGCGACGAATTGCTGCAGCAGTTGCCGCGCCTGGGGATCGGTCGCCGACGCGGCCAGCGCGTTGCCCTCGTCGCGGACCTGTTGTTCCTTCTTCTCGAAATTGCCCCAGTACTTGGCCAGCTTGGCCGGATCCTGCCCGCGCAACAGGGTGTCCTTCCACTCCTGCACCTGCTTCTTGAAATCCACTTGCATGATCAGCACCTGCTGCACGCTTTGCTGGTCGGCGGCCACCTGGTCGCGGAAGGCGCGGATGCTGCCCCACAGCTGGTACAGCGAGAACAGCGACGCGCACAGCAGGATGGCGATCACCAGGCCGACGATGGCGGCCAGCTGTCCGGCCAGCGAAGTTTGACGATCCATGCGACCCTCCAGGCAAGAACGATTCTGTTCTAGTTGTAGGGTAGATCAGGATGTCTTACGAATATTTACGTATTCATTTCAAGCACTTTCCGCCCATCAAGCGGCGCTGACGGGGCGCCATCCCCGGGCTATGGACAAGTCGGCGCGCCGCCGTTGCTTGTGGATAAGCATATCCTGTCGCACGGCGGCGGATTGGCGCGCCCTGGCGGGCGCGTATTGTGGATAAGTCTGCGGCTCGAACATGCCTGTGGATAAAGCACGCTGAATGTTTCGAACGGCGGGTGACGCGCCCGCCTTCCGCCTCACGCGATCAGCTCGGCCTCCGGCAGCGCCGCCGGGTCCGCCCGCCGCGCGATGGCCAGCCCGCCGCCGTCGAACAAGTGGCAGTGGCGCGGGTCCGGCGCCAGGAAGCGGCGCTCGCCGGGACGCGGCTCGGGCTCGTGGCCGGGCAGCTTCAGCGCGATGGTCTCGCCCTCGCCTTCGTGGCGCAGATAGACGATCTGCTGGTCGCCCAGATGCTCGACCAGCTGCACCGTCGTCGGCAGGCCGGACTCGGCGAAGTACAGGTGCTCGGCGCGCACCCCCAGCGTCAGCGGGCCATCGCCGGCGCCGGCCAGCGGCAGCGTCAGCCGGCAGTGTCCGGGCAGCTCCAGCTCCACGCCGTTGGCGTGCTGGTCCAGCGCCTGCGCCGGGATGAAGTTCATCTTCGGCGAACCGAGGAAGCCGGCGACGAAGCGGTTGGCCGGGCGGTTGTACAGATCCAGCGGCGTGCCCACCTGCTCGATGCGGCCGGCGTTGAACACCGCGATGCGGTGGCCCATGGTCATCGCCTCCACCTGGTCGTGGGTGACGTAGATCATGGTGCTGCCCAGCTCCTGGTGCAGCCGCGCCAGCTCGATCCGCATCTGCACCCTGAGCGCGGCGTCCAGGTTGGACAGGGGCTCGTCGAACAAGAACACGCCGGGCTTCCTGACGATGGCGCGGCCGATGGCGACGCGCTGGCGCTGGCCGCCGGACAGGGCCTTGGGCTTGCGCTCCAGCAGGTGTTCGATCTGCAGCGTCTGCGCCGCGCGCCGCACCGCGGCGTCGATCTCCGCCTTGCTCTTGCCGGCCAGCTTCAGGCTGAAGGCCATGTTGTCGCGCACCGTCATGTGCGGGTACAGCGCGTAGCTCTGGAACACCATCGCCAGGCCGCGCTTGGCCGGCTCGATGTCGTTGGCCAGCCTGTCGTCTATCCACAATTCGCCGGCGCTGATGTCCTCCAGCCCGGCGATCATCCGCATCATCGTCGATTTGCCGCAGCCGGACGGGCCGACGAAGACCATGAATTCGCCGTCGCGGATGTCCAGGCTGACGTCGTGGATCACGGCGTTGCCGTCGTCGTACACCTTGCGGATGTTCTTCAGCGAGAGTCTGGACATCTCATTGCTCCTGATAAGGTTGGCCCAGCGCCACCGGCAGGCGGCCGGCGGCGGCGATCTCGCCGGCCAGGCAGCGGCTGGCCGCGAAGAGCGCGGCGTCGGCGAAGCCGTAGCTGATCAAGGCCGGCGCGGCGATGTCGGCGGCGGCGTAGGGGTTCCATAATGCCAGATGCAAGTCCGGTTTCCAGCTTTGCTGTTCGCGCTGTCCGTAGCGCTCGCGGGTGGTGGAGGCCAGCACGGTGAACAGGCCGTCTTGCGGCAGGGTGGACCAGTCGAGCATGGCGCGCTCCTGGAAACGGACGACCTCCAGCGCGTGGCGCCGGGACAGCGCGGCGATCAGCGCATCTGCCGCCAGCCCTTCCTCGGACACGCCGTCGGACGGCGCCTGGTCCTGCACCACCAGCCGCAGCCGCTGGCCGGCCGCCAGCGTCGGGATCTCGCCGCGGGCGGTCAGCGCGCGGGTCCAGGCGTCGGCGAACAGCGCCTCGTCGGCCGCGCGCCGTTCGGCTGGGTAGCCGCAATCGTTGCGGCTGGGATAGCGGCGGATCAGCGCGTCCACCCGCGCGGCGGCCTCTTCCAGCCGCGCCTGCGCCAGTTCGCCGTTTCGCAGGGCGGCGCGCAGCGCGTCGAAACTGGCTTCCATCTCGTCGGCGAATTGCAGCACCAGCGCCAGGTCCGCCCCGGCTTTCAGCGTCTGCACCGCGCCGGCCGGCTGGCCCCAGCGCTCGCGTATCGCCCGCATGTTCAGCGCGTCGGTGATGGCCACGCCGCGAAAGCCTAGCTCGCGCCGCAGCAGGCCGGTGAGGATGGCCGGCGACAGCGTGGCCGGCCAGTCGGCGTCCAGCGCCGGGAAGCGGATGTGGGCGCTCATCAGCGCCGGCGCGTGGGCGGACAGCGCCTTGAACGGCGCCAGCTCGTAGTCGCGCAGCTCGGCCTGCGGCTTGTCCACCACCGGCAGGTCGAGGTGGGAGTCGGTATGGGTGTCGCCATGGCCGGGGAAGTGCTTGACGCAGCAGGCGACGCCCTCGGCCAGGTGGCCTTCCATCCAGGCGCGGGCCAGGGCGGCGGCGCGCGCCGGATCGGCGCCGAAGGAGCGCTCGCCTATCACCGGATTGGCCGGATTGTTGTTCAGGTCCAGCACCGGCGCGAAGTTCCAGTTGACGCCCAGGCTCTTGAGGCCGCGCGCCACCGCGCCGCCGACCCGGCGCGCCAGCGCCTCGTCGCCGACGGCGGCCAGCGCCATCGCCGCCGGGGCCTGCGGCAGGAAGCGGGTGCGCATCACCGCGCCGCCTTCCTGGTCGATGCCGATCAGGACATCGTGGCCCAGCGCGCATTTCAGGTCCGCCACCAGCCGGCGGGTGGAGGCCGCGTCCGGCACATTGCGGCGGAACAGGCAGACGGCGCGCACGCGCATCCTCTGCAGCCGCGCCGCTTCTTCTTCGGTCAATACCGGGCCTGCCACGTCCACCATCAGGCAGCGGCCGGCCAGCTGGTCCAGTCGTTCGTCGCTCAGGGTCATTTCACCGCTCCATCGAATCCGCGCAGGAAATAGCGCTGGGTGAACAGGAACACGATCAGGATGGGCAGCACGGTCAGCACCGCGCCTGCCGCCACCACCCGCGTCTTGAAGCTGAAGGCGCCGGCCAGGTACAGCACGCCGACCGACAGCGGAAACTTGTCCGGGCTGGACATCACGATGGATGGCCAGATGTACTGGTTCCACGCCGACACCGTGGTGAGGATGGTCAGCGCCGCCAGCGCCGGCCGCGCCAGCGGCAGCATGATGCGCCAGAAGATCTGCCATTCGGACGCGCCGTCGACGCGGGCGGCGTCGATCAGATCCTGCGGCACCGCCTCGAACGCCTGCTTCAGCAGGAAGATGCCCACCGCGCCTGCCAGCGTCGGCAGCACCACGCCGCTGTAGCTGTCGGTCAGCTGCAGCTTGGACACGGTGATGAAGTTGACCAGGAAGTTGACCTCGCTGGGCAGGATCATGGTGGCGAGGATGGCGCCGAACACCAGCCGGCGGCCGGGAAACTTCATGCGCGCCAGCGGGTAGGCGGCCAGCGCGCTGACCAGCAGCGTGCCGGCCACCGTCAGCGCGGCGATGGCGAAGGAGTTGCGGTAAAAGGCCAGGATGTCGATGCTGGATACCGCCTCGTGGAAATGCTCCAGCGTCGGCGCGGTGGGCAGCAAGGGCGGCGGAAAGGCGAACACCTCGCCGTCGCCGGACAGCGCCGTCGCCAGCGTCCACCAGAACGGGTAGACGGTGATCAGCGCGATCGCCGACAGCGCCAGGTAATGGACGGCCCGCGCGGCCAGCCGGTCCGCGCGCGCGCGGGCGGCGGGGATGGCCAGGGTGGTGGAGTGGTTCATCGCGTCTCCTCAGCGGTCTCGCGGTTGCAAGTAGCGGAAGTTCAGCCAGGCCAGCGCGATGCAGAACGCCGACATCACCAGGCTGGCGGCCAGCGCGCGGCCGAAATTCAGCGACTTGATGCCGAACTCGTAGGCGTAGTACAGCGCGGTGTAGGTGGATTGCATCGGCCCGCCCTTGGTCAGGATCTGCACTTCCTCGAAGGCCTTCACCGCCGCCAGCACCGACATCACCGAGCACAGCAGGATGGTGGGGGCCAACAGCGGCACGGTGATGCGCCAGAAGCGCTGCCAGCGGCCGGCGCCGTCCAGCTGCGCCGCTTCGTAGACGTCGGCCGGTATCGCCTGCAGGCCGGCCAGGTACAGCACCATGTACCAGCCGATGCCGCGCCAGACGGTGATGAACATCACCGCGAACAGCGCGATGTGGTCGTCGGTGAGCCAGCCCACCGGATCATTGACCAGATGCAGCCAGCGCAGCGCGGCGTTGAGCACGCCGTCCTCGGTGTACATGAAGTTCCAGATGATGCCGATCACCGACACCGAGGTGACCACCGGCAGGTAGTAGGCGGCGCGGAACAGCTTGATGCCGGGCAGATTGTTGTTGACCAGCACCGCCAGCAGCATGGCCAGCAACTGGATGATAGGCACCACCAGCAGGTAGAGCGCCGAATTCTTCAGCGCCGACAAAAACAGCTCGTCGCCGAACAGCTCGCGGAAATTGTCCAGGCCCACCCACTGCGGCGCGTCGATCAGGTTGTAGCGGGTGAAGGCCAGGAAGGAGCCGAAGCCCACCGGCCAGAATGAGAATATGGCCAGCAGCAGCAGCGCCGGCGTCAGGAACAAATAAGCCTGCAGCGTGGTTTTGCTAGGTTTGCGCATGCGAAGTGCCACCGTGTCGAAAGAAAGGCGGCCCGCCGCCGGCGAGGGGGCGGGCGCGGGGAGGTCCGGCTTACAGCTTGCCGCTCCAGTAGGCGGCGGCCTCGTCCAGCGCGGCCTTGGCGTCCTGGCGGCCGGTCACCGCCTTTTCCACCGCGGCCGACAGCCTGGCCGACAGCGTGTCGGCGTTCTTCACCGACAGGAACAGGGTGCGGGTCTTGTCCAGATTGGCGGCGGCGATGCCCACCGCGCGCTCGGCCGGGCCGGCATTGGCGGCCACTTTCTGGAAGTGCGGGTCCTGCGCCGCCTTGCGCGCGGTGGGCAGGGTGCCGGCAAGCTTGGCGAACGCCAGCTGGTTGTCGGCGTTGGTCAGGTAATTGCCGAACTTGCCGATCTCCGGCAGCAGCGCCTTGTCCACGTTCTTCGCCACCGCGAAGTTGAACATCCAGCCGCCGGCGGCGATGCCGGTCGGACCCAGCGGCGCGGCGGCGACGCGGGTGTCGCGATAGACCTTGGGCGCTTCGTCGCGCACGCGGGTCAGCGTGGTGGGCGTGGATTCCAGCATCGCCAGCCGGCCGCTGTTGTACGCCGCCATCGCCACCTGGAAGTTGTCCTGGGCGAACAGATTGTCCTTCAGCAGCGCGCCGGACTTGTAGGCGTCGGCCAGCTTTTTGACGAAGGCGACGTGGGCCGGGCTGTTGAACGCCGGTTTGCCGTCCTTGACCACCTCCAGGCCGTTCTGGATCAGCAGCGCCTCGATCTTGGTCGGGCCCAGGGTGGGCGCGAAGCCGGCGACGCCGGTCCTGGCCTTGATGGCCTTCGCGTATTGCAGCTCCTCGTCGAAGGACTTGGGCGGCTTGTTCGGGTCCAGACCGGCCTTCTTCAGCAAGGCGGCGTTGTAGGCGATGACGTTGGCGCCGTTGTAGTGCGGGAAGGCGTAGACCTTGCCATTGAAGGTGACGTCCTTCAGCGCGCCGGCCACGTACTGGTTCTTGTCGATCAGGCCGTCCAGCGGCTGGATCAGGCCCTCCTGCTGGTAGTCGTAGGCCCAGGGCACGTTCAGGTTGACCAGGGCCGGCGGCTTGCCGGCGCCGACGGCGGCGGTGAACTTGGCCTGGATCACGTCCCAGGGATAGTCGGTCCACTTCACTTCCACGTTCGGATGCTGGGCGTTGTACTTGGACACCAGTTCCTTGAAATAGCCGTCGAACTTGGGCGACAGGCTCATGGTCCACACTTCCAGCACCGGCTTGTCGGCGGCGTGGGCGAACAGGGACGCGGAGGCGATCAGCAGCGACAGGCTCAGGGTCTTCAGTTTCATCGGAGCGTTCTCCTTGGTGGCTTCGGCTTATCGGAGCCGATAGGCGAAATGGCCGGTACTGGCATACCGGCCACTTGTGGCTGGGCGTCAGAAGGTCTTGCTGTAGGAAGCGATCACCTTGACGTCGTTGCGGTCCTTCTTGCCGTAGAAATCGCCGGAGCGGTACCAGGCCGGATACACGCCTATGCTGGCGCCTTTGAGCCAACCGCTTTGCACCGAGTAGCTGGCGCTGAGGTCGATCTCGTGCGCCTTGCTGTCCGGCGCGCCGTTCGGGTTCTTCAGCCCGGTGGCGTAATTGCCGCTGGCGCCGACGCTGAAGCCGGGCAGGCCTTGCTTGGAAAAGTCGTAGCTGACGCCCAGCTTCATCACCCGGGTGCCGTCCCAGACGAAATCGTCATCCTGGCCCCAGGTCTGGATGAAGTTGCGGTTGTCGCTGTTGCCGTACGGTGTCAGGCGGAAATTGACTTCGCCGCCGTCCGGATTGCGGCTCTTGCCCAGGCCGGCCATCAGCGACAGGCCGCCGGTGGCGTAGGTGATGCTGGCGCTGGCATGGCTGGCGGTCTGTGAGTTTTTCAGGCCCAGCGGCGCTTCGTCCTTGCCCTGGAAGTAATAGCCGACGCTGGTCAGCGTGTCGCCGCCGGAAAGTTTCCAGGTGTAGGAGCCGGCGATTTGCGCGGTGCGGCGGTAGTCCTTGCCCTCGCCGAAGCCGATGTCGACGAAGGCGTTTTCCGGCGCGTAGCGGAATCCTATGCTGTTGACGTACTTGATCTTGCCCGGGTTGCTGCCATTGCTGCGGCCCTGTTCCCAGGAATTGGTCATGTCGCGGAAGCGGTTGTCCCACTCGTTGCGGAACTGGTCGGCCCAGCCGTAGCCGAGTTCGAAGTCGCCGATCTTGTACTTGGCTTCCACGCCCCGGTAGGAATGGGATTGCAGGCCGCCTGAGGTGCCCATGGCGCCGATGCTGATCGGGGTGTAGCCGGCGCGGGCGGAAAAGCCCTGTCCGTCCGGGTTCTGGCGGAATTTCAGCGCCGCCTGGCTCAGCACCGCGTCGCTCTTGTCCCTGCCGCCGCCGCCTTCCGCCGGATCGCTCACGTCGTTGTAGTCGTGGTACAGCACTTCGGAAAAGCCTATGCCCTTGCTCAGCCGCAGCGAGGCGTGAGCGGCGGCGTCAAAGCCCAGCTTGTCCCAGGCATAGCCCGATTTGAAGTTCAATCCCAGGTTCAGCGCGTTGACGCGGATGTCGCCGCCATTGCTGTTGTTAGGCTGTTTTTCCTGCCGGTCGCGGCCGTAGTACAGCGCGCTGAGCGTGGTTTCCGATTTGGTCAGCAGGTCGTAGACGTCGCTCTCAGGAATGGTTTGACCGGTGCCCTTCAACGCGGGGCCGTCGCTGCCAGGAGGAACGGAAGACTCTTCCGCCGCCAGGGCGTGGCCGGACAGCGCGGCCAAAACTGCCAGGAATAAGAGATGTTTCTGATGCATGTGCTTGCTCCAGGTCCGATTGCCGAATTCAGGTTGGGACGTCCTGGCTGCACCATATCTGGTCTTATATTGGTCTTCAATTGGTATGAGACAATTCCAGTTTGAATGGAATGTCACCATGTTGTAATGCTGCCATGCAAGATGGGAATTTTAATAAAAACTCAATGAATGATCATTGTTTGCAATAAATACAATATTAACTAGCAAATAATCGCAATTTAATTATGAGTTTGGAGGTGTTGGGAATATATTTTGATCGACTGTGAAAATAAACCAGTAAAATACCACTTTTGGTCATTCCAATTGGAAAACAAATGTTCGGATTGCGGATGTTGCGATGCAGCATCCGTGGCAAGAAAGATGCCCGCGCGAGGCGGGCCAGAACGAGAGAGGAAGGTGCGGGAGCAAGGCGGGGCCTTGCTGTGGAAAACTCGCCGGCTCAAGCCTGCCAGGCGGTCGCGGCCAAGGGCTGCGCGGTTCTGTCCGAGCTTTGCGGCTGGCCGCCTGCCGGGAGCCTGAAGCGGCTGATCGCCGACTGCAGCGCGCCGGCCATCTGCTCCACCTGGCTGGCCGCCTCGGCGGTCTGGGTCGCGGCGGCGCTGGTTTCCTCCGACATCTGCGCCACCTGCTCGACATTGGCGGCGATGCTGGTGCCGGCTTGCTGCTGTTCGTTCAGCGAGATCGAGATGGTGGCCAGCGAAGCCTTGACCCGGTCCACGTTGCCGGAGATGCCGGATACCGCCTCGCGGGCGCGGCCGGCCTGGGCCAGCCCGGTTTCCATCTGATCCACGGTGTGGTGGATGTTGTCCACCACGTGCTGGCTGCAGTCCAGCAAGTCGCGGATGCTGCCGCTGATCTCGGTGGTGGATTGGGCGGTGCGCTCAGACAGCTTGCGCACCTCGTCGGCCACCACCGCGAAGCCGCGGCCCTGTTCGCCGGCGCGGGCGGCCTCGATCGCGGCGTTCAGCGCCAACAGATTGGTCTGCTCGGCCACGTCGCGTATCACCTGGATCACATTGGCGATTTCCTGCGAGCGGCTGCCCATCAGGTCAGCCTGCTGTTGCGAGGAGCGGGCCTGTTCGGCGACGCGTCCTATCGTCTGCAGCGTCTCGTCGATGATGGTTTCGCCCTGGTGCGCCAGCTCGCCGCTGGATACCGAGTCCTTGGCCACGTCGGCGGCGGTGTCGTTGACCGAGCAGATGCTGACCGACAGCTGCTCCACCGACGCCGACATCGACGACGCGGCTCGGGTTTGCTCCTCGGCGCTGGTGGCCACCTGCTCCGACGCGGCGGCGAGCTCGGTCGCGCTGTTGGACAGCCTGAGCGTGATGTCCTGCATATTGCGCACCAGCTGGATCAGCGCGCTTTGCATCCGCGCCATCGAGGCGACGATGCTGTGATGGTCGTCCGGCTTCACCGCCAGTTTTTGATCCAGGTCGCCTTCGGCGATGCGTTCCGCCAGCGCCACCACGTCGCGGGGCTCGCCGCCCAGTTCCGACAGCAGCCCGCGCACGATCACCCAGGCCAGTAGAAAGCCCACCACCACGCCGACGGCGATCAGCGCGATGTTGGCGGCGTGGCTGAAGGCCGCGCGCTGCTGCGATTGGGAGAATTCCTCGGCGGCCACCCGCAGCTGCAGGTCGACCAGCGCGGAGATGCGCTGCGAGACCGGGTCCAGCGCCGGGTACATTTCCCGGTCCACGTAATGCTGCAGCGCGGCCGCGTCGCCGCTCTGCACGATCTGCCGCAGCTTGTCCACGCTGCGGTTGGCGTTGGCCATCGCCGCTTCGGCCTGGTCGGCCAGCCGTTTTTCCTCCGGCGTCAGATAGGTGGCGCGGTAGTCGCCCCATTGTTGCCTGACGTCGAGCTGCGCCTTTTGCAGATTGGCGAGGAAACCGGCGACGGTCTGGCTTTGGTTGCGCAGTTTTTGCGCGTTGTCGACGATGCCGACCGCGTAGCCGTCGCCGACGATCTTCAGCTGTTTCAGGCAGACCACGCGGTCGTTGTAGGTGGTGGCGAAGTCGCCGAGTATGCCTTCCTGGGTGTGCAGGCCGTACCAGCCGACCAGCACGGGAATGGCCAGCAAGGCGCAGACCATGACGGCCAGGCGCTGGGCGATGGTGAGGGTGTTGAACATGGAAGACTCGCTGCTGAGGACGGGGCCGCGCCCCGATACTCTTCGGCGTAGCAGCCGCCGTGAAGGCAGGCAATCTGGATACAGTATTTTAAGTAGTCGCACCTAGTATGGCCCGCCGCAATCGCCGGCTACCTATAAGCCCATGATTCCGTTATAATTCCGCCCCCACCCAACCACGCATCGTACCCATCGATCAGCCCGGAACCGCCATGAGCCTGCTGCCGCACCAAGTCGAACTGCTGTCGCCCGCCAAAACCGCCGAAATCGGCCGCGAAGCCATCCTGCATGGCGCCGACGCGGTGTACATCGGCGGGCCGTCGTTCGGCGCGCGCCACAACGCCTGCAACAGCGTGGAGGACATCGCCGGGCTGACCGCCTTCGCCCACCGCTACCACGCGCGCATCTTCGCCACGCTCAACACCATCCTGCACGACGCCGAGCTGGAAGGCGCGCGCAAGCTGATCTGGCAACTGTACGACGCCGGAGTGGACGCGCTGATCATCCAGGATATGGGCATCCTGCAGATGGACCTGCCGCCTATCCAGCTGCACGCATCCACCCAGTGCGACATCCGAGACGCCGACAAGGCGCGCTTCCTGTCCGACGCCGGCTTCAGCCAGATCGTGCTGGCGCGCGAGCTGACCATCCCGCAGATCCGCAACATCGCCGATCGCGTGGCGGACAGCGCCACCATCGAATACTTCATCCACGGCGCGCTGTGCGTGGCCTTCTCCGGCCAGTGCTACATCAGCCACGCCGACACCGGCCGCAGCGCCAACCGCGGCGACTGCTCGCAGGCCTGCAGACTGCCGTACACCCTGACCGACGAAAAGGGCGGCGTGGTGGCTTTCGACAAGCACCTGCTGTCCATGAAGGACAACAACCAGAGCGCCAACCTGGAGGCGCTGCTGGACGCCGGCGTGCGGTCCTTGAAGATAGAAGGCCGCTACAAGGACGTGTCCTACGTCAAGAACATCACCGCCCATTACCGCCTGCTGCTGGACGAGATCTTCGAGCGCCGTCCGGAACTGGCGCCGGCCGCTAGCGGCAGCAGCGAAATCTACTTCACGCCGGATCCGGACAAGACTTTCCATCGCGGCGCCACCGATTATTTCGCCACCGGCCGCAAGCAGGACATCGGCGCCTTCGATTCGCCGAAGTTCGTCGGCGTCGGCCTGGGCACCGTGCACAAGGTCGGCGACGGCTGGCTGGAAATCGCCACGACTGAACAGATGTCCAACGGCGACGGCATCAACTTCATGAAGAAGCGCGAAGTGGTGGGCATGCAGCTCAACACCGTCAAGCAGGTGGGCAAGGCCGAGGGCGGGCTCTTGGTGTGGCGCTGCGAGCCCAACGACCCGGCGGCGCTGGCTGGCCTCAAGCCAGGCGTCGACATCAGCCGCAACCGCGACCACGCCTGGGAGCTGGCGCTGCTGAAGAAATCGGCCGAGCGCCGCGTCGGCGTCTGGGCCGCGCTGTCGGAAACCGCCGACGGTCTGGAGCTGAGCTACACCGACGCCGACGGCTGCAGCGCCAGCGCCCGCGCCGAGCTGGCGTTGGTACCGGCCAAGGACGCCGCCCGCGCCGAGCAAAGCCTGCGCGACGCCGCCGCCAAGCTGGGCAACACCATGTTCCAGGCGCACGACGTGTCGCTGAGCCTGTCCCAGCCGTGGTTCGTGCCGGCCTCGGTGATCAACGGCCTGCGCCGCGACGCCGTGGAAAAACTGGAAGCCGCGCGCGCCGCCGCCTGGGTCCGCCCCGAGCGCAAGGCCGCCGTCGAGCCGCCGCCGATCTTCCCGCAGAAGGAGCTCAGCTATCTGGCCAACGTCTACAACGCGCTGGCCTGGGACTTCTACAAGCGGCACGGCGTGGAAGTGATAGCGCCGGCCTATGAGGCGCACCAGGAAGAAGGCGAGGTCAGCCTGATGATCACCAAGCACTGCCTGCGCTTCTCCTACAATCTGTGCCCGAAGCAGGCCAAGGGGGTGAAGGGCGTGATGGGCCAGGTGCGCGCCGATCCGATGATCCTGAAGTCCGGCGACGAGACCTACACGCTGAAGTTCGAATGCCGGCCTTGCGAGATGCACGTGATGGGCAAGATGAAGAAGCACATTCTCAAATCCCCGCCGCCGAGCGAGATTCCGGCTTCGGCGCCGATGACTTTCTTCAGGCAGCGGCCGTAGAGCTGCTGTGGTGGCATTAATTTAATCCAGTATTATGAAGGCAAGCTTGTATAGCTTGCCTTTTTTTTGTCAATTTTCTATTGGATAAAGGTTTGATATGGAAAAGAGGGCTTGGTTAAGTAAGGAGGTTTTTGACTGGTATGTCAGTTATGAAGGGGGGCGCCTCATTCCAGAGGGAGATTTTGTACGAGCTTATGAAATTTGGAGTCATGCCGAAAGAATATTATTGAGTAGTAGTGATGAGTTTCACAGGGCTGATTCAATATTGGCGCTTAAGCGATGCTTAAATCAAAGACTTAAATTTATAGAGCAAATTTATAATCTTAGACAGATTGCATTGCCAAATTCTCCAAGGGGGTATTTGGAATACTTGGAAACATTTAATGTTGTTAGGCCGTTGATGTTGAAAAAGCTATTGGAAGTCAGGAATGATATTGAGCACAATGATGCTGAGCCACCTGGTATAGAAAGGTGTTTAGAACTATTGGATATGTGTTGGTATTTTTTGAAATCAACAGATGGTTTCTTAAGATGTCGCAGGGATAATATTTTATACAACAGAGTGGATGAAAATGGAGAAGAAAGCCATTATGGCTTTGGAGTTAAGATTATTTATGATTTAAACCATAAGATCGAGATGTCAGGATGGTTTCCAAGTGAACTTATTCATATGACTGAAAGCAGTAATGGAGTTGGTATTATTATTGATGTTATGCATACAAAAGAGGAAAAGTGCGTGAATGATTTTTATCACAAAGAAAAATTAGCAGATGATGTGTGGATTGTTGGCTGTTTGGATTGTGATGCGAAAGTTAGATTCAATATCATAAAGGATGCTTTGAATGCAAATGACTAATATATTTATAAGGTTAGTAGTTGTTTTGTATGAAGCTATTTAAATGCAGGTGCAGGCCAATGGGCGAGCTTATTTCTTTTGTGTAGCTAAAAGACAAGAAAAAGAGAGACTCAGCAGCACTGCACAATTCGGTCTCCCAAACCACTGTAAGGAGTGACTATAACTTTGCTCAAGCAGACGCGGTTTGAACTTGGGTGATTGACGTTGCGTTGGCGATGATGGCTCTGCAATCATGAGCCATTGAACGCAACCGGAGGCCTGACGCATGCAAACGTATCGATTCAACGTCTACGGCCATATCGTGGTGGCGGAGCGGCATGGCTCCGGCTGGCGGGCCTTTTTGCCCGACAACGACGGCAAGCGCCGGCCCGCCGATTTCGTCATTCCGGACTGGGTGACGGAAGACGGCCTGGCCCAGTATCTGGAAGACCTGTTTCACGAGAACGCGACGCCGCGCAACGGCGATGTGACGCCGCTGGATTGAAAAGCGGCTGCGGGCGCGAAGCCGCATGCGTTGGCTTTGCCATGCTGGATTGATCGCAATAGGGAGAAACGATGATCTATCCGATGTTCGCTTTGGTGCTGCTGACCATTTTCGTCGGCGTCCGCCTCGGCGCCGCCCGCTTCGCCAATGCCCGCTCGGGGAAGGTGAAGGGCAGCTATTACCGGCTGATGCAGGGCGACGCGCCGCCGGACGGCGAATTGAAGCTGGCGCGCAATTTCTCCAATCTGTTCGAGACGCCGGTGCTGTTCCACGTGTTCGGCGCCATCGTCATCGCCAAGAACCTGGCCGCGCCGCTGCCCCTGGCGCTGGCCTGGAGCTATGTCGCGCTGCGCGCGGTCCACACCGCCATCCATCTTTCCTACAACCATCCGATCCACCGCTTCCTGGCCTTCCTGGCGTCCAACATCCTGCTGCTGGCGATGTGGGTCTGGCTGGCGGTGGTGCTGTAAGCCGGCGGCGGGGCGCGATGCCTGGCGCTATTGCCCGGCGATAGCGATGATCTGCTCCTCCAGCCAGTCCAGACCGGGGTCGCCGCCACTGGCGGCGTGGCGAATCAGCGAGACGGTGAACGGCGGGATGTCGATCGGCGGCGGGCTGACGCGCAAGCCGTGGGCCTCGGCCCACTCTTCCGCCAGCGCTGCCGGCACGGTGGCCAGCAAGGGCAGGGCTTTCAGCAACGGCGGCAGCGAGGCGAAGCGGGCGGTGGTGTGGCTGACGACGCGGGACAGACCCTTTTCGGCCAGCATCCGGTCGACGATGCCTTGGCGCGCGCCGCGGTAGCTGACCAGCGCGTGCTCGCGCGCGAGGTAGTCGTCCAGCGTCAGCGGCGACGGCAGCGGCAGCCGTTCAGGGTGGTAGACGACGGCGAAGCCCATCGAGCGCAGCGGCCTGGTGTGTTGCCAGGCCGGGCCGGGCGCGAACACCGACACCCCCAGCTCCATCCGGCCCTGCTCCAGCATCGCGCTGCCGCTGAACGGGTCGACGGCTTCCAGCGCGACGCTCAGGCCGGGCGCCAGCGCGCGCAGCCGGGGCAATAGCTTAGGCGCCAGCCAGATCTCCACCCAGTCGCTCATGCCCAGCGAGAACGCGCGCGCGGAACAGGCCGGCTCGAACGCGGGCTCGGCGAACAGCAGCGTCTGCAGCTGTTCCAGCAAGGGGGTCAGTTGGCCTTGCAAGGCCAGCGCCCGGGCGGTGGGCGCCATGCCTTGCGGCACCCGCACCAGCAATTCGTCGTCGAACAGCTCGCGCAGCCGGCCCAGCGCGCCGCTGACCGCCGGCTGGCCCAAGTGCAGGCAGGCGGCGGCGCGCGACACGCTGCGCTCGCGCAGCAGCACGGCGAGCGTGACCAGCAGGTTCAGGTCCACGCCGCGGAAATCTTTTTCCCTGATAGTCATCATCATTCCAATCGATTTGAATGTCATGGACGGCCGCTTCATCATCGGGGCACTTGAACGCCACGCCCGGAAAGGACCACCCCATGCGCATCATCTCCGCACCATACCATGCCGCCGCCCGCGCCATCCGTCTGCTGCCCCTGGCCATCGCCCTGGCGGGCGCCGCCGCCGCGCCGACGCATGCCGCCGAGCTGTCCCCGCCGCCGCAGGCGCGCGTCCAGGCCCCGGGTTTCTACCGGATGATGCTGGGCGCTTTCGAAGTGACCGCGCTGTCGGACGGCACGGTGACCATTCCGCTGGACCAACTGCTGCGCAACCCGCAGGCGGATACCGCGCGCCGCTTGGCGCAGGCTCACCTCGGCACGCAGGTTGAAACCTCGATCAACGCCTTCCTGATCCACACTGGCAGCCATCTGGTTCTGGTGGACACCGGGGCCGGCGACCTGTTCGGCCAGGCCGGCGGCAAGCTGCTGGACAGCATCCGCGCGGCCGGCTACCAGCCGGAGGACATCGACACGGTTTTGCTCACCCACATCCACGCCGATCATTCCGGCGGCCTGACGCGCCAGGGCAAGCGGATGTTCCCCGCCGCCGACATCCGGGTGGACCAGCGGGACGTGGATTTCTGGCTGAATCCGGCCAATGCCGGCAAGGTAGCCAAGGAGGAGCGCCATGCCTTCGCCGACTCCGAGGCGGCGCTGCGGCCCTATATCGAAGCCGGCAGGTTGAAGCCGTTCGTCGGCGAGACGGAGTTGCTGCCCGGCATCCGCGCGGCATCGGGCGCCGGGCATACCCCGGGGCACACGCTGTACCTGGTGGAAAGCGAAGGCAGGAAGCTGGTGCTGTGGGGCGATCTGATCCACGCGCAGGACGTGCAGTTCGCCAAGCCCGGCGTGACCATACGCTTCGACGTGGACGCCGCCGCCGCCGCCAAGCAGCGGCTGGCGCGGATGGACGAGGCGGCGGGCCAGGGCTGGCTGGTGGGCGCCGCCCACATCCGCTTCCCAGGCCTGGGCTATGTCAGCCGCGACGGCGCCGGCTACGCCTGGCAGCCTGTCCCTTACAGCCTGGCAGGCCTGAAGTCGGCGGCCGCGCCGGCGCGCTAGCCTTATTTCAGATCAATGACGAGGGACGGGAGCGGCCGCACAATGCGCATATGTCATCCTCCGTCCCCGGCACCGCCAAGAAGTTTCCCCTCCATCCCCGCCACCCCGAGCGCATCTGCTGGGGCTGCGACAAGTACTGTCCGGCCGCGGACATGGCCTGCGGCAACGGCAGCAGCCGCACCCAGCACCCGGCGGAGATCTTCGGCGACGGCTGGTTCGAACCGGAGGACGGCGCGGATAGGGAAGCGTAGGCGCGGCGAATTCGCGCCGGCAATGAAAAACGGGACGCTCGGCGTCCCGTTTCTTTTGCGGCTTCGCGCTTAGCAGCGGCCTTTTTTCGCCTGTCCCGGCGGGCAGAAATTGCCGCGGTCGTGATGGTGGCGATGATGGCGGTGCTTGCGGTAGCTGCGATCTTCTTCGCGCGGTTCCGGCTTGCGGCCGTAATCGTGGCCGATGGCCGCGCCCGCGCCGCCGCCGACCGCGCCGCCGATGATGGCGCCGTTGCGGCCGCCGACAGCCTCGCCCACCGCCGCGCCCGCGGCGCCGCCCAGCGCGCCGCCGACGATGGTGGAGGTGTCCGCCTGGGCGGTGGCGGCCAATCCGGCCAAACTCAGCGAAATGATGACAAATGCGCGCTTCATGCGGCTATCTCCAGTAAAAAACAGATGGACGCAGCATACTGGTTTGCGTGGCGGCCAACTGTATCAGATTGTTAGCGAATGTAATGCTTGCGTTGGCTGTCCGGCCGCCCGCCGCATCGCGTTGACGCGGCGGCGCGCGCTGCCGAGAATGGGGTTCTTACCTTTCCCGGGAGGGCTGCGATGGCCGATCTGGCTACCTTGTGCCCCGGCGCGGCATGGCCGGACTACCAGGGCGGCGGGCTGCTCAACCTGATGCAGACGCTGAGCCTGGAACTGGGCGGACCCGACCTGGGCCACGCGCCGCTGACATCCGGCGCGCTGGCCGGCATCGGCAACCATCGCCATGTCTGCCTGATCCTGATCGACGGCCTGGGCGACGCCCAGCTGCGGCGGCTGGGTCCGGACAGCCGGCTGCGCGCGCTGCAGCGCGCGACGATCAGCAGCGTGTTTCCGCCGACCACGGCCGCGGCCGTCACCACGGTGCTGACCGGCCGCTCCCCGGCGGAACATGGGCTGATCGGCTGGCACCTGTTGCACGGCGAGGAAATCATCGCGCCCTTGCCGCTGTACGCCCGCCATCCGGCCGACGCCGGCGGACAGGAACAGCATCGCGCGGACACCTTGTACCGCGCGCGACCGATGTTCGACCGGCTGGCGCGGCCGGCGTTCCTTTACCTGCCGGATTTCATCGCTTATTCCCCGTGCAGCCGCCACCACGCCGGCCATGCGGAGCGCGTCGCCTATCGCGGGCTGGCCGACGGCTTCGCCCGGCTGGCGCGGCGGCTGGCGGATCCGCAGCCGGCCTTCCATTACCTGTACCTGCCGCAGCTGGACACGCTGATGCATGAACAGGGACCGGATTGCGACGCGGCGCGCGCGCTGCTGGCGGAAATCGACGCCGCATTCGCCGCCTTGCTGGACGAGGCCGGCCAGTGCGACGCCGCGGTGGCGGCCATCGCCGATCACGGCTTCGTCGCCGCGCCGGACGCTCAATGGCTGGACGTGGACGCCGATCCGGAGCTGTATGGCCTGCTGGCGCGGCCGCTGTCAGGCGAGACGCGGCTGGCCTACTGCCACGCGAAGCCGGGCAGCGCCGCGCGTTTCATCGAGCTGGCGCGGCAACGCCTGGGCCACGCCTGTTGGGTGGTGGAGGGCAGCGAGCTGCGGACTTCCGGCGTGTTTGGGCCGGGGCCGGCGCATCCGGACCTGGCGCGCCGCTGCGGCGACGCGGTGCTGATCGCCAAGTCGGGCTGGAACCTGCGCGACACGCTGCCGGGCGAGAAGACGTTGCGCCTCGCCGGCGTCCATGCCGGCGTCCACCCGGACGAGCAGGCGATTCCGCTGATCGTCTACCGGGGTTGAGCGGCACATTTTCGCAAGCGTAGGCGGGCGGGCCGCCGCAGAATGGCCGCAATGTTTTCCGGACATCGCCGATGCAGACCCAACTACGCAGGCCCGCTCCAGGGCTTGAACCCTGGATACACAGTTTTCGCCGCTATCGTTTCGAGCCATCCGATCCCCAGGTTTTGACGCTGTTGCCCGGCACCGGCGCGGAATTGTGGCTGGGCGAGGACGGCGCGGCCGGCTTGCTGTGCTTTCGCAGGCGCATCCAGCGGATCGCGCGCCCGGCGCTGCCGGTCTTCGCCGTACGCTTCCGCGCTGGCGCCTTGCCGCAGCTTTGCTCGCTTCCGCTGTCGCTGCTGGTGGACCGCGTCACGCCGCCCGCGCGCGCGTGGCCAGAGGCGGGCGGCTTGTGGGCGCGCATGGCGCGGGCGGATTTCGATGCGCAATGCGAGATGGCTGGCCGTTTCCTGCGCGGACGGCTGCGGCCGGAGCCCGAGCTGGAGCGGATGCGGCATCTGGCGCGGCAGATATTCGCCGACAGCGCCGTTTTCGCGCTGGGCGAATACGCGGTGGAGAAGGGCGTGGACCGTTGCGGCTTGTCCCGCCGCTTCCATGCCAGCCAGGGCGTGAGCGCCAAGCTCTATCACCGGCTGTGCCGGTTCGAGAAATTCCTGCGCGACGCGGCGTTCCAGCCGCGGCCGGCCTTGGCCGGGCTGGCCTGCGAGCATGGCTATTGCGACCAGTCCCATCTGCATCGCGACGCGCTGGCCTTCGCTGGACAGCCGCCGGCGCGTTTGCTGCGCGATCCGGCGCTGTCCTTGTTCTATTCCCCGTTGGCCGGCGCTCAGGCCAGTTCGTCGCCGGAGCGATGGCCGAGCAAGGGGTGAGGATCGAAGCGCACCGCGCCGACGGCGGCCAGCTTGCCGACCGCGGCGGCGACGATGGCGACGCCCTGATGGCCGAAGCCGCCGCATAGCTCGATGGCGGCGCAGCCTTGTTCAGCCAGTTCGCGGGCGACTTCGCCGGCCTGGCGGTAGCTGGAGACGGCGAGGGTGAGGACCTCCACTTCCGGCGTAGCGGTCGTGGATCGATGGCGTTGAGGGTCGCCATGCGGGGCGATGAAGATAAAGGCGGCTTTCAGGGCCATGGCGGTTTCCTTCTCTGTGCGTGAAAACCTGAGCTTAAGCGGCGCCTCGCCCTGGCATCTTGGAAAAACGTGCGGCCGCCGGCATGGATATTTCAATGGAATAATGCCGGTGCTATGCTGTTTTGTTTGGGGAGGCGGCATGAGGCACAGGATCGTAGCTGCCGCGATCCTCAGACATGAAAGTAGGATTCTTCCATTGCTGGCTGGGTATCTACGATTTCGAGGTGGCGCCGGCCTGCGGAGGATGGCGTTCAATTGAAATGGGAGAAATCAAGCAGATGGCTTTGACTGCATTGAATCCAGACACGGTGTTTGACAGCCTGCAATATGGCTTCAGCCAAGCTGTGGCGGTGCCGGCGATGGCGCGGCGCCTGTTGTTGTCTGGCCAGGTAGGCGTGGATCGCGAAGAGAACACGGTAGCGCCGGATCTGGCGGGACAGACCGAGCAGGCGCTGGATAATATCGAGCGGGTATTGGCGGCGGCGGGTGGCCGGATGGATCAGGTGGCGATGCTGCGCATCTATATCGCCGAATCTGCCCGGCACGAACAGCAGGTTATCGCTGATGCGTTGCGCGCTCGTTTTCCCCGCAATCCGCCCGCCAGTTCATGGATTCTGGTCAGCGGCTTGTCGTTGCCGGAATGGTTGATAGAAATCGAAGCCGAGGCGGTTTTGCCTGGCTGATGCCGTGGAGGGCGCGATGTTTCCCCTGATTGTGACCTTGGAAGCGAAAACAGAGGCCGATGTGCCGGCCATCGCCGCCGCGCTGGCGCGGATGCGGCCGCGGTGCCTGGCCGAGCCCGGCTGCCTGCTGTGGGAGGCCTACCATTCCGAGGCCGATCCCAAGGTGTTCGTGCTGGTCGAGCATTGGCAAAGCCGCGCGCATTGGGAGGCGCATGGCAAGCTGGACGCGATCCAGACCATTTATTTGCCCGAGGTGCTGCCGCGCGCGCGCCGCGCCGCGCATCCGTCGGTTCGGCTGGGCGGTTGAAACCGCATTTGAGGGAGCATGCAGATGCTGGACAAGTCATGCGCCGAAGAACTGGCGCGGGAATGGATAGACGCCTGGAACAGCCATGACCTGGCGCGCATCCTGGCGCATTACCGCGACGATTTCGAAATGAGCTCGCCCTATATCGCCGAGCTGGCCGGCGAGCCGTCCGGCCGGCTGCAAGGCAAGCCGGCGGTGGCCGCCTACTGGGCCGAGGCGCTGCGGCGGCTGCCCGACCTGCGTTTCGAGCATCTGGCCACGCTGACCGGCGCGGATTCGCTGACGATACATTACCGCGGCGCGCGCGGCCTGGCGGCCGAGGTGCTGTGGCTGGACGAGGCCGGCAAAATCCGGCGGGCGGCGGCGCATTACCAATGACGGAGCGCTTGCCCAACCGGGTGTTGATCGTCGGCGGCAGCGGCGCCGGCAAGAGCACGCTGGCGACCCGCTTGGCCGCAGTCTCCGGCGTGCCGCTGGCGGAGCTGGACGCCTGGTTCTGGGGGCCGGGCTGGACGCGGCGCGAAGCGTTTTCCGCCGAGGTGGCGGCGCTGGCGGCGCAGCCGCGCTGGGTGGCGGAAGGCAGCTACGCGTCCGCGCTGCGGACGCTGCTGCCGCGGGCGGAGCTGGTGGTCTGGCTGGACTACCCGCGGCCTTTGCAGGCCTGGCGCATCGTACGGCGCAGCCTGCGGCGGGCCTGGCAGCGGGAGACGCTGGCGCACGGCAACCGCGAAACCTTGCGCGGCGCGCTGTTCTCGCGCGATTCGCTGCTGCTGTGGATGTGGCGGGGCCATGGCAAGCGCCGCGCCGAGCTGTCCGCCCTGCGCGCCGCCTGTCCGGCGTCGTGGCAAGTCTTTCGCGCCCCGGCGCAAACCGCGCGCTGGCTGAACGGGCTTATCTTGCCGGAAGGCGATGGGCGGCATGATTGAGTCCGTCCTGCTGCTGGTCAGCGGCTTGCCCGGCAGCGGCAAGAGCACGCTGGCGCGCGGCATGGCCGAGGCTTTGGCTTGGCCATGCCTGGATAAAGATGATTTTCTTGAAGCGCTGTTCGACGCGCGCGGCATTGGCGATGCGGCCTGGCGCAGGGCCTTGAGCCGCGAGGCCGACTCGCGTTTTCTGGCGGCGCTGCAGGCCGCGCCGCGCGCCGTGGCCTGTTCCTGGTGGCGGCATCCGCGGGGAGAGGGCGGCTCAGGCACGCCGATAGGGGGCTTGGCGCGGCCTGGACGCTTGGTGCTGGAGCTGCACTGCCGCTGTCCCGCCGAATTGGCCGCCGCGCGTTTCGCCCGCCGCGTCCGCCACCCCGGCCATCTGGATGCGCAGCGCGATCCCGGGGCCTTGTCGCTGCAGTTGCGCCGCGCCGAGCGTTTAGGCCCTCTGGGCCTGGGGCAATGCCTGATTCTGGATGCCTCGGTCCAGACCGACTTGAGCGGGGCGCTGGCGTGGACGCGTGATGCGCTTGCCGCCGGCGCGCTTGCCGATCCGCCGCGGCATCCGTAGAATGCGCGCTTTCCCGCAATGGGAAAGTTTCGCGTATTCAATGTGTTAAGGATGAGCCGTGGCCGACATCAACCGCCTGGAAACCTGGATCAAGTACAAGAACGGCCTGTGCGACGACTGCATGGCGTCCTGTTGCACGATGCCGGTGGAGGTGAAGTTGCCCGACCTGGTGCGCATCGGCGTGATCGACGAGTTCGAGCTGGAAGAGCCGATCAAGGGCATCGCCAAGCGGCTGGAGAAGCAGCGCGTGATCCAGCATTTCAACTTCAAGAACAGCCTGTTCACGCTGGCGCAGCGGGCCAATGGCGACTGCCTGTACCTGGACGCGCAAACGCGGCGCTGCACCATCTACGAGCGCCGTCCCAACACGTGCCGCAACCATCCCAAGGTCGGTCCCAAGCCCAATTTCTGCGCCTATACCCGCGATAGCCGTCCGCGTTTGAAATAATTCATTTATCATTGTCGGCCCGTTGGCCCTTCCTGAAACCGGCATGTCCAGAGCGATGATGCGCCGTCACGGCAGACGCATGCGGATGCTAGGCATCGACAACGCATCGTCTGCGCGGGCGATATCGGCAACCGCGCGGCCTGCGAGGCCGCGTTCCACGTGGAACGTCGGATGCCGGCCGGCATCCGCTTTTTCATCTTGAAGGATGGAGAAATCCGGCGGCCGCGGGATTGCCATCTGTCGAAACGCGCGGCGGCGGCAGGGCATTATTGAGGAACATGGCGATGCAGACGATTTTTCCCTTGCTGGCTTTCCTGGTCGGCGTGGTGGTGCCGCTGCAGGCGGCGGTCAACAACCAGTTGCGCCTGTTGCTGGGCAACAGCACGCTGCTGGCGGCGCTGGTATCGTTCGGCACCGGCTGCCTGACGTTGGCGCTGCTGTCGTTGGCGACTGGCCAGCGCTGGCAAAATTTGGCGGCGCTGGCCCGCGTCGAATGGTGGATGTTGCTGGGCGGGGTGCTGGGCGCGGGTTTCGTGTTCGGCACCACCTTGCTGGCGCCGCGGCTAGGCGTGGCGACCATGGTTTCGCTGATCATCGCCGGCCAGGTGTTCACCTCGCTGTGCTTCGACCGTTTTGGCTGGCTGATGATGCCCTTGCGCGAGTTGAGCGCGGCCAGGCTGGCCGGCGCGGCGCTGGTGGTGGCGGGCGTGCTGCTGGTGAATTTCGGCGACCGCTGGTTCGGGCGCTGAAAAACGATCCCGCCGGACAAGCCGGCGGGATGGACACGGACTTATTGCTGGGCGGGCGCCGTTTGCGGGGCGTGAGCCGGCGCGGGAGCCTGCGGCGCCGGATTCATGTCTTGCAGCGACAGCGGCACGCTGGGCGGGACGGCGGGGTTGTCGAAGGGGCGGACATTGGCGTCCTGGGCGCTGGCGAACGCGCTGGCCAACACTAGCGCCAGCGTGGGCATGAGCGGTCTGAGCATGGCGGAATCCTTTGGTGTTGTTGAATGGATCGCCCGTGGTTTCCCGTTGCGGCCCCGGAAATGTCTTGGGCGTACTTTCATTATTAATGCCAATTCGACCGAAGGTGTTTCCTGAAGTTTTCTTTTTGTTTCAATATGTTGAATGGTTTTTGTTGGCGCTTGTTTCGCCCGTATTGAATCAATAGGGCGGCGGCGGCGGCAGATAGGCGCGCCGCGCCGGATACTGGCCGGGCAACTGGTTGCCCTTCGCGTACATGCACTGCTGGTAGGCGATGTTGTAGCGGGTTTGGGAATCGTAGCCGGCGTAGGCGCCGCTGGAGCCGCCCGCCGCGGTGCCGGCCAAGAGGCCGACGCCGGCGCCGACCCCTGCCCCCTGATGGTTGCCGCCTATCAGCGCGCCCGCGGCGGCGCCCGCCACCGTGCCCAGCGCCATATTGCCGGCCAGGCTGGCGTTGGCGGCCTGGTTGCTGTCGCCGCCTATGCTGCCGGCGGCATAGGCGCGGCACTGCTGTTCTTCCTGCGCGAACACATCGAACGGCTTGCCCTGCGCCGGCATGACCGCGACGGTGGGGCCGGTGGGCAGCGTGGCGCAGGCCGCCAGCAGAGGAGGCAGCAACAGCATGCGGTAGCGCGTTTTCATGACGTTTCCTCCCGGCTTACCTGGGCGGTTGAGCCGGCACGGTTTTCCAGCCGCCCGGGCACTCGCTGACATAGGGGTAGTACTGCTTGGCCGCCTTGCAGTAGTACCAGACCTGGGCCGGCTCCTGCGGCGCCGCGGGAACGACCGGCACGGCCGGCGCGGCGGGCACCGCCGGGGCCACGGCGATGGCGGGCGGCGCGTACAGGCTGGGGTAGGGATAGATGGGGGCGGTGTAGAAATACCAGGCGCCGCCGGCCACCCACCACCAGCCCGTCCTGCCATGGTAATAACCGTGGTGCCAGTAACCGCCGCGCCAGACGTCGATGCTGACGCGCGGTCCGCCGTGGTGGGGGTAAGCTTCGGCGGGCGCGACGGCGGCCACGGCCAGCGCGGCGGCCAGCCATGCGCCGCTCAAGCGGATGCAGCCTTTCATGATGGGCCTCTTTCGGTCGGTTGCGGCGCGCGCGGGATCGGTTTGCCGGCTCAGCCGTTGGCTGGCGGGGCGCCGTCCGGCTTCTTGGGATGCCGCGGCATGCCGTGCGGACCATGCAGATGGTCCATGATCTTCTGCTGCTCCGGCGTCAACTGCCCGTAGAAGGCTTTCAATGCGTCCAGCCGCTTCTGCATGCGGGCCTGCTGGCGCTGCATCATGCTTTCCATTTTCTCCGGCGCGGTGGCCTTGTCGTCCATCGGCGGTTTTTCCATTTTTTCCGGCTTCATCGACGCGGCGAAGGCCTGCCAGGCGGCTTCCTGCTTAGGCTGGATCTTCAGCTTGTCGTGCAGCGCCTGCAGGTGCTTGGCCATCATCGCGTCCCGCTTGGCCGGATCCATCATGTGCATGCCCTGTTCCGGCATGCCGGGGGCGGCATCCTCGGCGTGGACGGCGGCGGAGCCGGCGAGCAGCAGGCCGGCGACGAGCAGGGGTTTGAGCAGCTGGGTCATGATGGTCTTCCTTCGCGTGAGTGTTTGGTGGCTGCAGTATTGGACGCAATTGTCAGGCGAGTTTTGCCGCCCGCATCGCTTATGTTCATGACTGTTAATCCGCAATAACTCATTGATACTCTTGCCGTGGGGCGGTGGGGGCAGCCGCCGTGGGCTACAGTGGAAGCTGGGGACAAGCGGGAGATCGGCATGGCGGAAACCGACAAGGGGGGCTGGTGGTCGTGGGGGCAGCATTGGGTCGATTACTGGACCGACGCCGCCCAGCGGGGCCTGCTGTTCTGCGACGTGCTGCGCGAGCGCGGCGACACCTACCTTGAGCACCAGGCGTCCGGCAATCCGCCGGTGCTGGTGTTCGACTACGACATCATCGTAGACGGCCGCGAGCTGGATGAGCCGGTCAATTACGCGCTGGCGGCGATTCGTCCCCCGGCCAACTGCCCGCCCACCGATCCCGGGCTGCGCCCCTTCGTCGTCATCGATCCGCGCGCCGGCCACGGGCCGGGCATCGGCGGCTTCAAGATGGACAGCGAGATCGGCATCGCGCTGCGCCAGGGCCATCCCTGCTATTTCGTGATGTTCTTCCCGGTGCCGGTGCCCGGCCAGACCATAGAGTGCGTGTGGCGGGCGGAAAAGGCCTTCCTGCACAAGGTGCGCGAGATGCACCCGGGCAACGCCGGCAAGCCGTTCGCGATCGGCAACTGCCAGGGCGGCTGGGCGCTGGCGATGGTGGCGGCCTCGGCGCCGGAGGACGTCGGCCCCATCCTGCTGGCCGGCTCGCCGCTGTCCTACTGGGCCGGCGTAGCCGGCAAGAACCCGATGCGCTACCAGGGCGGCATGCTGGGCGGCACCTGGCTGGCCTCGCTGACCGGCGACCTGGGCCATGGCCAGTTCGATGGCGCGCACCTGGTCTCCAACTTCGAGCAGCTGGACCCGGCCAACACCTACTGGAAAAAGGGCTACCACCTGTACGCCAACATCGACAAGGAGCGCAACCGCTTCCTGGAGTTCGAGCGCTGGTGGGGCGGCCACTACCTGCTCAACAAGGAAGAGATGGAGTGGATCAGCCAGAACCTGTTCGTCGGCAACCGGCTGAGCCGCGGCGAGGTGTATCTGGACGACGGCGCGGTGCGGATAGACCTCAGGCAGATCCGCTCGCCCATCATCGTGTTCGCGTCCTGGGGCGACAACATCACGCCGCCGCAGCAGGCGCTGTTCTGGATCGCCGACCTGTACAAGGACGTGGAGGAAATCCGCGGCAACGAGCAGACCATCGTCTATTGCCTGCACGAGCAGATCGGCCACCTGGGCATCTTCGTGTCCGCAGGCGTGGCCAACAAGGAGCACAGCGAGCTGGCCAGCGCGCTGGACCTGATCGACGTGCTGCCGCCCGGCCTCTACGAGGCGGTGATCACCGACACCTATCCGGAAATGCCCGGCCTGCAGTATCTGCAGGGCCGTTACGTGATCCGCTTCGAGCCGCGCGAGGTGGACGACATCCTGGCGCTGGGCGACGGCCGCGACGGCGAGCGCGCGTTCCAGGTGGTGAAGCGGGTGGCGGAGATCAACCAGCAGCTGTACGACAGCTTCGTGTCGCCGTGGCTGCAGGCCTGCACCACGCCGTGGACCGCGCACCTGATGCGGGAGATGCACCCGTCGCGCTTCGAGCGGCGCTGGTTTTCCAGCCGCAACCCTCTGCTGACCGGCATGGCGGAATGGGCGGACAAGGTGAGGGCGGCGCGCAAGCCGGTGTCCGAGGACAATCCGTTCTGGCAGTGGCAGCAGACGGTGTCGGACTGGACCGCCAGCCTGCTGGACGGCTGGCGCGACCAGCGCGACGCAGTGAAGGAAATGACTTTCCGCGCCGTCTACGACGCTCCGCTGACCGCCGCGCTGGTCGGCCTGCATCCGCGGCGGCCCTACCGGCTGCGCAGCCACCACGGCGGCTGGGAGCGCAAGGAGATGCTGCGGCTGAAGCGGCGCGAGCTGGAGCAGCATTATTCCGAAGGCGGCGCGGTGGATGGTTTCCTGCGCCTGCTGATCTATGTCGCCATCGGCAACGGCGTGGTCGACGTGCGGCCGTTCAACGCGATACGCCGGGTGATGCAGGACACCGGCCTGGGCGAGGAGCTGACGCTGGAGGCGTTCAAGCAGGTGGTGAGGCGGCAGACCTGGCTGGTGCGCAACGACGAGAAGCGCGCGCTGTCCACCATCAAGGACCTGCTGCCGGGCGAGGCGCAGCGGTCGATGGCGCTGGAGCTGGTGATGCTGCTGCTGGCGGCCGCCGGGCCGATCAGCGTGGAAAAGCAGCAGCGGCTGGGCCGGGTGGCGCTGGCGATGGGGGTGACCGGCGGCGAGGTGCCGGACGCCGGCGCGGCGGTGGTGCTGAAAAAGCCGCGCGCGGGCGGCGGCCGCAAGAAGACGGCGGCCAAGTAGCTTTGCCAGCGGACGGGCGGCGGCTTACACTCGCCGCTTTTGCTTTTACAGGATGTTTTCGATGAGCGGCCAGGCCAACAATCCCACCCACGGCGTCACGCTGGAAATGATGCTGGAGCAGCTGCAGGCGCATTACGGCTGGGACGGGCTGGCGGCGCGCGTCGATGTCCGCTGCTTCCGCAACGATCCCAGCATCAAGTCCAGCCTGGTCTTCCTGCGCCGCACGCCGTGGGCGCGCGCCAAGGTGGAGGCGCTGTTCATCGAAATGAAGTCGCGGCCGGCGGATACCCGGCCGCGGCTGTTCGGCAAGAAGGCCGGCTGACATCCGATCGCCGCTTGCCGCGTTATGTTGTACCAGGCGGCGGATAGTCCGCCGCCGACGCAAGGGGAGAGGACATGGAAGTCGAAATCAGCGTGGAAGCGGAGAAGAAGCGCCTGAACAGCTGGGTGGCGCTGACCGTGGTGCTGTTGTCGGTGCTGATGGGACTGGGCAAGCTGAAGGACGACAACATCGTTCAGGCGCGCCAGCTGCTGAAGGCCGACGCGGCGGACGCCTGGTCCGAATACCAGGCCAAGAAAATCAAGCTGCACCTGACCGAGGCCAGCGCGCGCCAAGCCGAGCTGCTGGCGCTGGCGAATCCGGCCGGCGCGGCGGCGCTGAAGCCGCAGCAGCAGCAATTGCAGCATGAGCTGGCGCGCTACAAGGCCGAAAGCGAGGCCTTGAAGCGCAAGGCGGAAGGCAAGGAGCAGGGCTTCGAGTCGCTGAACGCGCGGCACGATCTGTTCGACATCAGCGACGCCGCGCTGTCGATCGCGGTCGCCTGCGCGGCGGTGGCGGCGCTGTCGGCCAACCTGCTGCCCTTGTTCGCGTCCTGGGCTTTCGGCGCGGTGGGCGTGCTGTTCTGGCTGGCCGGCTTCGCCGGCTGGAATTTGCGCATCGAGTGGCTGATCAGCCTGCTGGGCTGAGCGGCAAAGCCCTGGCGGGAAGGGGGTTGCAATCGGCATGGTTTTGGCTCAGGCTGGCGCGGTTGCGTTTTATCCCATCCTTCCCACAGGAGCATTGCGATGAAACTGTATTACTCACCCGGCGCCTGCTCGCTGGCCTCGCACATCGTCTTGTTCGCCAGCGGCCTGCCGTTCGATGCGGAATCGGTCAGCCTGCGCGAGGTGCCGCACACCACCGCCGGCGGCGTCGATTTCACCACCATCAATCCCAAGGGCTATGTGCCGGCGCTGCGGCTGGACAACGGCGAGCTGCTGACCGAGGGCGTGGCCATCATGCAGTACGTCGCCGACCAGGCGCCGGACAAGCAGCTGGCGCCGGCCAACGGCACGCTGCCGCGCTACCGGCTGCAGGAGTGGCTGAACTTCATTTCCACCGAGATCCACAAGAATTTCTCGCCGCTGTTCTTCGGCAAGAACGACGAGGTCAAGGACGACGCCTGGGGTCGGCTGCAGCCGCGCTTCGTGCTGCTGCAGGCGCAGCTGGAGAAAACGCCTTACCTGCTGGGCGGCCAGTTCAGCGTGGCGGACGCCTATCTGTTCACCTGCCTGTCCTGGGCGCAGTACGTGCAGCGCTCGCTGGCCGATTATCCAGCGCTGCTGGACTACCTGAAGCGGGTGGCCGCGCTGCCGGCGGTCCAGCAGGCGCTGAAGGCGGAAGGCCTGCTCAAGTAAGCCTCCGCCGCCGTTCGCGATGCCCGGCCCATGCCGGGCATTTTCTTTGGCGCGCGGCTCAGGCCGCCAGGTCCAGATAACGCAGGTAGGCATCGGCGCTGGCGTCGATCTCGGCGTCGCTCAGATCGTGTTCCGCGCCGTGCAGCGTGAAGGCCGGCAGCCAGCGGGCGCGGATGTAGCGGCAGGTCAGCTCGAATGGGCGCAGCAGCTCGTCCATCGGGTAGCGGTAGCGTCCGCCGGCGGCGAAGTCTTCGCCGCGGATGCCGGTGGACACCGCCACGCTGATGCGCTTGTCCGCCATCCGCCGGTCCTCCGGCCGCGGCCCCACCGCGAAGCCCTCGTCCAACACCAGATCCTGCCATTTCTTCAGCAGCGGGGGCGAACTGAACCAGTAGAAGGGGAACTGCAGCACGATGCGCGAGTGGGCTTCCAGCAGCGCCTGTTCGCGCGCGACGTCAATGCGCTCATCCGGATAGACGTCGTAAAGCGAGTGAACGGCGTAGCGTTCGGGATGTCTTGCCAAGGCTTCCGTCCAGCGGCGGTTGACGCGGGATCGGGCGAGGTCGGGGTGGGCAACGATGATCAGCGTTTTCATGGCATCTCCTTGAAGTGAGTCGCCATGCTATGGTCTTTTCAATTAATTGATAAGTAAGCACTTTTTCGTTTCATGGGAACCTGAAGGTAATCTATGCGGGAGTTGGCGGAACTGAATTTTCCGATAGACGCGACGGTGCGGCTAGTCGGCGGCAAGTGGAAGTGCGCGATCCTTTGCCATCTGATGGACGGCGGCGAGCTGCGCACCGGCGAACTGCGCCGGCGGCTGGCCGCCGTGTCGCAAAAGGTGCTGACTGAGCAGTTGCGCGAGCTGGAGCGCGATGGCCTGGTTTCGCGTACCGTGCATCCCGAGGTGCCGCCGCGGGTGGAATACCGGCTGACCGAGCTGGGCGGCTCGCTGCGGCCCATCATCGACGCGATGTGCGAGTGGGGGGCCGGCTACCTGGCGCGGGGCCGGACGGGCGTATAATGCGGACGCGATAAAAACACCCAGAAGGCCTTCCCTGATGAAACTTGCGCCGTTGTCCGCCTCCTTCGCCGCCGTGCTCGCCGCCTCCGCCTGGGCCGCCCCGGTCCAGCTGCGGGTGCTGGAAACCTCCGACGTCCACATGAACCTGTTGGCTTACGATTACTATCAGGACAAGCCGGTGGCCGACTTCGGCCTGGAACGCGCCGCCAGCCTGATCGCCGCCGCGCGCGCCGAGTCGCCCAACAGCCTGCTGATCGACAACGGCGACTTGCTGCAGGGCAGTCCGATGGGAGACCTGGTGGCGAAGGTCAAGCCATTGAAAGCCGGCGACACCCACCCGGCTTACAAGGCGCTCAACGCGCTGGGCTATGACGCCGGCAATCTCGGCAACCACGAATTCAACTACGGCCTGCCTTTCCTGCGGCAGTCGCTGAAAGGCGCGGCCTTTCCCTACGTCAACGCCAACGTGCTGGACGCCGGGACTGGCCAGCCGCTGTTCACGCCTTATGTCTTGCTCAAGCGCGAGGTGAAGGACGCCGAGGGCCAGACCCACGCGTTGAGCGTGGGCGTGATCGGCTTCGCGCCGCCGCAGATCCTGCAATGGGACAAGAACAATCTGCAGGGCAAGGTCACGGTGCGGGACATCCTGGAAACCGCGCGCGACTACGTCCCCAAGATGCGCGCCGCCGGCGCCGACGTGGTGATCGCGGTGCCGCATTCCGGTTTCGAGAAAGGCGAGCTGCCGCGTTTCGCCGAGAACGCCGTGTCCGGCCTGGCCGAGGTGCCGGGCATCGACGCCATCCTGTTCGGCCATGCCCACGCCGAGTTTCCTTCCCAGGCCTTCGCCGGCTACCCCAAGGTGGATGTGAAGGCCGGCACCATCAATGGCGTGCCGGCGGCGATGCCGGGCCGCTGGGGCGACCACCTTGGCGTGATCGACCTGACGCTGGAGCAGGCGGACGGCAAGTGGCGGGTGGTGGACAAGCGGGCGTCGCTCAGGCCCATTTTCGACAAGCAGGCCAAAAAGCCGCTGGTCGACGCCGATCCGCGCATCAAGGCGCTGGTGGGCGCCGAGCACCAGGCGACGCTGGATTACGTGCGCGGCGAGGTGGCCGCGACCCGCCGGCCGATCTACAGCTATTTCGCCCAGGTAGCCGACGATCCGTCGGTGGCCATCGTCGCCGAAGCGCAGCGCTGGTACATGCAGCGGGCGTTGCAGGGCACCGAATACGAGAAGCTGCCCATCCTGTCCGCCGCCGCGCCGTTCAAGGCCGGCGGCCGCCAGGGCTGGAACTACTACACCGACATCCCGGCCGGCAAGCTGGCCATCCGCAACCTGGCCGACCTCTACATCTACCCCAACACCATCAAGGCGGTGAAGATCACCGGCGCCGACGTGCGCGAGTGGCTGGAGATGTCGGCCGGCCAGTTCCGGCGCATCGATCCCAAGGGCCCGGCGGCGCAGGAACTGATCAATCCGGACTTCCGCTCTTACAATTTCGACAGCCTGTACGGCGTCAGCTACCAGATCGACGTCACGCAGGCCGCCCGTTACGACGGGGACGGCAAGCTCGTCGCGCCGGACAGCCGCCGCATCGTCAACCTGACCTTCAACGGCAAGCCGATCGACCCCGCGCAGCGCTTCGTCGTGGTGACCAACAATTACCGCGCCAGCGGCGGCGGCAACTTCCCCGGCATCAGCGCCGACAAGATCGTGGTGGACGCGCCGGATGAGAACCGCGCCGCGCTGGCCGGCTATCTCGCCAGCAAGAAGGTGATCGATCTGGGCCAGAGCCGGAACTGGCGCGTGCTGCCTGTGGCCGGCGTCGGCCTGCGCTTCACCACCGGCGCCGGGGCGCTGCGCTATTTGCCGGAGCAGAAGCAGTTCAAGCTGGTGCAGGAAAACGGAGACGGCTCGGCGACGCTGGAGCTGGCGGAGTAAGGTGGGTGCGCCGCCGGATGGTTTTCCCGGAGCCGGCGGCGCCAAACGACAGAGGTTCCACGTGGAACAGGGATGCCCGATGAACGAAGAGAAACTGATCGATACCCGCGGCCTGACGGCGGCGTTGCAGCGCTTCGCCGACGAGCGCGGCTGGAACCGCCACCACACGCCGCGCAACCTGTTGCTGGCCCTGGTGGGCGAAGTGGGCGAGCTGGCGGAGATCTTCCAGTGGCTGGACGACGACGCGGCGGCGCGGCTGCGCGAAGACCCGGCCCAGTTCACCCACCTGCAGGAAGAGATCGCCGACGTGCTGTTGTATCTGACCCGGCTGGCGATGGTGACCGGCGTGGATCTGGATGCGGCGGTTCGGGATAAGATGGTCAAGAATGCAATAAAATATCCGGCGCCTTGACCCTTACGCTATAGTGGCCATGAATGGCCCGGCGGCAAGGAAGCGGTGGATGAGCGCAACGGAACGGCAGCTGCAGTACCTGCGACAACTGGTGGACGGCGCGCGGCGCATCGCGGTGCTGACCGGCGCCGGCATGAGCACCGAGTCCGGCATTCCCGACTTCCGCTCCGCCGACGGCTTGTGGTCCAGGGACATGAGCCTGACCGACGCGGTGTCGGTAGACTATTTCCGGCGCGATCCCGCCGCTTTCTGGCGCGCCTTCCGCGACATCTTCCACATCAAGCTGGTCGGCGATTACCAGCCCAATGACGGCCACCGTTTCCTCGCCGCGCTGGAGGCGTCCGGCAAGGAAGTCACCATCCTCACCCAGAATATCGACGGCCTGCACGGCCGCGCCGGCAGCCGCCGCGTGCTGGAGCTGCACGGCACGCTGCTGACCGCCAGCTGTCCGGACTGCCGCTCGCCGCACCCGCTGGACTACGTACAGCGGCACGAGCTGCCGGCCTGCCGCCGCTGCGGCGCCGCGTTGAAGCCCGACGTGGTGCTGTACGGCGAGGCGGTACCGCTGATCGACGTCGCTTTCCAGGCGGCGTTGAACGCCGAACTGCTGCTGGTGATGGGTTCGTCGCTGGAAGTGTCGCCGGTCAACCTGATCCCGGTGGAGGCGGCGCGGGCCGGCATCCCCTGCGCGCTGATCAACTACACGCCCACCCGCTTCGACGCCCTGTTCGATCTGTGCATCCAGGCCGGCATCGGCGACACCTGCCGCCAGCTGCGCGCCTGATCCCGCTGGCACCGAGCCGGGCCAGCGCCTATCTTGAGAAGGCCGCCGTTCGCGGCAATTCAAGGGGAATAGGCAATGGATCGCATCAACTGGAATCACTGGCTGGACCTGGCGGCGAACTTCGCCGGCAATATCGTCGCCGCCATCCTGCTGTGGCTGATCGGCCGCTGGCTGATCGGCCTGTCCACCCGGATGCTGGACGAGCAGCTGAGCGCGCGCCAGCTGGACCCGACGCTGCGCCGTTACGCGCATTCCTTCCTGTCGGTGACGCTGACCGTAGTGCTGGTGATCGGCATTCTCGGTTTCTTCGGCGTGCAGACCACCACCTTCGCCGCGGTGATCGCCGCCGCCGGCGTCGCCGTCGGCATGGCCTGGAGCGGCCTGCTGGCCAATTTCGCCGCCGGCATCTTCCTGGTGGTGCTCAGGCCCTTCAAGGTGGGCGACGTGGTGCTGGTGGCCGGCATCGCCGGCCAGGTGCGCGAGATCGGCCTGTTCGCCACCACGCTGGACACGCCTGACGGCGTGCAGACGCTGGTCGGCAACAACAAGATCTTCTCCGACACCATCCAGAACTACAGCGCCAACGCGATGCGGCGCGTCGATCTGAAGGCGCAGCTGGCCAGCAGCGCCGACCACGCCCAGGCGATACGTCTGCTGCAGGATGCGATCGGGCGCATTCCCAATGTGCTCGCCGCGCCGGCGCCGGACGTGGGCCTGCTGGAATCCACCGCGCTGGGCCCGGTGCTGGCGGTGCGGCCCTACTGCGCGCCCGAACATTACTGGCAAGTGTATTTCGACGCCAACCGGGCGATCCGGGAAACGCTGGGCGCGGCCGGTTTCCCGACGCCGGAGCAGGCGATGGTGGTGCGCCAGGGCTGATCTCTTTCCCTTCCCGCCTTGAGCCATTTTTACAAGCCCGGCAGCGGCGCTTGCCTTTAAATGCGCTGGCATGCCGTGCGATCGGCGCGGCGGAAACAGGAGGGAAGGCGATGAAGATAGGCGTATTGAACGCCGGACTGCGCCAGTTCGCGGCCGAGTTCGGCGAGCGGGCGGCGCGGGCCGGGCGCGGTCTGGCCGGCATGTTTCGCCGGGCGGCGAATGTGGCGGAAGCGGCGCCGCGCCGTTCCGCGGCGGCGATCGAGCAGGGCTGGCAGCGGTTTTCTGCCCGCTTTCTTGGCGCCCGCGGCGCGGATAAGCCCGCGCCGACTACGTTGACGCGGGGCGGGGCGGCGCGGTCGCCGCTGAGCCCGGGCGACGTCAAGGCGATGATACGGTCGCGGCTAGACAGCCTGCGGGACGGCATGGCCGACCCGGTCTATCGCCGGCAGGCGCTGGAATCCACTTACGCGACGATCTACAGCGAGGCCAAGCAGGCCTTCTATCGCGCCAACGGCGGCAAGATGCCGGAAGGCTATCTGCGCGAACTGGGCGAGGCGGCGCGCGCGGCTGGCCTGCCGGGCGAGAACAAGCACGGCGTCTTCATCCCTTCCGGCGACGGCGCCAGCCCCTTCGTCAATTACCTGCTGATCCCGGTGCAGAAGGAATTCGGCCACCGTTTGCGCAACGAGTCGCAGCAGCGGCTGTTCCGCGACTTCGCCCGCCAGCTGTCGATGGAGCTGGTGGCGCCGCACGCCGCCGAGCGCGGATGGGAGCCGCCGGCCGCCTTCGCCGCCAGGCTGGAGGCGGTCGGCCGACCGTGGCTGGCGCAAGCCTGACCGTTCAATCCAGCCGGCCCAGCCGGTAAGTCTGGCCGGTTTGCGCGCCTTCTATGCTCAGGCTGTAGGCGCGCGCCACCTGGCGCGCCTCCACCAGCGGCACGCCGCGGAACAGCGGCCCGTATTCCGCTTCCGACTCCGCCAGCAGCAGCGGGCTGACCAGGTTGATGCGCAGCCGGCGCGGCAGTTCGACCGCGGCGGCGTTGACGAAACCCTCCAGCGCGGCGTTGGCCATGTAGACGTTGCTCAGCAGCGGCACGATGGCCTGCGGCTGCCAGGCGCCGCCCACCAGCGTGAACGAGCCCCCGTCGGCCACCTTGTCCAGCCCGCGCAGCACCAGGTTGACCTGGCCCATCAGCTTGGCATCCAGGCCGACGCGGTAGCGCTCGGCGTTCATCTCGGCCAGCGGCCCGACATGGCCGTTGCGCCCGCCGGTGGCCACCGCCACCGCGTCCAGCCGGGGCAGCTGCCGGTACATGGCGGCGATGCTTTGCTCGTCCTCGATGTCCACCCGCACGTCGCCGTGATGGCGGCCGGCGGCGATGATTTCGTGGCGGCCGGACAGCTCGGCGGCGATGGCGCGGCCGATGTTGCCGCTGCCGCCTATCAGCAGAATCTTCATATCGTCTTCCTTGCAGCTTGAGTGGGGGAATCGTCAGCTTAGGCGCGCGCGCGGCTTGGAAAAACCGGGCAAACGTGGAAGTATTGGAACCGATATGGAAACAATCGAACCCTCGTCCGAACTGGCGCTGGTCTTCCTCGAAGTGGCGGAGGCCGGCAGCATCACCGCCGCCGCGGAGCGGCTGGCCACGTCCAAGTCGCAGGTCAGCAAGCAGCTGAGCCGGCTGGAGGCGCTGTTGGGCGCGCAGCTGCTGTTCCGCAGCACCCGCAAGCTGACGCTGACCGAGGCCGGCCACGCCTATCTCGGCTACTGCCGCCGCTTGCGCGCGCTGCTGCGGGAATCGGCCGCGGCGGTGCGCGGCCTGAGCGGCGACGCGCACGGCACGGTGAGGCTGACCGTGCCGCAGATGTTCGCCGGCGCGTTCGGCGCCGAGCTATTGTTGGCTTTTCATCAACAGTATCCGCGCATCTCGGTGGCGCTGGACGTCAGCGTGGCCGAGCGCGACCTGGAGGAGGAGGGCTTCGACCTGGCCATCCGCTCCAGCCGGGAGCTGCCGCCGCAGCTGGTGGCGCGCCAGCTGTTCCTGACCCGCGACTGGGTGGTGGCGGCGCCGGCGCTGCTGGCCGAGCGCGGCGCGCCGGCCGAGCCGGCCGATCTGGCGCGGCTGCCCTGCGTGGTGCACAGCCGCTACCACGGCGGGGCGCGCTGGCGTTTCGAGCGGGACGGGCGCTGAAGAGGTGGAGGTGGCGCATTGGCTGCAGGTCGGCGATTACAGCCTGAACCGCAAGCTGGCCGAGGCCGGCGCCGGTTTCGCGCGGCTGCCGGATTTCGTCGCCGGCGCCGCCTTGCTGGGCGGCAGGCTGGTCAGGGTGCTGGCCGGCTGGGAGACGCCGGCGCGGCCGGTCTATCTCGTCTATCCGAAGAAAACGCCGCAGCCGGCCAAGTCCCGGGCGCTGATCGATTTCTGCGCCGAGTGGTTCGCCGGCCAGGCTTCGCCGCCAGGCCGGCGCTGAGGGCGCCGGCCTGGTTGGAGACGCTCAGCGGCGCGACAGTTCGTCCGGACTCGCCGGCTTCAGCCGCGGCGGGCCGGACAGCGCCCGCAGGAAGGCTTGCAGCGCCTGTTTTTCCGCCTCGCCGAGGCCAAGCGGCTTGAGCAGCGGCGAAGGCTTGGGCTGGGTGTATTTGTCCAAGCCGGCCGCGGCCACCTCGTTGCCCCCGTTGTTGTAGAACTCCAGCACGCCGCTGCCGTCGTCGGTGAACAGCGGCATGTCGCCGTTGTGCATGTAGCCGCCGGTGTACAGCAGCTCGCGCAGGCCCGGCGTGCGGAAGGCGCCCATGTCCTCGGCGCGGCCGGTGACCGCGCCGCGGCCCCGGTCCTCGCGGTCGCGGCCGATGAAGTGCAGGCCCAGGTTGTGGAAGCGCTGGTCGGACAATTCCGGCCCGTTGTGGCAGTTGAGGCAGCGCGCCTTGGTGCGGAACAGCTGCAGGCCCCACAGCGCCTGGTCGCTCAGGGCCTGCGCGTCCCCCTTCAGGAAACGGTCGAAGGCGCTGTCGCGGCTGATCAGCGTCCGCTCGAAGGTGGCCAGCGCCTGCGCCAGCCGTCCGCTGTCCACCGCGGCGTCGCCGAAGGCGGCGGCGAACAGCGGCGGGTATTCCGGCGCGGCGGCGATCTTGGCTACCGCCGCGGCCAGCGGCTGGTGCATCTCCAGCGGGTTGGCGATCGGGCCCAGCGCTTGTTGTTCCAGGCTGGCGGCGCGGCCGTCCCAGAACAGGCGGGCGAAGTAGCCGCTGTTGATCACCGTCGGCGCGTTGCGGCCGCCCAGCTGGCCGACATGGCCGGACGAGACTTCGCGGGGGTCGGCCCAGCCGTGGGCGGGGTCGTGGCAGCTGGCGCAGGCGATGCGGTTGTTGCGCGACAGCCGGGCATCGAAGAACAGCTTTTCGCCCAGCGCCGCCTTGGCCGGCGTGTACGGATTGTCAGCCGGGAAGGGCATCGCCGGCAGCAGGCCCAGGTCGCGGAAACCGTTGCGGGCGTCGGCGTCCAGCGTCGGCGCCGGCCAATCCGGCTGCGCGGCCTGGCCGGGACGGTAGCGCAGGTACTGCTGGCGCCAGCCGGCCAGCGTGGCGGCGTCGGGCGGCGCGTCGTCGCTGTCCGGCATCGGCGGTCTGGCCGGACGTTTGCTGATGGCCAGCAAGGCGGCGGCGCCGGCATCGGCGTATTGGCCGTCCGCGCGCAGGATGCGCGCCGTGCCGGCCTGGTCGCGGACCCAGATCGCCGTCGTCGCGGCGGCAGCGGGGAAGGCCGCGCGGAACGCGGCGTCGCCGGCCAGGCGCAGCTGCAGCCAGCGGCCGCCGTCGGCCGCGCTGGGCAGCGACCAGTCGCGTTGGCCGCACCAGGCCTGGGCATTGGCTTCACCGAGCGCGGCGGAGAGTTGTCCGGCCTGGATGTCGCGCGGCCGCGCCTGCCACAGCACCACGTTGAGGAAGGCGTCCGGGTGCTCGCCGTCGTCGACGCAGGCGGCGTCGGCGCCCGGCTTGGCCAGTTCGCCGCCGCGGTCCACCGGGATGTAGGGCGGAATCGTCTGCGGCAGGTCTTCCGGATTGGGCGCGTCCGGCAGCGACGGGCCGCGCACCAGCCGGATCCGCGCCGGCATGCCGAGGCTCAGGCTGACGTGCGGCAGCGTGCGGTGGGTGTCGTCGAAGGCCACGGCCAGCGAGCCCCGGGCCTGGCGGCTGGTGGCGGTCCAGTAGAACGCCGGCTCGGCGTCGGGGAAGGCGTGGCGGTCTATCGCCGGCAGATTGCGTTGCGGATCGCGCTGGCTCCAGTCGAGCAGCGTTTTCAGCTCGCGCTCGCTGGGCAGCCGCCAGTCGTCGTGGCCGCACAGCTGCTGCTGGTTGACTGCGTCGACGTAGGTGACGGCCAGGCAGTCTTCCTGTCCCGGCTCGCACTGCGCCGGCTGTTCGGTTTCGCGGCTGGCGCTGGCGTAGTAGCTGTGCAGGCGGCTGCGCAGCCCGGTTTCCGCCTTCACTTCCCAGCTGAGTCCGGTCTGGCCGTCATCCATGCAGCCGGCGGTCTCGCCGGACGCGAGGGGATGGCCGTCGGCTGCGCCGCGGGCCTGGAAGCGGGCGGGGCGCTTGGGATCGAGCGCGGCCAGGCTCAACTGCAGATGGGCCTGGGCGTATTCGGCGCTGACCAGGCTGCGGCCGATGCCGAGCCGGTCGAGCAGGGCTTGGGCGTCGTCGATGTCGGCCAGCTTTTTCGGCTCCCGGAAACGGGCGGCGTCGGCCGGATCGATCTGGATGCCGTTGGCCGGGTTGTCGTCCTGGTCCAGCGTCAGCAGCAGGCGGGCGATCTTCAGCGCGGCGGGATCGCCGGCGTCTCGCGCGCCGGCCAGGCTGAGCGGCGTCAGCACCTGGGCGCCCGCGGCGGCGCCGATTTCCAGCTTGCCGATCCGGAAGGCGACGGTTTCGCCAGCCTGGTACAGGAATTCGCCGGCGGCGGTGGTCTTGCCGGCGCGGGTCGGCGTTTCGTAATCCAGGCCGCTGACGGCGCTGTCGATGAAGCGGCCGGTTAGCGGCGCAGAGGATGCGGGGCCGCTGACGCCGATGGCGTCGCCGCAGCCGGCGAGCAGCAGAACGGAAAGCAGAGGTGGTGCGAGGCGGTGCATGTAATGAGAATTATTATCAAAATCCTCGATTATGCACCGCCGGCCGCCTCCATCGCAAACGCTTACATCGTCGGCGGGAAGGCGCCCTCGTCCTGGCAGTTTTCCACCTGGATGTCGTCCGGGCTGGTGTTGGGGACGTAGACCTGGTTGACCGGCGACGGCGGGAAGTCGGGATCGGGCGCGCAGTCGGCGCTCTGGCCCGGGCCCACCGCCACCTGGACGCCGGTTTTCAGCTGGCAGCGCACCACGCTGTTGAGCTGGCTCCAGGCCGGGCAGATCGCGTTGGCTGCCTGGTACTGTGCGACCGGGCCCCGCGGCTGGCTGAACGACCACCAGCGCCCGAGCCGGGAGCCCGGCTTGGCGCTGTCCCACACCCGGTACACGACGGCGCCGGCGGCGGCGTCCTGGCGGTAGACCGCGCCTTCGCACAGGCCGCCCTTGCCCGGCGCGCCGACGGCTTTGGCCAGCAGCTCGGGATTCTGCGCCGCGCTCATGCCGGCCGGCGGCGGCATCACGGCGCCGACGCAGCCGTTGGCGGACAGGCCCGGTTTGGCGGGCGGTGTGGTGGAGCAGGCGATCAGGATCAGGCTGAACGAAGCGACGGCGGCGCGGCGCAGCAGGACGGACATGGCGTGTCTCCAGTCGGTGGGAAAGCGGTTCGCATACTGCAAAACATAGTTGATTCGAATGTCATTTGCAGCGGCGGGCGGAAAAAAGGCGTCGGACAGAGCCGACGCCCAAAGCTGCGGAAACAATCGTCGTCAGGCCACGGCTGCGCTGGCGGCAGGCTTGCCGGCCTGGGCCGCGCCGCCCATCAGCTCGGCCTGGCGCGCCTTGGCTTGCCGGTAGTTGGCGGTCTTGATGTGGCCGAAGCCGCGCACGCCCTCCCAGGTCTTCACCCATTCCACCGTGCGCGGCAGCGCGTCCGGCGACAGCTTGGCCAGCAGCGCCGGCAGCTCCCGCTCGAATTCGGCGATCAAGCGCCTCTCCAGCTTGCGGTCGTCCTGCCAGGCGAACGGGTCCAGCGCGGTGCCGCGCAGGAAGCGCAGTTTGGCCAGCATCTTCATCGCCGGCATCAGCCACGGGCCGAAGGCGATCTTGCGCGGCTTGCCGCCGGTGAGCCAGGCCACGCCGATGTGGAAGCGCAGCTTGTAGTCGCCGTCGAACTGGGCGGCCACCTCGCGCTGGAACTCGCCGTCGCTGTACAGGCGCGCCACTTCGTACTCGTCCTTGTAGGCCAAGAGGTGGTGGTAGGCGCGGGCGGCGGCCAGCGTCAGCGCGGTGCTGCCCGGCTGCGCGGCTTCCTCGGCCTGGCGCACCTGCTGCACCAGCGCCTTGTAGCGTTCGGCCAGCTTGGCGTTCTGGTAGGCGGCGAGCAGGGTGGCGCGATGGTGGACCACGGCGTCCGGCGTTTCACGTGGAACGAAGGCCACCACGGCGGTCGGGCTGACCAGCGCTTCGACGCGGGCCAGGTCCTGGGCGGCGTGGCGGCCCCAGGTGAAGGCGTCCTGGTTGAACTTGACCGCGGCGCCGTTCAGCCGCACCGCCTCCATGATCGCTTCCAGCGTCACCGGCACCAGGCCCTTCTGCCAGGCGTAGCCCAGCATGAACATATTGGCGGCGATGGCGTCGCCCATCAGCGAGGTGGCGAGGCGGGTGGCGTTGACTTCGTTGAAGAGGCCGGCGCCGACCGCTTCGACGATGGCGTCCTTCATCGCCTTGGCCGGGAAGCGTAGGTCGGGGTTTTTCAGGAAGCCGCTGGTCGGCGATTCGTAGTTGTTGACGATGGCGTGGCTGAAGCCTTCGCGCATCTTGGCCAGCGCTTCCTCGGCCGCCGTCACCACCAGGTCGCAGCCCAGCACCAGGTTGGCGTCGCCGGCGGCGATGCGCACCGCGTGCAGCTTGTCCTGAGAGTCGGCGATGCGCACGTGCGACCATACCGAGCCGCCCTTTTGCGCCAGGCCGGCCATGTCCAGCACCGTCACGCCCTTGTTGTCCAGATAGGCGGCCATGCCCAGCACCTGGCCGATGGTGACCACGCCAGTGCCGCCGACGCCGGTGACCATGATGCCGAACGGCTCGTGCAGCGCCGGGATCTTCGGCGCCGGCAGCGCCGGCATCTTGGCGAGGTCGGCGCTGGCGCCGGCCGGCTTCCTCAGCTTGCCGCCCTCGACGGTGACGAAGCTGGGGCAGAAGCCCTCGACACAGGAGTAGTCCTTGTTGCAGCTGGACTGGTCGATCTTGCGCTTGCGGCCCAGCGGCGTTTCCACCGGCAGCACCGACAGGCAGCCGGACTTCTTGCTGCAGTCGCCGCAGCCTTCGCACACGCGCTCGTTGATGAAGGCGCGCTTGGCCGGGTCGGGGAATTCGCCCCGCTTGCGGCGGCGGCGCTTCTCGGCGGCGCAGGTCTGGTCGTGGATCAGGATGGTCACGCCCTCGATGTCGCGCAGCTCGCGCTGCACCCGATCCAGCTCGCGGCGGTGGAACACGTCGATGCCGGGGGCCAGGCCCTGGGCGTTCTGGTACTTGTCCGGGTCGTCGCTGGTGATCACGATGCGCTTGACGCCCTCGGCCGCCAGCTGGCGGGTCATCATCGGCACGTCCAGGTAGCCGTCCACGTGCTGGCCACCGGTCATCGCCACCGCGTCGTTGTACAGGATCTTGTAAGTAATATTGACTTTCCCGGCCACCGCGGCGCGGATGGCCAGGATGCCGGAGTGGAAGTAGGTGCCGTCGCCCAGGTTGGTGAAGATGTGTTTGGTGGTGGTGAACGGCGCCTGGCCCAGCCAGGTGATGCCTTCGCCGCCCATCTGGGTGAAGGTCTTGGTGGTTTCCGGGCTGATCCAGTGCGCCATGTAGTGGCAGCCGATGCCGGCCACCGCGCGGCTGCCTTCCGGCAGCTTGGTGGAGGTGTTGTGCGGGCAGCCGGAGCAGTAGTGCGGCACGCGGGCGATGGATTCGCGCGGCTGCACCAGCTGCGCTTCCTTGTCTTCGTAGAACTTCAGCCGGTCGTGGATCACCGGGCTGTCGAAGATCAGCGCCAGCCGGCTGGCGATGGCGCGGGCGATCATCGCCGGAGTCAGCTCGCCGGCGGCCGGCAGCAGCCAGTCGCCGTGCGGCAGCGCCCATTCGCCCTTCTCGGCGAACTTGCCCACCACGCGCGGCCGGATGTCGTCGCGCCAGTTGTACAGCTGTTCCTTCAACTGGTATTCGATGATCTGGCGCTTCTCTTCCACCACCAGGATTTCTTCCAGGCCCTGGGCGAACTGGCGCACGCCTTCCGGCTCCAGCGGCCACACCATGCCCACCTTGAAGATGCGCAGGCCGATGTCGGCGGCCTGGGCTTCGCTGATGCCCAGGTCGTCCAGCGCCTGCATCACGTCGAGATAGCTCTTGCCGCAGGTGATGATGCCGAGGCGCGGCTTGGGCGAATCCAGCGTGATGCGGTTGAGCTTGTTTTCGCGCGCGTAGGCCAGCGCCGCGTACAGGCGGTGGTGCAGTACGCGCTTTTCCTGCGCCAGCGGCGTGTCGGGCCAGCGGATGTTGAGGCCGTCGTCGGGCAGCGGGAAATCCTGGGGAATCTTGAATTCCAGCCGTTCCGGCGTGATGTCGACGATGGCCGAGCTCTCGATGGTGTCGGTGATCGCCTTGATCGATACCCAGCAGCCGGAATAGCGGCTCATCGCCCAGCCGTGCAGGCCCAGGTCCAGCACTTCCTGCACGCCGGACGGGCTCAGCACCGGGATCATGCTGGCGGCCAGGATGTGGTCGGACTGGTGCGGGAAGGTGGACGATTTGGCGGCGTGGTCGTCGCCACACACCAGCAGCACGCCGCCGTGCTTGGAGGTGCCGGCCGCGTTGCCGTGCTTGAGCACGTCGCCGGAGCGGTCCACGCCCGGCCCCTTGCCGTACCACAGCGAGTAGACGCCGTCGTACTTGGCGCCTTCGAAGATGTTGACCTGCTGGGTGCCCCACACGGCGGTGGCGGCCAGGTCTTCGTTGAGGCCGGGATGGAACACTACGTTGTGGGCGTCCAGGTGCTTCTTGGCCTTGAGCATGGTCTGGTCGACGTTGCCCAGCGGCGATCCCCGGTAGCCGGTGACGTAGCCGGCGGTGTTGAGGCCGGCGGCGCGGTCCAGTTCCTGTTGCAGCATGGGCAGGCGCACCAGCGCCTGGATGCCTGTCATCAGAACCTGGCCGGTGGGGGCGGTGTATTTTTCTTCCAGGTCTGCGTGGCGGATTGACATGGTTTCTCCTCCTGTCGTGCTCGCTTGTGGCGATCAGCCCGCGGCGGCCTTGTGGGCGGCGTGTTCCGGGCGTGTGCTGCTTGGCAACGTGTCGGACACTTTATTTTTGTACCGTGTGCCCTGGGTATGCGCGGCTGTCGCAGCTTGGAGCCTGTTCACGCCCTCAGGGGGCCGCTTTCCGCCGTTGCCGGAAATAGATCGCGAACAGGCTCTTAGAGTGTTAACCCTAATGTCGCCGACTATAGTTTACGTTTACGTCAACGTCAAAAGGATCGCGCTGCGGCGCCCCCGGGGTGCGGTTTATGTGCCAGTGCAGCAAAAATGGTTCGTTGTTAAATGTTTGTAAACCGACTGTGCAGGCAAAGAAGATTTTTCCGGAGGCCTAAAGCAGGTAAGCTGGGACGCTGGAATATTCCGTGTCGCAGAGAACCGCATGTCCTCCTCTTCTTCCGCCGGCGACAGCCGCGGCGTGCTGTACACCGTCGGCGCCTTCATCTGCTGGGGCCTGTTTCCGTTGTATTGGAAGCCGCTGCACGAGGTGCCGGCCTTGCAAATTCTGTGCCACCGCATCGTGTGGTCGGCCTTGTTCGTCGCGCTGGTGCTGACCGCGCTCAGGCAATGGGGTGATCTGCGCGCCGCGCTGCGCCAGCCGCGCCAGCTGGGCATCTTCGCGCTGTCGTCGACGGTGTTGTCGCTGAACTGGCTGATCTATATCTGGGCGGTGAATGCCGGCCATGTGGTGGAGGCCAGCCTCGGCTACTTCATCAATCCGCTGGTCAACGTGCTGCTGGGGCGGCTGGTGCTGTCGGAACGGCTGAGCCGGCCGCAGAAGCTGGCGGTGGGGTTGGCGGCGGCGGGCGTGGCTTGGCTGACCTTCAGCGCCGGCGCGTTGCCGTGGATCGCGCTGTCGCTGGCCGCCACCTTCGGCCTGTACGGCTTGCTGCGCAAGATGGCGCCGCTGCCGTCGCTGCCGGGCCTGGCGCTGGAAACCTTCCTGATGTCGCCGCTGGCGCTGGCGGCTTTGCTGTGGTTCGAATGGAATGGGCAGGGCGCCTTCGGCCACGCCGACGCGCTGCGCAACGGCCTGCTGATCGGCGCCGGCGTGGTGACGGCGGTGCCGCTGTTGATGTTCGCCGCCGGCGCGCGCCGGCTGAAGCTGGCCACCGTCGGGCTGATCCAGTACATCGGTCCCAGCATCCAGCTGGCGCTGGGCGTGATGCTGTACGGCGAGCCGTTCGGCGCGGACCGGGCGCTGGGCTTCGCGCTGATCTGGAGCGCGCTGGCGCTGTATTCGGCGGTGGGCGCGCGCGAGCTGTGGCGCGGCAGGCGCCGGCAGCCGGCTTGAGCCGCTCGAACCTTGCAAAGAAAAACGGCCATCCCGAGGGATGGCCGTTTTCATGCGCGATGCGCCGTTTCAGTGCGCGGGCTCGGTCAGCTTGAGCAGCAGCTGGAGCCGGTCCTCGACGCCGAACTTCTGGAAGATGGCGGTCAGGTGGGCCTTGACCGTGCGCTCGGTGATGTCCAGCTCGCGGGCGATCTCCTTGTTGGAGCGGCCCTGCTTGAGGATGGCGATCACCTCGGCCTCGCGGCTGGACACCCGCTCGCGCCAGCCGGCCTGCTCGGACGGCGGCACCAGCGCGCCGAAGCGCTGGCACAGCCGCAGCAGCAGGCTGCGCCCCAACCAGGTGCCGCCGGCGGCGACGCTGGCGGCGATCTGGCGCAGCTCGTCGGCGCCGGCGTAGGCGTGGGCGTAGCCGGCCGCGCCCAGCTGCAGCCAGTGCATGCCTTCGGCGTCGTTGGGCGAGGAACTGAGCGCCACCACCCGGTAGCACTGGCACAGCGACGGCCAGTCCGCGTCGCGCTCTGCGGCGTCCAGGCTGGCTAGGTCCAGCCACAGCGCGGCGTCCCGCTCTTGCGGCGGCTGCGGCAGGCGCGCGCAGCGGCGCGCCTCGCCCAGCGCGTCCTGCCAGTAGCCGGCCAGCACCGAGCTGGCGGTGAACAGCAGGTGGGCCATGTCAGCGCTCCCGCAACGCTTCCGCCTTGGCGCGCAGCACCGGCTTCAGCAGATAGGACAGGATGCTCTTCTTGCCGGTCATGATGTCCACCTGGGCCACCATGCCGGGGAAGATGGGCAGCTTTTCCTTGCCCAGCAGCGAACCCTGGGTCTTCACCTTGACGATGTAGAAGGCGTTGCCTTTCTCGTCGGTGATGGTGTCGGCGCCGATCTCGGCCACGCTGCCCTCCATGCCGCCGTAGATGGTGAAGTCGTAGGCGGTGAAGCGCACCACGGCGCGCTGGCCGGGATGGAGGAAGGCGATGTCGCGCGGGGTGATCCGGGTTTCCAGCAGCAGCGAGTCGTCCATCGGCACGATCTCGATGATGTCCTTGCCCGGCTGCACCACGCCGCCGATGGTATTGATGAACAGCCGCTTGATCTGGCCGCGCACCGGGGAGCGCACTTCGGACAGCTTGACCTTGTCGGCCAGCGCCACGCTGCCGGCGGACAGGCTGCTGGCCTTGGCCATGGTGTCGGACAGCTCGGCGCTGGCGGTGTTGCGCATCGCCAGCTCCACTTCCTGGATCTTGCGCTGCGCTTCGCCGATGGCGGCCTGGATCTTGGGCATCTGGGCGGCGGCCTGGTCGCGCTCGCCGCGGAAGCGGGCGACGTCGCGCTCCAGGCGCAGCAGGTCGACGTCGGACACCGCGCCGGACTCCTTCAGCGGCCGGGTGACGTTCAGCTCCTTCACCGTCAGGTCGTAGCTGGTGATCGCCTGGTCGCGGCGGGCGCGCACCTCGTTCAGCTCCTGGCTGCGCTGGGCCAGCTGCTGGCGGGCGATGCCGACGCTGGCGTTCAGCTCCATCTGCTTGGAGTTGTAGAGGTCCATTTCCTGCTTGGCGATCTCCGGCGCCAGCTGCAGCACCTTGGGCGGCAGCTCGAACGGCGTGCCGTTGGCCAGCGCCTTCAAGCGCGCGGTCTTGGCCTGCAAGGCCAGGTACTGCGCCTGGTTTTCCTCCAGCGAGGAGACGAAGCGGGTGTTGTCCACCTTGAGCAGCAGCTGGCCCTTCTGCACCACCTGGCCTTCCTTGACCAGGATCTGCGACACCACGCCGCCGTCCAGGCTCTGCAGGTGCTGGTTCTGGCTGGAGGGGATCACCTTGCCTTCGCCGCGCGACACTTCGTCCACCTTGGCGAAGGCCGCCCACAGAAAGGCGACGATGAACACGCCCAGCATGCTCCAGACGAAGATGCGCGGCCGGCCCGGGTTCTGCTGCAGGATCGCCCAGTCGGCGTCGGCGGCGAAGTCGTTGCGGTCGGCCAGGTCGCGGGCGGAGGCCCAGTCCATCAGCTTGTCCCAGTACGGGGCGGTGCGTTCCTGACCGCGCTCCACCCAGCCGTTGACGCGTTGTTTCCAATTAATTTCCATCTCAGACGCCCGCCTTTCCGATCTTGCCCTGTTGCAGCGCCTCGATCACCTGTTGCTTGGGACCGTCGGCGACGATGGTGCCGTGGTCGACCACGATCAGCCGGTCCACCAGGTCCAGCAAGGTGTTGTGGTGGGTGACCAGCAGCATGGTCTTGCCGGACGACGCCCGCGCCAGCGTCTGGCGGATCTGCGCCTCGCTGCTGTGGTCCATATTGCTGGTCGGCTCGTCCAAGAGCAGGATGGGCGGCGCGTTCAGCAGCGCGCGGGCGATGGTCACCGCCTTGCGCTGGCCGCCGGACAGCGACTCGCCGCGCTCGCTGATCAGCATGTCGAAGCCTTGCGGATGGCTGTTGACGAACTCGGTCAGCCCGGCCTGTTCGGCGGCGGCGGCGATGCTGGCGTCGAAGGCGTGCGGCGAGCCCATGGCGATGTTCTGCCGCATGGTGCCGTAGAACAGCACCGGGTCCTGCGGCACGTAGCCGATCTGGCGGCGCAGCTCGGCCGGGTCGATCTGCTTGATGTCCATGCCGTCGATGCGGATCGCGCCCTCGGTCGGCTGGTACAGGCCCAGTATCATTTTCTGGATGGTGGTCTTGCCGGAGCCGACGCGGCCGATGATGGCGACGCGCTCGCCGGCGCGGATCTTGAACGACACCTCGCGCAGCGCCACCATCGGGTTGTTCGGGTAATTGAACGACACGTTGCGGAACTCGATCTCGCCCTTGAAGCTGGTGCGGTGGAAGAAGGCGGCGTCCTTCTCGCGCTCCACCGGCATCTTCATGAAGCCGTCCAGCGAGGCCAGCGAAGTCTTGGCGTTGTGGTACTGGGTCAGCAGGCTGACCACCTGGCTCAGCGGCGCCATCGCCCGGCCGGACAGCATCACCGCGGCGATCACGCCGCCCATGGACACGCTGCCGGACATGATCTCGTACACGCCCAGCACCAGCATGGCGACCGACAGCAGCTGCTGGATGAAGCCGGCGAAGTTCATCGTCGACGCGGCCAGGATCTTCAGCCGCGAGCCGACCTGGGCCAGGAACAGCGTGGCCTGCTCCCACTTGCCCTGCAGCACGCCCTCGGCGGCCAGCACCTTGACGGTTTCCAGCCCGGACAGGCTTTCCACCAGGTAGGCGTTGCGCTGCGAGCTGGCGCGCAGCGTGGTCTCGGTCAGCGCCTGCATCCGCTCCTGCACCAGCAGCGCGAACACCAGCATGACGAAGATGGCGATCACCATCGGCACCGCCATCAACGGCGAAATCCACAGGATGGCGACCAGGAAGATCAGCACGAAGGGCACGTCGATCAGCGCGGTGATCGACGCCGAGGCGATGAAGTCGCGCACGGTCTCGAAGGCGCGCAGGTTGGCGGCGAAGGCGCCGACCGATGCCGGCCGCGCCTCCATCCGGATGCCCAGCACCCGCTCCATGATCAGCGCCGACAGCGCGACGTCGATCCGCTTGCTGGCCAGATCTATCAGGTAGCCGCGGGTCAGCTTGAGCAGGAAGTCGAACACCAGTACCAGCGCGGCGCCTATCGCCAGCACCCACAGCGTTTCCAACGCCATGTTCGGCACCACGCGGTCGTACACCGCCATCGACACGATGGGCATCGCCAGCGCGAAGACGTTGATCAGGAAGGCGGCCATCAGCGCGTCGCGGTACAGCGACTTGCTGCCGTAGACGGTGCGCCAGAACCAGTGGCGCGAGCGGATCTCGGCCAGCTCCGGCGCGCGCTTCTCGTACTGGAAGCGCGGCTTCACCAGGATGGCGATGCCTTCGAAGCTGTGCTCCAGCTCGTCCAGCGGAATCTCGACGACGGCATCGGGCAGCTCGGACATGCTGAGGAAGGCGACGCCGTCGCGGATCTCGCGCAGGATGCCGGCGGTGTTGTTTTCCAGCAGCAGCACGGCGGGCAGCAGCTGCTGGCGCAGGCTGGACAGCGGCTGCCGCACCACGCGGGTGGACAGGCCGATGCGGCGCGCCGAACGCGCGAACATCGACGGCGACAGCCGGTTGTCCACCAGCGGAATGCCGGCCACAAGCGATTCGCGGGTGGCGGTGATGCCGTAGCCGCGCGCCAGCGAGAACAGGCAGTCGAGCAGGGGGTCGAGATGGGTCGCCTGCGCGCTCAGCGGCGGCGTGGTTTCAGGATTGGATATTTCGGAAGCCATGCTTCCACTCCCTTGGATATTGTCGGCAATCGTGCCGGGTCTGACTGTATGCTGCGGGCCGGCGCGGCAAGGCGCGCGGCCGGGCAATGCTGTTAAGACGCGGGAGCGGGCTCGATGCGAACCCGCGCGCGTCCCGGCCTCGGCGGCCGCCTGAATGGCCAAAAGACCCGCCAGGCGGGTCTCATGGGGTCACGGCGGCCGGGATTCAGCGCTTGACGGCCTTGCTCGTCTTCTTCAGTGCCGCGGCGTCGGGCGCGTCGGCCATCGTGGTGGACACATAGGGATGGACCGGAATGCCGGCGGTGCTGAACGGCTGCGGCGGCGTGTAGGCGGTGCTGCAGGCGTCGCGCTGCGAGTCGTCGCCGTCGGATTCGAACTGCTGCTGTTCGATCGGCTTCAGCTGCAGGCTGGGCAGCAGCAGGCCGGAGGCGGCCAGCACGCGGGCCTGGGCCAGCTTGTTGTCGTATTCGGCGTTGACCAGCGCGCGCTTGGAGTCGTACAGCTCGTTTTCGCTGTCCAGCACGTCCAGCAGCGAACGCTGGCCGATGTCGAACTGCTTCAGGTAGGCGTCGCGCGCTTTCTCGGTGGACAACGCGTGCTGGCGCAGGTAGCCCATCTGTTCGCTGAGCTTGCGGGCGTCGTTGCTGGCGATGCGCACCGTCTGCTGCAGATCGCGGCAGGCCTTGTCGCGCAGGTCCAGCGCCGAGTTATAGCGCTCGGCGGACACGCCCAGGCGGGCCTTGTCGGCGCCGCCGCGGAACAGGTTGATGTTGAACACCAGCGCCACCGACTGCTTGTCGTGGGTGCCGTAGACGCTGTTGAGGTTGTCGGTCTTCTCGGCGTGGGCGCGCAGGTCCAGCGTCGGCGAGAAGGCGCCGCGCTTGACCTTGAGGTCGCTCTGGGCGGCGCGCACGTTTTCCAGCGCGGCCAGGTAGGCGGGGCTGCTGCGCACGGCGGAGACCAGCAGGTCCTTGTCGCGCGGCAGCTTGTCCTGCAGCGCCGGCGCCGGCGCCAAGTCGGCCGGCGGCTCCTCGCCGATCAGGCGGGCGTAGCGGGCCGATACGTCGTGCAGATTGGAGGACTCGTTGATCATATTGGTCTCGGACAGGGCGAGACGGCCGGCGGCCTGTTCCAGATCGACGCGGCGGCCGACGCCGGCTTTCACTTTTTGTTCAATCTGATCGTAGATGCCCTTATGAACGCCGTAGCTTTCCTTGGCGTAATCCAGCAACTGGCGGTAGCGCAGCACGTCCAGATAGGTGCGGGTGGCTTCCAGGCCCAGCTGTTCCGACGCGTCGACGAATTCGTAGTATTTGCCGCGTTTGCCGAATTCCAGCTGCCTGACCGTGTTCATGGTCTGGAAGCCCTGGAACAGGTTCTGGCTCAGGTCGGCCGACCAGCCTTTGCGGTTGAAGTCGCTGGTGACCTGGGGGCCGTAGTTGACCAGCGGCTCCTTGTTGTTCTCGCGGGCGGAGGTGTAGGAGACGTCGACGGTGGGCAGGTAGCCGGCGCGGCCGATGCCGGTCTCTTCGGCCGACGAGCGGAATTCATGGAAGCGGAAGCGGACTTCCGGGTTGCTGACGATGGTTTTTTCCACCACCGAACGTAGATCCGTTGCTTGCGACAGCGAGGCTGTCATGCTCATCAATGCGGCGAGAGTCAGGCGAACGCTGCATTTTTGTAAGCGTTTCATGGTTAATCGTCTCCGGATGCAAGGGGTTGATATTATTAAATATTTCAACAAATAGATTAAACAAGTTTGCTTTAAATGGCAAGTGAATATTCCGCGCCAAGCGAATATCATTCGTCAATCTGCTAAAGTGGCGATCATTGATCGGCATGGAATGACCATGAAGCTTTCCTCGCTCGTTTTCAGGCGCCGCCTGCGGCGTTGCCTGATGCCCGCGGTGCTGTTGCTGGCGGGCCTGTGCGTCGCCGCGGCCAGCCTGCCGACCGAGCGTTCCGCCGCCCGCTACGGGCCGCGCGCGGTCGCGCTTTACCGCGAATGGAACCAGCTGCTGGGCAAGCTGCAGAGCGTCGACGAGCGGCAAAAGCTGGCCGAGGTTAACCAGTTTTTCAACCGGCGCATCCTGTACCGCGAGGACATAGACAACTGGGGCGTCCAGGATTACTGGGCGACGCCGCTGGAGATGTTCGGCAAGGGGGCGGGCGACTGCGAGGACTTCAGCATAGGCAAGTACATATCGCTGCTGGTGCTGGGCGTTTCGCCGGACAAGCTGCGCATCACCTACGTCAAGGCGCGCATCGGCGGGCCGGACAGCGCGATCAGCCAGGCTCACATGGTGCTGGCCTATTATCCCACGCCCAGCGCCGAACCGCTGATTCTGGACAGCCTGGTGACGTCGATCGAGCCGGCTTCGCAGCGCGCCGACCTGCAGCCGGTGTTCAGCTTCAACGCCCAGGGCTTGTGGGTGGGCAACCGCAGCAGCAACGTGTCCAAGCTGACCCGCTGGCGGCAGGTGATGGACAAGATGAAAAACGAGGGTTTCACTTTTTGATTCCGAGATGGGCGACGCGATGAAAAACCTTTCCCTGATCCAGCGGCTGTGGCTGCTGCTGGTGCTGCTGGTGTTCCTGTCGTTGTCGGGCGCGCTGCTGGCCAATCTATACAACGCCCGCAGTTATTTGGAACAGCAGCTGACTGGCCAGAATGCCAATGCCGCCAATGCGTTGGCGCTGGCGATCACCCAGAGCCAGGCGGACAAGGCGATGGCCGAAACCCTGATCAACGCGACCTTCGACCAAGGGTATTTCCACCATATCCGCTGGCAGGGCGCGGACGGCAAGGTGAGGGTGGACCGCGTCAACGAAGCGGTTTTCCCGGCGGCGCCGGGCTGGTTCCGGGCGCTGCTGCCGCTGTCGCCGCAGCCGGGCAGCGCGCTGGTGACCGCCGGCTGGATGCAGGCCGGCGAGATACGCGTGGAGGCCGCGCTGGGCTATGCCTACGAATCGCTGTGGCGCGGCGCGCTGCAGACCATGCTGTGGCTTCTCGGGACCGGCTTGCTGGCCGGCCTGCTCGGCTCCATCGACATCTTCAAGCTGAGGCGCGACCTGCAGCGGGTGGTCAATCAGGCGCGGGCGATCAGCGAACACCGCTTCCAGCGCATGACCGAGCCCAAGGTGCCGGAGCTGGCGAGGGTGGTCGGCGCGATGAACCAGATGGTGGAGAGGCTGCAGTCCTTCCTCGGCGAGCAGTCGGAAGAGGTGGAGCAGCTGCGGCGCGAGCGCCACACCGATCCGGTGACCGGCCTGCCCAACCGCGAGGCGCTGGAGCAGGCGGTGTCCAGCACGCTGGCAGAGGAGGATGACGTCCGCGGCTGCCTGCTGCTGCTGAGGCTGGCCGGGCTGGCGGAATTGAACCAGCGGCTGGGCGGCGAGCGCGCGGACGCGTTGCTGGTCCGCCTGGCCGCGGACCTGGAGGACCTGGCCGCGAGGCGCAAGGGCTGGATGGCGGCTCGCCTGCGCGGCGCGGATTTCGCCGTGTTCTGTCCTGAGCTGGACATGGACGGCGGCCGGCAACTGGCGGAGACGCTGTGCGAGCAGCTGGCGCTGTACCGGCAGATGGGCCTGAGCGACCGGGACGGCATCGGCCACATCGGCGTGTGCGGCATCGTCCAGGGCGACGGTTTGGCCAGCCTGCTGGCGCGCGCCAGCCAGGCGCTGGCCGAGGCGGAGGCCGCGGGCGACAACCAGTGGCGGGTCGACGACGGCGCTGGTCCGGACGTGGGCAGCGAATGGGATTGGCGCGAGCTGATCGAGGCCGCGTGCCGCGAGCATAGCCTGAGGCTGCGCTGGTTCCCGGTGCGGGACGCCGCGCGCGGCATCCTGTGGCAGGAGGGCATGCTGTACCGTCCGCCGATGGACGGCCTGCCGGCGATCAACGCGATGCGGCTGGTGTCGCACAGCCTGCGGCTGGGTCTGAGCCATCTGGCCGACCTGGAGGCGCTGCGGCTGGCGCTGGCCGACGCGCCGGGCGCGGCGCTGGCGGTGAACCTGTCGCCGGCCTCGCTGGCGGCCAGAGGCTTCCAGTGGCAGGTGACGGAGATGCTGGCCGGCAGCCGGGCGACGGTGTCCTTCGAATTCGACGAGGCTGGCCTGGACGAGCACTGGGCAGCCTTCCTGGCTTTCGGCGAGGCGGTGAAGGGCGCCGGCCACCGGCTGGCGGTGGAAATCCGCGGCCACCGGCTGGAGCTGGTGGCGCGGCTGAACCAGGCCGGCATCGACTACCTGGTGCTGGACGGCGCGCTGACGCGCGGCATCCACCGGGACGAGGGTCGGAAGGTGCTGGTCAAGGGCGTGCAGCGCATGACCTCGCTGATGGGCGCCAGGCTGATCGCCAAGGGCGTGGCCAGCGAGGAGGATGCCCGGCTGCTGCTGGAGCTGCGCGTCGATGGACTGACCGGCCCCGCCATCGCCTGATGCCGCTTCGGCACGCCCGCCGGTTTCGGCCGGCTGGCGGCGCCGCCCCGCTTGCCGCCGACAGGCTGTTTTTCAGGCCACGATTCTTTCCGCGCGCCTCCCCGCTTTGCCCTGATCCCATCCGCCCTTGACGCCTGCCAGGCATGTAAAAGCCCCCCGCGCGGGCGGGGGGCTTGCGAGCCTGGCCGCGCGCCTCAGTCGGTGTGCAGCTGGCCGTGGTTCAGCAGGTTCTTCAGCACCTGCGCGTCGCTGAGCGTCGCGCCCTGGGTCAGGTCGACATTCTGCAGCACGATCTGCTGGGTGACCGGCGTGCCCTGGCCCTGGTGATGGACGTCTATCACCGTGTTGGCCCCCTCCTTGTGGAAGTTCAGGTATCCCTCCAGGCTGGACGCGCTGTGGCTTTCCCCTTGCAGCAGGTCCTTCAGGTCGAGCACGTCCTTTTCGCCATGCTGGCCGAAGTCGGTGATCACGTCGCGCGCCGGCTTGGCGGCGGTGCCCTGGTCGCCCAGCGTCCACTTGAAGGTGTCCACGCCAAGGCCGCCGGTCAGGATGTCGTTGCCGGCGCCGCCGCGGATCAGTTCGTTGGCGTCGGTGCCCGTCAGGCGGTTGTCGCCGGCGTCGCCCTGAAGCAGCCGTTGGTTCGGATCCAGCGTCGACAGGTCGATGTGCAGCCTGGCGCTGGACAGGTCGCCGTCGGCGTCCCGCACCGTGTAGGTGAACGTGTCGGTCTGGCCGTTGCCCAGCAGCTTGCTGTCGCCGGTGAAGGTGTAGTTGTAGCTGCCGTCCGCGTGCATCAGCAGGTCGCCGAACTGGCCGTGCAGGATGGCCTCCACGCCGCCGTTGCCGGCCTGGGCGCCGCTGGCGCACGACACCACGCTCAGGCCGCCGTCGGCGCCGGCTGCGTCGTTCTGCAGCACATTGCCGCCGGTGGCCGGCTGGTGGTAATCGCTGCCCTCGACGATGCGGGCCATGATGCCGAAGGTGGAGCTGGCGTTTTCGGCGGTGTGGATCTCGTTGCCGATATGGCCCTTGCCATCGTCGAATCCCAGGATCTGCAGGATGTACTGCCGGCCGTTGTACTCGAAGGTCTGGCTGGCGTTGTCGATGGTGACGATGTCCTTGCTGGCTTCGTAATCGCGGCTGTTCGGCGTTTCCTGGTGGTTCAGGTGGACCAGGAACTGCTGCGGCTGGACGCCCAGCGTGAACGCCAGGCCCAGCGTGGCGTTGCTGATGCCGGAGTTGCCGCTGATCTCGTAGTTCAGATGGGTGAGGTCGCCCAGCTTGAAGGTCTGGTTCAGCGGCAGCGTGTTGTTCAGCAGCGCGTCGTTGTCGCGGAAGCTGTAGCCGGACTGCTGGCCGAAGGTGTCGCCCCAGCGCAGCTGGTTCTGGCCGTCGTCATTGCCGCCCTGGTGGAAGGTGTTGACGCGATGGCCGCCGTCCCAACCCACCCAGTTGCCGACGATGCCGTCGCTGCTGATCTTCAGATCGCCGCTGAGCACAGCCAGGCTGGCGCGGTCGTCGGCCGCCAGCGGCGCGTCGTTGACGATGGCCACGTTCAGCTTGTCGCTGGCGCTGCTGCCGTCGCGGTCGCGCACATCGATGGCTATGCTGTCGACGAAGCGCTCGCCCGCGTTGGCGCCGGCGTGGCCCAGCGTGTACTGGTAGCCGAGCTTGCCGCTGGCGGCGTCGAAGGAAGTGACCTTCAGCGCGCCGTAGGCGGTGCTCAGCGTGTTGCCGGTGAGCCTGCCGTCGGCGCCGACCACTTCCACGCCGCCGAGGCGGATGCTGGCCACGCCGTCCGGCGCGTTCACCACGAAGCTGCCCTGCTGGGTCAACTGGGCGGCGTCCGGCGCGGTGCCGGCGGCCAGATGGCTTTCCTGCACGATGGCGTCGCTGCCGCCATCCAGCGCGTGCAGCCCGGACAGGGTGACCGGATGGTCGACCGCCTGGATGGAGACGCTCAGGTTCTGGCTGCTGCTGGCCTGGCTGTGGTTGGACTGCTCGGTGGCCGTCGCGGTGACGGTGAGGTTCAGCTGGCCGTGGTAGCCGGCCGGGCCTTTCAATTGCAGGCTGTCCAGGCTCCAGTTGCTGATGTCCAGCTTGCCGGAGCCGTCCACCGCCGCCTGGTGGCCGGCGGCGTCCTTCAGTACCGCGCCGCTCGGCAGGCCGGACAGGGAGACGTTCAGCGTTTCCGAGCCGTCGCGGTCGACCAGCGCCGCGTTGATGCTGCTCAGCTTGATGAAGCTGCCCTCATAGCCGACATTGTCCATCGCCTTGAAGCTGAGGTTGTCCAGGATGGCGCCGTAAGAGTCGCCGTCCTTGGCCTCGAACACCAGGCGGTACTTGCCATCCTCGGCGATCGGCAGCGCCACCTGCTGGTCGCGCAGCCAGCCGGTGCCGGTGGGGTTGAAGTCGTACAGCACCGTGGTCTTGCCGGTGGGCTGGCCGAAGGCGTCCAGCGCGATCAGCTTCACCTGCAGCTGGGAGCTGCTCACCCAACCGGTGCGCGCGGCGATGTCGAAGCCCAACTGGTAGAAGCGGCCGGCTTCGCACTGGATGTCGGTGTACAGCGTGCGGTCGCCCGGGCCGTTCTCGATTTCCAGCACCTTGTTGGTCGAATTGCCGCCGGTGTAGGTGCGCTCGGTCCCCACCTCGATCAGGCCGCGGCCGTTGTCGGTGTTCCACACGCCTATGGTGTTGGCGCCGCCGATCTTGTTGACCGCCACGTCCTGCCGCCATTCGCGGCCGCCCAGGTTGACGTCCTCGAAGTTGAGCGAGGCCAGCGACGAGTAGCCGCCCAGCGACAGCTGCGGCGCGTCGGCCACGGCTTCGACGTGGATGGCGGCCTTGGCCGGGCTGGCGTCCACCGCGCCCTGGTTGTCCTTGGCCGCGTAGCCGAAGCCGGTATCGCCGCTCCAGTGCGCGGTCGGCTTGAAGAAGACGGTTCCGCCTACGGTGTCGCCGGCCTTGACCGCCAGGGTGCCGGCGGCGTCGCTGTACAGCGCGCCGTTGGGCGGCAGGTCTTTGATCACGAAGCCGGAGACGCTGCCGTCGCCGTCCTTGCCGGACAGCGCGACGCTGATCAGCGGCTGGTCTTCCAGGCCGGACGCGGACACGTCGAAGGTTTCCGGCGCCATATTGGCCGCGTTGGCGCTGGCGTGGCCGGTCGCGGTGTCGCCGTTGCCGGTTTCACGTGAAACCGCGTCGACGGCGATGGACAGCGCGCCCTTGACGCTGCCGGGCACTTCCAGCTGCAGGCCGGACAGCTTCACGTCCAGCGCCTTGGCGTCCCAGTGGCTGGCCTGGGCGATGGTCAGGGTGCCGTCCTTGCCGATGGTGCCGATCAGGTTGTGCTGGCTGTCGAACAGCTGCGAGCCGGCGTACTTGGCGTCCAGCCGGACGACGATGCTGTCCAGCGTTTCGCTGCCGTCGCGGTCCACCAACGAGGCGCTGATGTCCACCGGGTAGCGGGTCAGGTCCGCTCCTTCCTTGGCCCATTCCTTGCCGTTCCAGTAATAGGTGCCGTCCTTGAACTGCAGCCGTTCGATGTCGTACAGGCTGTCGTGGCCCTCGCCGGCGTACGGATTGGCCGCCGTCACTTGCTTGTCGGTCACTTCGAAGAACACGCTGCCGCCGGCGCCGATGACCGGGCGGGTGATGGTGTAGTCCTTGAAGTTGCCGGCATAGACCGCGGTGTCGACGCCGTCGCCGCCGTACAGGCTGTCGTCGCCCTTGCCGCCGATCAGGATGTCGTTGCCCTTGCCGGCGTACAGCGTGTCGTTGACTTCATTCGGCTTGCCGCTCAGCTGGTTCAGGTTGCCGTCGTCGCCGATCAGCACGTTGTCGGCCTTGCTGGTGTCCAGGTAGATGGCGTCGTTGCCGCCCATGCCGCGCACGGCGAAGCCGGTGTCGGTCTTGCCGCGCAGGTCGGCGAACGAGTTGTTGCCATCGTCCAGCGTGATCGCGTTCTTGCCGTATTCGGCCGCGGTTTTTTCCCACGATTCGAAGTTGCGGCCGCCGACATAGGGGCTGCCCGGCTGGTAGCTGCCCTGGCCGATCAGCACGCCGACCGCCGGCGCGTCGGCGACCGGGGTCATGGTCAGCGTCAGCGTCGAGCTGCTGCCGGTATTGGTGGTGTAGCCGATCTGCGGCAGCTCGCCGGCGTAGTGGGCGGCCGGGGCGAAGCTGTAGCTGCCGTCGGCGTTGACGTGCAGCACGCCCTTGCCGTCCAGCGCCACGTCGACGCCCTGTTTCCCCAGTTGGTAGGTCTGGCCCGCCACGGTGACGCTTTGCACGCTGAGCGGGCTGTCCACGTCGTAATCGTTGGCCAGCAAGCCGTGGGCGGCGTCCACCGCCAGCGTTTTGTCTTCGACTACATTGCCGCTGTCCGGCTTCAGCACCGACGGATCGTCCACCGGCGTGATGCCGACGTGGATGGTGATGGTGTCGGTGGCGCCGGCCTTGTCGGTGACCGTCACCTTGAAGCTGTCGCTGCCGTTGTAGTCCTGGTTCGGCGTGTAGGTCCAGCTGCCGTCCTTGCCCAGCGTCACCGTGCCGTGCTGCGGATTGCCGCTGGTGGCGTAGCTCAGTTGGTCGTTGGCGTCGACGTCCTGCGCGTGCAGCTGGCCGCTGACCGGGGTGTCTTCGGCGGTGGTGACCTGGATGCCGCCGTCTTTGGCGAAGCCGTGGGCCTGATCGCCGACGAAGACCGGCGCGTCGTTGGTGCCATGCACGTCGACGCTGATCTTGTGCTCGGTGCCGTCCTTGGCGTAGATGGTGAACACCTCGGTGCGCGTTTCGTCCTGGCCCAGATACTGCACCTTGGCGTTGTCGACCTGGTACTGCCAGTGGCCGTCCTTGTCTATCGTCAGCGTGCCGTAATTGCCGGCATGACTGTCGACGCGCCCGGTGTCGAATACCGCGCGGCCCTTGTCCGGCGTGGCGATGTCGAGCTTGCCGCTGTGGACCAGCATGCCGTCGGCGCTGACGGCGACATCCTCGGTGACGGCGCCCTTGTCGTTGCCGGTGATGACGGCGAAGTTGTCGGTGCCGTAGACCGTGATGTTGACGTTGTGCGAAGTGCCGTCCAGCGACTGGACCGGGAAGGTGTAGTTGATCTTGTCCTGGCTGGTCAGCTCCTGCGCCGTGTCGTTCAGCGTGAACGTCCACTGACCGGTGGCGCTGTCGAAATGGAAGGTGCCGTATTTGACCTGCACGTCGGCCTGCGGACGGAAGGCCGCCTCGCCGGTATCCACATCCTTGACCAGCAAGGTGCCGGTGGCCGACGGGAAGGTGCCTTCCACCAGGGTGGCGCCGTCGGTGCCGCCGAATACGGCCGGATCGTTGACGCCCTTGATGGTTACGGTGATGTCGTGCGAGGTGCCATCCTTGGAGTAGACGGTGAACACCTCGGTGCGGGTGACATCCTGGCCCAGGTACTGCACCTTGGCGTCATCGACGCTGTAATGCCAGTTGCCGTTGGCGTCTATGGTCAGCTTGCCGAGGTTGGCGGTCTTGTTGTCGATGCGGCTGGTGTCGAACACCGCCTGGCCCTGGTCGACGTCGGACACATTGAGTTTGCCGACGTAGTCCAGGGTGTTGGTCGTGGAGACGTTCTTATCCTCGGTCACGCTGCCGGTGTCGTTGCCGGAGAAGGTGGCGGCGTCATTGGTGCCCAGCACCTGGATGGACACCACCGAGCTGGCGCTGCCGTCCTTGGACCACACGGTGAACTGCAACGGCACTTTGTCGCCTTCGCCCAAGGCCTGCACCTTGGCGCTGCCGTTGTCGATGGTGAAGGTCCAGGTGCCGTCGGCGTTGACCTGGAAGGTGCCGTAATCGGTCGTCTGCTGGTAAGGCTGCAGCTGGGCCTGGCCCTGATCGACATCGACCACGGTCAGCTTGCCGCTGGCGACGGTCTGGGCGGCGGTGTCTTCCTTGACCGCGCCCGCGCCGATGTCGCCGGCGCCGTGACCGACGTCGGCGGCGTCGTTGACGCCGTTGACCACCACGGTGATGTCGTGGGCGGTGCCGTCCTTGGCATAGACGGTGAACACCTCGGTGCGAGTGTCGCCCTGGCCCAGATACTGCACCTTGGCGTTGTCGACGCTGTAGTGCCAGTTGCCGTCGGCGTCGATGCTGATGCTGCCGAGGTTGGCGGTCTTGTTGTCGATGCGGGCGGTGTCGAACGATGCCTGGCCCTGGTCGGCGTCGGCCACGTTCAGCTTGCCGCTGTAGTCCAGGGTGTTGGCAGCCGACACGTTCAAGTCTTCGGTCACCGCGCCGGCATCGTTGCCGGAGAAGGTGGCGGCATCGTTGACGCCGTTGACGACGACGGTGATGTCATGGGCGGTGCCGTCCTTGGCATAGACGGTGAAGATTTCGGTGCGGGTGTCGCCCTGGCCCAGGTACTGCACCTTGGCGTTGTCGACGCTGTAATGCCAGTTGCCGTCGGCGTCGATGCTGATGCTGCCGAGGTTGGCGGTCTTGTTGTCGACGCGGGCGGTGTCGAACGCAGCCTGGCCCTGGTCGGCGTCGGCCACGTTCAGCTTGCCGCTGTAGTCCAGGGTGTTGGCGGCGGAGACGTTCAAGTCTTCGGTCACCGCGCCGGCATCGTTGCCGGAGAAGGTGGCGGCGTCGTTGACGCCGTTGACCACCACGGTGATGTCATGGGCGGTGCCGTCCTTGGCATAGACGGTGAACACCTCGGTGCGGGTGTCGCCCTGGCCGAGGTACTGCACCTTGGCGTTGTCGACGCTGTAATGCCAGTTGCCGGCGGCGTCGATGCTGATGCTGCCGAGGTTGGCGGTCTTGTTGTCGACGCGGGCGGTGTCGAACGCAGCCTGGCCCTGGTCGGCGTCGGCCACGTTCAGCTTGCCGCTGTAGTCCAGGGTGTTGGCGGCCGACACGTTCAAGTCTTCGGTGACCGCGCCGGCATCGTTGCCGGAGAAGGTGGCGGCGTCGTTGACGCCGTTGACCACCACGGTGATGTCGTGGGCGGTGCCGTCCTTGGCATAGACGGTGAAGATTTCGGTACGAGTATCGCCCTGGCCCAGATACTGCACCTTGGCGTTGTCGACGCTGTAGTGCCAGTTGCCGGCGGCGTCGATGGTGATGCTGCCGAGGTTGGTGGTCTTGTTGTCGACGCGGGCGGTGTCGAACGAAGCCTGGCCCTGGTCGGCGTCGGCCACGTTCAACTTGCCGCTGTAGTCCAGGGTGTTGGCGGCCGACACGTTCAAGTCTTCGGTGACCGCGCCGGCATCGTTGCCGGAGAAGGTGGCGGCGTCGTTGACGCCGTTGACCACCACGGTGATGTCGTGGGCGGTGCCGTCCTTGGCATAGACGGTGAAGATTTCGGTACGAGTATCGCCCTGGCCCAGATACTGCACCTTGGCGTTGTCGACGCTGTAGTGCCAGTTGCCGGCGGCGTCGATGGTGATGCTGCCGAGGTTGGTGGTCTTGTTGTCGACGCGGGCGGTGTCGAACGAAGCCTGGCCCTGGTCGGCGTCGGCCACGTTCAACTTGCCGCTGTAGTCCAGGGTGTTGGCGGCCGACACGTTCAAGTCTTCGGTGACCGCGCCGGCATCGTTGCCGGAGAAGGTGGCGGCGTCGTTGACGCCGTTGACCACCACGGTGATGTCGTGGGCGGTGCCGTCTTTGGAGTAGACGGTGAACACCTCGGTGCGGGTTTCGCCCTGTCCCAGATACTGCACCTTGGCGTTGTCGACGCTGTAGTGCCAGTTGCCGGCGGCGTCGATGGTGATGCTGCCGAGGTTGGCGGTCTTGTTGTCGACGCGGGCGGTGTCGAACGACGCCTGGCCCTGGTCGGCGTCGGCCACATTCAACTTGCCGCTGTAGTCCAGGGTGTTGGCGGCGGAGACGTTCAAGTCTTCGGTTACCGCGCCGGCGTCGTTGCCGGAGAAGGTGGCGGCATCGTTGACGCCGTTGACCACCACGGTGATGTCGTGGGCGGTGCCGTCCTTGGCATAGACGGTGAACACCTCGGTGCGGGTATCGCCCTGGCCCAGATACTGCACCTTGGCGTTGTCGACGCTGTAGTGCCAGTTGCCGTCGGCGTCGATGCTGATGCTGCCGAGGTTGGCGGTCTTGTTGTCGATGCGGGCGGTGTCGAACACGGCCTGGCCCTGGTCGGCGTCGGCCACGTTCAACTTGCCGCTGTAGTCCAGGGTGTTGGCGGCGGAGACGTTCAAGTCTTCGGTGACCGCGCCGGCATCGTTGCCGGAGAAGGTGGCGGCGTCATTGGTGCCCAGCACCTGGATGGACACCACCGAGCTGGCGCTGCCGTCCTTGGACCACACGGTGAACTGCAACGGCACTTTGTCGCCTTCGCCCAAGGCCTGCACCTTGGCGCTGCCGTTGTCGATGGTGAAGGTCCAGGTGCCATCGGCGTTGACCTGGAAGGTGCCGTAATCGGTCGTCTGCTGGTAAGGCTGCAGCTGAGCCTGGCCCTGGTCGGCATCGACCACGGTCAGCTTGCCGCTGGCGACGGTCTGGGCGGCGGTATCTTCCTTGACCGCGCCCGCGCCGATGTCGCCGGCGCCGTGGCCAACGTCGGCGGCGTCGTTGACGCCGTTGACCACCACGGTGATGTCGTGGGCGGTGCCGTCCTTGGCATAGACGGTGAACACCTCGGTGCGGGTGTCGCCCTGGCCCAGGTACTGGACCTTGGCGTTGTCGACGCTGTAATGCCAGTTGCCGTCGGCGTCGATGGTGATGCTGCCGAGGTTGGTGGTCTTGTTGTCGACGCGGGCGGTGTCGAACACCGCCTGGCCTTGGTCGGCGTCGGCCACGTTCAGCTTGCCGCTGTAGTCCAGGGTATTCGCTGCCGACACGTTCAAGTCTTCGGTCACCGCGCCGGCGTCGTTGCCGGAGAAGGTGGCGGCGTCGTTGACGCCGTTGACGACGACGGTGATGTCGTGGGCGGTGCCGTCCTTGGCATAGACGGTGAACACCTCGGTGCGGGTGTCGCCCTGGCCCAGGTACTGCACCTTGGCGTTGTCGACGCTGTAATGCCAGTTGCCGTCGGCGTCGATGGTGATGCTGCCGAGGTTGGCGGTCTTGTTATCGACGCGGGCGGTGTCGAACACGGCCTGGCCTTTGTCGGGATCGACGATATCCAACTTGCCGGCGTAGTCGAGCGTGTTGGCCGTCGATACGTTCAGATCTTCGGTGACCACACCTTGGTCGTTGCCGCTGATGATTGCAGAGTCGTCCTGGCCCTGGATGGTGACGGTGACGGTATGCGCGGTGCCATCGACCGAGTGCACGGTGAAATTGCGGTCCAGGCGGTCGGCGCTGGTCAGCTCCTGAGCCTTGGCGTTATCCAGCGTGAAGGTCCACTGGCCGGTGGCGCTGTCGAAGTGGAAGGTGCCATAGTCGACCTGGACGTCGGCCATCGGCTGGAAGGCAGACTGGTTCTGATCCACGTCCTTGACCAGCAGCGTGCCGCCCACCTGCAGGATCGTGTCTTCGACCACGATGCCGTGGTCGGTGCCGCCGATGACGGCGGCGTCGTTGACGCCGTTGACGACGACGGTGATGTCGTGGGCGGTGCCGTCCTTGGAATAGACGGTGAACACCTCGGTGCGGGTGTCGCCCTGTCCCAGGTACTGCACCTTGGCGTTGTCGACGCTGTAATGCCAGTTGCCGGCGGCGTCGATGGTGATGCTGCCGAGATTGGCCGTTTTATTGACGATGCGGCTGGTATCGAACACCGCCTGGCCCTGATCGGCGTCGCTGACGTTCAGCTTGCCGACGTAGTCCAGCGTCTTGGCTGCAGAGACGTTCAGGTCTTCGGTGACGCTGCCCTGATCGTTGCCGCTGATCACCGCGGCGTCGTTGACGCCGTTGACGACGACGGTGATGTCGTGGGCGGTGCCGTCCTTGGCATAGACGGTGAACACCTCGGTGCGGGTGTCGCCCTGTCCCAGGTACTGCACCTTGGCGTTGTCGACGCTGTAGTGCCAGTTGCCGTTGGCGTCGATGGTGATCGAACCCAGATTATTGGTCTTGTTGTCGACGCGGCTGGTATCGAAGCTGGATTGGCCCTGGTCAGGGTCGGCCACGTTCAGCTTGCCGGCGTAATCCAGGGTGTTGGCCGGCGATACGTTCAGATCTTCGGTGACGCTGCCCTGGTCATTGCCGCTGATGTCCGCCGGATCGTCCTTGCCGATGATGGTAACGGTGACGGTATGGGGCGTGCCGTCCAGGGACAGCACGGTGAAGGTCCGGTCGAAGCGGTCGGCGCTGGTCAGCGCCTGCGCCTTGGCGTTATCCAGCGTGAAGGTCCACTGGCCGGTGGCATTGTCGAAATGGAAGGTGCCGTAGTCGACCTGGACGTCGGCCATCGGCTGGAAGGCGGACTGGTTCTGATCCACGTCCTTGACCAGCAGCGTGCCGCCCACCTGGGTGATGTCGTCCTCGACCACGACGCCGTGGTCGGTGCCGCCGATGACGGCGGCGTCGTTGACGCCGTTGACGACGACGGTGATGTCGTGGGCGGTGCCGTCCTTGGAATAGACGGTGAACACCTCGGTGCGGGTGTCGCCCTGTCCCAGGTACTGCACCTTGGCGTTGTCGACGCTGTAATGCCAGTTGCCGGCGGCGTCGATGGTGATGCTGCCGAGATTGGCCGTTTTATTGACGATGCGGCTGGTATCGAACACCGCCTGGCCCTGATCGGCGTCGCTGACGTTCAGCTTGCCGACGTAGTCCAGCGTCTTGGCTGCAGAGACGTTCAGGTCTTCGGTGACGCTGCCCTGATCGTTGCCGCTGATCACCGCGGCGTCGTTGACGCCGTTGACGACGACGGTGATGTCGTGGGCGGTGCCGTCCTTGGCATAGACGGTGAACACCTCGGTGCGGGTGTCGCCCTGGCCCAGGTACTGGACCTTGCTGTTGTCGACGCTGTAATGCCAGTTGCCGTTGGCGTCGATGGTGATCGAGCCCAGATTATTGGTCTTGTTGTCGATGCGGGCGGTGTTGAATACCGCCTGGCCCTGGTCGACGTCGCTGATATTCAGCTTGCCGCTGTAGTCCAGGGTGTTGGCGGGGGAGACGTTCAGGTCTTCGGTGACGCTGCCCAGATCGTTGCCGCTGATCACCGCGGCGTCATTGGTGCCCAGCACCTGGATGGACACCACCGAACTGGCGCTGCCGTCCTTGGAGACGACGGTGAATTGCAGCGGCACCTTGTCGCCTTCGCCCAAGGCCTGCACCTTGGCGCTGCCGTTGTCGATGGTGAAGGTCCAGGTGCCGTCGGCATTGACCTGGAAGGTGCCGTAATCGGTCGTCTGCTGGTAAGGCTGCAGCTGGGCCTGGCCCTGGTCGGCATCGACCACGGTCAGCTTGCCGCTGGCGACGGTCTGGGCGGCGGTGTCCTCCTTGACCGCGCCCGCGCCGATGTCGCCGGCGCCGTGGCCGACGTCGGCGGCATCGTTGACGCCGTTGACGACGACGGTGATGTCATGGGCGGTGCCGTCCTTGGAATAGACGGTAAAGATTTCGGTGCGGGTTTCGCCCTGTCCCAGATACTGCACCTTGGCGTTGTCGACGCTGTAATGCCAGTTGCCGGCGGCGTCGATGGTGATGCTGCCCAGGTTATTGGTCTTGTTGTCGACGCGGGCGGTGTTGAACACCGCTTCGCCCTGATCGGGGTCGGCCACGTTCAACTTGCCGTTGTAATCCAAGGTGTTGGCGGCGGAAACGTTCAGGTCTTCGGTGACGGCGCCCTGGTCGTTGCCGGTGATCACGGCGGGGTCGTTGACCGGGTTGACGCCGATATTGACGGTCACGGTGGCGGTGCCGCCGCGGCCATCGCTGACGGTGACGGTGAATTTATCGCTGCCGTTGTAGTCCTGGGCCGGGGTATAGGTCCAGCTGCCGTTCGGATTGACGGTGACCGTGCCGTGTTGCGGGTCGGAGCCTTTGACGAAGGTCAGCGGATCGCCGTTGGGGTCGCTGGCGGTCAGCGTGCCGCTGACAGGCGTGTCCTCGTCGGTGGCGACATTCATGTCGCTGCCCAGGGGCGCCCCGTTGGCGGCGGTGAAGAAGGGCGGCGAGTTCTGCGTTTGGATGTCGGCGGCCCGGTTTTCCGGCACCAGCGCCTCGCTTGCCGGCGCAGCCGACAGCTGCAGGCCGGTCAGCGTTTCCGCGATGCGGCCGATGCGGATGAACGAGTGGCCGCTGTTCTCGCCGCCCGCGTCGTTCAGGCCGGCGGCGGCCGGGTCGAGGTTGTCGAAAGGATTGCCGGGATTGGCCGAGGGGTTGTCCAGCGCCGCCAGGATCTGCTGCGCTTCCGGCGCCAGCGGGGCGATGCTGGCCTCGGTGGCGTCGGCATGCTGTCCGTGCAGCACCTCATCGGTCAGCATGACCTGGCGGTCGCCCTCCAGGCGCACCACCTCGCCGTCGGCCCGGCTGAGGCTGACGGCGGCGCCGTTTTCCAGCTGCAGTTGTTCGCCGGGCTGCAGGATGTCGCCCACTTTCAGGAGGCGTGCCTTGCCGTCGACGCCGATCGCCTTGACGCTGCCTTGCAGCGACAGAACCTGTCCCTGGGTGCTGGTGGCCATGGTGGAAATCCTTTGACAATTATTGATTCCAGCAGGATAGCGATGCCCGGGGCGGAAAAATATTGTACCGAAGCGCTAAAAATGCGGTTCATTTTGTATTTTGTCAGACATGTTGAATGGATAGTATGAGCAGGCCTAGACCATCTACATGAAATACATACCTGACACTTAGTATGGGTTTGGCTATAAACCGGTAAGAAAAGGGGGAGCAGGGCGCCGAAATCGCGGGGATGACGCTGGCGCCGTATAATGTCTGACAGTTCGGGCCATCCCGCGGCACCGCTGTCACTGTCGCGGGGAATTCATCATGGAACTCTATCTGCTCTGCCTGGTTTTCTTTCTGACCGACATCGGCGCCAGGCTGGCGCTGCGCACCCGCTCTTGGCGCGCGGTGGAACTGACGCTGGTGGCCGGCTTGCTGCTGGCCTGGCTGTTGTATCCGCATCTGAGCGACTGGGCGGTGCCGTGGATGCCGCTGGGCTGGGGCATGTTGCTGTACGCGGTGATGGTCGGCCTGCAGCTGGGGCTGATGGATGCCGCGCTGCGCACGGGATTCGGCCGCTGGCGGGCGGCCCACGCGCCAGCCAGCCAGACGCGCCGGCGGTGGTGAGCCGGCGGCCTTTGCCGTCTTATGCTTGACGAATGGCCAGCGGCGGGAGCAGACTGCGCGCTCCCGCCGCTTCACGCATCCTGAAACGCAATGCTCGCGGGAATGTATCGGAGTCGCCGCGCCGCCCGGCGCGATCGTCTCCTCGCTCTTTAATCGTTCTTTACAGGTACCGCCATCATGGCATCGATCTTTATCCTGTCGCGCCATCTGCTGCGCGACATGCTCGGCGATGAGCCCGTTTCCCCATCCATTCTTTCCACTGAAGCGCCGCCGCGGCAGCTGCTGGCCGAAGAAGACCATCTGCGCAGATCGCGGCTGGAACTGCGCGTCGACCAGCGCCGGCTGGAGGTCTGCTCATGCTGATATTGGCCGAGCGCGACGGCAGGCTGAAGCTGCGGGATTTCAGAGAATCCGATTTCGACGCCTATCTGGCGATGCGCCGGGGCGCGGCTTTCGGCCGCCACTACGAGCCGGAGCAGATGAGCGCGGCGTTCAGCGCGCGCTTGCTGGAAGGCTTCCTGGCGCAGCGGAGGCAGACGCCGCGCGTCGACTGGCAACTGGCCATCGAGCGTTGCGGCGACGGCGCGCTGATCGGCTCGGTCGGCTTGCGCGGCGCGGGCGGCGGCGAGGCCGAATTCGGCATCGAGCTGGCCGAGACCGCCTGGCGGCAAGGCTACGCGGAGGAGACCGCCCGGCTGATGCTGGCCTTCGGCCGCGAGCGGCTGGCATGCCGGCGTTTCCACGCGCATTGCGCGCCCGGCAACGTGGCGATGCTGCTGCTGGCGCAGAGGCTGGGCTTCGGCATGCAGCCGCTGCGTGACGGCCGCCGGCTGGATCTGCTGCTCTCCGCCTGAGACCGTCGGGGCGTCAGGGCCATTCGATCGAGGCGGCGGGCGGCTTCCTGCGCGCGGCGGGCGGAGTGTCCATCGGCGGCGTCGTGGCTAATGCATGCGCAAGTTTCATGCTTTTTAATGGAAATCTTCAGTATTTGCTTGACCTTGAAGATAGTCTGAAATGAAACTTGCTCATGCATGCCGTTGTCGTTTCCAGCGGCCGCGCCTAGCCGCCGATCGAGCGGCCAAACCATCCAAGGAGAAAAGGGAATGACCGCACTGGCAGCGCTGCGCGGCGAGTTCGACGCGCTCAACCGCGATTACCTGGCCATACACAAGGCCAAGGAAGACCTGTTCTGGGACACCTATATGGCGGTGTCCGACGACGACGCCGGCTTCGCCCGCGCCGAGGCCGCGTTCAAGGATTTCATTTCCAGCCCGGAGCGGCTGGCGCAGACCAAGGCCGCCATCGCCAAGCTGGAGGCGCTGCCGGCCGGCGCCGAGCGCGATGCGCTGCTGCACGGCTTCAAGGGCTGGCGGGCGCTGTTCGACAGCAACATCATCGAAAGCGACGCGGCGCGCAAGCTGATGACCGAGCTGGTGGAGCTGGAGTCCGAGCTGTTTTCCAAGCGCCGCGGCTACAAGATGCGCCACATCAACGAAAACGGCGAGCTGGAGGAGGCGACGCTGAGCGGGCTGTCCACCAATATGGGCACCAACCGCGACGAGCCGGCGCGCAAGAGCTCGCACGACGCGCTGATGGGGCTGGAACGCTGGGTGCTGGACAACGGCTTCCTCGCCATCGTCGACAAGCGCAACCAGTTCGCCCGCAGCCTGGGCTACGCCGACTACTTCGAATACAAGGTGAAGAAGAACGAGCAGATGACGCCGGATCAGCTGTTCGCGATCCTGGACGATTTCGAGGCCCGCACCCGCGACGCCAACCAGCGCGCGCTGGACCAGTTGCAGGCCAAGCACGGCGACGGCGCGTTGCAGGCGCACAATCTGCGCTTCCACATGAGCGGCGACGTCACCCGCCAGATGGATCCCTACCTGCCGTTCGCCAAGGCGGTCGAGCGTTGGGTGCTGAGCTTCCGCCGCCTGGGCATCCAGTATCGCGGCGCGACGATGCAGCTGGACCTGATCGAACGCCAGGGCAAGTACCAGAACGGTTTCTGCCACGGCCCGATCCCATCCTTCTTCGACGGCGAAACCTGGGTCGCCGGCCAGATCAACTTCACCGCCGACGCCAAGCCGGACCAGGTGGGCAGCGGCGCGCGCGCGATCAACACCCTGTTCCACGAAGGCGGCCACGCCGCGCACTTCGCCAACGTCACGCAGAATGCGCCGTGCTTCTCGCAGGAATTCGCGCCCACGTCGATGGCCTACGCCGAAACCCAGAGCATGTTCTGCGACAGCCTGCTGGACGACGCGGACTGGCTGAAGCGCTACGCCCGCAACGGCAAGGGCGAGGTCATTCCGGACGAGCTGATCCGCGCCCGCATCGCGGCGACGCAGCCTTTCGCCGCCTACGCCGAACGCTCGATCGCCGTGGTCGCCTATTTCGAGCGCGCCTTGTACGCGCTGCCGGAGCGCGAGTTGACCGCCGAGCGCGTGCTGCAGCTGGCGCGCGACAGCGAGAAGCGCATCCTGGGCATTGAAGTCAGCCCGCGCCCGCTGCTGGCCATTCCGCACCTGTTGAACCAGGAATCGGCCGCCGCCTACCACGGCTACCTGCTGGCGAATATGGCGGTGTACCAGACCCGCGCCTACTTCATCGGCAAGTTCGGCTACCTGACCGACAACCCGGCCATCGGCCCGCTGCTGGCCGAGCACTACTGGGGCCCGGGCAACAGCATCAACCACAACGCCACGCTGCTGAGCCTGACCGGCGAGCCGTTCAACGCGCGCTACCTGGCCGACAACTGCAACCAGAGCGTGGACGAGGCCTGGGCCGACGCGCAGAGGCTGATCGCGGAATCCGGCGCCCGCGACTATCCGGCGCAGTACCCGGATGCGCTGGACGCGCACATCCGCCTGGTGCATGGCGCGGAGCTGATCGCCGACAACGCTGCCGGCGACGCAGCGATGTTCGACCGCTTCGAGAGCTGGGTGGCCGGCCATTACCCGGCCAGCGTGCACTGAGTTCCGCTGACCACGCGAAACGGGCAGGTTTTCCCGGCCGTTTTTCATGCGCTGCCGTTTCAGAGGACGGGAGCGGCGGCGTCTTCCGCCTGATACGCGGCCTGCACCGCCGGGCGGGCGTCAATGTGCTGGAAGTAGGCATGCAGCGCCGGCCAAGGCGCGAGGAGGATGTCGAAGCGCGGCAGCCAGCCCTGCTCCGCATACAAATAGGCGTCGGCGACGCCGAAGCGCTCGCCCAGCAGGTAGTTCTCCGTCTTCAGTTTATTTTCCAGCAAGTCCGGCCGCCGGAACAGCTTGTCGCGGAATATTTGCCGCGCGGCTTCCGGCAGGTCGGAACGGAACGGCGGCGCTGCGGGATTGGTTGGCGGCCAGGGCCGGAACGGATGATTGATGTCTGGATTGCTGGAACGCCTGTTTCGGCATCAAATTTGTGTAGGAGGAAGAGTGAGCAAGATCGCAAGCGAAGTGAGGAGTGTGCGAGCGTACAAGGCGATGTTGCAGGGAGAGGGCGCCTTGTCGGACGAGCAGGTATTGGAGATTCTGCAGGCGCAGCGGCAGATGCTCGATCTGATTACCCGCAAATGGCGGGCCGATGCCAAAAAGCGCCAGACCAGCGGCGGCGCGGCGGGTTCCGTCGATTCGTACCGTGCGATGGCGGAGATGCTGGAGGCCTTGGACAGGCTGGCGCAGGCTTGCGGCGCCGTTGAGCCGAAGAAAGCGAATCCGCCGCCGGCTACCGGTGTGAGCCGGACCGCGAATGGCAAAGACAAGCTTTAGCGCCGGTTCAAAGTTGTTTCCGGCGGCGACGAGGCGCCGGCTTCACTGCTGGCGATAGATCAACCGGCCTTCCAGCAGCAGCTCGCTGGGCGTCAGCGCCAAGTTGCTGCCCGGCGCCGCGCGGTCGAACACGAAGCGCTGTCCCTGGTACTCGATCCAGGCGCAGATCGGCTCGCCCTGGAAGCGGCCCAGGATTTCCTCGGAGCGGACCACGTCGGCGTCGGCCGGCAACATCAGGCCCTTGGGTTCGCTGTCGGCCTGCTCCAGCTCCCAGCTGTCGTTGTCGACCGGCTGCGGATCGTGGCGGGTGGCGGTTTTCATCCACAGGCGGAAGATCCACAAGGGCAGCAGCACGCGGTGCACGCGCTTGTCGTCGGTGATCACGCAGGCCACCGGGAAGCGCTGCTCGCACTGCGGGCAACAGGCTTCGGCGGACAGGTAGATCTTGCCCTGCATCAGGCTGGCCAGGCCTTCCATGTGCTCGGCGCCGACCATCGCGCGGCACTGCGGGCAGTGCTTGCCGAAGCGGCGCACGCTGTTGCCGTTGGCGAAGGTGAGCGGGAGAAAGCGGGAAATCTTGTCGGGTCGTGCCATTGCTGAGGTCCGGATAGCCAGGGAAGCGCCGCCGGACCTGGGTCGCGGCGGCCGTCTCGAACTGTCGATTATAACCCCTAGTCGTGACAAGAGAAATGCAGCCTGCAAGCCAGCCGGTGGCGTGCGCCGGGCGCCAGCGCGCGGGCGTCGTCGCCGGCGTTGGCGGTTTCCACGCAGACGAAGCGCCGCCAGTCGCCGTCGGGCAGGTCTGCCAGCCTTTGCGCCTTGTCCTGAGCGGGGTTCCACACCACCGCGCTGTGCGAGCCGGCGCTTTCGATCCGGATGTCGCGCCGCCAGCCGGCGTCGCGCAGCGTGACCAGGCCGCCGCGGTAGGCGATCAGGTCGGTCTCGCCGTCGAAGCGCAAGGGCAGGGCCGGCAGGTTCACGCGCTGGTCCGCCACCTTGTCGTGCGCCGGCGCGCTCTCCAGACCCAGCAGATCGACCTTGTCGATGCCGGATACCGCGAAATAGCTGTGCAGCGCGGCGCCGACGGTTTGCGCGGCGTCGCCAAGATTGGCGGTGGTCAGCGCGATTTCCACGCCATCGGGGCCGATGCGGAAATCCAGCTCGGCGGCCAGTCCGCCGTGGCGGGGTCCGTCCAGTTTCACGTGGAACACGTCGCCGTCGCGGCCGGCGTCGCTCAGCCGCCAGACTTGCTGTCGCGCGACGCCGTGCGCCGGCAAGCCGGCATCGGAGGGGTGCGGGCCGAACCACGGCCAGCATACCGGCACGCCGCCGCGTATCGCCTTGCCGGGCTGGTAGGTGGTTTGCGGCGATAGGTAGAGCAGCGGCGGCTCCCCGTCGCGGCGGTAGTCGATCAACTGGCCGCCCAGCAGGGCGATGCGGGCGGAAAAGCGGTCGCCGGCCAGCAGGATCTGGTCGACGCCGGGCGCCAGCGTGGCGAGGCTCATGCCTTGGGGAAGGGACATCGCGCGCTCCATCGGAATCGGGAAAACGCCGATGATAGCGCGCGGCGGGGCGGTTCAGCGCGTCATTCGATCAAGCCCAGCCGCCGCCACAGCGAGCGCAGCGTCCACAGCGGGCCGATCAGCAGGAACTGCAGATCCTGGGTGAACGAGGGCTTTTTGCCTTCGCGCGCGTGGCCGGCGAACTGGCCGGTCCAGGCCAGCGCGAACACCAGCAGCGAGACGAGGCCCAGCGGCAGGCCCTGGCTCTGGGCGATGGTCAAGAGCAGCAGCGCCATGCCGCCGAGCATGGCCATCACCAGCGCCGCCGGCTTGGACAGCCGCCAGTACCAGGCCACGGCGGCCAGCGCCGCCAGCCAGGCCCAGGGCAGCGGGCCGGGCAGCACGATCAGCATGCCCAGCAGCGACAGCGCGATCAGCGGCACGCACAACTTGTGCATGGCGATGTTGAACGGATGGCGGTGGCTTTCGTCGTAGGCCGCCAGCCATTGCGGCAGGGTCATCATGGTTCGCCTCCCTTTATCTGCGCTGGATCAGCCAGCGATGCGGCCGCTCGCGCTACAATCGCTCATTCCCGTCAAGACTGGAGCCAAGGTGTCAGACGCCGCCCAACCCCGTTACCAGCGCATCAAGGACTATATCCTGTCCGGCATCCGCGACCGCCATTTCCTGCCCGGCTGCAAGATTCCGCCGGAGCTGGAGCTGGCGCGGCAGTTCGGCGTGTCCCGCATGACGGTCAACAAGGCGGTGCGCGATCTGGCCGAGGCCGGCATCCTGCTGCGCTTCGCCGGCGACGGCACCTATGTGGCCGAGCGCAAGGCGGAGTCGCCGCTGCTGGACATCAACAACATCGCCGCCGAGATCGAGGCCCGCGGCCATCGCCACACCGCCCAGGTGATCCTGCTGGAGGCCGTTCCGGCCAGCGAGGAGGTGGCGCTGCGGCTCAGCATGCGCGCCGGCGGCATCGTCTACCATTCGCTGATTGTCCATTGCGAGGACGATGTGCCTATCCAGCTGGAGGACCGCTACGTCAACCCGGCCTTCGCGCCCGACTACCTGCGGCAGGACTTCTCCGAGCGCACGCCCAACGATTACCTGATGCAGAGCTGTCCGCTCACCGATATCGAGCATAGCGTGGAAGCGGTGCTGCCGGGCGTGGCGGAGCAGACGCTGCTGGGCATCGCCGCCGCCGAGCCCTGCCTGCTGGTGCTGCGGCGCACCTGGTCGCACAAGAAGCTGGTCAGCTTCGCGCGGCTCACCCATCCGGGACTGCGTTACAAACTGCGGTCGCAGACGCGCGTGAAGAAGTAAACGGTATATACAATTGGCCTGAGATGGCCGATGGAAAAGGGCCGCCGGATAGGCGGCCTTTTTTATTGCCATGCAACATCAGTGCCTTGCATGAGACAGTGCGGGGAAAGATTTCCTCCAGAGCTTGACACCGCTACGCCAGGCGATTAATTGTATATACAAATAACCCGGCAGGACGATCATGAACGTTCCCCATCCCCACCGCCCCAGCCTGTGGCTGAACGCCAGGCTGGCCACCATGGACCCGGCCCACGGCGCGCCCTACGGCGCGCTGGAAGGCCATGCGCTGCTGTTGCGTGACGGCCACATCGAGGCGGTGCTGCCGCAGGCCGAAGCGGACGCCGCCGCCTTCGACGGCGAGGTGTTCGATCTGCAGGGCCGCTGGGTCACGCCGGGCTTCGTCGATTGCCACACCCATCTGGTGTACGGTGGCAGCCGCGCCGCGGAGTGGGAAAAGCGGCTGACCGGTGTGCCTTACCAGCAGATCGCCGCCGAGGGCGGCGGCATCGTCTCCACCGTCCGCGCCACCCGCTGGCTGGACGAGGAGGAGCTGGCGCTGGCCAGCCTGCCCAGGCTCAAGGCCTTGATGGCCGAAGGCGTGACCACGGTGGAAATCAAGTCCGGCTACGGCCTGACCCTGGCTGACGAATTGAAGCAACTGGCCGCTGCGCGGCGGCTGCAGGCGTCGTTGCCGGTGGAAGTGGCGACGACCTTGCTGGCCGCGCACGCGGTGCCGCCGGAATACGCCGGCGACGCTGACGGCTATGTCGACCTGGTGGTGGAATCCATCCTGCCGGTGGCGGCGCGGGCGGGCTTGGCCGAGGCGGTGGACGCGTTCTGCGAGAGCGTGGGCTTTTCCCCGGCGCAGACCCGCCGGGTGTTCGAGGCGGCGCGCGCGCATGGCTTGAAAGTGAAGGGCCATGTCGAGCAGCTATCCAACCTCCACGGTGCCGAGCTGGTGGCCGAATTTGGTGGCCTGTCGGCCGACCACATCGAATATCTGGACGATGCCGGCGTGGCAGCGCTGAAACGCGCCGGCACCGTGGCGGTGCTGCTGCCCGGTGCCTTCTATTTCCTGCGCGAAACGCAAAAACCGCCGGTGGACAAGCTGCGCGCCGCCGGCGTGCCGATGGCGGTGTCCACCGATCTCAATCCCGGCACCAGCCCGTTCGCGTCGATCCGGCTGGCGATGAACCAGGCCTGCGTGCTGTTCGGCCTGACGCCGGAAGAGGCGCTGGCCGGCGTCACCCGCCACGCGGCGCAAGCATTGGGCCGGGGCGCCACCCATGGCCGGCTGGCTGCCGGCTGCGTGGCGGACCTGTTGGTCTGGGACATCGCCCATCCGGCCGAACTGGCCTACAGCGTGGGCGTGCCGCTGCTCAAGCAGCGGGTGTTCCGCGGCGCGGCTCAACATATCGACTGATTACCGTTCGGCCCGCCGGACGCTGCGAGCTTCCGGCCGGGACGGCGACAAAGGAAGCTTGCTCATGGTGGACATGAAAATCTGGACCGGCCGCGTGGACGCGGCCGAAGGCGAGGCGGCCAAGCGCTGGCATCAGGCGGTGCAGGCCATGCCTGAAAACGGCGCGCCCGGCATCGCCATCATCGGCTTCGCCTGCGACGAGGGCGTGCGCCGCAACCAGGGCCGCGTCGGCGCGGCCGGCGGCCCGAAGACGCTGCGCAAGGCGCTGGCCAATCTGGCCTACCACCCGACCTTGCCGCTGTACGACGCCGGCGATGTGGCCTGCGCCGACGGCGATCTGGCCGCCGCGCAGCAACGATTGGGCGAGCGCGTGGCGCAGGTCATCGCCGCCGGCCATCTGCCGCTGGTGCTGGGCGGCGGCCACGAGACCGCCTACGGCCACTGGCTGGGCCTGTCGGCCGCGCATCCGGACAAACGCATCGGCGTGATCAATTTCGACGCCCATTTCGATTTGCGCCAGGCCAGCGAGGCCACCAGCGGCACGCCGTTCGCGCAGATCGCCGCCGACTGCGCCCGCCATGGCCGCGTGTTCCGCTACCTGTGCCTGGGCGTGGCCGAAACCGCCAACACCCAGGCGCTGTTCGACACCGCCCGGCGCTTGGGCGCCGAATGGCGGCTGGACACCGACATGAACGGCTGGCAGCTGGCCGACATCCGCGGCCAGCTGGCCGAGTTCCTCGACAGCGTCGACGCCGTCTACCTGACCATAGACCTGGACGTGTTGCCGGCAGCGCAGATGCCGGCGGTGTCGGCCCCGGCCGGCTACGGCGTCGACATCGCCGTGGTGGAGGCGCTGGCTGGCCGCATCGCCAAGAGCGGCAAGCTCGCCGGCGCCGACCTGGTGGAATTCAATCCTGATTACGACATCGACAGCCATGGCGCCAAGGCGGCGGCGCGGCTGGCCTGGAGCCTGAGCCGCCACCTGCGCCGTTGAAGTTCGCGCGATTCAAGGAAAACAGAGGAGAGAGAACCATGACCGACCCGCGTTTTGACCCATCCCGCCACATCCGCGCGCCGCGCGGCAACCAGCTGACATGTAAAAGCTGGCTGACCGAAGCCGCCTACCGGATGATCCAGAACAATCTGGACGCCGAAGTGGCCGAGCACCCGCAAAGCCTGGTGGTGTACGGTGGCATCGGCCGCGCCGCCCGCAATTGGGAATGCTACGACAAGATCCTGGAGACGCTGCGGAGGCTGGAGGACGATGAAACGCTGCTGGTGCAGTCCGGCAAGCCGGTCGGCGTGTTCAAGACCCACGAGAACGCGCCGCGGGTGCTGATCGCCAACTCCAACCTGGTGCCGCACTGGGCCAACTGGGAACACTTCAACGAGCTGGATAAGAAGGGCCTGATGATGTACGGCCAGATGACGGCCGGCTCCTGGATCTACATCGGCTCGCAAGGCATCGTCCAGGGGACGTACGAAACCTTCTTCGCCGTCGCCAACCAGCACTTCGGCGGCAAGCCGCAAGGCCGCTGGATCCTGACCGGCGGCCTGGGCGGCATGGGCGGCGCGCAGCCCTTGGCCGCCACCATGGCGGGATTCTCCATGATCGCCGTCGAATGCGACGAGACCCGCATCGATTTCCGTCTGAAAACCCGTTACGTCGACCGCAAGGCCACCACCTTGGACGAGGCGCTGGCCATCGTCGAGGACGCCAAGCAGTCCGGTAAAGCGGTGTCAGTTGGCTTGCTCGGCAACGCCGCCGACGTGTTCGCCGAGCTGGTGGCGCGCGGCATCACCCCGGACGTGGTCACCGACCAGACCTCGGCCCACGACCCGGTGCACGGCTATCTGCCGCAAGGCTGGACCGTGGCTCAGTGGCGCGACAAGCAGAAGACCGCCGCCGCCGAAATCACCGCCGCCGCCAAAAAGTCGATGGCGGTGCAGGTGCGCGCGATGCTGACCCTGCAGCAGCGCGGCGCCGCCACGCTGGATTACGGCAACAACATCCGCCAGATGGCGCTGGAAGAGGGCGTAGAGAACGCTTTCGACTTCCCCGGCTTCGTCCCGGCCTATGTGCGCCCGCTGTTCTGCGAAGGCATCGGTCCCTTCCGCTGGGTGGCGCTGTCCGGCGATCCGGAGGACATCTACAAGACCGACCAGAAGGTGAAGGAGCTGATCCCGGACGATCCGCACCTGCATAACTGGCTGGACATGGCCAAGGAGCGCATCGCCTTCCAGGGCCTGCCGGCGCGCATCTGCTGGGTGGGCCTGAAAGACCGCGCCCGCCTGGGCCAGGCGTTCAACGAAATGGTGAAGAACGGCGAACTGAAGGCGCCCATCGTCATCGGCCGCGATCACCTGGACTCCGGCTCGGTCGCCAGCCCCAACCGCGAAACCGAAAGCATGCGCGACGGCTCCGACGCCGTGTCCGACTGGCCGCTCTTGAACGCCTTGCTCAACACCGCCGGCGGCGCCACCTGGGTCTCGCTGCACCACGGCGGCGGCGTGGGCATGGGCTTCAGCCAGCATTCCGGCGTGGTCATCGTCTGCGACGGGACGGATGCCGCGTCCGAGCGTCTGGGCCGCGTGCTGCGCAACGACCCGGGCACCGGCGTGATGCGCCATGCCGACGCCGGCTACGACATCGCGGTGAATTGCGCCAGAGAGCAGGGCCTGGACCTGCCGATGCTGAAGTAAAAACGTAGGGCGGAAGCCCCGCCAGCGGGGCGTTCCGCCTGCATCATGGGAGATTTGGCAGTGCAAGCATCAGACCTGATCGGCGAATGGAAGCTGGACGACTTCATCGTCCACCGTGAAAACGGCGAAGCTTTCCATTGGCCGGGCGAGCAAAGCGGCACGCTGATCTACACCGCCAGCGGCTACGTCAGTGTCGCGCAGAACCGCCAGCCGCTGGCGAATCCCAGCCCGGAGGACGCGCAGCGCGTGTCCAACTTCTACACCGGCCGCTGGCGGCTGGGCGAGGAGGCGGGCGTGGTCTACCACACCGCTTTGCAGTCGAACGTGCCGGCGGTGATCGGCCAGACCATGCGCCGCGAAGTGGAGAAGCTGCCTGACGGGCGCTTGAAGCTGTCCGGGCAAGGACTGAAAGAAAGTGTCACCCTGATCTGGTCCCGTCTGGGCTAGATCGCGCAACAACAGAACATAGAGAAGCAAGAGAGACAGAAGCCATGAGCATCCTCAACATTGTACCGGGCCGGCTGACGCTGGCCGAGCTGCGCCGCGTTTCACGTGAAACCGGCCTGCAACTGCAACTGGATCCGTCCAGCCACGCCGCCATCGACGCCTCCGCCGCCACCGTGGCGCGGGTGCTGTCCGAAGGCCGCACCGTCTACGGCATCAACACCGGCTTCGGCCTGCTGGCCAGCACCAAGATCGCGCCGGAAGAGCTGGAACTGCTGCAGCGCTCCATCGTGCTGTCGCACGCCGCCGGCATCGGCGCGCCGATGGATGACAGCACCGTGCGCCTGGTGATGGCGCTGAAGATCAACTCGCTGGCGCGCGGCTTCTCCGGCATCCGCCGCCAGGTGATCGAGGCGCTGGTCACGCTGTTCAACCGCCAGATCTATCCTGTGATTCCGCAAAAAGGCTCGGTCGGCGCGTCCGGCGATTTGGCGCCGCTGTCGCATATGAGCGCGGTGCTGATCGGCGAGGGCGAAGCCTTTGTCGACGGCGTGCGCGTGCCGGGTTCGGTGGCGATGCGCTCCGCCGGCCTGGAGCCGATCACGCTGGCGCCTAAGGAAGGCCTGGCCTTGCTGAACGGCACCCAGGCATCCACCGCCTTCGCGCTGGAAGGCCTGTTCGCCGCCGAAGACCTGTACGTCTCCGCCACCGTGGCCGGCAGCCTGTCGGTGGAGGCCGCGCTGGGCAGCCGCACCCCGTTCGACGCCCGCATCCACGAAGTGCGCGGCCACCAGGGCCAGATCGACGCCGCCCGGCTGTACCGCGATTTGCTGGCGCACAGCCAGATCGAGCAATCGCATGAAAACTGCGGCAAGGTACAGGATCCGTACAGCCTGCGCTGCCAGCCGCAAGTGATGGGCGCCTGCCTGACCCAGATCCGCCAGGCGGCAGAGGTGCTGCGCGTCGAGGCCAACTCGGTGTCCGACAACCCGCTGGTGTTCGCCGGCGACAACGACATCCTGTCCGGCGGCAACTTCCACGCCGAGCCGGTGGCCTTCGCCGCCGACAACCTGGCGCTGGCCATCGCCGAAATCGGATCCTTGTCCGAGCGCCGGATGGCGTTGTTGATCGACAGCAATCTGTCCAAGCTGCCGCCCTTCCTGGTCAACAACGGCGGCGTCAATTCCGGCTTCATGATCGCTCAGGTGACCTCCGCCGCGCTGGCCAGCGAGAACAAGTCGCTGGCGCATCCGGCCTCGGTGGACAGCCTGCCCACCAGCGCCAACCAGGAAGACCACGTGTCCATGGCCACTTTCGCCGGCCGCCGCTTGCGCGACATGGCCGGCAACACCGCCGGCATCCTGGCGGTGGAGCTCTTGGCGGCCTGCCAGGGCATAGACTTCCGCGCGCCGCACCAATCCAGCGACAAGCTGGAGGCGGCCAAGGGCATGCTGCGCGAGCAGGTGCCGTTCTACGACAAGGACCGCTATTTCGCGCCTGACATCGAGAAGGCGGCGGCGCTGGTGGCCAGCGGCCGTTTCAATAGCCTGGTGGATGGCGAGGTATTGCCGTCGCTGTAACGTGGATGGGTAGGGTGCGTCACCCGAAAGGGCGACGCACCGTCAAATGTAAGTCGCGAGGGCAGGCCGGATGGCTTGCCCTTTTGTCTGCATGGCACGCGCCGGATGCTTAGCGTGCGACGCGGAAACCTATGTAATTGGCGCGGAAATCCGCATCGATGGAATGGTAGGTGTCGATGCCCACCGACTTGGCGTCATACGACCAAGCGCCGCCCCGATATAGGTAAGCCATGCAGGTCTGGTTGTCCTCGCCCGGTTTGGAACGGATCGGCACGCAGGTGGACACCCATTCGCTGACATTGCCGACCATGTCGTACAAGCCGAAGCGATTGGGCGCGAACGACGCGACCGGCGCGGTCTTTTTGCCATCCCAGCGGCTGCCGCAACCGTTGCAGTTGCCGCGGTTTTTCCCCAGCTTGGTGCCCCAGGCGAAGCGGGCGTGGGAACCCGCCGCCGCCGCGTATTCCCACTCCTCCGAAGTCGGCAGGCGATAGCGCTGCCCGGTTTTCTGGCTGAGCCAGTCGACATAGCGCTGCGCGTCGTTCCAGCTGACGTGGATGACCGGACGATCGCCCCGTCCCCAACCTTCGTCATAGGGGTAGTTGCAGGGGCTGCCGGCTTGGCAGGGCGGCTGGTTCGGCCGGGTTTGGTATGCCCAGCCGGTGTCGGGTTCCTGGCAGCCGCCATCATCGACGCAGGCATCCCATTGCGCGAAGGTGACGGCGGTAGCCGATAGTTGAAACGGCGCGATCTGTAGGGTTTGCCGCAGGTATTTTTCTGGCGGGCAGACGCGTCCTTCTTTCCATCCCGGGCAGGCGTCGGTTTGCCATTCTCCCGCGGGGATGTCGACCATCCGGGGCAACGTTTCCGCCATGACCGGGGTGCTGAGTCCGGCGAGGGCAAGCAGGCTGGCGAGTCGGATATGGCGGCTTGGCTTGGTTTGTACCGAGGGAAGATGTGGCTTCATTGCGGCTTGCGTGAATGGAGTGCGCCCATTTTAGCGCGTGTCATGATTGGGAAAATATTGGCCTTGTACTGTGGCGGATGGTTATGTACCTGCTGCGCGGACGGATGGCTTGGGTGTCGGTTCCGCCCAGCGAGCGGGCCAGGGGCTGTGCGGCCAGCCCCTTGGCGATCCCAGGCCGCCCCAGCAGCGCGGCGAAACCCCGTCTCCAAAACCCTTTCCAAGGCGCTGCCCAACTCGCGGGGCGCAAGCGTCGTCCCGCTCTGACAGGGGGGCGGTTTAAAACCTTGGAAAGGGTTGCGGAGCCGGCTTGCGCTGATGGAGAGGGGCGGCATCGGTTCGGTTCTACGGCGCGAGAACTAACAATTTAGCGAGATGGAACGATATATCCATGCCTTGCCTGCAAAACGAGATGTATATCGATAGTCTCCTGCTTTCCCCTTCCGCGCGCGCTGCTCAAAAATCGTCCGGTCAGGTTTTAAGCCGCCGCTTGCTTGAGCGGCGCGACGGTAGCGCGACGCCAGTTCGGCGGCGCCTGGCCGGGCTGTTTTAGAGCGGGGTTTCGCGCGTGGTAGGGGCGGCCTGGGGTTGTCAGGGGGCTGGCCGCGCAGCCCTCTGACCCGCCTTTGGGCGGAACTCGCTTTTTCAAAGAGGCGGGTATGTGAGCGGCAACCGCCTGGTTGTAGTCACGTAGGGCCCATGTCGCGACGATGGACATGCCACTCGCCCCGGCTTTCGGCCGGTCCCCCGATCTCCCCGTTTCCGCTAGTCTGGATTCTTTTGCCAGGGGCCTGCGATGTCCCCTCTCCCTCCCGGAGTCGTGGCCGGCGCGTGCTTTTTCTTCACCGTGGCCACCACGCGCCAGCATGCGGTGCTTATCGACGAGATGGTCCGCGTCGCGTTGCGGCGGGCCATTGTCGCCGTGCGATCGGCGAGGCCGTTCCGGATCGAGGGCTGGGTGCTGTTGCCGGACCGGATGCATGCGATCTGGACGCTGCCGGCCGGCGACGCCGACCACGGATCGCGCTGGCGCGAGATCAAGCGCAAGGTGACGCGGTTGGTGGGCGCGCATTATCTGCGCACGGATGGGAGGCCGGGCCGCGAACGGGAAGCGCTCTGGCAGCAGCGCTACGAGCTGAGGCGGCTGGACGATGCGCGGGAGCTGGCGCGCCATCTGGATTTCCTGCATTACAGTCCGGTGCGGCATGGCTGGGCGGAGCGGGTGCGCGATTGGCCGTACTCGTCGTTTCACCGTCATGTCATCGGCGGCCGTTATCCGCCGGACTGGATGGAAGGCCAGGTTGGCTGAACCCTGGCTGTCCCGCGGGGTCTCAGCCGCTGGTGCCTCTGGCCCTCTTTATTTACAGACGAATAGGAGCCCGCCATGACCGACATGTCTACGCTCAGCTTCGCGATCGTTCCCAATCGCGATCTCACCGCGCAGCAGCGCGACCACATCGTGAGCCTATGCTCGCAGGCGTACGAGGAGGACTTCTCGCCTTACATGGAGATGTTGGACGACGCCACCCACCTGATGGTCAGCGACGAAGGCGAGCTGGTCAGCCACGCCGCCTGGCTGCCGCGGGAGCTGCGCGCCGAAGGCTTGCCGCCGCTGCGTTCCGCCTACGTGGAAGCGATGGCCACGCTGCCGGACCGCCAGGGCAAGGGCTATGGCAGCGCGATGCTGTCCACCATCCCGGCCTTGATCGGCGACGACTACGACATCGCCGCGCTGTCGCCGTCCGAAGCCGATTTCTATGCCCGCCGCGGTTGGGAACTGTGGCTGGGGCCGCTGGCCTACCAGGATAACGGCAGCCTGGTGGAAACGCCGGAGGAGGAAGTGATGATCTACCGCCTGTTCTACACGCCGTCGGCGCTGGACATCAGCGCGTCGCTGGAAACCGACTGGCGGCCGGGCGAGGTGTGGTAAGCGTTTGATTAGGCAAATGACCGGCCCCGCGGGGCCGGTTTTTTTATCTCCGCGCGCGTTGCGCTTGCGGCGCAAAGCCTTGCCAGGCCAGGCTATGCCTCAGGGATAGCGGTCCGCTATCGCGCTTATCCTGAAATCCAATTGGAATTGCCAGGTGTCGCGGCGCACAGTGAGGAAGAATGAATCGCGAAGGGGATGCCGATGTTGCAAGCGTTGTTGCCGCCATTGCTGGCCTATTCCGGCGGTTACCGGCAAGGCTTGTCCAATCATGTGCCCATGGCTCTGCAAGCCCTGGCCGAGCTGGGCGCGGACGAGGCTGAGCTGCGCCGCCGGGCCGCGTCGTGCGCGCATCTGGAAGCGCTGGTCGATGACGGCCGCGATATCGCGGATATCGGCGGCTGGCTGGGAGACCCGTCCAGCGAGGCTGCCTGGCGGCGGCGCTTCGCTTGGGAACGGGAGAGCGAGCGCTGGCAGCGGTGCTGGCCTCAGCGCCTGCAACTGGTGTTGGAGGCGCCGGCTTCTGCGTCGTTCCATGGCGTGATCCGTCTGGCCTACGCGGTGCGCGGCGGGATGGGGGCGGAGGTCGACGCCGCGCTGGCTTATGCGCTGGCTAACTGGCGGCTGCTGCCGTCGCCGGGCCGCAGCGCGGTGCCGCTGACCCTGCCGGAGCTGCTGCGCGAATGGCACCGCGCGCCGATTCCGCCGGGCGAAGAGGGCAGGTTGATCGCCGACGATATCGAACACGCGCTGGCCGCGTCTGTGCTGCCGTGGCGGCTGCCACCCGGCTTGCTGGCCGGGGCGCGCGAGCAGCGCCGCCTGTGCCGCCTGCTGTTTCTGGCCAGGCGCAAGTTCAATACCCTGCATCTGCTCACCGCCTGGGAGGCCAGCCTGAGCCTGGCGCGCGGGCAAGGCTGGAGCGAAGTGCCGGATTGCGCGGTCTTGCAGATGCAGATGGCGTTGTTGGGGGCGTTCATTTACCACGGCTGCCCGGCGCTGCCGACGCTGCGCCGGGATCCCTTGCCGCCGCTGGCCGACATCCGCCGTCTGGCGCGGGCGCAGCGGGACGACCACAGCGTCAAGCTGGCGCTCAGTTGCATGCGCCTGGCGGAGCTGGACGGCGACGCCGCCTGGCTGGAGCTGGCTACCGAGGTCGCGGTGCACGGCTGGCCGGAACGGGTGGCGGCCTGATGGAAAACGGCGGGCCGCCGCATCGCGACGGTCCCGCCGTACCGAAACGTCCGGCCCGCGCCATGCGGGCCGGCGCTGCCGCGCTTACTGCACCTGGGCGAAGGCCTGGGCCACGTAGGGCGCGTTGGCGGCGTTGAGGCCGGCCACGCACATGCGGCCGCTGCCCACCAGGTAGACGGCGAACTGCTCGCGCAGCTTGTCCACCTGCGCCTGGCTGAAGCCGGTGTAGCTGAACATGCCGCGCTGGTTCACCAGGTAGCCGAAGTCGCGCTCGGGCAGCGCTTCCTTCAGCACTTGCACCAGCACGCCGCGCATCGCCTGGATGCGCTCGCGCATCTCGTTCACCTCGGACACCCACAGCGCCTTCAGCTCCGGATCGTTCAGCACGGTGGCGATCACCCTGGCGCCGTGCGTCGGCGGGCTGGAGTAGTTGCGGCGCACGGTGGCCTTGAGCTGGCCGGACACCAGCGCCGCCTCGGCGGCGGTTTCGCACACCACGGACAGGCCGCCGCAGCGTTCGCCGTACAACGAGAAGATCTTGGAGAAGGAGTTGCTGACCAGGAAGGCGATGCCGGCGTCTGCCATCGCGCGGATGGCGTAGGCGTCTTCCTCCAGACCGGCGCCGAAGCCCTGGTAGGCAATGTCCAGGAAGGGAATCAGCTGGCGCGCCTTGGCCACTTCCACCACCTGGTCCCACTGCGCGTCGGTGAGGTCCGCGCCGGTGGGGTTGTGGCAACACGGGTGCAGCAGCACGATGCTCTTGGCCGGCAGCGTCTGCAGCTTGGCCAGCATGGCCGGGAAATCCACGCCGCGGGTGGCCGGGTCGAAATACGGGTAGCGCTCCACGGCCAGGCCCGCGCCTTCGAAGATGGCGACGTGGTTGTCCCAGGTCGGGTCGCTGACCCAGACGCCGGATGCCGGGAAATAGCGCTTGAGGAAGTCGGCGCCCACTTTCAGCGCGCCGGAGCCGCCCAGCGTCTGCAGCGTGGCGATGCGGCCGTCTTTCACCGCCGGATGCTCGGCGCCGAATAGTAGCGTCTGGATGGCGCTGCGGTAAGCCGGCATGCCGTCCATCGGCAGATAGGTGCACGGCGGCTGCGGCTGGCTGGCCAGCAGCGCCTCGGCCTGCTCCACCGCCTTCAGCCGCGGGATGCGGCCTGCCTCGTCGTAATACAGGCCGATGCTGAGGTTGACCTTCTGCTCGCGCGGGTCTTTGCCGAAAGCTTCCACCAGCGACAGGATGGGATCGCCGGCGTAGGCGTCTACATGTTGGAACACAGTCTTCTCCTCTTGGTTTGCGGGCTCCCGCGCTGTAGTCCGGCGGGTCGCCTTGAAATCAGGCCAGGTCGTCGCGTTTCAGCGCCAGCGCCATCGCCGCGATCCATGGCACGATCAGCCAGCCGCCCAGCACGTTGACCAGCGCCACCCGCTTCAGCCGCGGGCTCTTCACCAGCGCGGCGGTGATGGTGGGCAGCAGGTAGGCCCCGCCCATCACCAACGCGTCGCCCAGCCAGATGGCGATTTCGGTCAGCAGCGGCATCCCGCCCCAGCTACCGGCGCACCACAGCGCGATCACGGCCAGCAACAGGGCGGACAGCAGGTTTCTCAGCAAGGGCAGGGGCATGACGGGTCTTACCGTGGGCAAACCCTTATCCTGCGAGTTTTTGCCGCGGCTGGCAACGGCCGCATGCGTGAGATAAAGGTGGAAAATGCCATAAATCAAGGACGATCCGTCATTTTCTTGTTGTTTGTATGCCAAACGCTTGTTCGGCGGGCGGTGTTTGTTTACGCTGAAACTTTCCTCAAGGCGAGAAACGGCGATGGCGGTGGCGATAGACAGCGATCCGGCGCGGCTGGATCGGGATCGGATTTACCAATACTTGTCGGGCGAGTCTTACTGGGCGCGCGGGCTGCCGCGCGAGGTATTCGAGCGCTCGCTGGATCATTCGCTGTGCTTCGGCGCTTATGCCGACGACGGCCAGCTGATCGGCTTCGCCCGCGCCATCACCGACCGCGCCACTTTCGCTTACCTGGCCGATGTGTTCGTGCTGGAGCGCTGGCAGGGGCAGGGCGTGGGCAAGCGGCTGGTGGCGGCGGCGATGGCGCACCCGGATCTGGCCGGCCTGCGCCGGATGATGCTGGCCACCGCCGACGCCCACGGCCTGTACGCGCAATACGGTTTCACCGCGCTGAACCGTCCGGAGCGGATGATGGAGAGGCTGGACCAGGATGTGTATTTGCGCTTGGCGCGAGAATGATTTGAGGGCATAGAATATGTGTCTTTTAGTCATGAAAAGAAAATCCACGTGATGAGACTGGCGCAGATCTATCTGAAAGGTATTGGCGCAGAATTGGGACGTGCCTCGCACAACCATTTTTCCCCGCAAGACTGCGTCAACGTGGCGCCCAGCGATGGCATCGATTTTGTCCATCCGCGCGACCTGGACGATTTTCGCCATTATTCGCAAGAGCAGGCCGGTTACGGTATTGCGCCGGCCCGGGTCGATCATGTGGCCGATGCCGCGGCGCTTCCTTTCGGCGATGCCTCGCTCGACTACATCGTCACATCCCACGTTCTCGAACATATTCCCGACGTGATTTCCGCCTGGCAGGAATGGGAGCGCGTGCTCAAGCCCGGCGGCATCAATTTCATGGTGGTGCCCAAGCGCGACGCCGAAGCGACGGACCAGACCCGTGCCATCACGCAGCTGGATGATCTGGTGGCCGCTTATGAGCGCCGGGACACGGTGCTCTCATTTCCGGAGTTGCCCTGGCGGGGCCACTACCACGTTTTCACTTTGCAGGTATTGCTGGCGGCGTTGAACTGGTACAACCAGAACGAGATGGGGCACTGGCAGCTGGAGGCATTGGAAGAAACCGACGGCCAGATCGGGAACGGCCACACGCTGGTGCTCAGCCGCCAGGATGGGGCGCCGCCTGCATTGGCCGCGGTGTTGGATGATCTGGTCGGCGCGTTCAACGACGGCCAGGATTGGGACCGGGTGCAGTGGCGGGCCAGGCAGGCGCTGTCGCAGAATTTCCGCCTGCACGAAGTGTGGCTGCTGTTATCGATTGCCGAGGAAAAACGGCTCGACATCACCGCGGCGCGGGAGGCGATGTCCCAGGCACTCATCCTGCAGCCTGCCAACACCAACTACCATGCGCGTTACCGCGAATTGACCGGGCAGGCGTTTTCCTACCCGATCAGTTTGATCGATTATCTGGCACGCTCGTTATGACCATCAAACGATTCTGGGCTGACCCCTACCAGACAGAACTCGCCACCCGGATTTCCCGAGTGGACGGCGAGCGGATGTGGCTGGCGGAAACCATCTTCTACGCCTTCTCCGGCGGCCAGGAGAGCGACAGCGGCCGCATCGCCGGCCATCCGGTGCGGCTGGCGGAGAGGCAGGGAGCGGACATCGCCTACACGCTGGATGCCGGTCACGGCCTGCAAGCCGGCGACGCGGCGATGGTAGAGATAGACTGGCCGCGCCGCTACCGGCTGATGCGGCTGCATTTCGCCGCCGAGCTGGTGCTGGAAGTGATCTGCCGCCAGGTGGACGGCGTGGAGAAGATCGGCGCCCACATCGCCGAGGACAAGGCGCGGATAGACTTCGCGCTCGATCTGCCGATCACGCCTTTGCTGGCCGACATCGCCGCCGCCGCGCAGCGGCTGATAAACGACGATCTGCCCATCGTCAGCGCCTTTTCCGACGAGGCGGCCGGACGCCGCTACTGGGAGCTGCCCGGCTTCGCCCGCGTGCCCTGCGGCGGCACCCACCTCAAGCGCAGCGGCGAGGTGGGGCGGATCGCCCTCAAGCGCCGCAATATCGGCAAGGGCAAGGAACGGGTGGAAATCTATTTACTGGAACCATGATGCTGTATGACCTTGCCGCGGTCGGTGCCGCCGGCTGCTGGGCGCTGGGCGGATTGCTCGGCGCCGGGCCTTCCCGCCATTTCGGCCCCTTCGCCTTCACCCGGCTGCGGCTGACGCTGCTGACCATGGTGCTGGGCGGCGTCAGTCTGCTGTCCGGCGGCTGGCATTCCATCAGCGCGGCCAGCCTGTGGCCGGCGCTGCTGTCGGGGCTGGCCGGCATTTTCCTGGGCGACACGGTGATGTTTGCATCCATGAACCGGCTGGGGCCGCGCCGCACCGGCTTGCTGTTCGCCACCCATTCGGTGTTCTCGGTGCTGCTGGGCGTGCTGTTCCTGGCAGAGCGCTTGAGCGCGGGCGCGCTGCTGGGCAGCCTGCTGGTGTTCGGCGGCGTGCTGCTGGCGGTGGCCTTCGGCCGGCGCGAGGTGGACGCCCACGTGTGGGAGCGCAACGACAAGCTGGCCGCCGGCGTCGCGCTGGGCCTGGCCGCCGCGTTGTGCCAGGCGTTGGGGACTTTCTTCGCCAAGCCGGCGATGGCGGCCGGCCTGGAGCCGGTGACCGCGTCGGCGCTGCGCATGGGTGTCAGCTGCGGCGCCCACTATCTGTTGTGGCTCAGCGGCTGGAAACTGGCGCAAAGCCGCGGCCGGTACACGCCGCGTATGCTGGGCCAGACCGCGCTCAACGGACTGGTGGCGCTGGGCCTGGGCATGACGCTGATCATGCTGGCCTTGCAGCATGCGAATGTCGCGACGGTGGGCATTTTGTCGGCGCTGAGTCCGGTGCTGATTCTGCCCATGCTTTGGGTGGTTTTGAAGCGTCCGCCGCCGCCCTTGGCCTGGCTGGGCGCCGCAGTCAGCTGCGCCGGCACCGCGCTGGTGGTGCTGCGTTGAATAACGAAAACCGCGCCGTGAGGCGCGGTTTCACGTGGAACGTTGCGGGCGTCAGTACTTGATGCAGGCGAGCAGGGCGATGTTGCGGGGGCGGATTGAACGAATAAAGCTGGAATCGGCGGGGTTGCTGATAGTCGTTGAATTAATGAAGTGAAGATTGGCCGCATTGGCTTGCGCCGGCTCATACCCAAGCGCGGACAGATTATTCGAAGACCAGTCGATGGCGCCCACGGTCTGCAAGCCATCATTGTCGACCAGCAACTGGGTAGAAATCTGGCTGGAACCGATGGCTCGGCCGGTATCCACGCCGCGTCCATTATCCCAGCCGCGGATGAACTCGCCGCAAAGGTTGGGCAATCCGAATGTCGTCGAGCCGTCGCCATTTCCATAGAGGCCGCCAATGGCGGCGAACAGCGCCGGGTAGTCCTTGCGCGCAACGGTCCGCCCGTCGGCGATCAGCCAGCCGGCCGGCGCGTCTTTCATCGCGAAGTAGGCCACCATGCCAGCCGGCGCGGCGGCATTGACCTGAGTCACGGTGGCGCCGTCGGCGATGCCGTAGCCGGCCAGCGTGGTGGCCTTGTCGGCTTTGTTCGATAGCTGCTTGGTGATCGAGGCTGCGTAATTGGCGTCGTTGCCCAGCGCCGCAGCCAGCTCTTGCAAGGTGTTCAGCGCGCCTGGCGCGCCGGCCACCAGATCATTGATTGCTTTTTGCAAGTCGGTCTTGCTGGCACCGTCGGTGATGCCGTAATCGGCCAGCGTGCTTTGCTGTCCGGTTTTCAGCAGCTTGACCCAGGGCTGCCAATTGCCGTCTTGCAGCCGCTGTTCGTAAGTGGCGCCGCCCCACATCCAGTAGACCTGGCTGCCCCACTTATCGTTGAGGAAGTTGGCCAGCAGCATGCCGTTGCTTTTATCCGGGGTTCCGCTGACTAGGCTGCTGTCGACGTGGTAGAGGCCGTTGGGACGCACGGTTTGCAGCGAGCCGCTGGCGATGTTCTTGGCGTAGCCGGATAGGCCGGCGGCGTTCAGCGCCTGTTCGACGCGCAGCGGCGTCATCGCCTTGACGTTGTCGGTGCCCGCTTCCGCCTCGGCCTGGCTGGCGATGGCGATGCCGTAGCCGGCCAGTGTGGTGGGCTTGCTGTTGCCGCCCCAGGCGATGTTGCGCACGGCTTGCAGCAACTGGTCCTGGCGTGTCGAGTCAGGGGTCTGGCCGCTGTTCTTGATCACGATCAGCAGTTCCTGCGCGGCCGATTGCACGCCGTTCAGCCAGTCGGCGGAGACGATGGTGCCGAGCTCGCCGGTGGCGGGGTTGCCGTCATGAAACAGGCTGTCGGGGCTATTGATGGGTTTGAGATCTTGCATGGAAAACGCCTCCCGCTGGCTAAAGAAAAATCGGCCGCAGGGCCGATGACGGATGTCGCTGTTTGAGAATGACGGTTATTGTGCGGGAGGCTGACGAGCGGGGTTAGTAGACGGGTGTCAGCGCTGACATGATGGCGGGACGCATGGTAAAACCGCGCGTCAGCGCGGTTTTACGCAAGGCAAGTCTGGTTTGGGGCTGGCTACTGCGGTTTCATGTCCCAGCGTATGGCGGAGATTCGGGACGCGGCATCCGGTGCGGACAGGTCTAAGGCATCCAATTCATCTATCAAAGCCTGCTTGCGGCCGATGATCTTGCCTGCCGCGGCGGCATAAGCGTCCGCCTTGGCTCGGACTCGGCGGACCAATTCTTCCACAGGCAAGCTCCGAGCTTGGGCGATTGCCGACAGCATAGGAGTGGGCGCAGCCGGATTGAGGGCGATGTCGCGGGCTTCCCGTTCCTGTTGCGGCCAACTGTCGACCTCGCGTTCCGGATAGGCCTGGCGCAGCGCTGCCAGTTCTTGATCGCATGCGGCGCGGATGATGGCTTGCTGCTTGGCACGCAATTGTTCCGCTGCGGGTTGGGGGGCGATGTAGGGTTGAACGGCGCCATCGCGTACCATCATTTCGCCTTGATCGCGCATTTGCCACTCGGTGTCGGTGCAGGCATGAAGCAACGAGGCATCGGGAAGGTGGCAGGCGTGGGACTCGGTGTCTATCCATTGCAGCACGAGGCCGTCCTGAGGGTTGAAGTAGGCGAATTTGCTCATTGATTGACTCCTTACCATTCGATGAAGATTACGCCGGGCGCGCCGTTGGCACCTGCGATGCCACCGCCGTCACTGCCTGCGAAGCCGCCGCCGCCGCCAGAGCCGAAGCCTGCGCCAGTTTGGGAAACACCGCCTGCCCAGTACCATCCGACTGTGCTCCCGCCTCCGCCGAACGGCGAATTGCCGCCCAGCCCGCCGGGATAGCACATATTGGTAGTCGGTCCGCTCCAGCCTATGGTGCCCGGTGCCATGCCGGGGCCGCCATTACCTGGGCTGGCGCCATTCGCCCATATTCCGTTGGTATTGCCGGCGCCGCCGCCATTACCACCAGCCAGACTCAAGCCGATTTCGGCTATGGCGGTGGTGCCGCCGTTGGTGCCGCTGATGCCTGCGGAGCCTGTCGCGCCATTTTTCGGGCCGCCCAGACCTCCGCTGCCGCCGCCGCCGATGACGATGTTAAGGACTTGTCCTGGCCTGACCGGATAGTCCTGGCGCATGACATTGTTGCCGGCGCCGCCGCCGCCGCCTGCCGCCATGACGCTGGCGCTGCTCGCGCCGCTGCCGCCGCCGCCACCGCCGCCGCCGCAACCGGAGACATAGATGCGGGTCACGCCATCGGGCACGGTGAACTGGCCATTGCTGGTGAAGCGGGCGATGCGTTGAAAATAGCGGGCGTCGCTTTGCGTTTTGGTCTGCGCATCGCCTATGCCATAACCCGCCAGGGTGGTGGCTTTGCTTGCCTTGCCGGCCAGCTGATTGGTGATGGTGGCGGCGAAGTTCTGGTCATTGCCCAGCGCCGCCGCCAGCTCCTGCAAGGTGTTCAGCGCGCCCGGCGCGCCGGCCACCAGATTGTTGACTGCTGTTTGCAGATCGGTCTTGCTGGCGCCGTCGGTGATGCCGTAATCGGCCAGCGTGCTTTGCTGCCCGGTTTTCAGCAGCTTGACCCAGGGCTGCCAGTTGCCGTTTTCCAGCCGCTGCTCGTAAGTGGCGCCGCCCCACATCCAGTAGACCTGGCTGCCCCATTTGTCGTTGAGGAAATTGGCGAGCAGCATGCCGTTGCTTTTATCCGGCGCGCCGCTGGTTTGACCGGCGTCTACATGGTAGAGGCCGTTGGGACGCACGGTTTGCAGCGATCCGCTGGCGATGTTTTTGGCGTAGCCCGACAGGCCGGCGGCGTTCAACGCCTGCTCCACGCGCAGCGGCGTCATCGCCTTGACGTTGTCGGTGCCCGCTTCCGCTTCGGCCTGGCTGGCGATGGCGATGCCGTAGCCGGCCAGTGTGGTGGGCTTGCTATTGCCGCCCCAGGCGATGTTCTGCACCGCTTGCTGCAGCTGATCCTTGCGGGAGGGGTCGGGGCTTTGGCCGCTGGTCTTGAGCAGGGTCAGCACTTCTTGTTGCGTGGATTGCACGGCGGACTGCATGCCGTTCAGCCACTCGGAGGTGACTACGGTGCCGAGTTCGCCGGTGTAGGGGTTGCCGTCGTGGAACAGGCCGTCCGGGCTGTTGATGGGTTTGAGCTGGTCTTGCATGTGAGGCGCCTCCCGCTGGTAAAGAGAAATCGGCCGCCGGGGCCGATGACAGATGTCGCTGATTTGGAATGACGGCGATTGTGCGGGAAGCCGGCGCGGCGGCTCAGTGGACGGATGTCAGTGCGGCCAGCGCGAAAAACGGCAGCGTGGCGCTGCCGTTTCCAGGTGTCGCGAGCTAGGTTTTTAGGCAGGCTGCTTGGGCCAGTCTGCGCCCACCAGCCGTGGCCACATCGCCAGGTCCGGCAGGCGGGACAGGTCCACGCAGTAGCGCTTCCAGGCGGCCAGCTTTTGCAGTTCGTCGGCGGTGGCGATGCCGATGGACTCGGCGTCTTCCAGCGGGCGGCGGGCGGCGTAGGCGTCGGCTAGGCGCTGCTTCAATTCCGCGGCAGTTTTCTGCGCCAGCGCGGCGGACTGAGCCGTTTTGTTGATGCTCCAGCCCTTGCCGTCCCAGGTTGGGAATTCGCACGGTTGCAGCAGCGTGGCGCGCAGGCTGTCCGGGGTGTCGCCCAGACGGGCCTGGACTGGTTGCGCGGTGTCGACGCTCCACAGTTTGACGGCGCGCCAGTCGGGCAAGATGGTCCAGCCGCCGTCGCGGAACACTGCGGTCTGGCGTTCGGCGGCGGCTGGCGGCGGCAGCTCGGTGCTGTGGGCCGGCAGCAGCCAGACACCGGGTTGCAGCGGCGACGGATCGGCTGCGGTCGGCCCCTGGTATTCGCCGGTTTGCGGGTGGTAGGCGTAGACGGTTTTGTTGTTGTCTTGCATGGTGGAATCCTCAGTATTTGATGCAGGCGAGCAGGGCGATGTTGCGGGGGCGGGTGGAACCATAGCCGTTGGCCCAGCCGCCGGAGTCCAGATCGGGAAGATAAACCCCGTTGGCGGTGGAGACTGATAGTCCTAAGTCATATTTGTTTTTGTCGACGGGGTCTGCGCCTAAGTCCAGGTAGCCAATGACTGTGTTGTCGTTGCGGTGGACTAGGCTAGCTACGCACGGCGAAGTAAGAGACGGATCGGAGAATGTTAAGGTACCTTTTTGCCAGGTGCCAAAGCCGCGCCCGTTATCCACACCGCGACCGTCATCCCATCCGCGCACGAACTCGCCGCGCAGGTCCGGCAGGTTGAAGGTGGTGGAACCGTCGCCTGCGCCATAATAGGTTCCCAGCGCCGCGAACAAGGACGGATAGTCCTTGCGGCTCACCGCCGCGCCGTTGGCCTTCAGCCAGCCCAGCGGCGGAGCGGACATGGCGAAGAAGGCGACCTGGCCGGTCAGGTAGTCTTCGTGGATCAGCGTGCGCCAGGGGTTCCAGCGGCCAGTTGTTCCGTCGTCATTGCGCGTGCGAAAACGCATCATGCTGCCGTTGCCGTAATCCGCGGTTAATTGGCAGCTGTAGTTGATGTTGTTGTCCACCAAGCCGCCAAAGGCGATAAACGGGCCATAGATGCCGCTGGAAGTACCGTAGTTGAACCCCATTTCTCCTGCGGCGACCGACGTATCCAGCGAGGTCTTGTCATCGGCATGGATGCGGCCCCGCCGCTTCTTGATGAACTGGCCATCATTGCCGCTGTGCCAGACGCGATATTCGCCGCCGGCGGCTTCCTTCAGCACCAGGGTATCGTCGCCATAACCCTTATGCACCAGCGCCACCGCGCTGTTGCCGGGACGGTGCAGGCCCAGGGCCGGGAAGTCGGTGCCGGTGGAGCGCAGTTCCAGCGTGCCGTTGGTGTAGAGATTGTTGTCGTAGACGTTAGGCGTGGTTTTGACGATCTGCGCGGTCTGGGCGGTGGACAGCGCCAGCGTGTTGATGCCGTAGCCGGCCAGCGAACTGGACTTGTCGGCCTTGCCGGCCAGCTTGTTGGTGATGGTGGCGGCGAAGTTGTTGTCGTTGTCCAGCGCCGCGGCCAGTTCCTGCAGCGTGTTCAGCGCGCCCGGCGCGCCGCTGACCAGCCCGTCCACCGCCGCCTTCAGCTCGGCCTTGGTGGCGCCGTCGGTGATGCCATAACCGGCCAGCGTGGTGGCGGCGTCGGCCAGCCTCTGCCATTGGCTCCAGTTATCGCGGTAGCGGCAGCGGTACCAGCAGCCGGCGTTGTCGTAGCACTGGTATTGCTGATAGACCATCAGACCATCGGAGAAAACAAACAACAGGCCAGCATGCGGAGTTGGGTAGTTGGCGCCGTTGGCGGCGTAATCGTTGCCCGGATTGTGATAGAGACCGTCGTCGACGATATTGTTCAAGTCGATCTTGTCGCCCAGTTGCGGCCGCAGGGTCAGGCCGTCGGCGATGCCGTAGCCCGCCAGGGTAGTCGGCTTGGCATTACCGCCCCAGGCCAGCTGCTTGATCGCCTGCAGCAGCTGATCCTGGCGCGCTGGATCGGCTTTCTGGCCATTGTTGCTGCCGATCACGGACAGCACTTCCTGCTGGGTGGCCTGGAGGGCGGACTGCACCGTGTTCAGCCAGTCGGCGGAGACGATGGTGCCCAGCTCGCCGGTGGAGGGATTGCCGTCGTGGAACTTCTGGTCCGGGGTGGGAACGGGCTTGATCGGGTCTTGCATGAAGCGCTCCTGGAAAAGGATGGGACAGGGACAGCCGATTGGGGATCGGCGCCGGGGGAAGGGAAAGGCGGGAGGAAACGCGCGGGAAGCGCGCGTTTGGAGACGGTTTACGGCTGGTAGGCGAAGTAGACGAAGGTATGGGCCGGCTTGAGGTCGTTGAACAGTTCTTCCAGCCTGGGGTCGCCGAAGGCGCACAGGCGTTCGCCCGCCAGCGATTGGCCGGCGCGGAACTGGTAGGGGCGGACCTTGCTGCCGAATACGGTCACCTGCCATACCCAGGGGATGTCGGCGCTCCACAGCTGCTGGCCGGCGCGGTTGACGCCGGCGCGGAACGGCTGCGGCTCGGCGATCTGGATCTTGTAGCCCATGCCGGCGGCCAGGCGGGTGAAGTAGGGAATGGACAGGCCGCCGGTCTCGGCCAGCTTGGCCAGCACCGCCTGCCGGCGTTGCTGGTAGGTGGCGTCGGAGGGCGGCGTCAGACCGCATACCCGCTCCCATTCCGGCAGCATCGCCTCCGCCTGCAAGGGCGTGACGGCGCCGGCCAACTGATGGGCGGAATGCTGCGCGCGGTCCAGCGCCGCGCCCTCGCTGGCCAGCTCGGCCTGCAGCCGCGGGCTGTCCGGGCTGTAGCTGACCGGCGGCAGCAGCCGGGTCAGCAAGTCCTGATAGGGCGGTTGCGGCGTCATTTCAGCAGCCCCACAGTCAGTTTGCCCAGCCGCAGCCATTCCACTTTAGTGGGATCAGAGACTGGATCGACGTTGCCGGCCGGCGAGTTGAGCTGGCGGTCCTGCACGCCGGGCAGGTCGGAGATCAGCGCCTCGATCCGGCTCTTGACCAGCCGCTCGCCTGGCGCCAAGCCGGCGAAGTAGGCTTGCAGCGTCTGCTGCAGCAACGGCGTGAACGCGTCCAGGTTCGCGCCGCCCAGATTGAGCGCGACGTCGATGTCTACCGGGCGCGGGGTCGGCGCCAGCACCAGGCAGCTCTTGGCGGTGACCGGGCGCAAATCCTCGATATGGGCCTGTACATTGTTCAGAATTTCCTGCGACGGCAAGTCGCCGTTGGCGGTGATCACCACGTCCACGGTGCCCAGGCCGCGGCGCAGCGGATAGACGTAGGCGGCGGAGACGCCCTTCACTTCCATCGCCCAGCGGCGGTAGTCGTGCCTGTTGCCGCCGGCCGGCGGGCGGCGGATCAGCTCCAGCAGCCGGTCCAGCAAGGCCGCGTCGTCCTCCACGTCCACGCCGTTGCGCATGCTGAGCAGCAGCGCCTTGGCGCTGACGCCGGACGGAGCCTGCATCAGTTCCACCGGCAGGCTCTCCGGCTGATTGCCGGCGGCGCCGGCCTGGCTGGCGAAGATGGGCAGCTCGGCCTGGCCGTTGGCGTCCAGCCTGGCGGCGTAGGGGCTGCCGTCCGGATTGGCGGCGGGGGTGGCGTACAGCTGCTCGCCGATGCGCAGTTGCAGGCTGCCGCTGACGACGGCGCCGGCGTTGCCGCTGATCCGCAGCGTGCCGCTGGCGGCGGCGGCCGGCTTGCGCACGATGCCGCGCAGGCGGGCGTGCTGTTCCAGGTATTCGCTGTCGGCGGTGTCGGGGAAGATCTGGCGGGCGATCCAGCTCTGGTGCTGGTACAGGCCCTCCACCGCGCTGGCCACCGAGCTGGCGCGGACGAAGTAGTCGCTGTCCGGCGCGATGTCGGCATCAGCGCGCAGGTTTTGCAGGTCGCGCAGCAGCGTATCGCGGATGCTGGCGAAATCGGGAGTGGACAGGGGCATCAGGCTATCCTCACTTGGTGTTGGAAATGGCGGATGTGGCCGCCGGTTTCGGCGACTTCGATGTTCAGGAGCAGCCGGCCGGGGCCTTGCCGCTGCGACGACACCTGGACGCGGCTGGCGCGGCCGTCCTGCAGCAGCGGCTGCAGCGCCTGCTCGGCGTACTGGCAGGCCAAGAGGTCGATGCGGTTGCTGTCCTTGCTGCGGGACAGCTCGTGCAGGCGCGAGCCCAGCGTCGGGTCGGCCCACCAGCCGCCCAGCGGGGTCATCAGGCGCAGGTAGACGGCGTTGGCGAGGGTGTCGGTGGAGGGGCCGGCGTAGTCGCCGGTGATGGGGTCCAGCAATGGGTCCATGGCGTTATTTTCCGGGTTTGGCGGTTATGGGATCAGGGGACGAGGGTCAGTGGCGCGGCTTACTTGGGCGGGCTGGTGACGCCGCCGGAGTCGCCGTTGTGGATGTGGCCTTGCAGGCTGATGCCGCCGGCCTTCACGTCGCCGCTGGCGCTGACGCTGCCGGTGACCTTGGCGCCGCCGCCGCCCTGGATGGCTAGGCCGCCGTTGCCGCTGATCTGGCCCTGGGCGACGAACTGCGCGCTGGTGTTCAGCGTGGGCGTGGTGAAGCTGGCTTGTTCGCTGGCGTTGACCTGCCAGGTCTTGCAGTCGAGCTGGAAGGTGTCGCACTCCACGGCGATGATCCTGCCGCGTTTGAGCACGATCTTGCTGCCTTCGTCGCTGTACAGCGCCACCTCGCCCGGTTGCAGCGATTGCAGCCGGTAGCTGCCGTGCTCGGTGGCGATCACCACGCTGTGGCTGGTGCGGCCGCCCAGCGGCAGCACCATGGCCATGCTGCCCGGCGGGGGGTTGGAGGTGTAGCCGTAATGCTGGAACAGCTCGGCGTCCTGCAGCCGCTCGCCGGCCAGCGCGTCGGCCTGCGCGGCCTGCACGCCGCCGTCGCTGTCCACATGGGTGAGCACCGCGCGGAAGCCCTGGCGCACATTGCTGAAGGCGCGGCGGATGCGTTGGTCTACTTCATGCCACATATTGGTCTCCTCATTGCTTGCCGGCGCGCATCACCGGAATCCAGCATTTGTCTTCCTTCAGCGTCAGCCGGGTGACGCTGCCCTGGCCGCGGCCGCCCTCGAAGGTGCGCGCCATCAGGAAATAGGTGCCGTTGATGCCGTGCGGCTCGCTTTCCACCTCGATGCGCTGGCCCGGCGTCCACAGCGCGCCCTGGCTGTCGCGGTGGCCGGCCACGGTGGCGGTCAGGGTGTAGCCGGCCAGGCGGGCGTCGGCCAGCATCTTGTCGGCGCGGGCGGCCAGCTCGGCCGGGCTGGCGGCGTCCGGCTCCACCTGGATGCGCGGCTTGTGGTAGCAGACGTCGGAATCGAAGACGTGGTGCCGCATCGCGTGGCGGCCGGGCGTCAGCGACTGGCCGTGGCCCTGGCCCAGCAGCGTCAGCTCGGAATAGCGCTGCGCGTGGGAGCGGGTTTCGGCCAGGCTGAGCACATTGTTGCCCTTGCCGTCGCGGCGCAGGATCAGCCGCGCGCTGGCCGGCCGGCTGTAGTCCGGACCGCCCACCAACAGCGTGCCGTCCGGGTCGAACCAGGCGGTCAGGCCGTTGGCCTGGGCGGCGCGGGTGAGCACGTCCCAGGCGCTGTTGCCGGGATCGACATTGATCTTCTCGATCTGGCCGCGGGCCTTGGCGTCGACGCGGATGTTGGCGATGCCCAGCGGCTTCACCACGTTGTCCAGCACGTCCTGCAGCGTCATGCCCTTGCCGGTGAACAGCGGCGCGCTGCAATCGAGCAGCATGCCGGCCAGGTCGCGGCCGGACAGCGTCAGCTGATGGCTGCCGGAGGCGACGCTGTGGCTGATGTCGTCGATGCGGCCCATCAGCACCGTCTCGCCGCCGACCTGCACCTTGACCATCGCGCCCGGCTCCACGTCGGGCGGGAAGACGCCGCCTGGCAGGCCCAGCGACACCTGCCAGGCGTCGGCGGCGACGACCAGGTCGGAGTCGACCGAGTAGTGGGTCCAGTCGCCGTGCTGGCGGCCGCCTATCTGCAGGCTGACGGTTTGCTTAGCGGGCGTAGCCATAGACCAGGGTCCCCGGAGTCAGATGGTTGGGTTGGGACAGCTGCGGATTCAGCCGCAGCAGCTCGGCGGCGCGCTCGCTGTCGCCATACCACAGGTGGGCCAGCTGGCGCAGATTGCAGGCGGATTCCACCTTGCGCTTCAGCAGCGGCGGCTTGGCGGCGATCAGCGCGGCGGCGCCCTGCTGCACCTGCAGGCCCAGCTCGCGCAGGCCGTCCACCACCTTGTAGGCGTCCTCGGACGGCATGCCGGCGCGCCATTGGTCTATCGTGGTCTGCAGCGAGGCGCGCACGTCACCGGCGATCTGCTCCAGCGCCGGCGGCGTCAGCGTCGGCTTTTGCGCTTCGCTGGCGAAGATGCCGGCGGCGGCGGAGGCGAGCTTGGTGGACACGTTCAGCTGCAGCAACGCGTCGATGCGGCGCTGGTCGTCGCTCCATACCGACAGCGTGGCGCTGGCGGATACCGGCGAGATGCCCTGGCGCACCGCATCCGGCAGGCCCTCCAGCCGGCGGCGCAGCGCCTTCCAGTCGGCCAGCGTGGCGGACGACATCGCGGCGGCGGTTTTCAGCGCCGGCAGCGGGCCGAGGTCCACCTGCAGATCGAAGCGCCAGTTGGCCGCCGCGTCCACCAGCTGCTTGGCCTGGGCGACGAAGGCCTGCGGATAGGCGAGCAGGTCGGTCACCTGGGCCACCGCCTGGTTGGCCATCGCGGCCAACTGGCGGACGGTGGCGGTCAGTTGCTGGCGCAGCGCGGCGACGCGGGCCAGCGCGCCCTTGGCGGTGGCCACCAGGCCCTGGGCCTTGGCAAAGGCCTCGCCGGCCATCTGGCGCAGCTTGTCCACCTGCGACGAGATGGCGTCCACCTGCGGCAGCGTCTTCTTGGCGGCGAAGAAAGGGTTGCCCGGCGTGGCCTCCACCCAGTTGACCTCCACGGTGCAGGAGTCGGTGGCGTCGGCGTCGTGGCTGATCTGGTAATCCACTACCTGGGCCTGCGGCATGCTGCCGAACACCGGGTGGACCAGCTCGCCGGGGCCGGCGGCGTCCAGCGCGGCGACGAACTGGCGCAACCGGTGCTGGTAGTCCTTGCCCCAGAACATCGCCGACAGCGACACCTTGCGCGCCTTGCGGCCCAGGTCCTCCACGTCGGCCCCGTCCTTGTACGGGTATTCGTGCATCGCCTGGTCGCGCTGCGCGCTGTCCACGCTCTTCAGGCAGTCGAAGCGCACGCCGCGGAAGCTGGCGTCCACCAGGGGGCCGGCGGACAGGCCGGCGAACACATTGAGGCTGAACATCAATTCCTCCTTTGTTGTTGGCTGTTGGCGGCGTTGACGGCGGCGACGATGTTGCCGTTTTGCACGTCGACGGTGATTTGGATGGGTTTGGCCAGCGGGGCCAGTGCGGCATTCAACTGGCCGAGCAGAGCGGCAAGCTGGGCTAGTTGGGCATCCAGATTGCCGGGACCCGCTGGCTGGGCGGGCTTGGCTTGAGCGGGCTGCTTTTGGGCCGGCTTCGCCGCGGCTTTTTGTTTCGGTTGAACGGGTTCTTTCTTTCCAACAGCTTCGATCTTGGTCTGTGCTTGCTCAGCTTCTTTCCGCTTCACAGCTTCCGCGTCGACGCCTTGTTTGGCTTTCGCCTGCTCTGCCGCTTTCTGTTTCGCAGCTTCGACGTCGGCGCGCTGCTTGGCTTTCGCCTGCTCTGCCGCTTTCTGCTTCGCGGCTTCGGCGTCGGCGCGTTGCTTGGCTTTCGCCTGTTCGGCCGCTTTCTGTTTCGCAGCTTCGGCGTCGGCGCGCTGTTTGGCTTTCGCCTGTTCGGCCGCTTTCTGTTTCGCAGCTTCGGCGTCGGCGCGTTGCTTGGCTTTCGCCTGTTCGGCCGCTTTCTGTTTCGCAGCTTCGGCATCGGCGTGTTGTTTGACCTTCGCCTGATCTTTTGCTTCCTGCCTTACTGCATCAACATCTGCTTGTGGCTTCTTTTGATCTACTTCATGTTTTATATCGGCGGCATGTTCATTTTTTCCTTCAGTGTTAGGTTGGCTGACAGAGGAGAGTTCTTTTTCTATCGCACCTTGTCTTTTCTTATAATTCTCTCTCCAATATTTAAGATATTCTTTGGTTAAGTCACGGTCATTTAATGCCGCATATTTCTTTTTATCCTTGCTGGGTAAATTTCCTATTAGATTGGATTTGGTTTTCTCTCCAAGTGATTGGAGGCCAGCATTGACCTTTTGAATGATGGAATAGCCACCGGCCCCTTGTTGATGTGCAAGGTAAAGATCTAGTCCATTTGGGTTTTGCTCTCCTGATAGATATTCTAGATTGTTCTTTTGTTTCTTTTTTTCTATTGCTTTTAAATTGTCTTTATATAGTTGAAGTGCGGCTTTTGTATTTTCTGTGGGATCAAACTCTTTCCCGTTGATTTTATATGCTTTTGCAGTGTCTGGTACAAATTGAAATAAGCCTTTCGCACCCGATTTTTTGTTGTAGGCTTTTTCATTGTAAGTTCCGCCAGTTTCTATATCGGCGAATGTTAGAAAGTCTTTTACAGGTACATTTGATTCTATTGCTTGTTTTTTAATTATTTCCTTATTCTTTCTTATTCTTTCAATGCGCTCATTCTCTTTTTCATTCTTCTTATGCTCATTCCCTTTTGGGGGTGTGTTTTTCGACTCATGCTTATTGCCTAAAGGTGTAGAGCTACTCTCAGGAAGTTTTGGTTTAGCCTGATCTTCTTTTTTTTCATTTTTCTGGTGCTGTCCAATATTATTTGGCCTGCTGAGCGAGATATTGCCAGACACAATGTCTGAGATATATTTCTTGTATGTTTCTTCATCCGTTTCGACATGAGAGTGAATAGGGTATTTGTGTTTTCCTGCCGAATCGCCAGTTTTGTATTGCAATCCTAGCCCTTGTCCATATTCGACACGATCCCCATTTTTGAATGTTTGAGTTTCTGGTTTTATGTGTTGCAGTTTTGCCAGTAAAGTACGATCTTTCCCTTCTGGCTTGTCATATATTTCTATCGTCCCGTAGTTTTTAGAGTATGTGGCATACCCTGAAACAGGCGATGGTGTATATACATCCCTGTTCCCTTTTTCATCACTTAAGATGAAATCCTTTTTTATATTGACTCTATTTTTTTGATTGGCGACTTCTTCTAAATTTCCATGTATTCTTTCATATTGGCGGTTTCCCTCTTTTTCTTTGTCTGGATGATGCTTTGGCATTGAGTCATAATCGGTTACTGGTATATTGCCTTTTGCTTTGCCTGCATACTGCATGATCTTATACTTTGACATTTCAGTTTCCTAACCAAGTTCTCATCCAGTGAGATGACAATGCTTCCTTGTTTTTGGGATTGAATTATTTAAAATTCAATTGCCATGTATTTAACGGATGCAATGTTTGAGTAAGAAAGCCGAGCCATAAATGACTTGGCTTCCTTTTTCAATCTGGTTTTTTCTCCAGATAATTAGGGGCTTATTCCACGACCTTCCGCAGCGACATCAGCTTGATATCGCGGCGCGCTTCGCTTTCCACGCCGTATTTCTCGCCGACTTCCAACGTGAAGCAGTCCAGGTAGCTGGTGCGCTTGCCGCCCGGCGCCAGCGGGAATTCGGTCAGTTTGGCGCCTTCGATCGCTTCCCAGTCCAGGTCGCCGGTCAGCGGGATGGACACGGTGACGGACAGGTCGTACTCGGTGATGCCGCGGGCGAAGCCCTTGGCGCGGCCGGTGGCGTTCATCGTCTTCACCACCTTGCGGCCAGTCTTGCTGCTGACGTTGAGGTCGATGACGTCGATTTCCTGGCCGTTCACTTCCAGGACGATGGAGCCTGCGTATTCTTTCAAAGCCATGAGACTTTCCTTTTCGATTCGGGATGGGGCGGCCGGGCGGCGGCCCGGCCGGCTGGGGTGTTGAAGGAAGGGGGAGAGGCGAGGCGGCCGAGCGCTGCGGGATCAGCCGCCTCGCCGCGCGCGCTTACAGCAGCAGGTCGATGCGGCCGGCGAACACGTGCAGGCCGTTGACCACGTCCACCGGGATCTTGGCGTCCAGGCGGTTGACGTCCTGCAGGTCGCGCTCGACGATCAGGCCGGCCTTGTTGGCTTCGACTTGTTCGATGATTTCCAGCTCTTCCAGCTTGTACAGCACGTCCAGCAGCTCGGAGCGCACCTTGGACGGGGTGCGGTCGGACAGCTTCTCGCGCGGGAAGCGCAGCGCGATGCGCTCGCGGCAGGCCTTGCGGACGTAGTCCAGCGTGCGGATGGTGGTGATGTCCAGCAGCGACACGTCGTCCACGCCCTGCGCGTCCTTGGTGTAGGTGCTGATGGCGCGCACGATCTGCACACGGTCGCCGGCGCCCACTTCCAGCGGAGTCACGCCGTTGTACAGCGCGTTTTCCTGCTCGGTGCGGCTGGTGCGGGAAGCCAGGTCCACCACGTCCAGGCCTTTCAGCTCCAGGGTGTTCAGCGGACGGGCCGGGTCTTCCTCGCTGGCGATCACGGCGGCGTAGGCGGCGGCGATGTCGGCCGGCAGCTTGGCGGAGCCGCGGTACCAGGCGGCGGTGATGCGGCCGCTGTCCAGCTTGGCGGACAAGGCGGAGGCGTCGGCCAGCGCGCCGGTGGTGGCGATCACGCCGATGGCGCCGCGCTGTTCCAGCGGGCCGGACACGAAGTCCAGGTGGTTGCGCAGCGCGGTCAGCGCGGCGTCGCCGGTGAAGGGACTGGCGATGATCTGGTGGCCGCCGCTGACCACGGTGCCCAGAACCGGGACCAGGTCCGGCTCGCCGGCACCGCCTTTCATGGCGGCGACCACGACGCCGAGGCCGGCGATCTGTTCCTGCGCCTTCAGCGCGATGCTGTTGCCGATGCTGCCCTTGTGGCGGGCGGCGAGGGTCAGCACTTCCTTGGCTGCGGTCGCGGTCACCGGCAGGTCGCTCAGCTTGGCGATGGCGGCCTGGGCGTTGGCGGCGATCTTGGCGGCGTCGTCGCCGGCGGCGACGGCCACGTCGACGCGCGCCGCGCCGATGAACAGGCTCAGCACGCCGGCGGCGGCGGCCGGACCGCTGAAGGTGAAGGAGCCGGAGGCGGCGGTGCCGGCGGCGGCATCGTCGACGCCGATCACGGTCAGCTGCAGATAGGGGTTGGCGTTGATGGCGGCGCGCGCCATCAGGTGGGCGTTGGAGCCGCGGCCGAAGGCCTGGGCAGCTTGCTCGTCGCTGAACACGTCCAGCGCCGCCAGCGCCGGCTGGGCGGCGGTGTCGGCCAGGCGTTGGCCGATCACCAGCACGCGCTGCGGATTGCCCGGCAGCGTGCGTACCGCCAGTTTGGTGTTGAACTCGAAGTATTTGCCCGGCTTGCGGATGGAGGCCGGAATCTGGTCGAAGCTGATGTTGGCGCTAGCCATAAGGAAAGGCTCCTGGTGTGGCGGTTGGGGAAGGTGCCGCGCCGGTTGGCGCGGCGAGGGGAAAGCGGGTTATTTCTGGCTGGGGGCGGGATTGGCGACCACGTCCTGCGCCTTGACGCCGACGGAGCCGGCCAGGCTGTAGTTGAGCTGGGTGCTCTGCCAGGTCTTGGCCGGGTCTTCCAGCCGGCCGCCGAAGGCGCGGAACAGCGCGTCCGGGTCGGCGTCGGTTTGCGGCGACGGCCAGTGGCCGTTGTCCAGCGCCTCGTCCAGCCAGTAGGTGCTGAAATCGCAGGCCACCAGGCTCCAGGGCTGGCCGTCGCGCGGGGCCTGGCCCAGCGGGCGGACTTTTTCCGGCAGCAGCGGATTCACCGCCAGGCCGAAATCCTGCGAGGCCAGCAGGCGGCGCGCGGCGTAGACCAGTTGCCAGACGCCGGCGCCGGCGTAGTTGGCGTCGGCCTGCAGCCGGTCGCCGACGATGACGGTGAACAGCGCGTTGGCCTTGTAACGCAGGCGCTGGCTGGTCTGCGGCTGGCTGGAGGTGATGCCGCCGGCGACGGTCCACAGCGCCGGCAGCCTGGCCAGCGCCTGCGGGTTGATGGTGGGGCTGGACTGGCCGGGGGTGAGCCGGCTGGCGTAATCGCCGTGGGCCAGCTGCAGGCCGCACAGGGCGGTTTCGTCCAGGTCCGCCGCCACTTCGCGCACCATCCGGCCCATGCCTTGGCGCAGGCGGTCGGCGATGGCGGTTTGCACGGAAATCAGCATGGACATGGTCATTCCTTGGAACGATGGAGAGGATGGGGGGATTGTGACGCCGGGCGGCGCCGGGGCTTAGCTGAGGGGTGTCAGTGCACCAGGCGCTTGAGCAGTTCGCCGGCCAGGGTGACCAGCAGCGCGGACAGGGCGCCGGACACCGCGCCGCTCTTGGCGGCCTGGATCTCGACGTCGCGCAGGCGGCCGTCCAGCTCTTCCAGTTTTTTGTCCTGTTTGGCGAGGTGGGCGACGATCATGTCAAGCTTGCCTTCTATGCGGCCCAAGGCCAGCAGGTTGTCGTGTTCCACGTGAAACCCTCACTTTTCCGCCAGTTGCTGGCACAGCACGCAGCGGGTGCAGCTGGGGATGGCCGCGCGGCGGGCGTCGGGAATCGCGTCGCCGCAGTCCTCGCAGTGGCTGAGTCCGTTTTGGCGCCATTGCTCGAAGTGGCGGGCAAGCGCCTGCTCGCGGAATTCGGTTTCCAGCTCGCTGGCCCGGTCGAAAAAGTCGGTCATGGTGTGGGTTCCTGTTGAGAGTAGAGTTGTTTCAGGGCGACAAGGCGTTGCTCCAGTTGCTGGCACCAGGCGCCGTAGTCGGCGGCGTGGGCGAGGAGATCGGGCGCCGGTAGCCCGGCGTCGGCGCCGGGGGTTTGGGCGGCAGCTCCAGCAGATAGGGGCTGGGCGCCGGGCAGCTCGTCGGCATAGCCGAGGAGCTGGCGGTAGAGGCGCAGGCTGTCAGGGCCAAGGCCAGTAAAGCGGGGACCATCGTTGCGGGTGACATCGTCTATCCTTTGCGCGTTTCGCCGCTGCTGCGCTTGCAGCGCCTGCTGTTGCTCCAGCAGCCGGCTTTCCAGTTGATCGATGCGTTGGCGCCATTGCCGCTGCAGCTCCATGGCCGCGGCCTGGCGCTGTTGCTGCGCGCGGCTGTCGGCGGATTGCATCTCGGCGACGGTGGCCTGCAGCCTGGTTTGCCAGTACTGGCGGCTCTGGCCGCTGCCCAGCGCGTAGCCGCCGGCGGCGGCGAGCAGCGGCAGTAGCAGGCCGGCGCCCAGGCGCAGCAGCGCCGGGGGAATCATGGCCGGCTCCGGTCGCGATAGGCGGCGATCAGCCGCAGCGTGGCGGAATAGCCACCGACCACGCCCAGGTAGATCAGCCAGATATCGGCGCTCAGCGCGCCGCGCCAGCCGTTGACCAGGAACATGATGGTGGCCGCGGCGCAGGCGATATTGGCCCACAGCCGGCTGTGGCTGAGACGGCGGCTGCGCGGGTGGCGGATCAGGTCGGCGAGTCGCATGCTCATTTCTCCAGTGACAGTTGGAAATGGGGAATCTCGTGCAGCGGCGCTTCCAGCGTGCCGTGCCAGTACAGTCCCAGCGATTGGGCGACGCGCCCCATCACCTGCCAGTGAGGGTGGTCGATGTCGCAGATGGGCTTGCCGGCCAACAACGGCACCACGTCGAAGGCGCGGGCGGCGGGGTTGCCGTGCAGCGTCGCGTTGTGCGCGGATTCGCCGGGGCGGGCGTAGGTGACGATGGCGCCGGGCAGATCGCGGCCCCGGCGGTACAGCTGCGCCTGTTCTTCGGACGAACGCCAGGTGCAGATCAGCAGCGGGTCCACGCCCTGGTCGCGGCACAGGCGCAGAAAGGTTTCCGCCAGCGGTTGCAGTTGAGGATGCAGATCGGAAATGGCTCGGCTTGCCATGGGGTCTCCTTTGCCTGATGGAATGCGTGGCGCGGTCTGGGAGGCGAGTCGGGGCCCACGGCGGCGACGGGCTTGCCGGATCAGTGAATTTCCTGATCGGCTGGCGGGGTTTTCAGCACGCGCCAGACCATGCGGTCGCTGAGCCGGTAGCGCATCGCCAGCACGCCGACCGCTTCGTTGGCGCCCAGGCCTTCCACCAGCATCGCGTCGAAGTCGCGGATCATCTGCTGGTTGCGCGCCTGGCGCAGCGCGGTGCTGCAGCGCGGGATATAGAGGATGTCGCCGCCGAAATGATGGGTCAGCCGCTCGGCCGCCTCCTGGCCGATCACCTCTACCAGCGCGGCGAAACGCAGCTGGCCGGCGCGGCTCTGGTTCTTGGAGAAGGGCAGGGTGGTGCCGCCCAGCGCCTGCACCAATTGCAAAGTTCGCGGCATGCCAATCAGCTGAGCGACCAGTTGCATGGTGGAGGGCAGAGCGGGATATTGCGCGGCTGTAGTCATCACGTGAGCTCCTGAAAGTCCCAAAGGGCCTTGGCAGACAAATAGTTCTAAATGAGTTATAGTTTGAGTGAGGTCAAACGAAGGGCGACAGGTTCTTTATGTAAGCAGTTTTTAGAACTGCTGTGGTAGTTATGTGTTTATATTTTAGCACTTTGATAAGTAGCATTGCTAATTAGTAGAACTACTTATGAAGTATGATTGCTATTGTATGCGCTGTTTTTGAACTGAACAAGCAACGAGATGTCACTACTCATGTCAGTTACATTCGACAAAATGACAATGTAGTGGTACTCTGGGGCGCTGCTCCAGCCGTGCATGACTTCCGATGGAGTTCCAAATGGAAAATTCGCAGCAACACACCGATTTCCGGCAGCGTCTGGAACTATTGATCGGCAGCGAGAAGCCCTACGCCTGGGCGGCGCGCAACGGCCTCAACAAGGGTTCGTTCACCAATATGTGGTACAAGGGCGGCGTGCCGCGGATCGGCACCGCGCAGAAGATCGCGGCCAACAGCGGATGCCGGGTCGAGTGGCTGCTGTACGGCGAGGGGCCGATGCAGGACGAGTGCGCGCAGGCGCACGATGCCCCGATGCCGGCGGGATTGCCCGCTTTGTCACCGCTGGCAGACGCCGACGAGCACGAGGTGCCGGCCGGAGTGCAAGAGGAGTTCTGTTTTATCCCGCGTTATAACCTGAAGGCGTCAGCCGGCTTTGGAACCAGCGCGGCCGGCGAGCAGCCGATGTTCTACATGGCCTTCCGCCGCTACTGGGTGAAGAACTATCTGAACGCCTCGCCGCGCAACCTGGTGGTCATCAGCGTCAAGGGCGACAGCATGAGCGGCGTGCTGGAGGACAGGGACACCATCCTGGTCAACACCGCCGAGCGCCATCCCGGCGAAGGCTTGTTCGTGATCCGCATCGGCGACGATATCTTCGTCAAGCAGCTGCAGCGGCTGCCTGGCGGCGCGGTGCAGGTGAAAAGCGCCAACCCGCTGTACGAGACCTTCACCGTCGATCTGTCGCGCGCATCCGGCGAGTTCGAGGTCATCGGGCGCGTGGTGTGGTTCGGCCGGCAGATCGCCTGAGCGCGCGGCCGGCAGCGGGCCGTCGCCATCGTCTGTCCGGCGCTGCCGGCAAGGGGCGGCGGGCCTTCGCGCGCTTGGCCGCTTGATCATCGGTGTACACTAGAACCTGACCAAGCAACGGAATTCATCATGCAAGACCATATCCGCGCCAGTCTGGACGAGGCCAGGAGCGCGCTCGACAACCTTCTGGCCAATCCGCAGGCCCTGGCCTCCGTGGAGGCGGCTGCGCAGGCCGTCATCGCGGCGCTCGAGGCCGGCGGCCGCGTGTTCTCCTGCGGCAACGGCGGCTCGATGTGCGACGCGATGCACTTCGCCGAGGAACTGACCGGCCGCTACCGCGGCAACCGCCGCGGCATGGCGGCGATCGCCATCAGCGATCCCAGCCACATCAGCTGCGTCGGCAACGATTACGGCTATGACGAGATTTTCGCCCGCTATCTGGAAAGCCATGCCCGCGCCGGCGACGTGCTGATCGGCCTGAGCACCAGCGGCAACAGCCGCAACGTGGTGCGCGCCGCCGAAGTGGCGCGCGAGCTGGGCGTCAAGGTGGTGATCCTGACCGGCCGCGCCGGCACCCGGCTGGAGCCGTTGGCCGATGTCTACGTCAACACGCCGGGCGGCCATTACGCCGACCGCGTGCAGGAGCTGCACATCAAGGTGCTGCACATCCTGATCGAGCTGACCGAGCGGCATTTCTTCCCGGAAAACTACTGAGCGCATCCTGCGCCTGCCGACGGCAGGCCGCCACGCTGACCGATTTCAGCGCGCTGGCGCCCGGATGCCGTCAACCGGCATTGAGAAAGGCGCCGATGCGCCGGTAAGCCAGTTCGCAGACTTCCGGCACCAGCGCTTCCATGTTCAGAAAGGCGTGCACCTGGTCTTCCAGGTGCAGGAGCGCCACTTCGGCGCCGGCCGCCTGCAGCTTGCGCGCGTACTGCTGCCCTTGGTCGCGCAGGATGTCGTGCCCGGCGGTGATCAGCAGCGTCGCCGGCATCTGCCCGTGCGCTTCCCAATGCAGCGGCGACGCCTGGCGGCGGTCCTCGCCATGCTGGAAATAATTGTCGAAGTACCAGTCGGTGCGGGCGCGGGTCAGGAAGAAGCCTTCGCCGTTTTCCGCCACCGACGGCTGGTCCAGCGTGTAATCGACGCAGGGGTAGATCAGCGCCTGGCGGGCGATGTCCAGCGATGGGTCGCGGCCGGCCAGGCCGCTGACGCTGGCGCACAGCGCGCCGCCGGCGGAGTCCCCGGCCAGCGACAGCCGTCGCCGGTAGGCGAGCCCTCGGCCATCCAGCGTATCCCATACATGCCTGGCCACGCATAGCGCGTCGTCCAACCCGGCCGGATAAGGATTTTCCGGCGACAGCCGGTATTCGGCGGCGACGACGATGTGGCGGCTGGCGGCGGCGAGCCGGCGGTGGATGCCGTCGTAGACGCTGACCCCGCCGGCCATGTGGCCGCCGCCGTGCAAAAAGACCAGCACCGGCAATGCCGCACCGGGTTCGGGATGGTAGATGCGCACCGGCACCGGGTAGCCGCCGCCGTGCACCAGGTCGTCGTTGACCCAGGCGATGGCGGGCCCGGGCGAAACCATCTGCGCGGTCAGCTGCGCCAGCGCTTCCCGCGCGCCTATCGCCGTCGGCTTGTAACCTTCGGCCAGCCGCTGCGCCGTTTGCCGATTGAGTTCGGCCAGCCAGGGTTGCAGATTGGGGTGCAGTCTGAGCATGGTCTGTCCCGTCGATGCAAGATATTGATTTGACAGGCTATACCATTCGCATTTTTGCGGCAAGCGACATGACCGTCTGTTGACTTGTCAACCAAACAGCAGATCCAGCAAGCCGGGTTTGACGCGGGCGCGCAGGTGGCCGCTGTCGGCCAGCAGGCGGTCGATCAGATCGTTGTCGGCGCGGGGCTGCCGGGCCCTCACCGGATCGCGCCCGCCGCTGGGCGCGAGCGCCAGCGCGCCGTCGCGGCGGCTCAGCCGGTAGCCCCCGGCGCAAGCCGGGCAGAACAGCTCGTCGCCGTCGGCCGCCGCCGCCGGCACCGCGATGATGGGACCGCAGGCCTCGCAGCGCTGCATCGGCACGCCGGGCTCGCTGTGGCCGAGCACATGGTCCAGCCGGCCCGCCTCGCCCAGCAGGATGAAACGTTCGCCGAGCTCGGCGTCGAACTGGCGGCCCAGGTTGTCGCGCAGGATGGCCAGCGCTTGGGGGACGGGCATGCCCTGGCGGTAGGGCCGGGTGCTGGTCATCGCGTCGAAGGCGTCGGCGATGCCGACGATGCGCGCCGCCAGCGGGATGGCCTTGCCGGCCAGCCGGTCCGGGTAGCCGTTGCCGTCAGGGGTTTCGTGATGGCGCAGCACCGCGTCCATCACCAGCTCGGCCAGCGGGTGGTCCTTCAGCAGATCGGCGCCGACGCGCGGGTGGGTCTTGATCACCTCGTATTCCTCGTCGCTGAGCTTGCCGGGCTTGCTCAGCACCGCGTCAGGCACGCCCACCTTGCCCAGATCATGCAGAAAGCCGCCCAGCGCGACTCTTTCCACTTCGGCCTGCGGCAGCTGCAGATCGGCCGCCAGCAGGTGGCTGTAGCGCGACACGCGCCACAAATGGCCGCCGGTATAGGCGTCGCGCGCCTCCACCAGCATGGCCATCGTGTACAGGGTTTTCAGCAGTTCGCGGCTGGCTTGCATGGCGTGCTCGGCGAGGGTGGCGACGCTTTACTATGGCATATGCGCAGGCAGCGCGCGGCTTTCGCGCATGATATGCTGCGCTGGCGATGATGCGACATGATTCGAGCGTTTGATCTAATTTTGTCGTAACTTGATGTTTGCGATCATGCAATTTTCATTTTTCCTCCGTAGTGTGTGAGGACGCGCCGCCAGACAGGCGCGATCCACACGCGAAAAACAAGGAGGAGTGCGAATGAAGTCATGGTTGCTGCTGGGACTGACCTTTTCCTCGCTGGCTTGGGCCGGCAATGACAACGGCGCGCCGGATCCGCGCTACGCCCACGTGCTGTCGCCGTCCGGCCCGCTGAGCCGCGCCGAGCTGCTCAAGCGCGGCCTGCCCAAGCAGCAGGCCGCCGCCCGCGTTTCCGCGCTGTCGGTTCCCGGGCCCGCCACTTACACCTATGTGCGTTGCTTCTACCGCGCGGGCGGCGCCAATACCCAGCCCGGCACCGATTACGAGTGGGCGCTGGATCCGTCCAGCGGCGACTACTACCGTTTGAACGGCAACTGGTGGTCCAGCAGCATCTTCGACTGGAAGAACATGTTCTACAGCGACGTGACGCAGGACACGCTGCGTTCCGTCTGCCAGCAGACGCTGGCCAAGAAGGGCAGGCCGTCGCAGCCGGCGATGGTGTTCGCCGCCGACAACGCGATGTCGTTCAACTACACGGTATGGACCAACGACAAGGCCGGACAGGGCAGCCGCATCAACAAGATCATCGCTTTCGGCGACAGCCTGTCCGACAACCAGAACGTCTACAACGCCTCGCAGTGGACGCTGCCCAACCGCAACAGCTGGTATATCGGCCACTTCAGCAACGGCCCGGTGTGGGTGGAATACCTGGCCGACCGGCTGAAGCTGCCGATGTACAACTGGGCGATCGGCGGCGCCGGCGTGTCGACGCAGAAGCTGGTGATTCCGGGCGTGGTGCAGCAGGTGCAGTCGTGGCAGGACTACATGAAGCAGGCGCCCAATTACGATCCCGCCACCACGCTGTTCACGATGTGGATAGGCGGCAACGACCTGGTCAACTACGGCAGCACGCCGGACAAGGTGATCGCCGGCCAGCAGCAGGCGCTGACCAGCCTGATCAACGCCGGCGGCCGCAACATCCTGCTGCTGAAGCTGCCCGACGTGTCGCGCGCGCCGGTGTTCCAGTACAAGGGCGGCGCGGCCACCGTGGCGGCGCAGGTCAAGGACCTGAACCAGAAGCTGGACGCGCTGGCCGCCTCGTTGCGCCAGCAGTACGGCGTCAACATCCAGGTGTTCGACAGCTATGCGATGTTCAATGATCTGTTGACCAATCCGGGCAAGTACCAGGTCAGCAACACCACCCAGTCCTGCCTGAACATCAACGCCGATTCCTCGCTTAACTACATGCAGACTCAGTCGCCGCGCGCCAATTGCGCGAACGCGGACAGCTTCGTGTTCTGGGACACGCTGCACCCCACCACCCACACCCATCTGCTGCTGGGCAACGCGGTGGCGGACTTCCTCGGCTCGGCCGGCGCGATGCCGCTGTTGAGCAAGGCGCGCTGACGCGCGGGCGGGCGGCGTTTGGCGCGCCGCCCGCCAGGGCTTACAATTCGGTTTTGATCCGGCCGCGGGTTTTCCCGCGGCCCGGCCGAACCGTAATCGAAAGCCCCCATGTCCACCCTGACCGAACTCCTTCGCCGCGCCGACGCGGCGCGCGCCGCGCTGATCGAGCGCCTGGCCGCCGAAGACACCAACTGTTACCGCCTGTTCCACGGCAGCGTGGAGGGCGTGCCCGGCCTGGCCATCGACCGCTACGGCGAACAGATCCTGGCGCAGACTTTCCACCAGCCGCTGAGCGACGCCGAGCTGGAGGAGATCCGCGCGCATTACCGCCAGACGCTGCCGGAACTGGCGCTGGTGTACAACGACCGCAGCGACGGCAACTCCCGCATCCGCAACGCGCTGCCATTGGCCGAGCAGGCGGTGGCCGAACAGGATGTGACCATCCGCGAGAACGGCGTGGCCTTCCACTACCAGGCGCGCCACAAGGGCCAGGACCCCTGGCTGTTTCTCGACCTGCGCGCCGCGCGCCGCCGCGTGATGCAGCTGGCCGAGGGCAAGAGCGTGCTCAATCTGTTCTCCTACACCTGCGGCGTGGGCGTGGCGGCGGCCAAGGCCGGCGCCAGCTTCGTGCTGAACGTGGACTTCGCCGAGTCCAGCCTCAGCGTCGGCCGCGCCAACGCCAAGCTGAACCTGCTGGCCACCCGCCCGCGCTGCCTGCACAGCGACGTGTTCGCCGCCGTGCGCCAGCTGTCCGGCATCGGCCAGCCTGACCGCGTGCGCGGCAAGAAGATGCCGCCCTTCCCGAAGCTGGAGCCGCGCCAGTTCGACCTGGTGTTCCTCGATCCGCCGCGCTATTCCAAGAGCCCGTTCGGGGTGGTGGACCTGGTCAACGACTACCAGGCGCTGTTCAAGCCGGCGCTGCTGGCCACCGCGCCGGGCGGCATGCTGATTTGTTGCAATAATGTTGCAGAAGTGGACGGCGACGCCTGGCTGGAGAGTTTGAAGCGCAGCGCCGCCAAGGCCGGCCGGGAAGTGCGTTCCGCCGAGTGGATCGTCCCCGACGAAGACTTCCCCAGCAGCGACGGCAAACCCCCGCTGAAGATTGTCCTGCTTGACGTTTGAGACGCATTCTCAACAAAAAAGCCGTGATCGGATCACGGCTTTTTTCATGGTTTGAGCCAGGACAACTGATGTTGAAGCAAGTTTAATTGTTTAAAATTAACACTTTATTTTAAATGTAAACGGCTGATATTCTGTTTGACAGGAAGCCCCGGCCGGCGCGGAGCCTTAACCGCGACTGGATCACAACGACGGGCATTCCACTCATAACAAACAAGGTATCGGGTGAATACATGAAACAAACCATCGTTCTGTCCCTGCTGGCGGGCATGATGGCCTGCGGTCAGGCGCAGGCCCAGTCCGAACAGCCCCCCAGCGACGAGCTGGACGGCGTGATCTCCGCCGGCAAGCCCTTGACCGGCAGCGAGGCGCGCGCCGCCTCGAGCCAGGCCAAGCCGCAGCCCGGCAGCGCCACCTACACTTACCTGCGCTGCTACTATCGCAAGAGTCCGGCGGCCAACCAGCCGCAGACCGACTACGTGTGGGCCACCGATCCGTCCAGCGGCGACTATTACCGCGTCAACGGCTACTGGTGGTCCGGCAGCTTCGTCGCGCTGAAGAACATGTTCTACAGCGACGTCAGCCAGGACACGCTGCGTTCGGTATGCCAGCAGACGCTGGCCAAGCAGGGCATCAACCGGCCGCTGGCGCTGTTCGCCGCCGCCAACAACGTGATGTCCTACAACCACACCATCTGGACGCTGGATAGCGCGAGCCAGGGCAACGCGATCAACCGCATGGTGGTGTTCGGCGACAGCCTGTCCGATACCCAGAACATGTACGGCGCCTCGCAATGGCGGCTGCCGGTGGCCAGCAGCTGGTACGTCGGCCGCTTCAGCAACGGACGGGTCTGGGTCGAGCATCTGGCCGACCAGCTCAAGCTGCCGTTCTACAACTGGGCGATCGGCGGTTCCGCCGCCGACAGCCACCTGGTGGTGCCGGGCCTGTTGCAGCAGGTGGATTCCTGGACCCAGTACATGCAGAAGGCGCCGAACTACCGTGCGGAAAACACGCTGTTCACCATGCTGATCGGCGGCAACGACCTGCTGAACTACGGCCGCGCCGTGGACCAGGTGATCGCCGACCAGGGCAAGGCGCTGGACAAGATCATCGCCGCGGGCGGCCGCAACATCGTGGTGCTGACGCTGCCCGACCTGTCGCGCACGCCGTCCGGCTCGGCCGGCGGCAAGGCGGCGCAGCTGGCGCAGCAGGTGAAGGACTACAACGCCAAGCTGGCGACGCTGGTGGCCAATCTGCAGCAGAAGCACGGCGCGGCGCTCAAGCTCAAGCTGTTCGACGCCTACGGCATGTTCAACGACCTGCTGGCCAATCCGGCCAAGTACCAGGTGAGCAATACCACCCAGCCTTGCCTGAACGTGGCCCCGAACGCCAGCCTGCCGTACATCTCGTCGCAGACGCCGCGTGCGGAATGCACCAACGCCGACGCCTACGTGTTCTGGGACAATCTGCATCCGACCACGCACACCCACGTGCTGCTGGGCCAGATGGTGGCCGACTTCCTGCGCAAGCAGAACCTGAACCTGGCGGCGCAGGCGCGCCGACGCTGAGTCTGACGCCGCTTGCGGCGAGACGGACCGCATGCCTTGCCGGCATGCGGTTTTTTTTATCCTGGCGGGCCGGGGCAGGCGATCTGCTATGCTGGCCGGAGTGCGATGCGGAGCCCGACATGTTCACTTTCCCGCTGGATTGCCGGCAGTTGTTCGATGAGCGTAGACGCCAGTTCGCCGGCTGGGGCATCCCGCGCGCCGTGGTCGCCAGGGTGGAGCGCCGGGTGGAGGACGCCTGGCGCGACGGGCCCGGCGGCTGGTGCCGGGAGTGGAGCGTCGAAGCCGGGCGGGCCGAGGCCGGCGGGCGATGGCTGCTGGCGGCGCACTTGCACGGCGCCGCCTGCTTCCCGGTGGCGAACACGCCCGGGCGGCGCGAGGCGCTGCGGCGGCAGGTCCAGTGTTTCCTGCGCGCGGCCGGCGGCTTCCCCTGCCATTTCCAGCGCCTGGAAAGCGCGGAACTGGGCCCTTTGCATCTGTACCAGCCGCGCGGCGCGGATGCCGCCCCCTTGCTCTGCCTGTCAGGCGGCGTCGACACCGGCAAGATCGCGCTGCACCGGCTGGCGGTGTGGCTGGTCCGCCTGGGCGGTTTCCGGGTATTGGCGGCGGACATGCCGGGCACCGGGGAAAACCCGCAGCGATTGACGCGGGACGCCGACGGCTACTACCGGCAGCTGCTGCAAGGCTTCGGCGGGGGCGGGCGCTGCGGCATGCTGGGCGTCAGCTTCGGCGGCTATTGGGCGGCCAAGCTGGCGCTGGCGGGAGACGTGGCGGCGGCGGTGGATCTGGGCGGCCCGCTGATCGGCGTGGAGGAGCTGGATGCCGGCTACGCCGCCGGACTGCCCAACGGCATGAGCGGCATCGTCGCGCATGCGCTGGGCTGGACGGAGATGCCGCCGCCTGACGAGGCGCTGGCCATGCTCAGGCGCTTCTCGCTGCGCCGGCAGGGCTGGCTGACGCCCGGCCGCGGCGCGCCGCTGCTGGCGGTGAACGGCGAAGCGGATCCCTATGTGCCGGCCTGGGAAAGCGAAGTGTTCCGCGCCTGGCCGCAGGGCGAAGTCTGGCGCTTCGCCGGCCTGGGCCATTGCGCGGCCGAGCGCCTGCCTTGGATCCTGCCGGCGCTGAGCGCCTGGCTGCGGACGCATTTGATCGGAAACTCCGCCGGCAACCGGCTGGCGTTGCAACTGGCCCGGCTGCTGCTGCCGCGCCAGGCGCCGCCGCTGAGCTTGCCGATGGCGGGCGGCAGCCGCTAAGCTTGGATACACGATGAAAACGCCACGGGGCCCGCTGGGCCCCGTCTGTATTGAGAAAGCGACCCCATGAGCGAAACCGCGCCCCTGACGCCCCAACCCTGTCCCAAATGCGGCGCGCGCGCCGAACTGGTGAAGGCCGGCTCCCGCCGGATCTGGGTGCAGTGCAGCCGCTATCCGGACAAGGGCAACTGCCCGGCCATCGGCGCCCAGGCCGACAACAAGAAAGAGGCGATCCTGAACTGGAACCGCCTGCGCTGAGCCTCCGTATCCGGACGACGGATGCGGCCGGCCTCACGCGCTGCCGAAGCGGAAGCGCAGCGCCAGGTAGGCGGCACAGACGGCCAGCGTCGCCAGGGTGATCGGCACGCCGACGCGGGCATGGCGCTTCCAGTCGATGGCGATGCCGCGTCTGGCCGCGGCGTCGACGACGATGATGTTGGCGATGCTGCCCACGATCAGCAGATTGCCGGACAGCGTGCTGACCAGCGCCAGCATCAGGCCGCCCATCTCGTGGTGGGCGATCGGCAGCAGCAGCATCACCGCCGGCACGTTGGAGACGATGTTGGACAGCAGGAAGGCGGCGGCGAACAAGGGACCGGGCTGATCCAGCCGCACGCCGAGCGCGGCGAGGCCGGCGACGGCGTCGGCGGTGATTCCGGTGCGCTGCAGCGCGTGGTTGACCACGAACAGGCTCATGAACAGCACCAGCAGCTCCCAGTCGACCAGTCCCAGCATCTTGCGCGAATGCAGCCGGCGGCTCATCAGCAGGATGCCCGCGCCGATCAGGGCCATATGCTCCCTGGGCCAGGGCGCGGCAAGAAACGCCAGCAGCAGCGCGGCGGCGATGATCAGCCCTTTCGCGGTTTGCCAGCCGTCGAACGGCGTCTCCTCCGCATGCGTCCCGGCGGCGGCCGCGCCGTCATCGAGCCAGCGGCCGGCGGTCTGGCGGACGATCAGCGCCCAGCACGCCAGCAGCCCGAAGCCGACCGGCAGCACGGCTTCCAGGAAATAGCCGCCGAAGGGCAGGCGCAGCGTCTGGCCGATCAGCATGTTCTGCGGATTGCCGATCAGCGTGGCGGCCGAGCCGATGTTGGAGGCGCAGGCCAGCGCCAGCAGGAACGGCACCGGATCGAGCCGGCGCCGCCGGCAGGCGTCGATCAGCACCGGCGCGACGGCCAGGCAGACGATGTCGTTGCTGAATACTGCCGACAGCGCCGCGGCGGCGAATGTCAGCACCGCCAGCAGGCCGGCCGGGCTCAGCGGCAAGGTCGCCAGCTTGTGGGTGATCCAGTCGTAGAAGCCGCCCAGGCGCATCTGCGCCGACACCACCATGAAGGCGAACAGCAGGATCAGCGTCGGCAGGTGCATGGAGGCCACCGCGTCTTCCAGGCTCAGCGCGTTGACGCCGATCAGCGCGATCGCGCCGAGCAGGGCGACGCCGGTGCGGTCCAGCTGCAGGAACGGCAGTCCGCCCAGAATCATGCCCAGATAGACGATGAGGAAGATGGCTAGGATGGTGGTGGTCATGTCGGTGGCGCCTGCGCGCTCAGCCTGTGAGGATCAGGCAGGCCGGCGTCGGAAGTTCGAAAGACTGCAGTCTAATGGAATCCGGCGGCGCGCGGCGCATGCCTGGCGCCGGCGCGGCTATTGGTTGGCGCGCACCCAGCGGTGCCACTGCGCGAACAGTTCCGGCGTGATCGCGCCGATCACCGAGCGCTTCCACACCACGTCGCTCCAGTAGTCGTCGGTGTTGAGGCTGGCCAGGCAGGCGCCGGCTTCCTCGGCGATGACGGCGCCGGCGGCGTAGTCCCACAATCGCTGGCCGCCATGCAGGTAAAGGTCGTAGCGGCCGGCGGCCAGGAAGCACCAGTCCAGCGTGCTGGAGCCCATATTGCGCTGGCTGCCGCAGGGCGCCACGCTGCCGATGCGGGCGGCCAGCTTGCCGGAGCGCAGGTATTTGACCTCGACGCTGGCGATGGCGTCGCCCATGCAGTTGTTGATGGTCTTCAGCGGCAGCCGGTGGCCGTTCAGCCACGCGCCCTGGCCGCGGCGGGCGTAGAACATCTCGTCCGACACCGGGTTGTAGATCACGCCCAGCTCGCTTTTGCCGTCCACCATCAGGCCGACCGAGATCGCGAAATAGGGCAGGCCGTTGACGAAGTTGGTGGTGCCGTCTATCGGGTCCACCACCCACAGCCCATCCTTGTTGGCGGCCCACAGCGCGTCCTGCTCCTCGCGCTCCATTTCCTCGCCCAGCACCGGGTGCGGCAGGATGGCCGGCAGGCGCCGCTGCAGTTCTTCCTGGCAGGCGAGGTCGGCTTCGGTGAACAGGGTGCCGTCGTCCTTGCGGCTTTTGCCGACGCGCAGAAAGCGCGGCATCACCTCGCGGGCGGCCACGTCGCGTACCAGCTGCATCACCTGTTCTAGCACCTGCATTCTTCTCTCCCTGCGTCGTTCCGGCGCGAAAGCGGTTTGCCGAATGGAGCAAACCTAGCAAAATACCGGTATCAACAGCGACTTTCAATATCCGATGCCAAGGTTTTATCTAGACGCCGATCTCGCGGTCGGCCAGCAACTGTCCCTGCCCGATGCTGTGGTGCGTCATGTACAAGTATTGCGGCTGAACGCCGGCGACGCCATCACGCTGTTCAACGGCCGCGGCGGCGAGTACCAGGCCGCGCTCAGTGCGGTGATGAAGCGCGACGCTCACTGCGTGATCGAGCGTTTCGACGACGTTTCACGTGAAACCCCGCTCTGGCTGGGTTTGGCCCAGGGCATCTCCGGCGGCGACAAGATGGAGTTCACGCTGCAGAAGGGCGTGGAGATGGGGGTATCGGTGTTTCAGCCCATCGCCGCCGGCCGCTCGGTGGTCAAGCTCAGCGGCGAGCGCGCCGACAAGCGCGTCGCGCGCTGGCAGGAGATCGTGGTCTCGGCCTGCGAGCAGAGCGGCCGCAATACGGTGCCGCAGGTGCTGCCCATCCTGACGCTGAACGAGTGGCTGGCGCAGCGGCAGGAAGCCGACATCCGGCTGATCCTGTCTCCGCGCGGCGACCGGAGCCTGGCGCAGCTGGCCGAGCGGCCGGCGCGCAGCTGGCTGATGGCGGGGCCGGAGGGCGGCTTCTCCGCGCAGGAGGAGGACGCGGCGCTGGCGGCCGGCTGGACGCCGCTGAAGCTGGGGCCGCGCATCCTGCGCACCGAGACGGCGGCGTTGGCGGCGGTGGCGGCGATGCAGGCGGTGTGGGGGGATTATAAGTAAGGCGCGTCACCCCCAAGGGGTGTTCCGCCTCAAAACATATTGCTTGGCGCCCATGTCAAGCCGCGGAAGCCCGCTGTGCGGGCATACCGCCTTAACGCTTGGCTCAGATCGATTGCGACTGCAGGGATGGGGCGGCGGAACGCCCGGCCGGGCCGGGCTGCCGCCCTACAGAAAGCGCAGCGGGTCTATCTTCCACTTCTCCGGCGACTCGTGCTTGACGATGCGGTCGCCGCCGCCGAAGCCCATCCTGCGCGACAGGTCCACGACCTCGGGCGGAATGTGGGTGTTGCTCTTGGTGCTGAAGAACACCTTCACCTTGGGCGAAACCAGATTGTCCTCGTTCTGCTCCACCACCACGCCCAGGCGGCCGCTTTCCAGCCGCACCAGGGTGCCGACCGGGTAGATGCCTATCACCCGCATGAAGGCCTGCACCAGCTCCGGATTGAAGTGGAATTTCGACCATTCGTAGATCTTGCGCAGCGCGTCGGTGGGCGGCATGCCCTTGTGGTAGCAGCGGTTGGAGGTGAGGGCGTCGTAGACGTCGACGATGGCCGCCATCTGTCCCAGCTGCGAAATCTCCTCGCCCTTGAGCCCGGCCGGATAGCCGCTGCCGTCGTGGCGCTCATGGTGCTGGCCGGCCACCAGCACCGCGGTTTCGGAGATGCCGCGGGTGGCGTGCAGGATCTTCTGGCTCTCCACCACGTGGCATTTCATCACCATGAACTCCTGCTCGGTCAGCTTGCCGGGCTTGTTCAGGATGGAGTCGGGCACCTTCATCTTGCCGATGTCGTGCAGCATGCCGCCGATGCCGGCGTGGTGTATCACTTCCTTGCTCATGCCCAGCGCGTTGCAGAAGCTGACCATCAACGCGCCGACGCTGACCGAGTGCTGGAAGGTGTAGTTGTCCTTGTCCTTGATCCGGCACAGCGACAGCAGCGCGCCGCCGTTGCGCAGGATGGAGCCGGTCAGTTTTTCCACCTGCGGCTCCACCTGTTCCAGCTCCACCTGCTTGCCCAGCCGCACGTCCTGCAGGATGTCGCGGATGATCTGGTTGGCCTCGTGATGGATGGTTTGCGCGCGGCCGAATTCTTCGGCCGCCTCCACGTGCCGGGTCACCGTGCGCTCGCGCGAGGCGATCTCGCGCAGCTCGCTTTCCAGCTGCTTGCGCACTTCGCCTTCGCTGCGGGCGGAGGGCAGATCCATGCCCTTCCGGGTATCGATATAGACTTCGTGGATGCCGGCGTCGGCGATCTTGCGGATCTCGCTCTCGTCTTTCACCTTGAAGCGGTTGACCAGAAAGGGATGGGACATCCAGTCGCAGTTGAGGTCGTGGATGTACATGCCGACCTTGAGATCGTTGACGTCGATGCACTTGATCATGGCGCGTGGCGGCCTGTCGCCGCGGTATGAAATTCAGCAAATCATTATGTTCGACGATGTGAACCGCCGGCAAGCATCGTCTTGACGGACAAGGCGACTATTCTCAGCATCAGCCGCAACGGCCCGATTTGCAAGGATCAGGCGCGGCATGCCGCGGCCGCCCGGCCGGGCCGCGCCGATTTCCGCCGCCGAACTCGATGGCGAAGGACTTGTCGAACCCGGCAATCCTGGTATATATTCCCGCAATTTTGTTCGGAACGGATGTGATGAAACAGGCAGCACGGCAGCGAAGCGGCATCAGCGACACCCTGGCGGGCGGCGCGGCGTCCCTGCTGCGAGGCGCGGCCGTTCCCGACATTCCCGCATTCACGAAAAAAAGCCCCTGACGACAGGGGCTTTTTTTTCGCCCGCAACCGCCAATACGAGGAAAGCGACCATGGCCAATCCACTGTACCGGAAACACATCATCTCCATACCCGACTTCAGCCGCGAGGAACTGGAACTGGTGGTGGACACCGCCGCTCGCCTCAAGCAAAGCCCGCGCGGCGACCTGCTGCAGGACAAGCTGGTGGCCAGCTGTTTCTTCGAGCCGTCCACCCGCACCCGGCTGTCGTTCGAGACCGCGGTGCAGCGCCTGGGCGGCAACATCATCGGCTTCGCCGACGGCGGCAATACCAGCGCGAAGAAAGGCGAGACGCTGGCCGACTCGATCAAGATCATCAGTTCCTACACCGACGCGGTGGTGATGCGCCATCCGAAGGAAGGCGCGGCCCGGCTGGCCAGCGAGTTTTCGGCGGTGCCGGTGATCAACGGCGGCGACGGCTCCAACCAGCACCCGACCCAGACCCTGCTCGATCTGTTCTCCATCCGCGAGACCCAGGGCCGGCTGGACGGCCTCACCGTCGCCTTCGCCGGCGACCTGAAGTACGGCCGCACCGTGCATTCGCTGGCGCAGGCGCTGTCGCTGTTCGGCGCGCGCTTCTACTTCGTGTCGCCGGAGGTGCTGGCGATGCCGGACTACATCTGCGAGGAGCTGGACGAGAAGGGCATTTCGTACACGGTGGCGGACAGCCTGGAAGCGGTGATCCCCGAGGTGGACGTGCTGTACATGACCCGGGTGCAGCGCGAGCGCTTCGACGAGGCGGAGTTCAGGAAGATCCAGGGCCAGTACGCGCTGCGCGCCGACATGCTGAAGCACGCCCGCCCCGGCATGAAGGTGCTGCACCCGCTGCCGCGCGTGGACGAGATCGCGGTGGACGTGGACGCCACCCCGCACGCCTACTACTTCGAGCAGGCGAAGAACGGCGTCTACGCGCGCCAGGCGCTGCTGTCGCTGGTGTTGAACGAAACCGTGTAATCAGGCTAGGAAAGGATAAAGACCATGCAATACACCCGCACCGTGGAAGCGCTGAAGCAAGGCACCGTGATCGACCACATTCCGGCTGGCGAAGGCGTCAAGATCCTGCGCCTGTTCAAACTGACCGAAACCGGCGAGCGCGTCACCGTCGGCCTCAACCTGGTCAGCCGCCATATGGGCAGCAAGGATCTGATCAAGGTGGAGAACGTGGCGCTGACCGAGGAACAAGCCAACGAACTGGCCCTATTCGCACCGAAAGCGACAGTAAACGTCATCGACAACTTCGAAGTTGTAAAAAAGCATAAATTGACCCTGCCCGATGCGGTGGAGGGCATTTTCTCCTGCCCTAATTCCAATTGCATTTCGCATAATGAGCCGGTGAAGAGCGTCTTCTACGTAAAAACACTGGCACATGACACAAAAATGAAGTGCAAGTATTGCGAAAAGGTGTTCAGTAGGGATATTGTTGCAGAGGTGCGCTGAGTCGTACAAAGGGTGAGAATAGAGAAATATCAAGAAAACACTGCGTTCGACAGTGGCAGTAAAAATCGGGAAAGCGCCGCGGGAGACTGCGGCGCTTTTCATTTGTTGCGACTCGCCGCAGGCGGGCGAGAGCAAGCGGGAGCCGGTCGGCGTCCCCGGGAGGCGGTCAGACGATGAAGCCGTGGTGGCGGCGCCATACCCTTGTCCTGAATTTGCCGTTGGCGGCCGGCTGCGGCGCGCTGGGCGCGCTGCTGGTGCTGGGCTTTCAATTCGCATTGCATGCGATCGAGCAGGGCTTGAGCGGACGCAGCGGCAGCCTGGTGGCAATCGCGCGCCAGCTGGCGCCCTGGCAACGCGCGCTGGCGCCGGTGCTGGGCGGCCTGCTGGCCGGCCTGATTTTGCAGCAGGGCCGGCATCTGCTGCGCGGCGCCGCCGAAGGCGACTACCTGGAGGCGGTGCGCGTCGGCGACGGCCGGCTCAGCCTGCGCCGCACCCTGGTCAACAGCCTGTCGTCGCTTGCCACCGTCGCCAGCGGCGGCTCCATCGGCCGCGAGGGCGCGATGGTGGCGCTGGCCGCGCTGGGCGGCTCGCTGCTGGCCCGGCTGGCGTCGCTGGGCCTGCCGCGCCGCCGCCTGCTGGTGGCCTGCGGCATCGCCGCCGGCTGGGCAGCCGCCTACCATGCGCCGCTGGCGGCCGTCGCCTTCGTCTGCGAGGTGGTGTGGCGCCGTCTGGATTGGCGCGCGCTGCCGGCCCTGCTGCTGGCGGCGCTGACCGCCAGCCTCACCGTCGATCGCCTGTTCGGTCTTGCTCCCTTGTATCAACCCGCGCCGCTGGCGGCGCCCGACCATCTGGCCCTGGCCGGCTATTGCCTGCTGGCGCTGTTGCTGGGCGTCGCTTCGCCGCTGTTCATGGGCGCGATGGAGCTGGGCCGCCGGGCGATGGGCAGATTGCCGCTGCGGCTGCCGTGGCGGATGGCGCTGGGCGGCGCGGTGGTCGGGGGGCTGGCCTGGTTCTGGCCGCAGATGTGGGGCAATGGCTATAGCACGGTTTCGTGGCTGCTGGTCAGCGATCCGGCCTGGCAACTGGTGTTGACGCTGCTGGCGTGCAAGCTTGTGGCCACCTCCGCCACCAGCGGCTCGGGCGCCGTCGGGGGCATCTTCACGCCCATGCTGTTCGCCGGCGCGGCCGGCGGCGCGCTGGCCGGGCAAGTGCTGAACATGCTGCTGCCGGGCTGGCTGCCGGCGGGGGGCGCGGCGCTGGTGGGCATGGCGGCCTTCCTGGCCGCCACCGCGCGCGCGCCGGTGCTGGCGGTGCTGATGCTGATGGAGCTGACCGGCGCCTACGCGATGTTGCCGCCGGTGGCGCTGGCCGCATGGCTGGCGGCGCATATCGGCCGCCGGCTGGGCGGCCGGGCGCTGTACCAGGACGAAGCGGAGCTCAGGCGTCCGGCGCCGGGCCGCTGCTGGTTTCGTCGATGAAGCGCTGCAGGTAGACCAGGTCCAGCCAGCGGCCGAACTTGAAGCCCACTTGCGGCAGGCGGCCCACCTGGACGAAGCCCAGCTTTTCGTGGAAACGGATCGACGCCTCGTTGTCGGCGTCCACCGCGCCCAGCATCGTGTGCTTGCCCAGCGCCTGCGCGCGCGGGAACAGCGCCTGCACCAGAGCGGTGCCTATGCCCTTGCCGCGTGCGTCGGCGGTCAGATGCACGCTGTGCTCGACGGTGAAGCGGTAGCCGGGGCGGGCGCGGAAATCGCCGAAGCTGGAAAAGCCGAGCGCGCGGCCGTCCTCGTCCTCCGCCAGCAGCACCGGGTAGCCGGCGGCGGCGCGGTCCTGGAACCATACCGCGAACTCGCCCGGGGTCAGCGGGTCGTCGTTGTAGACGGCGGTGGTGGTGGCGATCACTTCGTTGTAGATGTCGAGTATCGCGGCCAGGTCTTCAAGAGTGGCTTCACGAATCTGCATGTTCTGTCCTTGCTTGAGGTCGTTCGGGGCCCTGAGTCAAGGCCTGAGCAATTAACGTACCAGTATTCAACCGGCGGGTGAGATTTTCTTGCGCGGGCTGCGCTTCTTGCGCGGCGGCGGGGCGGCCTCCTCGGACGGAGAAGGCTGTGGCGTCTCGACGGGCGCCGCGGGCTCGGCGACGGCCGCTTCGCCGTCGTGGCGCAGCCGGATTTCGCTATGCAGCTTGGAGCCGTTGCGGCTCTCCTGCACCGTCAGGAAGTCCAGTTTCTTCACCATCTGCGATAGCCGGCCATGGCCCCAGTTGCGCGGGTCGAACGAGGGGTCGTTCTTGGCGAGATACGAGCCGACGGCCGACAGCTCTGCCCAGCCGCTGTCGCGCGCCACCGCCTCGATCGCAGACGTGAACATGTCCTGCAGCGGATGCTTTTCCTTGTGCGGCGCGGCCTTGGCGCGCGTGCGGCTGCTGCGGGCCTTGGGCTTGTCCGCCGTCGCGGCCGTTTCCGGTTTCGGCTTGGCCGGCGGCGCCGGGCGCAGGATTTCGGTGAACACGAATTTGTCGCAGGCGGCGATGAAGGGACGCGGCGTCTTCGATTGCTCGCCCAGGCCGATCACGGTCAGGCCGCCTTCGCGCAGCCGGGTGGCCAGCCGGGTGAAGTCGCTGTCCGACGACACCAGGCAGAAACCGTCGAAATTGCCGGTGTACAGCAGGTCCATCGCGTCGATGATCAGCGCGGAGTCGGTGGAGTTCTTGCCCTTGGTGTAGGCGAACTGCTGTATCGGCGAGATCGCGTACTGGTGCAGCACTTCCTTCCAGCCCTTGAGCTGGGTGGTGGTCCAGTCGCCGTAGGCGCGCTTGACGATGGCGGTGCCGTACTTGGCCACCTCGGCCAGCAATTCGGCGATCAGCGAGGACTGGGCGTTGTCGGCGTCTATCAATACCGCCAGTTTGCGGTTTTCCATTGAGTCTTTCGTGTAGGGCGACAGCACATGCTATGTCGGGGCTTTCCCGGCTGTCAAAAACTGGCCGAAGCCGGCTGGCTGCGCGCGGCGTTCAGCGCGTGCCCGACGATGCGGTCGACGGTGCCGTCCCGTTTCATGCCGGCCAGCGCCTGGTTCAATTCGCGGATGAAGTCCTGCTTGTACGGGAAGCGGCCGCCGTCGCGGTCGGTGAAGCCGACGTAGCCCTGTTCTTCCGACACCGTCGCGGCCTCGGCCAGCTGGCCTTCGCGGTACAGGCCCAGCCGCTGCAGCTTCGCCAGCTCCATGTCTATCGCCAGCTTGTCGTTCTGGTAGCAATCCAGGTGGCCGCGGATCAGCTTCAGCAGGTTGGTGCGGACGTCCGGCGCCTCCTCCATCGAAATCCGTCCCAGGTCCACCAGCGCCCAGAAGGCGCCGCCGCCGGGACGGAAGCCGGCGTTGTTGCCGAAGCGCAGCCCCAGGTAGTCGTTCGGCCACACCGGGCGGGGCAGCCTCATCACCGCCGCCCGGCAGTAGACCACCACTTTCTCGCGCAGCATGGGCACCGAGTAGGGGCGCATGAAGGGGCGTTCGCCGGGACGGTAATAGGGCGGGGACAGCGCCAGCGCGCGTCCGGCTTCCAGTTCCGCCAGGCCGCGTTTCCACGGCACCGGGTGCAGTTCTATCCGGTAGCCGCTCAGCCGGTCGGAGGCGGCGCGCAGGATGTCGTTGTAGATGCCTTGAGCCTGCCCGCCGGCCTCGTACGAGTAAGGCGGATAGCCGTTGTCGGTCAGGATGGTCACCGTCTGCGGCGCCGCGGCGCAGCAGGCGGACCACAGCATGGGCAACAGTCGAATGGCGGACCGGCGCATCGCGGCAACGCTCCATGAGGGGAATACCATCGTTATAGCGTGTAGCCGGTGGCATGGCTTTTGCGTTGACCCCGGAGGACACGAAGGGGGGCGACATGAGACGAGCCGAAGCGCCGATGACCACCAGCGACATGGTGGTGTTCAATTACCGACGGCCGGTGCGGGCGCGCCGGGTGCTGCTGCCTGGCGGCAGCGGGCTGTGGCTGGTGGAGATGCTGGACCGGCAGTGCCGGCTATGGGTGTGGCAGGACGAATGGGACGGCGCCGACGCGGCGTTGGAGCGCGCGCGCCGGCTCAGCCTGATGCTGGACTGATTATTTCTTGGCGATGGTCTTGCCGTAAGTCTCGGCGGCGGCCTGCATCTTCGGCAGCAGCGCCTTCTCGGCGCTCTTCAGCGTCTCGCCTGCGATGCCGTTGACGATCTGCGGCTGCTGCTTCATGAATTTCTGGCCGACCGGGCTCTTGTAGAAGGCGTTGATCTGTTTCAGCTCATCGGCGCTGAACTGGGCGCTGAAGTTCTTCACCACGGTCTGTTCGAACTGCTGCTTGACGGCGGCGGAGCCGAAGTAGTCTGCGGCCAGCTTCTGGATGTTGTCGCCGTAGCCTTTCAGGCCGGCTTGCGCCTTTTTCTGCTGCGCTTCGGAGAGCTTGATCTTGTTCTTGACGAAGTATTCCTGCAGCAGCGGCAGCGCGCTGGCGGAGGTGCGCTGCGCCAGCTCGGGCAACATATTGTCTAGATTCAGGGTGGCGGCCAGTTCCTTGGCTCCGGCTTCCTGGGCGGCGTCGGCGTGCGCGAGCAGCGGCAGGGACAGCAGCAGGGCGGCGATGCCGGCCTTGATCGAGCGGGAAGCAAACATGGCAAATCCTTTGATCTGGTAATGGATGTCGAGCCGGCAGTGTGACACCGGCGGACGCCCAGGTCAAAGCCCGCGCGGTCAGGGCTGGCCGGCGCCCGGCATCGCGGCTTGCCAACCCTGGTAGCGGGAGAGGTTGTCGCGGGTGACCAGTCCCACCGGTACCGTCACGTGGCGGACGGAGGTGTCGCCGCGGCGCAGCTTGACGCCCAGCTTCACCGCTTCGCGTCCCAGCAGGTACGGCGACTGGCTGGCGGAGACGACGATCTGGCCGGGCAGCCGCAGCGCGCGCTCGATGTCGGGCGAGCCGTCCACCGAGCCGATCAGCACCTGCTTTCGCCCGGCGGCGAGCAAGGCTTTCTCCACGCCCAGCGCCTGGCGGTCGTTGATGGTGAACACCGCGGCCATATCCGGCCAGCGCTGCAAGGCCTGCTGCATCGCGCGCTGGCCGCCCAGGCTGGAGCCTTGGGCGTTGAGGCCGTCGTCGACTGCGCGGATGTGGGGAAAGGCGGCCAGCGCGGCATGGCAGCCGGCGATGCGGTCGCTGACCGAGGTGACCGGCGGCCCGCCCTGGATCATCAGCGTGCCGCGGCCGCGCAGCCGTTGGGCCAGGTAGCGGCAGACGATCTCGCCGGCCAGATGGTTGTCGGACTTCACCGTGCCGTCGACATCGGGCGCGTCCACGTCCACCGCCACCACGGTGATGCCGGCGGCGCGGGCCTGGCGAACCAGCGGGGCCACCGCGTTGCTGTCCACCGCGCCCAGCAGGATCAGGTCCACTTTCTGCGCGATCAGCTGCCGCAGTTGCTGCTGCTGTTGCCCCAGCGTGAAATTGGCCGATTGAGACGTGATGCGCACGCCTGGATTGAGCCGGTGGGCGGCCTGCACCGCGCCGCGCGCCAGCGCCTGGTAGAACGGGTTGTCCAGCGCCCCGACCGAGATGCCGATGCGGGACGGGTCCGCGGCGGCGGCGGGAAGGGCGCAGGCGAGCAGGGCGAGGCAGGAGAGCGGAGTGCGGGGCATGGCGGGACGGGTGCGAGTCTGACTGGTATCAGTCTAGCTCATCCCGTCGCGCTTGCGACCGTCCTGGATTCGAGATGGCGCTGCGCGCGCCACGCCAGCTGGCGCAACAGCGGCCAGCCTTCTTCCCATTGCTGGTGTCCGGAGTCGGCGTTGATGTGGCCCGCATGCTGCAGCCAGGTGATGGGCGCCTGCCAGTAGCCGGCCAGCCGCGCGGCGCGGGCGGTCTTGCAGAACGGGTCGTTGCTGCTGGCGACGATCTTGGACGGAAACGGCAGCGGATGGCGCGGCACGGGCGCGAAGTTCATCAGCTCGGCGGGGACGAAGGCGCGCTCGACGTCCGCCGGGGCCACCAGCAGCGCGCCGGCGATGCGGTCCGGCCGGCATTGCGCGTAATGGGCGATCGCGATGCAGCCCAGGCTGTGCGCGATCACCAGCGCCGGTTTGGCGCAGCGCTCCAGCGCCGCGTCCAGGCCGTCCAGCCAGTCGTCCAGCTGGGGACGGGCCCAGTCGGCGTTGTCGACGCGGCGGGCGCCCAGCCGCCGTTGCCAGTGGCTTTGCCAGTGGCGCGGCCCGGAGTTGTTCCAGCCGGGCTGGATGATCAGGTCGAATGGTTGCAGGGTGGCGAACATGTCGGACTCGCGGGAGACGATGGTCTGACTGTAGCGCGGCCGGAATAGGTTGAAAAATAATAAGGAATTGTTTTGTTATTCCCTTGCGCCATAAATGGCGCGGCCGCTCAATTCCGCCGCTGCTCGCGCCAGTTCAGCCACAGCCGCAGATCGAACTCCAACTGGTGGTAGTCGGGCTGCATGTGGCAGCACAGCTGGTAGAAGGCCTTGTCGTGATCGCGCACTTTCAGGTGGGCGAGCTCGTGCACGACGATCATCTGCAGGAAGGGCAGCGGCAGCTCGCGGAACAGCGACGCGATGCGGATTTCGCTCTTGCTCTTCAAGCGCCCGCCCTGCACCCGGGAGATGGTGGTATTGGTGCCCAGCGTGCCCTTGAGCGGATGCTGCTGGTTGTCGTACAGCACCTTGGCCGGCAGCGGCGCGTTTTTCAGGTGGCGCTGCTTGAGCGCGGAGACGAACTGGTAAAGCGCCTTGTCGGTCTGCACGTCATGGCCGTCCGGATACTTGCTGCGCAGCAGGGCGCCGAGCTCGCCGGAATCGAATAGCGCCTGCGCCTGTTGCACCAGGGCTGGCGGATAGTGCGGCAGGTATTTGAGAGTGGGCATGGCATCCATTGTAAGGCCGCGGCGGCGCGCGGTGTTGCCTCCGCTCAAGCTTTGCCGGCGCGCAGGCGGGCTGGCTCGGGCCAGCTGTAGCGCAGCGCGATGGCGCGGGTGCCGGCGGCGGTGTCCACCTCGCGGCGCGCCATCACGACGCCTCCCATCTTGTCGTAGGCGGCGCAGGCATCGGCATTGCGTTCGTACACCCACAGATAGAGCGGCCGGCCGGGCGCGATGCGTTCGGCCTCGGCGGCGGCGGCGGCCATCAGCGCGCGCCCTATGCCGCGGCCCTGCTGGCCGGGGAGCACGTGCAGGTTGTCAAGATAGACGCCCAGCTCGGGCGCTTCTTCCGGCAGCAGGCAGACGAAGCCGACCGGCTCGCCATCCCAGCAGGCCAGCCGCACCCAGGGCGGGGAGGCGGTTTCGAAACGGCGGCGCCACAAGGACAGCCTTTCGTCGGCGGCGTACCGATCCAGGTAGTCGTCCGGCAGGATGCCGCGGTAACTCGCGCGCCAGCTGGCGGCGTGCATGGCGGCGATCGCGGGGACGTCTGCGGCGCGGGCGGGGCGCAATTCCAGCATCGGGCTTCCTCGGCGGGTTTCACGTGGAACAGGGCTTCTCAGCCGATGAATTTAGCTTTTCTTGATGCGGAGGACACGCTTTTTTGCCGGAAATTTAGCGGCGGCGGCCTAGCATGGGCGGGAAAATGTCACGGGACAAGGACGCGAACGATGGCGATACCCGTCAGAACCGCGCTGCGCCGCAGCTGCAGAGAAGCCTCCGGCGTGGCGATCCTCAGCCGCCTGCCCGCCAAACAAGACGGCGGGCAGACGCTGCGCCAGCGCCGGCTGCTGGCCGGCATCAAGGCCGGACGCCGCTATCAGCCGCCCCGGCCGAGTCTGCTGCAATGGCTGGGCGGCTGGCTGGCGCGTCATTTCAGCCGCATCGGCTCCAACAGAACGGTTTGATCGCCGCAGCTCAGCCATAGCTGGCCATCCTGGATGGTGGCGGTCAGCTGCATGCTGCGCTCGGCGAGCGCGGCCAGCGCCTGCAGCGCGTCGAAATCGATGCGGAACACTTCCAGCTTGTCCAGGCGGGCGAGCTTGCCCTCGTTCTGGCCCCACCACACTTCGCTGGCGCGGCCGCCGTAGCTGTACAGCACCACGCGCTCGGAGCGGGAGCAGGCCTTCTTCAGCCGCTTCTCGTCCGGCTCGCCCAGGTCCACCCACAGCTCGATTTCGTCGGCGTAATTCTTTTGCCACAGCTCCGGCTCGTCGTCGGCGCACAGCCCGCGGGTGAAGGCCAGCGTGTCGCTGGCGTTGAGCGCGAAGGCGGCGATGCGCAGCATCATCCGCTCCAGCGTCTCGGACGGGTGCTGGGCCAGCGTCAGCGGGTGGGTGGCGTAATAGCCGCGGTCCATGTCGGACAGCGTCAGGGTGGCTTTGTATATGGTGGCGTTCAGGGCCATGGCGGGATCTTTTTGAATCGGGTTCGCCCGGCGCGACATTGCGGCAGGGCGTCCGATTCTAACCGCCGCCCGGCGTCAAGGCGAGGGCTGGCTGGTGCATTCCAGCGATTCGCCGCGCCAGTTGACGCTGGCGTCGCGGCCCTTGATCCAGAACTCGACGCCCTGGCCCTGGTAGCGCGCGCCGCTGCCGCTCAGGCCCTGGTGGACGATGACCAGCGCGTTGCCGCGCTCCAGCTTGGCGGTGGCGGGGTGGGTGCGGTAGAAGGTGGCGAGGATGGTGGCGCCGGCCGGACCGCGGCACAGGTAGCGCAGCGGCGTCAGCGATTGCGCCAGGTTCCACGTCGCCTGCAGCTGGGTGACGCGCAGGATGTAGGTGTCGCCCAGGCACATGTGGGGATCCTCGTCCTTCAGGCAATCCTTCAGGCTCTTCACCCAGCGTTTCTGTTCGGCGATCAGCTTGGCCTGGGCGCCGCTGCGGCTTTGTTCGGCCTGGCTCAGCGCCTGGGAGTAGACCTTTTCCAGCCGGTTGTCCAGTCGGGTCAGACCGTCATCCTGGCATACCATGCTTTCCACCATGTTGGCGGGCTGGTCGCAGTGGAAGTCGGTGGCCACCGGCGGCAGGACGGCGGCGGCGGCCGGCGGCGGATTTCCCTCGCCGCCTGCGCGCGAGGCAGGGCCGTTCTTGTTGGCCAGGGCCAACGCGGGCAGCAGCAGAAACAAGCCTATCAGCCGAGATGGGGCTACGGGCATAATCTATCCTTGAGTACGACGCGTATTATAGCGAGCCGATTCGTTGTCGGTGTCGGCTTTTGGCGGCCATTCGCGGCGGCGAGTTCCCAATGCCGGAGATTGGCTGTAAACTTCGGCGCTTCGTGCGAGTACCAGTCCCGCGCGCCTTTCTCATCATCGAGCCAAACTTCTTTTTCCCGTCAGCCTGGATTGGTCGCAGTTCCTGCGATGGGCCGTCGCAGGAGCATATTATGTCCGATCTTACCTTCGCCGACCTCGGCCTGGCCGACCCGCTGCTGCGCGCGGTCGCCGACACCGGTTATACCACGCCGACCCCTATCCAGGCCCAGGCCATCCCGCAAGTGCTGCAAGGCGGCGATCTGCTGGCCGCCGCCCAGACCGGCACCGGCAAGACCGCCGGCTTCACGCTGCCCTTGCTGCAGCTGCTGATGTGCTCGCCCAGCCATCACGCCGGCCGTCCGCGCGCGCTGGTGCTGACCCCCACCCGAGAACTGGCCGCCCAGGTGGAAGAGTCGGTGCGCACTTACAGCAAATACCTGCCGTTGAAGTCGCTGGTGATGTTCGGCGGCGTCAACATCAATCCCCAGATCAAGGCGCTGCGCGCGCCGGTGGATATCCTGGTGGCGACGCCGGGCCGCCTGCTGGACCATGTCGGCCAAAAGACCGTCGACCTGTCCGGCGTGGAAATCCTGGTGCTGGACGAGGCCGACCGCATGCTGGACATGGGCTTCATCCACGACATCAAGAAGGTGCTGGCCAAGCTGCCGGCCCAGCGTCAGAACCTGCTGTTCTCCGCCACCTTCTCCGACGAGATCAAGGCGTTGGCCGACAAGCTGCTGGACAACCCCAAGCTGGTGGAGGTGGCGCGCCGCAACACCACCAACGAACTGGTGAGCCAAAAGGTACACCTAGTTGACCGCGACAAGAAGACCGAGCTGTTGATCCATCTCATCCGCGAGCAGAATTGGTTCCAGGTGCTGGTGTTCACCCGCACCAAGCACGGCGCCAACCGCCTGGCGGAGAAGCTGGACAAGATCGGCATCCCGGCCGCGGCCATCCACGGCAACAAGAGCCAGAACGCGCGCACCCGCGCGCTGGCCGACTTCAAGAGCGGCGAATTGCAGGTACTGGTGGCCACCGACATCGCCGCGCGCGGCCTGGACATCGACCAGCTGCCGCACGTGGTCAATTTCGAGCTGCCCAACGTGCCGGAAGACTACGTGCACCGCATCGGCCGCACCGGCCGCGCCGGCAGCCCGGGCGAAGCGTTGTCGCTGGTGTGCGTCGACGAGTTCAGCTTCCTGCGCGACATCGAGAAGCTGATCAAGATGTCGATCGAGCGCTTCACCGTGCCGGGCTTCGAGGCCGACCTCAACGTCAAGCCGGAGCCGATTCCGATGGGCGGCGGCGCGCGCGGCCGCGGACAAGGCCAGGGACGCGGCGGCCAGGGACAAGGCCAGCGCCACGGCCAGGGGCAGGGCCAGCCGCGCAACGCGCCGGCCAAGCCGCGCCACCAGACCGAAAGCAAGCCGGCCGGCCATGGCCGCAACGGCGGTCCGCGCCAGGGGCAGGGCGCCGGCCAGGGCGGCCGCGCCGCCAAGCCGGCGGCGGCCAAGTCCGCGCTGTTCAGTCCGCCGAAAAACCGCTGAGCGCGCCCTCGGTGTGAATTGCACCGAAAAGGTTCGCATTGATGCATATCGCATTGACGGTTATGCTCGCCTGGAGACTGTCCGCAGCATATAAAAAAAGGACGGCTCCGGGCATTTTGCAAGATCGGGAATACGATGCGATACCACGGCTTGGCGCTGGGTATCCTGAGCTGGGCCGCGCTGCTGGCGGCTCCGGTTGAGGCTGCCCAACGCCTCAAGATCACCCTCTCCAATCAGGAGTGGCCCCCGTACATGGGCCAGGAACTGCCTTACGACGGCATCCTGTCGCGGCTGGTGAAGGAAGCCTTCGCCCGCGGCGGCGTCGACGTCTCCTTTCGCTACTATCCCAACAACCGCACTCTGCAGTCGGCGCGCAACGGCCAGGTCGACGGCAGCTTCGGCTGGGCGCCGACGGAAGAGCGCAAGCGCGACCTCCTGTACACGCTGCCGGTGCTGTCGGCGCGCATGGTGTTCTACCAGCGCAAGAGCCACAGGCTGGACTGGAGCCGCTGGGCCGACCTCAAGGGCGCCCGGGTCGGCGTCACGGTCGGCAACTATTATTCCGACGATTTCGACGCTCAGGCGAAAAACGGCACGCTGGCGGTGGACAGCGCCCCCGACGACTTGGTCAATTTGCGCAAGCTGCTGGCCGGACGCATCGACCTGTTTCCCATCGATCTGGAAGTCGGCCGCTACCTGATCGCCCATCATTTCCCGCCGGTACAGGGGACGCAGCTGGAGGCGCAGAACCGATCGTTCTGGTCGGCGCCGCTGCACGTGGTGATCTGGCGCAAGCACGCGCGCGGCAAGGAGCTGGTCGAACGCTTCAACCGCGGCTTGAAGGTCTTGCAGGACAGCGGCGACTTCGAGCGCCTGCTGCAGGAAACGCGCGAGGCCTGCCTGCAGCCGCGCGGCTATTCTCCCTGAGCGCGCAGCGCCGCGCGCGCCTCGTTCAGGAAACGCTGCGACAGGCCGGCGTCGGGCACCGCCCGCGCCAGCAGCAGCGCGCCCACCATCAGCGCCAGGCTGGCCTCGGGCGACGGGCCCGAGCCGTCCCTGAGCCTGGCCTCGTCCAGCAGCGCCAGCAGCGGCTCCAGGCCGGCTGCGAACGATCGGCGCACGCCCGCGTCCTGGCGCGAGATCTCGCCGGCCAGCGCGGCCGCCGCGCAGCCGGAGTCGGGGAAGTCGCGATGGGCGGGACTCAGGTAGTGTTCGGCCAGCGCGGCCAGGCATCCGCCGTCCTCGCTTCGCTCCAGCCGCGAGCGCCATTGATCCGCCATCTGCCGCAGCGCCTCGGCGCAGGCGGCGGCCACGAGTTCGTCCTTGCCGGCGAAATGGGCGTAGAAGCCGCCGTGGGTCAGGCCCAGGTCGGCCATCAAGTTGGCGATGCCGACGCTGGACAGGCCCTCGGCGCGGAAGCGCAGCGCCGCCATCGCCACGATGCGTCGGCGGGTCTGGGCCTTGTGCGTATCCGGATAACGCATGCCGTCTCCCGATGGTTCAGATGATTCTCGTAATATAAACAAGCCGGCGCCATGCTGGAGCCGAACGGCCGGCGCTGCTATCAATAAATCATGATCCTGATCGCCGCGGGCCGACGCCATGCCATTCCAGCTCAACCTGTTCCGCCAGATCGTCGACCACGCCCAGGACGCGGTGATGGTGACCGAGGTGGCGCCATTGCAGCTGCCCGGTCCCATCATCGTTTACGTCAATCCGGCGATGTGCCGGCTGAGCGGCTATGAGGCGGGCGAGCTGCTGGGCCGTTCGCCGCGCGTGCTGCAGGGCCCGCTGACCGATCCCTCGGCGCTGCTGCAGCTCAGCGTCGCGCTGCGCGACGGCAGGGAGACCACGGTGGAGCTGCTCAACTACCATCGCTCCGGCACGCCGTACTGGACTCGCCTGCATTTGCTGCCGCTGTTTGACGAGAGCGGCGAACTCAGCCATTTCGCCGCGCTGCAGCAGGACATCACCGCGCGCCACATCCGCAGCGAGGCCCTGTACCGGATGGTGGTGTCGGACGAGGGCAGCAGCCTGTTCAACCGCCAGATGTTCTTCGATGTCGGCGCCAAGAGCATGCAGCTGGCGTTCCGCCAGGGCAAGCCGCTGACCGCGGTGTTGCTGGCGGTCGACGATCCGAGCCGGCTGCGCCGGTCCTATGGCCAGCTGGTGGGCCAGATGCTGACGCGCATCGTCGCCCAGGCCATCATCGCCGCGGTGCGGGAAAGCGACATCGCCGGCCGCCTGTCGCGGCATGAGTTCGGCCTGCTGCTGCCCGAGTCCGGCGAGGCCGAGGCGCAGCTGGTGCTGGCCCGCATCCGGACGATGCTCGACGCGGGGCTGGGCGAAGCCGGGCTGCCGGACGGCGCGTACATCGCGTTGCGCGCCGGCCTGTGCCTGGCGGAGGCGGGCGACGCGACGCCTGAACACGCGTTCGAGCGCGCGCGGCAGCGTCTGCGGGACGCGGAACAGCCGTCTGGCGCCGAAGGCTGAGGGCGGAAAGCGGCGGCGATGGATTTGCCGGCGCGCTCGGTCTAATCTGACATGCCAATCAGATGATACGGAGCGCCGCGGTATGGAAAATGGAATGCCGCCAGACGCAAGTCCCTGGCACCGTTGGGGGAGGACGTTGGCCGGGCAGCTGGCGGCGGCCGCCGGCTGCGGCGGAGGCGGGCTGCTGCTGGGCTTGTGCCTGCCGGCGGAACAGGCCGGTTTGCAGCAGCTGGGCCTGCCGTTCGCGCTGGCGCTGCTGCTGCGGGGCGGAGCGGGGCTGTGGCCCGGCCTGGTCGTGGGCATGGGCTGGCTGGCCTGGCGCGAGCCCGGGCCGGGATGGGCCGGCATCCTGCTGCTGAGCGCCAGCGGCGCGTCTGCGGCGCTGCTGGGCGCATCCGCGGCGCGGACCCGGCGGCGGCCGTTCCAAAACCTGGCGGGGGCGCTGGCCTTCCTGGGCGGCCCGGCGCTGTTGGCCAGCGCTCTGGCGGCCTTGGGCCGGCTGTTCGCGATGCTGCCGGCGCATGGCCAAGCGTCCGCGCAATGGCTGGCCGAGCTGTGTCGAGCCTGGCTGGGCAACCTGGCCGCCGTGCTGGCGCTGACGCCGCTCCTGTTGCTGGCCGGCATGCCGACAGGGAGAAGACTCCGGCCGCAAACGGTGTTCGCGGCGGCGGCGACGCTGGGACTGGCGCTGTGGCTGGGCGTCGTCGCCGACGGCCGCGGCGGGGACCGCGCCCTCCTGCCGATCCTGTTGATTCTCCCCTTGCTGTGGCTGGCGTTTCATGGCCGCCTGCTGCTGGCGCACGCGCTGTCGCTTGCCATCGTCGCGTCGGCGCTGGCCGGCGTCAGGCTGGGACAGGGCGCGCTGGCGACAGGCGATGCCGGCCATGGGTTGTTGAATGTGGCCGTTCTGTGCATCGTCCAGTCGGCGACGCTGCTGGCGTTCGGCGCCTTGCTGGCCGAGCGCCGCGGCGTCGAGCGCGATCTGTTGCTGGCCAAGCGGGGACGGGAAGCCAAGTCGGCCGAGCGCACCCGGCAGCTGGCGGAAAGCGAGGCGAGGCTCAGGCTGATGGCTGACGCCGCGCCGTTCCCGCTGGCGATGAACCGCTTGGCCGGCGGGGAGCTGATCTATGCCAACGCCCGCGCCGAGGAGCTGTTCGGCGCCAGGCTGCGTCCGGACCGGCCGCTGCGGGTGCAGGATTTCTACGCCGAACCGGCCGAGCGCGAGAAGGTGGCGCGCGCGCTGCTGGAGGGACGCGCGGTGCGGGACCGCGAAGTGAGGCTGCGCGATGCGGGCGGCCGCCCATTCTGGGCGCTGGTGTCCTGCGAGCTGGTGCAAAGCGGCGAGACCTGGTACGTGATCAACGGCGTCAACGACATCAGCGAGCGCAAGCGGCTGGAGCAGAGCCTGCAGGACGCCAACGCCGCGCTGCGCAGCCATCTGCGCGAGATCGAGCTGCTGCAGCAGGGCCTGCGCGAGCAGGCGCTGCGCGATCCCTTGACCGGCCTGTTCAACCGCCGCCACCTGGACGACATCCTGCCGCGGGTGCTGGCCCACATGCTGGCCCTGCATCGCGAGGTGGCGGTGCTGATGGTGGACGCCGATCATTTCAAGCGCATCAACGACACTTATGGCCACCGCTGCGGCGACGCGGTGCTGACCGCGCTGGGGGCCTGCCTGAGCGACCACTTCCGCAGCGGCGACATCGTCTGCCGCTATGGCGGCGAGGAGTTTTTCGTGCTGCTGCCCGGCGCCACGCTGGAGGCGGCCTACGCCAAGGCCGAGGGGCTGCGGCGCGCGGTGGGCGAGCGGCCGATGGAGGCGCTGGGCCATTCGCTGGCGGTGACGCTGTCGATCGGCCTCGCGTTGTGTCCCTTGCATGGCAGCGACGCCGAGAGCGTGGTGCGGGCGGCGGACGAGGCCCTGTACCAGGCCAAGCGGCAAGGCCGCGATCGGGTCTGCGTCGCCGCGCGGCTTCAGTCGCTGCTGTCCTGAGCCCCCGGCCGGCGCTGACGCAGGAACCACGCCAGCGCCCCGAACAGCAGCGCGGCGACCAGCGTGTCCTCCACCCGCTCCAGCGCGCCGCTGGCCAGCTGGCCGGGCGGCAGCAGCGTCAGCACCAGCGCGGTCAGCAGCGCGACGAAGACGCGGAAGCTGTGCCGCATCGCGACCAGCATCGCCATCTGCAGCAAGGCCAGCGCCAGCACATGCCAGATCGGCGGCGCTTCCAGCGCGCGCAGCGTCCAGTACAGCAGGCCGCTGAGCAGCGCGCCGGCCAGCGTGCCTATCGCCCGCTCGCGCGCCAGCCACAACATCTGGTCCGGCGACGGGTCCGGGATGGCGACGGCGGCGATAGGCAGCCACCACGCGTGGGCGCTGCGCATCCAGCCGCCGGCCAGCCAGGCGAGGATGCCCCAGGGCAGCAGATGCCAGGCGTAGCGGCGCGCGTCGGCGGCGCAAGCCGCCGGCAGCACGCGGAACCAATCCTGCAGCCCCAGCCGGGCCAGCGCGCCGCCGTAGCCTGCGCCCAGCAGCATCCAGGCCGCTTCCTGCCACGGCGGAATCGCCGCCGCCGGCGTCATATTGCCCAACAGCAGCGCGAACAGCCAGAACTGCACGCCCTTGTGCAGGCCGCGGCGCGCGCTCAGCGCCTGCAGCGCCAGCCCCGCCGCCAGCAAGGCCAGCATGACGGCCGGTTGGCCGGCGCACAGGCGGCCGGCGAGATAGAGGCCCGGTATCGCCAGCAGCGACAGCGGCTGCAAGCGGCGCGCCAGCATCATGCACAGCGCGCTGTAGTTGGCCGCCAGCGCGAACAGGAATACCCCTCCGCCATGTCCGGCCAGCGTCAGCCCCGCCGCCGGCGCGAACAGCAAGGCGCTGAACAGGGCCGCGCGCTGGATGCGCCGCCGCTGGTAACGCATCCAGCCCAGGCTGTGCAGCGCGTATCTCGGATAAGGCATGCCGCTATCTTTCGCTCAGTCCGCTCCAGATGACTATGGCGTCCCCTGCCGCCGCAGGCAAGCCGGCGGGCGCGCGGCGCGCGTGCTACCATCCGGCCATGGAACTCTATCGACTGTTGCAACAACAAGGCTTCGGCGGCCGCAAGGAATGCCGCCAGCTGATCGAATACGGGCTGGTGGAAGTGAACGGCGAGGTGGTGGACGACTACCGCGCCCAGTTCGAGCTGGCCGACATCGCCAGCCTGGCGGTGGACGGCGAGCCGTGGCCGTTGGTGACCGGCCCGCTGTACCTCCTGCTGCACAAGCCGGCCAATTACGAGACCTCGCACAAGCCGCAGTGCCACCCCAGCGTCTACCGGCTGCTGCCGGATCAGTTCGCCAGGCTGGACGTCAGCGCGGTGGGGCGGCTGGACGTGGACACCACCGGCCTGATCCTGCTGTCCAACGACGGCCAGTTCATCCACGCGCTCTCCTCGCCGAAGAAGCTGGTGCCCAAGGTCTACCGCGTCACGCTGAAGCACGAGGCGACGCCGGAATTGATCGCCAAGCTGCAGAGCGGCGTCTACCTCAACGACGAGGCGCGCGAGTTCGCCGCCGACAGCGTCGAGCAGATCGATCCGCACACCATCCTGCTGACCATTACCGAAGGCAAGTACCACCAGGTGAAGCGGATGGTGGCGGCGGCCAGCAACCGCGTCGAGGCGCTGCACCGCGAGAGCCTGGGCGCCATCGTGCTCGGCGACTTGCCGGTCGGCGAGTGGCGGCATCTGACGGCGGAAGAATTGGCTGCCTTCGGCTTCTGATTGAATCGGAAACCCAAAAAAACGGCGAAGAGCATGTCTCCTCGCCGTTTTTTCATGGGCGGCCATGCGTTTTGGCCCCGGACATTGCTGGCGCGATCAGTAGCGTTTGCGCGCAGGTTTCCGTACATGCTTGCTATGGCAGGCCAAGAAAAATGCTTGTCCAGTTTTCGGTTGTGGAGGGGAAAGCCCGGCGGACATACTGGCGCCTGTATTCAATACAGGAGCCTTCCGTGGATTTTGCCCAACTGCATCGTCAAGCCGAACCGTTACTGCTCGCCAACGTTTGGGACGCTGCCAGCGCGCGCCTGGCGGAGGCGGCAGGCTATGCCGCCATCGGTACTTCCAGCGCGGCCATCTCGGATATGCTGGGCTATTCCGATGGCGAGGCGATGGGCTTCGCCGAGCTTATTGCGCTAGTCGCCCGTCTGCGCTCGGCAAGCAGCTTGCCGCTGACCGTTGATTTGGAGGCGGGCTATGGGGAGAGCGCCGAGGCTATCGTGGCGAACTTGCAAAAATTGGCTGCTCTGGGCGTAGTGGGGGTCAATCTGGAAGATAGCGTGGTGCGCAATGATCGCCGAGAGATGGTTGAGGCTGAAGCATTTTCCCGATGCTTGCGCGAGATACGGTCCGGCTTGCTGGCGGTCGGCGTTGAGATGTTCCTGAATGCGCGCACCGATGCTTATCTTTTGGGAAGGGAAAACGCATGCCAAGAGAGCATCGTGCGCAGCGGGCTTTATGCCGCTAGCGGCGCCGATGGTTTATTTGTGCCCGGCGTGACGGGCGAGCTGGATATCGCCGCGATTGCGGCAGCGGTGCCTTTGCCCTTGAACGTGATGTGCATGCCCGATTTGCCATCGTTTCAGGCGCTGTCAAAGCTGGGCGTCAAACGCATCAGCATGGGTAATTTCTTGTATGAGCGCATGCAGCAAACCCTGGGGCAGCTTTTGGGGGCGGTGAAGAGCGCGCAATCGTTTCAGGCAGTATTCGACCATGCGGGTCACTGACCCCCGGCAGATTGACACGTTCTATCGCGCCTTGCTGGAGCGCGCGGCGGATCATGTCGGTATTTTCTACGTGGGCGTGAAGACCACGGGCGTGTTTTGCATCGCCACCTGTCGAGCGCGCAAGCCTAAGCGGGAAAATGTGGTGTTCTACACCGATTTGAAAGACGCGCTTGATGCCGGTTACCGGCCCTGCAAGGTTTGCAGGCCAAGCGAAAATGCCCATACCGCGCCTTCTGACGTCGCCGCGGCGATCGCTTGGTTGCGCCAACACCCGAAGGCGCGTCTGAGCGATGACGGGCTCAGATTGCTTGGATGCCGTCCGGAGCGGGTCAGGCGCTGGTTTCAGCAGCACTATGGCATGAGTTTCCATGCTTTCCAGCGCTCCGTGCGCATCAATATGGCTTTGGAGGAGCTCAAGGGCGGCCGTTGCGCCACCGATGCTGCGCTCGACTGCGGCTATGACTCTCTCAGCGGCTTTGGCTACACCTGCAAGAAATTGACCGGATGCGCGCCCACTGCCGCTGCTCAGATCATCCGCATCCACCGCTTCACTACGCCTTTGGGGCCGATGTTCGTCTGCGCTAGCGAGCGCGGCGTTTGCCTGATGGCGTTTGTCGATCGCAAGACGCTGGAAACCGAGTTCCACGATCTGCAACGGCTGCTGCAGGCGCGCATCCTTGCCGGTGAAAATCAGCACACACGTCAGGCTGAGCGCCAAGTGGGGGAATATTTCGCCGGTACGCGCTTCCAGTTCAATCTGGCGCTGGATATGCCCGGCAGCGAGTTTCAAAAGTCAGTTTGGCAGGCCCTGCAAACCATTCCATACGGCGAAATAGCCAGTTATGCCGACCAGGCGGAGAGCCTGGGAAGGCCGGAGGCGGTGCGGGCCGTGGCGCGCGCCCATGGAGCCAACCGAGTGGCCATCGTGGTGCCATGTCATCGGGTGTTGGGAACGGATGGCTCGCTGACTGGCTATGGCGGTGGCTTGGCACGCAAGCAATGGTTGTTGGCGCATGAGCGGCGGCATGCCTTGCCGCGCAGCTGAGCGGGCGCGCTTTCGGGCTGATTATTTGCGGCAGCGGTTACTTGGAAGTCTTGCCCAGCCGCCGGTACAGCGTCGATCGGCTGATGCCCAGCGCCCGCGCCGCCGCGCTGGCGTTGCCGCCGCAGCGGCGCAGCAGCTCGGCGATGGCGTTGTCCGCCACCGCATGCCCCTGCGCCGCCATGTCATCGCGCAGGTCGGCGGGCAGGTGTTCGACGTCCAGCGCCGCGCCGTCGTCGGCCAGCGCCAGCAGCGTGGCCAGCAGATTGGACAGCTCGCGCAGATTGCCGGGCCAGCGGTAGCCGCGCAGCGCGCGCGCCAGCTCCGGCGTCAGCGAGATGCCGCGCCGGCCCGCGCCCAGGCCGTCCAGCATGGCCTGGGCGATGGCCGCGACGTCGCCGCGCTCGCGCAGCGGCGGCAGCCGCAGCGGATAGTGGCACAGCCGGTAGTAGAGATCGGCGCGGAAGCCGCCGTCGTCCACGCGCGCGCGCAGGTCGCGGTGGGTGGCGCAGATCAGCCGGATGTCCAGCCTGTGTGCCGGCCCGCCGCCCAGCGGCGTCACTTCCCGGTCCTGCAGCACCCTGAGCAGCCGCGCCTGCAGGCTCAGCGGCATGTCGCCGATTTCATCCAGGAACAGCACGCCGCCATCGGCCTCGCGCAGCCGTCCCTTGCTGCCCTGGCGGCTGGCGCCGGTGTAGGCGCCGGGCTGGTAGCCGAACAGTTCGGCCTCGACCAGCCCTTCCGGTATCGCCGCGCAGTTGACCGCCACGAAGGGCGCGCCGCGCCGGCTGCCGGCCTGGTGCAGCGCGCGCGCCAGCCTGTCCTTGCCGGTGCCGGTTTCGCCCAGCAGCAAGACCGGGATATCGGCTTCCAGCAGTTTGAGCGCGGTGGGAAACAGCCAGTCCGGCAGGCCGTCCAGTCCGGGGGCGGAAGACGCGCGCGGGGCGCTGGGCAACGCCGCGCGCGCGGGCGCGGACGGACGGCGGGATGGCGGCGGCCGCAGCCGGGCAGACAGCCGCTGCTGGCCCAGGCTAAGCAGGCCGGCCGCCTGGCCGTGGCGCTCCAGCCAATGCTCCAGGCTCTGGCCGAACAGCGCGGCGAAGTGGCGCGGCTGCCAGTCGCCCGGTTCCAGTCCGCACAGCGTCAGACCGGCGCGATTGGCGGCCAGCAGCCGGCCGTCGCCGTCGAACGCCAGCTGGCAGGCGGCGGGGCTGTCCAGCCAACGCGGATCGGCGTGGAGCCGGAACAGCCAGCCATGGCGGGCGGCGTCCTCCAGCTGCCGCGCCTCGATCTGCGCGCGGGCGGCCTGCAGCGCCAGCCGCTGCGCGTCGCCCAGCTTGCGGCCGGGGCCGCTGATGTCTAGCACCCCCAGCAGCTGGCCCTGGGGGCCGAACAGCGGGCTGGCGGCGCAACTGAGCGCCCGGTTGCGTTCCAGGTAGTGCTCGGCGCCGCGCACCAGCACGCTGTCGGCCGCGGCCAGCGCGGTGCCGATCGCATTGGTGCCGCGCGCGGCCTCGCTCCAGTCCATGCCCGGCGTCAGCGCCAGCCGCTCGGCCTTGTCGAGAAAGCCGATGTCGCCGCTCTGATCCAGTATCCACCCGTTCCGGTCCGCGACCACCAGCGCCAGTCCCTGCGCGCTGACCTGTTCGAACAGTCCGGCCAGCGCCGGCCGCGACGGCTCCAGCCAGGCCGCGCTGGCATCGCGCCGCTCGCGCAGCTCGCCGTCGGTCAGCCGATCGCCGCCGCGGCCGCCGGCGGGCAGCCCCAGGCCGCGGCAGCGCTGCCAGGAATGCAGGATGGACGGCGGCAGCGCCTGGCCGGGCAAGGGCTGGTCGGAGAAGAAGCGGCGGCGGATTTCATCCAGCGGCAGGCGGGCGGTGGGCTTCATGCTCGGCTCCGGCGAGGTGTCGCGCGGGGGCGGGACAGCTGTGCCGGCCTGCGACGGTTTGCGAGGGGAATGCCGCCGATTATGGCCGCTTTTCGCGCGCTGGCAAGCGGCTGATTTTCCAGTTGTTTGCTGCGCCGCCGCATGCCGCGGCGGAATGCGCCGGCCTGCCGGGGGAAGGAGGATGTTGCCATGCAATATGGATTTTCCCTGGCATGCGCCTTGCGCTAAGGGCTGGGTCCGCTGGACGCACCGCCATCATTTGACGAGGAGACTGCGATGCAAAGCCTGAAGCCGGGATTCGAACTGAAATCGCGTTACGCCAACTACATCGGCGGCCGCTGGGTGCCGCCGGTCAACGGCCGCTACTTCGAGAACGTGACGCCGATCACCGGCAAACCCTTGTGCGAGATTCCCCGCTCGGACGAGCAGGACGTGGAGCTGGCGCTGGACGCCGCCCATGCCGCCCGCTATGCCTGGGGCCACACGCCGGTGACTGAGCGCGCCATCGCGCTGAACAGGATCGCCGACCGCATGGAGGCCAACCTGGCGCTGCTGGCCGAGGTGGAAACCTGGGACAACGGCAAGCCGATCCGCGAGACCCGCGCCGCCGACATTCCGCTGGCCATCGATCACTTCCGCTATTTCGCCTCCTGCGTTCGCGCGCAGGAAGGCAGCCTGGGCGAGATCGACGCCAATACCGTGTCCTATCATTTCCACGAGCCGCTGGGCGTGGTCGGCCAGATCATCCCGTGGAATTTCCCCATTTTGATGGCGGCATGGAAGCTGGCGCCGGCGCTGGCCGCCGGCAACTGCGTGGTGCTGAAGCCGGCCGAGCAGACGCCGCTGTCCATCCTGGTGCTGATGGAGTTGATCGGCGACCTGCTGCCGCCGGGCGTGCTCAACGTGGTCAACGGCTTCGGCGTCGAGGCCGGCAAGCCGCTGGCCAGCTCCAAGCGCATCGCCAAGATCGCCTTCACCGGCGAGACCGGCACCGGCCGGCTGATCATGCAGTACGCCAGCCAGAACCTGATCCCGGTGACGCTGGAGCTGGGCGGCAAGTCGCCGAACATCTTCTTCGGCGATGTCGCCGCCAAGGACGACGCCTTCCTCGACAAGGCGATCGAGGGCTTCGTGATGTTCGCGCTGAACCAGGGCGAGGTGTGCACCTGCCCCAGCCGCGCGCTGATCCACGAGTCCATCTATGACCGCTTCATGGAAAAGGCGCTGGCCCGCGTCGCGGCGATCAAGCAGGGCAACCCGTTGGACCCGGCGACCATGATAGGCGCGCAGGCGTCGCAGGAGCAGATGGACAAGATCCAGAGCTATCTCGCCATCGGCCGCGACGAAGGCGCCAAGGTGCTGGCCGGCGGCGCGCGCGCGCAGCTGGACGGCGATCTGGCGGGCGGCTTCTACATCCAGCCCACCGTGTTCCACGGCCACAACAAGATGCGCATCTTCCAGGAGGAGATCTTCGGCCCGGTGGTGTCGGTGACCACCTTCCAGGACCGCGACGAGGCGCTGGCCATCGCCAACGACACGCTGTACGGCCTGGGCGCCGGCGTGTGGACGCGCGACATGAACACCGCCTTCTTCATGGGCCGCCACATCGAGGCCGGCCGGGTGTGGACCAACTGCTATCACGCCTATCCGGCGCACGCGGCCTTCGGCGGCTACAAGCAGTCGGGCATCGGCCGCGAAACGCACAAGATGATGCTGGAACACTACCAGCAGACCAAGAACCTGCTGGTCAGCTACGCCGAAGACAAGCTCGGCTTCTTCTGATCACCGGACAGGCGGCCCGTCGCGATGGCGGCGGGTTCGCCGAAGCGTGCTCCCTCGGCCCGCCGTTTCTGTCGGCGGGTTTTTTGCCGCCGCCGCCGTTGGGCGAGCCTGGATGGCCACCGGCCGCGCTTTGCCTGACCCGATTTTTGGGTGGCTTCCCTATGGTTTGATTATCGATTAGGTCTAGAGTTGAAGTTCAAATATTATTTTTATAATGAAATACGTGTTGTATTTACGTATTAATGTTATCGAGATGAGGGTGAGGGATGGTGATATGCTGACGGGGTTTCAGGGAGGCCAGCGGAGAGATGATGGATAGGGACGACGACGGCTACGCCGAGCGCGTGGCTTTCTACGATACGGTTTACGAGCAGCCGGAGCGGGCGCTGGATCTGGCCTGGCTGCGACGCTGGCTGCCGCCGCAGTTTTTTGGCCGCAGAGTGTTGGAGCTGGCTTGCGGCAGCGGCTACTGGACGCAGTACCTGGCGCCGGCGGCGCGCGCCTACCAGGCGCTGGACGTATCGGCGGGCGCGTTGGCGCTGGCCGGGCAGCGGCCGGGCGTGGGCGGCGTGGCGTTCGCGGTGGGGGAGGTGGAGACGCTGCCGCGGCCGGCCCAGCCCTTCGACGCGGTGTTCGCCGGCCTGTGGTTTTCCCACTTGCCCAGGCAGCGGCGCGAGGGGGCGCTGGCCGCGCTGCACGGCTGCCTGGCGCCCGGCGCGACGGTGATCCTGCTGGACAACAGCGAGGCCCAGGGCGGGCAATTCCCGGTGGTGGAGTACGACAGCGAAGGCAACGGCTACCAGAGCCGGCCTCGCCACGACGGCGGGCAGAGCCGGGTGTTGAAGAATTTTCCGACCGAGGCGGAATTCCGCATCCTGCTGGCGCCTTATGGCGCGGCCGAGATCGCCTTGATGCGGCGGGAGCATTTCTGGCTGCTGCGCTATCGGCTGCCCAGCCGGCACTGACGCTGGCCCAGGCTGGTCGCCCGGGCATGAAAAAAGCCGGGCATGCCCGGCTTTTGGGATAGACGGCGCAGGCTCAGCGGCCGCCCAGCTCCTCCAGGCCCGATTGCAGCTTCTGGCTGGCCTGTTCCACCGCGCGCATGCTGGCGACGATGGCGGCTTCGTCGAGCTGGCCGTTCTGGCTGGCGGCGCGCAGCGCGGCGTCCACCTGCTGGCGCAGTTGCAGCAGCGGCGGCCGCAGGTTCTGGGCGGCACTGCCGAACAGCGCCGCGCCATCGCCTTCCAGCCAGGCTTCCAGCTCCAGAGCCGGGGGCGCTTCCTGCGCCTCCTCGATCGCGTGGTAGGCGCTCTGCTTGTAGATCACGTGGCCCACTTTCTGCAGCGAGGTCTGCGATTTCTGCTGCACGGCGCTGACCTGCTGCAGCACCAGGTCGGATTGCTCGGCCAGACTGGAGAAGCGCTGGCGGAACGAGTCCACCGACGACTGCACCTCGCCCGCCACGCCGCCGGCGGCGCTGGCCTGGGCCTGCATGTCGCCGATGCGGCTGGATAGCGACTCGAGCACGCCCTGCACTTGGTGGGCGGTGCTCTTGCTGCGTTCGGCCAGTTTTCTCACCTCGTCGGCCACCACGGCGAAGCCGCGGCCGGTTTCGCCGGCGCGCGCCGCCTCGATGGCGGCGTTCAAGGCCAGCAGGTTGGTCTGGTCGGCGATGGCGGAGATGTCGGCCAGAGAAGTCTCGATGCCTTGCCATTCCTGGGCCAGCATCTGGCTGGCGGTGTCCATGCTGCTGACGCTGCCGGCGATGGTGTCCAGGTGGCCGGACAGCTCGTTGGCGCTGTCCAGGCTGACGCGGGCGCCGTCGGCGTTGTCGCGGGTGATGCGGGCCACCTGGTCCATCGCCTGGCTGATGGCGGCGAGGTCGCGCTGGCTGCCGGCCAGGTCCTGGCGCAGATGGGGGTTGTTCAGCGCGGCCAGCTGAGAGGAGAGCCGGTTGCGGCGCACGAAGCCGTCGTTGTCCGCCATCGACTGGATGGCGATGTTGACGCTCTCCAGCGAGCTGGACAGGATGCCGGGCAGGCCCTGGCTCAGCGGCCTGCGGTTGAAGTTGCCCCGGCTGATTTCCTGGAAGCAGGTGTTGATTTCCTTGAAGTAGGTCTCCACCAGATCCAGGAAGTCGTTCAGCTGCCAGGCCACCTGGCCGACTTCGCCCATTGCGCGGGTCTGGGTGCTGCGGTGATGCAGCTCGCCGCTGCAGGCCAGGCCCAGCTGGCGGGTCAAGGTGTTGAGCAGCAGGAAGATGCGGCCGCCCTTTTGCCACAGCCACCAGGTCAGGGCCAGCGTGGACGCCATCAGCAGCACGCTGATCGCATGGTGGGCCAGCGGCGGGAACAGGTAGTCGTCGAGGATCGACAGCAGCACCAGCAGGTTGAAGGCGCCCAGCACCCAGGCCAGGTGGGAGCGCAGGAAGGGGGTGGGTTTGCGCGGCGAACTCATCCGGCGACTCCTTTGGCTTTCAGCACGTCGGCGTTCAGCTCCAGGATGAAGTCCTGGTAGCTGCAGCCTTTTTCTTCCAGCAGCGCCAGCAGCCAGTCGCGCGAAGCGTCGGGCGCGGCGGCCTTGCCGTGGGCGGCCTCGATCTTGCGCATCTCGGCGTAGATGGGCTCGATGGCGGCGATGGCGGCGCGGCTGGGCGGCCGTCGCACCGAGTAATAGCCCTGCAGCTTGCCCTTGAGGTCATAGTCAGGGGTGACGTTGGCCAGCACCCAGTAGTAGTTGCCGTCTATGGTGGCGTTCTTTACCAGCGCGAAGAATTCGTGGCCGGCCTGCAGCGTCTGCCACATCAGGCGATAGGCGCCGCGCGGCATGTCCGGGTGGCGGATCAGCTTGTGGGGCTGGCCCAGCAGCTGGTGTTCGGCGTAGCCGGCGATGCGCATGAACACGCGGTTGGCGTAAGTGATGTGGCCGGTGGGGTCGGTCTTGGTGACGATCAGTTCGTGCGGCGCCAGCTGCACTTCGCGTCCGCCGCCGCGGCCTGTTGCGGTCTGTTCCATGGTTTGCTTCTCTATGACCTTGCTATTTGTAGTATGGCTGCCAATCCGCCATTGTCATGCTATGCGCATCGCGCAGCAAGGCTTGCATGTGGTCGCTATTGAATTTCCCGGCTCCAGTTTAAAGAATCTATAGATGAAACCGGCGTGAAAAAGGACGGCCGGGGCCGTCCTTTGTGCCGATTGCCACCCGGCTCAGAGCTTGACGATCTGCCGCGCCTGGATCGCGCAGGCGCGCGCCTCGGCGTTGAAGCGGATGAATTCGGGGCTGGCGATTTCCTCGCGGCTCAGCCAGCGCACCTTGCGGGTCTGCCGGTACTGGTAGCGGATGCCGTCGGGCGTCTTGCGCTGTTCCAGCGACAGGTCGAACCAGCGCGAGCGCGCCTGGCAGCTGAACGGCGGCTGGATGGCGCGGGCGCCGCGCAGCGTCACCGCGCGCTCGACGGTTTCGGCGTCGCCGAGATAGACGTCGGCCTGGTTGCCGTTGGCCAGGTAGCTGTCGAAGCCGTTCCAGTCGTGCTCCAGGCCGGGATCGTACAGGTAGAGGCCGGAAATCCTCTCCACCGCGCGCAGATCGACGCTGTCTATCCGCGCCGCGTAGCGCGCCGGCTGCAGGAAGCCGGTAGCGGGGCGCTCCACCTTGCAGGCTTTCGGCTGCTTGTTCACGGCCCGGCACAGGCTCTGGTCGGAGCTGGCGGCGCCCTGGTAGCGGTCCTGCATCGCCAGCTGCACCAGCGGCCAGCCGGAGACTTCGCCGCGGATGGCGATGGCGGCGCTGCCGTCGCGGCGCAGCGTTTCCACCCGCTCGCTGCGGCTGGTCAGCGTCGCCGCCTGCATCGGGATCGCCTCTTCGCGCACCTGGCCGTCGGCGCCGATGCGGTAGCTGGCCCGGTCCTGCAGGTCCGGCATGATGCGGCCGGGGACGAAGAAGGGATTGGTCGGGTCCAGCCACTCGGTTTTGCCGTCCACCACGGCGCGGACGATCATGTGGTTGACGGTGCCCAGGCCGGGCAGCAGCGGGCGCGGCGCGTCGTTGCCGCGGAAGACCAGCGTGGGCTCGGCGGCGATGCCGGACGCGCGCAGCATCGCGGCCAGCAGCGTGGCCAGGTCCTTGCAGTCGCCGTAGCCGTGTTGTTCGATCTCGGCCAGCGTGAACGGCACCAGGCCGCGCTCGGCCAGCCGCTGGTCGTTCAGGTAGCGGTAATGGCCGTTGATGTGCTGCATGAAGGCGGCCACCTGCTCGGCGGCGGGCTTGCCGCGCTGCGCCTCCACTTCGGCGGCGGCGGCCGGCGGCAGCGGCGCGGACAGGATCTGGTTGTAGCGTTCGGCATAGACGCCGAAATGGCTTTGCGGCGAGTCGCTGGTGGCGATGCTCAGCCGCGGCCAGCCGCGCAGCGCGCTGTTGTCCCACTCGTTGGTGAAATTCAGGTAGCGGGGCGCCTTCTGCTCGACGACGATGCGCTTGCCGTCGGCGCTGGCGTCGATCTTGAAGTCGTCCATCTTGTCGCCGCGCCACAGCAGCGGCCGGGGGGAGTCGAGCTCGAAGCGGAAGCTGTCGCTGCGGGTGGGTTCGGCGTCGAAGTCCAGCCGGTACAGCAGCTCGCGGCTCAGCGGCGGCGAGGCCATGCGGCGCTTGACGCGGTAGCTGACCACGCTGCCCACCGCCAGCTCGGGGAAGGCGATCCAGGTTTGCTTGTCGCGGCTGACGCCGGCGTAGGGATTGGGCGCGGCGCGGGTTTCCACCTGCGACTTGTCCAGCTTGACCACGCGCCCGTTCGGCTGGCGCACTTCGCCGTCCAGCACTTCCAGGCTGTCGGTGTCGGCGTAGGTGAAATCGATGCGCGACAGCAGGTCCTTGCCGGCCGGCTTCAGGATCGTGAACTGGTTTTCCGTGGTGCAGTCCAGGCCGTTGTCGGCGAGGTGATGGCAGACGGTGCTGGAGCGGCGCGCCAGCGGCGCGTCGGCGGCGGGTTGCAGGACGGCGTGGGCGGCCTGGCCGGCGCAGGCGAGCGCGGCGGCCAGGGCGAGTCGGGGAAAGCGGAGTGACATCGTGATGGAGACCGTTGCTGTCGCCGCGCCGGGCGCGGCGGGATGAATGGATGGCGTGCGGACGATATTGCCATGCTGCGGCGCGGCGGGCCAGGGCAGGCGCGCCGCAGAGACCTGCCGTCCAGGGCTGCGGGATAAGAGCGCCCCGCCTCTGGCATCGGGGCGGGGCGGAGGTCCGGCGCTTTACTGCGCGGCGGTGACGAAGCCTATCTTGCCTACGCCGTTCTGCTGCGCGGCGGCCAGCGCCTTGGCCACGGTTTCGTAGCGCACCGCCTTGTCGGCGGACAAGTGCAGCTCGACGTTGGGATTGGCGGCGGCGGCTGCGGCGAAGCGGGCGGGCAGATCGGTCTCGGCCACCGGCTGGTCATCCCAGAACAGCTTGCCGGCGGCATCCACCACCAGGCGGATCTGCTCGGGCTTGTCCTGGTGCTCGGCGGCCTGGGCGCGCGGCAGGTCCACCTTGACCGCGTTGGTCAGCAGCGGCGTGGTGATGATGAACACCACCAGCAGCACCAGCATCACGTCGACCAGCGGCGTGGTGTTGGGCTCGGCCATCGGCGCGGCCGGCCCCTGGTTGAAGCTACCGAACGCCATGGCCGTCTCCGGACTGGGTCAGCAACTGGGCGTGCAGGTCGTGGGCGAAGTAGTCCAGCTCCTGCGACATCACGCGCTGGGCGCGGGTCAGCGCGTTGTAGGCCAGCACCGCCGGGATGGCGGCGGCCAGGCCGGCGGCGGTGGCCACCAGCGCCTCGCCGATCGGGCCGGCGACCGCGCCTATGCTCATCTGGCCGGCGTGGCCGATGTTCACCAGCGCGTGGTAGATGCCCCACACGGTGCCGAACAGGCCGACGAAGGGCGCGGTGGAGCCGATCGAGGCCAGCACGGTCAGGCCGGACTCCTGGCGCGCCATTTCCTGCGACAGCGCCCTGCGGATGGCGCGGGTCAGGAACTCGTCGACGCCGCAGGCCTGGCCCAGCGCGCGGCCGGCCTGGCCCTGGTATTGCTTCAGCGCGGCGAGGCCGGCGCGCGCCAGATTGGCGAACTGGCCCTGGCTATGCTGCAGGCTGGCTTCGGCCTGGCGCCAGTCGGCCGCGCCCCACAGCGCGTTTTCCGCCTCGCGGTTGGCGCGGCGCAGGGACAAGGTCTGCACGCCGCGGACGATGATCAGGTACCAGGTCAGCACCGACATCAGGATCAGGATCATGAACACCGAAATCAGTACGGCGTCCCCTTGTTGGAATACGGTCAGTACGTTCATGTATTGGCAGACTTGAGTGAGAATTCGATGGGCACGATGAAGGGGTAGGCGATGGCTTCGCCGCCGCGCTTGGCCGGGATGAAGCGCCAGCGCTTGACGGCCGCCAGCGCGGCGCGGTCCAGCCGCGGGAAGCCGCTGCTGCTTTGCACCGACACCTCCTGCGGCAGGCCCTGTGCGCTGACGTGGACGCGCAGGCGCACGGTGCCTTCCTCGCCTTCCTCGCGCGATACCGTCGGATAGGCCGGCGCCGGATTGTTCAGGTAGCCGCCGTGGGCCAGCGGTTCGGTGACCGGCAGATCGCGGCTGTCGGCCTTGCCGCCGGCGCTTTTCGGCGCCTCCGCGGCTGGCGTCGGGGCGGCCGGAGCCGCCGCCGCGCTGATCGCCTTGGCCGGCGCCGGCGCGTCGGCCTGGGTTTTCGCCGGCTGCAGGGCCGGTTTCGACTGGACCGTCGGTTTGCTCGGCGCGGGCTTGGCCTGAGGCTGGGGTTTGACAGGTTCTGGCGCCGGGGCGGCCTTGGGCGCGACGGCGGGCTTTTCGGCCGGCGCCAGCGAAATCATTTCCATCCGCAGCGCCTGGGGCGGGGTGACGGTCTGCGGGCGCGCGGCCATGCCGTTCAGCAGCGCCAATGCCAGCGCGTGCGCGGCCAGCACGCCGCCCAGGGCGGAATATTGCAGGACAGGAGAGGATTTCATGTCGGAAATGATAATACAAACAATTCTCATTTTCCAGTCTGTGGCCGGGCGCCGCGGCGCCGCGCGCTTGCAATCGCCGCGATCGTCTGCATATTGAGGACAAAGGCCGGCACACCGCCGGCCGCCATACACTGGAATACCAATATGCAGCAGTTCGACGGAACCACCATTGTTTCGGTCCGTCGCGGCGAGCGCGTGGCGCTGGGCGGCGACGGGCAAGTGACCCTGGGCAATATCGTGATCAAGGCCACCGCGCGCAAGATACGCAAGCTGCACGGCGGCAAGGTGCTGGCGGGCTTCGCCGGCGGCACCGCCGACGCCTTCACGCTGATCGAGCGCTTCGAGGCCAAGCTGCAGAAGCACCAGGGCAACCTCTTGGTGTCGGCGGTGGAGCTGGCCAAGGACTGGCGCACCGACCGCATGCTGCGCCGGCTGGAGGCGATGCTGATCGTCGCCGACAAGGACCACACGCTGATCATCACCGGCAACGGCGACGTGCTGGAGCCGGAGCAGGGCATCGCCGCCATCGGCTCCGGCGGCGCCTTCGCCCAGTCGGCCGCGCGCGCGCTGTTCGAAAACACCGACCTCGCGCCGGAAGTGGTGGTGAAGAAATCGCTGGAGATCGCCGGCGACATCTGCATCTACACCAACCACAACCACCTGATCGAAACCCTGGGCCCGGACGACGAGGCCTGAACCCGAATGCAAGGCCCGGCCGCAGCGGCCGGGCGGAGATCGTCATGACGCAAATGACCCCGCAGGAAATCGTCCACGAGCTGGACCAGCACATCATCGGCCAGCACAAGGCCAAGCGCGCCGTCGCCATCGCGCTGCGCAACCGCTGGCGCCGCCAGCAGGTGGCCGAGCCGCTGCGTAGCGAAATCACCCCCAAGAACATATTGATGATCGGCCCCACCGGCGTCGGCAAGACCGAGATCGCCCGTCGCCTGGCCAAGCTGTCCGGCGCGCCGTTCATCAAGGTGGAAGCCACCAAGTTCACCGAGGTCGGCTATGTCGGCCGCGATGTCGACACCATCATCCGCGACCTGGTGGACGTGGCGATCAAGGACACGCGCGAAGCGGCGATCAAGCGCAATCGCACCCGCGCCGAGGACGCCGCCGAAGAGCGCATCCTCGACGTGCTGCTGCCGCAGCCGCGCAAGCAGCCGTCAGGCTTCTTCGCCGAGGAGCCGGCGGTGGAGGAAAAGCACGAGGACGGCGCCACCCGGCAGAAATTCCGCAAGATGCTGCGCGAGGGCAAGTTCGACGACAAGGAGATCGAGCTGGAGATCGCCGCGCCGGCCGCCCAGATGAACGTGATGGCGCCGCCGGGCATGGAGGATTTCGCCAGCCAGTTGCAAGGCATGTTCCAGGGCCTGGGCGCCGGCAAGAAGCAGACCGCCAAGATGAAGGTGGCCGACGCCTTCAAGCAGTTGATCGACGAGGAGGCCGCCAAGCTGGTCAACGAGGAAGAGCTGAAGGCCGAGGCGTTGAAGAATGTCGAGCAGAACGGCATCGTGTTCATCGACGAGATCGACAAGGTCACCAGCCGCGGTGAAGGCCACAGCGGCGCCGACGTGTCGCGCGCCGGCGTGCAGCGCGACCTGCTGCCGCTGGTGGAGGGCACCACGGTGTCCACCAAATACGGCATGGTGAAGACCGACCACATCCTGTTCATCGCCTCCGGCGCCTTCCAGCTGTCCAAGCCGTCCGACCTGATTCCGGAGCTGCAGGGCCGCCTGCCGATCCGCGTCGAGCTGTCGTCGCTGTCGGTCGATGACTTCAAGGCCATCCTCACCAGCACCAACGCCTGCCTGACGCGCCAGTACCAGGCGCTGTTGGCCACCGAGGGCGTGGAACTGGCGTTCGAGGACTCCGGCATCCAGCGTTTGGCCGAGATCGCCTGGCAGGTGAACGAGAAAACCGAGAATATCGGCGCTCGCCGCCTGTACACGGTGATGGAGAAACTGCTGGAGGAAGTGGCCTTCGACGCCAAGTCCGGCGCGTGCAGGATCGACGGCGCTTACGTCGACGGCAAGCTGGGCGAAGTGGCCGAGCGCGAGGACCTGGCGCGCTACGTGCTCTAAGCCAGTCCCGCCCTACTCTATATATATGTATGCGGAAACGGCGGCCATTTCGGTCGCCGTTTTGTTTTATATAGGCTGCTTCAGCTTGCCGCCCGCCGGCGCGATGGGTTCGAAGGCTTCGGGATGTTGGCGCAGATACCAGTCCTTGACTTCCTCGTGGCTCAGATTGAGGAAGCGGTTGACTCCGGGCAGCAATAGCATCGGCGGCACGGTCAGCAGGTGGAACACGGCGAAGAACAGGTAGACGCCGTCCAGCGACCAGCTGGCCAGCAGGATGCCGGCCAGCGCCGGACCCAGCATGCCGCCAAGCTTGGCCACCAGCACATTGATCGCCGACACCCGCGCGCGGTAAGCCTCCGGCACCGCCAGCGTGCGGTGGGTCTGGCCGACCAGCATGGTGATGGACAGCAACACGCCTTCGATGCCGAACATGGCCAGCATCAGGTAGGGATGGTCGGTCAGCGCCACCACCAGAAAGACGGCGGCGAGCGCCCACATGGCGAAGGCGCGGGCGCGGGGCCGGCTACAGTACTGCAGCAGGCGGTGGGTCAGCCACAGCGAGCCGACCAGCAAGCCGCCGCTGGCGGCAGCTTCGCAGGCGCCCAGCCAGATCGCCGGCAGGCCCAGCTGATGCAGCTTGATCGGCAGCAGCGTGATTACCATGGGGAAATAGGCGGTCATCACCAGCAGTCCCCATAATGCCCAGCTCCGCTCCAGCGGGATGCGCCAGCGCACGCGCAGGCCGCTGCGCACCTGGTCGACGAAGCTTTCCTCGCGCAGGCTGGCCAGGTCGCGCGGCGGCATCCGGATGCGCAGCGCGCCGGCCGCCGCGACGGCCAGCAGGATGGCGTAAGCGCCCAGGGCGAGCCAGGCCGGCATGAAGGCCATCAGGCTGCCGCCCACCACCGGGCCAACCAGGTTGCCCACCGACTGCGAGCTCTTTTGCAGCGACAGCGCGTCGGTCAGCCGCGCCGCCGGCACCAGCTCGGCGGCGATGCTCATCATCGAGGGAAACACGATGGCCCAGGCGAACATCGCCATCGATTCGCTGGCGACCACCCAGGCCAAGCTATAGAACCGGAACCAGGCCATCGCGGCCAATGCCAGGCCGGACAGCATCGCCAGCAGGATGCCGCCGGCGATCACCCGGTTTTTGGGAAAGCGGTCGCCCAGCGGCGCGGTCAGCGGCAACGCGATCAGCATCACCAGCGCGGTCAAGGTGCTGAACCAGGCCATGTCGCGCGCGCCGCCCATCGACACCACCCACCAGCTGATGCTGACGTAGCCGGCGCCCATCGCCAGGCCGCTCAGCGCGTCGCTCAACATCAGCAGATGAAAGCCGGAAGGCAAGCCTCGCGTTCTTTGCCTAAGGGAAATGTTCATGGCGCGCATCCTGATGATGTAGGCATTTCATCCTAACATGAAATGACAATGTCACGCCAAGCTATGAGGGAAGTTCTGTTCTTTCGAGCATTTGACGAAAAATTCAGCTGGTTTTGCCTAGTTTTGCAAAAAATCCACGAGGTCGAAGCATGCTAAAAGCCCTGTCTCAGCAAGAGATGTGCGCTTTTCTTAAAAAAGCGTAAATTAAAAATCTTTGCAAAACAAGATCTTGGCGGGTTCGTCTTGAAAATCTCCGCATTTTCTCAAAAAACCTGTTGACCGAGGGTGGGGGCGCAGGTATAGTTCGTCTCCTCAGCTGACGCAGCGAACGAAACAGCGGAAACGAAACGGTTCCGCAGCGACGACGCAGCGGCCAGCACTGCTCTTTAACAGAACGAATAACCGATAGGTGTAAGTGCTTGGCGAAAGCCGAATACTTGCACTGCAAGAGATAGGAAATACCAGTTATTTCTTTGAACTTGCGTGCCAGAAATTGCTAAGAGATTGAACTGAAGAGTTTGATCCTGGCTCAGATTGAACGCTGGCGGCATGCTTTACACATGCAAGTCGAACGGTAACAGGGTGCTTGCACCGCTGACGAGTGGCGAACGGGTGAGTAATGCGTCGGAATGTACCGTGTAATGGGGGATAGCTCGGCGAAAGCCGGATTAATACCGCATACGCCCTGAGGGGGAAAGCGGGGGATCGAAAGACCTCGCGTTATACGAGCAGCCGACGTCTGATTAGCTAGTTGGTGAGGTAAGAGCTCACCAAGGCGACGATCAGTAGCGGGTCTGAGAGGATGATCCGCCACACTGGGACTGAGACACGGCCCAGACTCCTACGGGAGGCAGCAGTGGGGAATTTTGGACAATGGGGGCAACCCTGATCCAGCCATGCCGCGTGTCTGAAGAAGGCCTTCGGGTTGTAAAGGACTTTTGTCAGGGAGGAAATCCCGCTGGTTAATACCCGGCGGGGATGACAGTACCTGAAGAATAAGCACCGGCTAACTACGTGCCAGCAGCCGCGGTAATACGTAGGGTGCGAGCGTTAATCGGAATTACTGGGCGTAAAGCGTGCGCAGGCGGTTGTGCAAGTCTGATGTGAAAGCCCCGGGCTTAACCTGGGAACGGCATTGGAGACTGCACAGCTAGAGTGCGTCAGAGGGGGGTAGAATTCCACGTGTAGCAGTGAAATGCGTAGAGATGTGGAGGAATACCGATGGCGAAGGCAGCCCCCTGGGATGACACTGACGCTCATGCACGAAAGCGTGGGGAGCAAACAGGATTAGATACCCTGGTAGTCCACGCCCTAAACGATGTCAACTAGCTGTTGGGGGTTTGAATCCTTGGTAGCGTAGCTAACGCGTGAAGTTGACCGCCTGGGGAGTACGGCCGCAAGGTTAAAACTCAAAGGAATTGACGGGGACCCGCACAAGCGGTGGATGATGTGGATTAATTCGATGCAACGCGAAAAACCTTACCTGCTCTTGACATGTACGGAACTTGCCAGAGATGGCTTGGTGCCCGAAAGGGAGCCGTAACACAGGTGCTGCATGGCTGTCGTCAGCTCGTGTCGTGAGATGTTGGGTTAAGTCCCGCAACGAGCGCAACCCTTGTCATTAGTTGCCATCATTCAGTTGGGCACTCTAATGAGACTGCCGGTGACAAACCGGAGGAAGGTGGGGATGACGTCAAGTCCTCATGGCCCTTATGAGCAGGGCTTCACACGTCATACAATGGTCGGTACAGAGGGTTGCCAAGCCGCGAGGTGGAGCTAATCTCAGAAAACCGATCGTAGTCCGGATCGCACTCTGCAACTCGAGTGCGTGAAGTCGGAATCGCTAGTAATCGCAGATCAGCATGCTGCGGTGAATACGTTCCCGGGTCTTGTACACACCGCCCGTCACACCATGGGAGTGAGTTTCACCAGAAGTGGGTAGGCTAACCGCAAGGAGGCCGCTTACCACGGTGGGATTCATGACTGGGGTGAAGTCGTAACAAGGTAGCCGTAGGGGAACCTGCGGCTGGATCACCTCCTTTCTAGAGACTGGCGATTGCCAAGTACTTACAGCCTATCGGTTATTCAAGTTAAGGGCATTTTCGATGAAAATCTGCGCAGCTCTGCGTTGAAAGCCTCCTCGTGTACTCGATGTACACGTCGTCAGCTTTCGCCTGGATCTGCTTGATTTTGATCGAAAAGGATGTGGTATCAAACGACTACTGGGTTTGTAGCTCAGCTGGTTAGAGCACTGTGTTGATAACGCAGGGGTCGTAGGTTCGAGTCCTACCAGACCCACCAGTATTTTTTGGGTCAGGCAAGGCGCGAAGAAGCGAAGTGTGCTCATGCACATGAGCGACTGAGCAACGCAGCATCACCCAAAAAGAGGGGGATTAGCTCAGTTGGGAGAGCACCTGCTTTGCAAGCAGGGGGTCGTCGGTTCGATCCCGTCATCCTCCACCATACGCCGCAAACAAAATCGAATTGAGAAGTTTGATTTTGTTTGCGTTGTAAAACGCCCGATCTTTAACAAACTGAAGAAGCCGAATATATAAGACGGCGAGATGAAAGCGTAGAGTTAACTCTTTACGCGGACAAATCGTCATCTTGGGTATTTGATTGTATCTAAGGCTGCGTCGCCATATCAAAAGGGGCGGTGCAGTCGTCGCACAAACACGCTCCGTCGTTTTGGTGATTTAGGTTACTGAAATGATAGGGTCAAGCGACTAAGTGCATCTGGTGGATGCCTTGGCGATCACAGGCGATGAAGGACGTGTAAGCCTGCGAAAAGCGCGGGGGAGCTGGCAATAGAGCTTTGATCCCGCGATGTCCGAATGGGGAAACCCCTCCGCAAGGAGATCCCTGACTGAATACATAGGTCAGTGGAGGCGAACCGAGTGAACTGAAACATCTAAGTAACTCGAGGAACAGAAATCAACCGAGATTCCGTAAGTAGTGGCGAGCGAACGCGGAACAGCCTGTACGTGTTATGGATTGTGTTAGTGGAAGGTTATGGAAAGGACCGCCATAGTGGGTGATAGCCCCGTACACGAAAACACATTCCAAGGACTAGGCGTACGAGAAGTAGGGCGGGACACGCGAAATCCTGTCTGAAGATGGGGGGACCATCCTCCAAGGCTAAATACTCGTGATCGACCGATAGTGAACCAGTACCGTGAGGGAAAGGCGAAAAGAACCCCGGGAGGGGAGTGAAATAGAACCTGAAACCGGATGCATACAAACAGTGGGAGCGGACTTGTTCCGTGACTGCGTACCTTTTGTATAATGGGTCAGCGACTTACGTTCAGTAGCAAGCTTAACCGAATAGGGGAGGCGTAGGGAAACCGAGTCCGAATAGGGCGTCTTAGTTGCTGGGCGTAGACCCGAAACCGAGTGATCTATCCATGGCCAGGATGAAGGTGCGGTAACACGCACTGGAGGTCCGAACCCACTAGTGTTGCAAAACTAGGGGATGAGCTGTGGATAGGGGTGAAAGGCTAAACAAACTCGGAGATAGCTGGTTCTCCCCGAAAACTATTTAGGTAGTGCCTCATGTATCACTTCCGGGGGTAAAGCACTGTTATGGCTAGGGGGTCATTGCGATTTACCAAACCATGGCAAACTCTGAATACCGGAAAGTGCGAGCATGGGAGACAGACGGTGGGTGCTAACGTCCATCGTCAAGAGGGAAACAACCCAGACCGCCAGCTAAGGTCCCAAATGATCAGTTAAGTGGTAAACGAAGTGGGAAGGCCTAGACAGCCAGGATGTTGGCTTAGAAGCAGCCATCATTTAAAGAAAGCGTAATAGCTCACTGGTCGAGTCGTCCTGCGCGGAAGATGTAACGGGGCTCAAACTGATAACCGAAGCTGCGGATGGGCACGTAAGTGTCCGTGGTAGGGGAGCGTTCTGTAGGTCTGTGAAGGTGTCTCGTAAGGGATGCTGGAGATATCAGAAGTGCGAATGCTGACATGAGTAGCGATAAAGCGGGTGAAAAGCCCGCTCGCCGAAAGCCCAAGGTTTCCTACGCAACGTTCATCGGCGTAGGGTGAGTCGGCCCCTAAGGCGAGGCTGAAAAGCGTAGTCGATGGGAAACGGGTTAAAATTCCCGTACTTTTGTGTAGTGCGATGTGGGGACGGAGAAGGTTAGGTCATCAGACTGTTGGAATAGTCTGTTTAAGCCGGTAGGCGTGAGGGGTAGGCAAATCCGCCCTTCTTTAACGCCGAGACGTGATGACGAGGGTCTACGGACCTGAAGTGACTGATACCACGCTTCCAGGAAAAGCCACTAAGCTTCAGCTACACAAGAACCGTACCGCAAACCGACACAGGTGGGCAGGATGAGAATTCTAAGGCGCTTGAGAGAACTCAGGAGAAGGAACTCGGCAAATTGATACCGTAACTTCGGGAGAAGGTATGCCTCTTAGAGTGTAGGACTTCGCGTTCGAAGCTTTGAGAGGTCGCAGAGAATCGGTGGCTGCGACTGTTTAACAAAAACACAGCACTGTGCCAACACGAAAGTGGACGTATACGGTGTGACGCCTGCCCGGTGCCGGAAGGTTAAGTGATGGGGTGCAAGCTCTTGATCGAAGCCCCGGTAAACGGCGGCCGTAACTATAACGGTCCTAAGGTAGCGAAATTCCTTGTCGGGTAAGTTCCGACCCGCACGAATGGCGTAACGATGGCCACACTGTCTCCTCCTGAGACTCAGCGAAGTTGAAGTGTTTGTGAAGATGCAATCTCCCCGCTGCTAGACGGAAAGACCCCGTGAACCTTTACTGTAGCTTTGCATTGGACTTTGAACAGACTTGTGTAGGATAGGTGGGAGGCTTTGAAGCCAGGACGCTAGTTCTGGTGGAGCCGTCCTTGAAATACCACCCTGGTGTGTTTGAGGTTCTAACCTTGGTCCGTGATCCGGATTGGGGACAGTGCATGGTAGGCAGTTTGACTGGGGCGGTCTCCTCCCAAAGTGTAACGGAGGAGTTCGAAGGTTACCTAGGTACGGTCGGAAATCGTGCTGATAGTGCAATGGCAAAAGGTAGCTTAACTGCGAGACCGACAAGTCGAGCAGGTGCGAAAGCAGGACATAGTGATCCGGTGGTTCTGAATGGAAGGGCCATCGCTCAACGGATAAAAGGTACTCCGGGGATAACAGGCTGATACCGCCCAAGAGTTCACATCGACGGCGGTGTTTGGCACCTCGATGTCGGCTCATCACATCCTGGGGCTGTAGCCGGTCCCAAGGGTATGGCTGTTCGCCATTTAAAGTGGTACGTGAGCTGGGTTCAAAACGTCGTGAGACAGTTTGGTCCCTATCTGCAGTGGGCGTTGGAAGTTTGACGGGGGCTGCTCCTAGTACGAGAGGACCGGAGTGGACGCACCTCTGGTGTACCGGTTGTGACGCCAGTCGCATTGCCGGGTAGCTAAGTGCGGAAGAGATAACCGCTGAAAGCATCTAAGCGGGAAACTTGCCTGAAGATGAGACTTCCCTGGAGGCTTGACCTCCCTGAAGAGTCGTTCGAGACCAGGACGTTGATAGGTCGGGTGTGGAAGCGCTGTGAGGCGTGAAGCTAACCGATACTAATTGCTCGTGAGGCTTGATCCTATCATTTGAGTGGCTTGGAGAATCCAAGGCGCGAAGATAGCGTGTGTGTGCGACACGATCAGATACCGAATATTCAGAATCAGAGCGATGCTCTGGTTCAGGCTTCTTGAGTTTGTACCAGTTTATGTCTGGTGGCCATAGCGAGGTGGTCCCACGCCTTCCCATCCCGAACAGGACCGTGAAACGCCTTAGCGCCGATGATAGTGTGGCATTCGCCATGTGAAAGTAGGACACCGCCAGACGCCCATACGACAAAGCCCAGCTCAAAGAGCTGGGCTTTGCGCATTCCGGCGCGCGAATCGCGCGACTTCCTGCCCGTTTCCATGAAAAACCCGCCAGTTGCCTGGCGGGTTTTTTTATTGCCGTTCGACAGGGATGCTTACAGTCCCACCCACTTGCCTTGCTTCAGTTGATACAGCGACACCGTCGCCTGCTGGATATCGCCCTTGGCGTCGAACTTCACCGGTCCGGTGACGCCCTGGTAATCGGTCTTGGCGATTTCTGGCAGATACTTGGCCGGCTCGGCGGAACCGGCGCGCTTCATCGCGGCGATCAGCACCTTGGCGGCGTCGTAGGTGTACGGCGCGTAGGCCTGGATGTCGGACTGGAACTGCTGCTTGTACTTCTGGCTGAATTCGCCGTAGCCAGGCAGCTTTTCCTTGGGCGCGCCGGCGCTGGAGGCGTAGCTGCCTTCGGCGTTGTCGCCGCCCAACTTGGCGAATTCCGGCGTGTTGACGCCGTCGGCGCCCATGAAGGCGGCCTTGATGCCGAGCTTGGCCATCTGCTTGACCATCGGACCCGCTTGGGCGTCCATGCCGCCGTAGAACAGCAGATCGGGCTTCTCGCCCTTGATCGAGGTGAGCACCGCCATGAAGTCGGTGGCGGTGTTGGTGGTGAATTCGCGTTTCACCACCTTGGCGCCGGCCTGTTCGGCGGACTTGGCGAAGTCGTCGGCCAGGCCTTGGCCGTAGGTGGTGCGGTCGTCGATGACGGCGACGCGCTTCGCCCCCAGCTTGTCCACCGCGTACTTGGCCAGCGCCTGGCCCTGCTGCAGGTCGTTGGCGATCAGGCGGAAGGTGTTGCGGTAGCCCTGCTGGGTGAACGACGGGCTGGTGACTGAGCCGGAGATCATAGGGATGCCGGCGTCGGCGTAGATGCGGGAGGCGGGGATGGCGGCGCCGGAAGTCAGGTGGCCGACGATGCCGGCGACCTTGGCGTCCACCATGCGCTGGGCCACCTGGGTGGCGACCTTGGGATCGGCCTGATCGTCTTCCGACACCACTTCGAAGGTGACCGGCTTGCCGTCCAGCGTCAGCTTCTCGGCGTTGGCCTCCTGCACTGCCAGCTTGACGCCGTTGTCGGCGTCGCGCCCCCAGTGGGCGAAGGGGCCGGTCAGCGGGTTGGCGGTGCCGATCTTGACCACCGCGGAGCCGGCGGCGGCCTGTTCCGGTTGCGGCGCCTGGCTGGCGGGTTTGTTGCACGCGGCGACGCCTGCCACCAAGGTGCACAGCAGCAGACTGTGTCGGGTTTTCATGATGAATCTCTCCTGATGCTCTTTGTTTATTTTGATAGTTGCGCCGGTGCTATGGCGTGAGCTTACTGTGTCGGCCGATCCCGCTTTTGTCAATCGAACGGAGTCAGCGCTTGGAGAGAGGCGGCGTCAGGACGCGCTGCGCGCGTTCTTGATGATCTTGTAGACCCACTGCACCGAGATGCCGTGCTTCTGCGCCAGCGAGGCGTGGTTGGCGCCGTTGAATTCGGCCAGGATCTGGCGGTCGCGCTCGGCCGACTTGCTGCTCTTGCCCAGCGGGAAATAGACGTTCTGGCCGCCCCAGTGCAAGGCCATGCGGCGGGTGATCTCGCGGGCGATCTTTTCCGCCTGCCTGTCTTCGGTGTTCGCCAGCTGGCGCAGCGCCGCCGTGATGTGGTCGGTCAGGTCTGCCAGCAGTTCCGGTCCCTTGCTGCGAAGTGGTGCCTGCATGCGCGCTCCCGCGTTGAGGTTGTTCTGATGGATGCCATTGTTCCATTTCCTCCCCGCGCGAGCCGGATGACCGGTGTCAGCTCGATGTCAGTGCCGCATTTACTAACAGCGGCTACAAGAAACCCACCCCCTCCCTGCTGCATTCTTCGCCACATCCGGCAAGCGACTCCCGCTGGCCGGCAGTCCGAGCGCGGTTTCCGCGCGTCTCTTTTCCCCTCTGCTTGGAGTTCCGCTGTGGCAAGCACTTCCCAGATTGTCGGCGCGCTGTTGGCGCGTTTGCGCGGCGCGGCGCCGCAACTGACCGTCGAGTATTTCGCCGGCGCCGAGGACGACTATCCGCTGGCGCATCCGCAGGGCGCGGCCCTGCTGTGCCTGCGCGGCAGCCAGTTCGGCCCGCTGCGCGACGGCTACGGCCAGGTGCGCACGCTGCAGCTGGCGATCACGGTGTTGCTGAACCAGCGCGATGCCGGCCTGGGGGATTGCGACGCGCTGGACGCGATACGGCGGGCCTGCCTCGGCTTCGCCCTGCCGGACTGCCAGCCGGCGTGGCTGCTGTCGGAAACCTTTCTGGGTTACCGCGATGGGGTGGCGCGCTACGCCATCGCGCTGGCCACCGACACCTTGCAAGTGACGGAGGCCGACCCGGAGCCCGTGATCATGCTTAACGCAGTCTCAAACGAGGAGCAACCATGAAGTATCTGTATTCCGGTCCGATCAGCGGCGTCACCCTGGGCGACGGCCAGGAAATCATGCTGTTTCCCGGCAAGGAAGTGGAGATGCCGGAAGAACACAGCTACACCCGCACCCTGGTGGCGCTGGGCTACCTGAGCGCGCAGTCCGCGGGCGCAACCATCCCTTCCCATACCGCTGAACAAGGAGAGTAAGCATGGCGGCAAACTATCTGCATGGCGTTGAAACGATCGAAGTCGAACGCGGCCCGCGCCCGGTGCGCACCGTCAAGTCGGCGGTGATCGGCCTGATCGGCACCGCGCCGGCCGGCCCGGTCAACGCGACCACGCTGACCCTGTCGGAAAAGGACGCGGCGGCCTTCGGCCCGCAGCTGCCCGGCTTCACCATTCCGCAGGCGCTGACCGCGATCTACGATCACGGCGCCGGCACCGTGGTGGTGATCAATGTGCTGGACCCGGTTGCGCATAAGTCTACGATCACGGACGAGGCCGTGACCCTGGACCCGGCCACCGACTCCGTGCGTCTGAAGTATCCGGCGGTGGCCAATGCGGTGGTCAAGAGCGCCGACGGCGCCACGACTCATGTTGCCGGCCAGGACTACGCGCTGGACGCAAGCTACGGCAAGATCACCCGCTTGAAGACGGGCAAAATCGCCGCCGGCGCCAACCTGAAGGTGAGTTACGACTACGCCGATCCGTCCAGGGTGACCGCCGCCGACATCATCGGCGCAGCCGCCAACGCCGCCGGCAACCGCACCGGCCTCAAGGCGCTGCAGGACACCTACAACAAGTTCGGCTTCTTCGCCAAGCTGCTGATCGCGCCGGGCTTCTGCACCCAGAACACCGTGGCCGCGGAAATGGCGGCGATGGCCGACAAGCTGGACGCCATCGCCTACGTCGACGCGCCGATCGGCACCGCCTTCGCCGACGCGCTGGCCGGCCGCGGCCCGGCGGGCACCATCAACTTCAACACTTCCAGCGACCGCGTCCGCCTGTGCTACCCGCACGTGATGGTGGCCGACGGCAACGGCGGCCTGCGCTACGAGCCGCTGTCGTCCCGCGCCGCCGGCCTGCGCGCCAAGGTGGACAACGACAAGGGCTTCTGGTGGTCCAGCTCCAACCAGGAGCTGGCCGGCGTGGTCGGCGTCGAGCGCCAGTTGACCGCGATGATCGACGACCCGAACTGCGAGGTGAATCAGCTCAACGAGAGGGGCATCACCACCGTCTTCAACAGCTACGGCTCCGGTTTCCGCCTGTGGGGCAACCGCACCGCGGCCTGGCCGGCGGTCAGCCACATGCGCAACTTCGAGAACGTGCGCCGCACCGGCGACGTGATCAATGAGTCGATCCGCTACTTCAGCCAGCAGTTCATCGACATGCCGCTGAACCAGGCCACCATCGACGCGCTGGTGGAATCGGTGAACGGCTACGGCCGCAAACTGATCGGCGACGGCGCGCTGCTGGGCTTCAAAGCCTGGTTCGACCCGGCCCGCAACCCGGCCACCGAGCTGTCCGCCGGCCACCTGCTGATCAGCTACAAGTACACCGTGGCCCCGCCGCTGGAACGCCTGACCTTTGAAACCGAGATCACCTCGGAATACCTGCTCAGCCTGAAAGGAGGCAATTAATCATGGCCGGCAAGATTGAAATCAACCGCATCACCAACGCCAACATCTACATCAACGGCAACTCCCTGCTGGGCCGCGCCGAGGAGATCAAGCTGCCGGACGTGTCGGCCATCATGCAGGAGCACAAGGCGCTGGGCATGGTCGGCAAGATCGAGCTGCCGGCCGGCTTCGAGAAGCTGGAAGGCGAGATCAAGTGGAACTCGCTGTACAAGGACGTGGCCAAGATCATCGCCAACCCGTTCCAGGCGGTGCAGCTGCAAGCCCGCTCCAGCATCGAGACCTACGGCTCGCAAGGCCGCCTGCAGCAGGTGAGCCTGGTCACCTTCCTGACCGTGATGTTCAAGAAGAACCCGCTGGGCACCTTCAAGCAGCATGAAAACGCCGACTTCAGCTCCGCCTTCACCGCCACCTACGTCAAGCAAGTCGTGGACGGCGAGGACATCCTGGAGCTGGACTACATGGCCAACATCTTCCGCGTAGGCGGCAACGACATGCTGGAGCTGTATCGCCAGAACATCGGCGGCTAATCCCGGCTGTCCCGCGGACCAGGTCCGCGGGCGACTGGGCGCGGCTGGCGGGGAGGACGCCTCCCGACCCCGCCGGCCGTCTTTGGCGCCGGTTCACGATCTTTTTCCGATCCTGCCAGCAGGCTCTTAAAGCAAATCCCTAAAGCGCTTTCGCATACCCCGGATGCCGGCTGCCGGAAAATGACGGCATCCCAACCCGCTTCAAGGAGCGATCATGCAGATCAAGCTGAAATACCCGTTCACCAACGCCGCCGGCCAACGCATCGACACGCTGGAAGTGGCGCGACTGAAGCGCGCCGACCTGAAGGCCGCCAGCCATCACAGCCAGGACGACGCCGACCAGGAAGACTTCCTGTTCGCCCGCATGACCGGCCTGACGCTGGAAGACATCGACCAGCTGGACATCGCCGACAGCCGCGCGCTGGCCGACAGCTTTCGCGAAATGGTGGGCGGATCCGACAACGCTTAAGTCGTTCGACGAGGTCTTGCTGACGGTGCTGAACTTGCCGCCGTCGGAGATCGACGCGCTGGCGATGGACGACTACTGGTTCTGGTGCGAAGTCGCCGAGCGCGAGGTCCAGCGCCGCAACGAACGCCAGCAGCAATTGCTGGACGCCATGTAAGGCGGCTGCCCAGCCGTTTCCAGCCCGAATCTTTCCTGATCGGCCGCCTCCCGCCCGCCGGGACGGGGCCGATCGCCCCTTTTCATTCCCCAAACACAGGCAATCACCATGGTAAGCGAGTTTTTCATCGGCCTTAAGGTGGGCGCGACGCTGTCCGGGGTGTTCGACAATGCCTTCCGCTCCGCGCGTTCCGCGATGGACGATCTGCGCAAGTGCAGCCTGCGCCTGTCCGACGCGCAGAAGGATCTGGCCGGAAACGTCGAACGCACCCGCCGGGCCTATGCCGGCCTGGACTTGGCGCGGCTGGAGCGCCAGCACCGCCAGCTGGAGGCCACGCTGGGCCGGCTGACCCGCCAGCACGACGCGTGGCAGGCCAGCCTGCGCCGCGGCCGGGCGCTGAGCATCGCGCCGGGCGGCGCGCTGCAGTCGACGCTGCGCATCCAGCAAAGCCGGATCGAGGTCATGGCCTCTGTCCGGCTGAGCGCGTCCATCCGCATGGTCGAGCAGAAGCTGGAGAGCCAGCGCCGCGACCAGGACAAGGCCGAGCGCAATCTGCCGCCGGCGGGCGAGCCCCGTTCCGGCGCGCGCGGCGGCCAGGGGACAGGGAGCAAGAGCGGCAATCGGAGCGGCGGCAATGACGCCGGCGACGCCCCCGCCAAACGCTCTTCTGTCTCTTCTCCATCTTCCCCTCCCTCCGGCTGGCGCTGGCCCAGCATCGATCTCTCCCTTGGCAAACTCCGGCTGCCGACCCGGCAGGAACTGATCCGCGTCGCCGATTTCGCCCAAAAGGCAGGTGCCGCCGTCGCTAACGCCAGCGGCAAAGCGCATGCCGCGTTGTCGACGGGCCAAGGGCGCAAGACGCTGGATTTCGTCCACGGCAAGCTGGACAAGGCGCTGGGCGGCAGGCTGCCCAGCGTCGACAAGATCCTGGGCGGCCTCAAGACCGCCGAGACGGTGGGCCAGGTGGTGTCCAAGACGGGTCAGCTGGCCGGTGTGACGCTGCGCAGCCTGGACGGCGTCAAATGGTCGGACCTGAAGCCGGGCAACGCCGGCAAGAGCCTGACCGGCGCCGCCGACTACGCCAAGCGCGGCGGGGCGGTGATCGCCGACGCCAGCGGCAGGCTGCATGCCGCGCTGTCCAAGGGCGAGGGCCGCGAAGCGCTGGACTTCGTTCACGGCAAGCTGGACAAGGCCTTGGGCGGCAAATTGCCCAGCGTCGAAAAAATCCTGGACGGCCTCAAGACCGCCGAGACGGTGGGCCAGGTGGTGTCCAAGACGGGTCAGCTGGCCGGCGTGACGCTGCGCAGCCTGGACGGCGTCAAGTGGTCGGATCTCAAGCCGGGCAACGCCAGCAAGAGCCTGACCGGCGCCGCCGACTACGCCAAGCGCGGCGGGGCAGTGATCGCCGACGCCAGCGGCAGGCTGCATGCCGCGCTGTCCAAGGGCGAGGGCCGCGAAGCGCTGGACTTCGTCCACGGCAAGCTGGACAAGGCCTTGGGCGGCAAATTGCCCAGCGTCGACAAGATCCTGGGCGGCCTCAAGACCGCCGAGACGGTGGGCCAGGTGGTGTCCAAGACGGGTCAGCTGGCCGGCGTGACGCTGCGCAGCCTGGACGGCGTCAAATGGTCGGATCTCAAGCCGGGCAACGCCGGCAAGAGCCTGACCGGCGCCGCCGACTACGCCAAGCGCGGCGGCGCGGTGATCGCCGACGCCAGCGGCAGGCTGCATGCCGCGCTGTCCAAGGGCGAGGGCCGCGAAGCGCTGGACTTCGTCCACGGCAAGCTGGACAAGGCCTTGGGCGGCAAATTGCCCAGCATCGACAAGATCCTGGACGGCCTCAAGACCGCCGAGACGGTGGGCCAGGTGGTGTCCAAGACGGGTCAGCTGGCCGGCGTGACGCTGCGCAGTCTGGACGGCGTCAAATGGTCGGACCTGAAGCCGGGCAACGCGGGCAAGAGCCTGACCGGCGCCGCCGACTACGCCAAGCGCGGCGGCGCGGTGATCGCCGACGCCAGCGGCAAGCTGCGCGCCGCGCTGTCGAAAGGCGAGGGCCGCGAAGCGCTGGATTACGTGCATGGCAAGCTCAACGCCAAGCTGGGCGGCGTGCTGCCCAGCGTCGATTCGATATTGGGCGGCCTGGGGCAACTGGAGGAGCTGGGCAAGACCGTGTCCAAGGCCGGCGGGATGGCGGGCAAGGCTTTGCGCGCCTACGCCGGCGCGTCGGGCAATGTCTTCCAGAAAACGATGGCCGCCGCCGGCACCCTGCTGGGCGGGGACGAGGCCGACGGCGGATCCCAAGCCGGCGGCAAGAGCGGTAAGGGGAAAAAACGGCCCGCTGCCAAGCCTGCGCCGAAAACGGCAGCGAGAACGGCGACCAAGACGGCGCCTAAGAGCGGAGCCGCTGCCAGGCCTCCATCCAAGGCCAAGGCCGAATCTCCCGCCAAGCCAAAGGCCGCCGCCAAACCGGTGCCCAAGCCTAAGCCGGCAGCCAAGCTGGCGGCCAAACCCGGCAATGCGCTGAAGAACGCGCGCGGTCTGTTGGACAAGGGCAAGAACGCCTTGTCCGGATTGAAGCCGGGCAAGTCCGGCGGCGGCTTGCTGAAGACCGGGCTGCAGGCGCTGGGCAAGGGCGGCAAGGGCCTGAAGAGCGTGATCGGCAAGGCCGATCTGCTGGGCGTGGGCATGGACCTGCTGTTCACCAGCCAGTCGAATCTGAGCCCGCAAGCCAAGGCGGCCGCCTACGGCAAGACCTTGGGCGGCACCGCCGGGGCCTTGGCCGGCGGCGCGGCCGGGGCCGCCATCGGCACCATGCTGTTGCCGGGCGTCGGCACCTTTGTCGGCCGGCAGGTGGGCAGCTGGCTGGGGCAAAAGGGCGGCGAATGGCTGGGCGAGAAGATAGGCAACTGGGCAGGCAAGCCGAGCGCGGCGCCGAAACCGGCGGGGGTGCCCAAGCCGGTGACGCCGCCGAAGCCGGTGGCGCTTCCCAAGCCGGCGGCTCAGGCCAAGCCCGTGCCCAAGCCTGCGGCCAAGCCGGCCGCCCAGGCGCAGCAGGCGCAACAGCTGCAGCGCATCCAGCAAGCCGCCAACAAGGCCGCGGCCAAGCCAACCGGCCCCGCCGCAGCCTTCAACATCACCTTCTCGCCGCAAATCACCGTCAATGGCGCTTCAGCCGCCGGGGTCAAGCAGCAGGCGCAGCAAGCGATGCAGCTGTCCTTCGCCGAGTTCGAGCGAATGATGAAGCGCTACGAGGCCGACCGGCAGCGGCGCAGCTACGCGGCCCGAGGCTGAGGAGACGCATCCATGAGGAAAGGAGCAAACGATGTACGCGGTACTGGGTGACATCGAGTTCGACCTGATCAGTTATTTCGACGGCCTGGAGCAGCGCGGCGGCAGCGATTACGCCGAGCACGCGCGGATAGGCGGCAAACCGGTGCTGCAATTTGTCGGCGACCGTCTGGACGAGGTCCGCATCGACCTGGTGCTGCACGCCGCCTACTGCCAGCCGGACGCCGAGCTGCAGCGGCTGCACGCCGCCCGCCAGGCGCACCAGGCGCTGGCGCTGGTATTGGGCAACGGCGATCACAAGGGCCATTTCGTGATCACCGAGCTGACCAGCACCGGCCGCCAGAGCGACCGCAGCGGCAATCTGCTGGCGGTGGAGGCGCAGCTGTCGCTGCGCGAGTTCCGCGGCCAGGCGGCGCCGTCGCCCAAGCCCGGCCTGCTGGGCAGCGTCAGCGGCCTGCCGCAGGCCAAGCTGCAGCAATCGCTGGCCGGCGCAGGCTTCAAGCCGGACCTGTCCGGCCTGAGCAAGGCGCTGTCCCAGGCTAAGACCATGGCGGTGCAGGCGCGCAAGGTGGTCAACGACGTGCGCGAGCTGAAGGACCTGGCGCGGCGCGATCCGCTGTCGGCGCTGGGCCGGGTGCCCGGCGTGCTGAAGGATGTGCAGACCGCGGTGCCGGGCATCGCCCAGGGCGTGGAGCGACTGAACCAGTTCATCCAGCCGTATTCGCGGCTGGCTGAGAGCATTAAGCCCTTGATCCCGCAGTTTCAGGCCATGGGCCGCCAGCTTGGCGCGCTGGCCGAAACGATGCAGGGCTGCACGCTGGACAACGTCGCCGACAAGCTGGGCAAGGCGGAGGCGGTGGTCCGCGACATCGACAAAAACTGGCCGACCCGCGACATCGAAATGGCGAAGTTGGCCGCCAAAGCGGTGCTGCGCCGCATTCTGGAGTGAACCATGTTTCTCAAGCATACCTGCCAGGAAGGCGAGCGCTGGGACCAGATCGCCTGGCGCTATTACGGCGACGTCGGCCAGATGGTGATGCTGATCGCCGCCAATCCGCAGGCGCCGATCAGCGAGACGCTGCCGGCCGGCACCCAGCTGGCCATTCCGTTGCTTGAAGCCAGCGACGAAGCCGCGCTGGACGAGCTGCCGCCATGGAGGCGCGCATGAGCGACAGCCGCATCCAGGACGTGGCGGCTCCGGTGTTCGAGCTCAGCTACAACGGCAAGTCCATCACCGCCGACATCGCCCAGTACGCGCTCAACATCAGCTACACCGACCACCTGTCCGGCGAGTCGGACGAGCTGGAGGTGGAGCTGGAAGACTGCGACGGCCGCTGGCTGAACGGCTGGTATCCGGACAAGGGGGCGACGCTGGACTTCAAGCTGGGCTACCGCGGCGCCGCGCTGGTGGCGCTGGGCAGCTTCGACGTGGACGAGGTCGATTACAGCGCGCCGCCGTCGGTGGTCCACATCCGCGCGCTGGCCACCGGCGTCCAGCATCCGCTGCGCACGCCGGAGGGCCGCGCCTACGACAAGCTGACGCTGCAGGCGCTGGCGCAAAGGATCGCCAAGCGCCACGGCATGAAGCTGGAGGGCAAGATCGAGGACGTCGCCATCGAGCGCCTGACCCAGTACCACGAAACCGATCTGCAATTCCTGCAGCGGGTGTCCAGCCACTACGGCTACGTCTGCAAGGTGATGGACAACAACCGCAAGCTGGTGTTCTGGAAACGCGCCGAGCTGGTGGCGTCGGCCAGCGTGCGCCGGTTCGCGCCGGCCGATCTGATTTCCTGGCGCGCGCGCGACCAGCTGTCGCAGGTGCCCAGCGCGGTGGAGGTCAGCTACCACGACCCGCACAAGCGCAAGCTGCAGACGGCGCGGGTGGGGGGCGACGCGCGCGCGCCCGGCGGCAAGGCCAGCAGCGCCGACGTGGTCAAGCTCACCCGCAAGTCCGGCGGACGCGAGCAGGCGGAATTGCAGGCCAAGGCCGAGATGGAGCGCCGCCAGCTGGCGCGCACCGAGATGAGCGTCACCGTGGACGGCTCGCCGCAGCTGGCCGCCGGCCGCAACGTGGAGCTGTCCGGCTTCGGCAAGCTGTCCGGCCGCTACCTGATCGAGCGCGCCCGCCACCGCTTGTCGCGGCAGGAAGGCTATATCTGCGAACTGGACCTGAAACGCGCGGCGCCCGCCGCGGCCAAGGAGAAGAAATGAACGATGTTTCCCTGCCCGACGCGCTGGCCACGCTGAAATTCGGCAGCGTGGCCGAACAGGACGCCGCCACCCAGCGGGTGCGGGTGCGGTTGCCGGAACTGGGCCAGCTGCTGACCGCCTGGCTGCCGGTGCTCAGCCGCAAAAGCCTGAAGGACAAGGACTACTGGTTGCCCGACGTTGGCGAGCAGGTGGCGGTGCTGATGGACGCCCGCGGCGAGGACGGCGTGGTGCTGGGCGCCATCTATTCCGAGGCCGACGCGGTGCCGGTGGTGAGCAAGGAGAAATGGCAGCGCCGCTTCGCCGACGGCGCGGTGCTGGAGTACGACCGGAAGCTGAACCAGCTGACCGTCAACGGCGGGGTCAAGCACGTGGTGGTGGACACCCAGGCCGACGTGCAGATCCGGGCGGCATCCAGCATCACCATAGACGGCGGCCAGACCGTCACCATCAAGGCTGCAAGCAAGGTCAGCATCGACGCGCCTGCCACCGAGATCAGCGGCACGCTGACGGTGCAGGGCGCGATCACCGGCCAGGGCGGCCTGGCGGTGTCCGGCGGCGGCGGCGCCACGGTGACGGGCAGCGTCAGCGTCAGCGGCGACGTCACCGCCAGCGGCAAGAGCCTGGTGGGCCACAACCACATGGGCGCGCACGGGCCGACCAGCCCGCCGCTCTGAGCCGCGGCGCCATCTTATTCGCAGTTTGATTGGAGACCATGATGAACAACGATTTCTTCACCCTGCTCACCGCCGTCGGCAAGGCCAAGCTAGCCGCGGCCGCCAGCGGCGGCGCGCCGCTGAAGCTCAGCCAGATGGCGGTGGGCGAGGGCGACAACGGCGCGTACTACACGCCGACCGAAAGCCAGACCGCGCTGAAGAGCGAGGCCTGGCGCGCCGGCCTCAACCACCTGTCCACCGACCCGGCCAATCCCAACTGGATCGTCGCCGAGCTGGTGATCCCCGACCAGGTGGGCGGCTTCACCATCCGCGAAGTGGGCGTGTTCGACGCCGACGGCGCGCTGTTCGCGGTGGGCAAGTTTCCGGAAAGCTACAAGCCGGTGCTGGCCGACGGCGCCAACAAGCAGCTTTACGTGCGCATGATCCTGGAAGTGTCCAATGCCGCGGCGGTGACGCTGATGGTGGACCCGAGCGTGGTGCTGGCCACCCGCGGCAGCGTCGATCAACGCATCGCCGAGGAGCTGGCCAAGCTGGACGGCAAGCCGTCGGTCCGCGCCGCCACTACCGCCCCCATCGCGCTGGCCGGCCTGCAGACGGTGGACGGCGTCGCGCTGCAGCTGGGCGACCGGGTGCTGGTCAAGAACCAGGCCGCCGGCGCCGACAACGGCATCTACCTGGCCGGCGCGGGCAGCTGGGCGCGCGCCGCCGACGCCAACATCAGCCTGGAAGTGACGCCGGGCTTGTTCGTCGCGGTGGAGCAGGGCGCGGCCAACGGCGGGTCGATCTGGCAATTGCTGGACGCCGGCGCGCCGGTGACTCTGGGCAAGACGCCGTTGTCCTTCGAACGGGTTTCCGGCCGCACCGGCGTGTCTGCCGGCAGCTACAACCGGGTGACGGTGGGCGCGCGCGGCGAAGTGCTGGGCGGCTCGCAACTGGTGGCCTTCGACCCGGCGCAGACTTTCCCGGTGCAGGCTTATCGGCGCAATGTCTTGATCAACGGCGGCTTTGACATTTGGCAGCGCGGGGTGAGCCAGAACGTTGGTGGTTATGGCTCGGCGGATCGTTGGTGCCTGGATTTAGGCGTATCGCCTGGCTTAGCGGGCATAACCGTTTCCAGAGTGGCCGCTAGCGGCGCGGAAACGGATGTGTTGGGCGGCGCCGCCAGCTTCATGCGCGTTGCCGTGACTAAGCCGCCGGCGCCAAGCGCCCGCGAATATTGCCAATTTCTACAGCGTGTGGAGGGCCTGCACCGCTTCTCTGGCAAAACCATGACCTTGAGCTTCTGGGCCAAGGCAGATGCGGCCAAAACTATTCTGTTCTACGTCGAGCAGGGCTTTGGCAGCGGCGACGGCGTCTCCCCCATCGCCCGCGCGCAGAATGAAACACCGGTTCAATTGAATACGACCTGGCAGCGCTATAGCTTTACTTTTGTTTCGCCGTCGGTCCAGGGCAAGACCTTCGGCCAGAATGGCGATGACTACCTCGCGGTGTTCTTCGGTTTGAGCTACAGCACCATGCAGCCTGTACATAGCGCGATTGCCGGCCCTCAAACCGGCGTGTTCGACATTGCCCAAGTGCAGCTGGAGGAGGGATCGGTGGCTACGCCGTATGAGCGCCGTTCGCCGGGCGAGGAGCTGGCGCTGTGCCAGCGTTATTTTGAGACGGGTTATGCCATTGCTCGCTACGTGGGGGTGGACGACAACATGGGATGGGTGGCTTATCGCCAGACAAAGCGTGGGGCTGCGGTAATTGGTTTTTTTAATCCTGATACCAAAGTGCCAGGCCAAGCTTTAGCTTACAACGCTGGCGCAGCGTTCAGCGGTGGGCCAATAGGCGTCGTACCCCTTTACAACTATGGAGGGGATGATTTCCGAAATGGTTTTACTTGGGGCAATGCTCAATTTGTTCCATCAAGTGCCAACGACGCGACGCTACTGACCCGCTGGACCGCCGACGCCGAACTGTAAACGGAGAACACGACCATGTATCGATTGACCGATCAAGCGGACGTGATTGTCCGCATCGCCGACGGCGCGCACATTCCGCGCGGCCATCGTTTCTGGTATGAGTATGAAGCCTGGCTGGCTCAGGGCAATGCGCCTCAGCCTAAAGAAAGCTTGGATCAATTGCGGCAGCGGCTGCTGTTCAGCCTGGATGCCGCCGCCGACGCCGCCAGCCAGATTTACGTCGGCAAGGAGCTGCGCGCGCTGGAATACCGGCAGGCCGCCGCCGAGGCCCAGTCTTATAAAGACGGCGGCTGCAAGGGCGACGCGCCGCCGGCGGTGCGGGCCTGGGCCGAGGCGAAGGGCTTGAGCGGCAAGGACGCGGCCGACGGCATCCTGGCCAAGGCCGCCGCCTGCGACCAGGCCTTGTACGCGATCCGCGCGCTGCGCCTGGCGGGCAAGGAGGCGGTGCGCCAGGCGGCCGACGCCGATGCCGCCCGCGCGGCGGCCGAGAACGCGCTGGCCAGGCTGCGGCAGCTGGCCGAATCGCCGGACGCGCTGGCCGCGCCGGCGGGCGACGCGGCCAATGCCGGCGGCTTCTGGCGTTCCTCCCTCAAGCTGTTCTCCCGGGGCGCCTGATCCCCCGGCCGGCGGCCGCGCGCCGCCGGCCTCTCCTCTTTCCCACGCCCGGCCATCCCGGCCGGCGCGCCTTCCCCAAGGCTATCCGATGACCGACATCACACCCAATGTGCTGGCCGGCGACAGGCGGCTGTCGCCGTTGGCCGAGCTGAGCCGGCGCCTGTTGCGCATCGATCTGGCGCCCTTTCTGGTCTACCTGGTGGATCAGGTGGAGGCCGATTTTCTGCCCCTGCTGGCCGAGCAGCTGCACGTGGCCGGCGACGAGGGCTGGCAGCTGGCCGCCGGCGAGGCACAGCGGCGCGATCTGATCAAGCAGGCGATAGAGCTGCACCGCTACAAGGGTACGCGTTGGGCCTTGCAGCGGGTATTGGCCACGCTAGGCCTGGACGGCCGCATCAGCGAATGGTTCGAGTACCAGGGCCGGCCCTTCCATTTCAAGATCGATCTCGACCTGTCCGGCCGCGGCCTGGGCGAAGCCACCTATCGGGCGCTGCGGCAGATGCTGGACCAGTACCGCAACGCCCGCTCCCGGCTGGAGAGCCTGGACCTGCGGGTGGAACTGCGCGAGCGGCTGCCGGTCGTGGCCGCCGTTTCCGCCGGCGGCGAGGTGGCCAGCGTCTATCCGCAGGCGCGGCGTGAGCTGCGCCAGCAGGGACCGCTGCGCCTGGGCGCGGCCCATGGCGGCGTCGAAACCGTCACCGTGCTGCCTTGGCAGCGGGCGCGGCTGGATGGCCGGCTTCCGCTGCGCTGGGGCATGGGCCTGCCGTGCCGGGAGGCGGTCACCCTCTATCCGCGCCCGCTTCAACTCCATTCCTAAAATCCTTTAAAAGCCGCCCTTGGGAGGCTTTGGCACCATGGACACCATGACACAGCTAACCGACATCTCATCCCTGCACTGGCAGCCGGCGCTGCAGCCGCGCGACGCCAAGCCCGGCGCCAGCGTCGCCGACATCGTGGAAAACCTGGACGACATCCACCAGGCGCTGCGGATCATTCTGGGCACGCCCAAGGGCAGCGACCCGTTGCGGCCGGAGTTTGGCAGCGACCTGTTCCGCTATCTGGACTACCCGGTGGACCGCGCTCGTCCGCACGTGGTGCGGGAAGCGGTGGCGGCGATCAGCCATCCGCTGTACGGCGAGCCGCGCATCCAGCTGCTGAAGGTGCTGTTCAGCATCGAGGCCGACGGCGGCGCGCATCTGTGCGCGCAATGGAAGCTGGCCGACGGCGTGATCCGCGAAACCGAACTCAGGCTGTGAATCTAGGACAAGAGCCATGAATCAGACGACGACCGACCTTCCGAAGTTTATCGACGACGATCCGCAGCAGATCACCAACGAGCTGATCACCGCCTACCAGAACATGGCCGGCAAGACGCTGTATCCGGGCCAGGTGGAGCGGCTGCTGATCGACCTGATCGCCTATCGCGAGAGCGTGGCGCGCGCCGCCTTCAACGACGCCGGGCGGCAAAACCTGGTGGCCTTCGCCCGCGCGCCGATGCTGGACTACCTGGGCGAGCTGGTGGGCGTCACCCGCCTGCCGGCCCAGCCGGCGCGCAGCAAGGTGAGCTTCACCTTCGCGCCCGGCGCGCCGCAGACGGTGGTCATCAAGCGGCAGACGCTGGTGGCGGGCCGCGGCGACATCCAGTTCCAGACCATCGATGAAGCGGTGGTGAACATCTTGAAGGACCAGGAGGTGTCGACCACCCTGGCCGTGGTGGCGGTGGAACCGGGCATGGACGGCAACGGCCAGGAGCCGGGCGCCATCAACCAGCTGGTGGACGACCTGAGCGTGAACGTGACCGTTAGGAACACGGAAGTCAGCGCCGGCGGCGCCGACGCCGAGGACGACGAGCGGCTGCGCCAGCGCATCCGCCTGGCGCCGGAATCGTTCAGCGTGGCCGGCAGCGCCGCCGCCTATCGCCACCACGCGCTGCGCGCCGACCAGAGCATCGTCGACGTGGCGGTGGTCAGCGCCAACAACCTGGAAGAGGGCGGCAAGCCGGCGGATGTGCCGCAGCCGGGCGAGGTATGGCTGTATCCGCTGGTGAGCGGCGGACTGCCCAGCGACGACCTGCGGGCCAAGGTGGCCAATACCTGCAGCGCCGACCGCGTGCGGCCGCTGACCGACAAGGTGTCGGTGAAGCCGCCGGTGGAATTCGCCTACCAGGTCGTCGCCAGCCTGCAGCTCTACGCCGGCTCGGACGCCAAGCAGGTGCTGCAGCGGGCGCAAGACGCGCTGCAAGCCTATCTGCAGACCCAGCAGGCCAAGCTGGGCAACGACATCGTGCCCTCGCAGCTGGTGGCGGCGCTGTCGGTGCCGGGCGTGTACCAGGTGAATCTGCAGCAGCCGGCCGCCGTCCAGAAAGTGCCGTCCTACGGCTGGGCGCACTGCACCAACGGCATCGCGGGCCTGACCGTGGACAGCCTCAACAATGGCTAAGGACGCGACGCCGGGCCTGCTGGCGCGGGACGCCCGCTTCGGCCCGCTCGCCGAGCTGAGCCGCCGCCTGGGCGTGCCGCGCGGGGACGAGGCCAATCCGCAAACGCAAGGCCGTTTCGACACGCTGGATCTGCTGGTCAACCTGGTGGATTGCGCGCAGCCCAGGCTGCTGCCGCTGCTGGCCGAGCAATTCCACGTATCCGGCGACGAAGGCTGGCTCTTGGCCGCCGGCGAGACGCAGCAGCGCGAGCTGATCAAGCGCGCGATCGAGCTGCACCGCTACAAGGGCACGCGCTGGGCGGTGAACGAGGTGTTCCGGGTGCTGGGCATCGAGATCGAGCTGAAGGAATGGTGGGCGCCGCAAGGCTCAGGCCAGCCCTATACCTTCGATCTCACCGCCTGGGCCAACGACAACCTGATGTCGGATCGGGCACTGCTCAATCCGGATCTGTATGCCCGCTTGCGGCGAATGATAAACAGCGTCAAACCGGCGCGCAGCAGCTACGGCTTCAAGATCGGCGCGGTATTCAACCAGCCCTTGCGTTGGGCCGGCGCCATGCAGGGGTGGGCGCTGAACCGCAGCGGCGCCGAGTGTCGGCCGAATCCGGTCAAACCTTTATCGCAGCCGCTGCATTTCGCAGGCGCTTTGACGTCGCTGGCGGTGGCGCGTTTTCTAATGGAGATGAACCGCGATGAGCAGTAACCCATTGATTCCGCAGATCCTGGATGGCGGCTTGGCTGCGATTCAGCTGGCCAGCCATGACGGCGTCCAGCTCAGGATCACCCATGTCGCGCTCGGCGATGCCGGCTACCAGCCGGATGCGGGCCAAACCGGATTGCGCAACGAGATCGTCCGGTACCCGATCGCCGATGGCCAGAGCCAGGGCCCGCGCCAGCTGCATCTGACCGCGTTGGCCAGCGACCAGACCGAGTTCTGGGTGCGCGAAGTGGCCTTCATCCTGGAGGGCGGCCAGCCGCTGGCTATCTGGTCCGATCCGAAGCAGGCGCTGGCTTACAAGCAGGCCGGACTGGAGTTGCTGCTGGCCTTCGATCTGGCCCTGTCCGGCGTGCCGGCGGGCAGTGTGACGGTCCAGTCGACCGGCGCCGGCTTGAGTCTGGCGCTGGGCGAGGAGCTGGCCAGCCTGGGCGCGGCGCAGATAGACGAGATGGCGCGCGGCCTCAAACGCGATGGCGAGCTGAGCGCGCAGCAGCTGCGCCAGGAGCGTGCCGAACAAGCCCTGGCCGTCCACGATGGCCGCCTGAACCGGCATGACGATGCGCTGTTGAACCTCGACCGGCGCGGCCAGCAATACCGCGACGATCTGGCCGAACTGGCCACTGCCCAGGCTGCGGCGTTGATTCAGCTGCAATGCCTGACCCTGCAACGCAGTGTTTTGAATCCCAAGTGAAGGAGAGACCATGAGTCTGGAGCAACAGGTCGCCGCCCTGGTGACGGCATCGAACAATCTGACCAGCACCGTCGCCGGCAAGCAAGCCGACATCGACGCCAAGGTAGCGGCCAAGACGGCCGAGCTGGAGGCGTGGCGCCAGGGGGCGCGAAGCACGATGACACTGCCGTTCCGCTACGGTATTACAGTAGGAGGAGATGCCAATACTTACTATCCAGTACCTCTTCCCTTTAGCGTTGGAGAAAAGTGCGGGAGGTTGGTGATTTATCGGGACTACAACGCTCCGCATCCTGCTTCTCTTGGCACAGATCATGTCGCTGGCTTGTTATTGGATTTGTCTATTCGAGGCTCTGGCTGGTATGACTTTTGGATGACAAGAGTTGAGTATTATGGCTTTGCGTATCATCAGGCAGTTGCCAAAGTGCGTACGGACTCGATTGGACGTGTGATTTGGCTGCGTGGTGGTGGCATGCATTACGACATATTGGCCGACTTTGATCTGCAGCAAGGTCAGTCCTACCTGGGAACCGAAAGCCTGAAGCCTCTGATGCAGGCAGACTCGGTCTTATATCCAGACTGTCCTAATGCCCCTTATGCAGGGAATGGAATCAAAGTCTCTCCCTTAACGGTGGTTGACCCGGTTTGGACTGCCGCCATCATTATCCCAACCACCAGTATTTAAGGAGTTGCCATGCTGCTGCATTCCGTGCAAACCCCGCGAGGGGAGATTTTGAATGTATCCGAACAGGAGGCGCGAGATGTCTTTGGCGCCAGCGAACAGGCGATTGCCGATGCGCGCAAAGCGACTATTCTGCAAACTTTGCGTATTGAGCGCGATGAACGTTTGCGCGCTTGCGATTGGACCCAGGTGCAGGACGTCGTACTGACTGCTGATCAGAAGGCCACATGGGCCAAATATCGCCAAGCGTTGCGTGACCTGCCCGAAACGGTGACGGATTTGAGCCAGATTGTCTGGCCGCAACTGCCGGTTTGAGCTGCTGGCCGTATCCTGACCGACATGGTCTGATGGTCAGAGGTACGTGGCGGAACTAGAGTTTTACCTCGCTTGTTATAGATTTGATTTTGCCGTCGGGCGTCGCCCGATGCCCGGCGGCTTTTTCCCTCGGTTTTGTCAAAGCTAGGACACTCTTGTCCTTGTCACAGCCCTTCTGATTTCGCTGATATTTCTTCAGTTGTTTCTGACCCCTCTCTCGGTTTGATCTCTAGCGTCCTATCCATTTTCTTCCATTCAGCCGTTTGCCTTCGCTGAATCCGGCTATGCCGGTGTCTCGCTTTTCTTCCCCTCTGGTTTCAAGGAGCCTGTCCATGTCCCTCCTCCAAAACTCTGAGCATGATGCTCGTATCCCGCCTTTTCCTGTTGATTGCCATTCCGAAAGCGTAGGGCAGGCTGCTCAAACTAGTTTTCAACCTGTGATGCCGCAACCCGCCTTGAGCTGCCGTGTTCGCCCACTGGCCGTGCTGCGTGTGGCTATGCACGCCCACTGACTTCTCTCCGCGGCCGTTCCGCTGCCATTGCTCCCTTCCCATTTGCGGACCGCGCAGGCGCTCCGTCCCATCCCCTATCTCTTCTCAAGCACAAGGAGGTCTCCATGCATCTGCAACCCGGCCTTCGCCCGCGCCGGTCGTCAGCGGGCGGATATCCCCAGCCAGGAGGCGCGAGCGATGACTGACGCCGTTCCCTCCATCCTGGCGCGCGACCAGCGTTTCGGACCGTTGTCCCGGCTCACCGAGCGGGTGCCGGAGCTCGATCTGTCGGTGTTCCTGGTCAACCTGATCGACACAGTGCAAGCGGACGTGCTGCCGCTGCTGGCCGAGCAATTCCATATCCACGGCGAGGAAGGCTGGACGCTGGCCGAATCCGATGACGCCCGGCGCGCGCTGTTGCACAGCGCCAACGAGCTGCACCGCTACAAGGGCACGCCCTGGGCGATACGCGAGGCGATCCGCCGCCTGGGCCTGGGTGAAGTGACATTGATCGAAGGCCTGGCTGGCCAGCAGCGCAACGGCCTCATCCGCCGCAACGGCTACTACGTCCACGGCGACCCGAACAGCTGGAACCGTTACCGGGTGCTGCTGAACCAGCCCATCACCAATGACCAGGCCGCCCAGCTGCGTCGCATGCTGGCGCTGTACGCGCCGGCGCGCTGCCAGCTGGCCAGCCTGGAATACCAAGCCGTGGCCAATCGCCACAACGGCGTCATCCGCCGCAACAAGCAATTCAACCGAGGAACCGCCTGATGGCCAATCTGCAAGAACAATCCGTCTGGGAGACGGGCATTTACCAACTGGAAACCTCCGATCCGGTGCTGGCCGGGCCGGATGGCGTGGACAATCTGCAAGGCAAGCAGCTCGCCAACCGCACCGCCTATCTGAAAGACCGGGTCGAGGAACTGGCAAGCGGCAAGCAGCCGGCCGGCAACGCGGTCAAATTGAGCGCCGCGCGCAACATCGCGATGAGCGGCGACGGCAGCTGGAATGTCGCATTTGATGGCAGCAAGGATGTCAGCGGCCAGCTGACGCTGCGCGACAGCGGCGTGGCGCCGGGCAGCTATGGCATGGTGACCGTGGACGCCAAAGGCCGGGTCACCGCCGCGCGGCAGATGAGCGGCGACGACGTGCCGGCCCACGACTGGAACAAGGTGGCCACCGGCAAGCCGAGCACGCTGGCGGGGTATGGCATTGCCGACGGCGCCAGCAAAACCGATCTCCAAAATGCGGTGAATGGCCTGGTGTCCGGCGCGCCGGCCAACCTGAACACGCTGCAGGAGCTGGCGGCGGCGGTGAACAACGATCCCAAGTATTCGGCGACGGTGGACGGCAAGCTGGCGGGCAAGGCGGACAAGGCGACCACATTGGTGGGGTATGGTATATCCGATGCGGCTAGCAAAGTCGACTTGAAAACGGTAGTTGATGGCGTCAATAGTAAAAAGGCGGATAAAGCTAGCACGCTTGATGGCTATGGTATTACGAATGGTGTGGCACAGGCTGATATTGGCTCGCTTGCGGTAAATTACAATGCTAGCATGTTGAAAATGTCTTCCGGATCAAATGCGCTCCCTATTTCCATGGGGACAGGAAATCCAGCGCTGTTTTGGAAGAAATTTGATGTCACTTTCACTCCAGTTCAATCTAATGAGTTGCCGGAAACACGTCCGTCATTGGTGAGGGAGTTGTTGCAATATATTGGCAGTGATGTCAGGTACTTTTCCATGGGATTTAATATCATGGAGTTGACAGTTAAAGATCCATCTATTCAAATGGATTTTGATTTCTTTATTCCATATCGCCATGTTAAATCTGGAGCCGGGCATAGTGTGATTATCTATCACAAACTGCTGGGGAAAGGAGATTGGACATGGTTGGATAATGATGTGCGGGGAAGTTGGAATCAGGCTACTAGATATGTCTCATCTACTGCCGGAGGGGACTATACACATGTTGACTTGAAGGTTGTGAATCCAGAGGTGGGCAGTAAGCTTTATTTAGCATTGCCTCAAATTGTAATTGGGAGATGGGATCCTAAAAGACGGGCGCCTCAGTTTTTCAATATTTACGACATTGTGCAAGATATGGTGCCGACAGCTACACCTAGTGCTTATGTGTGATTAAGGAGAGGATGATGACTAATGATACGCAAAATGATATTTTTATTGTAACGGAAAAGGGTTTTGAATCTCTCATTACTATTCGGGCGCGGCAGAAGTGTGAAGCCCGCATCAATCAGTTCTATCCTATTTGGATGCAAATGAATATTTTGCGTAATGGTTCGGATGAGGATAGAAAAAGAATGGGGGATTTCATAGATCAATGCCGTAATTGGAGCAATGGCCATGCTCCAGTTGTGGCTGATTTGGAGGAAATTCAACCATAAGTGACCGATGAGCATACCTCGGACTCGTCAGGGTCCGAGGAGGAGGATGTCAAATTTTTCACGCTTAAAAATTTTGTTTTTGCGAACTTTGCTCTGCTTTCCTAAACAGCTTTAAAAGTCCGGATCGCTGCGGATTGGCATCATTGCATCCTGCCCGGACGCATTTCATTGCGAGATGAAAACCTTGGGTCATGTTTTCCATGGCCGGGGCGCATGCGGGCATTGGAATATGGGCTGGCGATCATCGCCGGCCCATTCACTTCCCATGGACCGCCGTTCCCGCTTGGGGCGGCGCAGCGCAACTGTCATTCAAGCGAGGAAAAGATGGCTAATCTGCAGGAAAAGCCGTTCTGGGAACCCGGCATCTATCAACTGGAAACTTCCGACCCGGTATTAGCCGGGCCGGACGGCATCGACAATCTGCAAGGCAAGCAGCTGGCCAACCGCACCGTCCATCTGAAGGATAGGGTGGACAAGCTGGAAAGCGGCGAGCAGCCCTCCGGCAATGCGGCCAAGCTGAGTGCCGCGCGCAAGATCGAGGCGACCGGCGACGGCAGCTGGAATGTCGTCTTCGATGGCAGCCGCGATGTCAGCGGCCAACTGACGCTGCGCGACAGCGGCGTGGCACCAGGCAGCTACGGCGTGGTGACCGTAGACGGAAAAGGCCGGGTCATAGCAGGCCGGCAAATGACCGGCGACGACGTGCCGGCGCATGACTGGAGCAAGGTGGCGACAGGGAAGCCGACCACGCTGGCGGGGTATGGCATTACTGATGCGGCTAGTAAGGATACCGGTAACCGAGTGCGGGCCAATGCTTTTCGTGCAAGCAAAGGTTTGCCGACGGGGGATGACACTAACTCAGGTTTTGCATTCGGTTCAGATGGAGATACGGGGCTGTTTGCTGATGCATCGGGCAGTAGCGCCAATATGGGGACAAATAATCTATCCCTGCACATTGATTCGACTCGAGTATTTCAAGTTAGCAATGCAGGCCGGGTATGGGCTTCGTCTTATGGATTTTTAGACGATAAGTTTGCATCGAAAGTAGATACATTCCGCACGCAAGGTCAACCAGTGGATAAAGTCGATTGGAATACTCTGCTTGAGCCTGGCGTTTATTCTATTGTTGATACGACTTTTAGTGGGTTGAACGCTCCACCAGCCAGCTACTTTTGGGGGACGTTGCAAGTTATGCGGGGTAGTCCAAGAGGAAGTGTTGGTGGAGTTACACAAATTTATACAACGCATGGTGGAATGGCTGTTTGGCTACGCACAGCCTGGAATGATCAGGCCTGGCAGCCATGGCAGCAACTCTGGCATAGCGGCAATCAGGTTTTCTCCAGCTTGATAGAAGGAAATGGCTACCAGAAATTGCCAAGCGGCTTGATCATCCAGTGGGGGCAGGGCAGTTTGACTGCTACGCTGGGCTTGCCTAGCGGTTTCACGACGGCATTATTCGCGACGGGCGAGATCACGTTTCGGACCAGTTTCCCAACCGTATGTTGCTCCATCATGGTGAATGGCAATGAGAATAGTGTCAGCGGGCAAGTGCAGGAAGGCTATTTCTGGGTAGGGGGACGATCCAAGGAGAAAGCGACGATCGGCTATACCCAGGCATTTGGTTCTTCCGGCGCGGGCGAGAGAACCGCGTTCGACTGGATCGCCATCGGATATTGATAGCTGAGGAGAGCAAAATGACTATTTTCTATTCTGCCGGAACGGGCGGTTTTTACGATAGCGAGATCCATGCAGAGGGCTATCCCGCGGATGCCGTCCAGGTGGAGGCCTCTGTGTATGAGGCGCTGTTTCGCGGTCAGGAGGCGGGCAAGCTTATCCAGGCGGATGGCAATGGTTGTCCGGTTCTAGTGGACGGCCCGGCGCTGTCCATCGAGCAGCAGCGCCAAGCTAGAATAGCGCACTGCCAAGGTGAGATCGGCCGGCTGGAGGCCGATCAGCATCGAGCGGTAAGAGAGCTTCTCACTTTGATGCTGGGCGGCGCGATACCTACGGATGCGCTAAGGACCGAAGCGGGGCAGAAGTTGCAGCAGGTAGATACCGCGATTGCCCGTTTGCGCGCCATGATGGAACGGATTGGCAAGGCGCAGACGGCGACGGAGCTGGATGAGGTAGTTTGACGGAAGACTTGTTGTCGTTAGTTATAAAAAAACCTGCCTGTTTCCAGGCAGGTTTTTTCATTCAAGCGGCAGGAAAGCGTTACCGCTTCTCCGCCTCCCACCCCCCGCCCAGCGCCTTGTAGACGCCGATGGTGGTGTTCAGCTTGTCCAGCTTGGCGTTGACCAGGTTCAGCTCGGCCTGGAAGCTGTTGCGCTGCGCGTCCAGCACGTCCAGGTAGCTGGCGTAGCCGTTGTCGTAGCGCAGGCCGGCCAGCTTCAGCGTGCGGTTCAGCGCCGTCGATTGCGTGGTCTGCGCCTGCAGGATGTCGCGGGCGGCGCCGTTGGCGGCCAGCGCATCCAGCGCGTCCTTGAACGCCGACTGCACCGTCTTCTGGTACTGGGCCAGCGCCTGCTTCTGGCCGGCGGTGGCGGCGTCCACGTTATAGCCGGTGGCGCCGAAGTTGAAGATCGGCGCGGCCAGATTGCCGGCGAAGCTCCAGGCGCGGGTGGGGCCGGTGAACAGGCTGTCCAGCGACAGGCTCTGCGATCCCAGCGCGCCGCTCAGGCTGATGCTGGGAAAGTAGGCGGCCTTGGCCACGCCGATGCGGGCGTTGGCGGCGATCAGCTGCTGCTCGCTGGCGGCGACGTCGGGGCGGCGCTCCAGCAGGCTGGACGGCAGGTCGGCCGGCACCTCGGGCGGGCTGGCCAGGCTGTTGATGTCCTTGCCGCGCGCGAGGCCGCCGTCGACCAGTTGCTTGGGGCTGTGGCCCAGCAGCACGCCGAGCGCGGTTTCGGTCTGCTCCAGCGAGCGGGCGAACTGCGGCACGGCGGCGCGGGCCGATGCGGCCTCCACCTCGGCCTGGCGCTGGTCCAGCTCGGAGATCAGGCCGCCGTGGAAGCGCTTGGTCTGCAGCTTCAGAGACTCTTCGCGGCTTTGCAGCGTGCGTTTGGCGATGTCCAGCTGGGCGTCCAGCGCCCGCATCTGGAAGTAGGTCTGCGCCACTTGCGCCGCCAGCGCCAGTTGGGCGGCATCGCGGTCGTAGCGGCTGGCCTGGTAGCTGGCGCGCGCGGCTTCATTGCTGCGGCGCAGCTTGCCCCACAAGTCCAGCTCCCAGGACGCGGTCAGGTTGGCCGAGCGGGCATCGCTGACCAGCGGCGCGCCCGGGGTGGCCAGCTCGGTGGAGCTGCGGCCGCGCTGGTAGCCGGCGTTGGCGTTAAGCTGAGGCAGCAGCGCCGCGCGGGCGATGCCGGCCTGGGCGGCGGCCTGGTCGACGCGGGCGGCGGCGGCTTGCAGGTCGAGGTTGCTCTTGACCGCCTCCTCGATCAGCTGGTTCAACACCGGGTCGTCGAAGCGTTTCCACCAGCCGGCGTCCACCGCCGGCGCCCGGGCGCCGGCCTGGGTCTCCGGCAGCTCGACCTTGGGCCGGCTGTAGTCCGGCCCCACCGCGCAGGCCGACACGGCGAGCGCGACGGCGACGGGAATCAGGGCGCGCTTAAGCATCTGCGTTTCCTCCGGCCTCGGCGTTCTGCTGAGGCTTGTTCTGCTTGCCGAGCTTCATGATCAGGATGAAGAACAGCGGGATGAAGAAGGTGGCGATGAAGGTGGCGGCCAGCATGCCGCCGATCACGCCGGTGCCGATCGAGTGGCGGCTGGCGGAGCCGGCGCCGCTGGAGATGGCCAGCGGCACGCAGCCCAGCACGAAGGCCAGCGAGGTCATCACGATCGGGCGGAAGCGCAGGCGGGCGGCCTGCAGCGCGGCCTCCTTCAACGCCATGCCTTCCTCCAGTTTCTGCACCGCGAACTCGACGATCAGGATCGCGTTCTTGGCCGACAGGCCGATCAGCGTCACCAGCGCCACCTGGAAGTACACGTCGTTGGCCAGGCCGCGCAGCCAGTTGGCCATCAGCGCGCCGAACACGGCGAACGGCACCGCCATCAGCACCGAGATCGGCAGGGTCCAGCGTTCGTACTGCGCCGCCAGGATCAGGAACACCATGATCATGCCGAAGCCGAACACCAGGGTAGACGAGCCGCTGGTCGATTTTTCCTGGAAGGCGGAGCCGGTCCAGGCCAGGCTATAGCCGTCGGGCAGCGTTTCCTTGGCCACTTCCTCCAGCGCGGTCAGCGCCTGGCCGGAGCTGTAGCCCGGGGCCGGGCCGCCCACCAGCTTGGCCGCCGGGAACACGTTGAAGCGTTCCAGCGTTTCCGGGCCGGTGGTCTGCTGGATGGTCACCAGCGCGGTCAGCGGGATCATCTGGCCGGTCTGCGAGCGCACGTAGACGTTGCGCAGATCGTCCACCTTGGTGCGGAACGGCGCCTCGGACTGCAGCTGCACGCGGAAGGTGCGGCCGAACTTGTTGAAGTCGTTGACGTACAGCGCGCCGAAGGTGCTCTGCATGGTGTCGAACACGCTGTTCACCGGCACGCCCAGCGCCTTGGCCTTGTCGCGGTCCAGCTTGACGAAGACCTGCGGCACGCTGGCGGAGAAGGTGGTCTGCACCCCCTTCAGCTCCGGCCGCTTGGCGGCGGCGGCCACCATTTTCTTGGTGATCTCGCCCAGCTCGGCCGGGGTGCGGCCGGCGCGGTCCTGCACGTAGGCTTCGAAGCCGCCGGTGTTGGACATGCCGGAGATCGGCGGCGGGTTGAAGGCCAGGATGATGCCGTCGGTGACGCCCATCGCGCCCTTGGCGAACACGTCCTTCACCACCGCCATCGACGACAGCTCCGGCGACTTGCGCTCGTCCCACGGCTTCAGCGTGATGAAGGATACGCCGGCGTTGGACTTGTTGCCGCCCGACAGGATGTCGAAGCCGGCGAAGCTCATCCGGTCCTTCACCGCCGGGTTGTTCGCCATCATGGCGTCCAGCTTGTCGATGGTGGCGGCGGTGCGCTGCAGCGACGCGCCGTCCGGCAGGAAGGCCGCGGCCAGGATGTAGCCCTGGTCCTCGTCCGGCGCCAGGCTGGACGGGATGATGCGGAACAGGCCGGCGGAAGCCAGCAGCAGGCCGCCGAACAGCATCACCGCCAGCAGCGCGCGCTTGTTGATGAAGGCCACGCCGCCGGTGTAGCGCTCGGTCAGGCGGTCGAACCAGCCGTTGAACCACTCGAAGAAGCGGTTCTGGTGCTGGTGTTCGGACTTCAGGATCAGCGCGCACAGCGCCGGGGTCAGCGTCAGCGCCACGATGCCGGAAATCACCACCGACACCGCGATGGTCATCGCGAACTGCTTGTACATCTGGCCGGCGATGCCGCCCAGGAAGGCCACCGGAATGAATACCGAGCACAGCACCAGCACGATGGCGACCAGCGCGCCGGACACTTCCTGCATCGCCTTCAGGCTGGCCTCGCGCGGCGACAGCCCTTCCTGCGTCATCAGGCGCTCGACGTTCTCCAGCACTACGATGGCGTCGTCCACCACGATGCCGATGGCCAGCACCAGGCCGAACAGCGTCAGCGTGTTGATGGTGAAGCCGAAGGCGTACATGCCGGCGAAGGCGCCGACGATGGACACCGGCACCGCCAGGCAGGGGATCAGCGTGGCGCGCCAGTTCTGCAGGAACAGGAACACCACCAGGAACACCAGCACCATGGCCTCGGCCAGCGTCTTGTACACCTCCTCGATCGACACTTCGACGAACTTGGTGGTGTCGTAGGGGATGCCGTAGGACAGGCCGGTCGGGAAGCTCTTGGACAGGCGCAGCATCTCGGTCTCCACCGCCTGCGCGGTGGCCAGCTGGTTGGCGCCCGGCGCCAGGAAGATGCCGATCGGGATGGTGGCCTTGCCGTTGTGCTTGCCGTGGAAGTCGTAGGACAGCGCGCCCAGCTCGACGCGGGCGACGTCCTTCAGCTTCACCGCCGAGCCGTCCGGGTTGGCGCGCACGATGATGTTCTCGAACTCTTCCGGCTCGGACAGGCGGCCCTGGGTGGTCACGGTGTAGGTGAAGTCCAGCTTCTGCGGCGTCGGCTCGGCGCCCAGCTTGCCGGCGGCGAACTGCGAGTTCTGCTCGCGGATGGCGGCGGCCACGTCGCTGGGCGTCAGCTTCAGCTGCGCCAGCTTGTCGGGCTTCAGCCAGATCCGCATCGAGTAGTCCTGGCCGGCGAAGTTGACCACGTCGCCCACGCCCGGCACCCGCTTCAGCTCGTCCACCACGTTCAACAGCGCGTAGTTGCTGATGAACAGCGTGTCGTGGCTGTTGTCGGGCGAGAACAGCGACACCACCTGCAGGATGGTGGCGGACTTCTTGCGCACGTTGACGCCCTGGCGCCGCACTTCTTCCGGCAGCTGCGACAGCACCGACTGCACGCGGTTGTTGACGTTGATGGTGGCCTGGTCGGCGTTGGTGCCGATCTTGAACGACACGGTCAGCGACAGCGTGCCGTTGCTGGCGCTGTTGGACTGCACGTACAGCATGTCGTCCACGCCGTTGATCGCCTGCTCCAGCGGCGCGGCCACGGTGTTGGCGATGACTTCGGCGGAAGCGCCCGGATAGCTGGCGGTGACGTTCACCACCGGCGGCACGATTTCAGGGTACTGCTCGATCGGCAGCGCCTTGATGGCGGCCAGGCCCGCCAGCATGATCACGATGGAGATCACGCTGGCGAAGATCGGTCGCCGGATGAAAAAAGCGGAAAACATGTATCAGGTTCCCCCTGGGATCACGGCTTGGCCGCGGCGGCCGGCGCGCTGGCGTCGGCCTGGAACGGGTGAGGCTTGACCTCGGCGCCCGGACGCAGCTTGATGATGTTGTCGACGACGACCTGGTCGCCGGCCTTCAGGCCCTGCTCGACCAGCACGTCCATGCCCACTTCCTGCGAGGTGACGATGGGGCGCGGCGCGGCCTTGCCTTCGGCGCTGACGACCCACACCATCTTGCCCTGCTGCGTGGTCAGCACCGCGCGCTGCGGCACGGTGATGGCCGCGGTGCGCACCGCGCCGTTCAGCTGCACGCGGACGAACTGGCCGGGCAGGATGCCGCCTTGCGGGTTGGCGAAGGTGGCGCGCGAGCGGATGGTGCCGGTGGTGGTGTCCACCAGGCTGTCGGTGAAGTTCAGGTGGCCGGACTTGCCGTACATGCTGCCGTCCGGCAGCTTGAGCTGGACTTCGAAACCGCCGCCGTTGGCCAGCTTCAGCTTGCCGGCGTGCTGCATCTTGCGCAGGTTCAGCATGTCGCTGTCGGACATGCTGAAGTTGACGTAGATCGGGTCCAGCTGCGAGATCTTGGTCAGCAGGCTGGCGTCGGCGCTGGTGGCCACCAGGCTGCCCTCGGAGCGCGCCTCCTGGCTGGTGATGCCGGAGATCGGCGCGGTGACGCGGGTGTAGCCCAGGTTGATCTGCGCCTGTTCCACCTGCGCCTGCGCGGCGGCGGTGGAGGCCTTGGCGGCGTTGTAGGCGGCCACGGCGTCGTCGCGGTCCTTCTGGCTGACCGCGTTTTCCTTGAACAGCGGCATGATGCGCTCGTAGTCCTGCTTGGTGCGCGACAGCTGCGCCTGCTGCACCTGCAGGTTGGCGCGGGCCTGGTCCAGCGCCGCCTTGAACGGTTCCGGGTCGATCTGGAACAGCAGGTCGCCGGCCTTCACCGGCTTGCCTTCGGCGTAGGCACGCTTCTGCAGGATGCCGCCGACGCGGGCGCGCACTTCCACCTCGCGCGAGCCGGCCGCCTGGCCGACGAATTCATACGACACCGGCACGTCGGCCGGCTGAACCTTGATCACGGCCACCGGCACCGGCGGCATCGCGCCGCCGGCGTGGGCGTCGGGTTTCTGGCCGCAGGCCGCCAGGCTGGCGGCCACTACGCCCAGCATCAGCCCGCGCGCGGCGCGCGGGAAAACTGCACTTGCTTGCATGGTTTCGAGTCCTCGAAAGCTGAATCCGGAAGGTAATAGGGGTTTACTGTTATTGGGGGAATGGTCTGGATTGTCATATCCCCGAGTCTGCGCATTTTACATACATACGCGTCTGTATGTAAAATGAAGAAATGTCGAGCGATGTAACAGATTTGCGATATCGACAGGGTATAGGCGTTAAAATTCATTAATTAGTACTAGTGTAAAGAATTAGGAATGGCACGGAAAACACGTGAGGAAGCGGAACAGACCCGCCAGCAGTTGCTGGACGCCGCCGAGCAGTTGTTCAGCGAGCAGGGCGTGTCGCGCACCACGCTGGCGGAAATCGCCACCGCCGCCGGGCTGACCCGCGGCGCGGTGTACTGGCACTTCCAGAACAAGCTGGATCTGTACCGCGCGATGCTGGACCGGGTGTCGCCGTCGTTCGACGACATGCGCGAGCAACTGTTGCTCGTCGCCAACACGGATCCGGCCCAGGCGCTGTGGCAGCACAGCCACCGGCTGCTGGCGCTGATCGAGCACGATCCGCAGGTGCGGCGCATCCTGCTGATCCTGTTCATGCGCAGCGAATACGTCGGCGAGCTGGCGCCGATACACGAGGAGTGCATTGCCCACATGCACGAGGCGCGCGGCCTGCTGAGCCAGGTGGTGGGCGCCGCCAAGGCGCGCGGGCAGACTTACGACTGCGTCGATCCGGACGAAGTGGCGGTGGCGCTGCAGTCGCTGCACGACGGCCTGATGACCCGGCTGCTGGTGGACCGGCCGTGCCCGGACGCCACCCTGGCCGCCAGCCGGCTGTTGCAGTATTTGTACCGCGGCATTTTCCTGCCGCCGGTGATGGAACAACTTACCACTTGCGGCTGAGCCGGCGCTATAATTGCGCTTTTTTCTCAAGCCACTAGCGCAGCCCGCATGAGTCCGGCATCGCACTGGTGGCGTCATGGTTTTCATGTCCCACGCAATCGAAATCGAGGCCGTCAGCAAGCGCTACGGCCAGCTGCAGGCGCTGGATAAGGTGAGCTTCGCCGTCCAACCCGGCGAGTTCTTCGCCTTGCTCGGCCCCAACGGCGCCGGCAAGACCACGCTGATCTCGGCGCTGGCCGGCCTGGCGCGTCCGGACAGCGGCAGCATCCGCGTGATGGGCCGCGACGTGGTGCGCGACTTCCGCGAGGCCCGGCGCGCGCTGGGCGTGGTGCCGCAGGAGCTGGTGTTCGACCCCTTCCTGTCTGTGCGCGAAACGCTGCGGTTCCAGTCCGGCTATTTCGGCCTGTCCCGCAACGAAGCCTGGATCGACGAACTGCTGTTCAAGCTGGGCCTGGCCGACAAGGCCGACAGCAATATGCGCGCGCTGTCCGGCGGCATGAAGCGGCGGGTGATGGTGGCGCAGGCGCTGGTGCACCGCCCGCCGGTGGTGGTGCTGGACGAGCCCACCGCCGGGGTGGACGTGGAGCTGCGCCAGAGCCTGTGGACCTTCGTCCAGGAACTGAACCGCGCCGGCACCACCATCGTGCTGACCACCCATTACCTGGAAGAGGCCGAGGCCCTGTGCGGCCGCATCGCCATGCTGAAGAAGGGCCGGCTGCTGGCCTTGGAGAGCAAGGACAAGCTGTTGGCCCACAGCGCGCGCCGCGAGGTGGCGGTCAAGCTGTCCGGCCCGCTGCCAGACAGCCTCGCGCCGCGCAAGCTGCGCGACGACGACGGCCGCGCGGTGCTGGCGCTGGCCGACCTGTCGGAGCTGGAGGGCGTGCTCGCCGAGCTGCGCCAGGCCGGCGTGGAAGTGCGCGAACTGAACGTGGTGGAGGCGGACCTGGAAAGCGTATTCGTCAAGATGATGAACGGGGGCGCGGCATGATAGGCTTCCTCACCCTGTTCAAGAAGGAGCTGGTGCGCTTCTGGAAAGTGGCGTTCCAGACCATCGCCGCGCCGGTGCTGACCGCGCTGATGTACCAGCTGATCTTCGCCCACGTGCTTTCCAAGCATGTAGAGGCCTATCCCGGCGTCGGCTACACCGCCTTCCTGATTCCGGGCCTGGCGATGATGTCGATGGCGCAGAACGCCTTCGCCAACAGCTCCAGCAGCCTGATCCAGTCCAAGATCACCGGCAATATCGTGTTCCTGCTGTTGCCGCCGCTGACCGCGGCCGAGTTCTTCTTCGCCTACCTGCTGGCCGCCGTCGTGCGCGGCCTGGCGGTCGGCGCGGGCGTGATCGCCGTCACCGCCTGGTTCGGTCTGCCGCTGCCGGCCCAGCCGCTGTGGGCGCTGGTTTTCGCCTTGCTCGGCTGCGGCGTGCTGGGCGCGCTGGGCGTGATCGCCGGCATCTGGGCGGAAAAATTCGACCAGCTGGCCGCGTTCCAGAACTTCCTGATCATGCCGCTGACTTTCCTGTCGGGCGTGTTCTATTCCATTCACAGCCTGCCGCCGTTCTGGTACGCCGTGTCGCACGCCAACCCGGTGTTCTACATGATCGACGGCTTCCGCTACGGCTTCTTCGGCCAGGCCGACGTCAATCCCTGGCTGTCGGCCGGCGTGGCCGCCGGCAGCTTCGCGCTGCTGTGCGCGCTGGCGCTGGGCATGATCCGCTCCGGCTACAAGCTGCGCCACTGAACCTTATTCGACATTCGCACCGGACAATCAAGATGACCCCTGAGCAAGTCAAGCAATATATCGAGGCCGGCCTCGACTGCACTTTCCTGAACGTGGAAGGCGACGGCCACCATTTCTACGCCACCGTGGTCTCGGCCGCCTTCGAAGGCAAGCGCCTGATCGACCGCCACCGCATGGTCAAGGAAGTGATCGCCACCCGCCTGGCCAGCAACGAAATCCACGCGCTCTCCATCGTCAAGGCGGCCACGCCGGACGAGTGGGCCAAACAGCAAGCCTGAAAGCCATACCATGGATAAACTGAAAATCATCGGCAACGGCCCGCTGAACGGCGAGATCCGTGTTTCCGGCGCCAAGAACGCCGCGCTGCCCATCCTGTGCGCCGGCCTGTTGACCGCCGACACCATGCGTTTCACCAACGTGCCGATGCTGCGCGACATCGCCACCACCCAGAAGCTGCTGCAGGGCATGGGCGTGCGGGTGATGACCGACAACGTTCACGAGATGGAAATCACCGCGTCCCATCTGGACAGCCTGGTGGCGCCGTACGAGCTGGTGAAGACCATGCGCGCGTCCATCCTGGTGCTGGGCCCGACGCTGGCGCGCTTCGGCGAGGCCACCGTGTCGCTGCCCGGCGGCTGCGCCATCGGCAGCCGCCCGGTGGACCAGCACATCAAGGGCCTGGTGGCGATGGGCGCGGAGGTGTCGATCGAGCACGGCTACGTCAAGGCGCGCGCCAAGCGCCTGCGCGGCGCCCGCATCGTGATGGACATGGTGACCGTCGGCGGCACCGAGAACCTGCTGATGGCCGCCACCCTGGCCGAAGGCACCACCATCCTGGAGAACGCCGCCCGCGAGCCGGAAGTGACCGATCTGGCGAACTGCCTGGTGGCGATGGGCGCCAAGATTTCCGGCATCGGCACCGACCGCCTGGTGATCGAGGGCGTGGACAAGCTGCACGGCGCCGAATACGCGGTGATGCCGGACCGCATCGAGGCCGGCACCTTCCTGGTGGCCGGCGCGATGACCCGCGGCCACGTGGTGCTGAAGAACGCCGCGCCCAAGAGCATGGAAGCGGTGCTGGACAAGCTGCGCGAAACCGGCGCGCTGATCGAGTGCGGCGACGACTGGATCTCGCTGGACATGAAGCAGCGTCCGAAGGCCGTCAACTTCCGCACGCTGCCGTACCCGGCCTTCCCGACCGATATGCAGGCGCAGCTGATGACGCTGAACTGCGTGGCCGACGGCGCCGGCGTGGTGACCGAGACCATCTTCGAAAACCGCTTCATGCACGTGCCCGAGCTGAACCGCATGGGCGCCAACATCGAAGTGGAAGGCAACACCGCCATCGTCAAGGGCGTGGACAAGCTGTCCGGCGCCACCGTGATGGCCACCGACCTGCGCGCGTCCGCCAGCCTGGTGATCGCCGGCCTGGTGGCTGAGGGCGAGACCATCGTCGACCGCATCTATCACCTGGACCGCGGCTACGAGTACATCGAGAAGAAGCTGGGCGCCGTCGGCGCGCTGATCGAGCGCGTCAGCTGAGCGCCGGGCCCTTGATGACGGAAAACGCCGCGTGCCTTCGGGACGCGGCTTTTTTTCCGCCCGGCGCCGACATCCGTCACCGCGCGCGCGGGCCCCGCGTCGGGCAAGATCGCCGCGGGACCACCCACATGGAGAGCGAGCATGCAGGCAGACACCCCTTATCGCATCCTGTCGCTGGACGGCGGCGGACTGCGCGGCATCATTGCGCTGGTGATTCTCGACCGCCTGGACCGGGCCGCGCCCGGCTGGCGCGACGGCATCCACATGCACGCCGGCACTTCCACCGGCGCCTTGATCGCGCTGGGCCTGGCGCGCGGCATGACGCCCAGGCAGATTCTCGACCAGTACCTCGAGCGCGGTCCCAAGCTGTTCGAGCGCGGGGCGGCGCGGCGGCTGAAGACGCTGAACGGCCTGATCGGCGCCCGCTACGACGGCGCGGAGCGGGAGCGGATCTGCCGGGACGTGCTGGGCGGCGCGGACACGCTGGCCTCGCTGCTGCGCGACGGGGGCAGCCGGGGGCATGTGCTGGTGCCGGCCTTCAACCTGGACGGCGATCCGCGCCTGCCCCAGGGACGGCGGCGCTGGAAGCCCAAGGTCTACCATAACCTGCCGACCCGCGACGGCAGCGACGACGGCGCGGAGCAAGCCTGGCGGGTGGCGATGCGCAGCTCGGCCGCGCCGACCTATTTTCCCTCCTTCGACGGCTTCGCCGACGGCGGGGTGTTCGCCAACAACCCGGCGATGTGCGCGCTGGCGCAGACGCGGGACGCGCGGCTGGCGCGAGCCATCCCGCCGGAGTCGGTGTCCATGCTGTCGCTGGGAACCGGCTTCAACGCCAGCCATCTGGACGGCGACAACGATTGGGGCGCGCTGCAATGGGGACGGAACCTCACCGGGCTGCTGATGGACGGCGTCAACGACGTGGCGGATTTCCAGGTCCGGCAGATGCTGGGCGAGGGGCGCTATTTGCGGGTGTCCGCGCTGCTGGCCGAGCCGATCGCCCTGGACGATGCCGGCCGCATGGCGCAGATGGCAACCATAGGCGGGCAGGTCGATCTGGACGAGGCGGTCCGCTTCGTCGAAGGCTGGCGGCCCGCCGCCGCGCCATAGCGGCTTCTCATTCGCCTGGACGGGCGGCGGCGTAGGCGGGCGAGGCGCGCACGGCGGCGACGGCTTCCCAGATCTGCCGGGCCAGCGCCGGCTGGCGCTGGTAGAACGCGTGGGAGAAGATCAGGTAATAGGGCTTGATCGCCAGCGGCGGTTCCAGCTTGTCGAACTGGTTCTGCAGCGCCGGCTCGGCGGCGATGGCGTCGTCGGCCGCCTGGCTTTGCAGCGCGGCGCCGTCCACCCGTCCCAGCAGCACCTTGTGCAGGATGACCGCCGCGTTGCGCGAGGTACTGTCCACGCGCAGGCCCAGCTGTTGCAGCTGGGCGACGACGGAAAAGCCGGTCTGGGCGGCGATGCCCTTGTCTGCGCCCGAGACATGGCGGCCATCCCAGGCCAGGCGGCCGTGTTGGGCGCGGTAGAGGTGGTAGCTGTCGGTCAGCATGCGCAGCGCGGCGTCGGGCTGGCCGTTCTTCAGCGGAAACTCGCCCAGCTCCATCCTATCCGGCGAGAAGCTGATCTTGTACAGGCCGTCCAGCCGCCCTGCCTTGACCTCGGCCATGCAGCGCACCCAGGGCAGCGCCTGGCTGCGGATTTCGACGCCGATCCGTTCGGCCGCCATGCTCATCATGATCTGGCTCAGGCCGCGCCCGTTTTCCAGCAGCCAGGGATAGGACGGCGCATCCTCGTGGCACAGGCGGACGGCGGGAGGCTGGGCGGCGGCCTGGCAGAGCCACAGGCAGACGCATAGTCCGGACAAGGCGCGGATCATCGAGGCGGCGTTTGGCGTGGTGGCGTTGCCTCAGTATAGGCGGGATGGAAAAAGGCGGCCCGAGGGCCGCCTTCGCTGATTGCCGGCGCGGATGCCGGATCAGGCTTTCTTGACGAATTCGGACTTCAGGCCCATCGCGCCGATGCCGTCTATCTTGCAGTCGATGTCGTGGTCGCCGTCCACCAGGCGGATGTTCTTCACCTTGGTGCCGACCTTGACCACCAGCGATGAACCCTTGACCTTCAGGTCCTTGATCACGGTGACGCTGTCGCCGTCCTGCAGCACGTTGCCGACGGCGTCGCGCACTACGCGCACTTCCTCGGCGGCGGCCGGCTGGTCGCTCCATTCATGCGCGCATTCCGGGCACACGTACAGCGCGCCGTCCTGGTAAGTGTATTCCGATCCGCATTGCGGACAGGCGGGCATTTGGCTCATGGCGATTCCTGTCTAATGAAAAAACAAACGCTGCCGTCCCTCGGGACGGCAGCGGCTTGGCGATCTTGCCGGCGGCTTATTGCGCGGCCGACGCGGCGATGGCCGCAGCGGGCGCGGAAGCTTCCGCCGGGGCGGCTTTGCGCTCCGCCGCCGGGGCGGAGCTGTCGCCGCCGCTCATCAGATCGTCCAGATTGAAGTTGTCCACCGGCTGGGTCGGATCCGGCTGGCCCAGCTGCTTGGCCCGCATCTGCATGTACAAGTCGCGGGTGTAGCTGTAGCGGTCCACCGCGGCGGTGTCCAGCACGTTCTCCGCGCCCAGATACTTGGCGCGGGTGCTGACGCCGTAGACGCCGTAGAAGGCGATCGCCTCGTTGGTGTTGTGGTAGACCAGCTTCTCCGGTCCGGGACCGACCAGCGAGGTGGCCAGGCCGGTGCTGTCGCGCACCGTGGACGGACCGAAGAAGGGCATCACGAAATAGTTGCTGCTCTTCCAGCCCCAGGAGGCCATCACGTCGCCCAGCGTGGTTTTGTTGTTCTTCAGGCCGGCTTGATCGGCGATGTCGATCAGGCCGAACAGGCCGAAGCCGGTGTTCATCGCCACGCGCATGAAGTCGTTGGCGGCCTTTTCCGGGTCGGCGCGCAGGACGTTGAACGCGAAGCTGTAGACGTCCTTCAGGTTGTCGAAGAAGTTGCTGACGCCGGTGCGGATCGGCGACGGCACCACGGCCTGGTAGCCTTGCGCCGCCGGCTTCAGCACCCACTGGTCCGCCTTGTCGTTGACAGTGAACATCGCGCGGTTGTACGGCTCGTACGGGTCGTAGGCGGCGGTGGGGTGGCTGGCGCAGCCGGCCAGAGCCAGCAGGCTGGCGGCGGCCAGGAGTTTGGCGGGGCGCATGGTCAGTCTCCAGCGCGAAGCAAAGGTTCGAGATTGTACAAGCCGGCCAGCGTGGCCAGGCCGGCGGGGATGCCGGACAGCGTCAGCGCGTGGCCGGCGCCTTCCGCGGCGCGGCGCGCCGACAGCAATAGCGCCAGCGCGGCGGAGTCCGCGGCCTCGATGCCTGACAGGTCCAGCCGGAGCGGCCCTTGGGCGGCCAGCTGGGCCAGCGGGCGCGCCAGCGACGCGCAGCTGGCCATGTCGATGCGGCCGGACAGGCTGGCCGCGCCGGGCGAGGTGACGCTCAGCATCAGCCCTTGCCCTTGGCTGCGGACGCGGCGGCGGGAGCCGGCGCGGCGTTCTTGTCCTGCAGCAGCTTGATCAGGCCGTCCACGCCGTTCTTGCGGATCTCCTCGTTGAAGCTGTTGCGGTACACGGTCACCAGGCTGGCGCCCTCCACGCTGACGTTGTAGATCTTCCAGCCCTTGTCGCCCTTGTTCAGCACGTAGTCGACGGCCACCGGATTGGCGTTGCCCGGAAGGGTGACGCTGGACTTCACGGTCACGTCCTTGCCGTTGGCGCCGGACACCGGATTGGGCTGCACGCTGACCTGGGCGGTCTTGAAGCGGGTCATGGTGGTGGAGTAGGTGCGCACCAGCAGGGTCTGGAACTGCTGGGTCAGCTCATTGCGCTGCTCCGGGGTGGCCTGGCGCCAACCCAGGCCGACCGCCAGCGCGGTCATGCGCGGGAAGTCGAACAGCGGCACGGCGATGGCCTCGGCCTGCTGGCGCACCTGCTTGGTGTTTTTGCCGTTGTCCTGCTTCAGGACGTCCAGCACCTGGCGCGAGCCGTCCTTGATCAGCTCGACCGGGTTGTCGGCGGCGGCCAGCGCCTGGGTGGAGGACAGGCCCAGCATCAGACAGAACAGGGTAAGCAGTTTCTTCATTTGCGACATTCCATTTTTCACGAGTCGGGCGGCACACGGTGCCGCGAGGAGGGTTGGCCCCGCTTGCGACGCTATTTGCTTGCGTCTTTGCCGGTAAATCCGGTCATGAATTTACCGATCAACTGTTCCAGCACCAGCGCCGACGAGGTGATGGTGATGGTGCCGCCGGGCGCCAGATTGTTCTCCGAGCCGCCCTGCTGCAAGCCGATGTACTGCTCGCCCAGCAGGCCGGAGGTCAGGATCGAGGCGCTGACGTCGTCGCTGAGCTGGTATTGCTTGTCGATGTTCAGCGCGACGCGGGCGCGGTAGGTCTTTGGATCCAGGCGGATGTCGGACACGCGGCCCACCAGCACGCCGGCTTCCTTGACCGGCGCCTTCACCTTCAGGCCGCCGACGTTGTCGAAGTCGGCGTAGACGACATAGGTCTGCGACGCGCTCTGCGGCGTCAGGTTGGCCACCTTCAGCGACAGGAAGACGACGGCGGCGATGCCGAGGGCGACAAAGATGCCGACCCACAAATCAATGGTAGAGCGTTTCATTGGTTTTTTTCCTAGAACATGAAGGCGGTCAGCACGAAGTCCAGCGCCAGGATCACCAGCGCCGAGGTGACCACGGTGCGGGTGGTGGCGGCCGACACGCCGGCGGCGGTCGGGGTGGCGTCGTAGCCTTCGAACACGGCGATCAGCGTCACGGCGATGCCGAACACCAGGCTCTTGATGATGCCGTTGACCACGTCGTAGTGCAGGTCGACGTTGCCCTGCATCTGCGACCAGAACGTCCCGGCGTCCAGGCCTATCATCACCACGCCGACCAGGTAGCCGCCGAAGATGCCGACCACATTGAACAGCGCGGCCAGGATGGGCATGGAGACGACGCCGGCCCAGAAGCGCGGCGCGATCACGCGCGCCATCGGATTGACCGCCATCACGCTCATCGCGTCCAGCTGCTCGGTGGTCTTCATCAGGCCGATTTCCGCGGTCATCGCGCTGCCGGCGCGGCTGGCGAACAGCAGCGCGGCCAGCACCGGGCCCAGCTCGCGCAGCAGCGCCAGCGCCACCATCGCGCCCAGCGCGTCGGCGGAGCCGAACTTGGCCAGCGTGGTGTAGCCCTGCAGGCCCAGCACCATGCCGACGAACAGGCCGGACACCACGATGATGATCAGCGACATCACGCCGGCGAAGTAGATCTCGCGTATGGTCATCTGCAGCCGCAGCAGGCTCTGGCCGCTGTTGAGCAGGATGGCCGCCAGGAAGCGGCTGGCGAAGCCCAGCCGCCAGACGGCGTTGACGGTGAGGTGGCCGAGGCGGCGCAGCGGCGAGGTCAGAAAATCAAGCATGCCCGCCTCCTTGCAGACCCAGATCGGCCGCCAGCGAGGTGGCGGCGGGGAAATTGTAGTGCACCGGGCCGTCGGCCTCGCCGTTGATGAACTGCCGCACCCAGGGCGAATCGGAGCCGCGCACCTCGTCGGGCGTGCCCTGGGCGATGATCCGGCCGCCCGCGACGAACAGCACGTGGTCGACGATGGCCAGCGACTGATGCACGTCGTGGGTGACCATCACCGAGGTGGTGCCCAGCGCGTCGTTCAGCTTCTTGATCAGCAGCGCGATCACGCCCAGCGAGATCGGGTCCAGGCCGGTGAAGGGCTCGTCGTACAGCATCAGCTGCGGATCGAGCGCGATCGCGCGCGCCAGCGCGACGCGGCGGGCCATGCCGCCCGACAGCTCCGCCGGCATCAGCTTCTGGGTGCCGCGCAGGCCCACCGCCTCCAGCTTCATGGTGACGAGGTCCCGGATCATGCTTTCCGGCAGCCTGGTGTGCTCGCGCAGCGGGAAGGCGACGTTGTCGGCGACCGACAGGTCGGTGAACAGCGCGCCGAACTGGAACAGCATGCCCATGCGGCGGCGATGCTGGTACAGCTCGGCTTGGCTCATCCGCGCGATGTCGCGGCCGTCGACCAGCACTTCGCCCGACTGCGGACGGATCTGGCCGGAAATCAGCCTCAGCAGCGTGGTCTTGCCGCTGCCGCTGCCGCCCATGACGGCGACCAGCTTGCCGCGCGGCACGCTGAGAGTAAGGTTCTTCAGGATGGGCCGGTCGCCGTAGGCGAAGCTGACGTTCCTGAATTCGATGAAGTTGTCTGTGGACACGAAAATTCCAAACAGCTTGAAAGAGGGGGCAGATGTCTGACCCCGCTGAGACGGCGAAATTCAACCGAGATCGCCCCCGGGGCTGAGCGGGCCGCGACGCGGGCGAGGCGGAGCCGCCACTCTGCCGCCGGCTCGCCGGTCGGGATTTGCGGTAGCGTACTATCCGGTCTCGAATAGCTGGATTCTATAGCGTTGACGGCGGCGCGCCAAATATCGCTATGTTACGGAGTGCAAAATCGCCGCATTTCAATGGCATTGTCATGACAAGATGGGCAGAGGTGTTGCCATAATGGCACACCGGCCGCGAACGGCGATCGGTCCGCGGCCGGCGAGGGGCGCCGGGAGGGCGCCCCCGACGATGTCACACGCCGCGCAGCAGTTCGTTGATGCTGGTCTTGCTGCGGGTTTGCGCGTCCACCTTCTTGACGATGACGGCGCAGTACAGGCTGTGGCTGCCGTCCTTGGACGGCAGGTTGCCGGACACCACCACCGAGCCCGGCGGCACGCGGCCATACATCACCTCGCCGGTTTCTCGGTCGTAGATCTTGGTGGACTGGCCGATGTAGACGCCCATCGAGATCACCGAGCCCTCGCCGACGATCACGCCCTCGACGATTTCCGAACGCGCGCCGATGAAGCAGTTGTCCTCGATGATGGTCGGATTGGCCTGCAGCGGCTCCAGCACGCCGCCGATGCCGACGCCGCCGGACAGGTGAACATTTTTGCCGATCTGGGCGCAGGAGCCGACGGTGGCCCAGGTATCCACCATGGTGCCTTCGTCGACGTAGGCGCCGATGTTGACGTAGGACGGCATCAGCACGGTGTTCTTGGCGATGAAGCTGCCCTTGCGCGCCACCGCGCCCGGCACCACGCGGAAGCCGGCTTCCTGGAAGCGGGCCTGGCTCCAGTCGGCGAACTTGGTGTCCACCTTGTCGAAGTAGCGGTTGACGCCGTCGTCCTGCACCGCGTTGTCGCGGATGCGGAAGGACAGCAGCACCGCCTTCTTCACCCACTGGTTGACCACCCATTCCGCGCCGTTTTTCTCGGCGACGCGCAGGTGGCCGTTGTCCAGCTCGGTTATCACCTGCTCGATGGCCGCCTTCAGCTCCGGCGATACGGTGGCGGGGGTGATCTCTGCGCGGTTTTCGAATGCCTGTTCGATCAGGCTCTGGATCGGATGCATCTGGTTCAGTCCTTTGGCAATGTGAATCGAAGTCGTCATTGGTAATTCTGGATCCTGTGGCGGGTGCTTACGCCGGCGTCGCGGCGCGCTGGGTCTGGGTGAATTCTACAATCCTTTGCGCGGCGGCCACGCATTCCGCCTGTTCCGCCACCAGCGCGATGCGCACATAGCCGCGGCCGGGATTGGCGCCGTGGGCGTCGCGGGCCAGATAGCTGCCTGGCAGCACCGTCACGTGCCGCTGCTGGAACAGCGCGCGGGCGAAGGCCGCGTCGTCGCCGTCCGGCACCTTCGCCCACAGGTAGAAGCCGGCTTCCGGCCTCTCCACCTCGAGAACCGGCTGCAGCAGCGGCAGCACGGCGGCGAACTTGGCGGCGTAGGCGGCCCGGTTGGACTCGACGTGGGCCTCGTCGTTCCAGGCGGCGACGCTGGCGGCTTGCACCGTCAGGCTCATCGCGCTGCCGTGGTAGGTGCGGTAGAGCAGGAATTGTTTCAGGATGGCCGCGTCGCCGGCGACGAAGCCGGAGCGCATGCCGGGCACGTTGGAGCGTTTGGACAGGCTGGTCAGCATCACCAGGCGCTCGAGGCCGCGGCCGAGCGCGCGCGCGGCGGACAGGCCGCCCAGCGGCGGCTGGTCGAAGTAGATTTCGGAATAGCATTCGTCGCTGGCGATGACGAAGCCGTAGCGGTCCGACAGCGCGAACAGCTTGTCCCAGGCGGCCAGGTCCATCACCGCGCCGGTGGGGTTGCCGGGGCTGCACACGATCACCAGCTGGGCGCGCCGCCACACCTCATCCGGCACGCCGTCCCAGTCCGGCTGGAAGCGGTTCTCCGCCTCGCAGTTCAGGTAATGGGGCTCGGCGCCGGCCAGCAGTGCCGCGCCCTCGTAAATCTGGTAAAAGGGATTGGGAGACACCACCACCGGTTTGGCCGCGCCGCCGGCGTCGATCAGGCACTGGGTCAGCGAGAACAGCGCCTCGCGGCTGCCGTTGACCGGCAGCACCTCGCTCGCCGGGTCCAGACGCACGCCGTAGCGGCGTTCGGCCCAGTCGGCGCAGGCTTGGCGCAGCGCCGGCGTGCCCTGGGTGGCCGGATAGCCGGACAGGCCGGCGAGATTGGCGCACAGCGCGTCCTTCACCAGTTGCGGCGCCGGATGCTTGGGCTCGCCCATCGCCAGGCTGATGTGCGGCAGCGACGCCGGCGGCTTGGCGTCTGCCAGCAGCGCCGCCAGGCGCTGGAACGGGTAGGGATGCAATTGGTCCAGGCGGGGATTCAAAGCGGCGTCTCCATCGAAATTCGGCACGGGCAATCGACCATCTTAAGAACAGCCATGACACCTGTAAAACAAAAAATCGTCGCCACCTCCGGCATCCTCACCACCGCGTTGGTGTGGGGGCTGATGTGGTATCCGTTCCGCAGCCTCAACGCCCAGGGCGTCAGCGTGCCCATGGCTTCGCTGGCCACCTACCTGATCACCATCGCCGCCGGCCTGACCTTGTTCTTCAAGCTGTACCGGCGCCAGTTCCATTTCGAACCGGTGCTGCTGCTGCTGACGCTGTTGTTCGGCTGGTGCAATTTCAGCTACACCATGGCGGTGGCCGAGGGGCAGGTGATGCGGGTGCTGCTGCTGTTTTACCTGTCGCCGCTGTGGACGGCGCTGCTGTCGCGGCTGCTGCTGCACGAGCACCTGACCCGCCGCGGCTGGGCGGTGGTGGGCTTGTCGCTGCTCGGCTGTTGCGTGTTCATCTACCGGCCGGGGCTGTTCGCCGGCGAGCTGCCGCTGAGCCAGCGCTACGAGTGGCTGGCGCTGTCCGGCGGCATGGCCTTTGCGCTGGGCAATGTGATCAGCCGCAAGTCGCACGGCATCCCGGTGCCGGTGAAGTCGGCGACGGTGTGGTTCGGCGTGGCGCTGATCGGCGCGTGCAGTCTGCTGAAGAGCGGCGAGCTGCCCAGGATGCTGGACATCCCGGCCGAGAGCTGGCTGGTGCTGTCCATCCTGGGCGTGGTGCTGTTGTGCACCAGCGTGGTGTCGCAGCATGGCCTGTCCATCCTGCCGGCCACCCAGGCGATGACGCTGATGCTGATGGAGCTGGTGTTCGCCGCGGCGTCGGCCTACCTGCTGGCCGGCGAGAGGATGTCGCCGCAGGAGTGGCTGGGCGGCGCGCTGATCGCCGGCGCCAGTCTATTGTCGGGCGGCATGAGCCGGCCTGCCAGCAAGCCGCAGCCCACCCCTTGAGTGTTGATAATCGGAAAAACAGATGCAGATCAGATTGATGGAGCCGCGCGATTTCGCGGCATTCTGGCCGGTATTCCATGAGGTGGTGTCCGCCCGCGAGACCTACGCCTTCGACCCGGACATGGACCAGGAGGCGGCGCGCAGGCTGTGGTGCGAGGCGCCGTTGGAAACCTGGTTGGCGGAGGAGGATGGCCAGCTGCTGGGCAGTTATTTTCTCAAGGCCAATGCCGCCGGGCCCGGCGGCCACGTCGGCAACTGCGGCTACATGGTGGCGCCGGCGGCGCGCGGCAAGGGCGTGGCCCGCGCGATGTGCGAGCATTCGCAGCAACGCGCGCGGGAGCGGGGGTTTCTGGCGCTGCAGTTCAACAGCGTGGTGGCCACCAACGCGGCGGCGGTGGCGCTGTGGCAGAAGCTGGGTTTCGACGTCGTCGGCCGCCTGCCGCGCGCCTACCGCCATGCCGCGCACGGTCTGGTGGACTGCCTGGTGATGTACAAGTGGCTAGGGGCGGCGGCAACGCCGGCGATGCCGGAGCCGGTCAAGCTGATCGGCCGCAAGAACATCGAGGCGACAGTGTCGCGGCGGCGCAAGCGGGATTGATGGCAGCAAGCCGCCCCGCGGCGGGAGCCGGCGGGGCGGGAACGGGCGGCTTACAGATTGTCCAGGTACTGCTGCAGCGCCCGGATATTGTTGTCGTAGGCGGCTGGGGTGCCCAGTTCGACGCCGCCGCTGCGCACGTAGTAGGCGAACGCCACGCCGCGGGTGTCGAAGAAGGGCAGGAAGTCGTCCGGCTGCAGCGTGCTGCCGTTCAGGCCGATTGCCCAATTATTGGCCTTGTAGTGGTTCAACTGCGTGATCGCGCCGTGCACGGCGATGCCTTCGGCGCTGCGGATCAGGCCGATATAGTGGTTCAGCGTGTCGATGTTGATCTGGTAGGCCGACGGCTCGCCGACGCTGACGCCCTGGGCGCGGACATAGTAGGCGAACGGCAGCTGGCGCTCGGTGAAGAAGGCCAGGAAGCTGTCCGGCGCCAGGTTGTCGCCGTTCAGGCCGATCGCCCAGTTTTTCGACTGGTATTCCTTCAGCTGTTTGATGACGCCGTTGGCGGCCTCGATTGCCTGCTTGGCGGGAACGTTGACTGCGGTGCTGTGTGCCATGTCGTTTACTCCTGCGTTGGGGTTGGTCAACAGCAGAGGGCGGGGCGGTGGAATGGCGTGCTCATCGCGGGTCTCCATGGCCGGGTGGGCGCCGCAGGGGCGGCGGAAAGTGGGACCAGCCTACCGCTGGCGGCCGCGTCTTGGTACTGTGATGTCGGACAGCCGATTTGTGCCGGAAAATATCCTATAAATGCAGGTATATCGATGCATTTGTCTGCAAGATTTCGTATTTGAAAAGCTGTTTTCCCGATAAGGCGGAAGTGAAGGCGTCCGCCGCGGGCATGCGGCGGCGTTCGTCAGGCGGCAGGAGACGGCGGAGGGCGGCCGGCGGCGCGGGATGCGCCTGCCGGCATTGCCGAGAGCGGGAGCGCGCTCAGTAGTGCGGCGGGATGTCGTCGCGCAGCGAACCGCCGGGCGCGTCGTCCGGCTGCGCGTTTCTGAACTGCTGGTACAGCAGGCGGATCTGCTGCTGCAGCAGGTCGATTTCCTTCTGCTGGCGCGCGACGGTGGCGTTCAGCGCGTCCAGCAGCTCGTCCTGGAAGGCGAGGCGCACTTCCAGCGCCTCGACGCGGTTTTCGTTTTCGGTGTTCATGCCCGCCATTCTACAACACCATCGCCGCGATCCAGCCGGCGGTCATCAGCGGCAGGTTGAAGTGCAGGAAGGTGGGGATCACCGTGTCGCGGATGTGGTCGTGCTGGCCGTCCAGGTTCAGGCCCGAGGTCGGGCCCATCGTCGAATCCGACGCCGGCGAGCCGGCGTCGCCGAGCGCGCCCGCGGTGCCGATGATGGCCACGGTGGCCATCGGCGAGAAGCCCAGGTGCGCGCACAGCGGCACGTAGATGGCGGTGAGGATGGGCACGGTGGAGAACGACGAGCCGATGCCCAGCGTCACCGTCATGCCGATGGCCAGCATCGCCAGCGCCGCCAGCGAACGCTGGCCTTCGAACAGCGCCGCGCCTGCCTTGACCAGCGGCGCGATCTCGCCGCTGGCGCGCAGCACCTCGGCGAAGCCCTGGGCGGTGATCATGGTGAAGCCCACCATCGCCATCATCTTCATTCCCTCGTTGAACACGCCGTCAGCGTCCTTCCATTTCACCACGCCGGCGGCGAGGAACAGCAGGAAGCCGGACAGCGCGCCCATGATCATCGAGTCGGTGTACAGCTGCACCGAGAACGCGGCGACGATGGCGGCGAAGGCGGTGGCCAGCGATTTGCGGCTGACGCGGGCGTGGGTGCGCTCGGCGTTTTCGATCTTGCCCAGCGAGTAGCGGCGCGGCTTGCGGTAGCTGACGAACACCGCCGACAGCAGGCCCGCCACCATGCCCAGCGCCGGGATCGCCATCGCATGCATCACGTTGATGCCCGAGGTGTCCATGCCGGCCTTGGCGGCGTTGCCGAGCAGGATCTGCTTCAGGTAGATGTCGCCGAAGCCCACCGGAAACACCATGTACGGCGTCACCAGGCCGAAGGTGATCACGCAGGCGATCAGCCGGCGGTCCAGCTGCAGCCGCGCCATCACGTACAGCAGCGGCGGGATCAGCATCGGAATGAAGGCGATGTGGATGGGCACCAGGTTTTGGCTGGCGACGCTGACGCAGCCCAGCAGTCCGATCAGCGTCCATTTCAGCTTGCGGTGGGCGCTGGCGTGCTCCAGCTTCTTCACCGCCAGATCGGCCATCGCGTGCGGCAGGCCGGACTTGGCGATGGCGACGGCGAAGGCGCCCAGCAAGGCGTAGGACAGCGCCACCGAGGCGCCGCCGGTGATGCCCTGGTTGAAGGCGGCGAGGGTGGCGGGCAGCGACAGCCCGCCGGCGAGGCCGCCGATCAGGGCGCCGATCAGCAGGCTGATGACGACGTGGGTGCGCAGCAGGGTCAGGGTGAGCATGGCGCCCACGGCTAGTACAACGGCATTCATTTGTATAGACAAATCAGTAGCTTATGCGCGGCTGCGCGGGGCTGGCAGGGTAGCGGGTTTGCCGCGGGCTGTCCAGCAATCTGACCTTCCATCGCTTCTATATATCAAATTGATATTGAAATAAAATTTATTATTACTTTGAGAGATTAGAAGGCCGCTTTACAGTCAAACCATCACCCGATTCCGCGCGAGGCGGCAAGGAGGCAAGATGGAGGCGTTACTGGTGGGAGCCGATAGCCTGGGCAATATTCCGGAGGTGCTGAGCCTGTACGACATCCGCATCGCCCGCCATATCTGCGGCCGCAACGTCGCCCATCAGCGCAAGGCGGCGCTGCCCGGCCGGCCGGATGTGTTGATCCTGCTCACCGATTTTCTCGGCCACAACGTGATGCGGCACTATCGCGAGCGCGCGGCCGCGCTGGGCATCCCGGTGCTGGCCTGCCGCCGCTCCGCCACCGCTGTCGAGCAGCGTTTGCGCCACCATGGCTGGAGGCGTCTGTCATGATTTTTTCCGGCAACGAGAACTGGCTGGCCTGGCTGCTGGGCCGCACCGCCCTGCAGGCGCCGCCCAAGGTGGAATGGCGCCGAGCCGCGCCGCCGGCGGCCTTTCCCAAACGCTGAAACCGAATGGCGGCGCTGGTTCCCCGGCCGCCTATCTGAGAAACTCCCTGCCATCGTCGGCGTCCAAGCGGCTTGTCCGCCGCGGCGGACGCCTCACCGTTTCGAAACAGGGAACCGCTTGATGTCAGTCTTTTCCGTTGAATTCAAAGTGCGCGACTACGAGTGCGACATGCAGGGCATCGTCAACAACGGCGTCTATTTCAATTATCTGGAGCACGCCCGGCACGAGTTTCTGCTGGCCAAGGGCATAGATTTCGCCCAGCTGGCGCGCGACAAGATCAACCTGGTGGTGGTGCGCTCGGAGATGGACTACAAGGCCTCGCTGACCAGCGGCGACCGCTTCGCGGTCACCGTGGCTTTCGAGCCGGTGTCGCGGGTGCGCTTCGGCTTTCGCCAGCAGGTGGTGCGCGAGGCCGACGGCAAGGTGGTGCTGGATGGCCTGGTGATCGGCACCGCGATCAACGAGCGCGGCCGCCCCGCCATTCCGGAAGGCTTCGCCGAGCGGCTGACCGCCTGAGTCTGCCGCCGCGGCTATTCCGCCAGCGCTTCCGGCCGGATGCCCCACTGCTGGCGCAGGAAGGCTTGCCCGGCCGGCGTGACGCGCAGCGCGCGGCTGTCCCGCCGCCGCTCCACCCAGTTCTGTTGCAGGAATTCCCGGCACAATGCCGCGCCCAGCGCGCCGGCCAGGTGCGGGCGCCGCTCGCTCCAGTCCAGGCAGGCGCGCGCCAGCGGCCGCTTGCCGCCGGCCGGCGCAGTGATGCCCAGCGTCGCGGCGAACCAGGCCCGGCCCGCCTCCGTCACCGCGAACTGCCTGTCCTCATCCAGCAACAGCAATCCGTTTTCCAGCATCGCGTCGGCGATGGCGATGCCCAGCCGGCCCGCCAGGTGGTCGTAGCAGGTGCGCGCCAGCCGCAGTTCCGGCGCCACCCGGCTGGCCGCGCGCGGCCTGGCCAGGTCGCCGCCGTGGGCGGCGGCGCTCAGCGCTTCCAGCGCGTGGGCGATGGCGGCGTTGGCCAATAGGTAGTAGCGGTGGCGGCCATGCTGCTCCACCTTGACCGCGCCGCCTTGCAGCAGCTTGGCCAGGTGGTTGCTGGCCGCCTGGGCGCTGAGGCCGGCATGCTGGGCCAGCTCGCTGGCCGGGTAGCTGCGGCCGTCCAGCATCAACAGCAGCATGAGGGCGCGGCCGGGATCGGCCAGCAGGCTAGCCAGGCGGCTGATGTCGGGGAGATGGGCGTCGGTCATGGTTCACTCCAGCGTGAAACATCGTGGCGGTTCGCCGGCTACGATACGGGCATTCGAACGACATGCCAAGGAGTTGAGCCATGCGCGCCCTGCTGGATTATCTACACACCTATTTCTTGAGCGAGCCGCAGCTGCTGTTCCGCTGCGGCCTGGCGCCGGAGCGGCTGGCCGAGCTGCAGCGGGAAGGCCGCGCGCCGCTGCCTTCTTATCGCCTGCGTTGCGCCGGCGCCGTCACGTCCTATTTCGGCGAGCAGGCGCTGGACGGCGAGCTGGCCTGGTATCCGCAGGCGATGGCCGAGTGGCTGATAGCCGCCGACCATGCCGACGCGGCGACGCTGCGCGCGCGCTTCGAGCGGCGCTACCGGACGGAACTGGCGCGGCTGGCGGAGCAAGGGCTGCCAGCCGCGGAGCCTGCCGGGGGCCTGGACGAGGAATGGGCGCATTTCCTGGCAGGCAGCTACGGCGTCTGCACCCGCCATGGCCAGGTGGAGCAGATCGCGGCCAAGGGCGCGATGGTGGACTTGATCGACCGCTTGACCGATCGCCAGACCCGGCCGGCGCTGCCGGAGCCCGAGCTGGCCTTGTTGCGCCGGGCGGTGGATCTGCTGGACGAGACGGAGGCATGGTTCGCGCCGCACGAGCGCGCGGCCAGCTCCCGCGCGCGTTGCGTCGACGGCGCGCGGCGGCGATACCTGGGAGGCGAGGCATGAAGGGATGGCCGGAGCACGCGCTGGCCGCGGCAGGCCATCCCGACCCTTATCCTTATTACCGCGCATTGGCGCGGGATGGTTGGCGGCGCGACGAGGCGCTGGGCTTATGGCTGGCCGCCTCGCGCCAGGCGGTGGACGCGGTGCTGGCCAGCCCGGCCTGCCGGGTGCGGCCGGCGCGGGAGCCTGTGCCGGCGGGCAGCGCCGGATCGGCGCTGGGAGAAGCGTTCGGCCGCTGGTTGCGGATGAGCGACGGCGACGCGCATGCCCGCTTGCGGACCGCGGTGGGCGCCGGCCTGGCGGCCTTGCGCTGCGACGAGGCGGAACAGACGGCGCGGCGACTGGCGCGGGCGTTTTTGGCGACCAGCGCGGTGGATGGCCGCAGGCTGGACGCGCTGGCCGATTTCCTGCCGGTCGCCACGCTGGCGTCGTTGCTGGGCTGGCCGGAAGCCGCGCTGGCCACTGCGGCGGACAGGATCGCGCGGGTGTGCCGAGCCTTGGCGGCCGATGCCGACGCTGCGGCGCGCGGACGGGGCTCGGAGGCTTGCCGGACCTTGCTGGCCGAGCTCGCCGGCATGCCGGCGCAAGGCTGGCTGAAGCGCTGGCAGGCGGCGTTCTCCGATCTGGACGATGCCAGCCTGTACGCGAATCTGCTCGGCATCCTGTTCCAGAGCCGCGACGCCGGCGCGGGCCTGCTGTCGGCCGCCATCGCCTGGCGCTGCAAAGAAAAGTGGGATCATGCCGATCCGGCCGCGTGGCGCGCGCGCTTGCGGCAAGACCCCGTGCTGCACCATACCCGGCGCTATGTCGAAGAGGACGTGGTGTTGGCCGGACAGCCGTTGCGGGCCGGAGACCAGGTGCTGGTGTTGCTGGCCGCCGCCGCGCACGATCCGGCGGCGCCGGAGCAGGCGATGGACTTCGGCCGCGGTCGGCATGCCTGCCCCGGCGAGGCGCTGGCCCTGGCCACCGCCCGCGGCGCGCTGCAGGCACTGGAACAGATCCGTCCGGACTGGCGGGCGCTGGGCGGCGGCATCACCTTTCGCGGTCCGCCCAATGTCAGGATGCGCCGCTTCGGCGCGGGAGAACGAAGATGATCGCGGTGATTTTCGAAGTGACGCTGGCCGATGGCGGCCGAGACGGCTATCTGCAACGGGCGGCGCGGCTGGCCGAACAATTGGGGACGATGGACGGTTTTGTTTCCATCGAACGCTTCCAGAGCCTGAATCGGCCGGACAGACTGCTGTCGCTGTCGTTCTGGCGCGACGAGGCGGCGCTTGCCGCCTGGCGCAAGCTGGAATCGCACCGGATGGCGCAGGCGGCGGGGCGGGGAGGATTGTTCGCCGATTACCGGCTGCGGGTGGCGGCGGTGCTGCGCGATTATGGCATGCATGACCGGCACCAGGCGCCGCCGGACAGCCTGGAGGCGCACTCAGCCTGAGGCCAGCGCCTTGATCACGTAGAGGTCGAAGCGGGTGGATTTGCCGTCCAGCACCGCAGACGGCTTCACGCCGGCGATGGCCGCGCCCAGGCGCGGCCGTTTCACCACCACCCGCACCCTGGCGGCGGCGATGGCGGCGGCCAGCAGCTCGGCGCTGTCCATGTCGTCGCCTATCACCTGCTGGAAGGCCTGCATGTCCTTCTTGGCGGCGGCGGACTTCTTGTCGGTGTCGGGGAACATCGGGTCGACGAACACCACGTCCGGACGTTGAGCTTCGGTCAGACCGGCCAGCCAGTTGCGCGAGTTGGCGTGCACCAGCGTCATCCGCGCGGCGATGTCGCGGGTGGTTTCGTCGCGCTGGGCGCGCTCCAGCGCGTCGGCCAGCAGCGCCGCCGCCACCGGCGAGCGTTCCACCATCGTCACCCGGCAGCCCAGCGTGGCCAGCACGAAGCTGTCGCGGCCCAGGCCGGCGGTGGCGTCCGCCACATGAGGCAGATCCTTCGCGCCTTTCAGTCCCACCGCCTTGGCCACCGGCTGGCCGCGGCCGCCGCCCTGTTCGCGGCGGTGGCGCGCCGCGCCCTCGACGAATTCGGCGTATACCGCGCCGTGCTTGCCGGTGGTCAGCAATTCCAGCCGTTCCGATCCCAGTTCCAGCCAGTAGCCGTCGGCCGGCCGCTGCTTGATCAGGGGCAGGGAGAAACGCTCGCACAGGCGGCGGGCGGTGTCGAGGCGGGCGGGTTCGGCGCAGTAAAGCGGGGTGGCGGTCATCGGCGGTCCTTCAAAATCTGTTGCGCACGATACGGGATGCGGGGCGTCGTCGCAAGCCGCGGCTGGCCGGATGAGGGGAACCGGCGGCGCTCTGCGGAGGGGTGCTAAGTAGATTTATCTAAAGATCCTTTACTCATACGACATTTTTTTATGCGCATAACTAGTCTATTTCTTTAGGAGGGGTATTTTTATTCAAACGCAATCGGCGGCAGCCGTAGCGCAGGTGCGGGAGCAGGAACATGGCATGGTGGAAATCGACGGGCCGGGAATCGGCCAAGCAGGCTGCGCGTCCGGTGGGTCGTTTGCTGTTGCAGGCGCTGGAACCCCGGATGATGTTCGACGGCGCGGTGGCGGCCTCGGTCGGCGAAGCCGCGCACCATGTCGACCCCGCCCACGACGCGGCGCGCGTCGACGCGCAGCAGCGGCATGGCGAAACGGCGGCCGCGGTGGCGGCGGCAGCCCAGCAGCGGGGCGCCGCCAGCGCGCGCGATACCCATGCGCAGGGGCCGCAGGTGGTGTTCGTCGAGTCAGACGTCGCCAACTACCGGAGCCTGATCGCGCAGCTGCCATCCAATTACCAGGTGGTGATCCTGGACAGCAGCAAGGACGGCCTGGCGCAGATCGCGCAATGGGCGCGAACCCATCACGGCTACAGCGCGATCCACATCATTTCCCACGGCCAAGAGAACGATCTGCAGCTGGGCACCGCCGAGTTGACCACCGCCAATGTCGGCAGCCGCCAGGCCGAGCTCGCCACCATAGGCCAGGCGCTGCGGCCCGGCGGCGACATCCTGCTGTATGGCTGCGATGTGGCCGAAGGCAGCGACGGCGCGGCGCTGGTCAACGCCATCGCGCGCGAAAGCGGCCGGGTGACGGCGGGCTCCACCGATCCCACCGGCGCCGCCAGCCTGGGCGGCGACTGGACGCTGGAATACAGCACCGGCCTGCTGCACGCGGCGGCGCTGGATCTGCCCGGCTACAACGGCCTGCTGACCCGCCCCACCTCCGGCACCACTGCCTTCGACACGCTGGACGGCTCCACCACCGTCATCCCCACCGGGCAGACTTCGTTGACCGTGAGCAATTTCCTGGGCTGGAACTTCACGATGCAGATGAACTCGGCCAGCGATGGCCAGAACGAGATGATCATCGTGGAGAAGGACGGCTCCAGCTCGGTGGAAACCGTGGACGCGCTGAGCGACGGCAGCAAGCAGATCACGTATTTCTCGGTCAAGCCCAACGACGGCAGCCTGTTCACGCTCAATTCCATCAGCGTGGTGCTGGATGGCTACAACTCCAGCTTTTCCGGCGGCACGCTGGTGCTGCAGGGCTATTTGAACGGCTCCCTGGTGAGCGGCGCCACGCTGAGCCAGAGCGTGTCCGACATCGACAACAGCGGCTCGGTGGTGACGTTCAACGTTTCCAGCAACAGCAATTTCCAGGGCATAGACTCGTTCCGCGTCGTGCCCTCCACCGGCAACAACGTCACCGGCCTGATCGGCATCGGCGCCATCAACGCCACCAACTTCCACTTCCCCGGGCCGACGCTGACCACCAGCGGCGGCAGCAGCGCCTACAGTTCCGGCACCGGCAGCGCGGTGGCGGTGGACAGCGGCGTCACGCTCAGCGACACCGCCGCCTCGACGCAGACCAGCGCCACGGTGTCGATCACCGGCAACTTCCACAGCGGCGAGGACGTGCTGGCGTTCACCAACAACGGCAGCACCATGGGCAACATCAGCGGCAGCTACAACAGCGGCACCGGCGTGCTGACGCTGACCTCGGCTGGCTCCACCGCCACCAACGCGCAATGGCAGGCCGCGCTGGAGGCGGTGACCTATCAGGACAGCTCGCTGACGCCCAATACCAGCAGCCGCACCATCAGCTTCGCCATTACCGACGCCAGCAGCAACACCAGCTCGACGGTGACCAAGACCGTCACCGTGGCCGCCGACGCGGCGCCGGTGATCAGCAATCTGAACGGCGACAGCAACACCTATTACGCCGGCAACGGCGCCGTGCATCTGGACACCGGCACCGCGGCCCTCGTCACCGACAGCGATACCACCAGCCTCAACGGCGGCAATGTGACGGTGCACATCTCGGCCAACGGCCAAAGCGCCGAGGACGCGCTGGGCATAGACAGCAGCGGCTCGGTGACGCTGTCCAGCGGCACCACGGTCGGCAGCACGGTGTCGGTGAGCGGCGTCGCCATCGGCACCATCGCCACCAATGGCGACGGCGTCAGCGGCCACGACCTGATCGTCTCGCTGAACGGCAACGCCACGACAGCCCGCCTGGCCACGCTGCTACAGGCGCTGAACTACAACAACACCGCCGCGGGCATACCCAACACCTCCACCCGCACGATACAGGTGACGGTCAACGACGGCCGCGGCGGCACCAGCAGCGCCGCCAGCGTGACGATGGCGGTCAGCGCCGCGCCGGTGCTCGCCACCACCAGCGGCGGCAGCGCGGCCTTCACCGCCGGCGACAATGCCACCTCCACGCCGGTGGCGGTGGATGGCGGCATCACCGTCACTGACAACGTCAGCCCGACGCTGGCCAGCGGCACCGTGTCCATCACCGGCAACTTCCACAGCGGCGAGGACGTGCTGGCGTTCACCAACAACGGCAGCACCATGGGCAACATCAGCGGCAGCTACAACAGCGGCACCGGGGTGCTGACGCTGACCTCCAGCGGCGGCACCGCCACGCTGGCGCAGTGGCAGGCCGCCTTGCGCGCGGTCACCTACACCGACAGCGCGGTGACGCCTAACAGCGCCACCCGCACCGTCAGCTTCCAGGTGGCGGACGGCAGCAGCAATACCAGCGCTGCCTTGACGCGGACTGTGACGGTGACGCAAACCGACCAGACGCCTATCGCCACCGCCAGCGGCGGCAGCACCGCCTTCACCGCCGGCGACAACACCACGTCGACGCCGGTCGCGGTGGACGGCGGCATCACCCTGTCCGACCTCGACAACACCACGCTGGCCAGCGCCACGGCGTCGATCACCGGCAATTTCCACAGCGGCGAGGACTCGCTGAGTTTCACCAACACCAGCGCTGTCACCTACGGCAACATCGTCGCCAGCTACAACAGCGGCACCGGCGTGCTGTCGCTGAGCTCCAGCGGCGCCACGGCGACGCTGGCGCAATGGCAGGCGGCGCTGCGCGCGGTCAAGTACACCGACAGCGCGGTGACGCCCAATACCGCCACCCGCACCGTCAGTTTCGTGGTCAACGACGGCACCAAGAACAGCGCGGCCACCACCAAGACGGTGACGGTGGCCGCCACCGACCAGACGCCGATCGCCACCGCCAGCGGCGGCAGCGCCGCCTTCACCGCCGGCAACAACACCGCGTCGACGCCGGTGGCGGTGGATGGCGGCATCACCCTGTCCGATCTGGACAACACCACGCTGGCGTCGGCGACGGTATCCATCACCGGCAACTTCCACAGCGGCGAGGACGCGCTGGCGTTCAGCAACACCAACGCCACCACCTACGGCAACATCAGCGCCAGCTACAACAGCGGCACCGGGGTGCTGACGCTGACGTCCAGCGGCGCCACGGCCACGCTGGCGCAGTGGCAGGCTGCCTTGCGCGCGATCACCTACACCGACACGGCGATCACCCCGAACAACGCCACCCGCACCGTCAGCTTCGTGGTCAACGACGGCACCAAGAACAGCGCGGCGGCGACGCGGACGGTGACGGTGGCCGACACCGACCAGACGCCGATCGCCACCGTGTCCGGCGCCAGCGGCAGCTACACCATCAGCGGCACGCCGACGCCGGTGGCGGTGGACAGCGGCATCACCGTGTCCGACCGCGACAACACCACGCTGGCGAGCGCGACGGTTTCGATCACCGGCAACTTCCACAGCGGCGAGGATGTGCTGGCCTTCACCAATACCAATTCCACCACTTACGGCAATATCGTCGCCAGCTACAACAGCGGCACCGGGGTGCTGACGCTGACCTCCAGCGGCGCGACGGCGACGCTGGCGCAATGGCAGGCCGCGTTGCAGGCCGTCACCTACAACGACACCGCCGGCTCGCCCAATACCGCCACCCGCACGGTCAGCTTCACCGTCAACGACGGCACCGTCAACAGCGCCACCGTCACCCGCAATATCGCCATCCAGCTGCCGACGCCGACGGTGGCCGGCCTGACCGCCGGCACCGACACCGGCAGCAGCAGTTCCGACGGCATCACCGACGACAACACGCCGACGGTGACCGGCACCGCGGTGGCTGGCAGCACGGTGACCATCTATGTCGACGGCGTCGCGGTCGACACCACCACGGCGAACGGCAGCGGCGCTTGGAGCTATAACTTCGTCTCCAGCCTAGCCGACGGCAGCCACGCGATATCGGTGATGGCCAGCAGCGGCGGCGTCAACAGCAGCGTGTCGTCCTCGTATGGCGTGGTGATCGACACCGCGGCTCCCGCCGCGCCGAACGGCTTGGCGCTGACGGCTGCCACCGACACCGGCAGCAGCAGCTCGGACGGCAAGACCAGCAATAACCAGCCTACGGTGCAGGGCACGGCCGAGGCGAACAGCACGGTCACCGTGTATGTCGACGGCACGGCGGTAGGGACCGCCACCGCGGACGGCAGCGGCGCGTGGACTTACAATCTGACCAGCAGCCTGAGCGAAGGCAACCACAGCATCCGCGCGACGGCGACCGACGCTGCGGGCAACATCAGCGGCCAGTCGACCGGATACAACATCACCGTCGATACCGCCGCGCCGCAGGTACAGAGCGTCGTCGCCGGCGCGCCGCTCGACACCACCGCCAGCAGCCTGTCCTACCAGGTGACGTTCACCAAACCGGTGGCCGGGTTCGCCGCGGACAGCCTGAGCCTGGTCACCAGCGGCAGCGCGCATGGCACCATTGCCGGCGTGACGGCTCTCAACGCCACCACCTACGTCGTTCAACTGACGGGCGTCGGCGGCGCCGGCTCGTTGTCGCTGGCGATCAAGAACAGCATGGTCAGCGACAAGGCCGGCAACCTGCTGAGCGGCCAGGCCACGATGCCGTCCTATCGTGTCAGCGCCCCGGTGGTGAGCAACAACGTCGTGCCTCCGGTCGCGAGCGCCGCGCCGACCACGACGGCCAGCGTCATCCAGTTGCCGCCCATCACGCCCAACATCGTGCTGGCGGCGGTTGGCGGCACGCCGGCCGTTGCCACCGGCAGCGAGCATGCGGACAACGCCGCCCAAAACCTGCTGGCTGAGGCTACGCATGCCGGCTCGAGCGCCAATGCAAACCCGCTGGGTGCCAACGGGCTGGACAATGTCAACGGCAGCGCGCCGGGCTTCGTCAGCAACACCGCCATCAATCCGACCATCGCCCTGCAGGTGAATCCGGATCTGGGCGTGCGTCCGCTGGCGTCCGGGCAGTCGTTCTCCATCGCCTTGCCGCCAGCCACCATCATCACCCGCGAGTCTTCCGCCAATCTCAGCATTGTCGCGCGCCAGAGCAATGGCCAGCCCTTGCCGGCGTGGCTGAAGTTCGACCCGGGGACGGGCCGCTTCACCGGGCAGGCGCCGGCGGGATGGAACAAGCCGGTTTCGATCGACATCCGGGTGCAGGACAAGACCGGCCACCATGGCAACAGCCATATCCAGCTCAATTTCGGCAAGCGGCAGGCAACGACGACGCAGGCCCGCAAAGCGACGCCGCCCGCTGCCGGCAAGCTGGCGCTGAGCCGGCAGTTCGACCATCACGGCCAAGGCGGCTTCCTGCAAAGGCTGGCCGCGCTTCTGGGAGAAGACAAGCAGGCATAGTTGGCAGTTGCAGGCAGCGCCGGGGCAAGCCCGGCAAACCGACAACGCTCAAGGGGGAGCAATATGCAATCCGATTTTCAGACAAGACCGCGTTCAGGCGGCTTCCGTTTGGCTCCGCTGGCGCTGGCGCTGGCGCTGACAGGCTGCGCGGTGGCGCCGCAGCCGCTGAGTCTGGCCGACCGGCAGGCTCAGCTAGCCGCCGACCGGCAGATCATGTTCGGCAGCCAGGAGGCGGTGACGGCGCCGGTGACGCTGCAGGAGGCGATGGCGCGGGCATTGAAGTACAACCTGGATTACCGGGTGAAACTGATGGAAGAGGCGATGGCGCAGCGGCAGCTGGACCTGTCCAGCCTGGACATGCTGCCCAAGCTCGCGCTGGCCGCCGGCTATACCGCCCGCAGCAAGGACAACGCGTCGTCGTCGCAGAACGTCGCCACCGGCGAGCAATCGCTGGTGCCGTCGATCTCGACCGAGAAGCGCGACCGCACCGCCGATCTGAACCTGAGCTGGAACGTGCTGGATTTCGGCGTCAGCTATTACGCCGCGCAGCAGCAGGCTGATCGGGTGCTGATCCTGGAGCAGCGTAAGCGCAAGGTGGCGCAGCAATTGATGCAGCAGGTGCGCGAGGCCTGGTGGCAGGCCGCCGGCGCCCAGCAGTTGCAGGGGCGGGTCGACGCCCTGTTGAAAGACGCCCAGTCCGCGCTGGAGGACGCGCGGCAGGTGGAGAAGCAGAAGCTGCGCTCGCCGTTGGATGCGCTCAACTACCGGCGCCAGCTGCTGGATGTGATCCGCCAGATGACCGCGGTGCGCAACGCGCTGTCGCAGGCCAAGCCGCGGCTGGCCGCCATCATGAACGTGTCGCCCGGCCAGGATTTTCAGGTGGCGACGCCGTCCGGCATGCCGGTGCCGACGTTGGGAATGGACGTCGAGCATATGGAAGAGATGGCCTTGCTGAACCGGCCGGAAGTGGTCGAGGCGCAGTACAGCAGCCGCATCGGCGCGCTGGAAACCCGCAAGGCCATCGCCAAGCTGCTGCCGGGCTTGGAATTCAGCGTCGGGCAGCATTACGACAGCAACAAATTCCTGGTCAACAATTCTTGGAGCGACGCCGGGCTGCGCATCAGCTGGAACCTGCTCAACCTGTTCAGCGCAGGGCCGATCACCCGCGCCGCGGACGCCCAGAAACAGGTCAGCGATTCGCAGCGGCTGGCGCTGAACATGGCGGTGCTGACCCAGGTTCATGTCGCCTACCTGGATTTCCAGGGCAAGGCCAGGCAGTACCAGTTGGAGCACGAGCTGAGCGGCGTCGACCAGGCCATCTATCAGCAGACCCGCAACGCGGTGGAGAGCGGGGCGTCGGCGCGGCTGCAGGGCATACTCGCCGACGCCAACGCGGTGTTTTCGTCGCTGCGGCTGTACCAGTCCTACGGCGATCTGCAGAACGCCTACGGCCTGATGGGCGCCAGCCTGGGCCTGGATCCGATGCCCGCCACCACCAAGGGATACGATCTGGCCTCGCTGAGCCAGGCGCTGAAGGGCGCGGAGAGCCAGTGGCAGGGCACGGTCTCCGGGGGCAAGCCGTGAGGGCCGCCTGGCTGGTGATCTGCATGTGGTTGCCGCTGGCTGCGGCGGCGCCGACGGGATCGTCGGTGAACGCCGCCGACGGCCGCATCCGCGTGCAGCTGATGTCGCGCCACGCCGTGACCTTGTCCAGCGAGATTCCGGCCAAGATATCCGCGATTCCGGTGGTGGAGGGCGGCAGTTTCCGCCGCGGCCAGGCCTTGGTCGAGTTCGATTGCAGCAGCTACCGCGCCCAGCTGCGCAAGGCCCAGGCTTCGCTGGAGGCGGCCAGCCAGCTGTTGAAAGTGAACAACCAGCTGGCCAAGTACAACTCGGTCGGCACGCTGGAGCTGACCCAGGCCCAGGGCAAAGCCAAGGAGGCGGCCGCCGACGCCAGCTACGCGCAGACGCTCGTGTCCAAGTGCAGCATCGCCGCGCCGTTCGAAGGCCGGGTGGCCAAGCGCAGCGCGGCGGTGCACCAGTACGTGAACCCGGGCAATCCCATCCTGGACATTGTCGACACCGACTCGCTGGAGCTGCGCATGCTGGTGCCGTCCAAATGGCTGGCGACGTTGAAGCCAGGCAGCCGTTTCACGGTGGCTGTGGACGAGCTGGGGGCCAGCTTTCCGGCGCGCATCGAGCGGTTGGGCGCGCAGATCGACCCAGTCAGCCAGACCATACTGGCGATCGGCGTGATAGACGGCAAGGCCGCCAATCTGCTGCCCGGCATGAGCGGCTGGGCCAGCTTCAAGTAGGCCGGCCATGGGACACGCCGACCGCAGCCGGGAACTGGCCACGCTGCTGCAGCTGCTGCACCGCGCCCGGGAAGCCGACGGCGCGGCGCGGCTGGGCTTCGTCATGGTCAACGAGACCCAGCATTTGCTGCCTTATCGCCAGGCTGCGTTCTGGCGAGAGGGCCTGCGCGCGCATGTCGCGGCCTTGTCCGGGCTGGCCGAACCCGACCCCACCGCGCCCTATCTGCAATGGCTGTCCGCCGTGTTCCGCCATTTGGAGAAAGGACGCGCCGACCAGATCAGCGCTTGTTGCGACGCATCGGACCTGCCCGAGCAGCTGGCTGAAGAGTGGCCGCATTGGCTGCCTGAGCATGGACTGTGGCTGAGGCTGGGCGAGCAAGGCGCGCTACTGCTGGCGCGCGACCTGCCATGGAGCGAATACGAGGTCCATCTGGCCGAGGAGTTGTCGCATGGCTATGGCCACGCCTTGCGCCAGTACGCGCCGCGCCGGGACTGGACGGCGCTGGCGAAGGCGTGGCTGCATGCCGGCCCGCGCCGCAAGCGGCTGCTGATCGCCGCGCTGATCGTTGTCTGCTTCCCGGTGCGCCTGAGCGTGCTGGCGCGCGCCGAAGTGGTGCCCAGCGATCCCGTGCTGCTGCGCGCGCCGGTGGCCGGCGTGATAGACAAGGTGGCGGTTTTGCCCAACCAGCCGGTCAAGCGCGGCGCGGGGCTGTTCGACCTTGACGCCACGGTGTTGTCCAGCCAGCTTGCTCTGGCGAAGGAGGAGGCCAGCGCGGCGGAGGAAAGCTTCCGCGCCAGCGCCCAGCTGGCATTGACCGATGACAAGGGCAAGCTCGCTCTGGCGCAGGACAAGGCCAGGCTGGAAGAGAAGGGCATCAACGCCGATTTCGCCGGCCGGGAATTGAAGCGCCTGCATGTCACCGCGCCGGCGGACGGCGTGGTGGTGTTTTCCGACCGCAATGACTGGCAAGGCAAGGCGGTGGCCCAGGGCGAGAAAGTGATGACGCTGGCCGATCCGGCCAAGGTGGAGCTGACCGCCTGGCTGCCGGCGGCGGAGGCGATCGATCTGCAGCCGGGCGGCAAGGTGACGCTGTATCCCAACGCTTCGCCGTTCCAGTCGTACGAGGCTACGCTGCTGCGGATCGCTTACAAGGCCGAGGCCAGCGAGGGCAATCTGCTGGCGTACCGCCTGCAGGCCCGCTTTGTCGGCGGCCAGCGGCTGCCGCTGCTGGGGCAGATGGGCACCGCGCGGGTGTACGGCGACTGGGTTCCGCTGGCGTATTACGTGTTGCGCCGGCCGTTGACTGCCGCGCGGCAGTGGCTGGGCTGGTAGCATGGCCTCCCGCGCACTGCCACCGCTGCGCCAGGAATTGACGCTGCACGCGGGCCCCGACCTGGCGGATGGATCGCCCAGCTGGATGCTGCATGATCCGGCGGCCAACCGTTATTACCAGCTGGGCTGGGCGAGCTTCGAGATGCTGTCGCGCTGGACGCTGGGCAGCGGCGCGGCGGTGCTGGAGGCGGTCAATGCCGAAACCACGCTGCATCTGGGCGAGGACGATCTGGCGGAGCTGCTGCGCTTCCTGTCGCTGCACCAACTGCTGCAGGCGGTGGACAGCGACTGGCTGTGGCGCGTCCGCCAGGCGGGCCGGCCAAGCCATGCGATGTGGCTGTTGAAGAACTATCTGTTCTTCCGCATTCCCCTGCTCAGGCCGGAGGCCTGGCTCAATCGCCTGCTGCCCTGGTGCGGCTGGCTGTTCCGGCCCGCATTCTGGTGGGCGATGGCCGGCGTCGCGCTGCTGGGCCTGGCGCTGGTCTCTCGCCGCTGGGACGAGTTTACCCACACGTTTTCCGGCTATGGCGGCTGGACGGCCGCGCTGGGCATCGCGGCGTCGCTGAGCCTGGCCAAGATGTCGCATGAATTGGGCCATGCGTTGACCGCCCGCCATTTCGGTTGCCGGGTGCCGGCGATGGGCGTGGCCTTCCTGGTGATGGTGCCGGTGTTGTACACCGACACCAACGACGCCTGGAAGCTGCCTTCCCGCCGCCAGCGGCTGCTGATCGGCGCGGCGGGCATGCTGACCGAACTGACGCTGGCGGCCTGGGCTACGCTGGCCTGGTGCGCGCTGCCGGAAGGGCCGCTGCGCGCCGGGGCTTTCCTGCTGGCTTCCACCACCTGGCTGGCCACGCTGGCCGTCAACTCCAGCCCCTTCATGCGTTTCGACGGCTATTTCCTGCTGTCGGACTGGCTGGGCGTGCCCAATCTGCACGCGCGCGCTTTCGCGCTGGCGCGCTGGCAGCTGCGGCGCTGGCTGCTGGGGCTGGACGACCCCGTTCCGGAGCGCTTCCCGCCGGCCCGCCAGCGCGGCCTGATCCTGTTCGCCTGGGCGACCTGGCTGTATCGCCTGGTGTTGTTCACCTCGATCGCCCTGCTGGTCTACCACATGTTCTTCAAGGCGCTGGGCCTGCTGTTGCTGTTCGTCGAGCTGGGCTGGTTCATCGCCAGGCCCATCGTCGGCGAGGTCTCCGCGTGGTGGGGGCGGCGCGCCGATTTGCGTTGGCGGATGGAGACCCGCCGCAGCGCCGCTTTTCTGGGGCTGACGCTGCTGTTCCTGATCCTGCCGTGGCAGAGCGAGCTGTCCAGCCCCGCGGTGATGGGAGCGGCCCAGTCGCAGGGCTTGTACGCGCCGGAGGCCGCCGTGGTGTCCGAAGTGAGCGTGCGCGAGGGGCAGCGGGTGAAGGCCGGCCAGGCGCTGGCCAGGCTGGCGTCGCCGCAGTTGGACCAGCGTCTGGCGCTGGCCAGGGTAGTCGAAGCGGATCTGGCCTGGCAGGTGGCGCAGCAGTCTTTCAACAGCGATTTGCAGAGCAAGGGCACGGCCTTGCAGCAGCAATGGCAGGCGGCGCGCCAGCAGGTGGCGGGCCTGCAGAGCCAGCAGGCCAGGCTTGTGCTGACGGCGCCGTTTCCAGGCCGAGTGGCCGATGTCAGCGAGGCGTTGAGGAGTGGTACCGTGGTGAGCCAGGGCGAGCGCCTGCTGCAGGTGGTGGGCGGCGTTGGCGCGCGCGGCGAAGCCTATGTCGATGAGGATGGCCTGGCCGGCTTGCGCCGGGGCGACGCCGCGCGTTTCGTGCCGGACAGCGGCGAGACCTGGGCCATTGCCTGCCGGCTGGGGCCGATAGACCGCCTCAACCAGGCCGTGCTGGAACAGCCCTTGCTGGCATCCGTGTACGGCGGGCCGATCCCGGTAGAGCAGCGCGAGCATGATTTGGTGCCGCTGCGCGCGATTTTCCGGGTCCGTCTGGAGAACTGCGACCGGCAAGCGGCGCCGCTGCGGGAAATGCCCGGTTGGGCGCGGCTGAGCGGCCAGCGCTACAGTCTGCTGTCGCTGGGGTGGCGCAGGCTGGCGGCCGTGTTGGAGCGCGAGGCTGGGCTGTAGACCACGTTTTGGGCCGCGGCCGGCCCGCCGCGCGCGAAGTCCGATTTCCATAACCCGACAAGGAGTCCCACTTGGCTACCGAGCTCCATTTTTCCTCGCTGTGCCAGTCTGTGTCCCTGCGTCCCGCGCGCCAGGCAGACGCGCCGTGCATCGATCGCATTTACCGCAGCGCGCGTCCCGATCTGCAGTGGATAGACGGCGACGCCGAATTGATAGACTCGGTCCAGCGCCAGCAGCTCCAGGTGTTGCAGCAGGGGACGGGGCACCATTATCCCAACGCGATGCACTTCATCGTCGAAAAGGCGGGAAGCGCGGTCGGCGCAGTGATGGTCGATTTCGGCCCCAACGAAGTGCGGATCATCTTCCTGGCCATGCTGCCGGAGGCCCGCGGCCAGGGCTACGGCAAGGCCGTGCTGCAGGGCTTGCAGCAGGCGGCGCGGCAGGTGGGCGCGCCGCTGGCCGCCGTGGTCTGGCACAACAACGGCGAGGCGCGCCGCGTCTACCAATCGCTGGGTTTCGTGCAGGAGGAGGCTGGGGCGATGGCCGACAAGCTGGTGTGGCACCCGCAAGGGTCGCGGGTGATGGTTGGGGCCGGCTGAGGCCGGCGTTCCCGGTTGCGCGGGGGCGGACGGCGTCCGCCCGGGACGCCGTCAGTTGAATGGCAGCTGGAAATAGCAATACCGCCGGTCGCGGCCCATCGCGCCGGTGCGGCTGATCCACACATCATCCAGCGTGCGGGCCGGCGATTCGCCAGCCGCCGGCAGTTGCAGCTGGCCGACGGCGTCGACCAGCTCCGTATTCGCGGTGGCGACCAGCTCCACCACGAACGGAGTGCGCTCGGTGCCTTCCCGTCCCGGCACTTGGGACAGGGGCTTCTGCCGTATCGACTGCACCTGCAACTCCACTTCCGGCCACGGCGCCGCATGGAAGCGGCAGCATTGCCCGATCAGAGGCGCGAAATCCTCGCTGCTCAGCGTATCCAGCATGATATTCCCCTTGTATGGCGAAGCCGGCGGGGCCGATGCGCTCCGCCGGCGTGTTGCTGTTTATTGTCGAGTCGGGAACAGGCCTTGGACCGCGATGCAGAAGTTCAGCGCCAGGAAGGGGTTGAGCACGCTGACCGGGGTGGTGCCGCCGGCCACGTCGGTGTTGCCGCTCAGACCCAGGCCCTTGACGGTGACCGGGCTTTCCAGTTGCTGGCTCCAGATGGTGGCGAGGCCGGTGCCGCCGCCGGAGGCGCCCAGGTAGGGGTTGCTGGTGCTGGGTGTGCTGGCGGGCGGATTGGGGTTGGCCACGGTGGAGGCCTGGAAGCTGACGTTGACCGCCGAGGTGCCGTGGGCATGGAGCGGCATGTTGGAGGTCAGCAGCGCGACGGTTTGCTGGCCGCCGAAGTTGCCGATCGCGTAGGACGGCAGGTTGTAGGTGGGTTGAGCCGGGCCGATGCTGATCGGCATCCGTCCACACAAGTTGGGCAATTGAAAGTTGGTGCTGCCGTTGCCGCCGTAGTGGTTGCCGATCACGGCGAACAGCGCCTGGTTTTGGCTGACTTGCAGCGTTTGGCCCTGGCATTGCGCCCAGTCGACCGGGGGATAGTCAAAGGCAAAGGGGATAATGCTGCCGATATAAGCTTCCACGTTCGCTCCTTCGTCAGATGATCCCGTCGGCAACGTGCCGGCAGGGTGAGAAATGCCTGTCGTTGACATAGGTTTAGCCCATTGGGTTTTAAATTCAATCGACATTGGCCTTTGTTTTGCCTGGTAGTTTTACTTAGGGGAGGCGAGCCGAGCATGCGGAAAGCGCCGGCGGATCGCACCGGAAGTTCGCAAGCGACCATGATTCCGGAGGCTCGAGCCAGCGGGAATATGTCGTGCTGGATGGCCTGGGTGGCCGGCATCGTCGTCTGCGCTTTCCTGCCATCGTTGCCTGATCCCCGGTGGCTGGCGGCGGCGGCGGGGCTGGCCGCCGCGCCTGCGCTGCGGTTTCGTTCTCGGCCATGGGCGCGCCATGCCAGCATGCTCGCCTTGTGCCTGCTGATGGGGTTGGGATACGCCGCGCTTCGCGCGCAGTGGCGGCTGGAGCAGGCGTTGCCGCCCGCGTGGTGGCAGAAGCCGGTGGAGATGGTCGCCACGGTCAGGGGCCTGCCCGATCCCGGCGAGTACGGCGTTCGGCTGGTGCTGGAAGTGGAGCGGACGCTGACGCCGGGCGTGGCGCTGCCGGAGCGGGTGCAACTGCACGATTACCAGCGGCGCGACTGGCCGCCCGGCAGCCGCTGGCAGCTGGGCGCGCGTTTCAAGCCGCGGCGCGGCAGCGCCAACGCCTTCGGTTTCGACGCCGAGCGCTGGCTCTGGTCGGAAGGTCTGCTCGCCGGCGGTTCGGCGGGCAAGGCGCGGCAGCGTCTGCAGGACCGCGGCGATCTGATGGCCTGGGTGGACCGCTGGCGGGGCGGCCAAGTCGCCCGCATCGAGCGGGTCTTGGGCGCCGGGCGCGAATCGGCCTTGGTGGCGGCGCTGACCGTCGGCGCGCAGCAGCGCGTCGCGCGCGAAGATTGGCAGCTGTTCGCCGCCACGGGCTTGACTCATATCGTTTCCGTGTCCGGCCTGCACATCACGATGCTGGCGGGGCTGGCTGCCTGGGTTTGCGCTCGGTTGGTGAGGCGGATTCCGGGGCTGCGCGCGCCCAGGGTGGCGACGGCGATGCTGGCGCTGGCGGCGGCGGCGCTGTATTCGCTGCTGGCCGGCTTCACGGTGCCGACCCAGCGCACGCTGTTCATGCTGGCGGTGGGCGGCGCCTGCTTGCTGTGGCGCCGCCAGCTGTCGCCGTTCCAGGCCTGGTGGCTGGCGCTGGCTGCGGTGTTGCTGCTGGACCCGTTTTCGGCGCTGACGCCCGGCTTGTGGCTGTCCTTCGGCCTGGTCGCGGCATTGATGTTCAGCTCGCTGGCTCGGCGTCAGCCTGCCGCCGGCTGGCGGGCCGCCGCCGCGGGACAGTGGGCGGCCGGCATCGCCAGCCTGGCGCCGCTGGCGGCGATGTTCGGCGGTTTTCCCCTGCTGTCGCCGCTGGCCAACGCGCTGGCGATTCCCTATGTCTCCGTTCTGCTGACGCCCTTGTCGCTGCTGGCGGTGGCTTTGCCGTGGGATGGGGGGCTGCAGCTTGCGGCTTGGCTGGTGCGGGGCTTCTACTGGCTGGTGGAGGCGCTGGCGAGGGGACCGGCCTGGCATGTGGCGGGAACGCCGTGGCCGCTGCTGGCTCTTGCCGCGGCCGGCAGCGTCTGGCTGATCGCGCCGCGCGCCGTGCCAGGCAAAACGCTGGCCGGGCTGCTGTTGCTGCCCATGCTGGTGTACCGGCCGCCCGGGCCTGGCTGGGGCGCGGCGCGCGCCACGGTGCTGGATGTGGGGCAAGGCCTGTCGGTGCTGGTGCAGACCGAGAGCCACGCGCTGTTGTTCGACACCGGGGCGGGCGAGGCCGGCCGCGTGGTGCTGCCGCAGCTGCGGGGGCTGGGCGTGGACCGGCTGGACGCCTTGCTGCTGTCTCACCACGATAGCGACCATGACGGCGCGGCGGCAGGGGTGAGGGCGGCGCTGCCGGTGGCGCGGGTGCTGGCGGGGCAGCCGCAGTCCATGTCCGGCGCGACGGTGTGCGCGCAGGGACAGGGCTGGGACTGGGATGGCGTCCGTTTCGACATGCTGGGGCCGCCTCCAGGCTGGGTCGCCGACGAGGACAACGCCCGCAGCTGCGTGATGCGAGTGGCCACGGCGCGGCAGGCGCTGCTGTTGAGCGGCGACGCGCCGGCGCGGCTGGAGGAGGCGCTGGCCGCGCAAGCGGGGGTGAAGCTGGCCAGCAGCGTCCTGGTCGCCGGCCACCATGGCAGCCGCACCGCCAGCAGCGAGGTGTGGCTGAGGGCGGCGAGGCCCCGCGTGGCGGTGATCAGCGCCGGGCATCTGAACCGCTACCGCCATCCGCATCCGTCGGTGCTGGAGCGGTTGAGGCAGAAGGGCGCCGCCGTGCTGCGCACCGACCTGGACGGCGCGTTGACGCTGGAAATGGGAGAGACGCTGGCCTGGCGCTGCCTGCGGCGCGAGCAGCCGCGTTACTGGCGCGAGGCCGGCCCCTGCGGCGAGTCGGTCAGTCTTCCTGATTGACCAGCGCGACCACGCGGTTGCCCTTGCCCTGGTAGCGCAGGTCGTCGAAGGACAGCTTGCGCGCGATCAGGATGCCGCGGCCGTGGCTGTTCATCAGCGAAGACGGCTCCGCATCCTGGTAGTACGCCCAGTCGAAGCCCGGTCCCATGTCCTCGATCGCGAACTGCAGCTGCGTGCCCTGGTGGGAGAATTCCACGGTGACTTCGCGGTCCAGATACTCCGGCGCCTGCAGCCGGCTTTCCAGCTCCTGCTCCCAGCGGCCGTTGGCGATCAGCTGGCTTTTCTGCTCGTAGCTGATCTCCAGGTTGCCGTGTTCGATCGCGTTGACCAGCAGCTCGAACAGGCCGGTGGCCACGCGCTCCGGCTGCCGGCAGGTCTTGGCCAGCAAGGCGGTGATCGCTTGCGCCTCGCGGTGGTTGCGGCAGCGGAAGGTGGCGGCGCGCAGGTGCTTGAGCGCGTCGACGTGCAGGTTGGCCAGCTCGCGGAAGCGTGCGTAGCGGTCCCAGTGGCCGACGGCGGCGCCGACGATGGCCAGCAGCATGTCGCGGGAGAACGGCTTGGTCAGGTAGTAGAAGGCGCCGGCCGCCAGGCCTTCCTGCACGCTGGCGGCCGCGCCCATCGCCGTCTGCATGATCACGGGCAGGAACTCCAGCCGGGGTTCCGCCTTGATCTTCTTCAGCACGTCGAAGCCGCTCATGCCGGGCATCATCTTGTCCAGCAGCACGGTTGAGTATTGCTCGCCCTCTTGCGACAGGATGTCCCAGGCGATCTCCCCGTTTTCCGCCTGGCGGGTTTCATAGCCGGCGTCCTGCAGTAGTTCCGCCATCAATTCCAGGTTGAAGGGTTCGTCGTCGACCAGCAGGAGTTTATGAGACATCGGAGTCTTCCTTCTCTAGCTGAAAATGGCAGGGGATCGCGAAAGTGAAGATGGCGCCTCCCCCGGGCAGGTTGCCGGCGGTGATCCAGCCGCGGTGGGCATGCACGATTTCGCGGCTGATGGCCAGGCCCAGGCCGGTGCCGCCGGCGCCGGTCTTGGTGGTGCTGCTCTGGATGAATTTGTCGAAAATGGTTTCCAGCTCTTTTTCCGGAATCCCGGGGCCCCGGTCCTCGACGCTCGCCATGATCCAGTCGGCGCCGTCCCGCTCGGTCTGTTGCGCCTGGATCCGGATTTCCGAGCCGGCGGGGCTGAACTTGATCGCGTTGGACAGCAGGTTGCGTATCACCTGTCCGATGCGGAAGGGGTCCAGATCGGCCGCCAGCATTTCCGGTTCGCAGTTGAGTTTCAGCTGGATCTGGCTGCGTGCGGCCAGCGGCGTCATCTCGTCGCAGGCCTCGCGCAGGCATTGCGTCAGGTTGCCGCGGCCGATCGCGTACTCCATCCGGCCCACTTCCATCTTGGCCATGTCCAGCAGGTCGTTGAGCAGCGTCAGCAGCCGGTTGCCGCTGGTGTTGATGCGGGCGAAGTATTGTTCGAGCTTGGCGTCATCCAGGCTCTGGGAGCGCAGCTGGCCCATTTCGGTGAAGCCCAGGATGGCGTGCAGCGGCGTGCGCAGCTCGTGCGACATATTGGCCAGGAACTCGGTTTTGGCGCGGCTGGTTTCCTCGGCCAGGATCTTGGCATGCCGCAGCGTCTCTTCCACCGCGCGCTGCGCCGAAATGTCCTGGTAGACCCAGATGGTGCCGAGCTTGGGCACCGAGGGATTCACCGCGCGGCCGTGCAGCCGGCACCAGAACAGCTGCCCCTTGCCGGTGCGCAGCTTGACTTCGGTCTGCACCACCTTGCCGTCGTTGAGCAGGCTGTACAGCGCCTTGCCGGTGCGCTCCCACTGCTCGGGGTTTTCGAAGTAGGGCATGGTGGGCTGGCCGATCACGTCCATGCCCTGCTGCTGGAACAGCTCCAGAAAGGCGTGGTTCACCTGGCGCAGATGGCGGTCGACGATGTAGGCCATCGCCAGCGGGCTGGCGTCCAGCAAGGCCGCCAGTTGGCGGCTCTGCACCTCCACTTGTTCGGCCAGGCTGTTCTTGAGGCGGATCAGCGCCTCTTCCTGTTCCTTGCGGCGCGAGATGTCGCGGCACACGGTGACGTAGAACCAGTCGTCCGGCATCACCACCCGGCTCAAGGACAGCTCCACCGGCAGCTTCTGGGCGTCGCTGCGCAGCAGGCTGGCCTCGAACGGCCGGCCCTCGTGGCGTTGGGCGGTCTGTTCGAACGGATGGTCGGGCTCGGGATTGTAAAGCTCCGGAAACAGCACGCCCGCGGGAAGGTTTTCCAGCGATTGGGCGCTTTGCTCCACCAGCTTGGCCGCGGCCGGATTGGCCTGGATGATGTGGCCGCTGCGGTCGATCAGGATGATGGCGTCGGAGCTGGCCTGCAGGATCGCGCGCTGGCGGGCCTCGCTCTGCGCCAGCGCCTGCTCGGACTGTTCCCGGTCGTTGATCTGCTCGCGCAGCGTGCGGTCGCGCTCCTGCAGCTGCTGGAAGAGATCCGCCGAGAGCTTTTCCTGTTTCAGGCTGGAACGCAACTGCCGCTGCAGCTGCAGCAGGAACAGCATCAGCACCAGGGTCGACGCCGCCAGGATGGTCCAGGCGACGGACCCCAGTTGGGGACGTACCGGTTGCAGCGCGTAGGCGCCCAGCTGCAGTTCGGTGCCGCCCACCGAGCTGAGGCGCGAGAAAATCGGGGAGTCGGTCGGCAGCGGACGGCCCGGCACCGAGTCGAGCAAGGGCGTGTCCGGCTGGCTCTTGCTCCAGACCAGCAGGCGGACGTGATGTAGAGGATTGCCGCTGATCAGTTCGGTATTGATCGGCTGTATCAGCTTGTCCTGCCGCAGGTGAAGCAGCAGCAGGGTATGGTCATTGCCGAGGCGGGTGACGACATCCAGGCGCGGCGCGCCGGCGTCCAGAGGCTGGCCGGACAGCAGCATGGGCTGGTCGCTGCGGCGGGCCAGGTCCAGCACCCATTTGGCGTTGCCGCGATGGCTGAGGTCCAGGCCCTGGGGCAGCGCGTTGGCGTCGTCGGGCAGGTAGCTGGCCACCGGGTAATACTGCAGCTGGACGGGGCTGGGCTGCAGGTGCTGGCTCTGCAGGAAGCGGATGCCGGTGGCGATGCGGTTCTCGAACGCGGCGCGGCGGTTTTGCTCCACCAGCTCCACGGTGCCGATGCCGGCGAACACGCTGTCGTCGCGGACGACGCGGCGGGCGAGGTCGGTCAGGCCGCGCGAGGGATCGGCGCCGGCCAGTTGCTGGGCCAGCATGCGGGAATGCTCCAGCGCGTTCTGTATCTGCAGGACCACGATGCCGGTGCCCAGCGAGCCCCAATGCTGCAGCTGCTGCTGGCGCTCGTCCCTGTCGTGTTCCAGCAGCAGCCAGTATTCGCCCAGCAGCAGGCCCAGGCCCAGCAGGCAGCACAGCAGCAGCGAGGTGAGGCGGTTCAACCTCGGCATGGGATCCCTCGTCAGCGATCGCTCAACTCTTGATACAGTGCCTCGAATTCACGGGACAGCTTGTGGCGCGGGTCCAGATAAATCATCGGCCGCGCGGCCTGGTGCGATTCGCGGATCTTGACCGAGGCCGACAACGGCGAGGCCAGCACCGGCAGGCCCTCCGCCTTCAGCTCGTCCACCAGCCGCACCGGCAGGCTGGCGCGCGGCTGGAACTGGTTCACCACGATGCCTTCGATGAACAGTTCGGGATTATGGTCGGCTCGAATCTCGTCGGCGCTTTCCTTCAGGTTATAGAGCGCGTGGCGCGAGAACGCATCGCAATCGAAAGGGATCAGGCAGCGGTCGGCGGCGATCAGCGCCGAGCGGGTGTAGAAATTCAGCGCCGGCGGGGTGTCTATCCAGATTTCGTCGTAAAGCGGCGCCAACTGGTCCAGCGCCTCCTTCAGCTTGAACATCTTGTAGCGCGATTCCAGCTTGGCCATCAGCTCGGACAGCTCGGGGTGCGAGGCCAGCAGCGACAGGCCGGCGATGCCGGGGTCGCGGACGAATTCATGCGGCTCCTTGGCGAACAGCGAGATATTGAGCATTTGCTGGAACAGATCCGCCACGCTGGGGCCGGCTTGGCCGGCGGCGGCGCCCAGCAGGTAGTGGCTGGCGTTGCCCTGCGGGTCCAGGTCGATCAGCAGCACGCGCCGGCCGCGGCTGGCCGCCACCGCCGCCAGGTTGACGGCGATGGTGGACTTGCCCACCCCGCCTTTCTGATTGAATACCACGCGTCGGATGGTCATGGTGACTCCTGTTGTTGGGCGGCGCCGCAGACGGGGGGGCCCGGCGGGCTGCCGGATGCGGGTTGTCGCGTTCTAGAAGCCGGGCTGTCCTTTGCAAACCAGCAGCATCTGTTGATAACTGGCGGAGTTCTGCACCACCGGCATGGATTTTATCTGACCGTCATTATAGGAGAAGCTGGCGATCTGGCGGCCGTTTTCATCGAACAAGGTCATGTCCAGCAAGCGGAAGGTGTGCTGCGCGCAATCAATCTGCCAGGTATTGAGCGAGGTCTTGTGGCGCGGTGTGGTCAGGAAGTTTTCCTTCTTCAGGTTGAAGATGGTTTTGCGGTCGCGGAAGGTCGCCACCGCGCCCTGGCGCTTGATCGACAGCAGGTCCAGTTCGTTCAGCATATTGCCGTTGGGCGAAACGCCCAGGTTCTGCCAGTCGGCGCTGGCCTGCGCCGGCGCGGGCGCCGAGGGTTTGACGGTTTGGGTCGGTGTGGTGCGCTGCGGCGCGGCGGCGCAGCCGGCCAGCAGAATCGCGGCGGTCAGCGAGGTGAGCAGGGTACGCATGAATGTCTCCAGAAGATGGCGCCAGTGTCGCATAGCCGGGAGCGCGGGAAAACCGTTTGCGGCGGCGTGGCAGATTTTTGCAAAAAGTCCGGAACTTTATCGCCGCGGCGGCGGTCTTCCGTAGTGCGAGAGCATTTTTCCTCTTCGTTTCACATTGTCTCCATCCAACTTGAGGCCGCCATCATCTGGCGGCCATTTTTTTGCCCGGCTCGTCCCGGGAGCCGCCTTGCCGTACAATGGCGCTTTCCTCCGCGCTACCCCGTCCCGTCATGCACGACGCAGTCTCCATCCTCAATCATATTTTCGGCTACCCGGAATTCCGCGGGCAGCAGCAGGAGATCGTCGAGCAGGTGGCCCACGGCGGCCACGCGCTGGTGCTGATGCCCACCGGCGGCGGCAAAAGCCTGTGCTACCAGATCCCGGCGCTGCTGCGCGACGGCGTCGCCATCGTGGTGTCGCCGCTGATCGCGCTGATGCAGGACCAGGTGGCGACCTTACAGGAGTTGGGCGTCGCGGCGGCCTGCCTCAATTCCGCCACCTCGCCGGACGAGGCGCGCGATATCGCCCGCCAGGCGCGCGCCGGCACGCTGGACCTGCTTTATGTTGCGCCGGAGCGCTTGCTGACGCCGCGCTTCCAGGAGTTCATCGCCAGCCTGAAGATCGCCTTGTTCGCCATCGACGAAGCGCACTGCGTCAGCCACTGGGGCCATGATTTCCGGCCGGAATACCAGCAGCTGGGCCTGCTGGCCGAGCAGTTCCCGCAGGTGCCGCGCATCGCGCTGACCGCCACCGCCGACGAGCAGACCCGGCTCGACATCATCCACTACCTGAAGTTGGCCGAGGCGCGGGTGTTCCTGTCCAGCTTCGACCGCCCCAATCTGTTCTACCAGGTGGTGGAGAAGCACAATGCCAAGAAGCAGCTGCTGGATTTCATCCGCCAGGAGCACCAGGGCGCCACCGGCATCGTCTATTGCCTGTCGCGCAAGCGGGTGGAGGACACCGCGCAGTGGCTGCGGGAGAACGGCATCGAGGCGCTGGCCTATCATGCCGGCATGAGCCATGCCGAGCGCGAGGCCAATCAGCGGCTGTTCCTGCGCGAGGACGGCATCGTGATGGTGGCCACCGTCGCCTTCGGCATGGGCATCGACAAGCCGGATGTGCGCTTCGTCGCCCACATCGACATGCCCAAGAGCCCGGAGAACTTCTATCAGGAATCCGGCCGCGCCGGCCGCGACGGCCTGCCGTCCGCCAGCTGGCTGTGCTACGGCCTCAACGACGTGGTGCAACTGCGGCAGATGATAGAAGGCGGCGAGATGGCCGAGCTGCAGAAGCAGGTGGAGCTGTCCAAGCTGGATGCGATGCTGGCCTTCTGCGAAACCGCCGGCTGCCGCCGCCAGCACATCCTGGCGCACTTCGGCGAGGCGAGCAAGCCATGCGGCCATTGCGACAACTGCCTGCATCCGCCCATCACCTACGATGCCACCGAACCGGTGCGCAAGCTGTTGTCCTGCATCTACAGAGTGGGGCAGCGCTTTCCGACCGGCCACGTCATCGACGTGCTGCTGGGTCGGCAGAGCCCCAGCATCGGCCACCACCGCCACGACCAGCTCAGCACCTACGGCATCGGCAAGGACATGAACCAGCGCTGGTGGCGCTCCATCGTCCGCCAGCTGGTGGCGCGCCAGTTGGTGCAGGTGGACATCGCCCGCGGCCAGTCGCTGGTGCTGACCGACGCCTGCCGGCCGCTGCTGAAGGGCGAGCAGAGCATTTACCTGCGTCCGCTGGCCGACGAGAAGAAGTCGCGCGGCAGCGGCGGCGCCGACCGCTGGCTGCGCACCGAGCGCGAGGAGCGGCTGTGGCAGGCGTTGCGCCGCTGGCGCCGCCAGGTGGCCGACGAGCACAATGTGCCGGCCTACGCGGTGTTTTCCGACCGCACGCTGCGCGATCTGGTGGAAAAGCGGCCGGACAGCCCGGCCGGCCTGCAGCGCATCTACGGCTTGGGCGAGCTGAAGTTGGCCCGCTACGGCGAGGCGCTGCTGGATTGCCTGCGCGAGGCGCAGGAATAGGCAAAGCGATTTGCCCAGCCATGGGTGGCGAAATTCTTATACAATCCGTCGCATATATGTAAATGTCGGAGAATTTCATGGCTGTGAATCTGAATCCCCCGCAAGCCGGCCAATTGCCGGCGGTCGCCGGCGTCGAGCTGCTGGTGGCCGAAGCCGGCATCAAGACCCCGGGCCGCAAAGACGTGCTGGTGGTGAAGCTGGACAAGGGCAATACCGTCGCCGGCGTGTTCACCCGCAACCGTTTTTGCGCGGCGCCGGTGCAGCTTTGCCAGGAACATCTGGCCGCAGGGGTGCAGATTCGCGCATTGGTGGTCAATACCGGCAACGCCAACGCCGGCACCGGCTTCGACGGCCGCGCGCGCGCCTTGTCCGTATGCCGGGCGGTGGCCGAGCGGGATCAGCTGCAAACCGAACAAGTGCTGCCTTTCTCCACCGGCGTGATCCTGGAGCCGTTGCCGGCCGACAAGATCGTCGCCGCGCTGCCGGCCTTGCGCCAGGCCGACTGGGCCGAGGCCGCGGAAGCCATCATGACCACCGACACCCTGGCCAAGGCGGCCAGCCGCAGGCTGGACATCGGCGGCAAGGCGGTGACCGTCACCGGCATCGCCAAGGGGTCGGGCATGATCCATCCCAATATGGCGACCATGCTGGGCTTCGTCGCCACCGACGCGGCCGTCACCCGCCCGATGCTGAACCAACTGGTGCGCGAAGTGGCCGACCAGTCGTTCAACAGCATCACCGTGGATGGCGATACTTCCACCAACGACAGCTTCATCCTGATCTCCACCGGACAGAGCGGCGCCGAATTGATCGACTCGGCCGAGCAACCGGCATATCAGCAGTTGAAGCAGGCGCTGCTGGAAGTGGCGATCGAGTTGGCCCAGGCCATCGTCCGCGACGGCGAGGGCGCGACCAAGTTCATCACCGTGGACGTGAACGGCGGCCGCTCGGTGGCCGAATGCAAGGACGTGGCCTACGCGATCGCCCGTTCGCCGCTGGTGAAGACCGCCTTCTTCGCCTCCGATCCGAATCTGGGCCGCCTGTTGGCCGCCATCGGCTACGCCGGCGTGGCCGATCTGGACGTCGACCGGCTCTCCCTGTATCTGGATGATGTGCTGGTCGCTTGCGAGGGCGGCCGCAATCCCGCCTATAAGGAAGCACAGGGCCAGGCAGTGATGAACCAGAGCGAGATCACCGTGCGGGTGGAGCTGGGACGCGGCTCCGCCAGCGCGCGGGTATGGACCTGCGATTTCTCCTATGAGTATGTGCGGATCAACGCGGACTACCGCAGCTGATCGCTTATATTGGCAGGCTGCGGATCCGCGATCGCAGGAAAAGCCCCCGAAACCGGGGGCTTTTCGCATGGTTTCATCTGCGTGGACATTGATAGGAAAGGCCTTTGCGCGGCGCCGGGAGAAATGAAAATAAAAAGTTCATTTTCATATTTCTTTCCATATCAGCATGTTGCGCAGCAATGAGTGAAAATCTCCGCATTTTCTCAAAAAACCTATTGACCGAGGGCGGGGGCGCAGGTATAGTTCGTCTCCTCAGCTGACGCAGCGAACGAAGCAGCGGAAACGAAACGGTTCCGGTGATGACGACGCAGCGACCGGCACTGCTCTTTAACAGAACGAATAACCGATAGGTGTAAGTGCTTGGCGAAAGCCGAATACTTGCACTGCAAGAGATAGGAAATACCAGTTATTTCTTTGAACTTGCGTGCCAGAAATTGCTAAGAGATTGAACTGAAGAGTTTGATCCTGGCTCAGATTGAACGCTGGCGGCATGCTTTACACATGCAAGTCGAACGGTAACAGGGTGCTTGCACCGCTGACGAGTGGCGAACGGGTGAGTAATGCGTCGGAATGTACCGTGTAATGGGGGATAGCTCGGCGAAAGCCGGATTAATACCGCATACGCCCTGAGGGGGAAAGCGGGGGATCGAAAGACCTCGCGTTATACGAGCAGCCGACGTCTGATTAGCTAGTTGGTGAGGTAAGAGCTCACCAAGGCGACGATCAGTAGCGGGTCTGAGAGGATGATCCGCCACACTGGGACTGAGACACGGCCCAGACTCCTACGGGAGGCAGCAGTGGGGAATTTTGGACAATGGGGGCAACCCTGATCCAGCCATGCCGCGTGTCTGAAGAAGGCCTTCGGGTTGTAAAGGACTTTTGTCAGGGAGGAAATCCCGCTGGTTAATACCCGGCGGGGATGACAGTACCTGAAGAATAAGCACCGGCTAACTACGTGCCAGCAGCCGCGGTAATACGTAGGGTGCGAGCGTTAATCGGAATTACTGGGCGTAAAGCGTGCGCAGGCGGTTGTGCAAGTCTGATGTGAAAGCCCCGGGCTTAACCTGGGAACGGCATTGGAGACTGCACAGCTAGAGTGCGTCAGAGGGGGGTAGAATTCCACGTGTAGCAGTGAAATGCGTAGAGATGTGGAGGAATACCGATGGCGAAGGCAGCCCCCTGGGATGACACTGACGCTCATGCACGAAAGCGTGGGGAGCAAACAGGATTAGATACCCTGGTAGTCCACGCCCTAAACGATGTCAACTAGCTGTTGGGGGTTTGAATCCTTGGTAGCGTAGCTAACGCGTGAAGTTGACCGCCTGGGGAGTACGGCCGCAAGGTTAAAACTCAAAGGAATTGACGGGGACCCGCACAAGCGGTGGATGATGTGGATTAATTCGATGCAACGCGAAAAACCTTACCTGCTCTTGACATGTACGGAACTTGCCAGAGATGGCTTGGTGCCCGAAAGGGAGCCGTAACACAGGTGCTGCATGGCTGTCGTCAGCTCGTGTCGTGAGATGTTGGGTTAAGTCCCGCAACGAGCGCAACCCTTGTCATTAGTTGCCATCATTCAGTTGGGCACTCTAATGAGACTGCCGGTGACAAACCGGAGGAAGGTGGGGATGACGTCAAGTCCTCATGGCCCTTATGAGCAGGGCTTCACACGTCATACAATGGTCGGTACAGAGGGTTGCCAAGCCGCGAGGTGGAGCTAATCTCAGAAAACCGATCGTAGTCCGGATCGCACTCTGCAACTCGAGTGCGTGAAGTCGGAATCGCTAGTAATCGCAGATCAGCATGCTGCGGTGAATACGTTCCCGGGTCTTGTACACACCGCCCGTCACACCATGGGAGTGAGTTTCACCAGAAGTGGGTAGGCTAACCGCAAGGAGGCCGCTTACCACGGTGGGATTCATGACTGGGGTGAAGTCGTAACAAGGTAGCCGTAGGGGAACCTGCGGCTGGATCACCTCCTTTCTAGAGACTGGCGATTGCCAAGTACTTACAGCCTATCGGTTATTTGTCGTTAAGGGCATGGCAGCTGAGCTGCCAGTCAACTGGGTTTGTAGCTCAGCTGGTTAGAGCACTGTGTTGATAACGCAGGGGTCGTAGGTTCGAGTCCTACCAGACCCACCATTTGACCTGTTTGGGGGATTAGCTCAGTTGGGAGAGCACCTGCTTTGCAAGCAGGGGGTCGTCGGTTCGATCCCGTCATCCTCCACCATACGCCGCAAACAAAATCGAATTGAGAAGTTTGATTCTGTTTGCGTTGTTGAAACGCCCGATCTTTAACAAACTGAAGAAGCCGAATATATAAGACGGCGAGATGAAAGCGTAGAGTTAACTCTTTACGCGGACAAATCGTCATCTTGGGTATTTGATTGTATCTAAGGCTGCGTCGCCATATCAAAAGGGGCGGTGCAGTCGTCGCACAAACACGCTCCGTCGTTTTGGTGATTTAGGTTACTGAAATGATAGGGTCAAGCGACTAAGTGCATCTGGTGGATGCCTTGGCGATCACAGGCGATGAAGGACGTGTAAGCCTGCGAAAAGCGCGGGGGAGCTGGCAATAGAGCTTTGATCCCGCGATGTCCGAATGGGGAAACCCCTCCGCAAGGAGATCCCTGACTGAATACATAGGTCAGTGGAGGCGAACCGAGTGAACTGAAACATCTAAGTAACTCGAGGAACAGAAATCAACCGAGATTCCGTAAGTAGTGGCGAGCGAACGCGGAACAGCCTGTACGTGTTATGGATTGTGTTAGTGGAAGGTTATGGAAAGGACCGCCATAGTGGGTGATAGCCCCGTACACGAAAACACATTCCAAGGACTAGGCGTACGAGAAGTAGGGCGGGACACGCGAAATCCTGTCTGAAGATGGGGGGACCATCCTCCAAGGCTAAATACTCGTGATCGACCGATAGTGAACCAGTACCGTGAGGGAAAGGCGAAAAGAACCCCGGGAGGGGAGTGAAATAGAACCTGAAACCGGATGCATACAAACAGTGGGAGCGGACTTGTTCCGTGACTGCGTACCTTTTGTATAATGGGTCAGCGACTTACGTTCAGTAGCAAGCTTAACCGAATAGGGGAGGCGTAGGGAAACCGAGTCCGAATAGGGCGTCTTAGTTGCTGGGCGTAGACCCGAAACCGAGTGATCTATCCATGGCCAGGATGAAGGTGCGGTAACACGCACTGGAGGTCCGAACCCACTAGTGTTGCAAAACTAGGGGATGAGCTGTGGATAGGGGTGAAAGGCTAAACAAACTCGGAGATAGCTGGTTCTCCCCGAAAACTATTTAGGTAGTGCCTCATGTATCACTTCCGGGGGTAAAGCACTGTTATGGCTAGGGGGTCATTGCGATTTACCAAACCATGGCAAACTCTGAATACCGGAAAGTGCGAGCATGGGAGACAGACGGTGGGTGCTAACGTCCATCGTCAAGAGGGAAACAACCCAGACCGCCAGCTAAGGTCCCAAATGATCAGTTAAGTGGTAAACGAAGTGGGAAGGCCTAGACAGCCAGGATGTTGGCTTAGAAGCAGCCATCATTTAAAGAAAGCGTAATAGCTCACTGGTCGAGTCGTCCTGCGCGGAAGATGTAACGGGGCTCAAACTGATAACCGAAGCTGCGGATGGGCACGTAAGTGTCCGTGGTAGGGGAGCGTTCTGTAGGTCTGTGAAGGTGTCTCGTAAGGGATGCTGGAGATATCAGAAGTGCGAATGCTGACATGAGTAGCGATAAAGCGGGTGAAAAGCCCGCTCGCCGAAAGCCCAAGGTTTCCTACGCAACGTTCATCGGCGTAGGGTGAGTCGGCCCCTAAGGCGAGGCTGAAAAGCGTAGTCGATGGGAAACGGGTTAAAATTCCCGTACTTTTGTGTAGTGCGATGTGGGGACGGAGAAGGTTAGGTCATCAGACTGTTGGAATAGTCTGTTTAAGCCGGTAGGCGTGAGGGGTAGGCAAATCCGCCCTTCTTTAACGCCGAGACGTGATGACGAGGGTCTACGGACCTGAAGTGACTGATACCACGCTTCCAGGAAAAGCCACTAAGCTTCAGCTACACAAGAACCGTACCGCAAACCGACACAGGTGGGCAGGATGAGAATTCTAAGGCGCTTGAGAGAACTCAGGAGAAGGAACTCGGCAAATTGATACCGTAACTTCGGGAGAAGGTATGCCTCTTAGAGTGTAGGACTTCGCGTTCGAAGCTTTGAGAGGTCGCAGAGAATCGGTGGCTGCGACTGTTTAACAAAAACACAGCACTGTGCCAACACGAAAGTGGACGTATACGGTGTGACGCCTGCCCGGTGCCGGAAGGTTAAGTGATGGGGTGCAAGCTCTTGATCGAAGCCCCGGTAAACGGCGGCCGTAACTATAACGGTCCTAAGGTAGCGAAATTCCTTGTCGGGTAAGTTCCGACCCGCACGAATGGCGTAACGATGGCCACACTGTCTCCTCCTGAGACTCAGCGAAGTTGAAGTGTTTGTGAAGATGCAATCTCCCCGCTGCTAGACGGAAAGACCCCGTGAACCTTTACTGTAGCTTTGCATTGGACTTTGAACAGACTTGTGTAGGATAGGTGGGAGGCTTTGAAGCCAGGACGCTAGTTCTGGTGGAGCCGTCCTTGAAATACCACCCTGGTGTGTTTGAGGTTCTAACCTTGGTCCGTGATCCGGATTGGGGACAGTGCATGGTAGGCAGTTTGACTGGGGCGGTCTCCTCCCAAAGTGTAACGGAGGAGTTCGAAGGTTACCTAGGTACGGTCGGAAATCGTGCTGATAGTGCAATGGCAAAAGGTAGCTTAACTGCGAGACCGACAAGTCGAGCAGGTGCGAAAGCAGGACATAGTGATCCGGTGGTTCTGAATGGAAGGGCCATCGCTCAACGGATAAAAGGTACTCCGGGGATAACAGGCTGATACCGCCCAAGAGTTCACATCGACGGCGGTGTTTGGCACCTCGATGTCGGCTCATCACATCCTGGGGCTGTAGCCGGTCCCAAGGGTATGGCTGTTCGCCATTTAAAGTGGTACGTGAGCTGGGTTCAAAACGTCGTGAGACAGTTTGGTCCCTATCTGCAGTGGGCGTTGGAAGTTTGACGGGGGCTGCTCCTAGTACGAGAGGACCGGAGTGGACGCACCTCTGGTGTACCGGTTGTGACGCCAGTCGCATTGCCGGGTAGCTAAGTGCGGAAGAGATAACCGCTGAAAGCATCTAAGCGGGAAACTTGCCTGAAGATGAGACTTCCCTGGAGGCTTGACCTCCCTGAAGAGTCGTTCGAGACCAGGACGTTGATAGGTCGGGTGTGGAAGCGCTGTGAGGCGTGAAGCTAACCGATACTAATTGCTCGTGAGGCTTGATCCTATCATTTGAGTGGCTTGGAGAATCCAAGGCGCGAAGATAGCGTGTGTGCGACACGATCAGATACCGAATATTCAGAATCAGAGAGGATCTCTGGTTCAGGCTTCTTGAGTTTGACCAGTTTATGTCTGGTGGCCATAGCGAGGTGGTCCCACGCCTTCCCATCCCGAACAGGACCGTGAAACGCCTTAGCGCCGATGATAGTGTGGCATTCGCCATGTGAAAGTAGGACACCGCCAGACGCCCCATACGCAGAACCCCAGCTCAGACGAGCTGGGGTTTTTGCATTGTGCGCGCGGATCGCGCGACTTCCTGCCCGTTTCCATGAAAAACCCCGCCAGTTGCCTGGCGGGGCTTTGCTGTTTCCGGCTTGCAAGCTGGCCTGCCGTCCATCGCCGGCATCCATCCTTTTGTCGGAGGCGTCGCCATTTGCCATGTCCACGCGGCTATGCTGGAAATGACAGTGGGGCAATGGAGGCTGGGATGCGAAGGGGGCAGGGGCGGTGCGCTGCGGGTTTCACCATGCTGGAGGTGCTGATCGCGTTGCTGGTATTGGCGATGGGCGTGCTAGCGGCCATCGCCGTGATACTGAATGCGGAACGGGCCAGCGGCTCAGCTTATCTGCGGCAGATGGCCAACCAGTACGCCTATGACATGGTCGACCGAATGCGGGCCAATTCCGCGCAGGTGAGCGCCGGCAACTACGATGTCGCATCCGGAACCAGTCTCTCCACCCTGCAAAGCGATTGCGCCACATCGGCTTGCAGCGCGGCGACGATGGCCACCTATGACAAGTACCAATGGCTGAGCGATCTGCAGAATAATCTGCCCAGCGGCACCGGCAGCGTTTACCAGCCGGCTAATGGCGGCAGCACCGAGCGCGTGGTGCAGGTATGGTGGACGGATGGCAACGCGGTGAGCGGCGGCAGCCTCCAGTCCGTGACGGTGAGGACCATCATGTGAAAACCTGGCGCGCGCAATCCGGTTTCTCGCTGGTGGAGCTGATGGTGGCCATCACCATCGGCTTGCTGCTGCTGACCGCCTTGGTAGGCATCATGGTGGGCGGCCGCAAGGACTACTCCACCAATACCGGTCAGGGCATGTTGCAGAACGCAGGGGCCACCTTGTCCAGCGTGATTTCCCAGACCGCCCGTTCGGCGGGGTTCTTTGGCTGCTCAGGCGCCACCACGTCGAATGCGCTGGTGGCCGCGACAGGGTTGCTGGGCAACTTCAATACGCCAGTGGTCGGCTACGACGCCGTGCTGGCCTCGTCAACGCTGACGCTGACGGCTCTCAACGGCAGCAACGACAGCACGCTGACCGATTGGTCGCCGACCCTGGACGGCAGCCTGCAGGGGCTGGTGGCGAAGGGCAGCGATGTCTTGGTTTTCAGCGGCCAGACCAATGGCTCGGTGCCGGTCTGGGTGAATGCCTATGCCTCCGCCGGTGCGACCGCGCTGCAAACCCTGTCCGCGTCCAATGTGGCGGCAAACAATCTGCTGTCGGTATCCAATTGCGGTCATGCGTCTATCCTGCAGGTCAGCAGCGTGGGCAGCGCCAGCGGCGGCAGCGTGATCAATCTGCGCCAGGCGCTGGATACCGATTTCCCGGTGGGCTCGGTGGCGGCGCCGCTGTCGCAGACCGCGTACTTCGTCAGCCAGGCGACCGGCGCGCAAAGCGCGCTTTACCAGGCGGTGTATGACGGCACCGCGTCCAGCTGGCAGCTGACGCCGGTGGTGCCGGGAGTGGATGCCCTACAAGTGTGGTATGGCGTGGGCGGCTCGCCGGGGGTGACGACGCAGTATTTGCCGGCTAGCCAGGTCAGCAACTGGGCGCAGGTCAACAGTTTGCGGATAGCGGCCCTGCTGGAAGGGCCTTTGGGATCCGCGCCGGCGACAGGTAAGACTGGTTGTGCCAATCGGACCAGTTGGAGCGTGCTGGGCAGCACGGTGGTCGTGCCGTGCGATACCCGCCTGAGGCATGTGTACACGATGACCGTCTCCTTGAGGAACGCCGGACTATGACGATTCCGCAAAGGCAGAAGGGCGTGGTGCTGATCGTCGCGCTGGTCTTCATGCTGGTGATCATGATCCTCGGCCTCGCCGGCAGCAGCCAGTCGCTGGGCCAGTTGCACATGGCCAGCAACAATATCCAGTACCAGAACAATCTGGAGCTGGCGGAGGGCACGCTGCGGCAGGCCTACGCTTCAATGCTGCAGGGCAATTTCGCCAGCCAGAATTTCACCGTCGCCGGCAACAACGGTTATTACCAGTTCAATGCCAGCGCGACGCCGGTTTGGCAGCAGAATCTGTACAGCGCGACGTTCTGGAGCGATGCCACCAAGACGATAGCCGGCTACACCGGCACGCCGGCGATTTCCGGCATCGTCAGCAGCTACGTGGTGGAGAGCATGCCGGCCTCGTGCCGAGCCGGCACCAGTTGCGGCAACCGCGGCATTTACGGCCAGCAGGCCGGCGGCAACAATTACCGGGTCACCGCCCGGGTGGCGACCAGCGGCGGCGCCAGTCCCGTGGTGGTGCAGGCGATTTTCACGCAGTGAGGCGGATATGGCGAACCGGACCACCCTGATGCGCATCGTCGGCAGCGTCATCCTGTTGGCAGGCTTGGCGCTGGCGGCGCTGTGGGTGCGGGGCGCCTCCACCGCGACCCTGGCGATCTCCCAGGTTCCGCTGACCATCTCGACGCCGGCGCGGCCGCAGGTGGTGATCGCGGTGACCAATTCCGAATCGATGGACGGCAGCACCATCACCTATTGCAACGGCACCGGCAATAGCGGCGCCAACTGCAGCAATGGCTTTTCCTCCACCTATACCGGCCGCGGCGGCGCCTTGCTGACCGGCTCCGGAGCGGTCGGCGGGCTGACCGGATCGGCCTCGCCCGTCAACTACCCGGTGCCGGCCAATTTCACGCCGCCGGTGACGGGCGGGGCGGCCGGCAGCATGCAGCCCTACACCTCGACCTTGTCGGGCGGGCAACTGGCCGACAACAGTCCGTCGCGGCTCAACGTGGCCAAGGCCGGAATACTGTCGATACTGAACACCTACCTCGCCACCACCGATTTCGCGCTGCTGTCCTATCAGATGAGCCGCACCTCGTTGAATACCACCTGGGTGTACTACATGTCGCCGCCGGGCGGTTTCGGCTTCACCAGCTCGCCGACCGCCACCAGCACCACCGATACCGTTCTCAACCCCTGCTATGGCTACCTGTCGCTTGGTACGTCGCTGTCGACGGTAAAGAGCAACTGCGCGTCGGTCGCCTCAAGCCTGGGACTCAGCGGAACGACAGTGAACGGTTCCCAGTACATGACGGTGGCGGCCACCAGCGACGACGCCAGCATCAATGATGTGCTGTACAGCTCGGGGCTGAACCCGGTGTTCATGACCTATGGCACGGTCAGCCCCAGCAATCCCTACAGCTACTACTCGCTGAACAGCTACAAGACCGGCTCGGTAACCGTGTCTTACAGCCTGATGGCGCCCGGCGGTTTCTCCGGTTGGGGCACTTCCCCAACCAATGCCGGCTACGTTCCCTTCACGCCGCAGGTGCTGTACGCGCAGCGCGGCTGGGGTTATGGGGGCTCGCAGTCGTACAGCGCTGCCGCCACCAATGTGGCGATGACCAATCTGGGCAGCCCGTCGGCCAGCCAGCTCACCAGCGCCTACAACAGCTTCTCGCCCTTTCTGCAGCCGGAAACCAATTCCACCAGCACGTCGGAGATCAAGGCGGCGGCGGGACAATCGCCGATCTACGCGCTGTTGAAAACCGCGCAGACCTCGTTCACCAGCACGTCGTCCAGCAGCGGCTGCACACCGCAGAAATACGTGGTGCTGATCACCGACGGCCTGCCGACTCAGGACAAGAGCGGATATTACTGGCCGCCGGCGGGCAGCGCCGCGGCCACCGGCTACGGCGTGACAGCCAGTTTCAACGCCGACGGATCGCTGAATATCGCCGGCACCAACGATCAGGCTTTGCTGGACGCCATCAGCCAGATCCAGACCCTGGCCAGCGCCGGCATCAAGACCTATGTGATCGGCTTGGGCGCGGGCGTGGCGCCGGCCACCAATCCGACGGCGGCGCAGACGCTGACGGCGATGGCGGTGGCCGGAAATACCGGCTCCTATTATCCCGCGGTCAGTCCGGCGGCATTCAGCAGCGCGCTGGGCTCCATCCTGGTGCAGATACAAAAGGGCAGCTACGACCAGGCCTCGGTGGCGTTGAACAGCACCACGCTCAGCACCAATACCCAGGCTTTCCTGGCCAGCTTCAACCCCAGCGACACCCCGTACAGCGACTGGACCGGAGATCTGGCCGCCTATGCGCTCGGCACCAGCGGCGGCCTGAATGTCAGCACCTCGGCCAGCTGGAGCGCGCAAACCCAGGTGGACGCCTTCGCCAGCGGCAGCGGTTGGCAGAATACCCGCCTGATCGCCACCTGGGACGCGGTGAACAACAAGGGCGTGCCATTTCGCTGGCCGGCCACCGGGGTCATCGGCATCAACAGCACCCAGCAGTCGCAACTGCAGCCTTCGGACACCAAGGGCAGCCTCCGCGTCAACTACCTGCGCGGCGATGCCTCGCAGGAGGCGCGCAACGGCGGCGCCTTCCGCAACCGCAGCCATCTCTTGGGCGACATCGTGGACAGCGGGCCGGTCTATGTCGCGAAGCCGGACGGGCCTTATATCGATTCCAGCTACCAGACCTTCATCAGCAACAACGCCAACCGCACGCCGATGCTTTACGTCGGCGCCAACGACGGCATGGTGCACGCCTTCAACGCCAGCACAGGCAACGAGGCTTTCGCCTTCGTGCCCAACGGCGTGTTCGCCAACCTGTATCAGCTCACCAGCACCTCGTACAACAGCAACCATATCTATTTCGTCGACGGTTCGCCCCAGGCCGGGGACGTGATGTTCGCCGACGGCTCCTGGCACTCGGTGCTGGCGGGCGGGCTGGGCGGCGGCGGCAAGACCATCTACGCGCTTGACGTCACATCGCCCTCCAGCCTGACGTCGGAAACCGCGCTGGCCAATGCGGCGCTGTGGGAGTTCAGCGATAGCGGCATGGGTTATTCCTTCGGCCGGCCGACCATCGCCCGCCTGAACGGTTCGAACGCCTTCGCGGTGCTATTCGGCAACGGCTACGCCAGCAGCGGCAACCACGCCATCTTCTATGCGGTGAATCCCCAGACCGGGGCCACGCTGGCCAAGATAGACCTGTGCAGCTCGGTGCCGGCGGCCTGCAGCAGCAGCGCGCCGCAAGGCTTGTCCGAAGTGGTGGCGGTCAACAGCAGCGGCAATGCCGGCGCGGCGGTGGACACCGTCTATGCCGGCGATCTGCAGGGCAATCTGTGGGCGATCAACGTGTCCAGCGCCAATCCGGCCAACTGGTCGGTGCGGTTGCTGTTCACCGCCACCGACAGCAGCGGCAACCACCAGCCGATCACCTCCGCGCCGGCGGCGACGCTGAACCCCAACTTCCCCAAGCAGAAAGGCATGATGGTGTTCTTCGGCACCGGCCAGCTGCTGGCCCAGTCCGACCTGACCAACACCAATACCCAGGCCTTTTATGCCATCTACGACAATATGACGATCACCAGCCTGACGCCGTCCAACCTGTTGCAGCAGACGGAGACCGCGATCACCACCTCGGTGTCCGGTTTCCCCAGCACCACGGTCTCCTCCTCGCTGTACAACTGGCAAAGCCCCAATCCGCCGCTCAACTGCGTGGTGGGGAGAACCTGCCCGACGCTGTACGGCTGGTATTACACGCTCAGCTTCGCCGGCAGCGGCAGCCGGATGCTGACCAATCCCCAGTTGTTCGCCGGCAACGTGGTGTATACGACTTTCTCGCCGTCCGCGACGCCTTGCACCGCCGGCGGCTCATCGTTCCTGATGTCGTCCAATTACGCGACCGGCGGACCGCCGTCCCAGCCTTTCCTGGACGCCAATGGCGACGGCCTCGTCAACAGCAGCGACGTCTACAATCAGCAGCCGCTGTCGGGCGTGCAGCTGGGCAGCTTCTTCGCCTCCACCCCCGCCTTCGTGGTGTCCAACCAGGGCGGCTACACCGCCAGCATCCTGGTGGGCGGCGGCAACAGCTCCAGCCGCAACAACTGCGCCAACGGCAAGCTGAGCTGCACCAGCAGCAGCCCGTCGCAGCAATATTATTCGTGGAGCGGATGGTGGCAGATCCTGTAGAGCGGGCCATCGGGAAGGAGAGAGGCATGCGCGGCGTTACGCTGGTCGAGTTGATGATCACCCTGGCGGTGGTCGCCATCCTGGGCACCATCGCCTACCCGATGTATACCGGCTACGCGCAGCGTTCGCGGCGCAGCGATGCCTGGCAGGCGCTGACCACCGCGCAGGCGCAGATGGAGCAGTGCTATTCGCAGTATTTCGCCTACAACAACGCCGCCTGCACGGTGACTACGGCCTCGCCCAACGGCTATTACCAGGTGCAGATCGCCTCGTCCACCACCGCCAGCGCCTATACGCTGACGGCGACGCCGGTCAGTTCCGGCTTGCAGGCCGCCGATACCAGCTGCGGCAGCTTCAGCGTCGGCAGCACGGGCATTCGCAGCGCGCAGAACGCGCAGGGCGCGGATACGTCCAGCACCTGCTGGCCGCACTGAGGGATGCCGGCTATGGGCGTGCGCGAGGATGGGGGCTTCACCCTGGTGGAAATGATGGTGACCATCGCGGTGGCGGTGCTGTTGCTGACCGTGGCGATGCCGGCCTGGCAGGTGTTCGTCCAAAATGAAAGGCTGAACAGCACGCGCGACCAGCTGATCAGCGCGATGAACCAGGCGCGGTCCTTGTCGATCAGCAACGACGACGTGGTGACCATCTGTCCTTATAACGCCGGCTCGGCGTCTAGTTGCGGCACCAGCTGGAGTGCCGGCTGGGCGATTTTCGAACTGCCGCAAGGCGGCGCCAGTTCGGTGCGGGTACAAGCTCAGCCGCTGACCCTCGGCTCTTCGCCCACCATCAACGCGGCCACCTCCGGCGGGGCATCCCTGTCCAGCATCAGCTTCAATCCCCGTCCGCCCTATGTCGCGGTGGGCCAGACCGGCGACTTTCGCCTCTGCGACAGCCGCGGCGCCAGCTACGCCTTGTCGTTCAATCTGCAGACCACCGGCTATATCCAGCAGCCGGCCAAGGCCGGCGTCACGCTGGCGGGCGCCGCGCTCACCTGCCCCTGAGGCGGCCGGAGTTGGGCAGTCGGCGGCGACGGTGGTATGCTTCGCGATCCGTTCCGATTCATGGCGCCGCGCGGCCTCGGCATGACTTGCCGTCGGCGCCGGCTTCTGCGCAAGGAAAAGCATGATTTACCCGTCGCCGTCGTTCGAAGACAAGATCTGTCCGCCGGAGCGGCTGGCCGAGCGCCTGGCCGCCTTGCCGCGGCCGCTGGTGTTCACCAACGGCTGCTTCGACATCCTGCACCGCGGCCACGTCACCTATCTCGCCCAGGCGCGCGCGCTGGGCGCCAGCCTGGTGCTGGGGCTGAACACCGACGCCTCCGTGAAGCGGCAAGGCAAGGGGGACGACCGGCCGATCAACAGCGAGCTGAACCGCGCCGCGGTGCTGGCCGCGCTGGAGAGCGTCAGCCTGGTCACCTGGTTCGACGCCGACACGCCGGCGGAGCTGATCGAGCAGATCAAGCCCGACGTGCTGGTCAAGGGCGGCGACTGGACCGTGGACAAGATCGTGGGCAGCCGCGAAACGCTGGCCCGGGGCGGCCAGGTGCATTCCATTCCCTTCCTGTTCGACACCTCCACCACCAAGACGCTGAACCAGATCCGCGCCGCCGAGGGCAAGGCGTGAGCGAGCATGCGTTCGCGGTGCTGCGTCACTTGTCCGACGGCCGCTTTCATTCCGGCGAGGACATCGCCCAGGCGCTGGGCTGTTCGCGCACGCTGGTGTGGCAAGCGGTGCGGACGATAGAGTCCGAGCTCGGCCTGACCGTGTTCAGCGTGCGAGGGCAGGGCTACAAGCTGGCGCAGCCTTTTGGCTGGCTGGACGTCGCCGCGATCCGCGCCGGCCTGTCGCCGGCCGCGGCCGAAGCCTTCACGCTGGCGGTGGCCGAGCGCACCGACTCCACCAACAGCCAGCTGATGGCGCGCGCCGGCAATGGCGGGCTGCATGGCCTGGTGCTGGCCTGCGAGCTGCAGACCGCGGGCCGCGGCCGCCTGGGGCGGCGTTGGCAGGCTCGGCTGGGCTCGGGCCTGACGTTCTCGCTGCTGTGGCGTTTCGAACGCGGATTGGCCGAGCTGGCCGGCCTGTCGCTGGCCATCGGCGTCGCGCTGGGCCGCGCGCTGAGGACGCTGGGCGCGCCGGTCGAGCTCAAGTGGCCGAACGATGTGTTGCTGGAAGGTCGCAAGCTGGCCGGCATCCTGATCGAGGTGTCCGGCGACGCGCTGGGACCGGCGGCCGCGGTGGTCGGCATCGGCCTGAACGTCGCCGATCCTGGGGCGGTGGACCAGCCGGTGGCGGCGCTGGAGCAGGCCGGCGTCGCGCCGGACCGCAACCGGGTGCTGTCCGCCATGCTCAATGAGCTGGAGCGGGTGCTGTCCGATTTCGACCGGGACGGCTTCGCGCCGCTGCGCGACGAGTGGTGGCGCTTGTGCGCGCATCGCGACGCGCCGGTGCGCCTGAGCTTCTCTCATGGCGAGCCGGTGGACGGCGTCGCCTGCGGCGTGGCCGAAAACGGCGCGCTGCTGGCGCAAACGGCGCAGGGGACGCGGTCTTTCCATATCGGCGAGGTCAGTCTCAGGGAGCGCCAATGAAATTGCTGATAGACGCCGGCAACAGCCGGGTGAAATGGGCGCTGTACCAGGGCGAGGATTGCGTGCGGCAGGGCGCGGCCGAGCATGGCGAGCTGGCCGGCCTGGCCGCGGTCTGGCGCGATCTGCCGCTGACGGGCGCCTGGATGTCGTCGGTGGCGCGCCGCGAAGTGGCCGACGCGCTGGCGGCCGCCGTGCCTTGCCCCTTGCACCGGGTGCACGCCGAGCGCCGATTCGGCGACGTGCGCAACCATTACCGCAACACGGCCGAGCAGGGCGCGGACCGCTGGCTGGCGGTGCTGGCCGCGCGTGAGTTGTGCCGCGGCGACGTCATCGTCGCCTGCGCCGGCACCGCTTTGACGGTGGAGGCGCTGACCGCCGAGGGCGATTATCTGGGCGGCCTGATCCTGCCTGGCCATGGGCTGATGCTGCAAAGCCTGGCCCAGGGCACGGCCAATCTGAACCGGCCGGCCGGCGAGGTCGTCGATTTTCCGCAGGGCACGCAGGACGCGCTGGCCAGCGGCGCGATAGCGGCGCTGGCCGGGGCCATCGCCGAACAGCGGCGGCGCCTGGCGGAACGCACCGGACGCGCGCCGGCCACGGTGATTCTCACCGGAGGCGACGCCGCCCGCATCGCGCCCTGGCTCGCGGCGCCGATGCAGATCGTGGATAATCTGGTGCTGATGGGATTACTCAAGGTGGCGAACACGTGATGAAGTGGCTAGTGGCGCTGGTGGTGGTGCTGAATCTGGTGGTGGCGATGTACGGTTCTCTGAAGCAGAGGCCGCCGCTGGACGTGCACGCCCAGGAAGTCAGTCCCGGGCAGGTGAAGCTGCTGCCGGCCAACTGGAAGCCGGACGCCTCCGCATCCAAGGAACAGGCCAGCGCGCCCGCGGCGTCGGCGCCGGCCGCCCAGGCGCTGCACGAGAGCAAGACTGCCGCCAGCGCGGCCAAGGCCGAGGCCAAACCGGCGGGCAAGCCGGAGGCGTCCAAGCCCGCCGCCAAGGCGCTGGATAAGCCGGCCGCGAAGCCGCAGGAAAAGCCGGCCCAGGACAAGAAGCCCGAGGCGCTCGCCTGCTACCGCTGGTCCGGCCTCAACGACGGCTTGCTGTCGCGGGTGAAGGGCGGCGTGCCGCAGCTGAAGCTGAAGTCGGGCCAGCTGCAGGAGGAGAGCAAGGAAGAGAACAAGGGGTCAGGCCGTTTCTGGGTGTACTATCCGCCGCTGGCCACCCAGTCCGAAACCAAGACCCTGTCGGCCGAATTGAAGGACAAGGGTTTCGACAACTACATCGTCAGCAACGACGAGTTCAAGGGCAATCTGTCTTTGGGCCTGTTCGGCAAGGAAGACGCCGCCAAGACGCTGGTGGCGCGCCTGAAGGCCGCCGGCTACGACAAGGCGGTGGTCAAGTCCAAGGACCAGCCGGCCAAGATGACCACGCTGACTTTCAAGGACCTGGACGCGGCGCAGGCCGAGCATCTGAAGGCGCTGCAGAAGCGCCTGACGCCCGGCATCGCGCTGAAGGGCTGCTGAGCGGACCCCCATCGGGGAGAAGTTTGATCCTGCGGCTTGCCAAGCGCGCATGCCGCGGCGCAATATCGACAACGGCGGCAACAGGCCGCCGTTTCGTTTGTCAGATTCCCCATGGCCAGACACTTCCACATCACCCGGCTGCTGGACCGCGGCCGCTTCAACGACAGGGTATTGCGCCAGCTCGGCTGGGCGATGGCCTTCATCGCTGGCGCGATCAACGCCGGCGGCTTCCTGGCGGTGCACCGCTACACCTCGCACGTGTCCGGCATCGTGTCCGGCATGGCCGACGCCTGGGCCACCGGCGAGATCCGCCTGGCGCTGTCGCTGCTGGTGATGCTGTGCTGCTTCGTCGGCGGCGCGATGCACAGCACCTGGCTGATCCTGTGGGCGCGGCGGCAGCGGCTGCGCGGCGGCTACGGCGTGTCGATGATGGAGGAGGCGCTGCTGCTCTTGGTGTTCGGCCTGCTGGGCGCCGGCCTGTCGTTGCACAAGGGCCTGTTCACGCCGCCGACGGTGATGTTGCTGTGCTTCATCATGGGCATGCACAACACCATCGTCACCAAGCTGTCCGGCGGGCTGTTGCGCAGCACGCACATGACCGGCATCGCCACCGACCTCGGCATCGAGCTGGCCAAGATGAGCTACTACAACCGCCAGGCCAATCCGCGGGTGGCGGCGGTGCGCTCCAACCGCAAGAAATTCCGCGTTTACGCGCTGATCCTGCTGGCCTTCTTCCTGGGCGGCGTGGTCGGCGCGCTGGGCTTCAAGCACCTGGGCTTCGGCTTCACGCTGCCCTTGGCGCTGTTCCTGTTCCTGCTGGGCCTCAGGCCCGCCTGGTACGACGTCAAGCTGCGCTGGCGCTGGTGGCGCGGCCGCTGGTCGTCGCGGCGCGCGCGCGTCGTCGCGCAGAGCGGTTGATCCGGACCGCCGTCCGCGGCATTTTCCCCGCCGGCTTTTAGTCTTTACTTGAACCTGCCGCGTCATCGCGGCACACTTCGGGTTTTCCGCGCCACGGGGCGCGGCAGCCTCAAGCCGTCGGCTGTGCAAGATGGACGGCAATCGCTGCAAAATGATGCGGAATCAATATCTTGACCGCCTGCGGCGTACTCTCGCCTGGAGAGTGGCATGAGTGATGAAATGATCTACGGCGACGGCGCCATCCGCCGTCAGGGCCTGTACGGCTCCTCCATCGAAAACACCTACGCCGGCGTGCTGTCCTTCATGCGCCGCAACTACAGCCGCGACCTGGAAGGCGTGGACGTGGCGGTGTCTGGCATTCCGCTGGACCTGTCGGTCACCTTCCGTTCCGGCGCGCGCATGGGTCCGCAGGCCATCCGCGCCGCCAGCGTGCAGCTGGCCGAGCTCAAGCCCTACCCGTGGGGCTTCGATCCGTTCGAAGACCTGGCCGTGGTCGACTACGGCGACTGCTGGTTCGACGCCCACAACCCGCTGACCATCAAGCCGTCCATCATCGAGCACGCCCGCACTATCCTGGCCTCCGGCGCCAAGATGCTGACCTTCGGCGGCGACCACTACGTCACCTACCCGCTCCTGATCGCGCACGCCGAAAAATACGGCAAGCCGCTGGCGCTGCTGCACTTCGACGCGCACTGCGACACTTGGCCGGACGACAGCCCGGACAGCCTGAACCACGGCACCATGTTCTACAAGGCGGTGAAGGAAGGCCTGATCGATCCGAAGAAATCGGTGCAGGTCGGCATCCGCACCTGGAACGACGACTTCATGGGCCTGAACGTGCTGGGCGCGCCCTGGGTGCACGATAACGGCGTGGACGCCACCATCGCCGAGATCAAGAAGACCATCGGCGACGCGCCGGTCTACGTGACCTTCGACATCGACTGTCTGGACCCGTCCGCGGCGCCGGGCACCGGCACCCCGGTGCCGGGCGGCCTGACCACCGCGCAGGCGCTGAAGATCATCCGCAACCTGGGCGATCTGAACATCGTCGGCATGGACGTGGTGGAAGTGGCGCCCAGCTACGACCAGAGCGAGATCACCGCGATCGCCGCCGCCCACATCGCCTGTGACATGCTGTGCCTGATGCGCAACAAGAAGGTGGCGGGCACGCTGTAAGCGGTTCGCGTTTTGGTAGCGACGCCGTTCCCTCGTTGAAGAAGGGGCGGCGTTTTTTATTTGGACTTTGAAAAGCAGGGGGAAGGAGGCCGCTGCGCGGACGGAGGATTGGCATGGCGCGGCTGCCCACCGAGCAGGCAAAGGGGCTGAGCGACCAGCCTTGCGCCGAGCGAATCCAAAGATTCGCACGCTCGCCACCCCAGGCCGCCCCTGCCGGCCGGGCACACCCGCCCAGAAAGCCGAGGGCAAGGCGCTGGCGCACTTGGCACGCGCCAACGTCGCGCGCCTCAAACACGCGCCAGCTCAAGACCTTGCCCTTGACGGTCTGGACGGCGCGGCCAGAAGAGGAAAGCGGGCGCCTCACAATCATCGAGGCCTGGTGCGGTTTTGTGACCATGCAAACGGACCGTCGTCGTTTTCGCGGGGGGCTAATGTAGCCAGCCGAAGGGTGCCGGCACCCGCCACAGCAACAATCCCAACATCGCGATCTCGCACAGCTCCACCCCGGCGCCCAGGCAGTCGCCGGTCATGCCGCCCAGGCGGCGCTGCAGGAAGGTCCGCCAGGCCAGGCCGGCCAGCGGGGCCAGCAGCAGCGCCGGGGCCAGCCAGGCGGACAGCGCCAGCAGCGCGGCCAGGTTCAGCCCCATGCCGGCCCAGTCGCGGCGCCAGGCGAAGCGCTCGCCGCTGCCGGGCGCGATGGCCGGCAGCGTGGCTGACCAGATCACGGCGAAGCCGCGCGCCCAGGCCGGGACCAGCAGCAGGCCCCAGGCCGTTCCGGCCTGGCGTGCGATCAGCATCAGCAGCACCAGCTTGGCGATCACCGCCAGCAGCAGCGACAGCACGCCGAAGCTGCCCAGGTGCGGATCCTTCAGCACCTCGAAGAAGCGCTCGCACGAACGGTGGGCCGCGCCCAGCGCGTCGGCCAGATCGGCCAGGCCGTCCAGGTGCAGGCCGCCGGTGACCATGACCCAGGCCAGCAGCGCCAGCAGCGCCGCCAGCCACGGGTCGGCCAGGCTGCCCAGCTGCAGCGCCGCCAGCAGCAGCGCGCCGACGATGACGCCGACGGCGGGAAACCAGCGCGCGCTGGCCGCCAGCCACTCGGGTTTGAAATCGGCCAGCTGCGGCGTCGGCAGCCGGGTCAGGAACTGCACCGCCAGTATCAGTCCGCGCATGCCGACTCCAGGCGCAGCAGATAGGCCGGATGGCCCTCCAACATCGACAGCTGGACGAAGCCGCCGCGCTGCACCGTCATCAGCTTGGCCACCGCGAACTCGGTGCCCAGCAGCTCGGCCATCAGCACCGTGATCACGCCGCCGTGCGTCACCAGCAGCCGGTGGCTGCCGCGCGCCTCGGTCATCCAGTCGGCCAGGCCGGCCAGCGCGCGGGTGCGGAACTGCTCGAAGGTTTCGCCGCCGGGGGGGCTGAGCCGGCCGTCGGCCAGCGCGTCGCCCCAGCCCGGGTGGGCCTGTTCCAGGTCGGCCACCGGCTGGCCGTCCCAGCCGCCGAAGTCCATCTCGGCGAAACGCGGGTCCACCTTCAGCGTCAGCGAGCCGGACAGCGCCTGCTTGACCGCGAACTCCCGGCAGCGCTGCAGCGGCGAGGTGGCGATGCAGGTGACCGGGGCCAGGTTGCTGATGCGTTTCCAGCTGTGTTCCAGCTGCTGCTGTCCGAGCTCGGTCAGCGGCAGGTCGGTCAGGCCGATCAGGCGGCCGTCGTGATCGATGTCGCCGTGGCGCAGCAGGGTGAGGGTATAGGGGTTCATGCCGACTTGCCGCTGACGCCGGCTTCGTCGAAGGTGGCCATGCCGTTGTGCAGCTTGACCGCCAGCTGCAGCAGCGGCACGCAGACGGCGGCGCCGGAGCCTTCGCCCAGCCGCATGCCCAGGTCGACCAGCGGATGCAGCTGCAGCGCCGTCAGCGCCAGCTCGTGGCCGGACTCCGCCGAGCGGTGGCTGGCCAGCAGCCAGTCGTGCAGCGAGGGATCGATGGTCTTGGCGCACAGCGCGGCGGCGCTGGCGATGAAGCCGTCCACCAGCGACGGCACGCCCAGGCGGGCGCCTTCCAGGTAAAAGCCGGCGATCGCCGCGATTTCCAGGCCGCCCAGCTCGGACAGGGTGTCGAGTCCGCTGAGGTTTTCCCAGGCCACGCGGGCCAGCGCGGTTTTCACCGCGCGGCGCTTGTTGGCGAGACCGGCGTCATCGACGCCGGTGCCGCGGCCCACCACCAGTTCCGGCGCCGCGCCGGTGAGTCGGCAGATCAGCGCCGCCGACGCGGTGGTGTTGCCGATGCCCATGTCGCCGGCGACCAGCAGGTTGGCGCCGGCTTCCACCGCGCGGCGGGCGGCGGCGCGGCCGGCCTCCAGCGCGGCCTCGGTTTCCTCGGCGCTCATCGCCGCCTGCCTGGCCAGGTTGTGGCTGCCGGGACGGACCTTGGCGTGGACGATGGGCAGCGCCGACACGTCGCCGGCCACGCCCACGTCCACCACCTCCAGGCGGGCGTCCAGCGCGCGCGCCAGCACGCAGATGGCGGCGCCGCCATTGGCGAAATTGCGCACCATCTCGGTGGTGACCGCCGACGGGAAGGCGGACACGCCCTCCACGGTGACGCCGTGATCGGCGGCGAACACGGTGATCGCCGGCCGCAGGTCTTCCGGCTGGGCGCGGCCCTGCCATGCGGCGAAGCGGCAGGCCAGTTCCTCCAGCTGGCCCAGGCTGCCGGGCGGCTTGGTCAGGACGGCCTGACGGGCGCGGGCGGCGTTGCGGGCGGAAAGATCCAGGGGTTTGCTGCTGTTCATGGTATGGGCCTGCTGCGGGAGCGGACGGGGTCCGGCGGTTGAGTGGGTCCGGCGCGGGGCGTCGGTTGGACTCTAAGCATATTACTGCTTGGGCGATGCCGCCAAAAGTCCGGCGGGTTATAATCCGACGATTCGCAGGTGTCCGCAGCCGCGCAGCCACGCGCGGGCGGATGAAACGGGAAGCCGGTGCAAGGCCGGCGCTGCCCCCGCAACGGTAAGGCCTGGTGCGTAGGCGCCCAGGCGGCGCAGAGCCACTGTTTTGGGCGCGTGTTCACGATCTTTCGCCTGGCGTTGCCGGAAAAGACGGAGAGCAGGCTTCCAGAATGGGAAGGCGCGCCGCCGGCAAGGCCCAGCCCGGAGACCGGCCTGCGTCGCCCCGGCCGGAAGCCGGTGGACCACTGGAGTTTCGCGGGGAGGCGATTCGACAGGCGTTCCGGTTCTGCCGTGCCGTCCTTTGCTGCTGTTGCCCTCTTCGCACTCAACGTTTTCATATCGTGGAGTGTGTTTTCATGTTCAAGCTTCAAACCTGCGCCGCGCTGACGGCGCTGGCCTGTTCCGGCCTGGCCCTGGCCGATGGCGTGCCCCAGTTTGTCGGCGATCCGGTGATCGTGACGGCGAGCCGCATCGCGCAACCGTTGTCCAAGACGCTGGCGGACGCCACCGTGATCACCCGCGACGAAATCGAGGAAAGCGGCGCGCAGACGCTGCAGCAGGTGCTGTCGCGCCAGGCCGCGGTCAGCATCACGACCAATGGCGGTCCGGGCACCAGCAGCAGCATCTTCATGCGCGGCGCCAATTCCAACCACACGGTGGTGTTGGTGGACGGCATGCGCATTTCGTCGGCGACGACCGGCACCACGGCCATCCAGAACATTCCGCTGGAACAGATCGAGCGCATCGAAATCCTGCGTGGGCCCGCGTCCAGCCTGTACGGCGCCGACGCCATCGGCGGCGTGATACAAATCTTCACCCGCAAGGGCGAGGGCGCGCCGCGCTTCAATGCCGGTTTCGAGGCTGGCAGCCGCGGCACCGGCAAGCTAACCGCTGGCATTGATGGGAAAACTGGCGACACTGCTTACAGCCTGCAGTTATCCCATGCCCAGTCTGATGGTTTTTCGGCAACGAATCCGCGTAATCAGACCTATTACAATCCCGATAATGATGGGTATGGCAACGATAGTTACACTGCTAGTGTGAATCAGACATTGGCGCCAGGTCATGATTTGACGTTGAGGCTGTATCAGACCTTTGCCATAAATGATTGGGATCGTTCCAATAAATGGACTGGGCAAGATAGAGCAAAGAGCCGCCTAACGGGACAGAGCATCGAGTCGAAGAATCAGTTCAGCGATGTCTGGACAAGTAGACTACGTTTTTCGAAAACACAGGATAAGCTAGAAAATTTTTATAATGGTAACTTTGATGTTAGGGCCGACCTCTATCAGACGACTCAAGAGGAATGGCTTTGGCAGAATGATCTAAACACTACTGTTGGCAATATCATTCTTGGTATCAGCCATGGGACGCAAAAGATCGAGAGTAGCGATGTCTATTCTGAAACAAAACGTTCTCAGGATGCGGGATTTGCTACATATCAGTTTGATCAGGGTGCGCATTTATTCCAAGCTAGCCTGCGCCGAGATCATGACGATCAGTTTGGCGGGAAAACCACTGGTAAATTTGACTATGGCTATAAATTTGCCGAGGGATGGATGGCAAGAGTGGGGTATGGTACCGCCTATAAGGCACCAACATTTAATGACTTATACTATCCATATAGTGGGAATCCGAGTCTGAAGCCGGAAGATTCGAAAAATACGGAGTTGTCACTGCAGTATCGAAAAGGTCAGCAGAGTTTTAGTGTAACCATATTCCAAAATAAGATTAACCAATTGATAAACTGGGCTCCAGCTGCCCCTGATAGTGAGATTTGGGTACCGAAGAACATAGATCGAGCAACCATCCGTGGTTTGACGCTGGAAGGCGCTACGGTGGTGGCGGGAGTCGATCTGGGCGCCAATCTTACGCTGCTGGACGCCCGCGATGACGGCACTGGCCATTGGTTGGAGCGCCGCCCGCGTCAGAGCGCCAACTTCACCGCCAGCAAGGAGCTGGGCAAGTGGACCTTGGGCGCGGAGCAGCAGATCGTTTCCCGCAGATACGACGATCCGGCGAACACCGAGGCCAAAGCGCTGCACGGCTACGGCGTCACCAACGCCTTCGCCAACTACCGCTTCGCGAGGAACTGGACCGCGACGGCCCGCGTCGACAATCTGTTCGACCGCGAATACGAAACCGCCTACGGCTACAACACCGGCGGCCTGGGCGCCTTCATCGGCGTGCGTTACAGCCAATAAGGAATCGTCGATGCCCCACCTGATCACCGGCGGCGCCCGCAGCGGCAAGAGCCGCCATGCCGAAGACCTGGCCCGCCGGCATGGCGGACCGGTGTGCTATCTCGCCACCGCCGAGGTGCGCGATCCCGAGTTCGCGCGCCGGGTGGAGCGCCACCGCGCGCAGCGGCCGGCGCACTGGCGCGTGGCCGAGGCCGGGCGCGGGCTGGCCGCGGCCATCGCCGCCCATGACGCGCCGGGCGGGCTGCTGCTGATCGACTGCCTGGGCATGTGGTTGATGCGTTTCTTCGGCGAGCAGGGCTTCGACGAGTCCGAGTACGCGGTGGAGCGCGACGCGCTGCTGGCCGCGCAGGGACGGCTCCAGGGCGAGGTCTTGCTGGTGTCCAACGAAGTGGGCTGGGGCGTGGTGGGCGGCGATGCGGAAACCCGCCGCTTCGTCGACGAGCTGGGCCGGCTCAACCAGTTGGCGGCGGCCCGTTGCGACCGGGTGACCCTAGTGGCTTGCGGCTTGCCGCTAGCCCTGAAGGAGCCGGCGGCATGAGGCCGGCCTGGTCGGGATGGGGCCTGCTGCTGGCTGCGGCGTATGCTCAAGCATCGGTTCAGGCCGCAGACGGCGCCGGCAAGACCGTGGTTTTGGACAGGCCGGCCCAGCGCATCGTCAGCCTGGTGCCGCACGCCACTGAGCTGTTGTTCGCCGCCGGCGCCGGCGGCAAGGTGGTGGCCACCGTCGATTACAGCGACCACCCGGCCGCGGCGAAGAAGCTGCCGCGCGTCGGCGGCTTCACCGGCTTCAGCCTGGAGGCGGTGCTGAGGCAGAAGCCCGACCTGGTGGTGGCGTGGCAGGACGGCGGCACGCCGCGCGAGCTGGCGCGGCTGCGCGGCATGGGCGTGCCGGTGTTCATCAGCCATCCGCTGCAGCCGGACGACGTGGCGCAGGAAATCGTCAAGCTGGGCCAGTTGGCGGGCACCGACGCGGCGGCGGCCCAGGCGGCGGCGGCTTACCGCCAGCGGCTGGCGGCGCTGCGGCAGCGCTACAGCGGACGGACCCCGCTGCGGGTGTTCTATCAGTTGAGCCGGACGCCCATCTTCACCGTCAGCGGCAAGAGCTATATCGATGCTTTGATCCGCGTCTGCGGCGGCGTCAACGTGTTCGCCGATCTGCCCTTGCCGGCGCCGCAGGTGTCGACCGCCGCCGTGGTGGCGGCGCAACCGCAGGCCATCGTGGCCGGCGACGACGCCACGCTGGCGATGTGGAAGCGCTGGCAGGCCATGCCGGCGGTGGCGGGCGGCGCGCTGCTGGCCCTGCCGGGCGACGCCATCGCCATCCCCGGGCCGCGCCTGGTGGACGGCGCGGAGCAGCTGTGTGCACGGCTGGACACAGCCCGGCAGCGGCTGGGTTTGACGCCCAAGTAGCCGCCCGTTATCCTCGCCGCCATGGACAATGAACTGGAATACCTCGAATCCCGCGTCGCGGCGTTGATCGCCCGCATCCGGGAACTGGAAGTCCAGAACGGCCGATTCGCCGAGGCGCTGTCCGAAGCGCTGAAGGAGAATGCCGAGCTGAACTTCCGCGTCAACGAAACCCGCAGTCGGGTGGCGGCCTTGGTGGCGCGCCTGCCCGCCGCGCCGGAGAACGAGCAATGAGCGACGTGGTTCAGGTCGACATCGAGCTGCTGGGCAGGCATTTCACCATCGGCACCCCGCAGGGCGAGCAGGAGACGCTGCTGGAGGCGGTGCGTCTGCTGGAGGGCAAGATCGCCACCATCCAGCAGCACGGCAAGGTGATGGACGCCGACAAGATCGCCATCATGGCCGCGCTGAACATCGCGCACGACCTCTTGAAGACAAAAGTCGGTGAAGGCTTGGAGATGGCGGCGTTTCAGCGTAAAATACGCAGCATGGGCGAAGCGGCCGATCAGGCGCTGAGCCAGAGCCAGCAGCCGCTGTTCTAACCAAGCGGCGCCGGCGCACCAAAGGTCAGTTTATCCCCTGCGGTGTTCGTGAAGGCACACAATTCCTTTGTACCAATGCGTTCGCTTTTGGCTGCCAGCGTGAGACATGGGCGTGCCGCGTTCTCTGGTGAACGCGCCCGAAATGTCTGGCAGGCGGCCCCTCCTGGAAACAGGGTACAAGCGAATTTAGCCCGAACGGCACTCGCGGGGGTTCCCCCTCCTTACCGATGACCTCGACTTCCCCCGATATCGACAAGCCGGCGCTCAGACGCCAGCTTCGCCGCGCCCGCATGGCGCTGCCGCCGGCCTGCCGCGCCGCGGCCGCGCGCGCGATCGCCCGCCACGCCTCCCGTCTGCTGAAGCGCGGCAAGCGCGTCGGCGGCTATCTCGCCGCCGGTTCCGAACTGGACCTGGCCGAAGTGATGAATGCGGCGCTGTGGCGCGGCGCGGCGGTCTATTTGCCGCAAATTCCCAAGCGCGGCCGTCGGCTGTGGTTCACCCGGCTGGACGCCGCCGACCGCTGGTATCTGCATCCTCGTTACCGCATCCTGGAGTACGCCGGCGCGAGGCTGCGCGCCGAACGGCTGGACGTGGTGTTCGTGCCCTTGCTGGGCGTGGATAGGGACGGCTACCGGATGGGGCAGGGCGGCGGCTTCTACGACAGCACGCTGGCTTTCCGCCGCCGGCACGCCTTGAGCGGCAAGCCGCTGCTGGTGGGCGTGGCTTTCGATTGCCAGCTGGTGGACGCGGTGCCGCGCGAGGCGTGGGACGTGAGGCTGGACTGGCTGTTGACCGAATCCGGCCTGCGCCGCCTGCCGTTGCGGAGCGCGCGCGCATGATCCTGCTGCTGTTGCTGCCCTTGCTGGCGGCCTGCCTGCTGGGCCGGCTGGCCTGGTGGTGGTGGCTGCCTTACGCGGTGATGGCCGCGCCCACGCTGCTGGTCTATTGGCTGGACAAGCGCGCGGCGCTGCGCGGCCAGTGGCGCATCCCGGAGGCTAGGCTGCAATGGCTGCACTTGGCCGGCGGCTGGCCCGCCGCCTGGCTCGCCCAGCGCGCTTTCCGCCACAAGACCCGCAAGCAGCCCTTCCAGGCGTTGTACTGGCTCAGCGCGCTAGCCAATCTGGCCTTGCCGCTGGGTTGGCTATGGCTTCGCAGCCGCGCTTAGCGCCAGCCGCGGCGCGGGCCGTAGTCGTAGTAGTATGCCGGCGCCACCGGCACCACCACGGCCGGGCGCACCATAACCGGCGCCACGGCCACCCGCGGCGGCTCCACCACGCAGCCGGCCAGGCTGCCGACCGCGATGGCGGCCAGTATCCATTGTTTCATTTTCGCGCTCCTGCGATGACGGACAGCATGCCTGTCCCGTTACCGCCAGCATACGAAGCAATCTTTCCAGTAAGATTGAGCAAGTCTTTCCCCATCCACTCAGCGATTAACAGATATTGCCCATGCGCTATTGGCTGATGAAGTCGGAACCCGACGAAACCTCGATCGACCACCTGGCCGCCGAACCCGCGCGGCTGTTCGAATGGACCGGCGTGCGCAATTACCAGGCGCGCAATTTCATGCGCGACGACATGCAGCCCGGCGATCTGCTGCTGTTCTGGCATTCGTCCTGCCCGGAGCCGGGCATCGCCGGCATCGCCGAAGTGGCGGCCGCCGCGCATGCGGATTCCAGCCAGTTCGATCCGGCCAGCCCCTACCACGATCCCAAGTCCGACCCCGCCGATCCGCGCTGGCTGTGCGTGGACGTGCGCTTTGTCCGCAAGACGCGGCTGCTGCCGCCGGCCGAGCTGCGCCGGCATCCGCCGCTGGAAGGAATGACGGTGCTCAAACGCGGCAACCGCTTGTCGATCACGCCGGTGACGGCGGAGGAATGGGCGTATTTGATGGACCTGCTGGATATCCGCCGGGCCGGATGAGCGCGGCCCGCGGGCATTAGGGAGGCGTGTAGATGTTGTCGTATGGATTGCTTGCGGCGCTGCTGGCCTGCGGGGCGGTGGCCGGTTTTCTGGCCGGCCTGCTGGGCGTCGGCGGCGGCCTGATCATCGTGCCGGTGGTGCTGGCGGTGCTGTCGGCCGCGCATCTGGGCGGCGCGCATGCCCAGCACCTGGCGGTGGGCACTTCGCTGGCGGTGATGGTGTTCACCAGCCTGTCCAGCGTGCGCGCGCACCACAAGAAGGGCGCGGTGGACTGGCGCATCGTGCGCGGCATGGCGCCGGCGATGGTGGCGGGCACGCTGCTGGGCAGCCTGATCGCCGGCTGGATTTCCGGTCTGGCGCTGCGCTGGTTCTTCGTCGTCTACGCTTACGCGGTGGCGCTGCAGATGCTGGCCGGCCGCCAGCCCAAGGGCGGGCGCGAGATGCCGGGTTGGGGTGGGCAGGGCGCGGCTGGCGGCGCGATAGGCATGATCTCCAGCTGGGTGGGAATCGGCGGCGGATCGATGAGCGTGCCCTTCATGAGCTGGTGCAATGTGCCGGTGCACACCGCCATCGCCACCAGCGCCGCGCTGGGCTGGCCGATCGCCGTGTCCGGCGCGGTCGGCTATGTGTACAGCGGCTGGGGCGCGCCGGGATTGCCGCCCGGCGCAGTCGGTTTCGTTTACCTGCCGGCGATGCTGGCGCTGATGCTGATGACGGTGCTGCTGGCTCCGGCCGGCGCCAAGGCCGCGCATAGGCTGCCGGTGCCCAAATTGAAAAAGGCTTTCGCGGTGCTGATGGCGGCGATGGCCAGCGAAATGCTGTACAGCCTGCTGTGCGGCTGAGCGCCTGTTCAATCCCTGCAGAGCATTGTGAGGGCGCGCGCGGCGAGTGCCGCTGCAGCAGGCTCGTGCGTCGTATGCATGCTCCGCTTCCTCAGCTGTTTTCGCCTCGTCTCGCGAGACTTTGAACAGGCTCCGAATCCGTCTGCAACCTTGTCCGCTTGTCCGTGGTCGAACCCGTTTGACCGAAGTGAAAGGACGACGCGTGTTGAAAGGCGTGATGGTGTGCGTGGCGGGGCTGCTGGCGGCGGCGCCGGCGGCCTTCGCCTACAGCGACGAGGCGAGGCTGCCCTTCGCCGGCCAGCCGGGCGAGCTGCCGCTGGAAGTGGCGCTGCGCTTCGCCAAGAACCGTCTGGGAGAGGACGGCCGTTTCGAGTACGCCACGCTGAAGGTTGTCCAGACCAGCCAGCCGGAGGCCTTCGACCGGGCCGGCATCACGCTGATCCGCGAGGGGCTGATGGACGACAGCGTCAAAGGCGTGCGCCAGCGTTTCGAGTTCAGCCGCGAGGACAGCGTCTGGACGCTGCGCGCGGTGAAGGAGGACTTCTCCTGCTGGCGCGGCCGCAAGGGCTGGGGGCTCAAGCCCTGCTCCTGAGGCCGCGCGCGCCAAGCATTTGTTTTTTGGGTCTTATCGCCGACGCGAAGACGCCGTTATAATGGGGCAATCATTTTGCGGACGGGCTGACCGGATGCATGCGCGCAGATCGCGCTCCGGGCAGCCCGCCTTTTGTATTTCAGAGTCCAGACAAAGATCGCCATGCAAGAACAATACAGCCCGCGCGCGGTGGAAGCCGCCGCCCAACAGAAATGGCAGAAGACTGCCGCCTTCAAGGCCGTGGAGGACGCGTCGCGTCCCAAGTACTACGCGCTGTCGATGTTCCCGTACCCGTCCGGCAAGCTGCACATGGGCCACGTGCGCAACTACACCATCACCGACGTGCTGGCCCGCTTCAAGCGCCTGCAGGGCTTCAACGTGCTGCAGCCGATGGGCTGGGACGCCTTCGGCCTGCCGGCCGAGAACGCGGCGATGAAGAACGGCGGCGCGCCGGCGGCGTGGACCTACGCCAACATCGAATACATGAAAACCCAGCTGGACAGCCTGGGCTTCGCCCTGGACTGGGAGCGCGAGCTGGCCACCTGCAAGCCGGACTACTACCGCTGGGAGCAGTGGCTGTTCACCCGCCTGTTCGAGAAGGGCGTGATCTACAAGAAGAACGGCGTGGTCAACTGGGACCCGGTGGACCAGACCGTGCTGGCCAACGAGCAGGTGGTGGACGGCCGCGGCTGGCGCTCCGGCGCGCTGGTGGAAAAGCGCGAAATCCCGATGTACTACTTCCGCATCACCGACTACGCCGAGCAGCTGCTGGCGGACCTGGACAAGCTTGACGGCTGGCCGGAGCAGGTCAAGACCATGCAGCGCAACTGGATTGGCAAGAGCTACGGCTCCGACGTGGTGTTCCCGTACGACGAGGCCAGCATCGGCCACGCCGGCGAACTGAAGGTTTACACCACCCGTCCGGACACGCTGATGGGCGCCACCTACGTCGCCGTCGCCGCCGAGCACCCGCTGGCCACCCAGGCCGCGGCCGGCAATGCCGCGCTGCAGGCCTTCATCGCCGAGTGCAAGTCCGGCTCCGTCGCCGAGGCCGACGTGGCCAAGATGGAAAAGAAGGGCATGGACACCGGCCTGTCCGTGATCCACCCGCTGACCGGCGAACGCTTGCCGGTATGGGTGGCCAACTACGTGCTGTGGGGCTACGGCGAAGGCGCGGTGATGGCGGTGCCGGCGCACGACGAGCGCGATTTCGAGTTCGCCAACAAGTACCAGCTGCCGATCAAGCAGGTGATCGCGCTGGCGTCCGGCGACGGCGAGTACGACGCCGCCAACTGGCAGGAATGGTACGGCGCCAAGGATGACACCGTGAAGACGGTCAATTCCGGCAAGTACGACGGCCTGGGCTATCAAGCCGCTTTCGACGCCATCATCGGCGACCTGCAGGCCAAGAGCCTGGGCCAGAAAAAGACCCAGTACCGGCTGCGCGACTGGGGCATCTCCCGCCAGCGCTACTGGGGCTGCCCGATCCCCATCATCCATTGCCCGAGTTGCGGCGACGTGCCGGTGCCGGAAAAAGACCTGCCGGTGACGCTGCCGGAAAACGTGATTCCGGACGGCGCCGGCTCGCCGCTGGCCAAGATGCCGGAATTCTACGAAACCAGCTGCCCGAAGTGCGGCGGCGCGGCCAAGCGCGAAACCGACACCATGGACACCTTCGTGGAGTCCAGCTGGTACTACGCCCGTTACGCCTCGCCGAAGTGCGACACCGCGATGGTGGACAAGCAGGCCGCCGATTACTGGCTGCAGGTCGACCAATACGTGGGCGGCATCGAACACGCGATCCTGCACCTGCTGTATGCGCGCTTCTTCCACAAGCTGATGCGCGACGAAGGCCTGGTGTCGTCGGACGAGCCGTTCAAGAGCCTGCTGACCCAGGGCATGGTGGTGTGCGAGACCTTCTACCGCGACCTGCCCAACGGCACCAAGGACTGGATCGCGCCGCAGGACGTCATCCTGGAACGCGATGCCAAGGGCAAGATCGTCGCCGCCAAGCACCGCGTCGACGGCCAGCCGGTGGTGGTGGGCGGCATCGAGAAGATGTCCAAGTCCAAGAACAACGGCGTGGATCCGCAGGAGTTCATCGAGAAATACGGCGCCGACACCGCGCGCCTGTTCATGATGTTCGCCGCGCCGCCGGAGCAGAGCCTGGAATGGTCCGACGCCGGCGTGGAAGGCGCGTTCCGTTTCCTGAAGCGTTTGTGGAAAACCGCGCGCGAGCACGTCGAGGCCGGCGTGGTGGCGCCGTACGCTTCCGGCGAGTTGAACGCCAGCCAGAAGGAGCTGCGCTTCAAGCTGCACGGCACCATCCAGAAAGTGGCCGACGACTACGGCCGCCGCCAGCAATTCAATACCGCCATCGCCGCGGTGATGGAGCTCTTGAACGCCTACGACAAGGCCGACACTTCGGGCGACATCGGCCGCGCGGTGGCGCAGGAAGTGCTGGAAGCCGCCACCCTGCTGCTGTCGCCCATCGTGCCGCACGTCTGCGACGGCATCTGGAACGCGCTGAAGCCGGGCACCGAGCTGCTGGCGCAAGCCTGGCCCAAGGTGGACGAGGCCGCGCTGGTGAAGAGCGAGATCGAGCTGATGGTGCAGGTGTGCGGCAAGCTGCGCGGCAGCGTGACCGTGGCCGCCGATGCCGCCAAGGACGCGATCGAAGCCGCCGCGCTGGCGCACGAGAACGTGATCAAGTTCATGGAAGGCAAGCCGGCCAAGAAGATCATCGTGGTGCCGGGCCGCCTGGTGAACATCGTCGTCTAATCCAGCCTGGAGCGCGGCGCGGGCTGCCGGAAGGCCCCGCGCCGCTTTTGCTTGGCGGCGCAGTCCGCCATGGAGGATGCAATGAAACACTGTCTGAAGTTCGCGCTGCTCGCCGGTTTCGCCTTGCTGCTGACCGCTTGCGGCTTCCATCTGCGCGGCCTGGGCGGCTCGTTGAAACCGCTGCCGTTCTCCACCATGTATCTGGAGGCCACCGGCAAGAGCATCGAGGCCGACCTGCGCACGGTATTCGCCCGCGATCCCAAGCTGAGCGTGATGTCCGAGCCCAAGGGCGCGCAGGCGGTGGTGAGCGTGGTCAGCGAGAACCAGTCCAAGGACATCCTGACCATCAATACCGGCGGCCGCATCAACGAATACCAGCTGACTTATACCGTTGTCGTGCGCACGGTGATCGGCGGCGTGCCGGTGGACCCGGACATGGTGGTGACCGTGCGCCGCAGCCTGAACTACTCGGATAACCAGGTGCTGGGCAAGCAGCAGGAAGAAGACCTGCTGTGGGCCGATGCGCGCCGCGACGCCGCCGAGCAGATCGTCCGCCGTCTGGCCTACCTGAAGGTGCCGGCCGCGCCGCTGGCCGGCCCCGTGAGCGTGAAGCCCGATGCCGTCCCTCAGCCCTGACGCGCTGAACGCGGCGCTGGCCAAGGGGCTGGCGCCGCTGTACCTGGTGCACGGCGAGGAGGCGTTGCTGGCGCTGGAAGCTGCCGATGCCGTCCGCGCCGCCGCCCGCGCGGCCGGCTATCTGGAGCGCGAGGTGTTGACCGTGGAAAGCGGCTTCGACTGGTCGCAACTGACCGACTCGATGTCCAGCGTATCGCTGTTCGCTTCGCTGAAGCTGCTGGAAATCCGCATTCCCGGCGGCAAGCCGGGCACCGAGGGCGTGGAGGCCTTGCAGCGCCTGGCCGCTGATCCGCCGCAGGACACGGTGACCCTGATCACGCTGCCCAAGCTGGACAAGGCGCAGCAGCAGAGCAAGTGGTTCACCGCGCTGGACAAGATCGCCCAGGTGGTGGAGGCGCGCCCGGTGGGCCGCGCCGAGCTTCCCGGCTGGATCTCCCGCCGGCTGAAGGCCCAGGGCCAGCAGCTTGGCGCCGACGCGCTGGCGTTCTTCGTCGACCGGGTGGAGGGCAATCTGCTGGCCGCCCGGCAGGAGGTGGACAAGCTGGCTTTGCTCTATCCCAAGGGCGAGTTGAGCCTGGCCGATCTGCAGGCGGCGGTGGCCAATGTCGCCCGCTTCGACGTGTTCCAGCTGTCCGAAGCCTGGCTGGCCGGCGACACGCCGAGACTGACGCGGATGCTGGACGGCCTGATGGCCGAGGGCGAGGCGCCGGTGCTGGTGCTGTGGTCGCTGGCCGAGGACGTGCGCATGCTGCTCAAGCTGCGCCAGGGCCTGAAGGACGGCCGCCAGCCGCGCGACATGGCGCGCGAGCTCAGGCTGTGGGGCGAGAAGCAGAAACTGGCCGAGCCGGCGCTGCGTCGCATCGGCCCGCGCAAGCTGATGGCCGCGCTGTCCGAGTGCGCGCGCATCGACCGCCAGATCAAGGGCGTCGAGCCCGGCGAGCCATGGCAGACGATGCGGGCGCTGGCGACGCAGCTGGCCGCCTGATTTTTCATCCTGCCTGAACGGACCGCCGCCGCGCGGTCCGTTGTTTCATGCGCGGACAAGCGAGGATGCGTCGACGGCTTTCTTGCGCCAAACAAACAGCACCGGCAGTAAAGTCAGCGCCGCCAACCCTGCGGCCAGTAGACTGGTTTGCGCCAAGGTTCCGCCGTGACCGAGTAGCAAACCCGCCAGCCAAGCGCCCAGCGCATTGCCCAGATTGAAGGCGCCGACATTGAAAGCGGATGCCCGCGATGTGGCCTCTCCCGCCAGCCGTATCGCCAGTGCTTGCAGCAGCATGCACAGGGCGAAGGCCTGGCCGCCCCATAGCGTCATCAGCGCCAACGCGATGGGCAGGCGCGCAGCCAGCAGGTGGAAAGCGGCCAGGTTGCCGCATAGCAAGACCAGCGTCAGGATCAGCGCCCTGACCAGTTTCCCGTCCGCCAGCCTTCCGCCTATCCAGCCTCCCGCCACCAGGCCCGCGCCGCATAACAACAGAGCCGCGCTGGAGTGCTCAGGAGGCAGGCCGCCGAACTGGATCAGCGTCGGCACCAGGTAGGTGAAAAAGGCGAACATGCTGGCGGCGGCCAGCGCGCTGGCGAGCAGCGCCAGCCAGACCCGACCCGGCAAACGCGCTGGCGTTTCGGCGCTGCCGCGCTCGCCGGAGCGCGTCGGCAACAGCCAGCGGATCAGCAACAGAGTGATCAAGCCTAGCGCCGCCACTGCGGCGAAGGTCGCGCGCCAACCGGCTGTTTGCCCGAGCCACGTGCCGGCCGGCACGCCCAGCACATTGGCCAGCGTCATGCCGCTGAACATCAGCGCCATCGCCCGGCCGGCCATGCCGGGCGGGGCCAGGCGAGCCGCCATCACCGCCGCCGCGCCGATGAAGCTGGCGTGGCAGAGGGCTGTGAATATGCGCGCCAGCAAAAGCGGCCACAGGCTGGATGCCAGCAAGCAGGCCAGGTTGCCGGCGATGAAGATGGCCATCAGCGCGCTCAGCGCGCGTTTTTCGTCCTGGCGGGCGATCAGGCCCGCCAGCAGCGGGCCGCCGGCCACCACGCCCAGCGCGTAGCCGGCCACCAGATAGCCGGCGCGCGGCAGGCCGACATGCAAATCGGCGGCGATGAGGGGCAGCAAGCCCATGATGATGAATTCTGCGGTGCCGATGGCGAAGGCGGCCACCGCCAGCGTCAACAGCGCTGGAGTGAAGAGGCGGGAAGCAGGCATGACGATCTCAGCGTGAAAGCAAAGCGCCAGCCTAAGCGACGGCAATGGCCGGAAACAGCCGGTCGCCGCTCCACTCTGTGCGGAACCATTTGGCATGAATGGCGTACACTTGCCGATTGGCAAAGGAGAACGTGTGCTGGCTTCATTGAGCGAACTGGCGGTGTTTATCGCCGTGGCGGAACAGGGCAGTTTTGTCGGCGCGGGGCGTGTCCTCGGCGTGTCGGCGTCCGCTGTGGGCAAGCGCATCAGCCGGCTGGAGGTGGATCTGGGCGTGCGATTGCTGCAACGCAACACCCGTTCATTGGCGCTGACGGCAGAGGGCGAAACGGTATTGAGCCGGGGACGGAGCTTGTTGGATGAGGCAGAGTCGCTGCGCGTAGTGCTGGAGCGATCAAGCCGCCAGCCTGGCGGCGTGTTGCGGCTGAGCCTGCCGCCGATCGGCGGCGTGCTGATGGCGGAACTGGCGGCCTTCCGGCAACGTTATCCCGAAGTGGCATTGGAGCTGGATTACAGCGAGCGCAATGTGGACATCATCGAGGAAGGTTTCGACGCGGCCATCCGTGTCGGGGCGGGCGACGATGGCAAGCTGCGCAGCCTGGCTCTGCCGGGATTCCGCCGCCTCATCGTCGCCGCGCCGGATTATCTGGTCCGCCACGGCCAGCCGCGAAGCGCGGCGCAATTGGCGGAGCATCAACTGATCCACTATCGCTCGCCCAATAGCGGCAAGCTGGAGGCATGGCCTTTGGTCAATGCGGAATTGCCGCGTGCGCTGGTGTGCAACAGCGTGCATGCGCGGCTGGATTTCGCTTTGCAGGGGCAGGGCATCGCCTGTCTGCCGGACATCTCCATCCGCCGCGAACTGGAAGACGGCAGCTTGAGACCGCTGTTAGGCAGCGAAAACGGCGAGAAGGTGGTGCTGCGGCTGTTGTGGCCATCGTCGCGAGGCTTGTCCGCCCGGATGGAAGCGTTTCTTGGCTTTATGCGGGAGCGGTCGGGTGCCGCGCCCTGTGAAAATTTCAAGGTGCGGGCATGAGTGAATTGTTGATTTTTGAAATGGCGCATTGGCAAGCGACGCATCGGCGCGATGCTCGTTTCCCTGGTTATCTCATCCTCTCAGCCAAGGAGCAGGCCGCTGATCTGCCCGCGCTGAGCATGGCGGCATTGCAAGAATTGGGCGCCGCGCTCGCAAGAGCCGAAACCATCCTCCAGCGCGCCTACGAGCCATACAAGGTGGTTTTCTACAAACTGGGCTTCACTAGCGGTTTGAACTGTCATTTTCATGTCGCGCCCATTACCCAGAGCCTGCTTGATGAAATCATTGCCGATCCGGGCTATGCAATCGAGCCAGACGGAAACGATGCCATTTTATTTCTTAGCCGCGTCTATTGTGAAAGACCGCTAACGGCGCAGGAGCGGGAGGTGATGCAATCCACGGTGCAAAGGCTGAGAGCCATCGCTGATATTGAAAGCGTCGCCTAGCGCCACTGGGCGTCGATTACTGCGTTTTGGAGGCTGCCACGCGCCATGCCAGCGAATCAATGCTCTGCCACTAGGTGGCGTGGATGGTTGGGATCGCGTGGCGGCGGGGTGGAATGCCGCTGGATGTTGATAACTTGGCGATCTGGACAAGGCTGTGGATAAGAAGCCAGGGACGATGCCTGGCTGCCAATATCGGCGCATCATGCCGGAGGCTGGGTCTCGCGCTCTACTATTGTGAGGTGTTGCATATCTAGATGAGGTGTCGCATGAGCGGCTTGCGCGACTGGACCGGAGGTCGATTCCACTACGCCTGGATCGCCGTTGCCGTCACCTTTCTGGTGATGCTCACCACCGCGGCCATCCGCGCCGCGCCCAGCGTGATGATGGTGCCGCTGGAGCGGGAGTTCGGCTGGAGCCGCTCCGCCATTTCTCTGGCCTTGTCGATCAATTTGGCATTGTTCGGCCTGATGGGCCCGTTCGCGGCGGCGGCGATGCTGCGTTTCGGCTTGCGGCGCACCGTATTGAGCGCCTTGGCCTTGCTGGGGGCGAGCGTGGCCTTGTCCACGCTGATGCGCAGCAACTGGCAGCTGCAGCTGCTGTGGGGCGTGATGGTCGGCTGCGCCACCGGCGCCACGGCGATGACGTTGGGCGCGTCGGTGGTCAACCGCTGGTTCGTCCAGCACCGCGGCCTGGCGATGGGCTTGCTGACCGCCAGTTCCGCCACCGGCCAGCTGGTGTTTCTACCCTTGATGGCTTGGCTGACCGGGCAGCACGGCTGGCGCGGCACGGTGTGGCTGATCGCCGGTTGCATCGTCTGCGTGTTGCCGCTGGCGTGGCTGCTGCTGCCGGAGCGGCCGGCCAGCATCGGCTTGCGGCCGCTGGGCGAGCCGGAGAATGCGCCGCCGCCCGCGGCCGTGCATCACAATCCCATCGTTATCGCCTTCGGCGCGCTGAAAACCGCCAGCCGCTCCGGCGACTTCTGGCTCTTGTTCGCCAGCTTCTTCGTCTGCGGCGCCAGCACCAACGGCTATATCGGCACTCACTTCATCGCCATGTGCGGCGATTACGGCCTGACGCCGGTTCGCGGTGCCAGCCTGCTGGCGGCGATGGGCATGTTCGACCTGCTGGGCACCACGCTGTCCGGCTGGCTGTCCGACCGCTTCGCGCCGCAGGCGCTGTTGTTCGTCTATTACGGCTTGCGCGGCCTGGCGCTGCTGTATCTGCCGCAGGCCTTCGGGCTGGAATACTTCTACGGCCTGCCGCTGTTCACGCTGTTCTACGGTCTGGACTGGGTGGCGACGGTGCCGCCGACGGTGAAGCTGACCACCGGCGTGTTCGGCAGCGAGCAGGCGCCGGTGGTATTCGGCTGGATCGTCGCCGGCCATCAACTGGGCGCGGCGTTTGCCGCGCTGGGCGCCGGCATGCTGCGCAACAGCCTGGGCAGCTACACCGCGGCGACGATGATTTCCGGCGCCTTGTGCCTGGTTGCCGCGGCGCTGGTGCTGCGCATCCGCATCGAGCGCCAGCGGCCGGTACCGGTTTGAGCCGGTGGCAAGAGCGTTCTGCCGCCTGTCGGTGTCGTCACGGAGAGGCGTGGCGGGTAGCGGCAAGCGATTTTCAGGCGAGAGTAAAAGCGGCAGCCATGCCCTGCTGCAAGCGAGCTTGACGATGGAAATGCTGAAATGCGGAGGAGGCCTTTATTTTCTTATAACTGTTTCAGTGAAACGTCGACTGGTTTGGAAAAGTATGGATCTGGCAAGGCCGGGACTTTTATTGGTATTGGGTAGAGTGAATCAATAGAGACATTGATGGATGTAGAATACTGATCTACGTATTTATACGTATAAAACGGCAGAATGGTGGCGGGCGATAAGACGCTTGCTGAATGTCGTGGGAGCCAGACAGATTGGTTTGTTGTCATGCTTGGAGTTTTAATGCGCTGATATTGTAAGAAATATCGCCATGGCAATGTGATTTGAGATGCATGAGAATGCCTTATGAAGTCTGGCTCCAATCTAGAGTCGAAATTCTAATACGCATTGAAAGAGGAGAGGAAATGGCGAATTAATGATGTCAATTTTATAATTGGTAAAAAATAACATTCTGGATTGAATAAAAAATCGGTATTTTCTTTGCAAGTTTTTATCCATTAGAACAGTTTTCTTGCAAAGACATGTCCGATCACTTCAGCGGTGACGTGGTGCCAGACCACGGCCTGCTCGGCCTGGTGCTGTTGGCCCAGTTCCACGGCATCGCCGCCGACCCCGAGCAGCTCTCCCACCAGTTCGGCCGCGCCGCCGAACCCTTCTCCGAAACTGATCTCCTCCTCGCCGCCAAGCATCTGGAGCTGAAAGTCAAGATCGTCCAGCAGCCGCTGGACCGCATCGGCCTGATGGCCTTGCCGGCGCTGGCGCTGGCGGCCAACGGCGAGCACTTCATCGTCGCCCGCTGCGACGGCGACAAGGTGTTGATCCATGACTTGAAGCAGGGCCGTCCCGCGGTGCTGAGCCTGGCCGAGCTGGCGGCGCGTTACGACGGCCGGCTGCTGGTGGTCGCCTCGCGCGCGTCGGCGGCCGGGGCCTTGGTCAAGTTCGACTTCACCTGGTTCGTGCCGGCCATCGTCAAGTACCGCAAGCTGCTGCTGGAGGTGCTGGGCGTGTCCTTCGTGCTGCAGCTGTTCGCGCTGGTGACGCCGCTGTTCTTCCAGGTGGTGATGGACAAGGTGCTGGTCAACCGCGCCTTCAACACACTGGACGTGATCGCCGTCGGGCTGTTGGCGCTGTCGGTGTTCAACGTGATCCTGTCCGCCTTGCGCGGCCACGTGTTCGCCCACACCACCAGCCGCATCGACGTGGAGCTGGGCGCGCGCTTGTTCCGCCACCTGCTGGCGCTGCCGCTGGCCTATTACGAGGCGCGCCGCGTCGGCGACACCGTGGCGCGGGTGCGCGAGCTGGACAGCATCCGCAACTTCCTCACCGGCCAGGCGCTGACCACGGTGCTGGACCTGCTGTTCTCCTTCGTTTTCCTGGCGGTGATGTTCTATTACAGCGGCTGGCTGACGCTGATCGTGGTGATTTCCTTGCCATGCTACGCCGCCTGGTCGGCCATGCTGACGCCGGTGCTGCGCCGGCGGCTGGATGAGAAATTCGCCCGCGGCGCCGACAACCAGTCCTTCCTGGTGGAGTCGGTTGGCGGCATCGGCACCATCAAGTCGATGGCGGTGGAGCCGCACATGACCCGGCGCTGGGACAACCAGCTGGCTGCCTACGTGGCCGCCGGCTTCCGCGTGACGCGGCTGGCCAATATCGGCCAGAACGGCGTGCAGCTGATCCAGAAGCTGGTGACGGTGGCCACCTTGTGGCTGGGCGCCAAGCTGGTGATCGGCGGCGATCTGTCGGTGGGCCAGCTGATCGCCTTCAATATGCTGGCCGGCCAGGTGGCGGCGCCGGTGGTGCGCCTGGCCCAGCTGTGGCAGGACTTCCAGCAGGTGGGCATCTCGGTGGAGCGGCTGGGGGACATTCTCAACACCCGCACCGAGCTGCCGGCCAGCCGCGCGGCGCTGCCGGCCATCCAGGGCAAGATCGAATTCGACCAGGTGGTGTTCCGCTACCGCCCGGACGGCCCGGAGATCCTGCGCAAGCTGAGCCTGGATATCCGCGCCGGCGAGGTGGTGGGCATCGTCGGCCGCTCCGGCTCAGGCAAGAGCACGCTGACCAAGCTGGTGCAGCGGCTGTACGTGCCGGAGTCCGGCCGCGTGCTGGTGGACGGCAACGACCTGGCCCTGGCCGATCCGGCCTGGCTGCGCCGCCAGATCGGCGTGGTGTTGCAGGAGAACCTGCTGTTCAACCGCAGCGTGCGCGACAACATCGCGCTGTCCGATCCCGGCATGTCGCTGGACGCGGTGATCCGCGCCGCCAAGCTGGCCGGCGCCCACGATTTCATCATGGAGCTGGCCGAGGGCTACGACACCATGGTAGGCGAACACGGCGCCAGCCTGTCCGGCGGCCAGCGCCAGCGCATCGCCATCGCCCGCGCGCTGGTCTGCAACCCGCGCATCCTGATCCTGGACGAGGCCACCAGCGCGCTGGACTACGAGTCCGAGCGCGCGGTGATGCAGAACATGCGCGCCATCTGCCAGGGCCGCACCGTGCTGATCATCGCCCACCGCCTGTCCACCGTGCGCGGCGCCCATCGCATCATCGCCATGGACAAGGGCGTGATCGTCGAGGCCGGCAGCCACGCCGAGCTGGCGCAGAAACCGGGCGGCTACTATGCCCACCTCCACAGCTTGCAGCAAGGATAAGCCGAGATGAAACATCAGATCGAGGCGCTGCGGCATTTCCTGCGGCGCTACCGCCAGGCCTTCGCCGACCATTGGTCCATCCGCCACCAGCTCGACCCCAAGCCGCGCAGCGAGGACGAGCTGGCCTTCCTACCCGCCCACCTGGAGCTGACCGACAGCCCGGTGTCGCCCCTGCCGCGCTGGAGCATGCGCGTGATCGTGGCATTGTTCGCCTGCGCGCTGCTGTGGGCGCTGATCGGCCAGCTGGACATCGTCGCCGTCGCCGGCGGCAAGACCGTCAGCGGCGGCCGCACCAAGATCATCCAGCCGCTGGAGCCCAGCGTGGTCAAGGCCATCCACGTGCGCGACGGCCAACTGGTCAAGGCCAGCCAGCTGTTGATCGAACTGGACGCCACCGCCGCCGGCGCCGACAACCGCAAGGCCGGCGACGCGCTGGAAACCGCGCGGCTGGCCGCCGCCCGCTACCAGGCGCTGCTGGCGGCGCTGGACAACGGCCGGCTGCCGCAACTGGAGAAGCTGGACGGCGTCGACCCGGCCAAGCAACTGAGCGAGGAAACGCTGGCCATTGGCCAGTGGCGCGCCTACCAGGCCAAGCGCGACGCGCTGCAGGCGACCTTGCGCCAGCGCGAGGCCGAGCTGTCCACCACCCGCCAGCAGGTGATCAAGCTGCAAGGCACGGTGCGTCTGGCCGAAGCGCGCGAGCATGACTACCAGGAGCTGCTGGACAAGAACTTCATCTCCAAGCATGCCTACCTGGACAAGCAGCAGGCGCGGATCGAGCAGCAGGGCGACCTGGCCAGCCAGCAGAGCCGCATCCAGGAACTGGCCGCCGCCATCGCCAGCCAGCGCGAAGAGCTGCAGGCGCTGACCGCCAACTTCCGCAGCGACGCGCTGGACAAGCTGCGCGAGGCGCGCGAGCAGGCCATGCAGTCCGGCGAGGAGGTGAAGAAGACCGGCCGCCGCCAGGCGCTGACCCAGCTCACCGCGCCGGTGGCCGGCAGCGTGCAGCAGCTGGCCATCCACACCGTCGGTGGTGTGGTGACCGAGGCCCAGCCCTTGCTGGCGGTGGTTCCCGCCAACGAGACGCTGGAAGTGGAAGCGCAGATCGAGAACAAGGACATCGGCTTTGTCCGGCCCGGCCAGGCGGTGACGGTGAAAGTGGAAAGCTTCCCCTACACCCGTTACGGCTATCTGGACGGCGTGGTGGAAACCGTCAGCCACGACGCGCAGCAGGACGAGAAGCGCGGCCTGCTGTTCCCCGCCCGCATCCGGCTCAAGCAAAACCATCTGGTGATAGACGGCGCCCGGGTCAAGCTGAGCGCCGGCATGGCGGTCAGCGCCGAGATCAAGACCGGCAAGCGCCGGGTGATCGACTACTTCCTCAGCCCGCTGCGGGAACACGTCGGCGAAGGGCTGCGGGAGCGTTGAGATGAAGATCCTGCTGATCCACCAGAATTTCCCCGGCCAGCTGCGCCACATCGCCGACGATCTGAAAACCCGGCCCGGCATCGAGCTGCTGGCGGTGGGGCGCGACACCGCGCCCGGCCTGCAGGGCGTGCGGCTGCTGCGCTACCAGCCGCACCGCCAGCCCAGCCGCCAGGCCCACCCCTATCTGTACGGCTACGAGGACGCGGTGCTGCACGGCCAGGCGGTGCTGCGCACCCTGCAGCCCTTGGCCAATCGCGGCTACCGGCCCGACGTGATCCTCGCCCACCCCGGCTGGGGCGAGACGCTGTTTCTGAAAGACCTGTTTCCGAACGCGCGGCTGATCCATTACTGCGAATTCTTCTATCACGGCCGCGGCGCCGACGCCGATTTCGATCCGGAATTCCCGCTCAGCCTGGACGGCGCCGCGCGGCTGCGCGCCCGCAACGCGCTGCACCTGCTCAACGTGGAGAACGCCGACGCCGGCATCTGCCCCACCCACTGGCAGCACAGCCTGCATCCCGCCGCCTACCGCCACAAACTGAGCGTGGCGCACGAAGGCATCCGCACCGAGCTGTTGAAGCCCGACGCCGCCGCCGAATTGTCGCTGCCCAACGGCCAAACCGTGCGCGCCGGGCAGAAGGTCGTCAGCTACGTCGCGCGCAATCTGGAGCCCTACCGGGGCTTCCACGTTTTCATGCGCGCGCTGCCCGCGCTGCTGCGCGCCGAGCCCGATTGCCAGGTGGTGATCGTCGGCGGCGACGGCGTCAGCTACGGCAGCGCGCCGGCGGACGCCGCCAACTGGCGCGAGAAGCTGCTGCGCGAAAACCCCGTCGACCCGAACCGGGTGCACTTCCTCGGCAAGGTGCCGTACGACGTCTACCGCAAGGCGCTGCAGGTGTCGGCGGTCCACGTCTACCTGACCTATCCCTTCGTGCTGTCGTGGAGCCTGCTGGAAGCGATGGCCAGCGGCTGCCGCATCGTGGCGTCGGACACCGCGCCGCTGCGCGAGGTGATCCGCGAGGGCGTGAACGGACATCTGACGGGCTTCTTCGACCAAGAGGCCTTGATCGGGCAGGTGAGGGCGGCGCTGCGGGAGGATGACCCGGCCATGCGGGAACGGGCGCGGCGGACGGCGGAACGCTACAGCGTCGAGCGGGGCTTGGACGCTTACAGGAATTTGCTGGGCATCGATGTTTCTGGCGCGGCGGCGGGAGTGGCCGCGCAGGAAAGCGATGCCTGGCTTAGGCAGTAGTCCGATAACAGAAAGGTAAAAAATGGCAACTTCGCAAGGCAACGCAGGCGCCGGAACGGGCAAAACGTGGAACGGTACCGATAAAGGAGAACTGATCAGCGCCGGGGATGGTGACGATACCCTGAATGGTTACGGCGGCGATGACACGCTGAACGGCGGTCCCGGCAATAATTTATTGGATGGAGGCGATGGCGACGACAGCCTGACCGGCGGCAACGGGCATGACACGTTGGCCGGCGGCCGAGGCGACGATACGCTGGTAGGCGGGGTGGACGGCGATGTCTACCTGTTCAATCTGGGCGACGGGCGCGATCTGATTCTGGACAACGCGCTGAACAAGGCCGACGCGGCCGACACCGACCCGGCGTATCGCGACGAGCTGCGCTTCGGCGCCGGCATCGCGCCCCAAGACATCATTTTGCAGCATATCGGCAATGATCTGGTGCTGCAGCACCGCAACGGCGACGATTCCGTCACCATCCAGAACTGGTTCGCAGGCAAGGCATTCTGGATCGAGAACATCCGTTTCGCCGATGGCACCAACTGGACGATAGCCGATTTGGCGCAACAGGTGCTGGTGCAGACCGGCACCGAAGGCAAGGACAAATTGAAGGGCTGGATAGGCAAGGATCATCTGATAGGCCTGGGCGGCAACGATATTTTGCTGGGCGGCGACGGCGACGACACGCTGCAGGGCGGCGACGGCGACGACTGGCTCGACGGCGGCAGCGGCCGCAACGTGCTGGAAGGCGGCAAGGGCAACGATACGCTGATCGGCGGCGCGGACGCCGACATCTATATCTTCAACCTGGGCGACGGCGCGGACGTGATCCGCGAAACCGCCGGCGTGGACGTGTCGGCGCAGGATGAGATCCGCTTCGGCGCCGGCATCGCGGTCAAGGACATCGTCGCGGTGCGGGTGGGCATGGACCTGGTGCTCAAGCATGCCAACGGCAGCGACAGCGTGAAGGTGGAGGGCTATTTCGCCGCCGCCGGCAGCCGCGTCGAGCGCATCGTGTTTGTCGACGGCACGGTCTGGGCACAGGCCGATCTGCGCGTCACGCTGACCGGCTCCGACGGCGACGACACCCTGACCGGCTGGGAAGGCAGCGACGTGCTGATCGGCGGCGCGGGCAACGACGTGCTGATCGGCAACGGCGGATCGGACACCCTGATCGGCGGCATCGGCAACGACACCCTGGTGGGCGGCGCCGGCAGCGACGTTTACGTGTTCGAGGCCGGCCACGGCCACGACGTGATCGCCGCGCACAATGTGGACGTGGCGGTGACGCTGCATGACGAGATCCGCTTCGGCGTCGGCATTTCGGTGTCCGATATCCGCGTGCAGCAAGTGGGCGACGACATCGTGCTGGTCCACGTCAACGGCAGCGACTCCATCACCATCCAGGGCGGCTTCAGCGTCGAGCATGGCTGGCAGGGCCAGATCGTGTTCGCCGACGGCAGCGTGTGGCTGGGCGCGGAGCTGATCCAGCGCGTGGTGGGCATGCAGAACGGCACCGATGGCGACGACCTGCTGCAGGGCGAAGACGGCGCGGACATCCTTGACGGCGGCGCCGGCAATGACACGCTGATCGGCGGCAACGGCGACGACACCTTCCGCGGCGGCGCCGGCAACGACGTGCTGGTGGGCAACAAGGGCCGCGACGTGTTCGAGTTCGGCCTGGGCGGCGGCCGCGACCAGATCAACTACGGCGTGGCGGCGGCCAAGATGGCGCAGTACAGCAAGGGCGATCAGATCCGCTTCCTGGCCGGCATCAAGGCCGCCGACGTGCGGGTGCTGAAGTCCGGCAACGACCTGGTGCTGATGCTGGCCAACGGCCAGGACGGCATCACCATCAAGAACGGCGCGGTGGACAAAATGGGTTGGGCCGGCGAGGTGGTGTTCGCCGACGGCGTACGCTGGAGCGCGGCCGATCTGCAGAAGCTGATCGTGGTCGGCGGCAACGACACCGTCAAGGGCAGCGCCGGCGACGATGTATTGGTCAGCGTCGGCGGCACCGTGGTGCTGGAAGGCGGCAAGGGCAACGACACGCTGAAAGGCGGCGCCGCGCACGACATCTACGTGTTCAACCTGGGCGACGGCAACGACGTCATCATCAACAACTCGGTCAACGTCTCCGTCGGCCACCAGAGCGAAATCCGCCTGGGCGCGGGCATCTCGGTTTCGGACATCGTGGTGGTGCGCGCCGGCAACGACGTGATCCTCAAGCACGTCAACGGCAGCGACTCCATCCTGATCCAGAACTGGTTCAGCGCGGCTTCCGCCCAAGTGGGTAGCGTGATCTTCGCCGATGGCAGCAGCTGGACTTCGGTACAGATCAGCCAGTGGGCGAACGGCTTGCATGTCGGCGGCGACGGCAACGACATCCTGATCGGCGGCAATGCCAGCGACACGCTGCAAGGCGGCGCCGGCAACGATGTGCTGATCAGCGTCGGCGGCAGCGCCGTGTTGGAGGGCGGCACGGGCAACGACACGCTGAAGGGCGGCGCGGGCCGCGACATCTATGTGTTCAACCTGGGTGACGGCAACGACGTCATCATCAACAACTCGGTCAACGTCTCCGTCGGCCACCAGAGCGAAATCCGCCTGGGCGTCGGCATCTCGGTCTCGGACATCGTGGTGGTGCGCGCCGGCAACGACGTGATCCTCAAGCACGTCAACGGCAGCGATTCCATCCTGATCCAGAACTGGTTCGGCGCGGTCTCCGCCCAGGTGGGCAGCGTGATCTTCGCCGACGGCGCGAGCTGGACTTCGACGCAGATCACGCAGTGGGCCAGCGGCGTCCTCACCGGCGGAGCGGGCGACGACCTGCTGCAGGGCGGCGCCGGCAACGATGTGCTGGACGGCGGCGCGGGCAACGACACCCTGATCGGCCTGGGCGGCGACGACACCCTCAAGGGCGGAACCGGCAACGACGTGCTGGACGGCGGCGCTGGACGCGACGTCTACATCTTCAATCTGGGCGATGGCCAGGATGTGATCCGCTTCGACGGCAGCAATGCGGCGGTGGCCTGGAGCGCCGGCGATGAAATCCGCTTCGGCGTCGGCATCGCCGTCAGCGACATCGTCGTGGTGCGCAGCGGCCTGGACGTGATCCTCAAGCACCGCAACGGCCAGGACGGCATCACCATCCAGAACGCGCTGACCGTCAACGCCAACTGGGGCGGCCGCATCGCCTTCGCCGGCGGCGCCAACTGGAGCCTGGTGGAACTGCTCAGCCTGTCCGGCGCGACGCTGACCGGCACCGAGGGCAAGGACACCCTGACCGGCGGCAAGGGCAATGACGTGATCTTCGGCCTGGGCGGCGACGACGTCTTGATCGGCGCGGACGGCAACGACAGCCTGTTCGGCGGCGCCGGCAACGACTCGCTGAACGGCGGCAACGGCGCGGACCTGCTGGAAGGCGGCGACGGCGACGATGTCATCGTCGGCGGCCGGACCGACGGCACCGACTGGCGCGAAGAACGCGACACGCTGCGCGGCGGCGCCGGCAACGACCAATTGACGGCTGCCTGGTATGGTTGGAACAACGTGCTCGAAGGCGGCACCGGCAACGACACGCTGACCGGCAGTTTCGCGCGCGACGTTTACCTGTTCAACCTGGGCGACGGTCAGGACCTGATCATCGACAAGGCGCGGGAAGCGACTGACTCGGACGTCTTCCGCGATGAAATCCGCTTTGGCGCCGACATCAAGGAAAGCGACATCCAAGTGCTGCGCAGCGGCAACGACATGGTGTTCCGCCATGTCAACGGCCAGGACAGCGTGACGGTGAAGGACTGGTTTACCGACCGGTTGTACTGGATCGAGCAGATCACCTTCGCCAGCGGCGTGAAGTGGACGGCCGACCAACTGATGAAGCAGGGCGTGCCGCTGGTGGGCACCGAGTTGGGCGACACCCTGCGCGGCGGCAACGTTGACGACTGGATCCAGGGCAACGGCGGCAACGACTCGCTGTACGGCGGCAACGGCAACGATCTGCTGGAAGGCGGCGCGGGCGACGACGGCTTGTTCGGCGAAGCCGGCAACGACACCCTGCGCGGCGGAGCCGGCAACGATGTCTTGAATGGCGGCGATGGCGCGGACCTGCTGGAAGGCGGCGACGGCGACGATGTCATCGTCGGCGGCCGGACCGACGGCACCGACTGGCGCGAAGAACGCGACACGCTGCGCGGCGGCGCCGGCAACGACCAATTGACGGCTGCCTGGTATGGTTGGAACAACGTGCTCGAAGGCGGCACCGGCAACGACACGCTGACCGGCAGTTTCGCGCGCGACGTTTACCTGTTTAACCTGGGCGACGGTCAGGACCTGATCATCGACAAGGCGCGGGAAGCGACTGACTCGGACGTCTTCCGCGATGAAATCCGCTTTGGCGCCGACATCAAGGAAAGCGACATCCAAGTGCTGCGCAGCGGCAACGACATGGTGTTCCGCCATGTCAACGGCCAGGACAGCGTGACGGTGAAGGACTGGTTTACCGACCGGTTGTACTGGATCGAGCAGATCACCTTCGCCAGCGGCGTGAAGTGGACGGCCGACCAGCTGATGAAGCAGGGCGTGCCGCTGGTGGGCACCGAGCTGGGCGACACCCTGCGCGGCGGCAACGTTGACGACTGGATCCAGGGCAACGGCGGCAACGACTCGCTGTACGGCGGCAACGGCAACGATCTGCTGGAAGGCGGCGCGGGCGACGACGGCTTGTTCGGCGAGGACGGCAACGACACGCTGCGCGGCGGAGCCGGCAACGATGTCTTGAATGGCGGCGACGGCGCGGACCTGCTGGAAGGCGGCGACGGCGACGATGTCATCGTCGGCGGCCGGACCGACGGCACCGACTGGCGCGAAGAACGCGACACGCTGCGCGGCGGCGCCGGCAACGACCAATTGACGGCTGCCTGGTATGGTTGGAACAACGTGCTCGAAGGCGGCACCGGCAACGACACGCTGACCGGCAGTTTCGCGCGCGACGTTTACCTGTTCAACCTGGGCGACGGTCAGGACCTGATCATCGACAAGGCGCGGGAAGCGACTGACTCGGACGTCTTCCGCGATGAAATCCGCTTTGGCGCCGACATCAAGGAAAGCGACATCCAAGTGCTGCGCAGCGGCAACGACATGGTGTTCCGCCATGTCAACGGCCAGGACAGCGTGACGGTGAAGGACTGGTTTACCGACCGGTTGTACTGGATCGAGCAGATCACCTTCGCCAGCGGCGTGAAGTGGACGGCCGACCAGCTGATGAAGCAGGGCGTGCCGCTGGTGGGCACCGAGCTGGGCGACACCCTGCGCGGCGGCAACGTTGACGACTGGATCCAGGGCAACGGCGGCAACGACTCGCTGTACGGCGGCAACGGCAACGATCTGCTGGAAGGCGGCGCGGGCGACGACGGCTTGTTCGGCGAGGACGGCAACGACACGCTGCGCGGCGGTCTGGGCAACGACACCCTGAACGGCGGCAACGGCAACGATACCTACCGTTTCGGCCGCGGCGACGGCGCGGATCTGGTGCAGGATTCCGGCGGGCAGGACGCGCTGGAGTTCGACAAGGGCATCGACGCCAGCCAGCTGTGGTTCCGCAAGCAGAACAACAGTCTGGAAGTCAGCGTGATTGGCGGCGGCGACAAGGTGGTGGTGGACAACTGGTTCGGCAATGCTGCCAACCAGCTGGAAACCATCCGCTCCGGCGACGGCAAGGCGCTGGCGGCTTCGCAGGTGCAGGCGCTGGTGACGGCGATGGCGGCGTTCAATCCGCCGGCGGCGGGCCAGATGACGCTGCCGGCCGATTACCAGGCGGCCTTGCAGCCGGTGATGGCGTCCAGCTGGAAGTAAGCGCGTAATCCCGCCGCGCCTTGCGCGCGGCGGAGACAGCGAAAACGACAGCCCCGTCGGCTCAGGCCGCGGGGCTGTTTTCATGCGGGACGCCGCCGGGCGGCCGCGCTATTCGCGGTGGTAGGGGTGGTTGTTGAGGATGGAATAGGCGCGGTAGATCTGTTCGGCCAGCATCACCCGCACCATGCCGTGCGGCAAGGTCATCGCCGACAGCTGCAGAAGCACGTCGGCGCGCTGTTTCAGCTCCGCAGACAGGCCGTCGGCGCCGCCGATGACGAACACCACGTCGCCGCCGCCGGCCATCCATTCCTTCAGGCCCTCGGCCAGCTTGACCGAGGTCCAGTTCTTGCCGCGCTCGTCCATCACCACCAGCCGCGCGCGCGGCGGGATGGCGGCGATCAGCCGCTCGTGCTCGGCGGCGATGCCTTTCTCGGCGGTGACGCCGCCGCCGCGCTTCTCCGGCTTGATCTCTTTCAGTTCCAGCGTGATGTCGCGGCCGAAGCGCTTGGCGTAATCGGTATAGGCCTCGTCGACCCAGCGCGGCATCTTGGTGCCGACGGCGAGTATGGTGATTTTCATCGGGAAGGGCTTGTGCGGAGGGGGAAAAACAAAAGGGCGGGAAGCTCCCGCCCTCCGGCCTGCTTACACCGCGGACCAGGGTTTGGCCGCGCCGACGGCGAAGCTGGGCTTCTGGCCGCCCCACAGCGCCTCGATGTCGTAGTAGTCGCGCACGGCGGGCAGCATCACGTGCACCACCACGTCGCCGGCGTCCACCAGCACCCATTCGCCGCTTTCGTGGCCTTCGCTGCCGACGATGTCCACGCCGGCTTCCTTCAGTTTGACCTGCACGCTGTTGGCCAGCGCCTTCACCTGGCGGTTGGAGTCGCCGGTGGCGACGATCATGCGCTGGAACAGCGAGGTGAGCTTGCTGGTATCCAGCTCGATGATGTCCTTGCCCTTGATGTCTTCCAGGGCTTCGATAGCCAGTTTGCTGATTTCTTGAATTTCCATGATTCCTTTTCCTGTGCCGGTACATAGCAGGCACAGGCGCCGGCAAGAGGTACCAAAAGAGCGGGTAGGGCGGTGCCTTACCGGTATAGCCGCTGCCGGCGGATGTAGGCCAGCACGGCGGGGTCTATCAGGCCGTCCACCGGCTCGTCGGCGGCCAGCCGCGCCCTCAGGCGGGTGGCGGACAGGTCGAGCGGCGGCAGGGCCAGGGGGCGGATTGTACCGGAAGCCGTTCGATTTGAAAAATCAGAGACTTGGCGGGCCTGCCACTCTTGGAAGACTTCGGGGGGAAGGGCGGCCGGATCGAAGCCGGGCCGCATCGCGACGGCGAGGTTGGCGAGACGGAACAGTTTGCGCCAGTCCTTCCACGAGGACAGCGCCGCCAGCGAGTCGCCGCCGATCAGGAACCACAGTTCGGCGGCGTCGCCCAGCTCGGCGCGAAGCTCGCGCAGGGTGTCCACGGTGTAAGCCGGCCGGGCGCGGCGGATTTCCCGCTCGTCCACCGCTAGCCTGGCGTCGGCGGCGATGGCGAGCTTCACCATGTCCAGGCGCTGGGCCGCGCTGGCGTGCGGCCCTTCCAGCCGGTGGTAGGGCTGGCCGGCGGGAATCAGCCGCACTTCGTCGAGCGCCAGCTCGTCGGCGAAGGCGCGCGCCATGCGCAGGTGGGCGTGGTGGACGGGGTCGAAGGTGCCGCCGAACACGCCGACGCGGGCGTTCATGCGGCCGGCGCTTCCTCGTCGCCGTAGCCGTTGATCACCACTTCCAGCCGGCCGGTGGACGGGTGGATCACCATGCCGTGCACCGGGACGTCCTTGGGCAGCAGCGGATGGTTGCGGATGGTTTGCACGGTGTGGCGCACGCTGTCGGACACGTTGTCGAAGCCCTTCAGCCAGCCGTCCAGGTCGATGCCGGCGGCGCGCAGCGTGGCGATGGTGTCTTCCGACACGCCGCGCTCCATCGCGTGCTCCAGCACGCGCTGCGGATCCACTGCGCGCATGCCGCAGTCGCGATGGGCGACCACGCAGATCTCATCGGCACGCAGCTCGTATACGGCCATGATCAGGCTGCGCATCACCGATCCCCAGGGGTGGGTGATCAGCGCGCCGGCGTTCTTGATCAGCTTGGCGTCGCCGTTCTTCAAGCCCATCGCCTTGGGCAGCAGCTCCACCAGACGAGCGTCCATGCAGGCCAGGATGGCCAGGCCCTTGCCGGGAAACTTGTCGGTCTTGTATTGCTCGTACTCGCGGTTTTCCACGAAGGCGCGGTTGTGTTCGAGCAGGGTATTCAGTCGGTCCATGCGTGCGGTTCCTGTGCGGATGTCGGGACGGATTCACCTGTGCGTCCGGCGGGCGCAGAGGTGAATGCGCTCTGGAGGTTTTGCTCTAGTCCGGGCGGCATGCTACCACCAGTCGGCGAAATCGGAACAGAAATTCGCCGATGAGCGGGTCTGTGCAGATGGGGGCGCTGGGGCTGGATTGCAAGCGGAATCGGTCCTTGTGCTAATTATACAGAGTTTGACAAATCTCCTTGCCGCAGCGGACCGGCTTGCCTAGAATCGCGCCTCCTTAAATATCATTGCTTGCTTATTCTGGAGCGCTTCGTGAACGAAAAACTGGCCAACCCGGCCCCGCTGGGCCTGATGGGTTTTGGCATGACCACCATCCTTCTCAATATCCACAACGCCGGCTTCTATCCGATCAGCGCGATGATCCTGGCGATGGGCCTGTGCTACGGCGGCCTGGCGCAAATCGTCGCCGGCGTCATGGAATTCCGCCGCGGCAACACCTTCGGCGTCACCGCCTTTCTGTCCTATGGCTTGTTCTGGCTGAGCCTGGTGCTGTTGATCGCGCTGCCCAAGACCGGCCTGGCCGATCCGACGCCGGAAGGTTACATGGGCTGGTACCTGCTGATGTGGGGCGTGTTCACGCTGTTCATGCTGGCGGGCACCGTCAACTACCCGCGCGCCAAGCAGTTCGTGTTCGCCTCGCTGACCGTGCTGTTCTTCCTGCTGGCCGCCCGCGACTTCACCGGCAGCAAGCTGATCGGCGTCATCGCCGGCTTCGAGGGCATCGTCTGCGGCGCCAGCGCCATCTACTTGGCGATGGCCACCGTGCTGAACGAGCAGTATGGCCGCACCGTGTGGCCGGTGGGCGCGCGCTGAGCGCGATCTCGCCTCCAGAGTCCGACGCCCCGCCCGGGGCGTTTTTATTGCCGGCTTAGTGTGGCTAACAACACTCAGTTTTAGATCTGAGGCAAGGCGCGCCGACGCGGGCAGTACCAGCCTCGGCGCAACGCGGCATCAGGGATTTCGTTAGCCGCTCTTTAGTGGCGATGCCGGCCCAGCCACATCCCCGCCAGCTGCACCAATACCGCCAGGCTCAGCGCCAGCAGGAAGGCGGAGGCCGGCCGCAGCGCGTCCAGCGTGGCGGCCAGCGCCAGGCAGAAGGCGATGAAGGCGTAGAAGCCGCGCACCATGCCGCGCAGCAGGCGGATGGCGGCGGCGGGACCGGCGCTGGCATGGGTGAAGACGCCCAGCACGCTGGCCAGCACCGGGAACACCGCCAGCACGCCGCTGAGCGACGGCCCCAGCCTGTCGGACACGCTGGTGATGATCAGCACCAGCAGCGCGCCGGCCGCCATGCGCGGCGCCATGCCGGCTTCGCGTGGGGCGCCCTGGGGCGCAACGGCCGGCGGAGAGGGGAACAGCCGGCCCGCCAGCGGCAGAAAAGCCAGCGCCAGCCAGGCGGCCAACCACGGCATCGCGGCGGCCTGACGGCTGGCGGCGACCGCCAGCGCATAGCCGGCCACCCCCAGCGTCAGGCATGGCGGCCAGCGCCAGCGCAAAGCCGCCCAGCTGTAGGCGATGCCGAATACCACGTTGGCGGCGGCGCCCAGCGCCGAGGCCAGCGCCGCCTGGCGTGCGAAGTCCGGGCCCTGCTCCAGCGTCAGGATCAGCAGGATGGAGCCGGTGATGACCGGAAAGCCCGCCAGCGCGCCGGCCACGCTCGGTCCCCATTTCCTGGCGGCGGCGGTGATCAGCCAGATCAGCGCCGGCACCAGCAGCAACTTCAATAACAGCATCTGTCTGTCCTACCAGCGCGAGACATGGTCCTCGGTGACGCCGGCCAGCGCGCGCACCGCGTGGCGCGCGCCGCTGTCGGGGTCGATCAGCTCGCCGTCGAAACGCCCCACCGGCTGCACGTAGCGGCTGGCGGCGACGAGCAGGTTCTTGTCCTCGCGCCGCGCGCCCTCCGGCGTGAAGACCAGGTCCACCATACCGTCGTCGCTGCGGATGCGCCACGGGGCCAGCGGGTTTTCGGCCCGATAGTCGAACTGGACCGCGCCTACGCGCCACAGGCGGCCGTCCAGCCACACCGCGTTTTCCTCGCTGCCCATATAGCCTTGCTGCAGATTGAAGCCGATGCCGGGGCCGTGCGCGCTGGCCCAGCGCCAGCGCGTTTCGCGGGCCAAGAGGCCGTTGGAGTAGTCGAGCGAGGCGGTGGCGGCGGACAGGTCGTAACGCCCGGCCGCGCAGCGCGCCTCGCCGCGCGCCGGCAGGCCGCCGCTCTTGTGCGTGCTGTGGGCCAGGTAATTGGCCGGCGCCACCACCGCCAGCACCGGCGGCATCGCACAGAGGTCGATCTCCGCTTCCAGGCTCAGCTCGCGGCTGGCCACGCTCAGGCGCAGCGTCTCGCCGTCGCGCTCGAAGGCGAAGCGCTTGCCGGGGAGTCGGAAGCGGGCGTCGCCGAAGGCTCGGTCGGCCACGCGGGTACCGATGCCGGGCAGGCCGTTGGCGCTGGCCGCGGCCACGACCTTGCCCTGGCGGCGGTCGAACAGGTAGGCGAAGGCGGTGCCGTTCCAGCCCACGTCCACCACGGCCGCGCCGATCAGGAAGTCGTCGTGGGCCAGCGCCGCGTACTGCCAGCGCTTGTGGTGCAATCGGCGGGTCAGCCGCTGTGTCGGCGCCAGCGCCAGCGGGCGCCAGCTCAGTTCGGGCACGATGCCCTGATAGACGCCGAAGGCGGCCTGGCCGTCAGGGGTGGTGAGGCGGGGCGGAGCGGGGGGAAGCGTCGGCATGGCGGGAGGACGGGTGGTGGCGACAGCCATCGAGTCTAGCCCAATCCGTTCGCGCCGGCAGCCCGCCACAATTGTTTAGCATTGCGCACAATACCGTACATGCAACATTGATCCGAACGCGGCTATCATAGGCCGCATGATGAAACGCCGCCTGCTGTGCGCGCTGCTGGCCTCGACGCTGGCCCAGCCGCTGACCGTCCGCGCCGATCTGCCCGACCTGGGCGAGATTTCCGACGCCTCGCTGTCCTTGTCCGACGAGGCCCGCATCGGCCGCGACGCGCTGCGCGCGATGCGGGAGGCCGGCGACGTGGTGGACGATCCCGAGGTCAACGCCTACCTGAATGACGTCGGCGGACGGCTGGCCGCCGCGGCCGCGGTGCCCGGCGTCCGATTCACCTATTTCTGCGTGGCCGACGCCGGCATCAACGCCTTCGCGATGCCCGGCGGCTACGTCGGCATCAATATCGGCCTGATGCTGGCCTCCCAGAGCGAAGGCGAGCTCGCCGCCGTGCTCGGCCACGAAACCGCCCACGTCGCCCAACGCCACATCGCGCGGATGCAGGCGGCCAACAGCGCCGCCAGCCCCTTGCTGCTCTTGGGCACCATCGTCGCCGCCGCGCTGGCGGCCAAGGCGGGCAGCGGCGACGGCGCCATGGGCGCGGTGTCGGCCGGCATGGGCCTGTCCATTTCGCGCCAGCTGGCGTTTTCGCGCGATTTCGAGCGCGAGGCCGATCGCGTCGGCATGCAGTACATGAGCGCGGCCGGCTTCGACGTGCGCAATATGGCCGCCTTCTTCCAGCGGCTGGAACAGGCCAGCCGCTACAGCGACAACACCGCCTACGCCTTCCTGCGCACCCACCCGGTGACGCTGGAGCGGATCAGCGAGGCGCAGAACCGCGCGCTGGACTATCCGGTGCGGATGCGCGCCGACAGCGTCGATTACCTGCTGGTGCGCGAGAAGCTGCGTGTGCTCACCCTGTCTCCCGAAGAGGCGGTTTCCCATTACAGCAGCGCGCTGCAGCGCGGGCTGTATCTGAACGAGGGCGCCAACTGGTACGGCCTGGCCCGCGCCAAGCTGCTGCAGCACGACCGCGCCGGCGCGAGCGAGGCCTTGGCCAAGGCGCGCGCCAAACTGCCGGACAATCCGATGCTGTACGGGCTGGAAGTGGAAATCGCCCGCGACGGGCGCGACTGGGCCGCCGCCGCCCGCGCGGCCCGGAACGGCCTGTCGGCCTTCCCGCGCAGCGTGTCGCTGCAGCTGGCCCAGCTGGATGTCGCGCTGGACGGCGGCGACCGCAAGGCCGCCCAGGCGCAGCTGCGCCAGTTGCTGGACAGCCGGCGCGACGATCCGGCGCTGTACCGGCGCGAAGCCAAGCTGTACGCCGACAAGGATCCGCTGCGCTACCACGCGGCGCTGGGCAATGCGTTCTATTACGAACAACGCTATGGCGCGGCGCTGGAGCAGTACCAACTGGCCGGCAAGGCCAAGGGCGACGACTTCTACCTCCGCTCCATGCTGGAAGCCCGCCTGCGCGAGGTGGAGAAGCTGGCCAAGGAAGAACGCAAGGCTGCGCGGAATTGAAACAATTGTTTCAGGCGCGCGTTGTTTATCGCAAAAAAACAACATGATGCGGCGCAGCATCCGTTTTTTTCGCGACTTCCAGCTGTCTTAGCCGCCGACGGCTATTCCTTTGCGAATCCATCCGGACGTACACTGGCGTGGTCGCACGATGCTCATTCGAAAATGAACATTTTTATTTGCGAATCTGTTCGTTTATAATCGCAAATCAAATAATTGGCTCGCTTCCGAGCCGATTGCATAAACGCGGGGCCGGCCAGTTCGAGACTCGGTCCCCGAAGTCACCCGCTGTGAGGACCAGAGATGGCTGCAACTTTCCCTGACGATATCGATCCGTTGGAAACCCAGGAGTGGACTGAAGCGCTGGAGTCGGTGCTGGACAACGAAGGCGCCGAGCGCGCGCACTTCCTGCTGGAAAAGATGGTCGAACGCACCCGCCGCCGCGGCGCCCACCTGCCGTTCGACGCCACCACCGCGTACCAGAACACCATCCCGGTTGGCAAAGAAGCCAAGTCCCCGGGCAACCACGAGATGGAGCACCGCATCCGCTCGATCAACCGCTGGAACGCCGCCGCCATGGTGCTGCGCGCCGGCAAGAAGGATCTGGAGCTGGGCGGCCACATCGCGTCCTTCCAGTCCTCCGCCACGCTGTACGACGTCGGTTTCAACCATTTCTGGCGCGCCCAGAATGAAAACCAGGACGGCGACCTGATCTACTTCCAGGGCCACATCGCCCCGGGCGTGTACGCCCGCGCCTTCATGGAAGGCCGCCTGACCGCCGAGCAGATGGACAACTTCCGCCAGGAAGTGGACGGCCAGGGCCTGTCCTCCTATCCGCACCCGTGGCTGATGAAGGATTTCTGGCAGTTCCCGACCGTATCGATGGGCCTGGGCCCGCTGATGGCCATCTACCAGGCCCGCTTCCTGAAGTACCTGGAAAGCCGCGGCCTGGCCAAGACCATGGGTCGCAAGGTGTGGTGCTTCTGCGGCGACGGCGAGATGGACGAGCCGGAATCGCTGGGCGCGATCGCCATGGCCGCCCGCGAAGGCCTGGACAACCTGGTGTTCGTGATCAACTGCAATCTGCAGCGCCTGGACGGTCCGGTGCGCGGCAACGGCAAGATCATCCAGGAACTGGAAGGCGACTTCCGCGGCTCCGGCTGGAACGTGCTGAAAGTGATCTGGGGCTCCCGCTGGGATCCGCTGCTGGCCATGGACACCAAGGGCCTGCTGAAGAAGCGCATGGACGAGTGCGTGGACGGCGACTACCAGACCTTCAAGTCCAAGGACGGCGGCTATGTTCGCGAGCACTTCTTCGGCAAGTATCCGGAGCTGCGCGAAATGGTGGCCAACATGTCCGACGAAGAGATCTGGAATCTCAATCGCGGCGGCCATGATCCGCACAAGGTGTACGCGGCCTATCACGAGGCCACCCACAACGCCAACGGCCGTCCGACCGTGATCCTGGCCAAGACCATCAAGGGTTACGGCATGGGCGCGTCCGGCGAAGCCAAGAACATCGCGCACCAGGCCAAGAAGATGGACCTGGACAGCCTGCGCAACTTCCGCGACCGCTTCGGCATCCCGGTGTCCGACGAGGACCTGCCGAAGGTGCCGTACTACCTGCCGGCCGAAGACAGCCCGGAAATGAAGTACATGCGCGAACGCCGCGCGGCGCTGGGCGGCTACCTGCCGGCCCGCAAGCCGGTCAACCACCCGCTGGCGGTGCCGGAACTGTCCGCCTTCGATGCGCAGCTGCAATCGTCGGGCGACCGCGAGTTCTCCACCACGATGGCCTTCGTCCGCATGCTGGGCACCATCATGAAGGACAAGAACATCGGCAAGCGCGTGGTGCCCATCGTGCCGGACGAGTCCCGCACCTTCGGCATGGAAGGCATGTTCCGCCAGTACGGCATCTGGTCCACCCAGGGTCAGAACTACGTGCCGCAGGACCATGACCAGCTGATGTTCTACAAGGAATCGAAGGACGGCCAGATCCTGCAGGAAGGCATCAACGAGCCGGGCGCGATGGCCGACTGGATCGCCGCGGCGACCAGCTACGCCAACAGCAGCCAGCCGATGATTCCGTTCTACATCTACTACTCGATGTTCGGCTTCCAGCGCATCGGCGACCTGGCCTGGGCGGCTGGCGACATGCGCGCCCGCGGCTTCCTGCTGGGCGGCACCGCCGGCCGCACCACGCTGAACGGCGAAGGCCTGCAGCACGAAGACGGCCACAGCCACATCCAGGCCGGCCTGATCCCGAACTGCATCAGCTACGACCCGACCTTCGCCTACGAGCTGGCCGTGATCGTGCAGGACGGCATGCGCCGCATGTACGCCGAGCAGGAAGACGTCTTCTACTACCTGACCCTGATGAACGAAAACTACGTTCACCCGGCGATGCCGGCAGGCGCGGAAGAGGGCATCCTGAAGGGCATGTACCTGCTGCAGGACGGCGGCGACGCCAAGGTGAAGGTGCAGCTGATGGGCTCGGGCACCATCCTGCGCGAAGTGATGGCCGCGGCCGACCTGCTGAAGGCTGACTTCGGCATCGGCGCCGACATCTGGAGCGTGACCTCCTTCAACCAGCTGCGCCGCGACGGCATGGAAGCCGAGCGCCACAACCTGCTGAACCCGACCGCCGAGGCTCGTTCCTCCTACGTCGAGCAGCAGCTGGCCGGCCGCAACGGCCCGGTGATTGCCGCGACCGACTACATCCGCAACTACGCCGACCAGATCCGCGCCTATGTGCCGGGCCGCTATGTCGTGCTGGGCACCGACGGTTTCGGCCGCTCGGACAGCCGCGCCAACCTGCGCTCCTTCTTCGAGGTGGATCGCTATCACGTGGCGCTGGCGGCCCTGTCCGCCCTGGCCCGCGACGGCAAGATTGACGGCGCCAAGGTGGCCGAGGCCATCGCCAAGTACGGCATCAAGACCGACAAGCTGCCGAGCTGGAAGGTGTAATTCCAGGATGGAAGCCCCGGCTCAGGCCGGGGCCTTCCATCTTTGCACGGCAAGCGAATCTGTAGCGGATATCCGGCGGAATGCCCCGGCAGGGGCTTCCGCCTTACGAATGGAAAGCTCATGAGCAATCTGATCGAACTGAAAGTGCCCGACATCGGCGGCCACAGCAACGTAGACATCATCGAAGTATTCATCGCCCCGGGCCAGACCGTGTCCGTGGACGATTCCCTGATCACCCTGGAAACCGACAAGGCCACCATGGAAGTGCCGGCCGAAGCCGCTGGCGTGATCAAGGAAGTGAAAGCCGTCGTGGGCGGCAAGATTTCCGAAGGCGACGTGATCGCCATCCTGGAAGTGGGCGCCGCCGCGTCCGCTCCGGCCCCGGCGGCAGCCGCGCCGGCGCCCGCAGCCGCTCCGGCCGCTGCCCCGGCTCCGGCGGCAGCAGCCCCGGCCGCCGCGCCTGCCGCTCCGGCGGCATCCGGCCGCAGCGAAATCCGCGTGCCGGACATCGGCGGCCATAACGGCGTCGACGTGATCGAAGTGACCGTCAAAGTGGGCGACGAAATCGCCGTCGACGACAGCCTGATCACGCTGGAAACCGACAAGGCCACCATGGAAGTGCCGGCCACCGCCGCCGGCAAGGTGGTGGAAGTGAAGATCAAGGTGGGCGACAAGGTCAGCGAAGGCGACCTGATCGTCGTGGTGGAAGGCGCTGTCGCAGCCGCCTCCGCCCCGGCAGCCGCTGCGCCGGCTCCGGCCGCAGCCCCGGCCGCTCCGGCCCCGGTCGCCGCCGCGCCTGCAGCCGCGCCGGCCGTGGCGCCGGTCGCCGCCGCCGTGTCCGCCGCCATCGACGAAATCGCCTTCTCCAAGGCCCACGCCGGTCCGTCCGTGCGCCGCCTGGCGCGCGAACTGGGCGTGGACCTGGGCAAGGTGAAGGGCAACGGCCGCAAGGGCCGCATCACCGAAGACGACGTCAAAGCCTTCGTCAAGGGCGTGATGCAGAACCCGGCCGCGCTGGCCCCGGCCGCCGCGCCGGCCGGCTCCGGCGCGGGTCTGGACCTGCTGCCGTGGCCGAAGGTGGACTTCGCCAAGTTCGGCCCGATCGAAACCAAGCCGCTGTCCCGCATTCAGAAGATTTCCGGCGCCAACCTGTCGCGCAACTGGGTGATGATCCCGCACGTCACGTTCAACGACGAGTGCGACATCACCGAGCTGGAAGACTTCCGCAAGACCGTGGGCAAGGAATGGGAAAAGTCCGGCCTGAAGATCAGCCCGCTGGCCTTCATCATCAAGGCCGCCGCCGAGGCGCTGAAGGCCTTCCCGACCTTCAACAGCTCGCTGGACGGCGACAACCTGGTGCTGAAGCAGTACTACCACATCGGCTTCGCCGCCGACACGCCTAACGGCCTGGTGGTGCCGGTGATCAAGGACGCGGACAAGAAGGGCCTGCGCCAGATCGCCCAGGAACTGACCGACCTGTCCAAGCTGGCCCGCGAAGGCAAGCTGAAGCCGACCGACATGCAGGGCGCGACCTTCACCATCTCGTCCCTGGGCGGCATCGGCGGCACCAGCTTCACGCCTATCGTGAACGCGCCGGAAGTGGCCATCCTGGGCGTCTGCAAGTCGCAGATCAAGCCGGTGTGGAACGGCAAGGAATTCGCGCCGCGCCTGATGTGCCCGCTCTCCCTGTCCTTCGATCACCGCGTGATCGACGGCGCGGCAGCGGCCCGCTTCACCGTGCACCTGGGCAAGCTGCTGTCCGACGTGCGCCGTCTGATCCTGTGATCGTAGGGCGGAAGCCCCTGCGGGGCGTTCCGCCTTTGCGGTACAGAAGGTAGGCGGAACGCCCGCTTTGCGGGCTTTCGCCCTACGGAATCAAGCCCAGACTCGAGGCGGCCGGCCCCGCGCCGGCCTCCCAATATTGCGGATGGAAAACCATGAGCAATCTGATCGAATTGAAAGTCCCGGACATCGGCGGCCACAACAACGTGGACGTGATCGAAGTGTTCGTCAAACCGGGCGACGTGATTGAAAAAGAAGCCAGCCTGATCACGCTGGAAACCGACAAGGCCACCATGGAAGTGCCGGCCGAAGCCGCCGGCACCGTCAAGGAAGTGCGCGTGACCGTGGGCAGCAAGGTGTCCGAGGGCGATCTGGTCGTCATCCTGGAAGCCGCCGGCGCAGCCGCCGCGGCTCCGGCGGAAGTGAAACCGGTGGAAACCACCGGCGTCGCCTCCGCCACCACCCAGGCCGGCTTCGCGCCGCAGGCCGCTCCGGTGGCCGCCAGCCATAGCGGCGGCGCCGACATCGAGTGCGACGTGATGGTGCTGGGCGGCGGCCCCGGCGGTTACTCCGCCGCCTTCCGCGCGGCCGACCTGGGCCTGAAGGTCGTCATCGTCGAGCGCTACGCCACCCTGGGCGGCGTGTGCCTGAACGTGGGCTGCATCCCGTCCAAGGCGCTGCTGCACAACGCCGCGGTGATCGACGAAGTGAGCCACCTGGCCGCCAACGGCATCAAGTTCGGCAAGCCGGAAGTGGATATCGACATGCTGCGCGGCTACAAGGAAAAGGTCATCGCCAAGCTGACCGGCGGCCTGGGCGGCATGGCCAAGGCGCGCAAGGTGGAGATCGTGCGCGGCAACGGCCACTTCATCGATCCGCACCACATCGAAGTCTCGCTGACCACCGGCAAGGGCCGCGAAGAGTCCGGCGAGAAGAAGATCGTCAAGTTCAAGAACGCCATCATCGCCGCCGGCTCCCGCGTGGTGAAGCTGCCGTTCATCCCGAACGACCCGCGCGTGGTGGACTCCACCGGCGCGCTGGAGCTGAAGGGCGTGGCCGACCGCATGCTGATCATCGGCGGCGGCATCATCGGCCTGGAAATGGGCACCGTCTACTCCACGCTGGGCGCGCGCCTGGACGTGGTGGAAATGCTGGACGGCCTGATGCAGGGCGCCGACCGCGACCTGGTCAAGGTATGGCAGAAGTGGAACGCCCACCGTTTCGACAACATCATGCTGAACACCAAGACCGTGGCCGTGGAGCCGAAGGAAGACGGCGTGTGGGTGACCTTCGAGGGCGAGCAGGCTCCGAAGGAACCGCAACGATACGACCTGGTGCTGTACGCCACCGGCCGCGCGCCGAACGGCAAGCTGATCGGTGCGGAAAACGCCGGCATCGCGGTGACCGACCGCGGCTTCATCCAGGTGGACAAGCAGCAGCGCACCAATGTGCCGCACATCTTCGCCATCGGCGACATCGTCGGCCAGCCTATGCTGGCGCACAAGGGCGTGCATGAAGGCCACGTGGCGGCGGAAAACTGCGCCGGCATGAAGTCCTACTTCGACGCCCGCGTGATCCCGGGCGTGGCCTACACCGATCCGGAAGTGGCCTGGGTGGGCGTGACCGAGGACGAAGCCAAGAAGCAGGGCCTGAAGATCGAGAAGGGCGTGTTCCCGTGGGCCGCCTCCGGCCGCGCCATCGCCAACGGCCGCGACGAAGGCTTCACCAAGCTGATCTTCGACGCCGAAAGCCACCAGATCATCGGCGGCGGCATCGTCGGCCCGCACGCCGGCGACATGATCGGCGAAGTGTGCCTGGCCATCGAGATGGGTTGCGACGCGACCGACATCGGCAAGACCATCCACCCGCACCCGACCATGGGCGAGTCCATCGGCATGGCGGCGGAAGTGGCGCACGGCACCTGCACGGACTTGCCGCCGCAGCGCAAGAAGTAAGTTTGATCGGCGGTTTGACCGCCGTCAGATGGAGAAAGGGCAAGCCTGGGTGCTTGCCCTTTTTGTTTTTGTCGGATGACATGATAAGCGGGTAGCGTAGGGCGGAAGTCCGCTAAGCGGGTATTCCGCCTCCGTAGGTAGGGTGCGTCACCCCGCAGGGGCGACGCACCGGTTGTGGTGTTGTGGTTTTGTGTCCGCTTCGCGGGCGATGGATTTTGATGGTGGGGCTGGTTGGGGAGCTGTGCGGGTAGGGTGCGTCACCCGGAAGGGGCGACGCACCGATTATGGTATTGCGGTTTTGTGTCCGCTTCGCGGACGGATGATTTTGGTGCCGGTTCCGCCCGGCGGACGGGCCAGGGGCTGTGCGGCCAGCCCCTTGGCAATCCCAGGCCGCCCCAACAGCGCGGCGAAACCCCCGCTCCAAAACCATTCCCAAGGAGCCGCCGGAACTAGCGGGGCGCTAACGTCGCCCCGCGTCGGACAACCGGCGGCTTAAAACCTTGGGAATGGCTTTGGAGCCGGCTTGCGCTGATGGGGGATGTTGGCGAGTTGGTGCTGTTCTATGTTTCAGATGGCCTAGGATTCGTTGGCGTGTAGGTTGGCGCTGAGCGCAGCGAAGCCCAACGTTTACCGCGCACGGTGTGCGGTTTGGTGTCCGCTTCGCGGACGGATGATTTTGGTGCCGGTTCCGCCCGGCGGACGAGCCGGTGCGGTGCCTGTCCGAAGACGAACTCGATGAGCTTGTCCGGCGGGTGAAGAAGCCCGGCGCAAGACGGCTGCGGCGCTGGTGGCAGGAGGAGACGCGGCCGGCTTTGCTGCATGAGGGCGGGGTGGCCACCAGAGAGCCTGCATCTGGCGCTGGCGCTTGCCGCCGAGGCGGCGCAGCAGGTGAGTCGGGCGGTGATGGAGGCGGTACTGCGCGGCCCTGGGCCTTGGCAGCATTCGCGCTGGGTGGTGGCGCTGGATTACGAACGCCACAACAAGCAGCGCTGGCCGCACGGCAAGCTGATCGGCCTCACCAGCTCCGTCACCACGCTGGAGGGTTTGGCGGAGTTGATCGCCGAGCCGGGCCGGATGCCGGTGAACAATACCGACCTGGTCAAACTGGCCGCGGCCTGCCATTTGCGGCTGGCGGAGCGGATGGGACGGATAGCCGGCTAATGGCTGTGGAACAGGCAATGTCGGCCCGCTTGGCGGGCCTTTGCTTTAAATGGTGGCGGCTGTTTGCTTGGCGGGGATTTGGGTCAAGCCCAGTCACACGCCTGCCGACCATCCGAAGCGGTCAAAGAGCCGACTCTCCTGACAGCGCATCCGATGCCTCCTACAATGGCGTTGTTCTATCCCAAAAGGATCCACCGTGAGCACGATCAAAGTACTGGGTATTTGCGGCAGCCTGCGCCGCGCCTCCGCCAATATGGGTCTGCTGCGCCATGCAGCCAGCTGCCTTCCGGCTGGTATGGAACTGCAGATTGCCGATTTGTCCGAGGTGCCGTTTTACAATGCCGACCTAGCCAGCAAACCGGCGCCGGTTGCGCGTCTGCTGGAGCAGATCGGCGAGGCCGACGCCTTGCTGCTGGCCTGTCCGGAATATAACTATTCCATGGCGCCGGCCCTGAAAAACGCGCTGGATTGGGCATCACGCGAGCCGGAGAACAAGCTGCTGGCCGGTAAACCGGTCGCCATCATGGGGGCTGGCGGCGGCATGGGCACTTCTCGCGCGCAGTACCATCTTCGGCAAACCTGCGTGTTTCTCGACCTGCTTCCGCTGAACAAGCCGGAAGTCTTTGCCAACGCTTTTGCTGGTGGTTTTGATGGCGATGGCAATCTGACCGATGAGCGCCTGCAGGGCTTGGTGGCGCAACAGTTGGAAGCGCTGCGCGCTTGGGCGTTGCGACTGAAGGTCTGACGCGCTGGGTTGAACCCGGTGAAATCGCCTTGCTGCGGGTGCCCCGGCAAGGCGTTTTTTATGCAGCATCGCGCAGCAAACTGCACAATAAATGGTTGGCCGGCGCTAATCCGCCGCCTCTGGTCGCCGTCCCGGCGCCGGCGGCTCCACGCTCACCACCCTATCCCGTCCGCCGTTCTTGGCCAGATACAGCGCCTTGTCCGCCCGCGCCAGCGTGCTGTGTATCCGCTCGCCCTCCAGCCACACGGTGACGCCGACGGAAAAGGTCTGCTGATCCGGCAGATTGCCGCGCAGCGATTCGATGCGGGCGGCGGCCTGGTCCAGATTGCAGTCCATCAGCGCCAGCACGAACTCCTCGCCGCCGAAGCGGGCGAACAGGTCCGATTGCCGCATCCGCGACTTGATCAGCACCGCCACCTCGCGCAGCAGCCGGTCGCCTTCGGGGTGGCCGTAGCTGTCGTTGAATTGCTTGAAATGGTCCAGATCGAACAGCGCCACCGCGATGGGCTGGCGGTAGCGGCGCGCGGTGGCCAGCATCATTTCTATCTGGATGTCCCAGGTGCGGCGGTTGGGCAGCTGGGTCAGCTCGTCGGTGCCTGCCAGGGCTTCCAGCTTTTGCATCAGGCTGCGCATTTGCCCCAGCCATTTGTGCAGCAGCCGCACCAGCAGGATGGCCATCGCGCTGGCGATGATCCACATCACCAGCATGATCCAGCGGGCGACGATGCCGTAGGAATTGGATTGGGCCACTTTCTTCATCAGGTCCAGCGTGATGGACACCGCCAGCGCGTTGGTGTTCTGCGAGATGTGGGTGAAGATCTGGATTTCCTCGCCCATCACCAGCTTGGATGCCTTGTCGCGCTGGGCGGCGTCGCCGGAGCGGTACATGGCGATGATGTCGCGGTCCCGCTCCATGAAGGCGTTGAAATCCCGCTGCACGCTGTCCAGCTGGCTGCGCTGGTCGGCGCTGAGCGCCATTCCGCGCAGGGTCTGGATATCGCGGCGGAAGTTGTCGGCCGAACGCAGGAATTCCGATCGGGAGATGGCGTCGTCGTGGCTGGCCCCCTCGATGTTGCGGACGATGTCGAAGGCGTAGCCGGTCTGCCAGCCGTTCAGGTCCGCGGCGTCGAATTTCACTTCCATCGCGGCCTGGGCGATGGCGATGTATTCGACGATCTGGGCGCGGCCGTTCTCTTCCATTTTCTCGATGTAGAAGGACAGCACCGGCAGCAGGCCCATGCACAGCAGGATGGGCGCGGCGACCATGATGGCCTTCAGCATGATGCCTTTGTCGCTGCTATCGAACATGGTCGCTCCGCCTGGGGAAAGGGAGCGGCCGCGGCGTGTGCGGGCGGCCGTGCTTCAACATAGATGGTTTTTGTACGAACAAATACTTAGTTGTCGCGAGCACGGCCTCGGGGAACAGTCGGTTTTCGCTGGAAATATCAATGGCATAATGCGGTTTTGGCCAGGCGGCGGCCGACAGGAGGTTCACAGCATGCGGATCAGACAGATTCAATCCGACGACTTCGCGTTCATTTCCTCAGTGATGGACGATTGGTGGGGCGGGCGGCAGGTGCGCCACCTGCTGCACCGCATGTTCTTCGACCATTTCTCCGGCACCGGCTTCGCGGCGGTGGACAGCGAGGAGATCGTCGGCTTCCTGGTGGGTTTCCAGTCGCAGACGCGGCCGGAAGCCGCCTACATCCACTTCGTCGGCGTCGCGCCGTCGGTCCGCGGCCGGGAGCTGGGGCGCGGCTTGTACCGCCGCTTCTTCGACGCGGCGCGCGAGCGGGGCTGCGCGGAAGTGCTGGCGATCACCTCGCCGGGCAATGCCGGCTCCATCGCCTTCCATCGGCAGATGGGCTTCGAATTGCTGCCTGGCGACGGGGTGGAGGATGGCGTTCCCGTCGTGTACGACTACAGCGGGCCGGGCCAGCACCGGGTGCGGTTTCGCCTGCAATTGGAGCCGGCTGTCGGCTGAGGCCCGGCCGCCGCGATGCGCGTCCTGGGCGAGCGGAGAATAAGCGCGCTTGCGCGCTTTTTCAGCTTTCATGCCTTCGCCATGATGGGGAGGAAGTGAACTAGATGAGGCCGGCCATGGTCAGACAACCCTTGTTTGACAATCGCTTGCCGGTCGCCAGCCTGGCCGACTTCCGTTACCATGCAGCATCCCCCTGTGAACCGAACCATGCCACGTTTCTCCATTCTGCCGCCGCGTTTTTCCGCATGCCGCTCCGGGCGGCTATTGGCGTTGGCCGCCTGTCTGGCGGCGGCCCAGGCGCAGGCCGGCATCGAGTACAGCGTGGATATCGACGCGCCGTCCGATCTGGCGCAATTGCTGCGCGACAACCTGGAGCTGGTGGAGGGCCAGAAGGACCCGGACGTGGACCCGGGCTGGTTGGACGCGCTGGTGAAGAGCACGCCGGACGAGGCGAAGAAGCTGCTGGAGACCGAGGGCTATTTCGGCGCCAGGGTGGACGCGTCGCTGGAGGGCGGCAACCGGGTGCGGGTCAAGGTGAGCCCAGGCGAGCCGGTGCTGATCGACGACGTCACCATCCGGCTGGATGGCGATATCCGCCAGCAGGACGATTACCAGCAGCGCCTGGCCCAGGTGCTGGAGGCGTGGACGCTGCCGATGGGCGCGCCCTACCGCCAGGCGGACTGGGACGCGGGCAAGCGCGCGGTGCTGCGCAAGGTGCAGGCCGACCGCTTTCCCAAGGCGCGCATCGTGTCCAGCGAGGCGCGGATCGACCCCGCCACCCGCCGCGCCACGTTGGAGGTGAAGCTGGACAGCGGGCCGATGATCGGTTTCGGCAAGATCACCGTCAACGGGGTCAAACGCTATCCGGAAAAGGTGGCGTTGGGCATGGCCGACTTCAATCCCGGCTCGCCGTACAGCCAGGACAAGGTGCTAGCCTACCAGTCGGCGCTGGAACAGGACCCGCATTTCTCATCGGTGATCGTCAGCGCCGATTTCGACCACATCGTCGACAACCGCGTGCCGGTGACGGTGGACGTGGTGGAGATGCCCAGGCAGAAGGTGGAGCTCGGCCTGACTTACGATTCGGTCGAGGGACCCGGCGTGCGGGTCGGCTACGACCACTACAACATCTTCCGCCGCGGCTACACCGGCTCGCTGCTGCTGGACTGGAAACGCGACCAGCAGGCGGTCAGCTTCGGCCTGGGCTTCCCGCGCCAGTCCGACGGCTATTCCCATTCCATCACCAGCTCGTTCAAGTCGGAAACGGTGCAGGGCCTGAAGACCAACACGGTGGACGCCGGCGTGTGGCGCATCCGCAGCCGCGGCAATATCGAGGCGCGGATGGGGGTGGAGTTCCTGAAGGAAAGCGCCGAGGCCGGCGGCGTGCTGACCAGCGACACCCACGTCACCCAGCTGGTGTACGGCTGGACCCAGCGCGCGGTGGACGACCTGATGCGGCCGCGCAGCGGCTACCTGCTGGACGGCCGGCTGTCCGGTTCGGTGGGCCAGTTCGGTTCCACCACCTCGCTGGTGCGCGCCTATGGCCGCGCGGTCGGCTACTGGTCGCCGTTTCCCAAGTACGGCACCCTGGTCGCCCGGGTGGAGCTGGGACAGGTATGGGCGCGCGACGGCGCCCAGGTGCCGTCCACGCTGCTGTTCCGCGCCGGCGGCGCCAACAGCGTGCGCGGCTACGACTACCAGAGCCTGGGCTTGCCCGGCCCCAACGGCTCGGTGCTGGGCGGCCGCGTGGTGGCCACCGGCAGCCTTGAATACCAGATCCCGATCAAGCCGGACTGGTACCTGGCGCTGTTTACCGACGCCGGCAACGCCGGCGACAGCTGGAAAGGCTTCCAGCCCGAGCACGCCAACGGCGTCGGCGTGCGCTGGATGAGTCCGGTGGCGCCGCTGTCCTTCGATATCGCCAAGGCGGAGCGCGACGGCAAGATCCGTTGGAACCTCAGCCTGGGCCTGGCCTTCTGATTCCATGAGCGACAAGCAGACACCCCAAACCGAGGCGCCCGAGCAGGCGCCGACTCCTCCGCGCCGGCCGCGGCGCTGGCGCGTCTTCTTCGGTGCGCTGGCACTGGCTTTCGCGCTGCTGCTGGCCCTGCTGGGCTGGATCAGCGCCAGTCCGGCCGGCTTTGCCTGGGCGCTGCATGGCGCCAGCCGCCTCAGCGGCGGCCTGTTCAGCGTCGGCGCGGTGGACGGCGCGCTGTGGCAAGGCTTCTCGCTGCGCGACGTCCGCGTGCGCAGCGCCGGCGACGATGTCGACATCGAATCGCTGAAGCTGGACTGGCATCCCGCTGAGCTGTGGCGCGGCAGGCTGGACATCGACCGGCTGGCGCTGGGCCACGTGCGCGTACAGAGCCGGCCCAAGCCCGAGGAAAAACCCGCGCCGCTGGAGGCGCCGCGTTCGCTGGCGCTGCCGCTCAAGGTCCGCGTCGGCGAGTTGTCGCTGGCCAGCCTGACGCTGGAGCCGGCCCATGTCAGCCTGTACCGGCTGCAAGCGGGCTATGACTACGACGGCGCGCGCCACCGGCTGAAATTGCAGCGGCTGGACACGCCGTGGGGCGGCGTCAACGCCGGGCTGGAGCTGGCCGCCGCGTCGCCGTTCCCCTTGTCCGGCCAACTGGCCGCGCAGGGCGAGCTGGAGCAGGTGGCGGTGAAGGCCAGGCTGAAGCTGGCCGGCGATCTGCTCAAGCCGGCCTTCTCGGGGCAGATGGACGGCAAGGGCGTCAGCGTGGAGCTGTCCGGCGCGCTGCGCCCGTTCGACGCCAATCCCTTCAACCGGCTGGCGCGGCTGGATGCCCGCGTCGGCAACATCAATCCGCAGTCCTTGATGCCGGCCTGGCCCCAAGGGCGGCTCAGTTTCGCGGTGTTCGCCGAGCCGGATGCCGGCCAGCGGGTCAAGGGCGGCCTGACCCTGATCAATACCGAGCCCGGCGCGCTGTCGGCGCACAAGCTGCCGCTGTCGCTGCTGGTCGGCGAATTCCGCGCCGACGAGAAGGCGCTGGAGCTGTACGGAAGCCATGCCGAGACCGCCGGCGGCAGAGTGGACTTGTCGGGCGAATTCAAACCCGGCGCGATCAAACTGGCCGCCGACTTGAGCAAGGTGTCGCTGCGCCAGCTGCACGAAGCCGCGCCGGACGAAACCATAGGCGGACGCGTCACGGTGGAAGGCGCGCCGACGGCGCCCCGCGTCGCCGCCCAGCTGAAAGGCGGCCAGCTGCGCGCCGACGCGCTGGTGGAGCTGACCGAGGGCAAGCAGCCGGCGCTGCTGCTGAAAAAGCTGGAGCTGGGCACCGGCGGCGGCGCGGTCAGCGTCAACGGCAAGCTGGGCCTGGCCGGACGGCAGCTGTTCGAGCTGAACGGCGCGCTCAGCCACGCCGATCCGTCCCGCTTGCAGCCCAGCCTGCCCAAGGGCGACCTGAACGCCACGCTGAAGATGGCCGGCCAATTGGCCGAGCCGATGGAGGTGGGCGCCAAGCTGCAGTTCGCGCCCAGCAAGCTGTCCGGCGCGCCGCTGTCCGGCAACGCCAGCGTGCTGCTGGATGCGCGCCGGCTCAAGCAGCTGCTGATGGACATCCGCCTGGCCGACAACCGGCTGCAGGCCAATGGCAGCTACGGCGTGGCCGGCGACAAGCTGAAGCTGGCGATCAACGCGCCCAATCTGTCGCTGCTGGGGCCGGGCTTTGCCGGCACCGTGCAAGGCCAGGGCGAGCTGGCCGGCGTGCCCAAGGCGCCGCTGTTGAACGCCAAGCTGCAGGCCGACCGGCTGAAGCTGCCCGGTGGTGTGGCGCTGCAGTCGCTGCAGTTCGCCGGCAACGTCAAGGCCGACCAGGCCAGTCCTTTCCAGCTCAGCCTGGATGTGGCCGCGCTGCAGGCGGGCGGCGTGCGCGCCGAGCAGCTGCATGCCCGCGCGTCCGGCACCCGCGCGCGCCACAGCCTGCAACTGGACGGCCGCTTCCGCGTCGACGAGCTCAACTACGCCCTGCAGCTGGCCGCCAGCGGCGGCCTGGCAGAACGCGGCGGCTGGCAGGGCAGCGTGCAGAAACTGGATTTGACGGGCAAGCCCGGCCTCAGCCTATTGGCCCCGGCCGCGCTGCAGATCGGCGCCGACGGGATGGTGAAGCTGGGCGCGACCCGGCTGGCCTTGCTGGGCGGCAGCCTCAACGTGACGGACTTCACCCGGCAGGCGAGCGGCGCGCTCAGCAGCCGCGGCAGCGCGCGCGGCGTCAAGCTGTCCGAGCTGGGGCCGCTGCTGAAGCTGCCGCTGGAGCAGAACCTGCAGTTCGACGCCGATTGGGGCTTGTCGCCTTCCGGCCAGGGCCAGCTGGCGGTGTGGCGCAGCGGCGGCGACGTGCAGCTGCCGCAAGGCAAGGGCCGTCCGGTGCCGCTGGGCCTGAAGACCGCGCGGGTGGACCTGGATCTGGACGGCCGCCGGCTGGCGTTCAAGCTGAACCTGGACAGCCGTTTCGCCCAGGCGCAGGGTCAGGGCAGCCTGCCGTGGAACGGCGGCCACATCGACGGCCGCACGCCCCTGTCCGGCGCCCTGCGCGCCAGTCTGCCGGCGTTGTCTTCGCTGGCCGAGCTGTCCGGGCCCGGCCTGGAACTGGGCGGGCAGCTGCAGGCCAGTCTGGAACTCAGCGGTCCGCTGGCGGCGCCGCAGGCGCTGGGCCAGATCCGCGGCGAGCAGCTGAAATTCGCCGACCGCCGCACCGGCATCGCGCTGGGCGACGGCAATCTGCTGGCCCGCATCGACGGCCGCAAGCTGACCTTGCAGCAGCTGCGCTTCGTCAGCGGCAAGGGCGACGTCACCGCCAGCGGCACGCTGGATCTCAGCGACGATCTGCCCGACGCGCGGGTCAAGGTGGCGCTGCAGAGCTTCAGCGTGTTCGACCGGCCGGGCCGCCGCCTGGTGGTGTCCGGCCAGAGCGAGCTGGCCTTCGTCGGCGGCAAGCTGTCGCTGAGCGGCCGCATCCGCGCCGACCAGGGCCGCATCGGCCTGCCCAAGATGGGCGCGCCCGATCTGGGCGGCGACGTGGTGGTGGTGGGGCGTCCCGCGCCGGAGCCCTCCTCCTTCGCCAGCATGCCGCTGACGGTGGCGCTGGACCTGGATCTGGGAGATCGCTTCCGCTTCACCGGCCAGGGGCTGGACGTGGAGCTGTCCGGCATGGTGCATGTCAGCGCCAATCCGGGCGAGGCGCCGGCCGCCAAGGGCCAGGTCAAGGTGGTCAAGGGCCGCTACAAGGCTTACGGCCAGGATCTGGACATCACCTTCGGCGCCATCACCTTCAACGGCCCGCTGGACAATCCGCTGCTCAACGTCCAGGCGAAGCGCCGGCTGTCGCCGGTGGGAGCGGGCGTCGAGGTCAGCGGCTCGGTGGCCGCGCCCAAGGTCAGGCTGATCAGCGACGAGCCGATGGCGGAGAAGGACAGGCTGGCCTGGCTGGTGCTGGGCCGTCCCGCCAGCGGCGACCGCGACAACAACGATCTGGCGGCGTCGGCGGGCATGATGCTGGCCGGCTCGATCAACGACCGCATCGGCCTGTTCGACGACCTGGGCGTGTCCAGCCGCAAGGAAAAGACGCTGGCCAACGGCACGGTCAGCCCGGCCGAGCAGGTGGTGACGGTGGGCCGCCAGCTGACGCGCGAGCTCTACCTGGGCTACGAGTACGGCATCAGCAGCGCCGACCAGGCGGTGAAGCTGGCCTACCAGCTGTCCAAGGGCTGGTCGGTGATCCTGCGCGCCGGCACCGCGATGTCGGCGGAATCGCGCTACACGCTGCGGTTCGATTGAGCCGCGGCGGAGAGGGGCGGCACCAAGGATGGATTGCTATTGTAATTTTCAGCGTTTCATTGAAATGTTGAGCGCATTTTCCGATGTCCCCCATGATGGTAGGCTAGCTGCTTTGCCGATCGGGCGGATGGCCGCCTTTGGGGCAGCAGGGGAGAGAAATGCGAAAAGGCATGGGGTTCTGGCTGGGCGGGCTGTTGTGGTTGGCGGGGGCCGGCATTGTCCAGGCCGCCGACGCCATTCTGGTGGTGAAGGGGAATATCGGCGTCTTCAATGACGCCGCGCGGCGCGAATACCGTTTCAGCGAGCAAGACTTGCTGAAGCTGCCGCAGCGGATTATCCAGACCAAGACAACATGGACGCCCAAGTCCGCATTCTCTGGCCCGGCAATCGACGATATTCTGCGGACGGCCGGCGCGCGCGGCGCCCAGATCGACGTTGTGACCTACGACGACTACAAGGTCACCCTGCCGATCAGCGACCTGGCTCGCTACCATCCGATCATGGCCCGCTTCCTCAACGGCAAGCCGTTGGAGCGACGCGATTTTGGCCCATTGTGGGTCATGTATCCGGTCAGCGATTTCTCTGAGTTGCAGAAAGTGAAGTCGGACGCCAAGCTGGCCTGGCAGGTCAGGTATATCGTGGTGCGCTGATGAAGCTCTATGCCAATGCCCAGCGCGGAAGGCCCTGGCTGATCTTTTTCTTCATGGTCGTCCTGTTGCCCATGCTGTGTTTCTTGTACGTGCAGAGCACGCTGTTCTCCAAGGACGCGTTGGAGCAGGCTGCGGGGCCGGGTGAAGGATATTACTGGGCCGCCTCGCAGTATCGCTACGCAGTGCAGCGTCTGTATGGCGAGGCCAATGCCTATGCGTTGGGCGTTGAGACGTTCGATGACCTGCAGATCGCCTACGATGTGCTGGAGTCTAAATACCTGGTGTTGAATCGTTCGGTTTCACCGCAACTGCGTAAGAATGCCGGCTACGCGGCCCTTCTGGAACGGATCGCCAGCTTCATGGCGCGCGCCGCTATGCTGTTTCCTGCGGCGCGACATGATGCCACGGTGATGAAATCGTTGAGAACCGCCTTGGACGAAATGTCCCCGGTGGTTGCGGAGCTGGTCATGGCGGCGCATCTGGAAGAGGTCAGGCTGCGGGACGCGTCGATCGAACAAACGCTGCGGCTGCGCAATTTCGCGCTGGGTTGTCTGATCGCCTGGGCTGTGCTGGCGGTGTTTCTGGCGCGAGAGCTGTGGAAGGCGATACGGCGGCAGGAAATCATTGAATTGCAGCGGGGTGTCATCGCTGCCGCGCGGCAGGCGAAAGAAGAGGCAGTGCAAACCGCGTTGGCGCGTTCCACGATGCTGTCCACGGTCAGCCACGAGATTCTGACGCCGTTACACACGATACAGGGCGGAGTGGAGCTGCTGTCCGATCAAATAGCCGATCCCAGGGCGCAACGGACCATCGCCAATGTCAGAACCGCTGCGGATTACCTGTCCAAGTTGATGCAGGATCTGCTGGACATGGGTAGGCTGGACGCAGGCCGGATGACGCTGAGGCCGGTGGTGTTTTCGCCAAGCCAATTGGTGGCAGGCGTCGTCGGGGAGTTCCAGCAGGCGGCGCGGGCCAAGGGCTTGCTTCTATCGTTTTCGGCGGCGGAGGCGGCGGGCCGGGAAGTATGCGCTGACGCGACTAGGGTCCGGCAGGTGGCCGGCAACCTGATTTCCAATGCGTTACGCTACACCGACCTAGGCGAAATCGGCGTGGAGCTGGCATTGGACCGGGATGCGCCGCAGCCCTGTCTGGTACTGGCGGTCAGCGATACCGGAATCGGCATACCGGAGCATGAGCGCGGCGCCTTGTTTGAGGCATTCAGCCAATGTAAGGGCAGGAACCGCGGTGGCGCGGGCATGGGATTGGCGATTGTCCGGAAAATTGCGGCGCTGATGGGAGGAGAGGCGTACCTGGCCAGCAGTGAGGCGGGCAAGGGCTCGGTGTTTGTCGCCCGCCTGCCGGTGGAAGAGGCGTGACTGATGCACTCAGCCCCGTTCCCGCAGGTCTTTTTTCAATTGAGCGATGATGGGCTTGAATAGCCCGGTTTTTTGAAAGTAGCGGACGCCGTGCTGGTCGATTGCCCGTTCGATCTCTAGCTCGCTGGCTTCGCCGGTGATCAGCATGATGGGTGTACCCGCATGCTGTCGGCGGATTTCCTCCATCAATCCCTCAGTGGTCTCGCCCCTTCCCATCGACCAGTCGAGAACAAAGGCGTCGTAGCGAGTGCGTTTCAAGGACTGGCTCAGGTCGGCGACGCAGGTATAGGTATCGGCCTCGTAGCCAGCTTGTTCTAGAAATCCCTGCATCACTTCAGCGGCTTCGGCGCGGTCATCTAATACCGCTACCCTGTAAGCACTGATCGATGCGTCTAGCCTCAGCGACGCATAGACGCGGTGCAAGGCTGCCTGTTCCGGCGCCTCGTCTCGGCCTCCCACCCACCAGCCGCCGTGTTCAGCATCTTTCCATCCGACCAGTTGTGCGTATTGCGCACTGCTTTGACATGAGATCCAGGCGATCATCGCTTCGCCGCCATCAGCCTCGCCTGGCGTCCTGGCTGCGACAGCCATGGCTTCCTGTGCAGGCAACCGGTCGCAGAGCAGCGTGGTTTGGATGCCGAGTCCTTGAAAAGTCAGACCGGGAAGCGGATTGCATCCGCTGTTTTCTGTCAGGCCGAGCAGATAGTCCGCCGAACAATGGATGGTTTTTGCGACCTTGGCTAATTCCTCGATATTGAAGGCGATTCCACCTTTCAGCTTGCGGTTTGCGCTGGAAAGATCGATCCCAAGCAGATCGCGCAGCCAGGCGGTGCGCTCGCGCTCGGCGATGCCTGTCGCATCGAGCAATTGAGCGAGCCGGACTAGGAAAAGAGATTTGAAGTCGTCAATCACGACGGGAGATTCTATTCGCTGAAAAAAAAATGCTAGCAGCAAACCGCAAGAATGACAAATAGAGAAAGCTACATGTCATTGCATTTTGTGCACTAATTATTTTTTTTGATTGCGCAAAATGCATATTTTGTGGCGAAATACAATGAATGAATGGTATGTTGGAGCTGCCAAAAGCATGAGTATCATTTTGGCATGTGATTGAGATTCGGCCGGAACTTATTGTTTTTATTGGAAGTTTATATTGATTGAAAGGGCGGGGGAGCCGTTCTCGGTGGTGTATTGCTGATATGAGCTTGATCTGGCTGGAGCCGGAAGGGCTGGCGCGGACTTTGGCATTGTGTTTGGCGTCCGTGCCGGCGCTGCGGCTGTTGACGTAAATGGGGGGACAGATGATCGCAGGCGAGTTGGCGTGGAAGATTGAAGACGACGATTACGCGGTGGATACGATACAAGGCCGACGGGTCATCGTCACCGCTCCAGTGATGTTGGGAGGAACGGGGTCCGACTGGGAAGGTGCGCCCATTTTCGGGCGGGATTATCTGGTTGATTTGTTGGCGTTGGGCTTGGTTCATCAGGTGTTGGATATCCAAGATGTGGAACGGGCGGTACGCAAGGCGAGTGAGCATGCCACGGAGAGGTGTGGCTGACGGCAAGCAGGAAAGTACGATCCAAGAATAGAGATTGTAAGAAGGAGAATTACAGTCGTATTGCTATGTTTATATAGCTATGTAAAAATAGATAAATGAGCCAAGCCGATTCTCTTCCGACCCTCGAAGCCAGCCTGTTGCGCCGGCAACTGATGTCCATGGTGCGCAGGCTGCGCCGCCAGGGCAGTATGGATGTCCTGCCTTTCGGGCTGCTGACCATCCTGGGCGCGATCGACCGCGCCGGCGGCGACATCACGCCGACCGAGCTGGCGCGCCGCGAGAACTTGCGTTCGTCCAACCTGGCCAGCGCGCTGCGCGAACTGGACGCTTCGGGACTGATCCGCCGCACCCAGGACCCGGACGACGGCCGCCGGGTGCGCGTCGGGCTGTCCGAAGCCGGCGAGGCGGCGCTGCGGCGCAACCGCCAGCTGCGCGACGGCTGGCTGCAGCAAGCGCTGCAGGGTCTGAGCGCCGAGGAGCGCGACATCCTGCTGCGGGCCGGCGCACTGCTGGAGCGGCTGGCCGCGTCCGAACCGACACCGATCAAGGAGCAAGCATGAAAACCGCATTGCTGACGCTGGACTACATCATCGACATCATGCATCCGCAGGGCCGAGTGGCGCGTTGCGCCGGCCACGCCGCCGAGCGCGGCGTGATCGCCGAGGCCAACCGCGCGATCGCGCTGGCGCGCGCGCGCGGTTGGCCGGTGATCCATGTCAAGGTGGGTTTTTCGCCGTCCTACGTCGAAATGCCGCAGGGCTCGGCCATCTTCAGCCGCGCGGCCGAATTGCAGGCGCTGAACCTGCAGGGCGAGGGCACCGCCTTCCATCCCGACCTGGACGTGCGCCCGGAGGACGCGGTGGTCGCCAAGCACCGCGTCAGCCCCTTCTACGCCACCGGCCTGGAAGCGGTGCTGCGCGCGCAGCGCATCGAGCGGCTGGTGGTGGCCGGCGTCAGCAGCACCTGGGCGGTGCAAGCCGCGGTGCGCGACGCGCACGACCGCGACTACCGCGTGCTGGTGCTGGAGCCCGCCTGCGCGGCGGCCAGCGAGGAGGAGCACCAGATGTCGATGCGGCAACTGGCGACGATCGCCGGCATCGTCACCCAGGAGCAGCTGGAGGCGGTGTGACCGCCGCGCTGGCGCGGCACTGCGACGGTTATCTGGCCTCGCGGTCCGCAGTCCTGCTGTTGCCGGCGCTGGCCATGGCGTTGGCGGCCGGCGACGCGCGCTGGCTGAGCGGCGGCATGCTGGCGGCGTGCTGTTTGATCGCGATGGAGCGCGGCCGGCTGGGTGCGCTCGCCAGTCTGGTCCAGGCCGGGTCGGCGCTGGGCGGGGTTTTGCTGCTGGCCTGGCTGTGGCGCTGGTCCGCCAGCTTCGCGCTGGCCTGCGGCCTGGCCGCCGAGCTGGGATGCCGGCTGGGTCGCCATCGCGCCGCCTGGCGCTCGGTCGCCAACTTCACCTTCATTCCGGCCTTGTACCTGGCTTATGAGATGGCCGAGCGCGGCGCGTCCCCGCTGGCGGAACTGCCCTGGCTCGCGGGCGGCGCGCTGGCCGCCTGGGCGCTGCATCTGCTGGCCGGCCGCCGCGGCGGCGCCGAGCGCAAGCCGGGCGAGGCGCCTGCGTTCGGGCTGGCTTTCGTCTGCGTCGGCCTGCTGGCCTGGTGGGCGGCGGCAAACCGTTTGCCTGGCGGGCAATGGCTGGTGTGGTCCGCGGCCAGCGTCTGCGTCGGCGGCTGGTCCGCGGCGCGGGACAAGAGCTGGCAGCGCGTCAGCGCCGCGCTGGTGGGCGTGCCTTGCGGCGTGGGGCTGGGGCTGTTGTTGAACGACAGCGCGCCGCTGGCCTTGGGCATGGCCGCGGCCGGCATGCTGAGCCTGACGCTGTTCCGCGCCTACCGCCCGGCCTTCGCCGTCCGCAGTGCGCTGGCGTCGGCGCACCTGACGTTGATCGGCGGAATGGGTCTGGCGCGCTTGCTGGATGTTGGCGCGGCCGCCGCGCTGGTGTTGCTGGTATTGGCCGTCGGCGGCTGGCTGGCTTCGCCGCGCTGAGCGGCCTAGGCCGTTGCCATGGGACGCCGCTGTTGCTGCTCCAGCCGCCGCGTCATCATTTCCTCGGCCAGCGGGCTGCCCAGCAGGTAGCCCTGCATCGCCTCGCAGCCCAGCGTCTGCAGGAAGCGCTGCTGGTTCTCGTTTTCTACGCCCTCGGCCAGCGTTTCCATGCCCAGCGCGCCGGCCAGGTGGACGATGGCGCTGACGATGGCGGCATTCTCCTCGTCGCCGGGCAGGTCGCTGATGAAGGAGCGGTCTATCTTCACCAGGTCCGGCGCGAAGCGCTTCAGGTAGGCGAGGCTGGAGTAGCCGGTGCCGAAATCGTCGATCGCCAGCCGCACGCCCATCGCCTTGATCACCGCCAGCTGGCGCGAGGCCAGGTCGGCGTCGGCCATCAGCGTGCTCTCGGTCACCTCCAGCTCCAGGCAGTGGCCGGGCAGCGCGTGCCGCTGCAGCGCCTCGCGCACGTCGTCGATGAAGTCGTGGCGCATCAGCTGATGGGCGGACACATTGACCGCCACCCGCATCGGCTCCAGTCCGGCGCGCAGCCACAGGCTGGCCTGGCGGCAGGCCTGGTCCAGCACCCAGCGGCCCAGCGGCACGATCAGGCCGGTGTCCTCGGCCACCGGGATGAAGCGGCCGGGCATGATCAAGCCTTCGTCCGGGTCGCGCCAGCGCAGCAGCGCCTCGCAGCCCAGCAGCCGCTGGCCGGCCATATCGTATTGCGGCTGGTAGACCAGGTAGAGCTGCTCCTGCTCCATCGCGCGCCGCAGCCGGTTCTCCATCAGCAGCCGCTCGGCCACCTGGGTGTTCATCTCGCGGGTGTAGAAGCGGAAGGTGTTCCGGCCGTGCGCCTTGGCGTGGTACATCGCCAGGTCGGCGTTCATCAGCAGGGTCTGGATGTCGCTGCCGTCGTCCGGCATCAGGCTGATGCCTATGCTGCAGCCGACCACCAGCGAATGCTCGCCGATCTGGAACGGCTGCTGGATGGTGCGCAGGATGCGCTCGGCGATCTGCGCCGCCTCGCCGGGCTGGTTGATCGATGGCAGGATCAGCACGAACTCGTCGCCGCCGGTGCGGCCGACGGTGTCTAGGCCGCGCACCGCGCCGGCCAGCCGCCGCGCCACTTCCTTCAGCAGCTCGTCGCCGGCGCAGTGGCCCAGGGTGTCGTTGATGTTCTTGAAATGGTCGAGGTCGACGAACAGCACCGCCAGCTGGTTGTGCTGCAGTTCGGCCTGGCGTATCGCCTGGTGCAGGCGGTCGTTGACCAGCACGCGGTTGGGCAGGTCGGTCAGCGCGTCGTACTCGGCCATGTGCTGGACCCGCGCCTCCTGCTCCTTGCGCTCGGAGATGTCGGTGAACAGCGCGACGAAATGGCTGATCTCGCCCTGGCCGTCCTGCAGCACGCTGATGTTGACCCAGCAGGGGAAGTGCTCGCCGCTCTTGCGCCGGTTCCAGATCTCGCCCGACCACTGGCCGCGCTGCTGCAGCGTCTGCCACATTTGCTGGAAGAAGGCCGGCTCGTGGCGGTCGGAGAACAGCATCGAGGCCTTGCTGCCGCGGACTTCGGCCTCGCCGTAGCCGGTGATGTGGCCGAAGGCGCGGTTGACGGTGAGGATGCGGTTGTCCGGATCGGAGATCAGGATGGCCTCGTTGCTGGATTCGAACACCTGGGCCGCCAGCCTGAGCTGGCGCTCGGTCTGGCGGCGGCCGCTGATGTCGCGCGCGGTGGCGCACAGATAGGCGTCGCCCTGGTAGTTGAGCTGGTTGACGGTGACTTCCAGGTAGCGCTCGGATTCGCCCTCGCCGTCCTGGGTCTCGAAGGTGAGCGGGTAGGCGCCGCCCGGGTGGCGGAACAGCGCCTCCGCCAGCTGCGGCGTCTGCAGCAGGGCCTGGTTGCGGTACACCACTTCGCCTTGCTTGTCGCGCAGCGCGACCAGTTCGGTGGCGTTGTCGATCATGAAATGGCTGAGCCTCAACTCCCGCGCCTGCTCCTTCAGCGACAGGTGGCTCTGCGCCAGGTCCTGCTGGTAGCGGCGCACCAGCGCGCCCACCCAGCGCACGAAATACCAGCACAGCAGGCCGGCGCACAGCATGGCCACCAGGGTCATGCCCAGCGTGGCCAGGATGCGCTCGGCCAGCCGGCTTTTCAGCCGTTGCGCGGCGCGCAGGCTGTCGTCCCGTATCGTCTGCACCTTGACGCTGGTGACCAGCGTCCAGTCCCAGCCCGGCAGCTGCCTGGCGTAGGCGAGATAGCTGTCGGCGGCCAGGCCGGCGTCGTCCTGTTGGCTGTACTCGACGAAACCGCCGCGTTTGCCCAGCTGCACCAGCTGTTCGATGCGGGCGCGCTCGGCGGCCGGCAGTTTGCGGTACGGTTTGCCGACCAGCGCCGGCCGGGTCGGGTACAGCCGGATGATGCCGCCGCCATCCACGATCATCAGCTCGCCGCCGGATTGGCCGGCGCGCATCCGCGCCAGGGTGTCCAGGCCTTGCTGCTGCAGCGCCGCTTCCACATTGCTGATGTATTCGCCGCTGCCGATCAGCCAGCCGTAGCGCGGGAAACGGCGGGCGTAGGTGATCTTGTCGTCCATGCGGCCGGTGCCGGGCAGGTACCAGCGGTAGGCGGAGAAGCCGCGGCCGGCGGAATTGTCCACCGAGTCCAGCAGCCCCTGCATGATGTAGCGGCCATGGTCGTCGCGGTTGTCCAGCAGCGAGCGGCCCTCGCGCTCCGGCGCGGTGGGCAGCAGCACGCAGTGGCCGTCCAGGGTGTCGATGAAGAAATAGCCGCGGCCGTCGAAGTAGCGCAGCGGCCGCAGCGCCTCGACGATCAGCTGCTGCACCCGCCGCGGGCTTTGGCGCGCGTGCTCGCGGCGCCAGATGGCGTCGGCCAGGCTCCAGGCCTGGTCCACCTGCTCGCGCAGCTGGTGGCGCATGGTGTCGTTGGTGCGTTCGCGCAGCGCCGACAGCAGCAGCGCGGCGTGGTCGGCGTAGGCCTGCAGGCCGTCGCGCGCGCGCGCGGTCGCCTCCTGTTCGATGTTCTGCCGTCCGGATTGGAAATCGTGCCAGCTCATCATCAGGAAGTAGCTGGCCAGGGTCAGCGCCAGCGCGAACACGATGGCCAGGGTGCCGAACAGCTGCAGGCGCGACAGCCGGGCTGGGTTCCACTCCATCACGGTCTCGGGACTTCGAAAAGGGATGGTCAGTATACGGGATTATCCTGAATGTCATGAAAAATTGTCGGGCGGCGCTATCCAAATTCCGTTAAAATCGCGCCCGGGAGTTGGCCAGGCAATCGCCGCGTCCGCGAGGACGGGGAGGAAAGTCCGGGCTCCGCAGAGCAGGATGCCGGCTAACGGCCGGGCGCCGCGAGGCGACGGAAAGTGGAACAGAGAGCTGAACCGCCGATGGCCGGACTTGTCGACCGCGAGGTCGACAAAGTCTTTTCCCGGGGCTTGCCCCGGAAAAACCCGCAAGGGCGGATCAGGCAAGGGTGAAAAGGTGTACCGGGAGGCGCAAGCCGGCCCGGACGGGCGGGGCAACCCGCTCGCGGTAAGAGCGCACCGCGGACGTGGCGACACGGACGGCAGGCTAAACCCCATCCGGAGCAAGACCAAATAGGGGGACGCCAACGTGGCTCGCGTTGTCCCCGGGTAGGTTGCTTGAGCCTGTCGGCAACGGCAGGCCTAGAGGAATGATTGTCCAACGACAGAACCCGGCTTATCGGCCGACTCCCACCCCATTCCTGTCGGCCGCGATTACTCGCGGCTATCGAATCTGCTTAAAAAATAAGCAAAAATTTTTCCCGTCCGGCGAAAATCGCTATACAATACCGACCCTTCCCAGCCATTACCCGTAATTTATTCGTCATGCAGATAGGACCGCACCAACTGAAAAACCGGCTGATCGTGGCACCGATGGCCGGGGTGACGGACAGGCCCTTCCGCATGCTGTGCAAACGGCTGGGGGCGGGGATGGCCGTTTCCGAGATGATCACCGCCAACAAGGCGCTGTGGACCACGCCCAAGACGCTGCGCCGCGCCAATCATGAAGGCGAGGTCGAGCCCATCGTGGTGCAGATCGCCGGCGGCGAGCCGCAGATGCTGGCCGACGCGGCCAGGCTGAACGTCGAGCACGGCGCCCAGATCATCGACATCAATATGGGCTGTCCGGCGAAGAAGGTGTGCAACGTGGCCGCCGGTTCGGCGCTGCTGCGCGACCTGGACAACGTCGGCCGCATCCTGGAAGCGGTGGTGAAGGCGGTGGACGTGCCGGTGACGCTGAAGACCCGCACCGGCTGGAGCCGCGAGGTGAAAACGGCGCTGGCGGTGGCGAAGATGGCGGAAGACGCCGGCATCGCCGCTTTGGCGCTGCACGGCCGCACCCGCGAGGACATGTACCGCGGCGACGCCGAGTACGACACGATACGCGCGGTCAAGCAGGCGGTGTCCATCCCGGTGGTGGCGAACGGCGACATCGATTCTCCGCAGAAGGCGCGCCACGTGCTCGACTATACCGGCGCCGACGCGATCATGATAGGCCGCGCGGCGCAGGGGCGGCCGTGGATCTTCCGCGAGATCCAGCATTACCTGGAAACCGGGATCGAATTGCCGCCGCCGATGGTGGGCGAGATCCGCGAGCTGATGCTGGGCCATCTGGACGAGCTTTACGGTTTTTACGGCGAGTATTCGGGCTGCCGCATCGCCCGCAAGCACATCGCCTGGTACACCAAGGGGCTGGCGGGCGGCAACGCCTTCCGCCAACAGATGTACAAGCTGGAAAGCACCGACGAGCAGCGGCGCGCGGTGGGTGAGTATTTCTCCCGACTGAGCGACGCCGGCGATCGTCTAAGCTATGTAGTCGAGGATGAGGACAAGTTGGACCGCGACGGCGGCGCCGTGGCGGAGGGCGAGGCCTGCGGCGCTTGACGCGGCAGCCTTGTGGGACCCTGACTTCTGGACACTAATAACAAGATGCAAAACAACGATCACATATCGCAGTCGGTGAGGCTGGCGATGGAACAGTACTTTCGCGATCTGGACGGCGAGGCGCCGTCCGCCATCTACGACATGGTGCTCGCCTGTGTCGAGAAGCCGCTGCTGGAGGTGGTGCTGATACACACCCAAGGCAACCAGACGCGGGCGGCGGAGTTGCTGGGGTTGAACCGCAACACGCTCCGCAAGAAGATGAAGTCGTATGATTTGATTTGAAGATAACCGGCCAAGCCTGCACAGGATGGCCGGTTTTTTTTGCCCCTCTCGCGCGGCGAGCCTTGGGGCTGGGGATTCGATGGACAGGCTGCCGGAGTTGAAATCGAGCCGATGCGCGTCGTCGGCGGCCTGGACCGGTTTTTTTGTGTTCATCCATAGCCAAAGCGGTAGAGAAACATGACCAAGATCGAACGAGCGCTGATCAGCGTGTCCGACAAGAACGGTGTGCTGGAATTCGCCAGGGAGCTGTCCGCCCTGGGCGTGCACATCCTGTCCACCGGCGGCACCGCCAAGCTGCTGCTGGAAGCCGGCCTGCCGGTGACCGAAGTGTCCGATTACACCGGCTTCCCAGAAATGCTGGACGGCCGCGTCAAGACGCTGCATCCCAAGGTGCACGGCGGCATCCTCGGCCGGCGCGACCTGCCCGAGCATGTGGCCACCATGGCCGAGCACGGCATCGGCAACATCGACCTGGTCTGCGTCAACCTCTACCCGTTCGAGGCCACCGTCGCCAATCCGGACTGTTCGCTGGAGGACGCGATCGAGAACATCGACATCGGCGGTCCGACCATGGTGCGCTCCGCCGCCAAGAACTGGGCGCACGTCGCCATCGTCACCGACAGCGCCGACTATCCGGCGCTGGTGGGCGAGCTGAAGGCCAACGGCGGCCGGCTTGCCAAGGCCACCCGCTTCGAGCTGGCCAAGAAGGCGTTTACCCACACCGCCGCCTACGACGGCGCCATCTCCAACTACCTGACCAGCCTGGCCGAGGGCGTGGTGGCGGGCAAGCCGGAGCGCGTGGCCTTCCCGAACCGCCTGAACGCCCAGTTCATCAAGGTGCAGGACATGCGCTACGGCGAGAACCCGCACCAAGCCGCCGCCTTCTACCGCGACCTGGACCCGGCCGCCGGCAGCATCGCCCACTACAAGCAGCTGCAGGGCAAGGAGCTGTCGTACAACAACATCGCCGACGCCGACGCGGCCTGGGAGGCGGTGAAGACCTTCGAGCAAACCGCCTGCGTGATCGTCAAGCACGCCAACCCGTGCGGCGTGGCGGTCGGTCCGGACACGCTGTCCGCCTACAAGCTGGCCTTCGCCACCGACACCACCAGCGCCTTCGGCGGCATCATCGCCTTCAACCGCCCGGTGGACGCGGCCACGGTCGAGGCCGTCACCGGCCAGTTCCTGGAAGTGCTGATCGCGCCGTCCTTCACCGAGGAAGCCAAGGCCATCATCGCCGCCAAGAAGAACGTGCGCGTGCTGGAGATTCCGCTGGAATCCGGCGCCAACCGCTTCGAGCTGAAGCGCGTCGGCGGCGGCGTGCTGGTGCAGACGCCTGACATCCGCAACGTGGGCCTGGACGAGCTGCGCGTGGTCAGCAAGCGCCAGCCGACGCCGCAGGAAATGTCGGACCTGCTGTTCGCCTGGCGCGTGGCCAAGTTCGTCAAGTCCAACGCCATCGTGTTCTGCAAGGACGGCCAGACCGCCGGCATCGGCGCCGGCCAGATGAGCCGCGTCGACTCCACCCGCATCGCCGCCCGCAAGGCGCAGGACGCCGGGCTCAGCCTGGCCGGCGCGGTGGCGGCGTCTGACGCCTTCTTCCCGTTCCGCGACGGCATCGACGTCATCGCCGAGCAGGGCATCAAGGCCATCATCCAGCCGGGCGGCTCGATGCGCGACGAGGAAGTCTTCGCCGCCGCCGACGAGCACGGCATCGCGCTGGTGTTGACCGGCGTGCGCCATTTCCGCCACTGAGAACGGCGGGCGAGCCGCCGCGTTCCGATGGAAACGGCGGTAATGAAATCGACTTGGCGCTATGCTATTTAAATAGTGGCCAACAGGCGGCGGCGCTGGCCGCCGCTTCACACAATAGAATGGAAATCCGATGAAAGTTCTCGTGATCGGCTCCGGCGGCCGCGAGCACGCGCTGGCCTGGCGCATTGGCAAGTCCAAGCGCGTGTCCAAGGTATTCGTCGCGCCGGGCAACGCCGGCACCGCGCAGGATGCGAACCTGACCAATATCGCGGCCAATGGCGTGGCCGAATGGCTGGCCTTCGCCAAGGAAGAGAAGATAGACCTGACTGTGGTCGGCCCCGAGGCGCCGCTGGCCGCCGGTGTGGTGGACGCCTTTCGCAACGAGGGCCTGAAGGTGTTCGGCCCGACGCAGTTCTGCGCGCAGCTGGAAAGCTCCAAGGATTTCGCCAAGGCCTTCATGCAGCGCCACGGCATTCCCACCGCCGGCTACCAGACCTTCACCGACGCCGCGGCCGCGCATGGCTACGTCGACGGCAAGGGCGCGCCCATCGTGATCAAGGCCGACGGCCTGGCCGCCGGCAAGGGCGTGGTGGTGGCGATGACGCTGGACGAGGCGCACGCCGCCATCGACGACATGCTGCTGGGGAACAAAATGGGCGAGGCCGGCAGCCGCGTGGTGATCGAGGATTTCCTCGTCGGCGAGGAAGCCAGCTTCATCGTGATGGTGGACGGCGAGCATGTGCTGCCGATGGCCACCAGCCAGGACCACAAGCGGCTGCTGGACAACGACCAGGGTCCGAACACCGGCGGCATGGGCGCCTACAGCCCGGCGCCGGTGGTGACGCCGGAAGTACATAATCGCGTGATGCGCGAAATCATCCAGCCGGTGGTGCAGGGCATGAAGAAGGACGGCCATGCGTACACCGGCTTCCTGTACGCCGGGCTGATGATAGGCGACGACGGCCATCCCAAGGTGATCGAGTTCAACTGCCGCTTCGGCGATCCGGAAACCCAGCCCATCATGGCGCGCTTGAAGACCGATTTCACCGTGCTCTTGGAAGCCGGCGTCAACGGCAGGCTGGACAAGGTGGAAGCGGAATGGGACCGCCGCGTCGCGCTGGGCGTGGTGCTGGCCGCCGCCGGCTACCCGGATGCGCCGCGCAAGGGCGACGCCATCCACGGCATTCCCGCCGAGAGCGAGGACGGCATCGTGTTCCACGCCGGCACCGTGTTCGACGAGCAGCATCAGCTGCGTGCCAGCGGCGGCCGCGTGCTGTGCGCGGTGGGCCTGGGCGACAGCGTCAAGATGGCGCAGGGCCGGGCCTACCAGTTGGCCGACGCCATCGAGTTCGCCGGCAAGCAGTTCCGCCGCGATATCGGCGCGCGGGCGATCGGACGGAAGCACTGAGCTTGCTCCCTGGAATGAAAAACAGCGCCGGAAGGCGCTGTTTTTCATGCTGCATGTTCAGATTCAGAAATCGTAGCGGGCATTGAATGTCAGCACATGGTCGACATTTTCCTTATGCTTGTGGTGGCCCAGCTTGGAGTCGCCGTAACCGACCTCGAACGACAGTTTCTTGTAGCCTACCGATACGAAGGGCAGGGCGGCGAAACCGTTGTGGTCAGAGCCGTTCAGATAACCGCCGTAAATACCCACTCCCATTTTGAAATCGCCGGCGACGTTGAAGTCCTTGCGCCGCCCGGCTGCGGCGTAATAGGCGGTTTTTTTGGCAGAGTCGCGGTAAACGGCGCCGCGCACAATGGGGCGGCCACATGAATATTCCTGGGGCGACCATTCCGCGCCCAGGCCGGGATTGAACTGCTCGAAGTCGCAGTTGTGCTTGTGGCTATTGCAGCCGTAGTGTTTGGAGGCGAAAGGCACCAGTAGCGACACATCGGCCAATGCGGGAAGCGCGGAGAGAGACAGGATGTTGAACAATTATGTTTTCAAATGACAGATGCCTGTGCTTTTTGTAACCAAAAAGAGTGTATGCAGGATCTAACTTTTGTGATTGTTGTTGTTTTATTTAGGAAAAACGACCGGGGATGAGACGGGGCTTTATGGGATTTTGATGCGGCGGACAGCCATTTCTGCGCGAAATTGACACCCCGGACGCTAGAGTCCGCTTGTGAGCAGGAACAAGACCTCAACCTGGAGCGAACCATCATGTCCGCATTGACTACCGAACATGGCCTGCCGGCAGAACCGGAGCCTGGAAGTCGCCACCGCCTGTTGCGTTTCCTGACCCATGAAAAGCGCTGCTGGCGGCGTCTGGCCTACTGGCTGAAGCAGTTCAACACCGATGCCGGAGTGCCCGCGCGCTGTTATGCCTGGCGCGCCGCGCCGGAAGATCCACCCGAAGACCGCGAGCACCTGCTGCTCTGAGGCGCCGCCCGATGCCGGAGCGCGCCGCGCCGCCGCTTCGGCATCCCTCCCGCCTTTCCTCGCATTTCAGCCTGTGTTTTTGCGCCGTTGCCGCTACAATGGCTGTTTCTGTTTCCATCTAGCTTGATCAATCATGAAGTCCGGTTCCGGTCCCTTGCCGCGCCTGCCTGGCAGCCGTCTGCAGCAACGGGCCCGCAAGCAGCTGCGCGACGGCGGCGTCATCGCCTATTCCACCGAATCCTGTTACGGTCTGGGGTGCCGTCCGCTCGATGCCCGCGCGATACGCCGCGTGCTGGCGATCAAGGCGCGGCCTAACCACAAGGGGCTGATCGTCATCGCCGCCGATTTCGAGCAGATCCGCCACCTGGTCAAACCGCTTTCCGCCGCGCAGCGCGCGGAACTGGCGCGCTATTGGCCCGGTCCATATACCTTTTTGCTGCCGGCGTCGCGGCGGGTGCCGCCGGCCCTGCGCGGCCGGCACCACAAGATCGCGGTGCGGGTGACCGCGCACGGCGAGGCGGCGGCCTTGTGCCGCCGGCTTGGCACGGCGCTGGTGTCCACTTCGGCCAACCGGGCCGGGCAGCAATCGCTGAAGACGGCGCGAGCCTGTCGAATGGCTTTCAAGGACAAGGTGCTGACGCTGCCGGGCCGCATCGGCAAGCGGCGCAAGCCATCGACCATCATCGATCTGGAGAGCGGCCGCGTATTGCGCTAGGCCGCGTATGAACTGAGGAACAAAACGTGCAACAGATTTCTTTCATCAGCCTGATCCTGAACGCCAGCCTGCTGGTGCAGCTGGTGATGGCCGGCCTGGCGCTGACGTCCTTGCTGTCGTGGGCGCTGATCTTCAACAAGATTTCGGTGCTGCGCTCGGCCAAGCGCCACAGCGAGGAGTTCGAGCGCAATTTCTGGAGCGGCGCCGACCTGAACCGCCTGTACGAGGATGTGTGCCGCCGCAGCGACACCGTGGGCATGGAGCGCATCTTCCAGTCGGGCTTCGCCGAGTTTCTGAAACTGCGCGGCCGCAGCGGCGCCGAGCTGTCCGACATCATGGACGGTTCCCGCCGCGCGATGCGGGCGGCGGCGCAGCGCGAGCTGGATGCGCTGGACAGCCACACCTCCTTCCTGGCGACCGTGGGTTCGGTCAGCCCCTATATCGGCCTGTTCGGCACCGTGTGGGGCATCATGCATGCCTTCATCGGCCTGGGGAACGCCGGCCAGGCGACGCTGAGTACCGTGGCGCCGGGCATCGCCGAAGCGCTGGTGGCCACCGCCATCGGCCTGTTCGCCGCGATTCCGGCGGTGGTGGCGTACAACCGCTTCGCCACCGACGTCGATCGTCTGGCCACGCGCTTCGACACCTATATGGAAGAGTTCTCCAACATCCTGCAGCGGCTGGCGACGCGTTAAGACGCTTGCCGTTTCGGCTTGCATACGGCATGGTTTCGGTTCGGAATTTACGGACTGCACCATGCCTTTTTCACGCCCCGCGCCGCTGACGCTGGCCGCCTTCCTTGCCCTCTACCTAGTCTGGGGCTCTACCTACCTGGTCATCCGCATCGGCGTCGAGTCCTGGCCGCCATTGCTGATGGCCGGCATCCGTTTTCTGCTGGCCGGTGGCTTGGTACTGGCCTATCTCGCCTGGAAGAGGACGCCGTGGCCGAATGCGCGCCAACTGGGCGGCGCGGCCTTGCTGGGCGTGTTGATGCCGGCGATAGGCAACGGCCTGGTGACGGTGGCCGAGCGGGAAGTCTCGTCCGGCGTCGCCGCGCTGGTGATCGCGACGGTGCCGCTGTTCACGCTGCTGTTCGCCCGACTGTTCGGCCATAGGTCGCGGCCGCTGGAATGGGCGGGCATGGGCTTAGGCGTGGTCGGCATCGTGTTGCTCAACCTGGGCTCCAGCCTCAGCGCCAGCCCGCGCGGCGCGGCCTTGCTGATTCTGGCCTCGGCCGGCTGGGCGCTGGGTTCGGCCTGGAGCAAGAAACTGCCGCAGCCGGCCGGCGCGATGGGCAGCGCCTGGACCATGATCTTCGGCGGCCTGGCGCTGGTCGTATCAAGCTTCGCCGTCGGCGAGCGCCTCGCCTCCTGGCCTGGCGCCGAGAGCTGGGCGGCGCTGCTGTACCTGACGGTATTCGGCTCGATGATCGCCTACAGCGCCTATCTTTACCTGCTGAAGACGGTATCGGCGGCGGCGGCCACCAGCTACGCCTATGTCAATCCTGTGATCGCCGTGCTGCTGGGCGCCGTGTTCCTGAGCGAGCATGTCGGCGTCCACGAGATGCTCGCCATGGTGGTGATCGTCACCGCGGTGGTGCTGATCAGCTGGCGGCGCTAGCCGTGCCGGCGGATGCGAAGCCGGGCGCGGCCCCGGAGCGTCAGAACTCGCGCCTGCCGCCAGGCATCGCCGCTGCGTTCAGCTTCGCTCATTCAGGTCGATCTGGTAGCGGTAGCCTCTGTAGCCGTCGTTCAGGTAGACGCGATTGGCGGCGTCGTGTACCGGAAAGACGGAGACGTTTCGCCGCTGCTGGCTGATCACGCCGATGCGGATGGCCTTGGAGGCGGCGTTGACCTTCCGCGCCAGCTCGTAAGGCCAGTTGGCGGCCTGGGCGGAAGCGGCGTTCAGCGCCACGGTGTGCGTCTCGGCGTCGCGGCCCAGGCTGTCGAACACGCGCAGCGTGGCGCTGCTGCCTGCGGGCAGGTTTTGGTGCGCGATGACGCTGCCGATTTCCTTCCACGGATTATCGATCGGCAATGCCGTGGTATGGCCGAAGCTGACATCGGAGCAGGCGTAGAACGCTTCCTCGCTGTCCGAGCGCTTCCAGACGCTGTAGATGATGTGCCGGCCGGTCTTGCCGGCGGGCAGCCGCATCGTCATGCGGTAGCGATTGCCGACGTCCAGCGGCGGATTGCCGTTATAGGCGCCGAACAGCGTCAGATCCGACCATTTCAGCGGCGTGGATGGATTCCAGCCGTCTCGGGTTACATAGAGCCTGAAGTACTTGGTCGCGTGCGGCGCCGTGGCCTGGAAGACGAATTCGTAATCGCCCTTGGCGTCCGGCACGATGCTGGTGGCGCGCCAGTCGCTGCGCGCCAGATTGAAGCCCTTGAATTCGGCCTTCCCGCCGCCGCATAGCGCGCCGTCCGGCACCAGGGCCTGGTGATTGTCGCCGGCGGGAGTCTGGTTGATCGCGTTCCAGTCGTACATCGCCTGGGCGCCGCCGACGCGCTTGGCTTCCCGGCAGGCCGAGGATATGGGCGCTTCCGGGCCTTCCTGAAAGCAGCCGTAGGCGCGGCTGACCGGAACCTCCATGCTGCCATGGGGCCATGAGGGCGCGCTCAGGCAACCCAGGGTCATCGCTAGGGGAAGACGCCATTGCGGTTTCATGACGGACTCCTTTTCTGGTGGCGGGATGCGGACGGATCGGCATCCGCCGGATGGTTGGAAGGTGCGCCAGTCTTGCGAAGTCGTTTTTCTTCGCTTTTCCCATTAATTGCCTGGTTTGCCATTTGCCGGTTTTTGCATGCGGTTTTGCGATTTTTCTGACGGTTTTATGGTGAATTCAGGGCTGGTCGGCATGGGGCGGCGCGATGCGCGCGCAACGGAGCCATGGGCATGCGCGCTGCGATCTGGCCGGCGCGGCAGCCGCAATGAAAAACGCCGCTCGATAGAGCGGCGTTTTTCATCGGAAAGGCCGGATCAGATGGCTTGCCACAGCGTGGACTGGGTAGACGGCGTCCAGCCGGCGCCGGCCCAGGCGGTATGGGCCTGCAGGCAGCGGTATGAGCGGCCCTGGTAGCTGACCACCTGGCCGGCCGCGTATTTCCCGCCTTCCTTCCAGCTGTTGGCCGCGGGCGGCGTGGCGACGCCGCCGTCGCCCTTGTTCAGGTCGATCGCGAAGCCATAGCCCGGGTAGCCGTCGTTCAGGTAAACGCGGTTGGCGGTGGCGTCTTTCACCGGGACGATGGAAACGGCGCGTTGCTGCGATTTCAGCACGCCGATGCGGATGGCCCGCGAAGCGGCGTTGACCTTCTGCGCCAACTCGTACGGCCAGTTGGCGGTCTGGCCGGATGAGACATTCAGCGCCACCGTGTGTTTTTCGGCGTCGCGGCCCTGGCCGTCGAACACGCGCAGCGTGGCGCTGCTGCCCGCCGGCAGGTTTTCGCGCGCGGCGACGCTGCCGATCTCCTTCCACGGATTGGCCGTCGGCGGCGCAGCGTCGCCGCCGAAGTTGACGTCGGAGCACGAATAGAACGCCTCCTCGCTGTCCGATCGTTTCCAGACGTTGAAGATGATGTGCTTTCCAGTCTTGCCTTGCGGCAGCTTCAGCGTCATGTGGTAGCGCTTGCCGGCGTCTTGTTGCGGATTGCCGTTGACGGTGCCGAACAGCTCCAGGTCCGACCATTTCAACGCTTGCGTCGGATTCCAGCCGTTTTTGGTCACGTAAAACTTGAAGTACTTGGTGGCGTGCGGCGCGGTGGCCTTGTAGATGAATTCGTAGTTGCCGTTGGCGTCCGGCACGATGTTGGTCGTGCGCCAATCCTCGCGAGCCAGGTTGAAGCCCTTGAATTCGGCTTTGCCGCCGCCGCACAGCGTGCCGTCCGGCACCACCGCCTGGTGGTTGTCGCCGGACGGGTTCTGGTTGATGCCGTTCCAGTCGTACATCGCCTGGGTGCCGCCCGCCTGTTTGGCGGCCTGGCAGGCGGGAGTCTTGGGGGCTTCGGGACCTTCCAGGAAGCAGCTGTAGGTGCGGTTGATCGGAATTTCCATCGTGCCGTGGGCCCACAGCGGGGCGCTCAGGCAGCTCAGGGCCAGCGCGGCGGGTAGATGCCAATGCAGTTTCATGCGGACTCCTTGTTTGGTAGTGGTATGCAAGCGCATGGTCATCAGCCAGGACGTATGCTGTCCTTTAAATGGCTTAATGATTGAAAATTCGATCAATAGCTTAAAAGCAAGTTTTCAAATTGGTATTAATGCCTACATCATTGCTCGAAACGGAAAATTCCGATTTTTGCAGAAATCGTTGATTTCTTGACCTGGCCATTCGGTCCCAGCCATACCCGGCATCTTTCCGCCACCGCTTTCCCGCGCGGTTGTCGCTTTGTTGCCATGCGCCATGCGCAAATTGGCGGAGGGCTGATAATTGGTATTGACGTGGTATTAATGTGGTATTACCGTTCGGGCTGTAGCGGGACAATTACGATCAGGCTGTCCCGCGGCGGGATACCGGCGTCGGCGGACTGGGCTTACACTGCGGTTTTCAGACCACTTTCGGACGACCATGGAAAACCGCTGGCAAGCATTGAAACCGGATGAAAACCTGAGCACTCCGCTGTATCTGCAGCTGTCGCGCAAGCTGGCCGACGCGATCAACGCCGGCTGGTGGCAGGCGGACGAGGCGCTGCCGTCGGAGCGGACGTTTTCGGAAGAGCTGGGCATCTCGCGGGTGACCGCGCGCAAGGCGATGGACGTGTTGCTGGAGCAGGGCATGATCCGCCGGCGCCAGGGATCGGGCACCTTCATCACGCCCAGGCTGGAGCAGCCGCTGTCGCGGTTGACCGGCTTCACCGAGCAGCTGAGGCTGCGCGGCTTCGTGCCGTCGTCGGTGTGGCTGGAGCGCGGGGTATTCCCGCCCAGCAATGAGGAAGTGATCAAGCTGGGGCTGTCGCCGACCTCGATGGTGGCGCGGCTGAAGCGCCAGCGCCTCGCCGACGGCGTGGTGATGGCGATAGAAATGAGCACGATGCCGGTCGCGTATCTGCCCGACCCGCAGGCGGTGGGCACTTCGCTGTACGCCCATCTGGACGCGACCGGGCATTCGGTGGTGCGGGCGCTGCAGCACATCCGGGCGGTGAACGCTTCCGGGGACGTGGCCCAGCTTGCGGGCATCCGTCCCGGCGAGGCGATGCTGCTGATCACCCGCATCGGCTTCAACGCCGACAATGTGGCGATCGAGCTGACCGACACCTATTGCCGCAACGATTATTACGATTTCGTAGCAGAACTGAAACGATGACTGAAACGCAGACCTTGCAGGGCCGCATCCTGACCGCTTCCGGCTGGATGGACGGCGCAGTGCGCCTGGCGGCCGACGGCCGCATCGCCGCGATAGACGCCCGGCTGGCGTCGGGCCGCCAGCCCGAGCGCTACATCCTGCCCGGCTTCATCGATCTGCACGTGCACGGCGGCGGCGGCGTGGACATCATGGAGGGCGGCGCCGCCGTCAACCATGTGGCCCGGCTGCACGCCCGCTTCGGCACCACCTCCCTGCTGGCCACCACGATGACCGCGCCGCCGGAGGAGATTTCCCGCGTGCTGGCCGACATCGGCCGCTGCAGCCGGGAGCGGGCGCCGGGCGGCAGCCGCGTGCTGGGCGTGCACCTGGAAGGTCCGTACATCAATCCCGGCAAACTGGGCGCCCAGCCCGACGACGCCTGTCAGGCGGCGATGGCGCAGATAGACGGCTACCGCGCGCTGGCGCCGATCTCGCTGATCACGCTGGCGCCGGAAATCCCGGGGCACCTCGACATCATCCGCACGCTGAGCGCCCAGGGCGTCAGGATGCAGATGGGCCACACCCTCGGCAGCTACGAGCAGGCGGTGGCCGCGCTGGAGCAGGGCGCGTCCGGCTTCACCCATCTCTTCAACGCCATGACCGGCCTGCATCACCGCGAGCCGGGCATGGTGGGCGCGGCGCTGGCGCATGCCGAGTACGCCGAGCTGATTCCCGATTTGCTCCACGTCCATCCCGGCGCCATCCGCACCGCGTTGCGCGCGATCCCGCGCCTCTATTGCGTCACCGACTCCACCGCCGCCGCCGGCATGCCCGACGGACAGTACAAGCTGGGTTCGCACGCGGTCACCAAGTGCATGGGCGGGGTGCGCCTGGCCGACGGCACGCTGGCCGGCAGCACGCTGACCATGGATCAGGCGCTGCGCAACCTGGTGTCCATCGGCCTGCCGCTGGCCGACGCCTCCAACCGCCTGTCGCTGTACCCGGCCGATTATCTGGGGCTGGCCGACCGCGGCCGGCTAGAGGCCGGGGCCTGGGCCGACATCGCGGTGCTGGATGCCGAACTGAATCTGCAGCAAGTCTATGTTGAGGGAGAAGAAATTGGCCTCGTTGATGCTTGAGGAAGCGCTGTATTCCGCCGAAGCGGTCGCCGCGCAACACATGTACGCCGATGAGGGCCTGGCCGCGCTGGGGCGCGAGCTGGCCCGCATCCGCCCGCGCCTGGCGCTCACTGTCGCCCGCGGCAGCTCCGACCACGCCGCCAGCTATTTCGCTTATCTGGTGATGCAGCGGCTGGGCATCCCGGTGGTGTCGCTGCCGATGTCGCTGGTCACCCTGCACCAGTCGCCGCTGGCGGTGGACGGCCAGTTGGCCGTCGCCTTGTCGCAATCCGGCCAGAGCCCGGACCTGGTGGACACCATGAAGGCCTTGTCCGCCGCCGGCGCCCACACCGTGGCGCTGGTCAACAAGCAGCAGTCGCCGCTGGCCGAGTGCTGCGACTGGGCGGTGCCGCTGTGCGCCGGCGAGGAGAAGAGCGTCGCCGCCACCAAGAGCTACATCACCGCGCTGTCCGCCGTCGCGCGCCTGGTCGCCCACTGGCAGGCCGACGAGAAGCTGCTGGCCGCGCTGGCCAACCTGCCGCAGCGGCTGCAGGACGCAGCCGGCCAGGACTGGTCGGCCGCGATCGACGTGCTGAAGCCGGCGGAGCGCATCATGGTGGTCGGCCGCGGCCTGGGCTTCGCCGTGGCGCTGGAGGCGGCGCTGAAATTCAAGGAGACCTGCGCCATCCAGGCCGAGGCCTTCTCCGGCGCCGAGATCAAGCACGGGCCGATGGCGCTGATCGACGACGGCTACCCGCTGCTGGTGTTCGCGCCGCGCGGTCCGGAACAGCAGGGCCTGATCGATCTGGCCGAGGAAATGCGCGGCCGCGGCGCGCGCGTGCTGCTGGCCGCGCCGGACAATGTGTCCAGCCGCGACCTGACGCTGGCGGTGGCCGACGACGAGGCGCTGGACCCGCTGCTGGCGATCCAGAGCTTTTATCTGATGGCGGCCCGCCTGTCCGAGGCGCGCGGCCTGAATCCGGACCTGCCGCGCCATCTGTCCAAGGTGACCCGCACCCGTTGACCGGATGAACAGACAGGCGGCGCAGACCGCCGGGGCGGCCGCGAAACGCGGCCGGCCGATAACAGAATCGACAGAATAAGGATGTTCGATGACCACTACGCTCGAACTGCTGGCGCCGTTCTCCGGGCCGGCGATCGCTCTCGACCGCGTGCCGGACCCAGTGTTCGCCGGCCTGATGATGGGAGATGGCCTGGCCATCGAGCCCTTGTCGCCGACGCTGCTGGCGCCCTGTAGCGGCGCGGTGGCCCAGCTGGCCCGCACCGGCCACGCGCTGACCCTCGCCGCCGACAACGGCGCCGAGGTGCTGATCCACATCGGCATCGACACCGTCAAGCTGGAGGGCCGCGGCTTCCGTCCGCTGGTCGCCGTCGGCGACAAGGTGACGGCTGGCCAGCCGCTGATCGAAGTGGACCTGGACGCGGTGGCGCGCCGGGCGCCGTCGCTGCAGACCATGGTGGTCATCGCCAATTCCGAGCAATTCCGTTTTCCCCGCCGTGCCGAAGGCCTGCTCGAAGCGGGCCGTTCGCACTTCCTGACCCTGGCGGCTCGCGAGGCCGTCTCCCCTCGCGAGTCCGCCGGCGGCCCGGAGCGCCGCGGCGAGGCCACGGTGCGCCACGAGGGCGGCCTGCACGCGCGGCCGTCGGCGCTGGTGCAGCAGGCGGCCAAGCGGCGCGAGGCCGAGGTGTTCATCGAATTTGCCGGCAAGCGGGCCAACGCCCGCAGCGTGGTGGCGCTGATGGGGCTGGGCGTGGCGGAGGACGACCGCGTCGCAGTCATCGCCAGCGGCCATGACGCCGACGCGGCGCTGGCCGACGTGATCGAGGCGTTGCAAACCCGCAGCGAAGCCGGCCATGCCGCCGTGGCGCCGGCTGAGGCCCGCGAACCGGTCGCCGGATATCTCGCCGGCGTGGCCGCCGCGCCGGGCCTGGCCATCGGCCGCGCGGTGCGGCTGGACGCTTTCGAGATGCCGCTGCCCGAACAGGGCGCGGGCGAGGCTGCCGAGCGCGCCGCGCTGGCGGCGGCGCTCCGCCGGGTGCGGGACGCCATTTCGTCCGGCATCGACGCGGCGCTGCGCCGCGGCGCCACGGCGGAAAGCGACATCTTCGCCGCCCACCTGGCCTTGCTGGACGACCCCGAGCTGCTGTCCGCCGCCGAAGCCGACATCGCCGCCGGCCGCGGCGCCGGCTTCGGCTTTCGCCGCGCGGTGCGCGCCCAGTGCGCGGTGCTGGCCGGCCTGGGCAACCCATTGCTGGCCGAGCGGGTGGCCGATCTGAAAGACATCGAGCGCCAGGTGCTGGTGGCGCTGTACGGCGAGCCGGAGCAGGGACCGGAGCTGTTCGACGACTCCATCCTGGTGGCCGAGGACCTGGCGCCGTCCGAACTGACGCGGCTGCCGCCCGGCAAGGTGGCCGGCATCGTCACCGCCGCCGGCGGCGCCAGCGGCCATGTCGCCATCCTGGCGCGGGCGCTGGGCATCCCGGCGCTGGTGGCCTGCGGCCCGTCGGCGCTGGCGCTGCAGCCAGGCCAGACCCTGGTGCTGGACGCGCGCGCCGGCCTCGCCAATCCCCAGCCCACCCCGTCCGACCTGGCCGCCGCCCGCGCCGAGATCGACAAGCTGGCGGCGAGGCGCCGCGCGATGCAGGCGTCGGCCAACGCGCCGGCCATCACCGTGGATGGCGTGGCGATCGAGGTGGCAGTCAACATCGCCAACGCCGACGACGCGCGCGAGGGCGTCGCCCACGGCGCCGACGCGGTGGGCCTGCTGCGCACCGAGTTCCTGTTCATCGACCGCCGCGACGCGCCGACCGAGGCCGAGCAGACTGCCGCCTACCAAGCGGTGCTGGACGCGTTGGACGGCCGCCACGCCATCATCCGCACGCTGGACGTGGGCGGCGACAAGGAGGTGCCTTACCTGCAACTGCCGCTGGAACCGAACCCGGCGCTGGGGCTGCGCGGCATCCGCACCGGCTTCGCCTATCCGGACATGCTGGATGCCCAGCTGCGCGCGCTGCTGGCGGTGAAGCCGCTGTCGCGGCTGCGCATCCTGGTGCCGATGATCACCGACGTCGGCGAGCTGATCCGGCTACGGGAGCGCATCGAGCAGCTGGCCGGCGAAATGAGTCTTTCCGAGCGGCCGCAGCTGGGCGTGATGGTGGAGGTGCCGTCGGCGGCGCTGCTGGCCGACCAATTGGCGAAGCACGCCGATTTCCTGTCCATCGGCAGCAACGACCTGACCCAGTACACGCTGGCGATGGACCGCTGCAACGCCACGCTGGCCGCGCGCATCGACTCCATGCATCCCGGCCTGCTGCGTCTGATCGCCATCACGGTGGAAGGCGCGAAAAAGTATGGCAAATGGGTGGGCGTGTGCGGCGCGATGGCGTCGGACCCGCAGGCGGTGCCGGTGCTGATCGGCCTGGGCGTCGCCGAGCTGTCGGTCAGCCCGCGCCTGGTGCCGGAAGTGAAGAGCCTGGTGCGCGGGCTGTCGCGCCGGCATTGCGAGGAAGAGGCGCTGCGGCTGCTGGCGCTGGGATCGCCGCAGGCGGTGCGCGGCAGGGTGACGGAACTGTGGCCCGGCGTATGACGGCGGGCGTCGGTGAGAAGTGCTGGGGAGCCGCCATCGGACAAGACGGCACCAGAATTAACCTGGGAGATATGTTGTGAGTACTCTTAACAAGTTTGCAGGCATCCAGCAACTGGGGCGCGCCCTGATGCTGCCGATCGCCGTGCTGCCGGTGGCCGGCCTGTTGCTGCGTCTGGGCCAGCCCGACCTGTTGGACATCAAGTTCATGGCGCAGGCGGGCGACGCCATCTTCGGCAATCTGGCTCTGATCTTCGCCATCGGCGTGGCGGTCGGCTTCGCCAAGGATGGCAACGGCACTTCCGGCCTGGCCGGCGCCATCGGCTACCTGGTGCTGACCGCGGTGCTGAAAGTGATCGACGACAAGATCAATATGGGCGTGCTGTCCGGCATCCTGTCCGGTCTGATCGCGGGCTATCTGTACAACCGCTACAAGGACATCAAGCTGCCCAGCTACCTGGCCTTCTTCGGCGGCAAGCGCTTCGTGCCCATCGTCACCGGCTTCGGCATGCTGGTGCTCGGGGCGGTCCTCGGCTATGCCTGGCCGCCGGTGCAGCATGGCATCGACGCCGTGGGCAAGTGGCTGATCGCCACCGGCGAGGTGGGCGTGTTCTTCTACGGCGTGCTCAACCGCATCCTGATCGTCACCGGCCTGCACCATATCCTGAACAATATCGTGTGGTTCCAGGTCGGCGATTTCACCAACGCCGCCGGCAAGGTGGTGCATGGCGACCTGACCCGCTTCTTCGCCGGCGACAAGACGGCCGGCATGTTCATGGCCGGCATGTTCCCGGTGATGATGTTCGGCCTGCCGGCCGCCTGCCTGGCGATGTACCGCACCGCCAAGCCGGAGAACCGCGCCGCCGTCGGCGGCCTGCTGTTCTCCATGGCCCTGACCGCGATGCTGACCGGCGTCACCGAGCCGGTGGAGTTCGCCTTCATGTTCCTGGCCCCGGTGCTCTACGGCATCCACGCGGTGCTGACCGGCGTTTCCATGGCCGTCATGCAGATGCTGGGCGTGAAGCTGGGCTTCGGCTTCTCCGCCGGCCTGTTCGACTATGTCATCAACTATGGTATCGCCACCAAGCCGCTGCTGCTGCTGCCGGTGGGCGCGGTCTACTTCGCCGTCTACTATGCGCTGTTCGTGTTCTTCATCCGCAAGTTCGATCTGAAGACGCCGGGCCGCGAGGATGCCGCCGTGACGGTCGCCGAGGTCAAAGCCGGCACTAGCCGCGCGCGCGCCTTCATCGATGCGCTGGGCGGCGCCGCCAACCTGAAGTCGGTGGACGCCTGCACCACCCGCCTGCGCCTGCAGGTGGCCAGCAATGAAAAGGTCAACGAGGCCGCGCTGAAGGCGCTGGGCTCGCGCGGCCTGATCAAGCCGGCCGCCGGCAGCGTGCAGGTGGTGCTGGGACCGGAGGCGGACCTGATCGCCGACGAGATCCGCGGCGCGCTGGGCAACGCCGCCGCCGAGCCGCAAGCGGCCGTTTCGGCTGTGGCCGAGACGCTGGCGTCCGCGGCGGCGGCCGGTGGCGCCAGCATCGACAAGGCGCGCTGGCTGGCCGCGCTGGGCGGTGCCGGCAATGTGCGCAAGATCGAGGCGGTGGCCGGCAGCCGGCTGCGGGTGGAGGTGGCCGACGCCGCGCTGGTCGACCAGGCCGCGCTGCAGGCGCTGGGCGCCAGCGGCGTCACCGCGGTGTCCTCCAGCCTGCTGCACGTGGTGCTGCAAGTCGACGCCGCGCCGTACGCCGCGGTTTTGCAAGGATGAGGCGGGGAAAATAGCAAACACTTGATGTAGCGTGTTGATTACAAGCGCAAATCAGAGGAAAGTGACAGCGCAGGGCGGGATACGGCCTGCGCTGTTTTCGTTTGGCGCGGCGTTCCATCCGCGTCCGGCGGCGGCAGGCTCCGTCCGCGGAATTCGCATTTTTCGGTGGCGATGTCCAGACCATCGAATCGTTCATTGAGCTGTCACAAGCTGACAAGGAGACTTCATCATGGCTATCAAAGTCGGTATCAACGGTTTCGGTCGTATCGGTCGCATGGTGTTCCGCGCGATCGCCAAGGATTTCCCCGAGCTGGAAGTGGTCGGCATCAACGACCTGCTGGATCCGGAATACCTGGCCTACATGCTGAAGTACGACTCGGTGCACGGCCGCTTCCAGGGCGATGTGAAGGTCGAGGGCGGCAGCCTGGTGGTCAACGGCAAGACCATCCGCCTGACCGCGGAGAAAGACCCGGCCAATCTGAAGTGGAACGAGGTGAACGCCGAGATCGTCATCGACTGCACCGGCTTCTTCCTGACCAAGGAAGGCTGCCAGAAGCACATCGACGCCGGCGCCAAGAAAGTGGTGCAGTCGGCGCCGTCCAAGGACGACACGCCGATGTTCGTCTATGGCGTCAACCATGACAAATACGCCGGCGAAACCATCGTCTCCGCCGCTTCCTGCACCACCAACTGTCTGGCCCCGGTGGCCAAGGTGCTGCACGACAACTGGGGCATCAAGCGCGGCCTGATGAGCACCGTGCACGCCGCCACCGCCACCCAGAAGACCGTGGACGGCCCGTCCTCCAAGGACTGGCGCGGCGGCCGCGGCATCCTGGAAAACATCATCCCTTCGTCCACCGGCGCCGCCAAGGCCGTGGGCAAGGTGATTCCGGAACTGAACAAGAAGCTGACCGGCATGGCCTTCCGCGTGCCGACTTCCGACGTGTCCGTGGTCGACTTGACCGTGGAGCTGGAGAAGGAAGCCGACTACGCCGACATCTGCAAGGCGATGAAGGCCGCGTCCGAAGGCGAACTGAAGGGCGTGCTGGGCTACACCGATGAAAAAGTGGTGTCGACCGACTTCGTCGGCAACACCGCGCCGTCCACTTTCGACGCCGACGCCGGCATCGCGCTGGACAAGACCTTCATCAAGGTGGTGGCCTGGTACGACAACGAGTACGGCTACACCTGCAACATGCTGCGCTTCGTCAAGCACGTGGCAGGTTGAGCCGCGACGCTGTAAGGGAGAGTTGTTCTCTGTTCCGGCCGGCGCCCTCTGGGCCCCGGCCGTTTTTTCATTCGTCTTCCTGCAGCGCGGGCATGCGCGGCGGCACCGGCATGTCGATGATGATCGAGGTCTTGGTGTCGCCGAACTGCATCAGCCGCGCGATCAGCGCCTGCAGCGCCGGCATGGTGTCCACCGCCACCCGTATCATCAGGCCGCTGGTGCCGGTGATGGACGCGCACTCTATCACTTCGGGCGTCTTGCGGATCTCGTCTATCACCACGTAGTACTCCAGGTGCTTGACTGTCAATTCGATCAGGCAGGAAATCGGCAGGCCGACGCGGTTGGGGTCGATGCGGGCGTGGTAGCCGGTGATCACGCCGGACTGCTCCAATTTGGCCACCCGGTCGGCCACCGCCGGCGCCGACAGGTTCACCCGCCGCGCCAGTTCGGCGAAGCTGATTCTGGCATTTTCGTGCAGCGCAGCGAGGATTTTGCGGTCGAATCTATCCATGTTTCGAATCGAAGGAAATATGACGGAATAAAGATAGATAATAAAGTGAAATGGAAGAAAATCCTATTCTTGCGTGGCCTGCGTAGCGGGATTGCTACGTAGAATGCAGCCCGTATCTGGAACAAGCGGCACGTCCCGCCGTTTGCTCCTCTCCAAGATTGGTTGCGGATGAGCGAGTCGCTCGACCCCCTCATTTGAGACTGTCCTGGTGATCTCTTTGTCCCTGGTCTCTTGTCAGATCAACGTTTTTGACGACGACCATTCCGGGTCTGCCCAATCGGCAGGCCCGTTTTTTTTGGGGTCTGGCGCGCGGGGGCGCTTTGCGGGAAAATCCCGCCGCGGGAACTTTCCAAGACATGTCATATTAGTGTCATCTGGCGTTTGTATGCTTGCCGCAAAATCAAACCCGAGGATAGCCACATGGCCGCCAATATTCTGCTTGTCGAAGACGAACCGGCGATTCAGGAGCTGATCGCCTTCAACCTGGCCCAGGCCGGCCACCATGTGCTGCGCGCCGGCACCGCGGAAGCGGCGCTGACGCTGGTGAGGAACGCCTTGCCCGATCTGGTGCTGCTGGACTGGATGCTCCCCGGCGCCAGCGGCATCGACGTCGCCAAGCGCCTGCGCGCCGACGAGCGGACCCGCCACATCCCCATCATCATGCTGACTGCCCGTTCCGACGAGCAGGACAAGGTCGCCGGCCTGGAGACCGGCGCCGACGACTACATCACCAAGCCGTTCTCGCCGCGCGAGCTCCTGGCCCGCATCAAGGCGGTGCTGCGCCGCCGCGCGCCGCAGATGACCGACGACGCGGTCGACGTGCAGGGCCTGCGGCTGGACCCGGTGACCCACCGCGTCACCGGCAACGGCAGCGTGATCGAGCTCGGCCCCACCGAATTCCGCCTGCTGCACTTCTTCATGACCCATCCGGAGCGCGTCCACTCCCGCGCCCAGCTGCTCGACCAGGTGTGGGGCGACCACGTCTTCGTCGAGGAGCGCACCGTGGACGTGCATATCCGCCGCCTGCGCAGCGCGCTGGAAGGCACGCAGCACGACGGTCTGATCCAGACCGTGCGCGGCACCGGCTACCGCTTCTCCGTCCAGCAGTAATGCGAGAACTCCTGCAACGCACCGCGCTGTGGCTGGCGGCCATCCTGATCGTCAGCGCCGGCTTCTGGGCGCTGTCGTCGGCGACCGACGCGCTGTTGGTGCTGACCATCTCGCTGGGCGTCTGGCTGGCCTTCAACCTCTACCACATCGCGCTGATGCTGCGCTGGCTGCGCCATCCGGTGCCCGAGCGGGTGCCGGACGGCTTCGGCGTCTGGCACTCGGTGTTCATGACCTTGTACCGTACCATGCGCAACCAGAGCCAGAGCAAGAAGAAGCTGACCCACGCGCTAGAGCGCTTCATCAACGCCGGCGAGGCGATGCCGGACGGCGTGGTGGTGCTGGACGAGCATGACCGCATCGAATGGGTGAACCCGATGGCGGTCGAGCATCTGGGCCTGGACCGCAAGCGCGATGTCGGCAACCAGATCCTCAACCTGATTCGCCAGCCGGCCTTCCACACCTATATGAAGAACGCCAGCTTCAGCCAGCCGCTGACGCTGAGCTTCAGCCAGCCGCGCGAACTGGTGATCTCGCTGCAGCTGGTGCCCTTCGACTCCACGCGCAAGCTGCTGCTGACCCGCGACATCACCCAGCTGGAGCGGGTGCAGACCGTGCACCGCGACTTCGTCGCCAACGTGTCGCACGAATTGCGCACGCCGCTGACCGTGGTCGGCGGCTTTCTGGAGACGCTGTCGGACATGCCCGAGGTGGACGAGCGCACGCTGCGCCAGTTCCTGCCGATGATGATGGAGCAGTCGCGGCGGATGCAGAGCCTGGTCGAGGATCTGTTGACGCTGTCGCGGCTGGAGAACAGCCCCAAGGCGGTCAATTCCGAGTTGGTGGACATGCGGGTGATGCTGGACACGCTGATGGTGGAGGCCGAGGGCCTGTCCCAGGGCCGGCACCAGGTCAAGCTGGCGCGCTGCTGCGACGCCGGGCTGTGGGGCAGCGGCCAGGAGCTGCACTCCGCGTTCGGCAACCTGGTGTCCAACGCGGTGCGCTATACGCCGGAGGGCGGCAGCATCACGCTGTCCTGGCAGGAGGAGGGCGAGCAGCTGCGCTTCTCCGTCGCCGACACCGGCATCGGCATTCCGCGCGAGCACATTCCTCGGCTGACCGAACGCTTCTACCGCGTCGACCGCGGCCGCTCCCGCGGCAGCGGCGGCACCGGGCTGGGACTGGCCATCGTCAAGCACGTGCTGGCGCGCCACCATGCCAGGCTGGAAATCAAGAGCGAGCCGGACAAGGGCAGCACCTTCAGCGTGGTGTTCCCGCGCGAGCGCCGCAACGACAGCCAGGCCGCCTGAGCCAGCGCAAAGCGCCGCGTCTATCCCCTTGGCGCGGCGGCCCCGTCGGGGTAGGATGGATTCTTTACTTCAAGCAATATCCGGACGCCTCACCATGAACCGTTTGCAAGCCATCCGTCCCTTCGGCCAGCGCATCTGGCTGGACAACCTGTCCCGTGAACTGATCGCCTCCGGCGAGCTGGCCCGCCTGCTGGCCGACGACGGCATTGCCGGCGTGACCTCCAATCCGGCCATCTTCTATAAGGCGATCAGCTCCGACGCCAGCTACCAGGGCGAATTGGCCGTGCTGAAGCAAGACGCTTCGCTGTCCGCCGAGGCGCGTTACGAGAAGCTGGTGGTGGCGGACATCCAGGCCGCCTGCGACCTGTTGCTGCCGCAGTACGAAGCCAGCCAGGGCAACGACGGCTACGTCAGCCTGGAGGTGTCGCCGGAACTGTCGCGCGACGAGGCCGGCACCCTGGCCGCCGCCCGCCGGCTGTGGGCCGAGATCGGCCGCGCCAACGCGATGATCAAGATCCCCGCCACCGCCGAAGGCATCCGCGCCTTCCAGGCGCTGACCCGCGAAGGCGTCAACGTCAACATCACGCTGCTGTTCTCGCTGCCGCAAGTGGAGGCGGTGTGGGATGCCTACATTGCCGGCCTGTCCGCGCGCCTGGCCGACGGCCAGCCGGTGGCCGGCGTCAAGGCGGTGGCCAGCTTCTTCCTGTCGCGAGTAGACAGCCTGCTGGATCCGCAAGTGGCCGAGCCGCACCAGGGCAAGGTGGCGATCGCGCTGTCCAAAGCCGCTTACGCGCGCTATCAGGAGCGCTTCCATGGCGAGGCGTTCGCCAAGCTGCGCGCCGCCGGCGCCCGTCCGCAGTTCCTGCTGTGGGCGTCCACCGGCACCAAGAACCCGGCTTACCGCGACGTGCTGTACGTGGAGAGCCTGATCGGCGACGAAACCGTCAACACCGTGCCGGACGCGACCATGGCCGCCTTCCGCGATCATGGCGAGGCCGCGCTGACGCTGCCTGTGGACATGGACGCGGCCCAGGCGCTGCTGGCCGAAGTGGAGGCCACCGGCATCGACCTGGCCGCCGCCGGCGAGAAACTGCAGCAGGACGGCCTGAAACTGTTCGAAGACGCTTTCGCCCAGCTGTTGAAGCTGACCGCCTGAGCGCGGCCGGCTCTGGGACATGGCGACGGGTTGCCGGCGGAAGCGGGCAACCCGTTTTGCTTGCCGGGCGGGGCTCAGGCGTCCTGGCGGCGCCGGGCCATGTTGGCGCCTGCCTGGCGCAGCTCTTCCGGGCTCAGCGCGCTGGCGGCGGTGGGGAACAGCCAGGCCTCTTCGGCGGCCGCGTGCTCGCGGTACTGGCGGGCGAACTCCTGCAGCTCGTTGCGGCTGATCTGCTTGATGCGGCCGTCGCGCAGCGCGACCAGATCGTCGCGGATGGCGTTCCAGCAGGAGTGCAGGTAGCCATGTTCGGCCGACAGCTGCTCCAGCCGGGAAGAGGCGGTGGGGACGCGTTCATCGATCAGCGGGAACAGTTCCTCTTCCTCATCCGTATGATGGGCGGGGCCGGCGACGTCGAAGTAGCGCACTACGTCGTCTATGGTATTGCGCGCCGCCTCGTCGACGCCGTGCTCCTCGATGTAGGGGGGCAGCTTGTCCAGCTGATCGCAAAAGCGGCGGATCTTGTCGTGACAGGCCTGCAGCATTTCCAGCGGTTGTTCGAAGCTGGGCGCGGCGCCGGCTTTGCCCAGGGTGTCGAGTGTGAGCATGAAGATGGTCTCCTGCGTGGGTTCTGGCATGATTGTGTCGCCATGCCAGGGCCGTGGACATGATGCGCCTCAAGCGGACAGCGGCGCTTCCGCCTGCGCGACGCGCGGCGCAAGTTCTTGATACCGCTTTGCGCGATGGAACACAAGCCGGAATTGTACGAGATGATCCGACCGGAAGATGACGGGGAGATGAAATGGAAGTGCCGTTTGAAGTGAGGGAGCTGGCGCGGGACGACGCCGCGCTGACGCGGCGGGCCCTGCGGCTGCAGCTGGACGCGCACCGGCTGGAGGTGGAGTGGCTGAATTATCCGAAGCTGCCGGTGATGTGGCCTGATCTTGCGGCGTTGCGTTCTTGTCGGGACCGGATACTGGCCGCCTTCGAAAGGGATGAGCTGCGCGGCCTGCTGGTGACCTCCCGCCGTTCCGACGGCGGCATGCACATCGAACGCACGGTGGTGGATCCGGCGCATCTGCAGCAGGGCTGGGGCTACCGCTTGCTGAACCGCGCGCTGCAGGGCGAGGACAGCGTCAGCGTGGACACCGCCGAGGTCAACCGGGCGGCGATCGCGCTGTACCACAAGGCCGGCTTCGTGCTGGAGCAGCGCTGGAACACCACCGACGGCCTGGCCTTGTGGCGGCTGGTTTATCGTCCGGCCGCGCCGCCGGCTTTGACCCTTGGCGCCGACGGCTGGGTGCAGGGCGCGCGGCAGCTGCCGTCGCCCAACTGCGACGAGCGCAGCCCAGGCTGCGCGCCGGAGCTGCTGGTGATCCATAACATCAGCCTGCCGCCTTACCGTTACGGCGGCGCGGGCGTAGAGCAGCTGTTTTCCAACCAGCTGGACCCCGATGAGCACCCCTATTACAAGGGGATACAGCAATTGCGGGTGTCGTCGCACTTCTTCATCCGCCGCGATGGCCAGTTGCTGCAGTTCGTGCCGGTGGGCAAACGCGCCTGGCACGCCGGGGTGTCCAACTGGCGGGGGCGCGAGAAGTGCAATGATTTTTCCATCGGCGTGGAGATGGAGGGCTGCGACTTCGAGCCGTTTAGCGAGGCGCAGTACCGGACGCTGGCGGCATTGTCGCGCGAACTGCGCCGCGCGCTGCCCTTGTCCGCGATCGCCGGCCACGAGCACATCGCGCCGGGGCGCAAGACCGATCCCGGTCCCTGGTTCGACTGGCGGCGCGCCCAGGCCGACAGCGGCCTGGGCTTCTGAGCGGCTATTTCAGCTTCAGGTAGGGGCGGGGATGATCGCCGAAGGACAGTTCTTCGCCCGGCAGCGCGAACAGCGCGTAGCTGAAGCCCAGGTAGAACGCCGCCTCGTCGCTGAGCCGCGAGATCGCGTCCAGATTGCCCAGCAGTTCGCGGAACGGCAGGTCGACCCGGGTTTCGCCGCCGGCGACGAAACCGACGCTGCGGTCGAACACCACGTGCTGCGGCCGGAAATCGCCGCAGACGGCGACATCCGAGAAATCGTACTGCGCCAGCAGGGCGGGGCGCCTGCGCGCCACCTTGCCGGCCACCACCCCGGCCAGCAGGATCTCGTCCCGCGGCAGGCCCTGCAGGCATTGCAAGCGGATTACCCGGTCCAGCGGGACGAGATAAGTCTTGGCGGTGTTGACCAGCCGTATCGTGATCGCGTCGGCGTCGATGTCTTCGATGGTGAGGGCGCTCACAATACACCCAGGATCAGCGAAGCCTTGGCTTCCAGTTCGCTCTGCTCCAACTGCGGGCTGGAGCGCGCGCTCAGCGTGCTGCCCACCCGGGTGGTCGCCATGCCGTCCGCCAGCAGCGCGGTGCGGATCATGGTGCCCAGCTCCACCTCGTTGGCGCACAGGTAGCCGAAGGCTCCGGCGTACCAGCGGCGGCTTTCGTGTTCGGCGAGCAGCCGTGCGGCGGCGTCGACGGGCGTGCCGACGACAGTGGCGGGCCACAAGTGGTCGCAGATCGCGTCGGCCAGGGTCTTTCCGGGCTTCAGCCTCGCGCTGACGCTGGCCGAGGTGTGGAACACGTTGGCGAAGCGCTCTACCTCCCGTTCGATGTCGACGCGGATGTCCTCGCAGCTGGCCTCCTTGGCCTGCATGTCGGCGCGCACGCATTCCTCCAGTTCGAATCTGTCCTTGTCGGACGCCAGCAATGTTGCCACCTGCGCTTCGTCTTCCGCCTCGCCGCGGCCGCGCGCGATGGTGCCGCAGATCGGACTGGTGGCAAGCCGGCCGCCGCGCAGGCGCAGGAACATCGCCGGCGAGGAGCCGGCCAGCTGGAAGTCGCCGCCGTCGAAGTACAGGTTGTAGGGGGCGGGATTGCGCGCCAGCAGATCCTGGTGGATCCGGTAGGCGTCGCGCGCGCAGGGGCGTTGGATCGCGAAGCTGGGGTTGACCGAACGCAGCGCGCCGTCCGCGATGCGCCGGGAGGCGATGGCGTACATCCGCTCGTAGGGCAGGCCGCGGCCGGCGGCGAAGTCGTCGGCGCCCAGCATCGGACCCAGCGCCAGCGGCCAGCTTTCGCCGCCCGCGTCGGCCGGGTCCAGCAGGCAGTCTACGGCTTCGCCATCGACGATCAGCCGCTCGGGCACATGGAATACGCCCAGCAGGCCGGCGTTGAGTCCCAGCTTGGCGTGGAGCAGTTCATAGCAGAAGAAGCCGTACAGGCCGAAGCGCGGGTCCGCGTCGAAGCGGGCCGGCAAATCCAGCAGCTGTTGCAGCCGCTCGGCCAGCGGCGCGTCGGGATCCAGCGGGAGCCGGAACGCGCCGGGCGCGGCGGGGTCGGGGCTCAGGCCCAGCAGCGGCGCCAGCGTCTCGGCGATGCGGACGCCGTTGCGGCTGCGCGGCAGCAGCGCGATGCGGTCGGCGAAGAACAGCGCGCTGAGCGCGGCGCGTTCGACTGCGCGCTCATGCAGCGCGTACTTGCCGCTGTAATCGTAATTGCAGCGCAGCGCGAACAGCGGCGTTTGGCGGCCATCGGCCGGCGCGGGGACGGAGTGCAGTCGGATCTTATTCATACTTGCAGATAGCGTGAGGAGAATTTGACCTTGCGGCCGCCGGGCGCGCCCTCGCTCCAGGCCTGGTAGCGGTACAGCAGCAGCACGATGTATTGCGAGATCCAGGACAGGATCACGGTGGACGAGAACTTGAACATCAGGCTGAAGGCGAAGATCTTCAGGATGGTGGCGAAGGGAAACACGCCGTAGAAGGCGATCATGAAGCAGATGGCGGTATAGACCACTTCGCCGATTACCGACGAGAAAATGTCGCGGATGAAATACAGCCGGCTGGACCACAGGCTCTTCAGATACAGCAGGAAGCGGGTATTGAGCTGGCTGCCGATCAGGCAACCGATCGCGAACGAGATCGAGCCCCGCACGATGTGCTCGCTGATCAGCACGTAGCTCTGGTTCAGCGCCTCGCAGTGGCCGCGTTCGGCCAGGGGCAGCAGGCCGCAGTCGCGCTGCGACTGGCTGAGCGCGGTGAAGGACACCGCGAACAGGATCTCGGCCAGGCAGGTGGCGAACAGGATCTGGTTGGAGCGTTTCTTGCCGTATACCTCGGCGATGGGATTGAGCAGCATCAGGATGATGGGCATGGTGAAGGTGCCCAGGCTGGCCTCGGTGCCGAACACCTGAATGACTTTATACGAGGTCAGGTTGGATGCGATCGCCGCGACCAGGATCAGAAAGGACAGCACCACGATGGGATCGATGAAGGCCAGCGCGCGGCCTGCCAGATTCTTGAATGATTTCATGCGTTTTTCCGGAAAAGAATGCCGGCGACCGCGCCGATGGCGGAGCGGCCGCTGTCTTCCAGGCTCAGCGCGCCATGGTCGGGGTAGACCAGGCGGCCGCGCCGGGGATGGGCGGTTTGCAGCACCACCACCGCGCGGCGCGGGAACAGGCGCTGGCGGAACAGCGACTGGTCGACGGCCAGCGCGGAGTCGTCCAGCGACGGCTCCAGCAGGATGAACTCGTCCCAGACCGGCTGGCGGCCTTCGCTGAGCGCGTCCAGCTGGTCGAGGCCGGTGATCACCGGCGCCATCCTGGGCGTTTCGCCGCCGCCCAGATTGATGCCCAGCGCATGGCCTATCGCGTGGGCGTTGCTGAAAGTCAGCTCCCTGTCCTCGAACAGGCCGCGGTGCAGCGTGGACTGCTTGATGCCGGTGATGCGGGCCAATTCGCTGATCGACAGTTTCCTGTCCCGTATCCTGCGCAGCGCGTTGAGCTTGAATTCATGCAATACCGAGTGGGGCTTGAGGAGATTCTTTGCCTGCATTTAGGGTTCTTTTATTGGTTCTTATTTAAATATTTTACGGTTTGACATGCGTATCCAAGAGAGAATGTCGGGCAGTGTTCAATGTTTTTTTCTGGAAAAAGGCCAGGCTGCTGTGCTAGATTTGAGTTCTTATGATCTATGTCATATGCGGATGGTTAGTTGTTGTTTTGAAAGAAATAAATCCGGATAGTCTTGAAGGTGGCTTTCAGGGTTTTTCCGGATTGGTTTCTCATGATTATTTTTGTGAAATGTCTAATTTAAAATTGTCTGGATATTTACGTTTGCCCAGATTGGTTTTTTTGATTTTATGCTTTTGAATTTGTTTTGATCAACGACGGCGTCAAAATAATTGCGGCACGCAGGGGCGACAGGGATGAAATCAGTGACGGCAGAATGGTTGCGCGGCGGTGTCGGGCCCCGCGGGAGGGAAGGCAGATGAGGAGCGCATTCGTGCAAACGGCATCGGGACGCTACCTGGATGTGCAAGATCCGCAGCCGGACGATATCGACATTGCCGATATCGCCCATCACCTGGCGCATCTTTGCCGCTTCGGCGGCGCCTGCCGCCAGTATTACAGCGAAGCGGAGCATGCGGTCAGAATGGCGGAAATCCTGCCGCCGCGGCTGAAGCTGGCGGGCTTGCTGTACGGCGCGGCCAAGGCCTATGCCGGCGAGGCGGTGCGACCGGGCGGACAGGCCGGTCCCGCGCCGCAACACAGGCTGACGGCGGCGGTGGAGGCGCGCTTCGGCCTGCACCTGTCGGGCGACGACAGGGCCGAGCTGGCGATGGCCGACGCCCGCTTATTGGCGACCGAGCGGCGCGACCTGATGCCGCCCGACAATATCGAGTGGCCGATCCTGACCGGCGTGCAGCCGCTGGCGGAGCGGATCTGGCCGATGACCATCGCCCAGGCGCTGGCCAGCTTCTGCGCGGTGTACGAGCAATGTCGGGCCTGGTCATCGTCGGCGCAGATACGGCTGCGGCAGCCTTCGGTGCGCTGAGTTCGGGGAGTGCGAAAAAAAGCGCGCCGTTTGGCGCGCTTTTGCTTTTGGCCGCAGAGCCGGCGCTTACAGTTCGACCTGGGCGCCCAATTCCACCACGCGGTTGGTCGGCACCTGGAAGAAGTCGGTCGCGCGCAGCGCGTTCTTGCTCATCCACAGGAAAATCTTCTGGCGCCAGCGCGCCATGCCGGGATGGCCGGTGGAGACGATGGTCTCCCGCGACAGGAAGAACGAGGTGTCCATCAGCTCCATTTCGAAGCCTTCCTTCGCGCACTTGTCCAGCACCTCGACCACGTTCGGCTCTTCCTTGAAGCCGTAGCGCGCCATCACGCGCCAGAACGACGCCGACATCTGCACGATCTCCAGCCGCTCGTCCTCCGGCACGTAGGGAATGTCCTCGGTGCGCACCGTCATCAGCACCACCCGCTCGTGCAGCACCTTGTTGTGCTTCAGGTTGTGCAGCAGCGCGTGCGGCACGCCGTGCAGCGTGCTGGTCAGGAACACCGCGGTGCCCTCCACCCGGGCGGGCGGGTAGGCTTCGAGGTTGTGGATGAAATCGTCCAGCGGCAGCGCTTGTTCGCGCAGGCGCTTGAACAGGATGTCGCGGCCCTGTTTCCAGGTGCTCATCAACGTGAAGATGGCCATGCCCATCACCAGCGGCAGCCAGCCGCCATCCGCCACCTTGTGGACGTTGGCGGCGAAGAAGGCGGTGTCGATCACGCCGAACAGCAGGGTGATGCCCAGCGCCAGCGGCAGCGGCCAGCGCCAGTTGACCCGGGCCACCACGAAGAACAGCATGGTGGTGATCAACATGGTGCCGGTGACGGCGATGCCGTAGGCCGCGGCCAGGCTGGATGAATTCTTGAAGGTGAGCACCACCACCAGCACGGCGACCAGCAGCGCCCAGTTGATGAAGGGCATGTAGATCTGGCCGATTTCCTTGTCCGAAGTGTGGTGCACCTCCAGGCGCGGGCAATAGCCGAGCAGGATGGCCTGGCGGGTCAGCGAGTAGGCGCCCGAGATCACCGCCTGCGACGCGATCACCGTGGCCAGGGTCGCCAGCGCGATCATCGGCAGCAGCGCCCAGTCCGGGGCCAGCAGGAAGAAGGGGTTCTTGATCGCGGCCGGATTGCTCATCAGCAGCGCGCCCTGGCCGAAGTAGTTCAGCCCCAGGCCCGGCAGCACCAGGCTGAACCAGGCGCGGCGGATCGGCGTCTTGCCGAAGTGGCCCATGTCGGCGTACAGCGCCTCGGCGCCGGTCAGCGCCAGCACCACCGAGCCCAGCGTCAGGAAAGCGTGGAAACCGTGCTGGCTGAGGAAGGTGACCGCGTGCCAGGGATTCAGCGCCTGCAGCACCGCTGGCTGCTGGATGATCTGGTGCAGGCCGAGGATGCCGAGGATGGCGAACCAGACCATCATCACCGGACCGAACATCAGGCCGACCCTGGCGGTGCCGTGGCGCTGCAGCAGGAACAGCCCCACCAGCACGCCGACCGCCATCGGCAGCACGTAGGCTTCCATGCCGGAGGAGACGACTTCCATGCCTTCGGCGGCGGACAGCACCGACACCGCCGGGGTGATGATGGCGTCGCCGTAGAACAGCGCGGCGCCGAACAGGCCGAGCAGCACGATCTTCCAGCGCGCCGCGTGGGTGGTGTAATGCCGTGCCAGCGCCATCAGCGCCATGATGCCGCCTTCGCCGCGGTTGTCGGCGCGCAGCACGAAAGCCACGTACTTCACCGATACCACGAAGATCAGCGACCAGAAGATCAGCGACAGAATGCCGAAGATGTTGTCGGGCGTGGTGGGGAGGTTCTGGCTGACGAAACACTCGCGCAAGGTGTACAGCGGGCTGGTGCCGATATCGCCGTAGACCACGCCGAGAGCGGCCAGGGTCAGGCCCGCCATCGCCTTTTTGTTGTGATCCTGCATAAGCTTCCATTACGGTTGGACATCGCTGCAGGGAACGCGCAGCGACGGAGGTCCGGATTGTTCATGGCTGGATGCCCTCTCATTGTCGATGACGCGGGCAAAATAAAAAAGCCATAAAGTTCGGCTGCGCGCAGGTTACTCCAGTGCGAGGGGGCCGCCAAGTACAGCGCGGCAGGCTGTGCGCAGGATTGTTGTACTGCAACAACTGGCGAAAACCGCGCGCGCGGCCGGGCGGCGCTTGGCCGGGGGGCGGGGACGACGCTACAATCGTCTCTATTTAGCCGAATTTCCAAGGACGCATCATGCGCGCATCGCAGTTTTTCATTTCCACGCTGAAGGAAGCCCCCGCCGACGCCGACATCACCAGCCAGAAGCTGATGATCCGCGCCGGCTTCATCCGCAAGCAGGCCGCCGGCATCTATTCCTGGATGCCGATGGGCCTGCGCGTGGTGCGCAAGGTAGAGACCATCATCCGCGAGGAAATGAACCGCGCCGGCGGCATCGAGGTGAGCCTGCCGGTGGTGCAGCCGGCCGAGTTGTGGCAGGAAACCGGCCGCTGGGACGCGATGGGCGCCGAGCTGCTGCGCTTCAAGGATCGCCACGAGCGCGACTTCGCGCTGCAGCCGACCGCCGAGGAGGTGATCACCGACATCGCCCGCCGCGAGCTGCGCAGCTACCGCGCGTTGCCGAAGAACTTCTACCAGATCCAGACCAAGTTCCGCGACGAGCGCCGTCCGCGCTTCGGCGTGATGCGCGGACGCGAGTTCACGATGAAGGACGCGTACTCGTTCGACCGCAGCGCCGAGGACGCCGGCAAGAGCTACGACAATATGTACGCCGCCTACCGCCGCATCTTCGACCGCCTGGGCCTGACCTACCGCGCGGTGGCGGCCGACACCGGCGCCATCGGCGGCGATCGCTCGCATGAATTCCAGGTGATCGCCGACACCGGCGAGGACGCCATCGTCTACTGTCCGACGTCGGAGTACGCGGCCAACATCGAGCTGGCCGAAGCCGTGGCCCCGGCCGGCGAGCGGCCCGCCGCGTCCGCCGCGCTGGCCAAGGTGCACACGCCCAAGGTCAAGACCATCGCCGAACTGGTGGATTTCCTGAAGATAGACATCAAGCAGACCGTCAAGGCGGTGGTGGTGGAAGGCGAACAGGACGAAGCCGTGCTGATGCTGGTGCGCGGCGACCACGAGCTGAACGAGGTGAAGGCGCAGAAAGTGGCCGGCATCAAGAACCCGCTGGCCTTCGCCAGCCCGGCCGCCATCCGCGACGCCTTCGGCGCCAACCCCGGCTCGCTGGGCCCGGTGGGCTTCAAGGGCCGCGTGATCGCCGACCGCACCGTCGCCAAGATGGCCGATTTCGTCATCGGCGCCAACGAGGACGACCAGCACTACACCGGCGCCAATTTCGGCCGCGACTGCGCCGAGCCGGAGGTGTTCGACATCCGCAACGTGGTGGAAGGCGACCCGTCGCCTGACGGCCAGGGCGCGCTGGCGATCCAGCGCGGCATCGAGGTCGGCCACGTGTTCTACCTGGGCACCAAGTATTCGGCCGCGATGAACGCCACCTTCCTGGACGAGGACGGCAAGCCCAAGCCGTTCGAGATGGGCTGCTACGGCATCGGCGTCACCCGCATCCTGGGCGCGGCCATCGAGCAGAACTACGACGACAAGGGCATGATCTGGCCGGACTCCATCGCCCCGTTCGCGGTGGTGGTGTGCCCGGTGGGCTACGACCGCTCCGAAGCGGTGAAGGAAGCCGCCGACAAGCTGTACGCCGATCTGCAGGCCCGCGGCGTGGACGTGATGCTGGACGACCGCGGCGAGCGCCCGGGCGCGATGTTCGCCGACTGGGAGCTGATCGGCGCGCCGCATCGCGTCACCATCGGCGACCGCGGCCTGAAGGAGGGCAAGGTCGAGTACCAGCACCGCCGCGACAGCGAGGCCACCGCCGTCGCCGCCGATGCTATTCTGGAGCATGTCCTCTCCAAGCTGGCCTGATGAAGACGAGCCTCCTCCTCCCGCTGTGGTTGTGCCTGGCGCTGGCGCATGCGCCGGCATGGGCCGGCGCGCAGAAGGAGGAGGCGCTGTCGGCCAATGTCGCGACGGCGATGAGCCGTTCGATTTCCGACGTCAACGCGCCCAGGCTGGTGTTCGATGATCCGCGGCTGGGCCAGGCCTGGCTGGCGGAGATGTCGTCGCGCTTGCAAAAGAAGATTCCCGACGCCTGGACGCGCGAGCGCCTGCTCACCGCCATCCAGTACGAGTCCACCCGCGCCGGGCTGGACCCGCAGCTGGTGCTGGGCCTGATCCAGGTGGAAAGCGGCTTCAACAAGTACGCGATCTCCGGCGTCGGCGCCCGCGGCCTGATGCAGGTGATGCCGTTCTGGCCGCGCCACATCGGCACGCCGCGGCATAATCTGTTCGACCTCAGCACCAATCTGCGCTACGGCTGCACTATCCTGCGCCACTATCTCGACATCGAGCGCGGCGACCTGTACCGCGCGCTGGGCCGCTACAACGGCAGCCTGGGCAAGCCGGAATACCCGAACCTGGTGGTCGGCGCCTGGAAGCGGAACTGGTCCTGGACCGCGCCGCCGTCGCTGCGGCTGGCTGGCGACAATCTTACGCGCGCCCGCTGATCCGCGTTATGCTGCCGGTGGACTGATTCCTCCCGGCCGCCATGTTCTCACTCCCCACCACCGCCACCGCGCCGTTCTGCCCCGCCGAAGTCAACGGCAGCGTGCGCATAGACGCCAGCGCCTCCTTCGGCCAGCGCCTGCGCCGCTTCGCCGGCCCCGGCCTGCTGGTCGCGGTCGGCTACATGGATCCGGGCAACTGGGCGACCGACATCGAGGCCGGCTCGCGCTTCGGCTACCAGCTATTGTGGGTGGTGATGCTGTCCGGGATCGCCGCCATGATGTTGCAGATGCTGGCGGCCCGGCTGGGACTGGTCACCGGCATGGATCTGGCGCAGGCCAGCGCCGCGCGCTACGGCCGTTTCGGACGTGTTTGCCACTGGCTGAGCGCCGAGGTGTCCATCATCGCCTGCGATGTCGCCGAAGTATTGGGCTGCGCGCTGGCGTTCAAGCTGCTGTTCGGCGTGCCGCTGGCATGGGGCGTGGCGCTGACCGCATTCGACACGCTGATCGTGCTGGGGTTGAAGGGACGGGGCTTCCGCCAGCTGGAGGCCATCGTGCTGGGGCTGATCGCCACCATCGCCCTGTGTTTCCTCGCGCAGCTGGCGCTGCTGGACACTCATTGGCCGGCGGTGGCGGCGGGCCTGGCGCCCAGCTTGCCGGCGCAGGGCATGGACAAGGCCATCGTGCTGGCGCTGGGCATCGTCGGCGCCACCATCATGCCGCACAACCTCTACCTGCATTCGTCGGTGGTGCAGACGCGGCGGGTGGAGGGCGGAGAGGGGGCGTTGCGGCAGACGCTGCTGCTGTGCCGGATCGACACCATAGGCTCGCTGTTGCTGGCGATGCTGGTCAACGGCGCCATCCTGGTGCTGGCGGGCAGCGCTTTCCACGCCGCCGGGCATATCGCGGTGGCCGACATCGCCGACGCCCATGAGCTGATCCGCCCGCTGGCCGGCTCGCTGGCGGCGCTGCTGTTCGGCGTCGCGCTGCTGGCGGCCGGGCAGAGCGCCACCTTGACCGGCACCGTCGCCGGCCAGGTGATCATGGATGGCTTCCTGCGCATACGCATCCCCTGCTACCAGCGCCGGCTGATCACCCGCGCGCTGGCCTTGCTGCCGGCCGGGGCCGGCATCGCATGGCAGGGCGAGCAGGCGGTGGGCCCGCTGCTGGTGTGGAGCCAGGTGGCGCTGAGCCTGCAGCTGCCGCTGGCGATGTGGCCGTTGCTGCGCATGACGGGGGACAGGGCGCTGATGGGCGCGGATGCCGCGCCGCGCTGGGCGATTGCCAGCGGCTGGGGATTGTTCTGGCTGATACTGGCCGCCAACTGCGCGCTGCTTTTGGGCTGAGCGGCTGGGACGCGCCCGATGCGGCGTTGCGCCTCCTTGTCGTGCGACGGGCACGGTCTGCGTCGGCGCGCCTTGCCTCGGACGCGTCCCCGTCGCTCAAGGGGAGGAAAAGCTCGATGTGGCCTTGCTGGGCGACGGGCGAAACAAAGGCCGCCTGGGGGCGGCCTGTTTGCCTGCTCAGTCTTCCTGCGCCTGCAGCATCTTCTTCAACAGGCGGGCCAGCGTCTGGCGCTCGTCGGCGTCCAGCATCTCGATCAGCTCGGCCTCGGCGGCCAGGTGGTGGCCGGCGGCGTCTTCGATCACCTGCAGGCCCTTGGCCGTCAGCGTGACGATCACGCCGCGGCGGTCGTCCGGGTCCGGAGAGCGGCTGACCAGGCCGGCTTCCTCCAGCCGGTTGATGCGGTTGGTCAGCGCGCCGGACGAGATCAGCACCATGCCCTGCAACTGGTTGGGCGAAAGCTGGTAGGGCTCGCCGCCGCGGCGCAGCGCCGCCAGCACGTCGAATTCGCCTACATTGAGATTGTGGCGGGCCAGATCCTGAAGGACTCGCCGTGTGATGAAGTATTCCATCCGCACGATGCGGCCGATCACTTGGGTGGCTGAGGTGTCCAGATCGGGGCGGACTTCGTTCCAAAGGGCGACGATGCGGTCAATTTGGTCGGGTGCGTGCTGCATGCTGCGGGTTCCTGGGCAAAGGTAAATGCGGCAAATCCGGTCGGGCGCAAGAGTATCACGACTTCAAAATATACTATCTTCATCTAAAGACAATTGCCGCATATCAGCTCCTGTCCCTTTATCCAGGCCAAGCTTGCTTGCGAGTGTGAACGGGGCTATATTTACATGTAAAGATTCTTTATATGAAGATAAATTCGGACCAATTGTTGCCTGATCCGAGTCGAAGGCCGCCGAGCGCGGCGGGAGCAGAATGTGAAAACAGCGGTACGCGGCGATGCGCTGACCTTCCGGGGCAATCCGTTCCGGGAGGCCGAGCGGGATTGCCTGGTGCACCAGCGCGACGCGCTGGTGGTGATGGAAAACGGACGCATCGCGGCCTGGGGCCCGGCGGCCGAGCTGTTGCCGTCGCTGCGGCCGGACGTCCGGATAGACCACTATCCCGACCACCTGATCCTGCCGGGCTTCATCGACTGCCACGTCCATTATCCGCAGACCGAGATGATGGCCGCCTTCGGCGAGCAGTTGCTGGACTGGCTGAACCATTACACCTTCGTCACTGAGCAGGGCTTCGCCGATGAGGGCCACGCGCGCGAAGTGGCGCAGGTATTCCTCGACGAGCAGCTGCGCAACGGCGTCACCACCGGCTGCGTGTTCGGCACCGTCCATGCCGCGTCGGTGGATGCGCTGTTCGAAGAGGCCGCGTCCCGCGATCTGCGCATCCTGGCCGGCAAGGTGTGCATGGACCGCAACGCGCCGGCCGCCTTGCTGGATACGCCGCTGGCCGCCTACGAGGCCTCGCGCGCGCTGATCGAACGCTGGCACGGCAAGGGGCGCGCCGAGTACGTGATCACGCCGCGCTTCGCGCCGACATCCAGCCACGGCCAGCTGGAGATGCTGGGCGCCCTGGCGGCGGAGTTTCCGGACATCGCCATCCAGTCGCACATTTCCGAAAACCTGGACGAGATCGCCTGGGTCAAGCAGCTGTTCCCCGGCTGCCGCGACTACGCCGGGGTCTATCAGCGCTACGGCCTGCTGCGGCGGCGCGCGATCTACGGCCACGGCATTCATCTATCCGAGGCCGAGCTGGAAATGCTGCACGACAGCGGCGCGTCGCTGGCGCACTGCCCGACCTCCAATTTCTTCCTCGGCTCGGGCAGCCTGGACCTGCGCCGCTGCGTCGAGGGCGGCAAGCCGGTGAGGCTGGGCCTGGGCACCGACCTGGGCGCCGGCACCAGCTTCTCGATGCTGCAGACGATGAACGCCGCCTATATGGCGTCGCAGACCCACGGCAGGCCGTTGACCGCCGCCCAGGCCTTCTACTTGGCCACCCGAGGCGGAGCGGAGGCGCTGGGCATCGAGGACAAGGTGGGCAGCATCGAGGCCGGCATGGAGGCCGACCTGGCGGTGCTGGACCTACGTTCGACGCCGCTGCTGGATTTCCGCATGCGTTATGTCCGAGACCTGTCCGAAGCGCTATTCGTGCAGATGATGCTGGGCGATGACCGCGCGGTGGCGGCCACCTACGCGGCGGGCAAGCGCGCGTACCGCAAGCCCGGACGTTCCGGGTGAGATCCGGCGGGCGCGTTCGCCTGCTGTGGATAACTCCGTTGCATTTCCATCCTTGTGCATAAGTCGTCCGGGCCCCGATTCCGCCCGGACTTTGCCGATTCCGCGCGGCGGCTGTTACTGCCGCATCGCCACCGCCACCCGGGTAAAGGCGTTCATCAGCGCGACGGCCAGCGTCAGGTCGGAGATCTCGGCGTCGCTGAAGTGCTCGCGCAGCGGCTGGTAGAGGCTGTCCGGCGCGCGGGTTTCTCCTATCCGGGTCACCGCTTCGGTCCAGGCGATGGCGGCCGCCTCGCGCGGGCTCAGCGCGTCCGCCGCGTCCCAGCCGGCCAATTGGTCCAGTTTTTCCTGGCTTTCGCCGCGGCGGCGCAGCGCCTGGCTGTGCAGCTTCAGGCAGAAGGCGCAGCCGTTCAGTTGCGCCACGCGCAGATAGGCCAGTTCGATCAGCGGCAGGCCCAGGCCGCTTTCCGCCAGCGCGTTCTTGCAGGCGAGCAATCCCTGATAAGCCTTGGGCGACAGCTGGGTGTAGTCCAGTCTCATGATTTCATCCTTTCTGGTTCAGCGCCGGCTGGCCGGCGGCGGCTTGTGCGCGTCCGCTCAGCAGGCGTTGTGTAAGGCGGTGGATGGGCGGCGCCAGCAGCAGCACCGCGCAGAAGGCGGCGGGCCAGGCGGAGGCGAAGGCGTGCAGCCAGCGGCCGATGAAGTCCGGACGCAGGCCCAGGTTCAGCCAGCAGACCCAGGCGGTCATCAGGAAAGACATCGCCGCCGACATCAGCAGCGAGAACAGCAGGCGTTGTCTCAGGGCGAGGCTCATGATGGCGCTCCGTTCGGTTAACGATGAGCCGAGTCTAGCCAGGAGCGAATTGTGAAAATAGAATCAAAAAATAAATTTCAAATTCCATTTTTGCAATCATGCTGGATGATCTGGATTTATTCGTCGCGATTGTGGACGCCGGCAGCTTGAGCGCGGCGGCCAAACGCATGGCGATGCCGGCGGCGACGCTGACCCGCCGCCTGCAGGCGCTGGAGGCCGAGCTGGGGTGCAAGCTGCTGAACCGCAGCGCGCGCAGGCTGGTGCCGACCAATGAGGGCTGGCAGTACTACGAGCAGTGCAAACCCTTGCTGGCGGCGTTGCGCCAGGCCGCCGACTCGCTGGACGCGACCCTGAACCGGGTGGAGGGCGTGGTGCGGGCGATGGCGCCGGTGAGCATGGCCAACAGCCTGCTGCTGCCGGTGTGGCAGCGCTTGCTGCAGCGCCATCCGGCGGTGCGCTTGGAGCTGGTCTTGAGCAATGGCACCGAGGATGTGTGGGCGATGGGGGGCGACCTGGCGATACGGGTCGGGCCGCAGCCGGACTCGCAGTTGAATCAGCGCAAGCTGGGCCAGGTGAGCGCGGTGCTGGCGGCGGCGCCGTCGTATCTTGAGGCGCGCGGACGGCCGCAGGCGTTCGAGCAGTTGGCCGGGCACGACCTGTTGCTGACCACGCCGCTGCAGAACTGGAAACTGCATCGCGTCGACGGCGATGAGGAGAGAAGTTTGCCGGACGGCGCGCGGCTGCTGGTCAACGACATGCTGCTGGGGGTGAGAATGGCGGAGGCCGGCTGCGGCGTGGTGCTGTGTCCGCTGAGCCAATGCCATCGCGAGCTGGCGGATGGCCGCCTGGAGAGGATATTGCAGGACTGGTGGATTCCGCCGCGTCCGGTGTATGCGGTGTGGCCGCAGCGCCGGGCGATGCCGGCCCGGGTGCGGGCGTTGCTGGACATCTTGCTGGAATTCGCGGCCGAGGAGCCGCTGCTGCGGTCTTGAGGCGCGCCGTCGCCGGCTTTATTTCCGAACCGGCTTGGGCAGCAGTTCCAGCCGGGTGCCGGACAGGCGGTCGTGCAGGTGGCGGCGGTCCTTGTCGTAGTAGCGGGCCAGAAAGGGCACCAGCCACCAGACCAGCGCCAGCCATTTCGCCGCCGGATGGTCGCCGTAGCTGCGCTGCCATCCCAGATAGGAGATCACCGGCAAGCCGACGAACAGCATCGCCGCGACGGCGAAGCGCATCAGCGCCTGCTGCCAGTTGAGCAGCCGGCCGTCGGCGGTCACCAGCCGGATGTGCCAGGTCTTCATCGCCGCGGTCTGGCCGCTGCGGGTCCAGCAATAGCCGAAATAGGCGAACAGCACGCCGGCGGCGGCCAACTGGATCAGGCTGTGCAGCAGCCAGGCGTCTTGGCCCAGCGCCAGCTGCAGCGGAGTGATCGCGGCGCTGGTGATCAGCAGCATGGCGATGATCAGCAGCGATTCGTAGAACAGGCTGGCGAGGCAGCGGGCGAGACTGGGGACGGCGAGTTCGGTCATGGGGCGGAGGCGGCGGGTGGTTTGGCGGTGTGCGAGCGCAACCGGCGCAACGCGAGTTCGCGTTGCCCGGGCGGCAGTTGCTGCAGTTTTTTCCAGTTGGCGCGGATCTCGTCGCGCTGTTGTTCGCTCAGCTCGGTCCAGGCCTTGAGCCGCCGCTGCAGCCGCTGCTGTTCGCCGGGCGTCAGGTCGGCGAAGCGGGGGACGATGGTCAGCAGATCCTGCTTCTTGTCGGGCGCGTAACGGTTCCAGTCGGCCGCCAGCGGCGCCAGCACTTGCTGTTGCTCGCTGTTGAGTTGTTCCCAGCGGGGATCGGCCAGGGGGGAGGCGTGGGCGAGGTTCGGTATCAGCAGACCGGCCAGGCACGCGGCGCTGGCCAGCCATCCGGCCTTATTCATGCAACCCCCGGCTGAAATGCGGCTCCAGCAAGGAATCCAGCGGTAGGTCCTGGGACAGTACCGAGGCGTCCACGGCGTCGGTTTCGGCGATCAGGCCCTCCGCCAGCATCAGGCCGGCGCCGGTGATCACGGCGAAGCCCAGCGCGGCGCTGCCGCGCTTCAGCAGCAGGGTGTGGCGTTGCGCCCAGAGCAGGATCTTTTCCTGCAGGCTGCAGTCTTCGGCGGCGCGTTGTTCGAAGCGGCGCAGCGCGGCGGCGCGCGCCTGTTTCAGGCGGGCCATCTGGCGGGCGCTCGGGTCGGAGTGGGGATTGTCCAGGATGCGGGCGATGTGGACGGGCAAATGCTCTCCCTGCCCGTCGTTGGCGTGTTTCATAGCAATACTCCCTTCTGCGCAAGAATGGCCGCCAGGGTGTGGTTGGCCCGCGAGCAGTGCGTCTTCACGCTGCCCTCGGAGCAACCCATGACCAGAGCGGTTTCGGCAACATCCAGTCCCTCCCAGTAACGCAGCAGGAAGGCCTCGCGTTGACGGGCGGGCAGGAGCTGCAGCGACGCGTCTATCATCTGCGCCACTTCCTTGCGCTGGTACCACTGTTCCGGGTTGGTGTGCGCCTCGTCGGCTGCGACGTCCAGGGTTTCGAGCGGATCGAGGGAGTCGTCCTCGGCGTGGGTGGGAATCAGCGACGACAGCAGGGTGCTGACGAAGCTGCGCACCTTGCTGCGGCGATAATGATCGCGGATGGTGTTTTGCAGGATGCGCTGGAAAATCAGCGGCAGCTCGTGCGCGGGCGCGTGCGCGTAGCGGTCGGCCAGCTTCATCATCGAGTCTTGCACGATGTCGAGCGCATTGTCTTCCTGCCGCACCGCGTACAGCGCCTGCTTGAAGGCGCGCTTCTCCACCGACTCGAGGAAGTCGGCCATTTCCTTGCGGCTTGCCATCTGTGCATTTCAGGTTGATGCCAACCAAAGATGTTAGCAGAGCATGATTCACTAGGCTAGTGGCAGTTTTTCTTCTGAAATAACCGTGGCTTAGCGGCATTTTGCACCTGCACAAAATCACTTGACCATGCTTTGAGCAATACGCTAAGGTCTTTGAGCAAACGGGATGAAATCAACACGAAATAGAGGCGATATGCAGATATCGGGCGCCGAAATTGTAGTCCGCTGCCTGCAGGAAGAGGGGGTCGAATTCGTCTTCGGCTATCCGGGTGGCGCGGTACTGGAAATCTACGATGCCATCTTCCGGCAGGACAAGTTCAAACACGTGCTGGTAAGGCACGAACAGGCGGCGGTCCATGCCGCCGACGCCTATTCGCGCTCCAGCGACAAGGTGGGCGTGGCGCTGGTGACCTCCGGTCCCGGCGCGACCAATGCCGTGACCGGCATCGCCACCGCCTACATGGATTCCATCCCGATGGTGGTGATCTCCGGCCAGGTGCCTTCCCCGGCCATCGGCCTGGACGCGTTCCAGGAAGTGGACATGGTGGGCATCACCCGTCCCTGCGTGAAGCACAACTTCCTGGTCAAGGACGTGAACGAGATCGCCGCGACCATCAAGAAGGCGTTCTACATCGCCAAGAGCGGCCGTCCCGGCCCGGTGGTGGTGGACATCCCCAAGGACGTGACCCAGGCGCGCGCCGAGTTCCGCTATCCGGACAGCGTGCACATCCGCTCCTACGTGCCGGCCACCCGCGGGCACAGCGGACAGATCAAGAAAGCGGTGAACCTGCTGCTTGAGGCCAAGCGTCCTTATATCTACGTCGGCGGCGGCGCCGTGCAGGGCCGCGCCGAAGCCGAGGTGACCGAGCTGGTGCGGTCCTTGAACCTGCCGTGTACCAACACCCTGATGGGCCTGGGCGCCTATCCGGGTTCGGACCGGCAGTTCCTGGGCATGCTGGGCATGCACGGCACCTACGAAGCCAATATGGCGATGCAGTACTGCGACGTGCTGGTGGCGGTGGGCGCGCGTTTCGACGACCGCGTGATCAGCGTGCCCTCGCACTTCCTCGGCCAGGCCAAGAAAATCATCCACATCGACGTGGATCCGTCGTCGATCTCCAAGCGCGTCAAGGCCGACATCCCCATCGTCGGCGACGTCAAGCTGGTGCTGCGCGAGATGCTGGACCAACTGAAGCAGGCCGGCCAGAAGCCGGACGGCTCGGCGCTGAACCAGTGGTGGAAGCAGATCGAGGAATGGCGCGGCCACGACTGTCTGCTGTACGCGCCGTCGGACGAGCTGATCAAGCCGCAGATGGTGGTAGAGACGCTGTACGACATCACCGGCGGCCAGGCCATCGTCACCTCCGACGTCGGCCAGCACCAGATGTGGGCGGCGCAGTACTACAAGTTCGACCGGCCCAAGCAGTGGCTGAATTCCGGCGGCCTCGGCACCATGGGCTTCGGCCTGCCGGCGGCCATCGGCGCGCAGCTGGCCAACCCCAACGCGCAGGTGGCCTGCATCACCGGCGAGGGATCGATCCAGATGAACATCCAGGAACTGTCCACCGCCAAGCAGTATCACACCCCGGTAAAGGTGGTGGCGCTGAACAACCGCTACCTGGGCATGGTGCGCCAGTGGCAGGAGTTCTTCTACGGCACCCGCTACTCCGAGTCCTACATGGACGCGCTGCCGGACTTCGTCAAGATCGCCGAGGCCTACGGCCACATCGGCTTCAAGGTGGAGAATCCGGCCGACGTGGAGCCGGTGCTGCGCGAGGCGTTCAGCGACAAGCTGAAGGAGCGCCTGGTGTTCCTGGATTTCCGCACCGACCAGTCGGAGAACGTGTTCCCGATGATCCAGAACGGCAAGGGCCTGGATCAGATGGACCTGCCGGCGCACATGCGCGCCGTCCAGCAGGTGCCTTTCGAGAACAACCGTGACTACGGCAACATGTGCTAAGGCGGCCGGCATGCGACACATCCTATCCATACTTCTGGAAAACGAGGCGGGCGCGCTGTCGCGCGTCGTCGGGCTGTTTTCGGCCCGCGCCTACAACATCGATTCGCTGACAGTGTCCACCACCGAGGACCCGACATTGTCGCGGATGACCATCGTCACCCACGGTTCCGACGAAGTCATCGAGCAGATCACCAAGCAGCTCAACAAGCTGATCGAGGTGGTCAAGGTGATAGACCTCAACGAATCCGAGCACATCGAACGCGAGATGATGCTGATCAAGGTCCGCGCCGTAGGCAAGGACCGCGAGGAGATGAAGCGCATGGCCGACATCTTCCGCGGACGCATCATCGACGTGACGGAAAAGACTTACACCATCGAGCTGACTGGTACGAGCGACAAGCTCGGCGCCTTTATCGAGGCGGTGGACCGCACAGTGATCCTGGAAACGGTCCGTACCGGCGCATCCGGCATCGGTCGAGGCGAGCGGGTTCTGAAAATCTGAGCAGGGCTTGAGAAGTCCCTTAGCAAACAAATACCAAGGATAAAGCAATGAAAGTTTATTACGACAAGGACGCCGATCTCTCCATCATCAAGGGCAAGAAAGTGGCCATCATCGGCTACGGCTCGCAAGGCCATGCCCATGCGCAGAACCTGAAGGAATCGGGCGTCGACGTCATCGTCGGCCTGCGCAAGGACGGCGCGTCGTGGAAGAAGGCCGAGGCGGCCGGCCACAAGGTCAAGGAAGTGGCCGAGGCGGTGAAAAAGGCCGACGTGGTGATGATTCTGCTGCCGGACGAGTCGCAGCCCGAGGTCTACCACAAGGACATCGCGCCCAATCTGAAGAAGGGCGCGGCGCTGGCCTTCGCCCACGGCTTCAACATCCACTACAACCAGATCGTGCCGCCGGCCGACGTCGACGTGATCATGGTGGCGCCGAAAGGCCCGGGCCACACCGTGCGCTCCGAATACCTGAAGGGCGGCGGCGTGCCGACCCTGATCGCCGTCTACCAGGACAAGACCGGCAAGGCGCGCGACGTGGCGCTGTCCTACGCCGCGGCCAACGGCGGCACCAAGGGCGGCGTGATCGAGACCAACTTCCGCGAGGAAACCGAGACCGATCTGTTCGGCGAGCAGGCCGTGCTGTGCGGCGGCGCCGTCGAACTGGTCAAGGCCGGCTTCGAGACCCTGGTGGAAGCCGGCTACGCGCCGGAAATGGCCTACTTCGAGTGCCTGCACGAGCTGAAGCTGATCGTCGACCTGATGTACGAAGGCGGCATCGCCAACATGAACTACTCGATCTCCAACAACGCCGAGTACGGCGAGTACGTCACCGGCCCGGAAGTGGTGACCGCCGCCACCAAGGAAGCGATGAAGAAGGCGCTGTACCGCATCCAGAGCGGCGAATACGCCAAGATGTTCATCCTGGAAGGCAAGACCAACTACCCGTCCATGACCGCCCGCCGCCGCCTGACCGCCGCCCACCCGATCGAGAAGGTCGGCGCCGAGCTGCGCGCGATGATGCCTTGGATCGCCAAGAACAAGCTGGTGGACCAGTCCAAGAACTGATCGATCAACAGTCTGTTGTGGATGACGAAGCCGGGCGCAAGCCCGGCTTTTTCACGCTAATAACATAAAGGCATAAGGGTAGAAATTATTTTTGTAAGAAATGTTAATTTTCATTAAGATCTTGGGTTCCGAGTAATTGATCTACTGCTGAAAAGCTGTTGAAAACCAAGATAAATTCATGAAGCACAAAATCTGTTTGCCGTTGTGGGTGGGTGTTGTCGCGGCGTTGTCGGCATGCTCTTCTTTCAAAGCCACCATCCTGCCGCAGCAGCAGGGGACCTACACGGCTGTTGCCGCTTCCGGCACCTACAAGGGCGCGATAGAGAACGCGGTCGGCAAGGCCGGCGAAGTTTGCAAGAAGCAGGACAGGAAACTGGTCGTCCTCGACCGCAAGGAAGAGTCCAAGGGCCAGGATGATGGGGAGCTGGTCAAAGTGGCGAAGACCGCCACCGACGTGATGCTCAGGCTTTCCACGCTGGGCATGGTTTCCATCAGCAGCGACGAAGACTACAAGGTCTCGCTGCTGTTCAAATGCGAGTAAGCCGTATGAGCCTGTGTCGGGGACTGGGCCTGGTCTTGCTGCTGTCGCTGGCGGGCTGCGCCAGCCTGGAGCGCGCGCTGGCCCCCGAGGTAGGCATCACTACCCGCCAGCAGGCCGATGGCGGATATGAGATGCGCGCTCAGGGGCAGAACGGCTATATCGCGATCAAGAAGGCGAACCATGCCACGCACAAGCTGTGCATGAACCAGGGCATGAAAGTGGCGGATCTGAACCAGGAAGAGCTGGACAAGCTGTCAGCATCTGAGGCGCAGCCGGGCGCGGTGATCCAGCTTCGCTTTCGTTGCGTCAAGTACGACTGATAGACTGGCGTCGGTTTAGGCGAACGGCTGTCCGGCCTGGGGTAAGCGCCCCGGAGCCGCGACAGCCGTTTTGTCCATCCTTGAGCGGCAGCGCTTGCGCGCCGAGCGGGAAACGCGTCCGGCTCAGGACGCCATCGCCTCGCCCATCCGCACCGGGCTGGCGGCTTGCCACTGCGGATTGAATTTGAGCGGACCAGCCGGGTACAGCAGCACCACGGTGGAGCCGAGCAGGAAGCGGCCCATTTCCTCGCCCTTGGCCAGGCGGATGTCCTGGCCGCGGTAATCCCATTTTTCCACCGCCGGCCGGCGCGGCGGATTGACCACGCCATGCCAGACGGTGGCCATGCTGCCGACGATGGTGGCGCCGACCAGCACCATCACGAAGGGCTGGCTTTGCTCGTCCTCGAACACGCATACCACCCGCTCGTTGCGGGCGAACAGACGGTCCACGCCGCGTGCGGTGGCGGGATTCACCGAGTACAGGTCGCCGGGCACATACGTCATTTCCAGCAGCCTGCCGGCGCAAGGCATGTGGATGCGGTGATAGTCGCGCGGGCTGAGGTAGATGGTGGCGAAGTGGCCGTCGGCGAAGCGGGCGGCGAGATCGGCATCGCCGGCCAATAGCGCGGTGGCGCTGTAATCGCGGCCCTTGGCTTGGAAGATGCGGCCGCTGTCGATGGCGCCGAGCTGGCTGACCGCGCCGTCCACCGGGCAGACGAGGCGAGCGTCGGCCACGGGGCGGACGCCCGGCTTGAGCGCGCGAGTGAAGAAATCATTGAAGGTGGCGTAGGCCGCCGGATCGCTGTCGGCGGCTTCGCCCATGTCCACGTTGTAGCGGGCGATGAAACGGCGGATGGCGGCCGTGGTGATGCCGCCGCCCTTCCAGTCTGCGAAGCGGCCCGCCAGCCGGGTCAGCGCCAGTTTGGGCAGGATATGTTGAGACAGCACGAACAGGCGCTCGGACACGGGCGTTTCCTGATAATGGTAGTGAACCTCGCATTATATCGCAGCTAGCCGGAACCGGCCCGCCGTCTGGCGGCGGGCCAATCCATCCTTGCGCGCCCCTAGCGCTGGCCGCGGGGCCGCCGCCGCCGCGCCACGTCGAATGACGGGTCGCCGGCGCGGCGAAGGAAGCGTGTTTCGGCTTGATCAGAAACGGTAGCCCAAGCCCACGGATATCTCGCGGACATGCGCGTCGAAATAGGCGAGATCGGAACTTGAGCGTCCATAGTTGCCGCTGAGAAAGGCGGACCAAGCCTTGGCGCCGAACAGGTTTTTCCGGGTCAGGCCCAGGCTGAGCAAGGCCTCGCGGCTATCCGCCTTCTGGCTGGCGAACAGCGGGTTGCCCGCTTGATAGCGGGTGCTGGCGGCTGCGAGGGAAGCGTTTCCTTCCCAGTCCACGCCCTTGTAGGCGTAAGCCAGCTGCATGCCGTAACGCTTAGTGCTCATGGCCTTGCCATCCAGATCGCTGCGCGCATAAATCAGACCGGGCGTCAGCGTGTGCTCGCCTGCTCCATCCAGTTTCCAGGCGTAGCCCAGTTGCGCGCCATAGTTGTTGCCGTTGCGTTTGAGCAGGGCTTGATTGGCAAGGGACGCGCCTTGCGCCTGCCCGCTTTGCTCATTGTCCAGCTTTTGGCGAGAGTAGTTGATGCTGACGCGGAACGGTGTTTCCAGAATCTCGGACCAGCCCAGCATCAGGCCGACGTTTTTGAGCTTGCCGTCTTGGCGGACGCGATTCAGCGCATAGGGGTCAAGCCAGACTTCGCTTTCGCCATAGGTTAGCGCCGCGGCGAACGTGCCGGCTTGCGGCAGTTGCTGTCGGACGCCGAGTTGCAGGCCGCCGCCGGCGGCGAAAGTACTGGTATTCGTGGGAGATATGAATAGTTGGGTGCCTGTGTTCGCCAGGGTATAGCTGAACTCGCCGTCGATAAGAGGCGCGGTTCCGGATTGCGATGCGGGCGATTGCGTCAGGCTGTTGGCGATGGGATGGCCATCATTGGGCGCTTTGAGAAAGTTGCTGGCCAGCTGGTAGTGGCTGACGCCTAGCTGAAGGTGGCCGGAAAAACCGTTTTGTTCGTTTTCCGCCGCGGCAGCCAGCATGGGTGCGCTCAACAATATTAATAGGGCATAATGTTTCATTGAATCATTCTCTTGATGTCATCAGAAAGGCGCGGCGGTTGGGCAGCGTGTCCATTTCGTTGGTTTGAGATGGCTGGATTGCTCGCTTGCCCCTGCAATGTCATTGTAATTTTTGTCTGTGCCAGCAAATGAAATGGCAAGACACAACCATCCTGTCCGCGTGGCCCTAGTATGAGGGGGGCAACCTTTAGCTAAGCCAAAGATTTCACTGGCGAGAACGACATATGCATTTATTGATCATTGAGGATGATTTGGATCTGGGTCGGGCCTTGCAGGCCGCGCTGAAGGCTGAGGCGGCGACGACCGAGTGGGCGCGCAAGCTGGCGGATGCCGATGCCTTGTTCGAGCCGGACCGTTTCGATTGCGTGTTGCTGGATTTGAGCCTGCCAGACGGCAGCGGCTTGGAATTATTGCGCGCCTGGCGCGCCAGGCAAATCACCGTGCCGGTGATCATGATCACGGCCAGCGCCGATTTGAGCGACAAATTGGCGGGGCTGGACGATGGCGCCGATGATTATCTGTGCAAGCCATTCGCGGTGTCGGAAATGGTGTCGCGGGTGCGGGCGGTGTGCCGCCGCAGCGCGCGGCAGGCTAGCGAAATATGGAGTCTGGGCGCGCTCAGCCTCAAACCCAGCGCGCATCTGGCTTGGCTGGATGGTTCGGCGCTGGACTTGTCGCCGCGTGAGTTCCGCTTGCTAGTGGAACTGGCGCGCGATCCCAGCCGCATCGTGTCGAAAACTTTGTTGGGCCAGCGCCTGGAGCCGCTGGGCGATGTCGTGGATGGCGCGACCATAGAAGTGCATCTGTCGAATCTGCGGCGCAAGATAGGCGCCGAACGCATCCGCACCGTGCGCGGCGTGGGTTATCAATATGTGGTTTAAGCGGCTGGCGGACGGTTTGGCGCCGTCGCTGACGAGGCGAGTCTTGCTGGCGTTGTTGCTGGCTTTCGCCTTGATCTGGCTGGTGCTGGTCGGGCGGGAATACCAGGAGTCAAGGTCATCGGAATCCCGCCGCCAAGTTTTGTGGAGAGTGGCCGATCTGATTTCCGTGGCGCTGTCGCCTGGCCGAATGGAGCGCAATCGACAGGCCTTGGAGACGGCGGATCGCTTGTTCAACGCATCGCGGCGCATCAATGTGGCTTCCAAGGTCGAGGTCGATTACCCGGGCGATTTGTTGATTTCCGCGCGCACGCGGCAAGGCGAGCGGATCTACGCTTCGCCGGGCGTCCCAACCATCGCGTTGCCAGCCCGCGATTTGAATAAGGGCGTGGTGCAGCTGCGAGGAAAAGCGTATCGGGTGGCGGAGCGTCTCTATCCTGCTGGATATTTGACGGTGTTCGAGCCGGTGATTCCAGACGAGGAAGTGCTGCCTTTTCTCACGAAGCAATATATCGCGCCCCTGGCTATCTCTTTTTCCTTAGTCCTGCTGCCGCTGTGGCTCGCCATTTCGCGCGGCTTGCTGCCGCTGAGGCGCTTGGCCGATTATCTGAACCGTCGCGCCTCCGATGATTTTTCTCCTTTGTCCATGCGCTTGCCTTACCGGGAGTTGAAGCCGATTGTTCAGGCGCTGGACCAGCTGCTAAGGCGCAGCCGCGACAGCATCGCCCGCGAACGCGCCATCGTGCAGGATGCCGCGCATGAGATGTGTACGCCGTTGGCGGTGATTTCCACGCAGGCGCATGCTTTGGTCCGCGAGGCGGATGCCGAAGCCAGGCAGCAAAACCTGGCCGCTTTGGAGCAGGCTTTGGCCCGCCATTCGCATTTGGTGCAGCAGCTGTTGCGGCTGGCGGCGCTGGAGAGGGGTGAGGGCGAGCGTCCGCAGATGGTGGATCTGGTCGAGGTGGCGCGCAATGCCTTGATCGGTCTGTCGCCACGGGCGGAGGCGAAGGGCATGGAGCTGGAACTGGACTCCCCTGACGGCTTGCCGGTTAACTTGGCCCAGATTTCCTTTCTTTCCATTCTGGACAATTTGCTGTCCAACGCGGTGGCGTATGGACGCGCAGGTGGGCGCATTCGCGTGCGTCTAGCCGTTATTGGCGAGCGAGTCGAGCTGGAGGTGGCGGATGATGGGCCGGGCATCGCGCTTGAGGACAGGCCGCATTTATTCGAACGCTTCTATCGCGGCAAGGCAGTGTCCGCGCCGGGTTCAGGTTTGGGGCTGGCTATTGTCTGGCAAGCCGCGCATGCTCAGGGCGGCCGCGTGCAATTGAAAGAGGGCTTGGAGGGGCGAGGCGTCGCTTTTTGTGTCAGTTTGCCCTTGTCGAGGCCGGTTTAGCGGCGGACTCAAGCTTGTCCAAGCGCCAGAAGGCGCTTTTCTTTTGCATAAAATTATACAATTTGTCTAAAAAATAATGTTGGACATGTCTTGTGACGAATTTGACACACAGATTTCCTATCTGATTTGACCTTATGTCACACGTTTGAGTAGTCTGATTCAAAACATGCTGCAGGAGCACATTGATGCAAGTGGATATCGAACGACTGGTCGCGGACTTCGGCGGACCGAGCCATCTGGCCGATGAACTGAACCGTTTGTTCCCCGACGAGCCGGTGAGCCGCGCAGCGATATACAAATGGAGGGAACGCGGCAGCCTGCCGCTGGCGCAGCTGAGCCGGCTGGCGCAACTGGCGGCCGGGCAGGGCAGGCGCTTTGATTTCAACGACTATCTGGTCGGCGAGCCGAACCAGGCAGCAGGGAGAACTATCGACATGGGCGACCGCCTCTACATTTTCGACACCACCTTGCGCGACGGCGAGCAGTCGCCCGGCGCCTCGATGAGCAAGGAAGAGAAGATCCGCATCGCGCGCCAGCTGGAGCGTCTTGGGGTGGACATCATCGAAGCCGGCTTCGCCGCCGCCAGTCCGGGCGATTTCGACGCCATCCATGCCATCGCCGAAACGATCAAGGACTCCACCGTCTGTAGCCTGGCGCGCGCCAACGAACGCGACGTGCGCGCCGCCGGCGAAGCCATCAAGCCGGCTGCCCGCGGCCGCATCCACACCTTCATCGCCACCAGCCCCATCCATATGGAGAAGAAGCTGAGGATGAGCCCGGACGAAGTGGTGGACGCTGCGGTGAAAGCGGTGAAGATCGCCCGCGAGTACACCGACGACGTCGAATTCTCCGCCGAGGACGCGTTGCGCTCCGACATCGATTTCCTGGCCCGCATCTTCGGCGAAGTGATCAAGGCCGGCGCCACCACGCTGAACGTGCCGGATACCGTAGGCTACGCGGTGCCGCGCCTGACCGAGGCCTTCTTCCGCGAGCTGATCGCCCGCACGCCGGGCGGCGACAAGGTGGTCTGGTCCGCCCACTGCCACAACGATCTGGGCATGGCGGTGGCAAACAGCCTGGCCGCGGTGCTGGGCGGCGCGCGCCAGGTGGAGTGCACCATCAACGGCCTGGGCGAGCGCGCCGGCAACGCCAGCCTGGAGGAGGTCGTGATGGCGGTGAAGACGCGCCGCGACGTGTTCGGCGTGGACAGCCGCGTCGACGCCACCCAGATCGTGCCGGCATCCAAGCTGGTGTCCACCGTCACCGGCTACCCGGTGCAGCCGAACAAGGCCATCGTCGGCGCCAACGCCTTCGCCCACGAGTCCGGCATCCACCAGGACGGCGTGCTCAAGCACCGCGAAACCTACGAGATCATGTCGGCCGAGTCGGTGGGCTGGAGCGCCAACCGCCTGACGCTGGGCAAGCTGTCCGGCCGCAACGCGTTCAAGACCAAGTTGTCCGAACTCGGCATCGTGCTGGACAGCGAGGAAGCGCTGAACGCCGCCTTCGCCCGCTTCAAGGAGCTGGCCGACAAGAAACGCGAAATCTTCGACGAAGACCTGCACGCGCTGGTGTCCGACGAGATGGTCACCATCGAGCGCGAGGATTACAAGCTGGTGTCGCTGAAAGTGGTCAGCGAGACCGGGGAACCGCCGCTGGCCAGCATCGTCTTCGTCGAACACGGCCAGGAGCAGCATGGAGAGTCCAGCGGCTCAGGCCCGGTGGACGCGGCGTTCAAGGCGATCGAGAAGGTGGTGGGCAGCGGCGCCGAGCTGGAGCTGTATTCGGTGAACGCCATCACCAAGGGCACCGAGTCCCAGGGCGAGGTGACCGTGCGGTTGTCGCGCGAGGGCCGCATCGTCAACGGCCAGGGCGCGGACACCGACATTATCGTCGCCAGCGCCAAGGCCTACCTGTCGGCGCTGAACAAGCTGACCATAGAGGAAAAGATGAACGCTCAGGCCGCAGCCTGAGCCGACTGGCTGAAGTTTCCCGGCGCGGCGGTTCGCCGCCGAGGGGAGGCGGCAAGGTTTTCCATCCCGTTCTTGTCGTTGCGCCCCGCGGCTCGAGCCGCCAAGCCAAAAGGCTTTCACTCCATCCCGCGTGAAATCCTGCGCAGGCCTATCCGGCCGAACTCATCGCGCCCACGCCCACAAGGCCGACGGCACGACGCCGACCCACAAGGTCGGCGTTGGCACGTCGAGGGCGCGATCCCCCCGACTCAGGAAAACTGGAACGATTGCGCCGGCTGCAGCTGTTTGCGCAGCGCCGCCATCTTGGTCCAGTGGATGACCCACATCACGATCGCCGGAATGAAGACCAGCAGATTGAGATAGGGGATGAAACACAGCGCCTGCAGGATCACCAGGGCCAGACTGATGCCGAAGCCGCCGTCGCCGCCCGCCTGGCGCGCGGACAGATCCTTCTTGATCGAGGTGGACAGCAGCAGCGCGAAAACCATCCACCAGACCAGGCCCAGCACGGGGATCAGCGCCAGCCAGATCAGCGCGCCGTTGAACGGCCGGTTCTGCTCGCTGACCGCGTCCATGGTCTTGTGCAGTGTGAGAAAGTAGAACACCTGGGCAATCAGCGCCAGAACGCCGAGCGCCAGCATCGCCATGATGCCCATGCCCGCGATCAAGGTGACGATGTCGTCATCCGCCATGCTTGTCTCCGGAAAGTCGTGAAAACTTTCGATCGTATCATGACGATGGTTTCATTATCACGATTTGTTAATATTTTTGACATGGCCGCGAGTGGGCCGGCATGTGACGCCGGGTGGAACGGGAGCGCATTCCGGCCTTGCCGGCGGCTATACCGCCAGCGCCGCCTGGGCGGGCTGCAGCAGCTTGCGGTAGCCGGCCATCTTCACCCAGTGGACGATCCAGAGCACCAACGCCGGGATGGCGGCCAGCAGGTTGACGTAGGGTATGAAGCACAGCACCTGCAGGATCACCAGCGCCAGGCTGACGCCGAAAGCGCCGTTGCCCGGCAGCTGCCGCTGCGCCAGCTCCTTTTTCAGCGCGCTGGACAGGAGCAGGATGTAGACCATGTACCAGATCAGGCCCAGGCCGGGCGCCAGCGCCAGCCAGATCAAGCCACCAGCCAGCGGACGGCGCGTTTCGTCCACCGAATTCATCGTCTGATGCAGGGTCAGGAAATAGAAGATGCTGACGGCCAGCACCAGCGCGCCTACCACCACCAGCACCATGATGCCCATGCCGGCCAGCGCGGCCAACGCTTCGTTCTCTTTCATCGGAGTTCCTAGCAAATTGGGGAAAGTGATTTTGGCATGGCGACGGCCTACCCATTTGTGGACACCTGACCTTTATGCTTGAGCGGCACGGCATGCCGAATCTTCGGCGACGGGCGCCGCTAGGAAGAGAGGGCTGGAAGATCGGCGGCGGTTGGTGTAGAACGTCGGTCCCGGCGCACGAGAAACGCCGGCAAGGACAAACCATATCGGGAGCAAGCATGAGCCAAGGCTATTTCATCACCGGCACCGACACCGAGATCGGCAAGACCCATGCCGCCGTCGAGCTGATCCATCTGCATCAGGGCCAGGGCAAGACCGTGCTGGCGATGAAGCCGGTGGCGTCCGGCTGCGAGGTCCTGCCCGATGGCCGCTGGCTGAACGATGATGTGGCGAGGCTGACCGCCGCCACCGGGCAGACCGACCTGGAGCTGATGAACCCCTATCGCTTCCTGCCCCCGGTATCGCCCCACATCGCCGCGCGCGAGGCCGGCGTGGAAATCGAGCTGCCGCGCATCGCCGATCATTACCGACGCTTGAGCGGCCAGGCCGACATCGTGCTGGTGGAGGGGGCGGGCGGCTGGCTGGCCCCGTTGTCCGACAGCCTCTTCATGGCTGACCTGGCGCAGGCGCTGGCCTTGCCGGTGATCCTGGTCGTCGGCATGCGGCTGGGCTGCATCAATCACGCCTTGCTGACGGCGCGGGCGGTGCGGGACAGCGGGCTGGAGCTGGCCGGCTGGGTGGCGAACTGCGTCCAGCCGCCGCAAGCGGCGTACGCGGAAAACCTGGACACCTTGCGGCGGCACATCCCGGCGCCGCTGCTGCTGGAAATCCCCTACCGGCCGGCGGACTAAGCGCTTTCCATGCGGGCGGCCCCGCCGCCCATGCCTTTGTCCGCGCGCATTGCGCCGCGTCATGACGTCTTCTTGTTTTTCTTGACATTGCTCCTACGATGAAAGCATGCCGGCGACAAGCCGGTGCTTGTGCATGCAGTGCATTGTGTCGGTCGTTTTGACCTAGGGGGCAACATGTCTTGTTTGCGCATACCGCTATGCCTGCTGCTGGCCATTCAGAGCGCGGCCGCGGCCGAATTCAATCTGCAGCAGCCGGTCACCCCTCTGGCCCGGACTGAATATCACCTGCATACCATGTTGCTGGTCGTCACCGGCGTGATCTTCGCCGTGGTGTTCCTGGTAATGCTGTATTCCATCTTCCATCACCGCAAGTCGGCCGGCAACGAGGCCAAGCAGTTCCATGAGAACACCACGGTGGAAATCATCTGGACCGTGGTGCCGCTGCTGATTCTGGTGATCATCGCGGTGCCGGCCACCCGCGCGGTGCTGGCGCAGAAGAGCACGCGCAGCGAGGACATGACCATCAAGATCACCGGCTACCAGTGGAAGTGGCGCTACGACTACCTGGACGACAATTTCGGCTATGTCAGCCATCTCGCCACGCCGCGCGAGGCGATAGCCGGCACGGCCCAGAAACCGGCGAATTACCTGCTGGAGGTCGACGAGCCGCTGGTGGTGCCGACCGACCGCAAGATCCGCCTGCTGTTGACCGCCAACGACGTGATCCACTCCTGGTGGGTGCCGCAGCTGGGCGTCAAGCAGGACGCCATTCCCGGCTTCCTGCGCGACAGCTGGATGCTGATCGAAAAGCCCGGGGTCTACCGCGGCCAGTGCTCGGAGCTGTGCGGCAAGGACCACGGCTTCATGCCCATCGTGGTGGAAGCCAAGGCGCCGGCCGATTATGAGAAATGGCGCGCGGCCAAGCTCAAGCAGATGGCCGCCGCCGCGGACGATCCCAACAAGGTATGGAAGCTGGAAGACCTGAAGGCGCGCGGCGAGAAGGTGTACGCCCAGAACTGCGTGCCCTGTCACCAGGCCAACGGCAAAGGGATCCCGGGGACGTTCCCGGCGCTGGACGGCTCCCCCATCGCCACCGGCGACAAGGCCGGCCACATCGAGATCGTGCTGTTCGGCGGCAAGAAGAATCCGGCGATGGCGGCCTGGGGCAAGCAATTGTCCGATACCGACATCGCGGCTGTGATCACCTACGAGCGCAACAGCTGGGGCAACCATACCGGCCAGGCCGTGCAGCCCAAGGAAGTGAAGGCTGCGCGCGGCAAGGCGGCATAAGGAGTCGGATCTCATGGCAATCGCGGAAACCACCCACGCCGGCGGCGCCCATCACGGCAAGCCGCACGGCATCGCCCGCTGGCTGATGGCCACCAACCACAAGGACATCGGCACGATGTACCTGTGGTTTTCGTTCACGATGTTCCTCACCGGCGGCGTGCTGGCGCTGTGCATACGCGCCGAGCTGTTCAGCCCAGGCCTGCGCTTCTTTGAGCCGGAGCTGTTCAATCAGCTCACCACGCTGCACGGCCTGATCATGGTGTTCGGCGCCATCATGCCGGCCTTCACCGGCATGGCCAACTGGATGCTGCCGCTGATGATAGGCGCGCCGGACATGGCCTTCGCGCGGATGAACAACTGGAGCTTCTGGCTGCTGCCGCCGGCGGCGCTGTTGCTGCTGCTGTCGTTCGCGGTGCCGGGCGGCGCGGCCGCGGCCGGCTGGACGCTGTACGCGCCGCTGTCCACGCAGATGGGCATGGGCATGGATCTGACCATCTTCGCCATCCACATCCTGGGCATCAGCTCCATCATGGGATCGATCAACATCATCGTCACCATCCTGAACCTGCGCGCGCCGGGCATGACGCTGATGAAGATGCCGATGTTCGCCTGGGCTTCGCTGATCACCGCCTACCTGATCATCGCCGTGATGCCGGTGCTGGCCGGCGCGGTGACCATGGTGCTGACCGACCGCCACTTCGGCACTCACTTCTTCAACGCGGCCGGCGGCGGCGACCCCATCCTCTACCAGCATGTGTTCTGGTTTTTCGGCCATCCCGAGGTCTACATCATGGCGCTGCCGGCCTTCGGCATCGTCAGCCAGGTGATTCCCACCTTCTCCCGAAAGCCGCTGTTCGGCTACACCTCGATGGTGTACGCCACCAGCTCCATCGGCATCCTGTCCTTCATGGTGTGGGCGCACCACATGTTCGTCACCGGCATGGCGGCCACCGCGCAGCTGTTCTTCATGTACGCGACGATGCTGATCGCCGTGCCTACCGGCGTGAAGGTGTTCAACTGGATCGCCACCATGTGGGAGGGGGCGATGAGCTTCGAGACGCCGATGCTGTTCGCTATCGGCTTCATCCTGCTGTTCACCATCGGCGGCCTGTCCGGCATCACGCTCAGCGTGGCGGCGGTGGACATCCAGCTGCACGCCAGCTACTACGTGGTCGCCCACTTCCATTACGTGCTGGTGGCCGGCGCGCTGTTCAGCCTGTTTTCCGCGATCTACTACTGGTTCCCCAAGATGAGCGGCCGGATGTACGACGAGAAACTGGGTAAGCTGCATTTCTGGTGGTCGATGATCTGGTTCAACGTCACCTTCTTCCCGATGCACTTCCTGGGTCTGGCCGGCATGCCGCGGCGCATCCCCGACTACGCGCTGCAATTCACCGACTTCAACCGCATCGCCAGCGTCGGCGCCTTCATGTTCGGCCTGGGCCAGCTGATCTTCCTGTACAACATCCTGCATGCGCTGCGCCACGGCGAGAAAGCGCCGCACAAGCCCTGGGAAGGCGCCAACACGCTGGAGTGGGAGCTGCCGACGCCGGCGCCCTACCACAGCTTCGAGCAGGCGCCCAAGGTGGAGGCCGGCGAGAACGGCGTGATCCTGTCCTGCCAGGAGGGCGGGGCCGGGCATTCTCACTGAGGAGGCGGGCATGGACGCGATGGCGATGCGGCAGCGCAATCTACGGCTGGTGAAAAGGCTGGTGCTGATCGTCGCGCTGATGTTCGCTTTCGCCTGGGCGATGATCCCGCTGTACCGGATCGTCTGCGAACAGACCGGCCTCAACGACATCGTCAAGGCCGACGAGCTGGAGCGCGGCGATCTGGCCGCCGGCGACGGCGAGGTGCGGATGACCTTCGACTCCACGGTGCAGGCGGGTCTACCCTGGCAGGTGCAGCCGCTGACAACGCATCTCAAGGTCAAGCCTGGCACTTTCGTCCAGGTGCAGTACCGGATCACCAATGCCAGCGCGCGCGAAGTGGTGGGGCAGGCGCTGCCGCGCTATCTGCCGGCAGAGGCGGGAGAGTATGTCAAAAAGCTGGAATGTTTCTGTTTCACCCAGCAGCGTTTCAAGCCGGGCGAGACCCGCACCTTTCCGGTCGTGTTCGTGATAGACCGCAAGCTGCCTGCCTCGATCACCAGCATCACGCTGGCCTATACCGTGTTTGACGTGCCGGGCCAGGGAAAGGGATGACCATGAGCTGGGGGCAGGGAGTCAAGGCGGTGCTGGGCGCTTTCATCGGCGTGCGCAAGGGAGAGGCCTCACAGGTCGACCAGGCGCTCAAGCCGTGGCAGTTGATCGTCACCGCGCTGGCGCTGGCGGCCGGGCTGATCGCGGCCCTGTTGCTGCTGGTGTCCTGGGTGACCCGCTAGGAGGAGTGAGATGGCAAGCGTAGAAGAGCAGGACCGTTATTTCGTGCCGTCGCCGTCGCGCTGGCCCATGGTGGGTTCGCTGGCGCTGTTCTGCATCGGCCTGGGGGCGGCGTTCGCCGTCAACGGCATGTTGCTGGGCAAGGTGTCGCTGGCGCTGGGCATGCTGATCCTGGTGGCGATGCTGGTGGGCTGGTTCGGCGACGTGATCCGGGAAAGCCGGCTGGGCGTGTACCTGGGACGCGAGGACATGTCCTTCCGCTGGGGCATGGGCTGGTTCATCTTCTCCGAAGTGATGTTCTTCGGCGCCTTCTTCGGCGCGCTGTTCTGGGTGAGGACGGTGTCGGTGCCGGAGCTGGGCTCGCTGGACTACAAGATGCTGTACCCGGATTTCGAGGCGTCCTGGCCGCTGTCGACCGGGCCCGGCATCACGCAGGCCTATCAGGCGATGGAGGCCTGGGGCCTGCCGTCATTGAACACGCTGATCCTGCTGACATCCGGCGCCACCGTCACCTGGGCGCACTGGGGATTGCTGCAAGAGAACCGCAACCAGTTCAAATTGGGGCTGTTGCTGACCGTGGTGCTGGGCTGCACCTTCCTGGCGCTGCAGATGCACGAATACGGCCACGCCTTCAGCAAGCTGAACCTGACGCTGGCTTCAGGAGCCTACGGCATGACCTTCTTCATGCTGACCGGGTTCCACGGCCTGCATGTGCTGCTGGGCTCGATCATCCTGTTCGTGGTGTGGCTGCGCAGCATGAGCGGGCATTTCGATGCGCGGCATCACTTCGCTTTCGAAGCGGCCAGCTGGTACTGGCACTTTGTCGACGTGGTGTGGCTGCTGCTGTTTATCTTCGTGTACTGGCTGTGAGGGGAGTCAGACGTGATGCGGGCGCCACCAGCCGAACAAGGCGCCCAGCAGCAGCAGCAGGAACAATCCGATGGACAGTCCGACCCGCAGGGTCAGCGAGCGGACCAGGCGCTGAGAGCCGTGCTCGGCTTTCATCAGGCCGGTCAGGCCCCAGAACAGAGCTAGAACGATACAGGCAAGCAACAACAGGATGACGAGTTTCATGACCGTATCCTCCACGCATACTGATCCGGAACATAAGCCGAAGTCTAAATGGCAACGAGCGCCATGGCTGTTTCTTTTGGTAATCAACTTATTACCATATGTACTGGCAGTATGGCAGTGGCAAAGGGGACAAGACAAGGAAGTGCTGCTGCGCTCCTTGACCAGCGCGATGAGCGTGGCGCCGGTCGGCCTGGTTTACCGCGAGGCGGAGCCGCCGCCGGAATTCACTCGCGTCAAGCTGAGCCGGGCCGAGCCGGCGGGGCCGGTGATCGAGCTGCGCAACAGCTTCATGGCCGGCCAGAGCGGCAGACGCATCCTGCAGCCGTGGCGGCAGGGAGACGACCGCTCGCTGGTGCTGCTGGACCTGGGGTGGCTGGTCGACGGCGCGCGCCTGCCGGCGTTCCGCCCGGAGCAGATTCTGGCGCAGGGCTACCGCATGCCGACACCGCATCATTTCGTGCTCTCTGGCGCGGTCAGGGGCTCGGAAGGCCCCGTCGACGCGGTGGACGAATCGGCGTTGCGGCGGCGTTACCCGGGACACTGGTTCCAGGGCGTGGTGGTGCTGGAGAACTCGCCGGCGCCGCTGCTCCATTGGCCGGTGGTGCCGGAGTTCATGCCCGACCGCCACTACGCTTACGCGTTGCAATGGCTGTTGCTGGGCGTTTGCATCAGCGGCGCCAGCTGGCTGATGTGGAGGCGACGACATGAAATCCATTAACCGGGGACGGATGGCGCTGCTGGCGATGGGCCTGCTGTGCCTGGTGCCCGTGATCGCCGCCTGGCTGGCCTACTGGCTGCTGCCGCCGCAAGGCGGACGCAGCTACGGCCAACTGCTGCCCACCCATCCGTTCGAGGCGGCATCGCAGCAGGCATGGCCGCGCGGCAAATGGGTGCTGGCCGCGGTGCTGGGGGCGGAATGCCAAAGCCGCTGCCAGCAACGCTGGCATGCGATGCGCCAGATAGAAAAAGCCCAGGGCGAAGCGGCCTCCCGCCTGACCCGGGTGGCATTGCAGGTGTCGGACCCCGCCGCCCGGGTGGAGGTGCCGCACCGGCTGCCGCATGCGCCGCAGAGCCCGCTGCCGGCCGGCAATCAGGGTTTCTATCTAGTTGACCCGTTGGGCAACCAGGTGATGTTCTACCGGGACGGCGCGGACCCGCGCCGGATCATCGATGAAGTGGCCAAGGTGTTGAAGGTGAACAACGGGCTGGGCTGAGCCGGCGGCTGGCCGGCGGACACGCTGTGCACTGGGGGGCGCTCGCCATGCGGAAACTGGTTTGGCTGGCCTTGCTGCTGGCCGTTATCGTGGTGCCGTTCGGCGCCTATGTCAGATTGTCCCACGCCGGCTTGGGCTGCCCGGACTGGCCAGGCTGCTACGGCCGGATATCGCCGGCCCACGCCGCCGACGACATCCGCCAGGCCCAGACTCTGGCGCCGGACGGTCCGGTCAGCCCGGGCAAGGCTTGGCGCGAGATGTCGCACCGCTACCTGGCCGGCACCCTCGGCGCGCTGATCGCGCTGATCGCCTGGCGCGCCTGGCGGGAAAAGCGCCAGCGCCTGCCTGCCGGCCTGCTGCTGGCCGCGCTGGGCCTGCAGGGCCTGCTGGGCATGCTGACCGTCACCTTGCTGCTCAAGCCCGTCATCGTCACCTCCCATCTGCTGGGCGGCATGGCGGTGCTGCAGATCCTGGCCTGGATGGCGCTGTCTCCCAGCCTGCAGCCGGTCCCCGTTCCCGCGCGGCTGGTCAGGCTGGCGGGCCTGCTGGCCTTGGCATTGACGCTGCAGCTGGCGCTGGGCGGCTGGGTGTCCAGCAACTACGCGGCGCTGGCCTGCCAGGGGTTCCCCGCGTGCAATGGTGAAAGCTGGCCGGCCTTGCGCTTCAACCACGCTTTCCACCTGCTGCGCGAGCTGGGCGAGGCGCCCGATGGCAGCTTGCTCGATTTCGCCAGCCTGGTGACCATACACTGGCTGCACCGGCTTGGCGCCCTGCTGGTGTCGCTCTTGCTGGCGTCGCTGCTGTGGCTGGGCTGGCGCGAGCGCCCGCTGCGCCGGCACCTGCTGTGCCTGGCCGCGGCGTGGGCCATCCAGGTGGGCCTGGGCATCGCCAATGTGCTGCTGCAGCTGCCGTTGCCGCTGGCGGTGGCGCACAACGCCGGCGCGGCCCTGCTGCTGGGCGCATCGCTGCTGTTGCTGTCCCGGCTGCAGGCCCAGCAGACGGCCAGGCGGCGCGCGCTCAGGCCGCGATGGCCTCTCTTCCCGCATGGGCGCCTGAGCGGGCCGGGAGAGGGTCGATGAGCGCCGTAGGCCTGCCGCTGTGGCGGCAACATGCGCATGCCTTGTGGCAGCTGTCCAAGCCGCGGGTGGTGGCGCTGATCGTGTTCTGCGCGGTGATCGGCATGTTTCTCGCCAGCCCGGGCGTGCCGGATGCCGCGGTGGTGGTGCCGGCCACGCTGGGCATCGCCTTGGTGGCCGGCGCGGCGGCCATGGTCAACTGCCTGGTCGAGCGCGGCGTTGATGTCAGGATGCGCCGCACCGCGTGGCGGGCCACGGCCACCGGCGAAGTGGGCGCGCGGGAGACGCTGCTGGTGGCGTTGGCCGTCGGCGGCATGGGGCTGGCGCTGTTGCTGGCCTGTTGCAACGCGCTGACCGCCTGGCTGACCCTGGGAACTTTTGTCGGCTACGCCATTGTCTACACCTTGTTGCTCAAGCCGAACACGCCGCAGAACATCGTGATCGGCGGCGCCAGCGGCGCGATGCCGCCGGTGCTGGGCTGGACGGCGGTGAACGGCCAGATCGACGCGTTCGCGCTGGCGCTGTTCCTGATCATCTATACCTGGACGCCGCCGCATTTCTGGGCGCTGGCGCTGTACCGGCGCGACGATTACGCCCGCGCCGGCCTGCCGATGCTGCCGGTCACGCATGGCCAGCGCTACACCACGCTGTCCATCGTGCTGTATGGTTTCCTGCTGACGGCGGTCACGCTGTTGCCGGTGGCGCTGGGCGAGGCCGGAGCGATATATCTGGGCGCGGTTCTGCTGCTGGACGGCAGATTGTTGTTCCTTGCCGTCAGGCTGCATCGCCAGTATGCTGACGCTTTGGCGCGCCGCCTGTTCGCCTGGTCGATCTGGTATCTGACCTGGCTGTTCGCGGCGCTTTTGCTTGACCATTACTACCTGATTCCATTGAACTGATGTCCCGATTCCTGAAGCGTCTGCTAGGCTTGTTCATCGTGCTGGTTTTGTCCGCCTGCGCGCAAAAAATCGATTTCAAGGGCACCGCCATCGAGGACGCCTCGATGGGCGGCAACTTCAAGCTGACCGACTTCCACGGCCAGCCGCGCGCGCTGGACGAGTTCCGCGGCAAGGTGGTGGCGCTGTTCTTCGGCTATACCAGCTGCCCCGACGTCTGCCCGACCACGATGCTGGAGTACGCGTCGGTGATGAAACAGCTGGGCGCCGACGGCGACAAGGTGCAGGTGCTGTTCGTCAGCGTCGATCCCGAGCGCGATACGCCGCAGGTGCTGGCGGGCTATGTGCCGCATTTCGACAAGCGCTTCATCGGCCTGACCGGCGGCGCCGCCGACATCGAAAAAGTGATGAAGCAGTACAAGGTCGTCGCGCAGAAGGTGAAGAACGAGGAAGGCGGCTACACTGTCGATCACAGCGCCGGCTCCTATCTGCTGGACAAGGAAGGCAAGCTCCGGGTGTATGAAGCTTATGGCACGCCGTCGGCCAACCTTGCATCTGATATCCGGCAGTTGCTACGCTAAACTTGGCGTATCACTCAACCCCGCAGACATGAAGGCCGGAATATCGTGAGCAACGACAATACGCCAGCCATGCCGGCAAGTTCGCATCAGCCGCTGGATCTGGCCAAGTTCACCCTGAGCTCGCCGACCGAGATCGCGCAGCATCTGTCCAACATCGCCAAGCATGGCCACATGGTGACGGTTTTTGCCAACAAGGGTAAAAACTTCATCCTGACGCGGCTGTTGGAGGTGGATTACCAGGCCGGCGTGTTCACTTTCGACTGGGGCGCGGAGGAGGAAACCAACACCCAGGTGCTGAACAGCGAGCGCAATGTGTTCGTTTGTTCGCCCGAAGGGGTGAAGACCCAATTCGTCGCCGGCCAGATCAGCCAGGTGATGGTGGATGACCGGCCCGCGTTCCAATGCCGGCTGCCGGAGCAGGTGATCAAGCTGCAGCGGCGCGAATTCTTCCGCATCCAGACGCCGCTGGGTTCGCCGGTGTTTTGCCGCATCGGGGATTTCAACCAGCGCTCGATAGACCTGGCGCTGTTCGACATCAGCCTGGGCGGCATGAGCCTGTGGCTGCCGGGCATCGACACGCCTGGTTTCGACATCGGCCAGCAGTATCTGCAGTGTTCGATCGACTTGAAGCCGTTCGGCACGCTGGCGCTGGGCATAGAAGTGCGCCACCGTTTGACCGCGCGCATGCGCAACGGCAACGAGGCGATGCGGATCGGGTGCTCCTATCTCAATCTGTCCGCGCCGATGGAAACCATCATCCAGCGTTACGTCGGCTTCCTGGAGCGCGAACGCCGCGCGATGGTAGGCTGACCTTATCGACCTTCTTTTCGCAGTAGAAAACCATGAAGCTGACCATCGCCCTGTCCAAGGGCCGCATCTTTGAAGAAACGCTGCCGCTGTTGGCGGCCGCCGGCATCGTGCCGGCCGAAAACCCGGAATCCTCGCGCAAGCTGATCATCGGCACCAACCACCCGGACGTGCAACTGGTGATCGTGCGCGCGTCCGACGTGCCCACCTATGTGCAATACGGCGCGGCCGACCTCGGCATCGCCGGCCGCGACGTGCTGATCGAGCATGGCGGCGCCGGCCTGTACCAGCCGCTGGACCTGAACATCGCCAAGTGCAAGATGATGGTGGCGGTGCAGGAAGGCTTCGATTACGACGCGGCGGTGCGCCGCGGCGCGCGACTGAAAATCGCCACCAAATACCCGCAGATCGCCCGCGAGCACTTCGCCAAGAAGGGCGTGCACGTCGACATCATCAAGCTGTACGGCTCGATGGAGCTGGCGCCGCTGGTCGGTCTGGCCGACGCCATCGTCGACCTGGTCTCCACCGGCGGCACGCTGCGCGCCAACAAGCTGGCGGCGGTCGAGCACATCATCGACATCAGCTCGCGCCTGGTGGTCAACCAGGCCGCGCTGAAGCTCAAATACGACGCGATCCAGCCGGTGCTGGACGCTTTCGCCGGCGCCGTGCCGGCCTGACCGCTTCCAACCCATGACGCGCCGCCGGTCAACCGATTGCCGGCGGCCGGCGTTGCCCACTGTTCAGGCTCCACGCATCAGAGAATCATCATGTTGAAACTGTCCTCCTCCCAGCCCGACTTCGCCGAGCGCCTGAAAGCGCTGCTGGCCTTCGAAACCGCGCAGGACCCCGCAGTCGACGCCGCCGTGGCGTCCATCTGCGCCGACGTCCATCATCGCGGCGACGCGGCGCTGGTGGAGCACACCAACCGTTTCGACCGCATGCAGGCGGCCGGCATGGCCGATCTGACGCTGAGCCGCGAGCAGCTGGAAGCGGCGTGGCTGCGTCTGCCGGCCGACGTGCGCGACGCGCTGTCCGCCGCCGCCGAGCGCGTGCGCCGCTACCACGAGAAGCAGCTGGCGCATTCCTGGAGCTACGAGGACGAGGACGGCACCTTGCTGGGCCAGCAGGTGACGCCGCTGGACCGCGTCGGCATCTACGTGCCGGGCGGCAAGGCCGCCTATCCGAGCTCGGTGCTGATGAACGCGCTCCCAGCCAAAGTGGCAGGCGTCGGCGAAATCATCATGGTGGTGCCGACGCCGGGCGGCGAGCGCAACGACCTGGTGCTGGCCGCGGCCTACATCGCCGGCGTCGACAAGGTGTTTACCGTCGGTGGCGCCCAAGCCGTCGCCGCGCTGGCCTACGGCACCGAGACGGTGCCGCAGGTGGACAAGATCACCGGCCCCGGCAACGCCTACGTCGCCGCCGCCAAGCGCCGCGTGTTCGGCGTGGTCGGCATCGACATGGTGGCCGGCCCGTCCGAGATCCTGGTGATCTGCGACGGCGCCACCGATCCGGACTGGGTGGCGATGGACCTGTTCAGCCAGGCCGAACACGACGAGATCGCCCAGGCCATCCTGCTGTGCCCGTCGGCGGATTACATCGCGCAGGTGGAAGCCAGCATCGCCAAGCTGCTGCCGTCCATGCCGCGCCGCGCCATCATCGAAGCCAGCCTGGCGGGCCGCGGCGCGCTGATCCAGGTCAGCGATCTGGCGGAAGCTTGCGAGATCAGCAATTACATCGCGCCGGAGCACCTGGAGTTGTCGGTGGCCGATCCGGACGCGCTGCTGCCGCAACTGCGCCACGCCGGCGCCATCTTCATGGGCCGCTTCACCTCGGAAAGCCTGGGCGACTACTGCGCCGGCCCCAACCACGTGCTGCCGACCAGCCGCACCGCGCGCTTCGCCAGCCCGCTGGGCGTCTACGACTTCCAGAAGCGCAGCAGCCTGATCCGGGTGTCGCAGGCCGGCGCGCAGAAGCTGGGCCGCATCGCCAGCCTGCTGGCGCACGGCGAGGGCCTGACCGCCCACGCCCGCGCCGCCGAGCTGCGGCTGGAGGACGGGACGCCGCGCTAGGGCATTTCCGCGCCGTCTTCTACCCTGAAAGCTGGAACATCGGAAAAGGGGACGGAGATGGCGAGGATAGGCGTCTGGCTGGCGGCGGGGCTGCTGTGCCTGGCCGCGGCGGCGTTCGGCGCGGAAAAGAAGGTATTCCTGCTCGAGAGCTATCACAGCGACTACCAATGGGACCGCGACTACCGCGCGGCGCTGTTCGAAAAGCTGTCCGGGCGCTGCGAACTGGCGGTGTACACGCTGGACAGCAAGCGCCTGCCGCGCGAGCAAGTGCTGATCCGGGCTGACGAGGCGCGCAAGCGCATCGCCGCTTTCCAGCCCGACCTTGTCATCGTCGGCGACGATGCCGCGTTACAACTGGTTGGGAGCAAACTGGCCGAAGCCGGCGCGCCGGTCATCTATCTCGGCATCAACAACAACCCGCGCAATTATTTCCAGTCCACGCCCAGCAATATCAGCGGCGTGCTGGAGCGGCCGCTGATCCTGCGCAATATTTTCGAGCTGGGACGCATGGTGCCCGGCTTGAAGCGCGCGCTGGCCCTGTTCGACAGCGACCTGACTTCGCGCATCATCCGCGACGAGGTCTTCATCGGGCGGGACAATATCCGGCTGGGCGGCATAGACGTCGACATCGCGCTGCCCTACACCTTCGCCGAGTGGCAGCAGCGGGTGCTGCAGGCGCCGCAGCGTTACCAGGCGATCTGGGTCGGGCTGTATTTCACGCTGCGCGACGACAACGGCAAGGTCGTGCCCAGCGACGAAGTGATGCGCTGGACCGCGGCCAACAGCAAATTGCCGATGTTCGCGTTCTGGAATTTCGCGGTCGGCAAGGGCAAGGCCATGGGCGGCCGGGTGCTGACCGGGCGCGAGCAGGGACTGGAGGCCGCGCGGATGGCCCAGGCGATGCTGTTCGAGAACCGCAGCCTGTCCTCGTTGTTCCCGGTGACGCCGTCGGAAGGCGAATACCTGTTCAGCCGCAGCGAGCTGGCGCGCTCCGGCCTGTCGTTGCCGCCGCAGGTGGCGCGCAAGGCGCATTGGGTCGAGTAGCCCAAAACCAGTGAAACTTGTAGGATGGACGTTCCGGCCTGGCGCGCGCCGCGCGGCCGGCAAGGGACGGGAAAGATAAATGAAACTGACAGTGCAACAACTGGTGCGGCCGGAGATCGCCGCCATCGGCGCCTACCACGTGGCGGCCGCCGATGGCTTCATCAAGCTGGATGCGATGGAGAACCCGTGGCCGCTGCCGATCGAACTGCAGCACGAGTTGGCCGCGGAATTGGCCCAGGTGGCGCTGAACCGCTACCCCGACGCCGACGGCGGCGGGCTGAAGGCCGCGCTGCGCGCCGCTTTCGCCATTCCCGCGGCGGCCGGCATCGTGCTCGGCAACGGCTCGGACGAGTTGATCACGCTGGTCACACAGGCGCTGGCGCGTCCCGGCGCCAAACTGCTGGCGCTGGAGCCGTCGTTCGTGATGTACAAGATGAACGCGCTGTTCTCCGGCCTGCAGTATGTCGGCGTGCCGCTGCGCGCGGATTTCACGCTGGACCTGCCGGCCACGCTGGCCGCCATCGAGCGCGAACAGCCGGCGGTGGTGTTCGTGTCCTATCCGAATAACCCGACCGGTCCGCGCTATGGCCGCGACGAGGTGATGGCCATCTGCCGCGCCGCGCCGGGGCTGGTGGTGGTGGACGAGGCTTACCAGAGCTTCGCCTCCGACAGTTTCATGGACCTGGCCGGCGAGCTGGACAACCTGCTGGTGATGCGCACGTTGTCCAAGCTGGGCCTGGCCGGCATCCGCCTCGGCTACGCCGCGGCCAGTCCGGCCTGGATCAACGAGTTGAACAAGGTGCGGCCGCCGTACAACGTCAACGTGCTGACCATCGCCGCCGCCCGTTTCGCGCTGAAGCACCTGGACGTGTTCAACCGCCAGGCGGCCGAGCTGCGCGCCGAGCGCGCGAAGCTGTCCGCCGCGCTGGCCGCCTTGCCGCAGCTGGCGGCGTTTCCGTCCGAGGCCAATTTCGTCACCGTCCGCGCGCCGGACGCGCCGGCTTTGTTCCAGCATCTGAAAGCGTCCGGCATCCTGATCAAGCAGCTGCACGGCAGCCACCCGCTGCTGGAAAACTGCCTGCGCCTGACCGTCGGCAGCCCGGACGAGAACGCCGCGCTGCTGTCAGCCATCCAACGTTTTTTCGTCTGAAGCCATGAGAACCGCAACCGTCACCCGCAACACGCTGGAAACCCAGATCACCGTCAGCCTGAACCTGGACGGCACCGGCGTCGGCCGCTTTGAAACCGGCGTGCCCTTCCTCGACCACATGATGGACCAGATCGCCCGCCACGGCTTGATCGACCTGGACGTCAAGGCGGTGGGCGACCTGCACATCGACGCCCACCACACGGTGGAGGACATCGGCATCACGCTGGGGCAGGCTTTCGCCAAGGCCATCGGCGACAAGAAGGGCATCCGCCGCTACGGCCACGCCTACGTGCCGCTGGACGAGGCGCTGAGCCGGGTGGTGATCGACCTGTCCGGCCGCCCGGGCCTAGTCTACAACGTCGACTATACCCGCGCCTGCATCGGGCAGTTCGACGTGGACCTGTTCTCCGAGTTCTTCCACGGTTTCGTCAACCACAGCATGGTCACGCTGCATATCGACAACCTGCGCGGCCACAACAGCCACCATCAGGCGGAAACCATCTTCAAGGCCTTCGGCCGCGCGCTGCGCATGGCTTGCGAGCACGATGAGCGCATGGCCGGCATCACGCCGTCCACCAAGGGCACGCTGAGCGTATGAGCCGGGTCGATCCCGGCATCGCCGGCCTCAACCACCTGTGCCTGTCGGTGCCCGATCTGGACGCGGCCCTGGCCTTCTATGACCGGCTGATGCCGGCCATGGGCTGGCGGGAGCGCAGCAGCGCCGACTCGCGCGCCTACGTCGCCGGCAACTACGAAATCTACCTGCAGCAGAGCCGGATCGAGGGAGCGGGTTTCGTCCGCCATGGCGTCGGCCTGCAGCACCTGGCCTTCAACGCGCCCAGCCGGCAGGCTGTGGACGCGCTGCATGCGCTGCTGCTGGAGATCGGCGCGCGGGTCACCGACGCGCCGGCCGAGTATCCGCATTACAGCGACGGCTATTACGCCGTCTTTTTCCAGGACCCGGGCGGCATCGCGCTGGAGTTCTGCCACACCCCGAACATGAGCTTGTAGCAAGATGAAAGTCGCAGTCATCGACTACGGCATGGGCAATCTGCACTCGGTGCTGAAGTCCCTGCAGGCCGTCAACGAAAACGGCGCCGATATTTTCCTCACCCGCGACCCGGAAGCGGTGGTGAAGGCCGACAAGGTGGTCTTTCCCGGCCAGGGCGCGATGCCCGACTGCATGCGCGAATTGAACCGCCACGGCTTGGCCGAGGCGGTCCGTGAAACCACGCAAAGCAAGCCGTTTTTTGGAATCTGCGTCGGCGCGCAGCTATTGTTCGAACATAGCGAAGAAGGAGACACCGCCGGCCTGGGCCTGTTCCCGGGCAAGGTGGTCCGCTTCGCCGACGACCAGGTCGCCGGCGGCGAGCGTCTGAAAGTGCCGCATATGGGTTGGAACCAGGTTTACCAGACTCGGTCCCACCCCTTGTTCGCCGGCATCGCCGACGGCGAGCGCTTCTATTTCGTTCACAGCTACCATTTTGCGCCGGCCGACGCGGCGCTGACGCTGGCGGAAAGCGATTATCCGCAGCGGTTTGCCTGTATCGTCGGGCGTGGCAATATATTCGCCACGCAGTTTCACACCGAAAAGAGCCACCGGGCCGGACTTCAGATGATGAAGAACTTCCTGGCCTGGGACGGCAATGTTTAACTCACGTTTCGACTTAGCACCATGCTGCTGATACCCGCGATAGACCTGAAAGACGGTCAATGCGTGCGCCTGAGACAGGGCGCGATGGACGATGCCACCATCTTCTCCGACGATCCGGTCAAGGTTGCCGCCCATTGGCGCGACCAGGGCGCGCGACGCCTGCATCTGGTGGACCTGAACGGCGCCTTCGCCGGCAAGCCCAAGAACCTGGCGGTGATCCGCGACATCCTCGGCGAAGTCGGCGAGGACATGCCGGTGCAGCTGGGCGGCGGCATCCGCGACCTGGACACCATCGAGGCCTACCTCGACATGGGCCTGGCCTACGTGATCATCGGCACCGCCGCGGTCAAGACGCCGGGCTTCCTGCACGACGCCTGCGACGCCTTCCCCGGCCAGGTCATCGTCGGCCTGGACGCCAAGGACGGCATGGTGGCGATCGACGGCTGGGCCAAGATCACCAACCATAACGTGATCGATCTGGCCAAGCGCTTCGAGGATTACGGCGTCAACTCGGTGATCTACACCGACATCGGCCGCGACGGCATGATGACCGGCGTCAACATCGAGGCCACCGTCAAGCTGGCGCAGGCGCTGACCATTCCGGTGATCGCCTCCGGCGGCCTGACCAACCTCGACGACATCCGCGCGCTGTGCGCGGTGGAGGACGAGGGCATCGAAGGCGCCATCACCGGCCGCGCGATCTACGAGGGCAGCATCGATTTCGCCGCCGCGCAGACGCTGGCGGACGAACTGGCCGGCTGAGCCGGCTGACCGCGCCGAAGCGGCGGGCGAGTCCCGCCGCTTCGGCGCGCCTGAAGCTTTCTGGAAACGCACATGCTTGCCAAACGCATCATCCCTTGCCTGGACGTGACCGCCGGCCGCGTGGTCAAGGGCGTCAACTTTCTCGGCCTGCGCGACGCCGGCGATCCGGTCGAGATCGCCCGCCGCTACAACGAGCAGGGCGCCGACGAGCTGACCTTCCTCGACATCACCGCCAGTTCCGACCAGCGCGACATCATCCTGCACGTGATCGAGGCGGTGGCCGACCAGGTGTTCATCCCGCTGACGGTCGGCGGCGGCGTGCGCAGCATCGCCGACATCCGCCGCCTGCTGAACGCCGGCGCCGACAAGGTCAGCATCAACACCGCCGCGGTGACCCACCCCGAATTCGTCCAACAGGCGTCCGAGCACTTCGGCAACCAGTGCATCGTCGTCGCGCTGGACGCCAAGGCGGTGACGCCCGAGAACGACCGCTGGGAGATCTTCACTCACGGCGGCCGCAACCGCACCGGGCTGGACGCCGTCGAATGGGCGCGCAAGATGCAGCAACTGGGCGCCGGCGAAATCCTGCTGACCAGCATGGACCGCGACGGCACCAAGGCAGGCTTCAACCTGCCGCTGACCCGCGCGGTGTCCGACGCGGTGAACATTCCGGTGATCGCCTCCGGCGGCGTCGGCAACCTTCAGCACCTGGTCGACGGCGTGAAGGAGGGCCACGCCGACGCGGTGCTGGCCGCCAGCATCTTCCATTTCGGCGAATACACGGTGGATCAGGCCAAGCAAGCGATGCGCGCCGCCGGCATCGAGGTCAGGCTGTGAAAGGCCTGGCCGCGGCCTTGCTCGCGCTGTCGGTCGGGACGGCCGGCGCGGCGGGCGCGCCCAGGCTGGCGGCCGGGCTTTGGCGGATGGATGTGAACAGCGGCGACATGCAGTCCGGCAGCGCGACGCTGTGCGAGAAAGCGCCGATGACGGCGCTGGAGATGGCGGCCCAGATGATCGGGGTGCCCGCCGGCGCGGAATGCGCGATTTCCGGCACGGTGGAGGCGCCGGGCCTCAGCCGCTACAGCTGCAAGCTGAAAGACGGCGTGGAGATGGAAACGGTATTTTTCTGGCAGCGGCTGCAAGCGGACGAGTGGTCCGCCGGCAGCGTGGTCAAGTTGCGGCCGGCCAATCAGGAAGCCGCCGTTTTGCAATTGCGGCTGCGCCGCGTGGGAGAATGCAAGTGAGCAGTGTGAGCGCGTCCTGGCTGGACGAAGTGAAGTGGGACGACAAGGGACTGGTGACCGCGATCGCCCAGGACGCCGCCAGCGGACGCGTGCTGATGGTGGCGTGGATGAACCGCGAAAGCCTGCAACTGACCGCGGACACCGGCATCGCCCACTACTGGAGCCGCTCGCGGCGCAAGCTGTGGAAAAAGGGCGAGGAGTCCGGCCACCTGCAGACCGTCAGGGAGCTGCGACTGGACTGCGACGGCGACGTGATCGTGATGCAGATCGAACAAATCGGCGGCATCGCCTGTCACACTGGACGGGAGAGCTGCTTCTACCGCCGTTTCGAGAACGGCGGCTGGACGACGGTGGACGCGGTGCTGAAAGACCCGCGCGCGATCTACCATCCTTGAGTTGCGGCCGGTCAACGCCGCCGCCGCCGCCCGGGTTACAATGGCGGCCGGTTTTGCCAGAATGTCATGCCCGCGCCGTATACTGGAAGGCTGGCGGGCAAAAGGGCCTGGAGAGGGCTCGAAAGGATAACGATATGACCCCGGATGTGTTGAAGAACATAGCCGATACGCTGGAGGCGCGCCGCGAAGCCGCGCCGCAGTCGTCTTACGTGGCCTCGCTGTTCCACAAGGGCGAGGACGCCATCCTGAAGAAGGTGGCGGAAGAGGCGGCCGAGACACTGATGGCGTCCAAGGACAAGGACAAGCTGCATCTGGTGCGGGAAGTGGCCGATTTGTGGTTCCACACCATGGTGCTGTTGACATATCATGGCCTGCGCCCGGAAGACGTGGTGATGGAACTGCACCGCCGCGAGGGCATTTCCGGCCTGGACGAGAAGGCCTCGCGCAAACCCACAGCCTGATTACGGAACACTCACGATGAGCGACTGCCTTTTCTGCAAGATCGTGGCGGGCCAGATCCCCGCCAACAAGGTTTACGAAGACGACGACGTGCTGGCCTTCCACGACATCCGCCCGATCGCGCCGGTGCATTTCATGATCATTCCCAAGCGGCACGTCGACTCGCTGGCCCACTGCGGCCCCGAGCACGAGGCGGTGCTGGGCAAGATCCTGACGCTGGCGCCCCGGCTGGCGAAGGAGCAGGGCCTGGCGTCCGGCTTCAAGACCGGCATCAACACCGGCCGCGGCGGCGGCCAGGAAGTGTTCCACCTGCACGTGCACGTGTTCGGCCACAAGGGCTGAGCGCGGCCACCGTTTTTTCATAAGGAAGAGTCACAATGGGTTCTCTGAGCATCTGGCACTGGCTGATCGTGCTGCTGATCGTGGTTCTGGTGTTCGGCACCAAGAAGCTGCCCGGCATCGGCAAAGATCTGGGCAATGCGGTCAAGGGCTTCAAGGAAGGCATGAACGAAGGCGCCAAGGACGGCCAGCCGCCGGCCAAGGACGCCGGCCGCATCATAGACGGCGAAGCCGACAAGAAATAAACACGGTGACGCGGCGTGCTTGACATCAGTTTCGGCGAATTCGTCCTGATCGGCGTGGTGGCGCTGGTGGTGCTGGGCCCGGAGCGGCTGCCCACGGTGGCGCGCACCGTCGGCGCGCTGGTGGCGCGCGCCCAGCGCTTCGTCGCCAACGTGAAGGCGGACATGCAGCAGCAGGCCAACCTGCAGGGGCTGGACAGCCTGCGCCAGGATCTGCAGGACGCCGCGCACAGTTTCCGCGGCCAGCTGGAGGCCGAGGTGCAGCAGGTCCGCGATGCGATAGACCAGAACGCCGCCGACGCGCGCGCGCTGGCCGAGCAGGCGGCCGAGCCGTTCCACGAGGCCGAGCGCACGATACACGGCGGGCTGGCGCCGGATGCCGAAGCCGAGGCGCGGGAGGCCGAGACGCATCCCGCCGAGCCGGCGCCGGCCGCGCAGGCCGACGTTCCGCCGCGCGACGAAAACCAGCTGGACCTGTTCGACGATCTGCCGCCGCATCGTCCGCCCGCTTCCCAACCCTCCGCATCTCAAGCCCGCGAATGAACGAACAACCGCTGCTCGCGCACCTGATCGAGCTGCGCACCCGGCTGGTGCGCGCGCTGCTCGGCATCGCCCTGGTCTTCCTGGGGCTGTTCCACTGGTCGTCCGACATCTACCACCTGTTGGCCAAGCCGCTGCTGGACGCTTTGCCGCAGGGCGGCAGCATGATCGCCACCGAGGTGACCTCCACCTTCTTCGTGCCGATGAAGGTGACCATGCTGGTGGCCTTCCTGATCTCGCTGCCCAACACGCTGTACCAGATCTGGGCCTTCGTCGCTCCCGGCCTGTACAGCCACGAGAAAAAGCTGGTGCTGCCGCTGGTGCTGGCCAGCCTGCTGCTGTTCCTCACCGGCATGGCCTTCGCCTATTTCCTGGTGTTTCCGGTGGTGTTCCACTTCATGTCGGCGGTGACGCCGGCCGGCGTCAGCATGATGACGGACATCGACAAATACCTGTCCTTCGTCCTGGGCATGTTCCTGGCCTTCGGCACCACGTTCGAGGTGCCGGTGCTGGTGGTGCTGCTGACGAGGATGGGGGTGGTGACGGTGGCCAAGCTGCGCGAGGCGCGGCCCTACGTGATCGTCGGCGCCTTTGTTGTCGCCGCCATCGTCACGCCGCCCGACGTGCTGTCGCAGACGCTGCTGGCGGTGCCGCTGTGGCTGCTGTTCGAGGCCGGGGTGCTGGTGGCGGCGCTGCTGGAGCGCAAGGCGCGCGCCCGCGAACAGGCGGAGTCCGCGCCTTGAGCCGCGAAACCTGCCGCGCCGGCGCGGCCGCCGCCCTGATCGCCCTGATCGCGCTGACCCTGGCCTGGGAGCTGTGGCTGGCGCCATTGCGGCCCGGCGGCTCCTTCCTGGCGTTCAAGGCGCTGCTGTTGTTGCTGCCGCTGCGGGGCGTCCTGGCCGGCCGGCTTTACACCTACCAGTGGTCCAGCATGTTCATCCTGGCTTTCTTCACCGAGGGGGTGATGCGCGGCTGGGCCGACCATGGCCTGTCGCAGCGATTGGCATGGTGTGAAGTGCTGATCAGTACACTATTCTTTATCTGTGTATTGGGATACGCCAGAAGCTTCAAGAAGCTCAAGGCCTGAAGCCAGCAAGCAAAGACAAGACCGGCATCTCATGATGCCGGTTTTTTTTTGAGCTTTTTTCCACTGATATCGCGTGAATTTAACCGTCCAGAATGCCGCCGCTGGCAGGACGGCGGGGCGCTCATCTAGAATCGCAGCACAAAACGGACCGGGCCCAGCCTGGCCACTATCTATCCATCGGGTGTGGGGAAGTAAACAATGCGGAATTTGTCCATCGCGGCCAGGATCACCCTTGGCTTCGGGCTGCTGCTGGCGGCCCTGGTGCTCACCGGCGTGCTCACGCAGCTGGGCCTGAACAAGATTTCCTCGCGGGTGGCGGAAGTCAGTTCGCACGAACTGGTGTTCTACACCGACATCGTCGACTTGCAGCGGGGCATGGGCAACCTGCGCCGCTTCGAGAAAGACTATCTCATCAATATCGCCAGCGACGCCAAGCGCGCCGAATACCTGGGCAAGTGGAAGGACGCGCTGGCCGGCGCGCAGAAGGCGATCCAGCAGGCGGATACCCATCCGCTGGACGACGGCGCCAAGCAGAAGCTGGCCAAGCTGGGCGCGCTGCTTTCCGGTTACGCCGACGGCTTCGGCAAGGTGTCGGCCCAGGTGGAGGCCAGGCAGCTGACCGCCACCGCGGACGCCAACAAGGAACTGGACAAGTACAAGGAGAACATCCATCAGATGGAGGGCGTGAGCGCCGAGCTGGCCAAGGCCGCGGCCGACGCGGTCGGCCTGCTGGATGACCAGATCGACGCGACCGCCAGCGCGGTGCGCGCCCAGCTGATGACCGAGATCATCATCGCGCTGGCGGTCGGCGCGCTGTTCGCCTGGTACATCATCTCCTCCATCCGCCAGCCGCTGCTGAAGATGCGCGACGCCAGCCAGGAGCTGGCCGACCAGCGCAATCTCAGGCTGCAGCTGCCGGACTTCGGCCGGAACGAGCTGGGCAGCGTCGCCGGCTCGCTGGCCAAGCTGGTGGACAGCGTGCGCGCGGTGGTGGTGGAGTCGCAGCAGCACTCCGCCAGCCTGGCGCAGGCGGCCGGCCAGCTGTCCGGCGTCAGCGACCACGTGTCGTCGGCCTCGGTCCACCAGTCCGAAGCCGCGTCCAGCGGCGCGGCGGCGATCGAGCAGATGTCGGTCAGCATCAACCTGGTGGCGGACAGCACCCAGGATGTGGAGCGCCAGGCGCGGCTGACCATGGAGCAGGCGACGGCCGGCAGCGAGCTGGCGCAGAAAGCCGCCGGCGAGATCCGCCAGATCGCCACCAGCATCACCGAGACCTCGACCATGATGGACGGGCTCAACCAGCGCTCGGCCGATATCGGCGACATCGTGCGCGTGATCCACGACATCGCCGACCAGACCAATCTGTTGGCGCTGAACGCGGCGATCGAGGCGGCGCGCGCCGGCGAGATGGGCCGCGGCTTCGCGGTGGTGGCGGACGAGGTGCGCAAGCTGGCCGAACGCACCAGCCAGGCCACCACCGAGATATCCAGCCACATCGACGGGGTGCTGGCCGACACCCAGCGCGCCTACCACAGCATGCAGCAGGCGAACAGCCGGATCGAGAGCGGCGTGGTCAGCGCCTCCAGCGTCGCCGACGCGTTGCTGCAGATCCGCGACCTGGCCGCGCAATCGGTGCAGCGCATCGCCGACATCGCCAACGCGATCAAAGAGCAGAGCCAGGCCAGCCAGTCGGTGGCGCGCAACGTCGAACAGATCGCGCAGATGAACGGCCAGACCACCGAGGCGGCCACCGAGGCCAGCAAGCTGGCCACCGAGCTCAGTTCGCTGTCCGAGGAGCTGGACGCCTGCCTGCAGCGTTTCCGCACCTGAGCGGCCTCATTTTGGCGCACAACAAAGCCCCGGCTGGTCCGGGGCTTTTTGTCGGCCGGACACTCAGTTCAAGGCCAGCGCCGCCAAGGTGTTGTCGCGCAGCGCGCGCCGCAGCGGCGCCACCTGCATGCCGCGCAATCCGGCCCATACCTCGATGAAACGCGCCAGCTGGAAGGGTTCGTTGGGCACGTCCTGCGCGTATTCCGGCCGGATGTCCGGCGCGTCGGTTTCCAATACCAGGCTGGAGAGCGGCAGGGTCGCCGCCAGCGCGCGGATGCGGCGCGAGCCGCTGTAGGTCATCGCGCCGCCGAAGCCCAACTTGAAGCCCTGGCGGATGAAGGCCTGCGCCTGCTGCTCGCTGCCGTTGAAGGCGTGGGCGATGCCGCATTCGATCCTCTGCTCGCGCAGGTATTTCAGCACCCGGTCCACCGAGCGGCGCACGTGCAGCACCACCGGCAGGCCGTGCTTGCGCGCCAGCTTCAGTTGCTCGACCAGCAGCGCTTCCTGCCGGGCGGGATCGAGGGCAGGCAGGTAGAAATCCAGGCCGATTTCGCCGACGGCGACCGGCGCGTGCGCGGCCAGCGCCGCGTCCAGCAGGTCGAGGTGCTCGTCCAGGTGCCGGTCCAGGTAGATCGGGTGCAGGCCGAAGGCGATCCAGCAGCCGTAGCGCTCCCGCATCGCCAGCACGTCGGCGAAGGCGCCGGCCGTCACCGCGGGCACCAGCAGCTGGCCGACGCCGGCCGCCCGGGCGCGCGCCACCACGCCGTCAACGTCCGGCGCCAGTTCCGGCGCGTCCAGATGGCAGTGGCTGTCTATCAGGCAGTCTGCGGCCGGCAGCGGATCGAAGCGCATCACAGCTTCCAGGTGAAGCCCAGCAGCGTCTGCCAGCCGGCGGTGTGCTCGCCGGTGTTTTCCGCCGCCCAGCGGCTGCCGGCGCCCAGGTCCAGCGTCCAGTGGCGGGATAATGGATACGACATCACCAGCATGAGATTGCTCTGCTCCAGCTGCCAGCCTGATCCGGCGTCATGGTGATTCAAACCCAGCCGCCGTTTCTGGTTGGCCAGGCTGGCCCAGCCCAGCAGCGAGAACTTCTGGCCCATCCACTCGCCCAGCGGCGCGTCCAGCGTGGCCGCCAGCAGCTGGCCGGGATGGCTGTCGCCGATGCGGCTGGCGTAGCCGAAGGACAGGCTGCCGTCGCGCGGCAGGTCGAAACCGTAGCGCGCGATGGACAGGCTTTGCGACACGCCGCCGCCCAGGCTCCAGGCCGGCTCGCTGGCCACGCCCAGCGACACCCATCCGCCCGGCGCCGGCAGCGCCCAGCCGCCTTCGCCGTCCTGCACGTACAGCGCGCCGAAACGGGTGCGGTACTGCAAGTCCACGCTGGGTTGCAGCCGCGAGGAGTTGCCGTAGGAAGTCTGCCGCGTCATCAGCTCGGTGCTGATGGAAAGGTCCAGGTCTTTGCCGCCGTCGGCGCGGCAGAGCGGGGCGGCCAGCAGCAGACTGCACAGACTGGCGAAGATGAGCGGACGTGGCATCGGGACTCCGGTATGGGAAGGGCCGCGGCGCGGCCCGGTCAAGCGCTTATCTTAGCCAACTTGGCGGCGAAGCGCGCGAGATGCGGATCGTTGCCGGCCGGCATCCCGCGGAATGATGGCGGCCGCATACCGCCGCCGCTTACGCTTCCTCCTCGGGTTGCAATTGTTGCAGCAAGTAGAGCTTGTGGTAGATGCCGCCCTGGCGCATCAGCGCGTCGTGGTCACCGGATTCGGCGATGCGGCCGTGGTTGAGCACGACGATGGTGTCGGCGTCGCGGATGGTGGACAGCCGGTGGGCGATGGAGATCAGCGTGATCTTGCCGGCCAGCTTGGCCAGCGCCTGCTGCACCAGTTGCTCGGTTTCGCTGTCGATGTGCGAGGTGGCCTCGTCCAGCAGCAGGATGCGCGGCTTGCCCGCCAGCGCGCGGGCGATGGCGATCAGCTGCTTCTGGCCGCTGGACAGCCGCGCGCCGCTCTCGCCCATATCGCTGTCGTAGCCGTTTTCCAGCGACAGGATCAGTTCGTGCACGCCGGCGGCGCGGGCGGCTTCCTCGATCTCGTCTTGCGGCAGGCCGCGGCCCATGTCTATGTTTTCGCGCGCGCTGGCGGCCAGCAGGAACGGGTCTTGCGGCACCAGGCCTATGCCGGCGCGAAAGGCGGCGTCGCCTATCGCGTCCAGCGGCTGGCCGTCGACCAGGATCTCGCCCTGCTGCGGCCGATAGAAGCGCAGCAGCAGCGACAGCAGCGTCGATTTGCCGCTGCCGGTATGGCCGACGATGCCGACGAAGCCGCCGGCGGGAATCTCCAGGCTCAGATCGTGCAGCACCGGGTGCTCGGGCTGGTAGCCGAAGCGCAGGCCGCGGAAGCTGACCGCGCCGTCGCAGACGCGGCCGGTTTCCGCCGGGCCCGGCGCGGGCGACTCGGCCAGCAGCTGGCTGACGCGGCTGGCGGCCACCACCGCCTGCTGCAACTGGCCGAATTGCAGCGTGATCTGGATCAGCGGCTCCACCACCCGGCCAATGTAGCCGACGAAGGCGTACAGCACGCCGATCTCCAGCCCGTCCAGCGGCCGCTGGCCGTAGCTGTGGATCACGGCGATCAGCAGCAGCACGTTGAGCAGGTCCAGCGCCGGGCGCAGCAGCCAGGCGTTGGCGCGCAGCTCGCGCAGCCGCGCCTGGTAATAGCGCTGGTTGGTGTCGTCGAAGCGGGCGATGAAGCGGCCCTCGGCGTTGCTGGCCTGCAGCACGGCGATGCCGGAGATGGATTCCGCCATCTGGGCGTTGATGTCGCTGCGCAGCGCGCGCGCGCGCGCCACCGACGGCGCGCTCAGCCGCTGGTACAGCCAGACGATGGCGAAGGTGGCGGGGAACAGCAGCAGGGTGACCAGCATCAGCCGCCAGTCCAGCCAGGCCATCGCCGCCAGCGCGCCGAGCACCACGATGCTGCTGTTGAGGATGACGAACAGCGCCTGCACATACAGCGCCTTGACGGACTCGGTGTCGTTGGTGACGCGGCTGACCAGCTGGCCGGTGATGGCCTTGTCGAAGAAGGCCATCGGCAGCCGCATCACGTGGCCGTACACCCGCTCGCGCAGCCGCAGCACCGCGCGCATCGCCACGCCGGCCAAGCGCACCAGCTGCCGGTAGCGCAGCGCGGCGGCGGCGAGGCCCAGCAGCAGGCTGCCGGCCAGCAGGCCGGCGATGGCGCTCCAGTCCAGCCGGTGCGGCAGCAGGTAGCTGTCGATGAACACCTTGCCCAGCAGCGGCGCGCCGGCCTCCAGCAGGGCGGCGATCAGCAGCCAGAAGCCGCCCAGCCACAGGTGGCGGCGGTCGGGACGGGCGGCGTCGGCCAGCAGCGCGACGGCTTCGCGGGTTTGCAGACGGCTGGCGTCAGATTTCATCGAGGCTGGCCTCCAGTTGTTGATAGCGCCATTGGCCGGCATACCAGCCGTCCAGCCGCAGCAGTTCGTCGTGGCTGCCCTGTTCGGCGATGCGGCCGTGATTGAGCACCACGATGTGGTCGGCGTCGGCCACCGCCGACAGCCGGTGGCTGACGATGATCACGCTGCGGCCGCGCCGGGCCTCGCGCAGGTGGCCCAGGATGCGGCTTTCGGTATCGGTGTCCACCGCCGACAGCGCGTCGTCCAGCAGCAGCAGCGGGGCGTCGGCCAGCAGCGCGCGGGCGATGGCCAGGCGCTGGCGCTGGCCGCCGGACAGGGCGACCCCTTTTTCGCCGACCGGCGTCGCGTAGCCTTGCGGCAGGCGCAGGATGTCGTCGTGCACCGCCGCCAGCCGCGCCACCCGCTCGATGTCCTGCTGGCTGGCGTCCGGCCGCGCCAGCGCGATGTTTTCCGCCACGCTGGCGGAGAACAGGAACGCTTCCTGCGGCACCCAGCTGATCGCGCCGCGCAGGGTTTGCAGACGGTAGTCGGCGACGTCGGCGCCGCTCCAGCGTATCGCGCCCTGCTGCAGCGGATATTGCCGCATCAGCAGCTTCAGCAGCGTGGACTTGCCGCTGCCGGTGGGGCCGACCACGCCCAGCGTCTGGCCGGGGGGCAGCTGCGCCGACACCTGGCGCAGCGCGGCGGCGGCGTCGTCGGAATAGTGAAAGGTGAGATTGTCGAAAACCAGCGCGCCCGGCGCGAGTTCGGTGCTGCGGCCGTCGTCGGCGACGTCGGGCTCGGCGTCCAGCACCGGCTGCAGCCGGCGCCAGGCGGCGGCGCCGCGCTGCAGCAGCGACAGCACCCAGCCGGCGGCGAACATCGGCCAGATCAGCTGCACCAGATACATGCTGAAGCTGGTCAACGCGCCTATGGTCAGCTGGCCGTGCCAGACCAGGTAGCCGCCCAGCGCCAGCGCGATGGCGGTGGAGGTGACCAGGGCGACGCCCACCGTCGGCTCGAAGGCCGCCTCCCAGCGCTGGGCCTCGAAGCTGCTGTCCGACGCCGCCGCCGCCAGCCGCGACAGCTCGGCGTCGTTGCGCGCCTCCAGTCCCAGCGCCCGCAGCGTGCGCACGCCGGACAAGGTTTCCTGCACGTGATCGTTCAGCTTGCCGAAGCGGGACAGCGCCTCGCCCCATTCGCGGTGGATGTGGTTGGAGATGCGGGAGAAGGCCCAGGCCATGAAGGGGAAGGGCAGCAGCGCCGCCAGCGCCAGCCGCCAATCCACGCCCAGCGTCATCATCGCCAGCACCAGCACCAGGGTCAGCAGGCCGTCGAAGCCGGCCAGCACCGCCTCGCCGGCGGCCATCTCGACCGAGTCGATGTCGTTGGTGGCGCGCGCCATCAGATCGCCGGTGCGCTGGCGCTGAAAGAAGGCCGGCCCTTGCGTGGCGAGGCGCTGGTACAGTTGGCCGCGCAGCTCCACGCCCAGCGTGTAGGAGGCCGTGAACAGCTGCAGCCGCCAACCCACGCGCAGGCCGTAGATGGCCACGCCCATCGCCAGCAACTGGGCCAGCTCCAGCAGCAAGGCGTCGCCCGTGAGCCGCCGCGCGGCCAGCGCGTCGACGATGTGGCCCACCTGGCGCGGGATCATGACGGTCAGCACCGCCACCGCGGCCAGCATCAGCGCGGCCAGAATGTAGGAGCGCCAATGGCGGGAGACGAAACTGAACAGCAGGCGGGTCAGGGACATGGGGACGCCGGGGATCGTTCGGAGCCGTCCATTCTATGCAAACTCCAATGTCATTTCCACCCGGCGCTCAATGCAGGTATATGCCGCGCCTGGGCGGCGGCGGCGCTTCCAGCGGCAGGCCCTGCATTTCGCGCAGCGACGATTCTATGGTGTGGCACAGCGTGGACAGCGGCAGGTCGTTGCCCTCGGTGCCGAACGGCTCTTCCAGCTCCTCGGCGATCTGCTCCAGCGCGAAATAGGTATAGGCGATGAATACCGCGATCGGCGGCGTCAGCCAGCCTATGCTGCTGGCCAGCCCGGCCGGCAGCAGCAGGCAATAGATGGTGACCGTGCGGTTCAGCAGCACGCGGTAGGTAAAGGGCATGGGCGTGGTGGCGATGCGCTCGCAGCCGCCCAGGATTTCCGACAGCGTGTTCAGGTTGCGGTCCAGCGCGTGCCATTGCAGCTCGCTCAGCCGGCCCGCGCGCTGCAGCCGCTGCGCCTCGCGTCCCAGCCAGGCCAGAATCAGCGCCGGTCGGAAGCTGCCGGCCATGATCCGCTCCCGTTCTTGCGCCGGCAGCAGCCGCTGCAGATGCGCGTCGGCGTCGTCGCCGCGCAGCTGCGCTTTCAGCGCGTAGGCGAACGCGCAGATGGCGTCGACGAAGCGGCGGCTGTCGGCGTCGTCGCCCAGCGCCGCCAGCATTTGCCGGCCCAGCGAGCGGCTGGCGATCAGCAGGCTACCCCACAGTTTGCGGGCTTCCCAGAAGCGGTCGTAGCTGACCGAGTTGCGGAAGCCGAGGAAGATCGCCAGCGATACCCCCAACAGCGTGAAGGTGGGGATGCCCAGCGACGATTCGCGCAGGCTGGCCAGCCACCAATGGCGGATGGATGCCGCGGCGACCGCCACCGCCAGCACCAGCAGCAGCCGCGGCAGGATGCGCGGCAGCACCGAGCCGTGCCAGACGAACAGCAGGCGGAACCAGGACGGGATGTTGCGGACTATCATGGCAGCGACCGGACGGATAAATGCCAAATGGTACCAAATATCCGCGTGGCCACCATGCCGATTCAGCCTTTCCCGGCGATGGCGCAGCCGGCTGGATGGAAAAGGGCGCGCGTCATGATATTGCAGCGTGCGTGTTGCCAAGCCTGCATTCAGGCTTCGTTTCGGCCTGCCAACCCCAGGGTGGCTCAATCCCACTGCAGCGCGCCCTTTTTCCACTCATAGACGAAGCCTATGGTGAGGATGCCGAGGAATACCGCCATCGCCCCCAGGCCGAACAGGCCCAACTCGTCCCTGAGCGTCACCGCCCACGGGATCATGAATGCCACTTCCAGGTCGAACAGGATGAACAGGATGGCCACCAGGTAGTAGCGTACGTCGAAGCGCATCCGCGCGTCCTCGAACGCCTCGAAGCCGCACTCGTACGGCGACAGCTTTTCCGGGTCAGGACGGTTGGGGCCGAGGAATCGGCCCAGCATCATGGGCAGCACGCCCACCAAGAGTCCCACCACGATGAATAGCAGGATGGGGAAGTAATTCTCCAGCATGTCGGTCTGTTTCCTGTCCTATCGGCAAAGGGAAAGAGACTGTTCCGGTCCGGCAAGTTGCCTGCGGGAAAGTAAAACTTCGTAAACGGGGTGGCCGGAAAGCCCGGCCTGGCGCAGCGGCGGGGCTGAACCGGGCGGCTTTTCGAGATGGAGAAGGCGGCGCGATGCGGAGGAATAACGAAGGCCATCCGTTTTCGGATGGCCTGTTTGTGGACTGGCGGGCAGTCGGGCGTCGCCGCTCGCCGCCGTTCGCAGCTTGACCGACGCCGGCGTTCAGGGCTCCTGGCCTGAGGGCGCGGTCTGGTGGGTTCTGCGAAAGGGGCGGGCGTCGGCGCGGAATGGAATGCACGAGATGGAAGTGTGTCCGCGTTCGCCGCTAACGGTTCTCCATGGTGAGACTATCGGATGCTGCTGTACCTAATATCGGCATGGCCGGGGAAAATTAAATCCCTGTTTTGGTTACGTTTTGCATCAGTTTGTAGCGGACGCCTAACTGCAAGGCTTCGGCGACAACGCGGTCCAGCCGCCGGCGGAAGGCAGACTCCGACCGGGGCAGCCGGCTCATGAGACCAGGGTCAGCGATAGCCGCCGGGCAAGGAGCGTCTGGCCGGCATGGCGATGCCTGCGGCGTCGACACGCCGCGCGGCTGCCCAGGTCGGCGCGGTGAGAGAGCTCGGTGATCAACGGGAAGGGCGGCGCCGGATGTCTTCAGCGCTGGCATGGACCGCTGCGCGGCAGCAGGCGCATCTTGCCATGCGGCCAGATAAATGGCGTTTCAGTGGCCGCCAGGGCTTTCAAGAAAATGCCTTTCGTTCGCATACCGCGTTGCGTTGAAGACAAGGGCCAAGTTGTCAGTTTTCAGCTGGGCATGCGGAGCGGTATTAGGCCATATGCAGCGGCGCGCTCCAATAACTGGCTTGTCGTGTTGACATCGAACTTCACATACAGTCTGTCGCTGATTGCGGTTTGCACCGCGCGCACCGAGATGTCTTTATCATGGATGATCGATAGTATTCTTGCTATTTCTTTGGGCGATTTGTAGATGGAAAGATAATATATGATCTCTTGTTCCCGACAGCTCAGACTGATCTGTTGCCTGTTTATCTTGTTGCCTTTGTGACTGATTCCAAGGCGTTGATCGACAATGGATAGCTTGGTGTGCTGAGCTTCGTTCATGAACTTGTCAACCAGGTCGGCTAGCTTCAAATGCAGTTTGTCGATGCTTCTTTCCCGCTCTATTTCCTGCAGCCTTCTCTCGATAGTCACGTCTTTGCAAAAGCCGACCAGTCCCACTATCTTGCCATCCCGGATAATGGGGTGCTTGATGGTTTCAGACCATACGACGCCGCCTTCGCCGGATGGAATCTGCTCCAGTCTCGATACGGTCTGACCGGTTTCCAGAACCTGCCTATCGTCTTTTTCGAACAATTCCCAATTACGCGCCCAAGGCAGGTCGATATCCAGTTTCTCAATGAGGCTGCCCACATCTTCGACTTCAACCATGTCCAGAAACTTCTGGTTGCAGCCCATGAAGTATCGCTCGGAATTTTTCCAGAAAGTCGGGATGGGACTATGGTTTATGATTTGAAGATAATCATCGGTCTTGTTCATACCGCTTCCCAATGTCTGCATCTTTAAGCCAGGCGACAAAGGCTTCCGCTTCTTTTTCGCCTTCATCGGGCGCCCAGCTGGCGAAGGTGCGATCCGCTTCCGGCCGGCCGTAAATGAATCTGCAGTTTCTGATTTCCAGATATGAGCAGTCGGACAGAGGGATGTAGCTATGATACTGATTTCTTTGTATTTCGAAGACTCGATTGCCCTGCTGGCTCATTTCGACCTTGCTCAATATCCTCCCCGAGTCATCGAAGATGACGACAAGCAGCTCGCCTGAAATCCACGTGACCAGCTCCCACTGGTTGTCGTTTTCATGCTTGTGCGGCCTGATGTACGAGTCTGACGCCATGCAATTCACGAAACGTTGCGGAATCTCGTCGTAACTATTGTGCACGAGTATTGGCGTGCGTTTCCGCGGAGCGTCTCTGCTTGCCTTTATTACCGCCTCGATATGGTCATTGCTGATAAGCTTCGATGTAATTGGCTGCATTAGAATTGTTCTTTCTAGAACTATTTAGGCAACACTTTCAAAATACCATGCTTTTATGCTGTTGGGAACAGTTGTTATTGCGTCATGGAAAATTTTTAAACCATATAAGATGTCATCACCCTTGCTCAGTGGAATTTATTGCCATGAATCCCGAAGAATATGCATACAAAAATCCCTCCTGCATGAGCTTGCTGTCATTCAAGGACATGTTCGCCGAAGTGGTCGAGCAGCATGTCCTGTCCTTGCCCGAGGAGGAGCGATTCCAGTTCGAAAGCTGTACGCAACGATACGGCAAGATATCCGATATGGTTTGCATTGATGAGGTTTCGATCAGCGATATGCTCGGATCGCCTTTTTATCAGCCGAGAGCGGCCGTCATCGACTACATCGATTTCAAGCCCGTGTTTTATTACACCGGCGCCGGCATCTATCAGTGGAGCGACACGCTCGATAAGGAATGTTTGTCCTACTGGATAAGCTATCCGGATCTGCCGCCAGGCTGGGAGATCAATTGAAATGATCATCAATTTTCCGCAAGCTAGGATGCTTAGGCTGGAGAGCGAGGAGGATAGCGCCAACGCCATTGTGCTGTTCACCGGTGGCGCGAAACCCAAGCCGGCAAGCGTGGATAGCGTAGATGTCGATTGTTACAAGATTAGCTATGCGGATATGGCATTGATCCGCGATGCTTTTAAGAGATGACAAGAAGAGGCGCCAGGCGAGAAAACCGGCCCGCTCCCGCATTGCGGGCATGCGCCGGCAGTTGCATAGCCTTCTTTTCCGATGGTCCTGGCATGGCGCGTTGTTCGCCAGTGGCTTGGCGATGAAGGCCGGTTCAGGGCATGCGGATCCTGGGTCGCTTGCGCGGCAGGGATCATTCATGGGCGGACACGGGCGGCATTCCGTTGCAATCCCGGTTTCAACTGGGAGGATGGCGCAAGGCGACGGGTTTTGGGTCTGTCGGGCTGCGCCTTTTATCCATACGTCCTTGGACGCCGCAGTCAGACTGTCGGAGCGATGCGTGGCGTCGGCAAGTGCCCGATGGCTCGCAGGGCGACCGCTGCCTCGAGTCTTTTTTGGCATTGGCGTCGGCAGAGGCGCTATTCGCAGGGCTTGAGCCGGTTTTGATGGAATGGCGCAGGGAGAAGGCGAAAACAAAAAAACCGCAGGGCTGAGCCGTGCGGTTGTTTTGCGTTGCATGATGTCTTGTGGTGCAGAGTCTCTCTCGAAAACATAACTCAATATATTGAAATTGTTGAATAATTTTTTATTTTAAAAATTAAATACCAACAAATGTACCAACATTGATGCGCTTTTGGTCAAAGCGGAGCCTGGTTGTGCCCAAGCCGCGTGAAGGTCGGTAGCTTTTGAAGAGATCGCATTGGTTGTTTAACGTATTGAAATTATTTATTTTAATTTTTATCTGCTATTTCATTGAACCCGACAGAGATTGAGTTGAATTCGTAAGGCATTGATAATTATTAATTATTCTTTTTGTGATTTTATAGATGCCCCCGATTATGCCCCCGGAGACCAATTTTACCCATAGATTGAGTGCTATTAGTGAACAGGTACTCTTGTTCGATTGAAAGGTTTGCTTTTCACTATAGGGTAATAGATTATATCAAAGTCAGGTCCAAGCACGTCTCTCAATCAGTGCATCAGGTGCTGTAGAATCAAATCGATTAATTTCTTCCTTGTGTCAAGGGCAGGTTTTGGTAGGCAGTCTCGATTGAGCGCTTGGTTATGCTGGTCAGGCATGTTGGTAGGTTTGCTTTTGTTGGTCTTCGACAGCGGCGGTTATCTTCATTGTTTAACCTGCCTAGTCGGCGAGTTGACTTGCATTATTGCCTACTAATCTGACAGATATTTACCATGCAGTATAATCTCTGCATTAGATGCAGAAATTTTAACAATAGCACTGAACCTCGCTGAAAATACTTTATAAGGCTAGCCTAGCAAGATGCATATTCAATACTTGTTTGGTCCTTGGAGTACATTCCTATTCGGGAAATCCTGCCATCGCTAGCAGATTTTAGAATTTTTACGATTCCTTCTTTTGTACAACTGACAGCTGTATTTTTAACGAGAAAGCCTTCTATGTTTTTCAAGTCTGCAATTGTAACTGCGGCATTAAGCGCCTCTGCGAATTGACGATTTTCTCTGCCTCGATACAATACCGCATATCTGAAGTCAATGTTCACGAAATCAATAATGCTAAGTAGGTTATGTTTTCTACAAAACTGAAATAATGTATTTACCCCTTCATGCACTTTTTGCCGAAGTTCATCACGGTCGAATTTTCCTTCTTTAAATTCTATCAAATAGATGATATCCCCTTTCACAAATAGAGCATCAGGAGTTTTTTCTTTTTTCTCGATGCGATGGCTCGGCGAAATGTTGTAAACTAAATCGAAATTAAAAGCAGTTTCGCTGCATTCAATAAAAAATCTATTTGCATCGGTATTTTTGCTTAATTGGGTAATATCTTGCAGGGCATCTGGGTATGCCTCGCATAACTTATCAAACAATTTTTTTGCATCAGAACTCATTATTATCTTCCACGATGTCCCAAAGTGGTTGTGCCAAGTCCTCAATGATTGCCCCAACATTCATGCTTAAGTCAATAAAATCAACATCGTCAGGATTTGCTATGCTTTTACAAGCTAAATAAAAGTTGGATTTTATACCGCTCACATTTGCATAGTAATGCAAAGCTTCAATCATATAGGGGCTGTGAGTAGTTAGAAGTATGTATACTCCAGCTTGATGTAGTTCGCAAATTATTTTCGCTAACTGTGTTTGCCATTTGGGATGAAGATTAATTTCGGGTTCATCCAAGACTAGTAATGAACCATCGCAAATGACCCCCTTTTTTACTAGCAAGTCAAGCACACCGATATTCTTAATGCCGCTTGCTATATTGTTCAGGCAAACCCTATAGCCTCCTTTGTCAAAGTAGAAGCTGTTTTGCGTTTCATCAAAAACCAAGCGTCCTTTGTAAATGTCAGCCAAGTTACTACTTCCACCTCTTACGAGAGTTGGGCTAATTAATTTCCTCGCAAGATCTGTGATGTGAAATGGAAGACGTGGGTCGGAATCGTTTAAGTTAATTAAATGTGCGTATTGAAGTATTGATGCGCCATCGATGTAAGTGGCATCACCTAGCCCTAACCCTAGACCTCCTGAATATATGCCATCGGTGATGATGCCATCGCTAAATTTTGCCGAAATTACAGTTGTTTCGCCATCATTTATTTCAAATGATGGTGGGCGAGAGTCTTGTTTCCTATCTATCTCACCGCCAAACTCAGACTGCATTAGGTCTGTAATGGATTCAAAAATATCATCCGACTCTGATAGGGAGTCAATTTCTCTTTGAATCCCATATAGCCGCGATTTGAGCTTAATAAGGGTTTCCAGTTTTTCCGGGTATGATTCTTCAAGCTTGTCTAATACGCCCCTTATCTCATAAAGCGCATCATCTGGATCTGCCATGATATGATTAACGAATGAAAAAGACATCATTTGTCTAAGGCTGTCATGCTTTGTTAAATCAAAATTTCTTCTGAGCTCTGTAATGAAAAATCTAAGAGAATGTGAAGTTTTACGTCTAATTTTTTCTTTTCTAAACTGTGGGTATATTGAAAAGGCCTGTATAATTGAATAAACAATTTTCCCAACAGTGCTCTTTCCCGAGTCATTTTCACCCGCAATAACCGTAAACCCATCTAGCAATATGCTGGTGCTTTTTATCTTCCCAATGTTCTCAATTGAGATTTTCATATTTAAAATTCCTAATTTTGTTGATTCTATAGAAGTAGTTCTTGTTGTGTTCCAGAATAAAATTAGTTGTTTTATTGGGTTTGATAGTATCTATTTAAAATATTGCATATTCGATAGTGATGAATTGCTACCACATAATTGCATGTTAAAATTCGAGTGTTCGTGAAGGAGTATATATCACATCTTTGTAAAACTTATATGGAAGTGCGTGTTCCTTGTGGAGTCCTTGCTTCTTGGGACTACGTTGGTGTCTATCATACTGAACGTTTGTTCGCAATTCCATGTTGAATGTGGTCAGTTCGATCGATGAGTCATCGTTTCAGTCAAGATTTTTACAATTTTGCGAAGATCATGCCTCTGTGACGGTATTTATAGGGAGGAGAATTCATCCGAAACCGTGGATTGGACTCTAAGTCCTTGTCCTGCAATGGCTTTTCATCCACGGCTTGTCCACCACCTCTCCCCCCGATTCCGTGGATGTTCCAGAAAACTCAATAAAATCAATGCCATGAAGGGAAGGGCGAATCCACCATTTCCACCACACTGGCCGACAAACCCGTGGATTAAATTTTAAGCAGCTGTCCGAAACCGTGGATCGCCCCTGTCTTCCTTTTTCACTGCTTTCCTTCTCTATCTCTTTGTTTTTTATAAAAGAAGAAGAGAAGAAGAGGGGCGAAACCGTAAAACGGCGATGTGGAAGAATCGGGGCAAACCGTGGAAGTGGGAGGCGAAACCGTGGATTTTTGAGGGCAAACCGTGGATGGCTTGTTCTCAACAATCAATGACTTAGGTGTGATGTAGGGGCTAATCCACGGGTTTTTTTCGCATCCTCCCACACCCAATGGCGCGGAAAGCGGCGATTTCCGGCCGTTCTCGCCGGCTTGCGCTTGCCAATGTCATATTTCATATAGGGAAGGGTTTGTTGTTTCGCAGTTTGAGCGGGGCAAAGCGTGACAGCCCACGCAAGGCGGGCTGTCGAGGGGATGGGGCGGGCGGTTTGAGGCTTAGGGCTGGACGTCGGGCGCGGCGTACAAGCCCAGCTTCTCCAGCTGCGCCAGGCTGATGGCGGTCAGATGGCCCTGGCGGCGGCCGTGGATGGTCTTCTCGACGCCATCGGCCAGCACCACCGGGCTTTGCAGCAGCTGATTCTTGAAGATGCGGCCGGTCTTCACCGGCAGCGCGTCGAACTTGGCCCGTAGATGCGGCGCGGTGGAAAGATGGTCCATCACATGGTTCGGCCGGATGAACAGCGCCATTTCGGTGTGGCCATCGGGATGCTTCACCCGGTCCCAGCAGTGCGGGTAGTCATAGCGTCGGGCCTCCAGCTCGGACAGCAGGATTTCCATGATCCAGACCCAGGGCAGGCGGCTGCCGTCGGTGTCCACGATGTGGCTGTTCATTTCTGCCAGCAGGTCTTCGATGAAGCTGCCTTGCTGCGGGTCGAGGTCGGCGAACTCGCACAGCAAGGCCCAGCTGCACAGCAGGGCGGCGTAGTTCTCCATCATCCGCCGCGCGGTGGCGTCGCCGGCCGGGGCGCGGCTGTGCCGCTCGCACACGCCCAGGTAATGGCGATGCAGATCGCGCAGCCGGGCCGGCTCGATGTCGGCGAGGAACTGCAACCACGGCCACAGCGGAAACACCGGCAGATCGTGCGGGATGATCACCCCTTGCCGCTCCTTCGACAGGCTGCTGCGGCATAGCTTGGATTGCAGGCTCTGCGCGTCCACCTCTTCGCCGGCCAGCAGCACCGGCGCGCACATCAGGTAGGGCGTCAGGCTGGCGCCGACGCGGGTGAACTCGAAGCGATAGGTCGATTGCAGCAGCGCGTCGATGTCCGACAGCACCGTCTTCGGCAGCTTGGAGAATTCATCCCAGCCCACCGGCTGCGAGGTGAAGGAGACCGACGCGCGGCGGCGGTGGTCGGTTTTCAGCATCTGCCCGGACAGCACCTGAAACGCCAAGGTGGTTTGCAGGCTCTCCAGCAGCTTGGACTTGCCCGATCCCTTCTCGGCCTGCATCTGGAAATGCGGATAGAAGCCCAGCAGGTTCTTCAGATGGGTGCCCAAGCCCCAGACCAACACGATGGCGGCCGCATTGTCGCGGAAGGTGTCCTGATAGGCTTGAATCACCGTCCGCGCCTGTTGCTGCGTGCCGCGCGGGAAGGTCAGGTTGTAGTACAGGCATTGCTTCTGCGGCTCGACGAAATAGCAGTCTTGTCCCTCCTGCGCCGCCAGCGCGCCGGCCTTCCACGACAGGCCGACGAAGTTGACCACATCGCGCGCGCCCAGGTCGGCCGCCCGCTCCATCAGATTGACCAGCCGTTGGAACTGCGCCGGCTTCCAGATCGCGCCGAATCGCCCCTTCCACCATTCCAGGTTGTACAGCTTGTCGTCGGTGGCCACCTCGCGATGCAACACCGTGCCATGGCGCGCCAGCTGGGCGCTGATGCCGAACACCGTTTCCGGCTGATGGTCGGCCGCGCCGCTGATGGTGGCCAGGTGGCTCTGAATGCGCAGCCGCGACAGGCTGGCCACGCGGAAGGAACACAGATCGCCCAGGGTTTCCGAGCGCTTGCCGTCGTCGTCGGTCTTGAACTCGTCTATGTATTGGGTGAAGTCCTCCTTCACCCGGAAGCGCCAGTACACCGCGAAGTCATGGCCAGGCAGCTGTACCCGCCGCGTCCCCTCCAAACGCTCGCCGCCGCCCGGCATGCCCGGCACCAGCCACGGTTCCAGCTTGCGCAAGCGCGCGGTCAGCTCGTCCTTGCCATGGCGCTGCAGCACATCATTGATGTCCTCGCCTTCGTCCCATTCCTGCATGTCCACCAGCAAATGGCCGATGTCGGCGGCAATCAGCTTTTCCGATAGCCGCCAGGCGGCGGCCAGGCCCGGCCGCAAGCCGGTCGCCGGGTTGACCGGGTCGCTGTGGTCCAGCGCCACCAGCACCCGCTTGCCGCGCAAGGCGGTCCAGTCGATGCTGTCCACATTGCCGACGCCGCGCAGCACCAGCGCAGCCACATCGGATGACGCGCAGCACTCCACCGACAAGGCATTGATCGGACTTTCCACGATCACCACCATCCGCGCCCGCTTCAGCCGCGCCGGATCGCTGCACCAGCCGTGGCCCTCGCGCTCGCCCTGGCATTGCGTCTTCACGCCGCCATTCAAGGCTGGATTGACATAGCGCAGATCCACCGCCGCCAGCCGGCTGCCGCTGCGCACCAGGAAGGCGGCGGCCGGGCCGCCGTGGCCCACTTCGCCGGCCGCCACCTTGGCGCTGTGCCAATCATTCCAGCCCAGCGTCTTGCACTGGATGGCGCGGCGGATCACCGCCTCGTCTATGCCTCGGCCGGCCAGGTAGGCCACGGCGGCATCGGCTTGAGCCAGGCAGCGCTCGGCGATGTAGTCGAGGGTGGACTTGCGCGCCGGCGCGGCCCTTTCCTTCATCGCCGGTTTCGGTTGCGGCATGCCGTACCAGTCGCCCAGCAGCCGCGCGGCCGCCAGCGGGGTGTCCAGCTCCGGCCGGCAATAGCGCAGCAAGTCGATGCAGCTGCCGCCGGCGTCGCCGCTCCAGTCCTTCCAGCCGCGGCCGTCGGCGAAGATCGACAGCGAGGCGCTGCTGTCCGGGTGATGCGGGCTGTGATAGTTGCCCTTGCCCTGGCGCTTCAGGTCCAGCCGGGCCGCCAGGTCGTACAAGTCGATGCTGTCCTTCAACTGGTCGAACCATTGGCCGAGCGCGGTGGACGAACCGCCAGACAAGCCGGGGGCGTCTCGCCCGGTGCGCGGGAGAGGGTTTCTAGCATTCATGGGGGTTCCTTAGAGAATTTGGCCGATTTCGGAGCAGGCGTGGACCACCTGCTGTTGCAGCGGGGCCAGTAGGCCGGCGACGCGATTGGCCGGCAACGGCCGGTCCTCGGCATGGCGCAGCAGATCGAGCAGCCCTTGCAGCGTCTCGCTGGTGCCGGACAAGCGGCAGATGCCGCCGGACACCACGTCTTCGACCGATTCGCACAGGCCGGCCAGCTGAGCCACCGGCTCGCGCAAGGCGGCGTGTTCCGGCTGGGTGGCCAGTTGCTGCAGGAGGATCAGTTCGCGTTGGATGGCGGCGAGGGCCAGCGGGGCGAGAAGGGGCAGGGCGCTCATACGATCACCTCCACGGCGAAACCGGCGGCGGTGCGATGAATCAAGGCGCGTTGCCCCTGGGCGACCAGCAAAGCGGCGAGCGCGCGAGCTTGGGCCTCGTTGGGCAGCGTGGAAACGGGACGGGTAACTTGCGGAAATAGGGCGCGGATGGCGCGCAGGGCGATATGGGGCATGTTGAGCCTCCCTACTGAGCGTTAAGCCCGGTCCTCGTCGCCAAACGAGGGTGGCGGGCGCATGGCAGGGTTGGCGAACCGGCAGTAAGGAACCGGCATACCCGTAGGTATCCCCACCACGGCCCGCCATAGAAAAGGACGCACCAACGGTGTGTGACGGACGTAAAAATAGCCGCAATAGGCGGCTGTCCGCCTTACTGTTCAGGTCGCCAAACCCGGTCGCGCTATTGAACACGACGCGGTAATGGTGCGGCAATCGGATGGGGCTGTCAAGCATGTGATTCACATATTGCGTTTGAGCGGTGCATTTCATCGGGATATAATGGCGCTGGATGGTTTGATTTAGTTTTGCTGTACCCAAGGCCCTGGCAGGGGCCTTTTTATTTTTGGAGCGGTGATGAAAGAATTATTTGGCGATGTGGCATGTCCTAAATGTGGTAAAGCGGGAGGCGTTAAAATCAGGACGAGTCGCCCGATAACTAAAACCTTTGTCGAATACTATTTGCGTTGCAAACATTGCGAAGAAAAAATGAAAGCGGTTTATTCGATTGAAGGGAGTATTTGGCCAAGCAAGCTTTGGGATGAACAAAAAATACGTAGTGAATTTAAACCCTGGCAGGTGGTGGAACATATCGAAGAAATCTATAAGGTTTATGTTGAACGGGCTGGCGAGGCAAAAGCTAATATCGCTAGACTGAAAACTGAGCTGAAAGCCGCCAAGCTCGAAGCTCAACAGGTTGAAGAAACCTATGATTTATTGCTGAGTATCGGCAGTGAATATAAAGCTCAGTGAAACTTGAAGCGTAGAAATGGCCCGCCCTCCAGCGGGCCATTTTCATTACTTCAAGACTCTGTGCTGAATCCGGCCGACTTGTACCGTCAGCGCCGGCGGCGGCGCGGGTTTGGCCAAACTAGACAGTGTGCGCAGCCGCTCGGGCGGAATCTGCGCGCCACCCTTGATCGGCTGGGCCACGGTGCGCGGCTCGCTTTCCATCGTCTTGTACTGGTGGCAGCAGTCGTCGTTGCTGCAGTTGTAGTAAATCTCCTTGGCGGTGGCGGTCAGCATGCGGCTGGTCCGCACTCTCGACACCGCGCCGCACAGCGGGCAGGGAAAGGCCATCTTCGATCTCCTTCAGTCCACGATTTCCACGTCTTCAATCAGCGCGCAGGCGGCCAGGTTCTCGACCACGTAGGCGTCTTCGCTGGAGTGGTAGAACAGCACGCTGTTGATGGCGGGGTCTTCCTGATAGCGGTAGCGCACGGCGTTTTGGTTGAAGTACAGCGACAGGTTGTCCAGGCGGGTAATCAGGATGCTGTCGCCGGGAAAGAAGGCGGCCGTCGCGGCTTGCAGGCCGCCCAGGCGCTGCTTGTGGAACACCAGATCGTCTCCCGGCTCGTTCGACTCGCACACCGCATCCGGCAGCAGGTCAGCGCCCACCAGTGCCACCAACTGCGGATCATCGCGCCAGGCCGGCGCAAGCAGGGTGTTGACCGCATGGCGCACCAGGCGGTGCAGGCTATGGAAACGCTGGCCTTCGCCGACGCGGATGCTTTCCGTGCAGGCTTGTGGCGCTTGCTCGCGGATCTGCTGCAGCCAGCCGACATTGACGTCTTCCAGTTGCGGATATTTGGCCCGGTCGGAGTCTGCGGCGCGCATCAGGCCGCGGAAACCGATCATCACCCGGTCCAGCAAGATGCGGCGCTCCAGCGTCTGCCGCGCGCGGGCTTCGAATAGCGCTTGGTCTTGCGTCTCGCTCATCCAGGCATCCAGCGTCTCGTAATCAAACGCTGCATCGAAGTTGGTCTGTCGGCAGAAGTATTGCGCCGGCTGCCAGATCTTTTGCGCCGGCTGGCGGGGATGGTGGTTGGTGTCCACCGTGGCGGCCAGCGTGCCGGCGATGTCGAAGTTTTGCGAACGGCCTTTGACGTTCGCCACGCCGAGAATGTTGATGGCGGACAGCAGCCGGCTATTGCTCTTCAACGCATTGATGCGGGCCTGCGCCTCCTTCGGTCCAGGGGCCGCATAGTGGCTGTCCTGAGCTTGGTGCGCGTCCATATGGCTGAAGTAGCGGCCGATGAAGTGGTCCAGGGCTTGGCGGGTCGTGTTTTGCATGATGGCGGTCTCGCTTAACGGTTGATCAGGGCTTGGTATTGCTCGTCGCGTTCGGCTTGATAGCGCATGCGGGCGATGGGGTTGTGGTGCTGGCTGGCCGGCGTTGCCAGCGGCGGCAGCGGTTGGCTAAGCAGGGCCAGCAATGCGTCCGGCTCCGCCTGGGGAGCGGTTTGCAGCGCCTGTTGCAGCTCGCCGGGCAGCTGCGCGGCAAAGAATTCTTCGTGATTTCTGCGCAGCTCGGCGCGGCCGAACAGCCGCTCGATGCACGTCTTGGGGGCTTGCTCCAGCAGCAGGGCCAAGACCGGCAGCTGTTGCCCCCATTGGGCGATTTGGTCGTCCAGCACCGCGTCCCAATACTGGCGGCGCAGCGCGTCGCGTTCCTTGACCAGGGTTTGGCGCTGTTCGAACAGCGTCTCCTGCTGCATTTCCGCCAGAATCTTTTCTTCCTCGGCGATCTTCAGCGTTTCCTCGGCCAATTCCAGATTGGCCATTTCCTTGCCTTTCAGCTCGCGCACCGCCTTGGTGGGAATGCCCAAGCTCGAGCGCATCGCCTGGCGGCAATCCTTGCGCGCCTGCTCGGCTTCGCTGCGTAGCGCCTCGGCGGTTTGAACGCGGCGCGCGGCGTTGTCGGCCAGCGATTGCCAGGCGTTCAGGTCTTGCTCGAAAGCGGCCAGGCGTTCCGTCAGGCCGGCCACGGCGAAAGCGACGGTTTCTTGGGTGTGGGGGTTCTGGATATGCATGTTCTGAGTCCGGGTGCGTTGATTGGGGTTTTAGGCGTGGCGCGCCGCGATGCGTCCAGCCATCCAGACATCGATTTCAGACGACAGCCAGGCCACGCTTTTACCGCCCAGCGGCACCGGGGCCGGAAAGCTGCCGCGCTTGATGGCGTCGTACACCGACGAGCGGGACAGGCCGCACGTAGAGATGACTTCCGGCAAGCGCAGAAAGCGCAGCGGCTGGGCGGTGAGCGAAGGGGCATTAGCGGTCATGGGGTTGTCCTTATCGTTTTGTCTGAATAACTGTGGATGCAATCGGACACGCCGATCAGCGAACGCAGTATTTCAGAAATTTCAAATCGAGTTTGGCGGGCTTGTTGTGTGGAATCGCCACACAACAACAAAACTTGAAAAGCCGAAAAAACGCGGATTTGGCTATTGACGACAGGCGAGGAAACGGAAAGCAGCGGGGCGATTTTTGAATAGCTGGACGGTATCGGACCAATATGGACGCAATCGGACATACTCGGCGGCCAATTTAAGCGGGAGAGGAGAGAGAAGGGCGGAAACGTCAGTCAGCCAAAACGGCGACTGCATGCATAGACTGCATGAAAACGCATGAATCAGGGCAGGGGAAAAACAGCGCGCCAGGCCATACGGCAAGGGCCTGGCGCAGGTTCATGCAGGTGCATGATTAGCGGCACATGAAGCGCGGGGGCGAGGCGGGGCTTCGATAGCGCGCGCTGGGGGTAAGTGAGTATTGGCAATGCATGCCGTGGTAGGACGTAACCCAAAGCAGCTGTTTCGGTGTGTTGAAAAAAACAAACTTGTAACGTTAGTCATAGCTGAGGCCAAGAAGCAGCGAGAAGCACAAACGACTCTTTAATTGGATCAAGGGGTTGTAGAATTACAATTTTTCAAGATTAATCTTAAAGTTTATTTCTCTTTCAATGTTTTCAGAGAAGTCGATGAAACTAAATCCATTATTAGAGCAAACATGCTTAAAGCAATTCAAAAAATCACGATACTCTTGATCGTCAATGAAGCAGTGTGTGTCTTTACTAGAAAGCGGAACAATAAAAATATACAGGTAGCATGTAAGTCTAAATTCCCCAACCAGATATGGCAGTGTTGTATTGTCATTATTTCTTAAGTGCAAAGTGATCTCAGGTCGGGTCGTAAAGAATGCAGCGCTATTCAATATCGCCACTTTGGGTAAAATATTCACTTCTTTCTGGTTTTTTATCCATTGAATGGTGTCTTCAAAATTACTTAAGTGCTTTGAATCGATTACGCTTAACGCGAATTTGCATAGGGCTTTGTAAAGATTCTGTATCTTTATCTTATTTCCAGTTTTAAAAGACACATTCTCCGGCATCTCGGCGTTATCATCGCCTGGATTGTTTTGTACGATGGCTATAGATAGATTGCCTTGTTCCGTGTAAGAAATTTCAAAATCTTTTCCTTTCAGTTTTGGAGGGGCGTTGGTTTTGTTTTTTACCCCATATAATGTCCTTGCCATGTCGTGATAATAAATAAAGTCTCTTTCAATGTTTTCATCAAAAAAATCATTGCATCTATCACACTCATCGTTCAGGATTAGGATTTTATTGCCGAGAGCCTCGGAGATCGCATGAGCTTCTTTGTTGAAGGTTATGTCAGGAATTTTATTATAACAAAACCTGCATACTCTATTAGCTTTTAAACCCTCGCCAATCTTTATCTTTTTGCCTTTGTCTAAATCGAAAGTCACTATTTCATAGTTTTCCATCACGCCGCCAAATATAGATTTTAATTCACTTTCGCTGAAATCGTTTTGGCATCCATTCAGGCAATTTAATTCTTTCTCAAGTTCATACTGTTGTGCAGTCGTTAATTCTATGGGTGAGAGGGTAAAGAACCATTCACCAGGGTTTAGTTTATTGAATTGTGAGCCTAGCTGTTGAATCTGAGGTAGCACATTCTTGTATTTTGATATAAATCTCCCCAAATTTTCTTTGAACTCTTCAGTATTCTGATGCTTGTAATCCATTTTTATAGCTTGGCTTTTTTCTTCATACTTCGCACCGAATACCGAAAGAAAATCAATAGCTATCTTGCTGTGCTCTACAGCATAGCCAATATCAATAACTCCTCCTAATTGGTTGGTAGAGAAAAATTGAATTCTAAGGTGCTCCATTGCTTACCTTTCTAAGACGTATAGTTTACGCGTGGGGCTGCGTAACAATTGATAGTGATGACACAAGCAGCGTCGCCAGGAAATCCATTGTATTCATTATTTTGGTATATTAGTTCACGTGCAATAAGATAAATATGCCATTGATGTAGTTGGCAATGTGACTATTTTGGGTGATTTAGGGTAAAGGTCTGCTCTTGGCCGGGTGCGGACATTTTTCTTTACGTTGCTAGTCAATACTGCTTTTTTGATGGCGACCTAAGAATTCAGCCCACCACTGCATCATTTTCCTGCGCTCTTCCAAATATTCCGCTCGATGGTAAGCAGCACGCACTTTGTTGCGCTCTGCATGTGCGAGCTGCTTTTCTATGATATCTGGATCAAAGCCTTCTTCGTTAAGAACTGTTGAAGCCAGAGCACGGAAGCCGTGAGGGGTCGCCGTGCCTTTGTAGCCCATGCGGCCCATGGCATAGCCAAGCGTGTTTTCGGACATGGGCTTCTTGAGGTCTGTCACGGCCGGGAAGAGCAGGGCGCTTTTGCCAGTCAGCGGCCGCAACTCCTTCAGCAGTTCCAGCGCCTGGCGCGATAGCGGTACAAGGTGAGGCTCGCGCATCTTCATGCGCTCGGCCGGGATGCGCCATTCTGCGCGTTCTTCGTCAAACTCTTCCCAGCGCGCGGCGCGTAGTTCGCCTGGGCGAACAAAGGTCAGCATCAGCAGGTGCATGGCAATGCGGGTCGGAATATAGAGCGGTTCGGCCGCCAGGCGCCGGTAGAACTCGCGGAGCTCGCCGCGCGGCAGCGCAGGGCGGTGTTCCACCTTCTTGGCACGTATCGCGCCTGTAAGGTCCGTTGCCGGGTTGTGGACGGCTCGGCCGGTCTGGATGGCATAGCGGATGACGGCGCTGATTCTTTGCAGCACGCGTTGGGCGGTTTCCACTGCGCCGCGTTTTTCTATCTTGCGGATGGTATCCAAGATCACCGGTGCGGTTAGTTGGGAAACCGGCAGCTTGCCTAGGTCGGGGAAGGCGTCAGCCTTGAGGGAGTCGAGGATTCTGACTGCGTGGTCATCGGTCCAGCGTGGCAGCTGTTTGTCGTACCACTCGCGGGCGACAATTTCGAAGGAATTTTCAACGGTGAGCTGCCGCTCGCGCTTCTGCTCTTTCTTGGCTGCGTTGGGGTCGGTTCCTGCTGCCAGCAGTTTTCGCGCAGCTTCACGCTTCTCGCGCGCGTCTTTCAGCGAAGTAGTGGGGTAGACGCCAAAGGCGAGGGTTTTCTGTTTGCCGTCGAAGCGGTAGGCCATGCGCCAGTACTTCGCCCCGTTGGGCATGACCCAAAGAAAGAGGCTGCCGCCGTCTGCCAACTTGGCAGGTTTTCCGTCTTCCCTGGGCTTGGCATTGCGGATGGCGGTGTCGGTGAGCGGCATGTTGGCATTTCCTGCTGTTGGTATCAGCGTGATGGTATCTTCGTACCAATATATATACCAACATTTTGCGCCGGCTTTGCCTGGATGGTGCCGGACGGAAATGGACAACAAAAAACCCGCAAAGCCTTGTGCTGTGCGGGTTTCCTGGTACTTCTCGGACTCTCTCGGAGTTGTCGCTGGTGCCCAGAGTCGGACTCGAACCGACACGCCTTGCGGCGGGGGATTTTGAATCCCCTGCGTCTACCAATTTCGCCATCCGGGCGACATCTGCGAGAGAACGGATATTAACCTTGCGCCCACTGCTTGTAAATAGTTGGCGCTCAGTCTTTCTTCATTTTCAGCGCGTGGTCGTACAGTTGCTTGCGGTTGGCGCCGCTGATCTGCGCGGCCAGCGTGGCCGCCTGCTTGGTGGGCAGTTCGGCGGCCAGGATCTCCAGCACGCGCAGCGCTTCGGCCGGCGGCGCATCGGCGTCCGCCTCCGCGGCGGGGGCGGCGTCTATGATCAGCGCGATCTCGCCGCGCTGCTGGTTGGCGTCGGCTCTCACCCACTCCAGCAGCTCGGCCGCCGGCAGCGCGTGGAAGGTTTCGAAGGTCTTGGTCAGCTCGCGGGCCATCATCACCCGGCGCTCGCCGCCCAGTTCGGCCACGATGTCCTGCAGCGCGTCGACGATGCGGTGCGGCGCTTCGTAGCAGACGGTGAGGTGGGGCGCGGACAGCCACTGCTGCAGCGTCCTGCGGCGTTCGCCGCTCTTGGGCGGCAAAAAGCCGTGGAACAAAAAGGTGGGCGCGGTGAAGCCGCTGGCGGACAGCGCGGCGATCACGGCGCTGGCGCCGGGCAGCGGGCGCACCGGGTGGCCGGCGGCCCGCACCGCCTCCACCAGCCGCGCGCCGGGGTCGGACACCGCGGGGGTGCCGGCATCGGACACCTGCACCACGATCTGGCCTTCGGACAGCCAGCGCGCCACCTGTTCCGCCATGCCGCGCTCGTTGTGTTCGCGCAGGCTGACCAGCCGCTTGGCGCGGATGCCGTAGGCGGACAAGAGCTGGCCGGTGACGCGGGTGTCCTCGGCGCAGACCACGTCCGCCGCCTCGAACGATGCCAGCGCGCGGGCGCTGATGTCGGCCAGATTTCCAATGGGCGTGGCCACCACATATAATGTCCCGCTACAGAAACTATCCCTGGCGGCATCGATAAGGTGGGCGAACGAGGTATGCAAAGACTGACTCCGCTGTTGTTGGTTGGCGTCTTGCTGACGTGGTTGACGCCGGTCGCGGCGCAAACCCCCGACTATATCATTCAAAGCAACGGCGCGCCGATGCGCGCGCTGGTGCAGCCGCCCGGCTATACGCCGAGACTGGCGCCGGCGACGGCGGCCGCCGTCCCGGCCGCGCCTGCGGCCAGGGCCGATCTGCCGGCATCCGGCGCATTGGCGGCGAAACCGGCGGCCGCCCGGCCCAAGGTGAGAATCGGCGTGATCCTGCCGGCGGAATCGTCGGCGCTGGGCGAGGCGGCGGCCGTGGTGCGCAGCGGCGTCGAGGCCGCGGCCCAGGTGGATCAGAGCGCCGAGCTCTACAGCGTGGATGCCACCGGCGACAACGTGGTGGAGCGCTACCGCGCGGCGGTGGCGGACGGCGTCAACGTGGTGATCGGCCCGCTGTCGCGCGACTCCATCGTCAAGCTGGCGCCGTCGGTGACGGTGCCGACGCTGGCGCTGAACTCCGTCGGCCGCGAGGCGGCGGCCAATCCCAAGCTGTATTCGCTGTCGCTGATCGTCGAGGGCGAGGCCCGCCAGCTGGCGCGGCTGATGCGCGACGACAGCCGCGCCGCGCCGTTGCTGGTGGTCGGTGGCGACGCGCTGTCGCAGCGGCTGGGCAAGGCCTTCGCCGACGAGTGGCGCGCGGCGGCCGGCAAGCCGGTGCGGCAGATGGCTTTCGACGCCAACGACATGGCCCCGCTGCTGCAGGCGGCCGGCCAGGCCGACGCGGTCGCGCTGGCGCTGGACGTGGCGCAGGCGGCCAGGCTGAAGTCCGCGCTGACGCCCGATGTGCCGGTGTACGGCACTTCGCAGCTGAACGTCGGCGGCATGCAGCCGGAACTGGCCGGCGTGCGCTTCATCGACATGCCGTGGTTCCTGATGCCCGCCCATCCAGCGGTGCAGCGCTATCCGCGGCCGGCCGCGCCGCTGACCAGGCAGACCGAGCGCCTGTACGCGCTGGGCATCGACGCCTACCGGCTGGCTGTGCAGCTGGCGGGCAGCCGGTCAGGCGCGGCGGTGAGGCTGGACGGCGTCACCGGCGACCTGAAACTGGGCCGCGACCGCGCGTTCGAGCGCCAGCTGCCGGCCGGCGTGATGGGCGGCAACGCGCTGCAATGAACCAGGCCGGGCGCGACGCCGAGGACCGCGCGCTGGCGCTGCTGGAAAAGCGCGGCCTGAAGCTGGTGGCGCGCAACTGGCACTGCCGGGGCGGCGAGATCGACCTGATCATGCGCGACGGCGACGCGCTGGTGTTCGTCGAGGTGCGCCATCGCGGCGGCAGCCGTTTCGGCGGCGCGGCCGACAGCATCACCGCGGCCAAGCAAAGGAAACTGCTGCTGGCCGCGGAAGTCTATCTAAGCAGCCACAACATCGACTCGCCCTGCCGCTTCGACGCGGTGGTCAGCGTCGGCGGCGACGCGCCGCAGTGGCTGAAGAATGTGATCACGCAGTAATTGTTGAGAAAAGGGGATTCCCCAATGGATCTGATTGACCGGGTCAACGGCCATTTCCTGGAAAGCATCGCGGCCAAGCAGGAGGCGATGGAGCTGCTGTCGCCCGGCGTGGCGGCGGCGGCCGAGCGGATGGTGGCCTGCCTGATGAACGAGGGCAAGATTCTGGCCTGCGGCAATGGCGGGTCCGCCGCCGACGCCCAGCATTTCGCCGCCGAGATGGTGGGCCGTTTCGAGAAGGAGCGGCCGGGCCTGGCGGCGATTTCGCTGGCCACCGACACTTCGGGGCTGACCGCCATCGGCAACGACTACGATTTCGACATGGTGTTCTCCAAGCAGGTGCGGGCGCTGGGCCATACCAACGACCTGCTGCTGGCGATCTCCACCTCGGGCAATTCCGCCAACGTGATCGAGGCGGTCTATGCCGCGCACGAGCGGGGCATGAGCGTGATCGCGCTCACCGGCAAGGACGGCGGCAAGATGACTGAAATACTGTCGCCGGAAGATATACACCTGAACGTGCCGTCGCTGCGCACCTGCCGGATCCAGGAAGTCCATATCCTGCTGATCCACGCGCTGTGCGACGCCATCGACTGCATGCTGTTGGGAGGGGAATGAAATGAAGCGTAGCGTATTCGCGTTGTTGCTGGCGGCGGGCGTCGCCAGCGCCTTGAGCGGCTGCGTCGGCCTGGTGGCCGCGGGCGCCGCAGGCGGCGCGCTGGTGGCGTCGGACCGCCGCACCAGCGGCGCCTATGTCGACGACCAGGCGATCGAGCTGAAATCCGGCGAGCAGATCGCCAGCCGGCTGCCGTCGGCCCACGTCAACCGCACCAGCTTCAACCGCGCGGTGCTGCTGACCGGCGAGGTGCCGAACGAGGAGGCCCGCCAGCAGGCGGAGCTGATCGTGCGCGGCCTGCCCAATGTGCGCCGCGTGTACAACTACACCACGGTGGGTCCGGTGTCCGGCTTCTCCGAGCGCAGCAACGACACCTGGATCACCAGCAAGGTGCGTACCCGGCTGCTGGACGGCAAAGGCGTGAACCCGAACAACATCAAGGTGGTGACCGAGCGCGGCGTGGTCTACCTGCTGGGCCTGGTGACCCAGGGCGAGGGCGCCGAGGCGGCCCGCGTGGTCAGCGAGACCGCAGGCGTGCAGAAGGTGGTGACGCTGTTCGAGTACATCCAGGATGTGACGCCGGCGCAATAGGCGCGGCAAGCAAAAGCGGCCCTTTCGGGCCGCTTGTGTTTTGGGCACCCTACCGAGCGGGCAAAGCGTCAGATGGTGTCGTGCTGCGGCACCAGCAGGTCGGCGCACAGCACGTGCAGGCACTCGTCGATCTCGATGGCCATCGACATCGTCACGCAGGAGCGCGGGTCGGTCATCGACAGATAGGGCTCGCTCATGTACAGCACGCCGGGCTGGTCCACCGCGTGCTGGAAATAGCTGCGGCGCGACCACACCGCGCCGGTGGTGTCGGCCAGCGGGCTGTAGCGCGGGTCGGCGCTGGTCGACGACTGGCGGCTGTTGAGGTTGCGGCCGATCTGCCGGCCCTCGCTGTCCAGCAGGAAGCAGCGGATCACGTCCGGCAGCGACAGCATGGGCTTGGCCGCCAGGTCGAACGGCGTGCCCTGCATCAGCGAGATCGCGCTTTGGACGAAGCATTGCCGCGCCAGCTCGATCTGGCGGCGGGTGAGCTTGCGCTTGAGCAGCGCGTGCGCCATCAGCTCGTCCCAGCGCTCGTCCAGCTTCGGCGTGATCGTCTCGTCGCCGGCCGGGTCGTCGGCCGGCTTGGCGATGAAAAAGCCCTGGATCAGGTCGCAGCCGGAATCCATCGCCACCAGCACGTCGCGCTCGGTTTCTATCCCTTCCACCACCACCAGCGCACCGATTTCGTGCATCAGCCGCACCAGCCTGGACAGCAGGCCGCGGCTGCGCGGCTGGGTGAGGGCGTTGCGCAGCAGCTGGCGGTCGAACTTGACCAGGCTGGGTTCCAGCTGGCACACCCGCTCCAGATTGGAGTGGCCGACGCCGAAGTCGTCTATCGCGATCATGAAGCCGTTGTTCTTAAGGATATGAACGCCCTCGATCAGCGCCTCGTCCACCTCCAGCACGTGCTCCAGCACTTCCAGCACCACCTGGTGCGGCTCCAGGCCGGCCTGGCGGATGTGGTTGACCAGCGCCATCGCGCGGTCCGGGCGCGACAGCGAGGCGGCGTCGATGTTGAGGAACAGCCAGCGCGGGTGGTCGGACTTCAGCTGCAGGTAGCGCTGGATGTGGGCGCGGCAGATGGCCAGGTCGAGCTGGTGGCGCTGCTCGGGCGAAGCGGCGGTGTAGAAGGCTTCGGCGGGGGAGAGCGCGGTCTGGCCCTGTTCGGCGCGCAGCAACGCCTCCACGCCTATGCTGCGCCGGTGCGCCAGGCTGTAGACGGGCTGGAAGTGGCTGCCGATTTTCAGGCCGGCGTGCTCGAATGCTGTCATCGCGATACTGCCTCCGTGTCCAAGATGCGGGCTCTGTCGGCCCTTGTCCGCTGCTGAAGCAATCGGCATTCCAGTTTAGTGCATGGGCGTTCAAATAAAAAACGGGCCCGAGGGCCCGTCGTCAACGATTGTTAAGCGCGCGGCAAAAACAACAGCCGCCCGCGGCGTCGTCAATTCTGCTGGATGCCGGCCACCAGCCATTTGCCGCCGGTGCCGCCGTCCTTGACGTAATGCCAGGTTTCGGTGAACGGCACGGCCGGCGCGCCCACTTCTTCGCTGACTGTTCCGCTGAAAGTCACGCTGGCGATATAGGCGCCGTTTTCGACGGTGGCTTCGGACAGCTGGCAGTCCAGCTGCGGGAAGTCGGCCACGCCGCTGTTGCCGGCGATGTCGGCGGCCAGCGCGCTGAACAGGTCCGGCGTCATGTACTTGCGCACTTCTTCCAGGCTTTCCGGCGTGTTCAGGCTTTGCAGGTGCAGGAAGGTGGCCTTGGCCTGGCGCAGGAAGTGCGGGGTTTCGGTGCCGTCAGGCAGGCGTGCCGGGGCGGGCGCGGCGTTGAAGCCGCCGCCGAAGCCGTTGCCGGCCGGGACCGCGCCGCCGTTCATGCCGGAGCCGATCTTGGGAATGGCGTCGAAGTTGGACTGGCCCTGGCTGTCCGCCATGCCGCGCGGCATGCCCGCCGGTTGCGGCGCGTTGGCTGCCGGATTGCCCGCCTTGCGGCGGAAGAACATCATGCCGCCGACCAGCACCAGGCCCAGCAGCGCCAGCATGCCCCAGGGCATGCCGCCTTTTTCAGGCTGTTGCGCCGGCTGATGGGCCGCTTGCGATTGCTGGTCCGCTGAAGCGGCGTGCGGCTGCTGGCCCTGCTGGGCGGCTTTGTCGTTGCCGGAGGAGCCTGCCATGTAGCCGATGGCGGCGCCCGCCACCGCGCCGGCGGCGCCGGCGGCCAGCGCGGTCCCCACGCCGCTCTTGGCGGGCGCCTGGGCCGGCGGCACGGCCGCGCCGCGCGGCTGCGGGGCGGCCATCGGTTGCGGCGCCGGGGTGCTCGGCTGGTAGCTGCGGGTGGGCGCGGAGCGCTGCATGCCTGCGCTCTTGCCCTTGCCCAGGCGCGCGGCCTCGGCAAACGGGGTGGCCAACACGGAAACCATGGTGAAGGCGAGTACGATCGTCTTCGCGCGAGTGGTCATGTTTTATTTTCCTGGTAGGTTTGAATTGCCCGGATATGACCGGGCGGATGCGAATTAGTTTTGTGCCGCGGGCAGAATTTCAAGCACGCGGGCGACGCCGTCGGCGATGCCGAAGCGCACATTGTAGCAATACAGCGTCACGCCGTAGACGCGTTCTGGATCGTCCTGGTAGGCCGGGCGCGGATCCTGCGCCAGCACCTGCTCCACCAGCTGGGCGAAGCCGGCAGGCGCGTCCGTCTGATCCAGGCGCCGCCGCGCGGCCTCGCTCCACTCCACCCGCAGCTGCGGGGGAGGGCCGTCGACGAAGCCGCCCGACGCCTCGGGACGCGACTCCACGAATGGGATGTAGGGCTTGATGTCCAGCACCGGCGTGCCGTCCAGCAGATCGGCGCCGGCCAGCTCCAGCGTGACGCCGTTGTCGACGTTCACCGCAAGCAGTTCCACCAGCGACAGGCCCATCGGGTTGGGGCGGTGGGTGGAGCGGCTGGCGAACACGCCCACCTTGGCGTTGCCGCCCAGCCGCGGCGGCCGCACCAGCGGCTGCCAGCCCCGGTCCATGGTCTGGTGGAACACGAAGCTGATCCAGACATGGGAAAACTCAGCCAGGCCGCGCACGCAGTCCGGGTGGTCGTACGGCGGCGACAGCTCCAGCCGCATGCGGGCCGCGCTGACCAGCGACGGCTGGCGCGGGATGCCGAATTTCTCGCGATACGGCGAACGGATGACGCCTATCGGCTCGAAGGTGTAGTTCATGCCGGGATTGTAGCATCCCGGCCGGCGTCGGCAGCCGGCTGGCCTCAGCCGACGAAGTGCTTGTTGTAGCGCGCGCTGAGCCGGCTCATCGGCAGCAGCATGAAGAAGTCGGCGCAGTTGAAATCCGGGTCCCAGGCCGGCTCGCCGCAGACGTGGGCGCCGGCGCGCAGATAGCCCTTGATCAGCGGCGGCAGCGGCACCGGCGCGGTATCGTCTATCACGCGGTCCAACGGCAGCGGCAGGTGGGGGAACACGCGCCATTCCGCCGGCGACAGGTACTGGCCTTCCAGCTGGCGGTACAGGCTGACCGCCTGGTGGCCGCCGTCGGTCAGCGACACGCTGGCGCAGCCGGCGAGATAGGCGCCGCCCTGCTGCTGCACGTAGTCGGCCAGGCCCGACCACAACAGCGCGATCACCGCGCCGGAGCGGAAGTCGCGGTGCACGCAGGAGCGGCCCACTTCGATCAGGTTGTCGCGCAGGTGGGACAGGCGGGAGAGGTCGAACTCGTGCTCGGAGTACAGGCTGGGCGCGCGGCGGGCGGCTGCCGGGGACAGCATGCGGTAAGTGCCCACCACCATGCCGGTGTTGTGGTCCTCGACGATCAGGTGGTCGCACAGCTCGTCGTATTCGTCGCGGTCTATGCCCAGCTCGGCGGACGCCAGCTCGGCGCCCATTTCGCCGGCGAAAACCTCGAAGCGCAGCTTCTGCGCGCGGCGGATATCCTCGGCGCACTGGGCCAGGCGCACGGCCAGGCGCGGTTTGCTTCTGCTTGCAAGCTGTTCATTTAGCAGCATGTTTTGCCCCCCGTTGTGGTTCTGCACATGCTAGGCGGGCTGTTTGACGTCGCGATGTCCGTATCATGACCATGCAGTGAAGGGCGCTTGACGTTTCTATGACGGCGGCGGGGTTATTGAAATCAAGGACTTATCAGTCAAACTGTTTTGGCGTAAAATAACCCGTTTTTCCGTTCGGTTTGCTCTTTCAGCCATGATTTATCCGACAAGCTTCGACGTGATAGTGGTGGGCGGCGGTCACGCCGGCACCGAGGCCGCGCTGGCCGCCGCGCGCATGGGCTGCGCCACGCTCCTTCTGACCCACAACATCGAAACCCTGGGCCAGATGTCGTGCAATCCGTCGATCGGCGGCATCGGCAAGGGCCATCTGGTGAAAGAGGTGGACGCGCTGGGCGGCGCGATGGCGCTGGCCACCGACATCGGCGGCATCCAGTTCCGCACGCTGAACGCGTCCAAGGGCCCGGCGGTGCGCGCCACCCGCGCCCAGGCCGACCGCATCCTGTACAAGGCCGCCATCCGCGAGATGCTGGAGAACCAGCCCAATCTGACGCTGTTCCAGCAGCCGGTGGACGACCTGCTGATCGAAGGCGACCGCGTGGTCGGCGCCATCACCGCCATCGGCATCACTTTCCGCGCCAAGACCGTGGTGCTGACCGCCGGCACCTTCCTGTCCGGCAAGATCCACGTCGGCCTGGAAAATTACACCGGCGGGCGCGCTGGCGATCAGGCGGCGTCCACGCTGGGCGAGAGGCTGCGCGAACTGAACCTGCCGGTGGGCCGGCTGAAGACCGGCACCCCGCCGCGCATCGACGGCCGCAGCGTCGACTTTTCCGTGATGGAAGAGCAGCCGGGCGACACACCCGAGCCGGTGTTCTCCTATCGCGGCAAGCGCGCGATGCACCCGAAGCAGCTGCCGTGCTGGATCACCCACACCAACGAGCGCACCCACGACATCATCCGCAGCGGCTTCGACCGCAGCCCGATGTTTACCGGCGTGATCGAAGGCGTCGGTCCGCGCTACTGCCCGTCCATCGAAGACAAGATCAACCGCTTCGCCGACAAGGACAGCCATCAGGTGTTCCTGGAGCCGGAAGGCCTGACTACGCACGAATTCTATCCGAACGGCATTTCCACCAGCCTGCCGTTCGACATCCAGCTGGCCGCCGTGCGCTCGATCCGCGGCATGGAGAACGCCCACATCCTGCGCCCCGGCTACGCGATCGAATACGACTACTTCGACCCGCGCGGCCTGAAGGCCTCGCTGGAGACCAAGGCCATCCAGGGCCTGTTCTTCGCCGGGCAGATCAACGGCACCACCGGCTATGAAGAAGCCGCCGCCCAGGGCTTGCTGGCGGGGCTGAACGCCGGCCTGTTCGCCCGCGAGCAGGAAGCCTGGTGCCCGCGCCGCGACGAGGCCTACCTGGGCGTGCTGGTCGACGACCTGATCACCAAGGGCGTGTCCGAGCCGTACCGCATGTTCACCAGCCGCGCCGAATTCCGCCTGCAGTTGAGGGAAGACAACGCCGACCTGCGCCTGACCGAGATGGGGCGCAAGCTGGGCGTGGTCGGCGACGAGCAGTGGGACGCCTTCTGCCGCAAGCGCGACGCGGTCGAGGCCGAGAAGGCCCGCCTGCAGGCCACCTGGCTGCATCCGTCCAAGCTCGCCGATCCGGCCGCGCTGGCGCGCGTGCTGGGCAAGCCGATCGAGCGCGAGTACACGCTGCAGGACCTGCTCAAGCGCCCCAACGTGCCGTACCGCGAGCTGATGACGGTGCCGGAAGCGGCCGACGGCGCGCCGGAACTGGCCGACGAGGTTGCCGAGCAGGTGGAAATTCAGGTCAAATACCAGGGATACATCAATCGCCAGAACGAAGAGCTGGCGCGCCGCGACAATCTGGAAGACATCCGTCTGCCGGGCGACATCGATTACGGCCTGGTCAAGGGCCTGTCCAAGGAAGTGCAGCAGAAGCTGAACCAGCAGCGTCCGGAGACGCTGGGCCAGGCTTCGCGCATCCAGGGCATCACCCCGGCCGCCGTCGCCCTGCTGATGGTGCACCTGAGACGCGGCTTCACCGACGCTAAGACCGCATGACACTACATACCGCCGAATTGAAACAGGGGCTGGCGCAGCTGGCGCTGGAACTGACCGAACCGCAAGTGGAGCTGCTGCAGCGCTATCTGGCGCTGCTGGTCAAATGGAATCAGACCTACAACCTCACCGCGATCCGCCAGGAAGAGCGGATGGTCAGCTATCATTTGCTGGACAGCCTCAGCCTGGTGCCCCACCTGGCGGGCGGCACGCGCATGCTGGACGTGGGCTCCGGCGGCGGCATGCCCGGCATCCCGACCGCCATCGCGCGGCCGGACCTGCAGGTGGCGCTGTTGGACTCCAACCACAAGAAAACCACCTTCCTGCGCCAGGTGGTGCTGGAACTGGGCCTGCCCAACGTGCAGGTGGTCACCGACCGCGTCGAGGCCTACCAGCCTGAGCAGAAGTTCGATCGCATCACCAGCCGCGCGTTCTCCGAGCTGTCCGAGTTCGTCAAGCTGACCCGCCACCTGATGGCCGACGACGGCCAGTATGTGGCGATGAAGGGCGTGTATCCGTATGAGGAAATCGCCTTGCTGCCGCAAGGCGTGGCGGTTTCGGAGGTGCTGCCGGTAACGGTGCCGGGGCTGGACGCCGAACGCCATCTGGTGAGGATGGTGCTGCAATGAATCCACGCGTGATCGCGGTGGCCAACCAGAAAGGCGGGGTAGGCAAGACCACCACCGTCGTCAATCTGGCGGCCGGTTTGGCCGAGCTCGGCCGGCGGGTGCTGATCGTCGATCTGGACCCGCAGGGCAACGCCACCATGGGCAGCGGCATCGCCAAGCAGTCGCTGGAGAAGTCCGGCTACGACGTGCTGCTGGGCGAGGCCACCATCGAGGAGGCGCGCCAGGACGCGAAGGCCGGCGGCTACCAGGTGCTGCCCGCCAACCGCAATCTGGGCGGCGCCGAGCTGGAGCTGGTCAACGAGCTGGCGCGCGAGGCGCGGCTGAAAAACGCGTTGGCCGAAGTGGCCGGCCAATACGACTACGTGCTGATCGACAGCCCGCCGTCGCTGAACCTGCTGACGCTGAACGGCCTGGTGGCCGCCGACAGCGTGCTGATCCCGATGGTGTGCGAGTACTACGCGCTGGAAGGCCTGTCCGATCTGGTGGCCACGCTGCGCAAGGTGAGGCTGGCGGTCAATCCCAAGATCGAGATCATGGGCTTGCTGCGCACCATGTTCGACGCGCGCAACAATCTGTCGCAACAGGTGTCGGAACAGCTGGCGCGCCATTTCGGCGAAAAAGTGTTCCAGACCGTCATCCCGCGCAATGTGCGCCTGGCCGAGGCGCCCAGCCACGGCCTGCCGGGCCTGGTCTACGACCGCAGCTCGCGCGGCGCCCAGGCCTACCTCGCGCTGGCGCAAGAGCTGGTCGAACGCCTCGAACCCGCAACCGCAACCCCCACCGTCTGACAATATGGCCAAACTCAAAGGATTGGGGCGCGGACTGGACGCGCTCCTGTCCACCGTTGACGCGGTGGACGACAGACTTTCCACCCTTCCCATCGACAGCATCCGTCCCGGCAAGTACCAGCCCCGCAGCTTCATGAACGAGGCGGCGCTGGACGAGCTGGCGGCCTCCATCCGCGCCCAGGGCATCATCCAGCCCCTGATCGTGCGCGAGCTGGGCCTGGGCGACTACGAGCTGATCGCCGGCGAGCGCCGCTGGCGCGCGTCGCGCAAGGCAGGCCTCTCGGAGGTGCCGGTGGTGATCAAGAGCGTGCCGGACGAGGCGGCGCTGGCGATGGCGCTGATCGAGAACATCCAGCGCCAGGAACTGGATCCGATCGAGGAGGCGCAGGGCATCAAGCGCCTGATCGACGAATTCGGCCTCACCCACGAAGCCGCCGCCGACGCGGTGGGCCGTTCGCGCAGCGCGGTGTCCAATCTGCTGCGCCTGCTGGTGCTGCCGCAGCCCTTGCAGCAGATGATGCACGAAGGGCAGCTGGAGATGGGGCACGCCCGCGCCTTGCTGAGCCTGCCGACCGTTTCCCAGCTGGAATTGGCGAACGAAGTGGTGCGCAAGGGCATGTCGGTGCGCGAGGTGGAGCGCAGAGTACAACAGCATGCTGCGCAAAAAACCACAGTTGCGCCGCAGCAAAAACGCGTCGATCCTGACGTGGCGCGGCTGGAGGAGCAGGTGTCCGAGGCCATCGGCGCCCGTGTCAGCATTCGCCACGCCGCGGGCGGCAGCGGCAAGCTGGTCATAGATTATGCCAGTCTGGACGAGCTGGATTCGCTGCTGGAGAAGCTGCAAAAAAACGCTAAAAAATGAGTTTGTTGCAGCGCAAAAAGTCTGCTGGAGCAAAGTTGACGCAACTCAAGCGCGAAGCCTATAATCCAGCGGTTTTTTTGCACTGGCGATCATGATCTATCAGGAAGTGAAGCGCGTGCTGCGCCTGCAGGCCAGCCTGGTCGGCCTGGCTGTAGTCGTCGCGCTACTCGCCAGCGCAGGCAGCGTGACGGTCGCCGTCTCCGCTCTTCTGGGCGGCCTGGCGGTGCTGGTGCCGGCCCTGGTGTATGCCAGGATCGCCTATGCCAAGCGCCACGTGGCGCCCGCGGTGTTGATCAAGGCGCATTTTCTGGCCGAAGCGGTAAAGTTTTGCCTGACCGTGCTGTTAAGTGGTGCGGTTTTGGCCAGTTTCAAGGATTTGTCCGTAGTTGGATTTTTGGGTGGGTTCTTTGCCGCCACCTCCGGCTACGGCTTCGGGCTTCTAATCAAAAATTGAGAAAAGAGCGATGGCAAGCAACGCAACCGATTACATCAAGCACCATCTCACCTTCTGGAATTCGGACCCTTCCGCCGGATTCTGGAGCCTGCACGTAGACACCTTCTCCATTTCCCTGGTTCTCGGCTTCCTGTTCGCCGCCGTGTTCGCCATGGTGGCGCGCCGCGCCAGCATCGAAGCGCCGGGCCGCCTGCAGCTGTTCGTCGAGATGATCGTCGAGCTGGTGCAGACCCAGGTCCGCGAAGTGTTCCACGGCAAGAGCAAGATGATCGCCCCGCTGGCCCTGACCATCTTCTGCTGGGTGTTCCTGATGAACTTCATGGACTTGTTCCCGGTTGACCTGTTCCCGATGGCCGCGCAGTGGATCGGCTACACCTTCTTCGGCCTGGAGCCGCACCACGTGTACTTCCGCGTCGTGCCGTCCGCCGACGTGAACGCCACCTTCGCCATGTCGCTGTCGGTGCTGATCCTGATCGTCGGCTTCTCGATCAAGGCCAAGGGCCTGGGCGGCTGGGGCAAGGAACTGCTGACCGCTCCGTTCCACAGCTCCAACCCGGTCGGCGCCATCATCCTGGCCCCGCTGAACTTCGCGTTCCAGCTGGTGGAACTGGCCGCCAAGCCGATTTCGCTGTCTCTTCGTTTGTTCGGCAACCTGTACGCCGGCGAACTGATCTTCATCCTGATCGCGCTGCTGCCCTGGGGCCTGCAGTGGGTGCTGGGCGCGCCTTGGGCGATCTTCCACATCCTGATCATCACCCTGCAGGCCTTCGTGTTCATGATGCTGACCATCGTGTACCTGAGCCTGGCGGTGGAAGCGCACTGATTTACCGTAGATTCATCCTTCTTTTTACCCAACCATCCTTGCTTTAAGTCTTAGGAGATACACAATGGAAGCACTCGTTTCTCAGATTCAGTCGATGACCGCACTGGCTGCCGCTCTGATCATTGGCCTCGGCGCTCTGGGCACCGCTATCGGTTTCGCCATTCTGGGTGGCAAGTTCCTCGAGTCCTCCGCTCGCCAGCCGGAAATGATCCCGGTTCTGCAAACCAAGCTGTTCATCATCGCCGGTCTGCTGGACGCGATCTCCATGATTGGTGTTGGTGTTGCCATGCTGTTCACCTTCAACAACCCGTTCCTGTCCGCTGCCCTGGCCATCGTTAAGGCGGCTCACTAATCCGTTTCCGACGGACACGTAGACGGTTGTTGTAGTCATACTCTGGAGGAAAACAAGCGTGGAATTCAACGTAACACTACTGGGCCAGGCGATCACTTTCGCCATCCTGGTATGGTTCACCATGAAGTTTGTTTGGCCTCCGCTTACCAACATGATGGATGAGCGGGCCAAGCGTATCGCTGATGGCTTGGCCGCCGCGGAACGCGGCAAGCAGGATCTGGAAGCGGCTGAAAAGCGCGTTGCGGACGAAATCCGCAAGGCCAAGCAGCAAGCGACCGAGATCGTGGTTGCCGCTGAAAAGCGTGCTAACCAGATCGTGGACGAAGCCAAGGAAGCGGCGCGCACCGAAGGTGCCCGCATCGTGGCCGACGCCAAGGCGGAAACCGAACAGGAAGTGCTGCGCGCCAAGGAAGCCCTGCGCGCGCATGTCGCCGATCTGGCCGTTGCCGGCGCCGAGAAGATCCTGCGCAAGGAGATCGACGCCGCCAAGCACGCCGACCTGCTTGCCTCCATCAAAGCGGAGTTTTAACTAACTCATGGCAGAACTCATTACCGTCGCAAGGCCCTACGCCGAAGCGGTATACAGCCTCGCCACGGAACAGGGCAAGCTCGACCAGTGGTCGGATGCGCTGTCGTGGCTGGCTGCCATGGTGAACAACCCGGATCTGGCCCAAGTCGTCACCAATCCGAAACATACCGCACAAGAGGTTGAGGCGCTGATGCTGGATGTGCTCGGCTCGCGCGGCAACGATGACGTGAAACGCTTCATCGCCGCGCTGATCGAGAACGCCCGTTTGACGCTGCTGCCTGAAATCGCCGCGCAGTTTGAATTGCTGAAGGCGCAATCGGAAAACATCGTGGACGCCCTGGTGGAGTCCGCTTTTGCTTTGTCCGATGAACAGAAAGCCGAACTGACCAACACGCTTTCCAAGAAGTACGGCAAAGCCGTGCGTCTTGACGTGCGTGAGAACGCCGACCTGATCGGCGGCGTTCGCGTGTCGGTAGGCGACGATGTCATCGACGCTTCCGTGCGCGGCAAACTGCAGGCAATGGCAGCAAGCCTCAAGAATTAGGAGAGATCATGCAGTTGAACCCCTCTGAAATCAGCGATCTGATCAAGGCCAAGATCCAGAATCTGGCTGAAGGCGCTGAAGTTCGCACCAAGGGCACGGTTATCTCCGTGACCGACGGTATCGTCCGCATCCACGGCCTGGCCGACGTGATGCAAGGCGAAATGCTCGAATTCCCGGGCAACACCTTTGGCCTCGCCATGAACCTGGAGCGCGACTCGGTCGGCGCCGTGGTGCTGGGCGAGTACGAGCACATCTCCGAAGGCGACGAAGTCAAGTGTACCGGTCGCATTCTGGAAGTGCCGGTTGGTCCGGAACTGGTTGGCCGCGTGGTCAACGCCCTGGGTCAGCCGATCGACGGCAAGGGCCCGATCAACGCTCAGAAATCGTCCCCGATCGAAAAGATCGCTCCGGGCGTGATCGCGCGTAAATCGGTATCGCAGCCGATGCAAACCGGCCTGAAGTCGATCGACTCCATGGTTCCGGTCGGCCGCGGCCAGCGTGAGCTGATCATTGGCGACCGTCAGACCGGCAAAACCGCCGTGGCGCTGGACGCCATCATCAACCAGAAGGGCAATGGCGTCATCTGCATCTACGTAGCCGTGGGTCAGAAGGCTTCCTCCATCGCCAACGTGGTTCGCAAGCTGGAAGAGCATGGCGCGATGGGTCACACCATCATCGTGGCCGCCACCGCTTCCGAAGCCGCCGCCCTGCAGTTCATCGCCCCGTACTCCGGCTGCGCGATGGGCGAATACTTCCGCGACATCGGCGAAGACGCGCTGATCGTATACGACGACCTGTCCAAGCAAGCCGTCGCCTACCGTCAGATCTCGCTGCTGCTGCGCCGTCCGCCGGGCCGCGAAGCCTACCCGGGCGACGTGTTCTATCTCCACTCCCGTCTGCTGGAGCGCGCCGCGCGCATCAACGAAGAGGAAGTGGAAAAGCTGACCGGCGGCGCCGTTAAGGGCAAGACCGGTTCGCTGACCGCACTGCCGATCATCGAAACCCAGGCCGGCGACGTTTCCGCGTTCGTTCCGACCAACGTGATTTCGATTACCGACGGCCAGATCTTCCTGGAAACCGACCTGTTCAACGCGGGCATCCGTCCGGCCATCAACGCCGGTATCTCGGTATCGCGCGTGGGCGGCGCCGCTCAGACCAAGGTCATCAAGAAGCTCGGCGGCGGTATCCGTCTGGCCCTGGCCCAGTACCGCGAGCTGGCTGCGTTCGCGCAGTTCGCTTCCGACCTGGACGAAGCCACCCGCAAGCAGCTGGCCCACGGCGAAGTGGTGACCGAACTGATGAAGCAGAAGCAGTTCTCCACCCTGTCGACCGCGGAAATGGCGCTGACCCTGTGGGCGGTGAACAAGGGCAGCTACGAAGACGTTCCGGTGAAGAAGGCCCTGGCTTTCGAAGCCGAGTTCCTGGCCAACGTGCGTGCCAACCACGCCGATGTGCTGCAGGCCGTGAACGCCTCCGGTGATCTGTCTGCCGACAACGAGAAGGTACTGGCCAAGGCGATGGAATCGTTCAAGGCTGGCTACAGCTTCAACTGAGCCTTCGACGATAAGTCGTAGCTAGAGAAAGGTTCAGGATATGGCAGTCGGTAAAGAGATTCTCACCAAGATCCGAAGCGTGCAGAACACGCAGAAGATCACCCGCGCTATGCAGATGGTGTCGACCTCGAAGATGCGCAAGACGCAAGAGCGTATGCGCGCTGCCCGTCCTTACGCCGAGAAGGTGCGCACGGTTATGGCGCACCTCGCTCAGGCGAACGCGGAACTTGGTCACCCGCTGCTTGCCCGTCGCGAGACGATCAAGCGCGCCGGCATCATCCTGGTTTCCTCTGACAAGGGCCTGTGCGGCGGCCTGAACGTGAACTCGTTCAAGCGCTTCTTCGGCAAGGTCAAGGAACTGCAGGATCAAGGCATCGAAGTCGATGTCTGCTGCCTGGGCCAGAAAGGCCTGGCGGCTGCCCAGCGCGCCCGTCTCAACGTCGTGGCCAGCGCGGTCCATCTCGGCGACATGCCGAAGATGGAAAAACTGATTGGCCCGCTTACGGTTCTGTTCCGGCAATACGCCGAAGGCGAACTGGACGCGGTCTACATCGTGTACTCCAGCTTCGTGAACACCATGAAGCAGGAGCCGGCACTCGAACAGCTGCTTCCGCTGACCCCGCACCACATGGTGGTCGAGCATTCGCACTCGTGGGATTACCTGTACGAGCCGGATGCGCCGACGCTGATGGAATTCCTGGTGCGCCGTTATCTGGAATCGGTGGTGTACCAGGCTCTGGCCGAGAACATGGCTTCCGAGCAGGCCGCGCGGATGGTGGCGATGAAAGCCGCCACCGACAACGCGGGCAACACCATCAAGCAGCTGCGCCTGGTGTACAACAAGGCGCGTCAGGCGGCGATTACGACCGAGCTGTCGGAAATCGTGGCAGGTGCCGCGGCGGTGTAACCGTCAACGGAACTGTAAAAGTTTATTTTTAGGAAGCGATAATGAGCCAAGGCAAAATCGTACAAATCATTGGCGCGGTGATCGACGTGGAATTTCCGCGCGACGCCATGCCGAAGGTTTATGATGCCCTGAAGCTGGTAGACGCCGACCTGACGCTCGAAGTTCAGCAACAGCTGGGCGACGGCGTGGTCCGTACCATTGCGATGGGCAGCTCCGACGGTCTGAAGCGTGGCATGGCTGTAGCCAACACCGGCGCACCGATTTCGGTGCCGGTTGGCGCCGCCACCCTCGGCCGCATCATGGACGTACTGGGCAACCCGGTGGACGAAGCGGGTCCGGTCGCGACCGACGCGCGTCGCGCCATCCACCAAGCTGCGCCGAAGTTCGACGAACTGTCGGCCGCAGCCGACATCCTGGAAACCGGCATCAAGGTGATCGACCTGCTGTGCCCGTTCGCCAAGGGCGGCAAGGTGGGTCTGTTCGGCGGCGCCGGTGTGGGCAAGACCGTGAACATGATGGAGTTGATCAACAACATCGCCAAGGCCCACTCGGGTCTGTCCGTGTTCGCCGGCGTGGGTGAGCGTACCCGTGAAGGTAACGACTTCTACCACGAAATGAAGGACTCCAACGTCCTGGACAAGGTGGCGATGGTGTACGGTCAGATGAACGAGCCGCCGGGCAACCGTCTGCGCGTGGCCCTGACCGGCCTGACCATGGCCGAGCACTTCCGCGACGAGAAGGACGAAAACGGCAAGGGCCGCGACGTGCTGCTGTTCGTGGACAACATCTACCGCTACACCCTGGCCGGTACCGAAGTGTCCGCTCTGCTGGGCCGCATGCCGTCCGCGGTGGGCTACCAGCCGACGCTGGCCGAGGAAATGGGCCGTCTGCAAGAACGTATTACCTCGACCAAGGATGGTTCCATTACCTCCATCCAGGCCGTGTACGTCCCTGCGGATGACTTGACCGACCCGTCCCCGGCGACCACCTTCGCCCACTTGGACGCTACCGTGGTACTGTCGCGCGACATCGCCTCGCTGGGTATCTACCCGGCCGTGGACCCGCTCGACTCCACCTCGCGCCAGCTGGATCCGCTGGTGGTGGGCGACGAGCATTACACCGTCGCCCGCGGCGTGCAGTCCACTCTGCAGCGCTACAAGGAACTGCGCGACATCATCGCGATTCTGGGTATGGACGAGCTGTCCGAGGAAGACAAACTGGTCGTGGCTCGCGCCCGTAAGATCCAGCGCTTCCTGTCCCAGCCGTTCCACGTGGCCGAAGTGTTTACCGGTTCCCCGGGCAAATACGTGCCGCTGCGCGAAACCATCAAGGGCTTCAAGGCCATTCTCGCTGGCGAATACGACCACCTGCCGGAACAAGCGTTCTACATGGTTGGCGCGATCGAAGAAGCTGCCGAGAAAGCCAAGACCCTTAACTAAGGAGAGGGCGGATGTCCAAGATGCGTGTCGAAGTGGTTAGCACCGAGCAGCTCATCTTCTCCGGCGAGGCGGAATTCGTCGTCGCGCCGGCTACCGAAGGCGAGATCGGCGTCTACCCGCAACACGTGCCGCTCCTGACCCGTATCAAGCCCGGCGTGCTTCGTCTGAAGGTGCCGGGTACCAAGGAAGAAGTACTGGTGGCGGTGTCCGGCGGCATGATGGAAGTGCAGCCGAGCCTGATCACCGTGCTCGCCGATACGGCGATCCGCGGCGAGGATCTCGATGAGGCCCGCGCCAATGAGGCGAAACGCGCTGCCGAGGATGCCCTCAAGCACGCGACCGACGACATGAGCACGGCCAAGGCCCACGCCGCACTGGCGGTGGCGATTGCCGAGCTCAAGACGCTGGACTACCTCAAGAAGCGCGCCCACTGATTGCGCGATGCGTAATCGTGTATAGTGCAAGGCTGCCACGCAAGTGGCAGCCTTTTTCCGTTTTGGTGAAGCAAAAAGATCATGGATAGTCTCAGCATCGTCATCCTGGCTGCCGGCAAAGGCAAGCGCATGTATTCCTCCCTTCCCAAAGTATTGCACCCGATAGGCGGCGAGCCGATGCTGGCGCGGGTGATCCGCACCGCGCGCGCGTTGAATCCGTCCCGTCTGGTGGTGGTGTATGGCCATGGCGGCGAGCAGGTGCGCGCCCGGATTCAGGATGCCGACATCGTCTGGGCCGAACAGGCTGAGCAGCTGGGCACCGGCCACGCGCTGAAGATGGCTTTGCCGCATCTGCCGCAGGACGGCAAGACGCTGGTGCTGTACGGGGATGTGCCGCTGACCAAGGCCTCCACGCTGCAAAGGCTGGAGCAGGCCGCCGCCGGCGGCATGGCGGTGCTGACCGATGTGCTGGCCGACGCCAGCGGTTATGGGCGCATGGTGCGCGGCGCCGACGGCAAGCTGCAAGCCATCGTCGAGCACAAGGACTGCACGCCTGAGCAATTGGCCATCCGCGAGATCAACACCGGCATGATGGCGCTGCCCAACGCGCGGCTGGCTGATTGGCTATCCGCGCTGAACAACGGCAACGCCCAGGGCGAGTATTATCTGACCGACGTGCTGGAACTGGCGGTGAAAGACGGCGTGGCGGTGGAAAGCGCCAGCGTCGACGCCAGTTGGGAGGCCGCCGGCGTCAACAACAAGGTCCAGCTGGCGGAGCTGGAGCGCATCCTGCAGGCCAATCAGGCGCGCGCGCTGCTGGAAGCCGGCGTCACGCTGGCCGACCCGGCGCGCATCGACATCCGCGGCGAACTGAAGCACGGCATGGACGTCAGCATAGATATCGGCTGCGTGTTCGAAGGCGCGGTGGAGCTGGGCGACCAAGTGGAAATCGGCGCCCACTGCGTGCTGAAGAACGTGAAGATCGCCAGCGGCACCCGGATCGCGCCGTTTTCGCACCTGGAAGACGCGGTGGTCGGCGCCGAATGCCGGATCGGCCCGTACGCGCGCCTGCGTCCGGGCGCGGAGCTGGCCGGCCACGTGCACATCGGCAACTTTGTCGAGGTGAAGAAGAGCAAGATAGGCGAGGGCTCCAAGGTCAACCACCTGAGCTATGTCGGCGACGCCGAGATCGGCCGCAAGGTCAATGTCGGCGCCGGTTCGGTCACCTGCAACTACGACGGCGTCAACAAGTTCAAGACCATCATCGGCGACAATGTGTTCGTCGGCTCCGGCACGCTGATGGTGGCGCCGGTGAAGCTGGAGCGCGACTCCACCATCGGCGCGGGCTCGGTGATCAGCAAGGACACGCCGGCGGGCGAATTGACCGTGGCGCGCGCGCGCCAAGTGACGGTGCCGGGCTGGAAGCGGCCGCAAAAGAAAAGCGGATAGCCTGATACCGCGGTTTTGAATTCGCGGCTGAAGCCGCTCCTACACCTCACCCTGTAGAAGCGGCTTCAGCCGCGATGCTTTTGGCGCTGGGCATGGCCCAAGCCGCACTACCGCTTCACACCACCGCAAATGGCTCGGTGACGGTGCCTTGGTGAAACACCATTTGCCATGCGTTGTCGCGCCGGCGCCAGATAGAGCTGCGCAGGGTATAACGCGGCGCGCTGGAAGCGGGGGCGCGGACGGATTTGAAGGTGATCTGCACCACGTCTTCTCCCAGCCGCCGCGCCTGAAAATCCTGGGCATGAATGGCCGGGCCATCTTCCGCCGCCGGAAGTTGTTGCAGAACCTCGCGTTTCCCAAATGCGGTGCCAGAGGCCCCAAATTCCAAGAAATCGTCCGCGATCATGCGATCCAGCATGGCAACATCACGGCGTATGGCTTTCGTTAGCAGCGCCGCTTCCTTGTCAATCAAGTGCCGGTAAAGGCGATCCGTATCTTCCATTCCGTCTTTCCCATGCGATGAGGTGGCTGACAGGCCACGCTAGCGCAATGACATGGCATTGCCAAGCTTCTGTGTTGCTTGACGGATTGCGCGCTGCTATCATTACGAAACTTTCGAAACGAAACTTGTGATGACAAAACGTAACACACAACAGCGACGGCATGCGATTGCCGCGCTGGTGCAGGAAAGAGGCGAAGTCAGCGTGGAAGAGCTGACCCAGCGTTTCGCCACATCGGAAGTCACCATCCGCAAGGACCTGGCCCTGCTGGAGACTGGCGGCTTGTTGCTGCGCCGCTACGGCGGCGCGGTGTCGCTGCCCAGCGAAATGGTAGCCGAGCCGGATGCCGGACAGGTTTCGAAGCGAAAGTTATCGATCGCGCGCGCGGCGGCGGACCGAATCCGCGACCACAACCGCGTGATCATAGACAGCGGCACCACTACCAGCGCGATGATCCCCTTGCTCGGCAACAAGCGCGGGCTGGTGGTGATGACCAACTCGCTGAACGTGGCCGGCCAGCTGCGGGAGCTGGAGAACGAACCCATCCTGCTGATGACCGGCGGCACCTGGGACCCGCATTCGGAGTCGTTCCAGGGGCAGGTGGCCGAGCAGGTGCTGCGCTCCTACGATTTCGACCAGCTCTTCATCGGCGCCGACGGCATAGACCTGGAACGCGGCACCACCACCTTCAACGAGCTGGTGGGCCTGTCCCGCGTGATGGCGGAAGTGGCGCGCGAGGTGATCGTGATGGTGGAGTCGGAAAAGATCGGCCGCCGCATTCCCAATCTGGAATTGCCGTGGGACAAGATCCACACCCTGGTCACCGACGACGCGCTGGGCCAGGAAGCCAGAGACAAGATTCAAGCGAAGGGCGTGACGCTGATTTGCGCGCCCGCAGTTCAAGACAGCAATGCAAGGAGAAAATAATGTGCGGCATCGTTGGCGCCATCGCCAAGCGTAATATCGTTCCCATCCTGGTGGATGGCCTGAAGCGTCTGGAATACCGCGGTTATGATTCCGCCGGCGTGGCCGTGCTGGCCGGCGACGAAATCCGCCGCGTGCGCCGCGTCGGCCGCGTGGCCGAGATGGAAGGCGCCGCCGCCGAGGAAGGCCTGCAAGGCGAACTCGGCATCGGCCATACCCGCTGGGCCACCCACGGCGGCGTGACCGAGTACAACGCCCACCCGCACATTTCCTTCGGCAAGATCGCCGTGGTGCACAACGGCATCATCGAAAACCACGAACAGCAGCGCCAGCGCCTGAAGGGCCTGGGCTACCCCTTCGAGTCGCAAACCGACACCGAGGTGATCGCCCACCTGGTGCACCACTACTACCAGGCCGGCGACAGCCTGTTCGACGCCGTGAAGAAGGCCACCCGCGAACTGACAGGCGCCTACGCCATCGGCGTCATCGCGCTGGACCGTCCGGACGAACTGGTGTGCGCCCGCATGGGCTGCCCGCTGCTGGTGGGCCTGGGCGACGGCGAAAACTTCATCGCGTCCGACGTCTCCGCCATCTTGTCCGCCACCCGCCGCGTGATCTTCCTGGAAGAGGGCGACATCGGCCACCTGAGCCGCGACGGCGTCAAGCTGATCGACAAGCACGACCAGGCTGTCGAGCGCCCGGTGCATCTGTCCGACGTGTCGTTGGCCTCGCTGGAATTGGGTCCGTACAGCCACTTCATGCAGAAGGAAATCCACGAGCAGCCGAAGGCGCTGGCCGACACCATCGAGGCGGTGCAGGACTGCGGCTTCAACCCCGAGCTGTTCGGCGAGTCCGCCGCCGCCATCCTGCCGCAGCTGGAAGGCGTGAAAATCCTGGCCTGCGGCACCAGCTACTACGCCGGCATGACCGCCAAGTACTGGATCGAAAGCATCGCCGGCCTGCCGTGCGACGTGGAAATCGCCAGCGAATACCGCTACCGCGACGCCTTCGCCAATCCCAAGCACCTGATCGTCACCATCTCCCAATCCGGCGAAACACTGGACACCATGGAGGCGCTGAAGTACGCCAAGGAGCTGGGCCACCAGTACGCGCTGTCCATCTGCAATGTGCGCGAATCCGCCATCCCGCGCGCCAGCGACCTGGTGTTCTACACCCGCGCCGGCGCCGAAATCGGCGTGGCCTCCACCAAGGCCTTCACCACCCAGCTGGTGGGCCTGTTCGCGCTGGCGGTGACGCTGGGCAAGACCCGCGGCCGCGTGTCGGCCGAGGCGGAGGCGCAATACCTGGACGAACTGCGCCACCTGCCGGGCAGCGTGCAGCACGCGCTGAACCTGGAGCCGCAGATCAAGGCCTGGTCCGAGCGCTTCGCCGCCAAGGACGACGCGCTGTTCCTCGGCCGCGGCCTGCATTACCCGATCGCGCTGGAAGGCGCGCTGAAGCTGAAGGAAATCTCCTACATCCACGCCGAGGCCTATCCGGCGGGCGAACTCAAGCACGGCCCGCTGGCGCTGGTGGACGAGAATATGCCGGTGGTGGTGATCGCCCCCAACGACGCGCTGCTGGAAAAGGTGAAGTCGAACATGCAGGAAGTGAGCGCCCGCGGCGGCGAGCTGTTCGTGTTCGCCGACGCCGACAGCCACTTCAGCGAATCCGATGGCGTGCACGTGATCCGCACGCCGCGCCATGTCGGCATCCTCAGCCCCATCGTCCACACCATCCCGGTGCAGATGCTGGCCTACCACGTGGCGCTGTCGCGCGGCACCGACGTCGACAAGCCGCGGAACCTGGCCAAGAGCGTCACTGTGGAGTGATGGACGCCAACTGGTTTGACTAGTGATCGGAAAGAATAAAGTCTGTCACGAGGTAATGAAGTCTGTAATGACAATGACATTATTGGCTTGTTGCCAGTAGTACTCAGCAAAGAGGCCCAGAAGGGCCTCTTTTCGTTGATCGGAAAGAATAAAGTCTGTAACGAGGCAATAAAGTCTGTCATGGCGATGACATGACCAGTTTGTTGCTAGTAGCGCTAAACAAAGAGGCCCGGAAGGGTCTCTTTTCGTTTGAGATTGTTGGGTTTGGGGATGCGAAAGGAAAGGATGGAAGTGGCTGTTCGTCGGCCTTGGCTCGAGGGCTATTCGTGGCGTCGCAAGATCGGGAATTCCCCGTTCTATTGCTGAAACAGCCAAAATATTAAGACTGAAATCTTTTTCTGGGCTTGGGTTCCGTCTGGGCCAGCTAGAATCATCCATTCGGGTCAAAATTTAGTCGGCACCTACAATCACGCCCCACAATGCCGCTGTCGCGGCAGCGGGGAGCTTGGGCCTTGTCGCGCTACAGTTCTGCTGCGAAGGCCTTGGCTTTCTTCGGCGTGACGCCGTAGCGTTGCTTGTAGACCTTGATGAAGTGGGAGGTATTTTCATATCCCACCTCCGCTGCCGCGTCGGTGACGGAATAATTTTTAGCTGTCAACAGTTGATGCGCGATGTCGACTTTTTTCTCGATGATCCAGCGGTTCGGGGTGGTGTTGTAGCTGCGCCTGAAGTCGCGGATAAAGGTCGACACGCTGCGTCCCGTCAGCAGGGCGTAATCTTCAATCTTCAGCTTATGAGAATAGTACTGCTCCATGAAGTTGGTGATGGGGCGGCGTTTGCGGCTGCCGCCGCTGGACAGCTCGCGCAGGAAACGGAAGGACTTGTCCTGGATGGCGATCAGGTGCAGTAGTTCGAGCAGTTTCAATTCCAGCAGCGCGTCGGAGCCCTCCGCGTCCTTGTAGACATAATTCAGCGAATCGATATAGCGCTGAATCTGTTGATTGGCATGCAGGATATAAGTGCCGTGCGCGTTGTTCTGCAGGCCATCCGTATGCGAATGGCCTGTGCCGGCCGCGCGCGACAGGTATTTGGCGATCAGCTTGTCGTCGCAAAACAGCAGCACCGCCTCGAAGATATCGCTGCCAGTGACGTAGTCCGATACCGTGTAAACGCCTTTGGAGAGGAAAATCAAATGATTTTCCTCGACGACATGGGCCATGGCGTCATGGTCGCGAATAATCTGCTTGCCTTGCTTGATGTAGACGATCAACGGCGTGGCGATATAGATCGCCTTGTTTTCCAGGTTTGTTTCAAGCGTTTTATGGAGGATGGACGAGCTGCCGTCAGCGAGGATAGGCTTTACATTGCGCATCGAATAAAGCGCCGCCGGTACTACTTCGAGTGTCATTGCTATGGCTTCTCAACAAATTGGCCGCCCCATTTGGACAGGACGGTATCCAGCAGCGCGACATGCTGCTGCCCAAGCGTGCGGCACGTTTGGGACGGAAGAGGATATCCGGGAAGATAGCAGAAAATACATAATAGCCAATAGCGCGTGTATGCCAGAGATGGCGCCGGAGGCGCGGCCGGACTCGCCGCACGCGCCCTGCCGCTGATGTTACGGCATCAAACTTCGCTGAAGTAGCCGCTGACCGGCGCGCTGCTCAGATGCTCGGCGATGATGCTCCACTGACCGCTCGAGATCATCTGGTCGACGTGGGCGCCGTGCATTTCACGCGAATCCCAGGCTTCCACGAGCGTGAATGCGAGTGGATCCTCCAAGTGGTTGAGAATCTTGACCGTTTGGCAACCGTCCACCTTCGGCAGATTGATCTTCACGTCGTTCATGATGTCCTTGAACGATTGCAGCTTTTCTTCTTTTACATTAAAGCTGATGACGAGATTGACGGACATATTAGTTCTCCAGTTGAATTAGACTACAAAAACATCGTCGATTGCAGGAGCCGTAGATTGCCGAGGCGGCGCAAGCAAAATGCGAAAGGCATGTTCAGGCTTTCATTTTTTGTCCCGTTCCCGTATCTGACATGGTCAAGACGACCAATGAAACCACCAAGTTCTTGAGCCATGGTTTGACCTGAGCTGCATCGGTAAAATCTTTTCCTTTCACATGACGCGTAGTGCTAGCCCAAAGTCCTCTTATGGTTGGGAGGATTATGTAAATTCCTTTTGGGTGTGAATCCGATATGGCGCAAAGAATTCGCGCTGCGAGCCACTACTATATCGATGGGTAGAAGATGAAAATGATTAAAAATGACTAAAAATGGACGATTCCAGTCACTCTTGCGTTTTTCTTGTTCGACGGCCGACGGCATGCGCTGCTTGGGCGAATGGAGAGTCAGGCGGTGTTCAAAAATGACCTATCTTGGGTAAGCGCCTGAAGTTTTGCTTGGGGCATCTCCCATTCGTAAATATGTCTTTGGGATTGGCCGTGGAACAGTACGGGCATGTCTGAAATTCTGTGTAAACCACCCATCCCATCGCATCGTCGACCGCGGGCTTTGGCCGACCGGTCTCTGCGCTCGCTGTCCTGAAATCCTTGCGATTGCTGGCTGTGACAGACCATGACCGAAGGGCTGCTCGCCGGCCTTGTCGGCCACTGGGATGCACCATGCGCAATGTCGGCAATCCGTCAGCGAGCGGCCTGCGGCGATGATTCCAGTCTGAACGAATGCGTTTCTCGGTGGCTTTGGCCGCTCTCGCTTTGTAAGTAGCCATTGCAGTGCCTGGCAGACCAGAAGCGCACAGCTATTCCACCGGGAAATCGGGTCAGGGGAAGCGGCCACACCGCCCACAAAGCTTCGCAGTGTTGAAACAACAAGTTGGTGCGGGATCTGTGCTCTTGGCTAGCAAATATCGGCCGGATCACTGCGTCATGATCAGATTCGGGTGGTCGTGCACGCTGTGCAGGGGCATGTCCGCCGATTTCTGTTTCAGTTCTGACACAAGTTAGACAGAACATCTGCATGAAAAAATCAAATTCCCTTATGCCATGGGGGCTTGGCAAGGTTGGCACGCTTTATGCGCTAGGTTAGGTGATTGCGCAAGCTAACTGGAGCCAATGATGAAAGCGCAAAACCATCGCCTGGTCCTGTTTTTTCTGGCAGGCCTGGGCCTGCAGGCGGCAGTCCATGCCGCAGATGATGGCGACATCATCATCGGCAGGGAGGTGCCGAGCCGGAGTGCCATTCGCCATGGCGAGCCCAGTCCCGATGTCAGCGCGGTGAATGCCTCGCAGTCTGATGTGATCGTTGGCGCCACCCAGCAAGTCGTCAGCATCAGCGGCCAGGCCGGCGAAATGGTGTTGGGCGCGGTGCGCGGCAGCGTGACCGATCAGACCAGACTGCTGCAGGGGCTGCCTGTCACGGTGATGACGGCAACGCCCGTTGCCGGTTTGGGCATATCAGGGGCGGCGGGCAGCAGGGAAGGACTGGCTGGAGCGGGTATCAGCCAGCCGCTGCAATCCGGCCTGCAACCCTTGAGCGGCCTGGCTCATTAGGACAGACGCCATGCGCATCATGCAATTGTTGTGGCTCAGCAGTTGCCTTGGCCATGCGGCGGCGCATGCCGAACAGGCCGTGATCGACAACAGCGGGCAGTCAGTACACGGGATAGTGGCATTGAATCAGGCTGCGGGTAGCGCCAATCAACAAGGCAATCTGCAAGCCTTGGCGGTGTCGGCCACGGCGAGCCATGCCAATGTGTTTCTGTTCCGGCAGCAGTCGGCCACTAGCACGGCCGGAACGGCCGATGCCCATGCCAGCATTGCCGGGGCGGCCTTCTCCGGCAGCCAGGGCCTGATGGCCATCAACCAGACGGCAGGCCATGCCAATCATTCCTTGAATGCTTTCACGCTGGCGGCGTCGCCACAGCCTCAGGCGACAACGCTGCCATCCTCCGCCGCGGACAGCCTGTTAGCCGGCACCGCAGGCAGCAATCCGGCCATGGCTGCAGGTAGCAGCGGCCGCCATGACCAGACTGATATTTCCGCAGCCGCTTTCCTGGGAAGCCGGGGGCTGGTGCAACTCAACCAGATTGCTGGCAGCCACAACCAGGCTGTCAATGTAGTGGCCGTGCAATGGGCCAAGCCGTGAGCAGTACTGGTCGCCACCTGGAGGGTGATGACCGGCATTCAAGCAAACCGCCTGGAGAATGATCATGACCGCAATGCTGCAGAAAAAAGTGCTTTTCCTCGCTCTTGTTGGTGCGTGTGGCCTAGCCCATGCCGCAGGAGCGGACACTTCCAACGACCCGTCGTCTTCCACGAGGAGCGAGATCAGCAACAATCTATCCAACACTTATGGCAATACCAATGTCAACCAGACGGGTACGGCGTATCTGGAAGGCATCTCCGTATACGAAGTATTTGATCCCAAAGCGGATGCCATGGCCACGGCGCGGGTGGATGATGTACAGAAAAATCTGGGCAACAAGCTCAATGTAACGGATCCAGCCAATGCCGCGATGAGCGGCAGCGTGACCGGCATCCAGGGCAATGCCGGCGTGAACAATGCTTCCGGCTTCTTCAATCAGCAGGCCAATAATGTTGCCATTACTTCGGCGTCCGGCAAGAAGAGCGGCGCCGCGGCTGCCGTTTCCTTCGAGCAGTTGAATGATGGCAACACTTACACCTTTGCCCAGCCGCTGTACGGCACCTCCAACAAAATGGATGCCACCATGAGTAATTCGGTGAGCAACATTCAGGGCAATGCCGGGATCAACAATGCGGCGGGTGCCGGCAACCAGCAAAAGAACGATGTGGCGCTGTCGTCAGCCAGTTCCGCAGTGCTGGCGACGGCTTCGGCTGGCGGCACCCAGGTCAATCACGGTATTGCTGTGACGACCTTCCTGCCGATCAATGGCACCGCGAGCATCACCGGTTCCGTGAACAACGTCACTGGCAATGTCGGACTGAACAATGCAGCCGGCTTGTCCAACCAGCAGGTTAACAGCCTGTCGGTTGCCGCAACCCACTAAGCCAGGGAGGGGCCGGCGGCGCAGCTTGGTCTGTCGCTGCCGGTTTGTGACCATGAAACTTCCCATCCGCCCGCTGTTATCGATCCTGCTATGCCTGTTCTGCTCCGGTGGCCAGGGGGGCGCTCAAGCGGCTGACATGATGCTGCCCGCTTACACCGGTGAGGGCAATGTTTACAAGCAGGTGCACAGCTTGCGTGAATTACGCTTCCGTTATGTGGTGGAACAAAAGACGGATTTCAGCTGCGGCGCCGCCGCCTTGACCACATTGCTGCGCTATGGCTTTGGGCTTGATGTCAATGAGCAGCAAGTCATTGCCGGGATGCTGGCTCGGGCCAATCCCGATGTGGTGCGGCAACAAGGGTTTTCCATGCTGGACATGAAACGCTTCGTTAATGTTTTGGGCTTGCGTGCCAGTGGTTTCGTCAGTGGCGCCGAACGTTTGCCCGCGCTGCGCATTCCTGCGCTGATCATGCTCGACATCAATGGCTACAAGCACTTTGTCGTTTTGAAGATGGCTACCCGCGACACAGTCTATGTTGCGGATCCGGCGCTGGGCAACCGCGCCATTCCCATGCCAGAGTTCACCCGGCAGTGGAATGGCGTGTTGCTGGCGGTGGCCGGGCCGGGCTACCGGCCGCAGGGGCCTTTGCGCCAGTTTCCCAGCCCGTTGTCCGCGCGGCAGTTGATGGTGAACATGCAGCCGGCGTCGCCGGCTGAGCTGGTTGAATACGGCTTTCTTTACAGTGATTTCTTATAGTCTCCGCTGCCGGCCAGCGCATGGCGGGAACGGAGAGGGCAGGGAGCAGAGCATGCGTACGTTGATTAAGGTACTGGCGGCAATGCTGGTGCTTGGCTTCAGCTTGCCGGCAAAATCCATGCTGGCCTATGTTGACGACAGCGTACTGGACAGCATGCGCGGGCGATATGTGGATGCCGGGCAGATTGTGCGCTTCGGCGTGCAGATGCTGAGCACCTGGCAGAACGCCGACGGCGTGGTGCAGGGGGCCGGTGTCCAGCTCAGTGCCCAGGCCGGTGCCGTGCCGGTCATCCATCGCTATACGCTCAACAGTACCAGCGCGACAAGTCATGCCGTCGGCAGCATGCCGACGGGACTGGCTTCGGTGCAGGGGACGGTTCAGATCAATCAGCAAGCTGGCAACGGCAATATTTCCCGCAACATCACCCGTGTCGACATCGATGATGGCGCGGCCCCGGTCAGCATGCCGGCTGGATGGCAGGCCAGCGCGCAGGGTAGCGCGGTCACCAATGGACAGCTGGGAGTCAGCATCAATATGGGCAGTGCCGGACAGATGGGTCAATACCTGGGGCAAGGACAGTTGATGCAATTCTCCCGGATCACCGGTAACGGCATCATCACCAACAATAGCCTCCATATCCAGCTGGCAGTGCAGTCTCAGGTAGGGTTGATCCGTTTCACCATGCCAAGCCGAGCCATGATGGCCGGCATCGGGCTGCGCTGAACATCGCCCGCCATGTCGTTTCTTGCCGACGCCGTGCGCCGTGGCCCGGTGGTCACCTGTTGTGCTGTCGCTAGTTGATGATTTGCATCGAATATTTCTTCAACAGCCGGTACAGCGTGGCGCGCGAGATGCACAGCATGCGCGCCGCCTTGCTGCTGTTATGGCCATGCAGCTCCAGCGCCATCTCCACCGCCTCGCGCTCGGCCTTTTCCCGGACGGCTTCCAGGCCATCATGCAGCGGGATGGCCATATTGCCGCCCAGCCCCATGTCCTGCGGCCGGATGACCCGCCCGCCGGCCATGGCCAAGCCCTGGCTGATGCGGTTGGACATCTCCCGGATATTACCGGGCCAGTCATGTTGCAACATGATGGCCATTGCCTCGTACGACAGCCGTTTGTGCGGCAAACCCAGCCTCTGGGCATTCTGGAATAGCAGGTGCTTGGCCAGCAGGGGAATATCGGAACGCCGCTCGCGCAAGGGCGGCAGGTGCAGCTGGCAGACGCACAGGCGGTAATACAAGTCCTGACGGAAACGACCGTTGCTGATGGCGGCGGGCAGGTCGACGTGGGTTGCCGACAAGACACGGGTGTCGATGCTGCGGCTGCGATGGTCGCCCAGCCGGTCTATGGTGCCTTCCTGCAGGAAGCGCAGCAGGCTCACCTGCGCTTCAATGGCCATGTCTCCGATTTCATCCAGAAACAGGGTGCCATTGTGGGCAGCCTCGATGCGGCCGATACGACCGGATGAAGCGCCGGTAAAGGCGCCTCGCTCGTGGCCGAATAATTCCGACTGCACCAGGCTGACCGGCAGCGCGCCGCAGTTGACTGTCTGGAAAGGGCCATCGGCCCGGTCGGAGTACTGATGCAACAGCTGAGCCACCAGCTCCTTGCCGCAACCGGACTCCCCGGTGATGACGACGGTGACATTCACGCGCGCCAGACGGCGGATTTCCTGACGCAAACGCCGCATGCAGTCATGCTCGCCAACCAGTTTTTTTTGCTCCTCCGGGATCTCCTCCTGCTGCAGATGCCTCCGCAGCATGGTCTTGCCATGCAGCCGCCCCAGCGTGACCGCCAGCCTGGCGCTCTCGACCGGCAAACAATGGTAGTCATAGCAGCCGTCATTGATGAAGCTACGCACGGCTGCGTGCTCCAGTTGTTGGCGTTCGGTTAGCAACACCCACTCCAGGTCAAGCTGGCCGCCAAGCTGCTGCAGCGCCTCCGCCTTGCGCAGCAGCTTGTTGTCCAGCAAGAGCAGGCCCGCGCTGAATGGCCCAGCCTGCCGGAGTTTGGGCTGCTGCACATCGTGGATGTGAATGATCTTCCAGTGCTGCTGATGCAAATCGTGCAGCACGGGAAGCAATGCATCCGACCCTAGCGCCAGCAGCGTTTTGCTCGCTTGCATTGCCGACTCCGTTAGAATCGATAAGGGAACTTCACCGAAAATGCATAGTTCGGGCTGTCCGGCGTCATGCCCAGCGACAGGCTGGGAATGATAGAGAGCCGCTTGCTGTACGCATATGTCAGGCCCAGGTTCAGGTTGGCGGCATTGGCGCTGCTCCCCACCACATCGGTCCAACTGCTGCCCTGCTGGCGTACCCGTGCCTGACCCACCATCTGCTGTGAATAGGACAGACCCAGGCTGAGCTTGTCGTTAAGCGCAAAGGCGATACCGGCACCCCAGCTCCAACTGTTTCCCAGGCGCACATCGCCCGGCTGGGCCACGCCGACCGTGGGGCTGATGTCGCGGAAATGGCCATCCAGATAATGGGTGTAGCTGAGGCTGGCGAACAGGACGGCCGGATCCGCCGTCTTGACGAAGGACAGGCCGGTGGTGATGCCCCAAACGCCATTGCCGGTAGGCAGGCGGTCCGGCGTGGAGAGATTGTTGTTGCCAGCAGACTGAACCAGCTTGATGCCATAAGGGTTGCGCCCGGTTGGTGCCTTGACGCGCAAACTCCACACCATGTCCGGCCAGTCGGCGTCCTCCTCCTTCAGCTTGTAACCCAGGCCAAGACTGATATCGCCCAGTGCCGGCCCCTGTTGTACCGACCCCTGCGAAACGCTGTTGGCGCCGCCGCCCGCGCCGCCGGAGAAATAAGTTGCGTCCCGCGCCACGAAAGGAAGGTCAATATCCAGCTGCCAACGCGGGCTGGGCGAGTACCGCGTGGCCAGGTCCAGCGTCAGACTGTCGCTGACCACCTTATCCAGGTTGATATTGCCAAGGAAAATGGAGTCCAGCGCCAGAAAGCCATTGAGCACGAGTTCGCGCGTATCGTAATGGGTGTAGGTGAGGCTGGGCTCGATGGAGAACTTGCCCGCGGCAAAACCGCTGGCTTCCTGATAGATGTCTTCCATGCTCTTGGGAACTTCGCTCACCACCGGCAGGGCCGGGCCATTGCCGCCGGCCATGGCTCCGTGATTGGCCGCCGTGTCAGCGCCAACGCTCTTGCTGCTGATGTCGGTACGACTGCCAATGGCGGCTGCCGCGCTCTGGCCGTCATGGCGGGTCAGCCCGGCCAATTGCTGCTCCAATTGGCGTATGCGCTGTTCCTGTTGCCGGTTGGTCTGCGCCAGATCACTGATCTGCTGTTGCAGGCTTTCGAGGCTGATATCGGCCCAGGCCTGTAAAGGAAAAGACAAGGATAGCGCAGCCAGCAACAGGCTGCTGCAAGTGGAGCGCAAGGTGGTCGGCGGCATGATCGTTTCCTTCGCGTGCAGGTGCGGCTGGCCCGCCTGCATCCTCGGCGCATGCTGAGCGCCGAGTGCTGCAAGAAGATTTCCCCGCTACCTCATCGATAGCGTCATGATGCCCCGGTTTGGTTATTTAATATTACTTGAAACAGAATTATTGATTTGTTATTTATCTTAGTCGATATCAAAGACAAAACAAGCCCTGCGAAATTGTCATTGGCTGGTTTTTTTGATGATATAAGCCCGTGAAATTGCTACTGCGCGAAGGGCTAAAATTTTAAATGGATCGCAGTTTTAAGATGAAAAAAGCATGCATTTGCGATTTGTTGTCATGATTTTATTTATCTTGCCCGGCGAAGGGCGCATAAGGTTCGTAGGGGTCTGAGGGAGGCAAAGGAGCCCGCGGCCCTTTTGTTTTTGCTCATTAGCTAAGGGGTTGGACTTTCAAAGTCGTTTGCTGAGAGGCAGTGGCGGCCTCTGACTTTGTCCTTTCATTTGGCTGCGCAGAGGTCTATGGAGAGCGTCGTCGGCAGCCGGCAAGCATTCGGGCATCGCGGCCGCCCATTCCGTCGGAGATTATCGCCTGCCCCCATTGGCGAACCCGATGTTTTCTTTGCCGGATTGGCGCATCCCCGCTCGCGCCATTCGCTGCCGGATCCACGCGACTTCCTCCGCCAGCGTTTCTTCCATGGGCCTGAAGCCCAGGCCAAAGCGGGTCCGGATTTTTTCCGACGAGAATTTTCTTCCGTAGTCGTTAGCCATGTTTTTTACCGTGGCCAAGCTGAGCAATACCGGCTTGCCGGTCAGTCGAGCATAGATCTCCTGCAGAGAAGCGATGGCATACAATAGTGCGCGAGGCAGTCCGCGGCGCGGGGCGGGCACACCGCTTACGGCTTCCATCGCCTGTAAAAGCCCGGCCATGCTGACGGGGTGGCCTGCGGCCAAATAGCGTTCGCCTCGTTCCCCCGTTTGGCTGGATGCCAAAGCGACTTGGGCCACATCCCGGGCATCCACCACAGAAAAAGCGGCATCGATCACGCCTGGAATTTTTTGTTGCAAGTAGTCCTCTACGAACTGCCCGGCCGAAGTCGGCCCAAGATCGCCTGGGCCATGCATCCAGCCGGGCAAGACCAGGGAAATGTGCATGTCCGGGTGGTTGTCGAGGAAAGCGAATATCACCGCGTCGGTTTCAATCTTGCTGCGGTAATAGTCATCCGGTGCCTCCTCTATTGCCAGCACCATGCTTTCGTCGGTCAATCCAGAGTCATTGCGGCCCAAAACCGCGATGGAGCTGATGTGGACCATGCGCCGAATGCCGGCCGTGTACGCCTCGCGCAGCAGATTTTGCGTGCCTTCGACATTCGTCTTGCGCAGGGCGTCCAGATGGCGGCCGCCTTTGTAGCTTTCGCGGAAGTAGGCCGCGGCATGGAAAATAACTTGGCAGCCCCGCAATGCTGGAGCAAAGCCTTTTACATCCGTGAGATCGCCCAGAACCACTTCTAGACGGCTGCCTGTCAACTCCCCGAACTGCTCCATGGCTTTCCGTTCCGACCTGGCTAAAGCCCTGACCCGATAACCTTCGGCGAGCAGCAAACGAACGAGATTATTGCCCAGCAATCCGGTAGCGCCAGTGACAAATGCGATTTTTTCTTGCGTCATGTTTTTCCCTGATCGTCAGCTCATTAAGAGGGCGTCGTGAAAGTCAGCCGAGGCTGTGCGAGAGGGCACTGTAAACATTGGTGTATAGTCCAAGGTCAAGCCAAAATGCATCGGGGACGTTTGATCATGCGGATCGGAGAGTTGGCAGCACAGACCGGGATGACGCGTGACGCTATCCGTTTTTACGAGCGGATCGGCCTTATCACGCCGGAACGCGGTCAAGAGGGCCGCCACGGCTACCGCCGCTACAATGCGTCGGCGGTGCGACGCCTGGGGCTGATCAAGCAGGCCAAGACTTTGGGGTTTTCACTTGGCGAAATCCAGGCGCTGCTGGATGCATGGGCCAATCACCGTTTCAGTCCGGCGCAGAAGCGCGCAGTGATTGCCGACAAGATCAGGGTAATCGATCGCAAGATCTTGGAGCTGCAGGCGCTTGCAAGCGAGCTCAAATTGACGCTGGCCGGCATCCGCGACGCGTGCCAATAGACATGGCGGCAACCGCCGGCGGCTCGTGGCTGATCGGCCTGTCTCTCTATCTTTGGCTATTGCTTTTCTGATCATGAAGTGTCGCCAGTCAGACTGGCGACTGGCTTGCTTTGTGATGCCAAGCGGATATTTCGAACTGTCGGCGCGCGGCATCTGCTGCGCGATCAAGCGGGCCGGAGCCTTTTCCAGACAGGGCTGTCCGGTATGGTGGCACTGTCGGCCAGGTTGGCGTCCCGCGCGTCGCGGACGGGGTATCGCTAGCTGGCGTTTTGCCTGACGAGCGCGTTCATCCGGCCGCGCCGCAACGCGGCGATGGCCGCCGCCGTGATCAGCGCGGCTGCGGCGAAGGCGGCGCGGGTGGCCCAGGCGACGGCCTCCGGCCGGGTATCGACGATGGAACCGCCCGCCGCGGCGGCGAAGACGGCGCCCAGCGCCGAGGCGCCGGTGACCAGGCCGAGATTGCGCGCCAGGTTGAGCAGGCCGGACACCAGGCCGCGCCGGTCGGCGGGCAGGCCGGCCATGACCAGGGTGTTGTTGGATGCCTGGAACAGCGCGTAGCCGGCGGTGAGGACGACAAGCGGCGCCAGGTAGCCTGCCAGGCCCAGCGCGGCCGGCGAGGCGGCGATGAGGGCGGCGCCCGCCAGCATCGCAACCAGGCCCGCCAGGCAGATCCGTTCCGCGCCGAAGCGGTCGGTCAGGCGGCCGGCCGGCACGCCGGCCAGCGCGGAGATCGCGGGACCGACGGACATGGCCAGGCCCGTAGCCACCACATCCAGTCCCAGCGCGCGGGACAAGTGAAAGGGGCCGATCACCAGGGTGCCCATCATCACCGCCGCCACCAGCGCGCCGGCGATCAGGCTGCCCGCCAGCGCCGGGTCGCGCAGCAAGCCTATCCTCACCAGCGGCGCTTCGACGCGCATTTCCACCCGAACGAAGGCGGCGACGCCTGCCGCCGCGGCCAGCAGCAGCGCCAGGTTCATCGGGCCGAAGCGGCCGCGACCCGATGTCATCGCCAGCGCGTAGGCGGTCAGCGCCAGCGCCAGCAGCAGGGCGCCAGCGAGATCGAAACGGATCCTGCCGGCCGGCGGCGCATCGGCCGGCAGGCTGCGCAGCGCGAGCAGGAAGACGGCCGCGCCGGCAGGCGCGAGCGCGAGGAACACGGCCGGCCAGCCCCAGGCGGAGAGCAGCGCCCCGCCCAGCGAGGGGCCGAGCGCGGTGCCGGCGGCCGACATGCTGCCCAGCCAGCCCATCGCGCGGCCGGTCCGCTCTTTGGGCGCGACGTCGGCGACGAAGGCCAGCGCCAACGCCAGCATCGCCGCCGCGCCCAGGCCCTGGAGCGCGCGGGCGGCCAGCAGCCAGCGGAAGGAGGCCAGCCCGGCCGCCAGCGAGGCGAGGCTGAACAGCAGGATGCCGGCCAGCAGCAGCCGGCGCTTGCCGGCCAGATCGCCCAGCCGGCCGACGCCGACGATCAGCGCGGTGACGGCGAGCAGGTAGGCGAGCACCACCCATTGCGCTTGCTGGAAGGAGGCGCCAAAGGCGCGGGCCAGTTCGGGCAGCGCGACATTGGCGATGCTGGTGCCCAGCGAGGACAGCAGCACGCATAGCGACAGGCAGGCCAGCGCGCCGCGTCGGTGAGAAGGCAAAGTGTTCAAGCGGATGCTCCCTATGATGTGCGATAGCGCGTCGGGCGCGGGCCTTCAGCCGGTTTCGCCGGCCATTCCCAGGCCGCGCCGCGTTCATTTCCGTAGCCTAGGCGGGTCCATGGCATGGCGGAAGACGCACGATATGCACTCGATAAGTGCATGTGGCGCCATGCCAGGCCGTGCTATGGTGGACGGATGAGCACACCCGATCTGAACCTGCTGGTCACTCTCAACGCGCTGTTGGCCGAGGGCAGCGTGGCCGGCGCCGCGCGCCGGCTGGGGCTGAGCCCGTCGGCGATGAGCCGCGCGCTGGCCAGGTTGCGCGCGACGATGAATGATCCCCTGCTGGTCCGCGCAGGCAGGGGACTGGTGCCCACGCCGCGGGCGCTGGCGCTGCGCGAGCGCATCGGCCCGCTGCTGCGCGAGGCGGAGGCGGCGCTGAAGCCGGCGCGGCAGCTGGACCTGGCGACGCTGGCGCGCACGTTCACGCTGAGGACCAGCGACGGCTTTGTCGAGAACTTCGGCCCCAGGCTGATCGCGCGCGCGGCGCGGGAGGCGCCCGGCGCGCGCTTCCGCTTCGCGCTGAAGGCCGACAAGGACAGCGCGCCGCTGCGCGACGGCAGCGTGGACCTGGATACCGGCGTGGTCGGCGCGGCAGCCGGGCCGGAGCTGCGGGTGAGGATGCTGTTCCGCGACCGCTTCGTCGGCGTGGCGCGCGCCGGCCATCCCTTGCTGGACGGCGAGATCAGCGCCGAGCGCTACGCCGCGGCCCGCCACGTCTGCATGTCGCGCAGCGGCCAGGATCGGGGGCCGATAGACGCGGCGCTGAAGGCGCTGGGTTTGACGCGCAACGTTTCCACCCTGGTCGGCGGCTTCACCGCCGCCCTGGCGCTGGCCCGCGCCACCGACCTGATCGCCTCGGTGCCGGAGCGCCACACCGGCTTCCTGCGCGACGGCATGCAGAGCTTCCCTTTGCCGGTGGAGGTGCCCGGCATCGTCATCTCCATGATCTGGCATCCGCGGCATGACGCCGATCCCGCCCACCAATGGCTGCGCGGCTGCGTGAAGGCGGTGTGCGATGAGCAACTGGACGCGCACGGCTGCTCCGGCCGGTCGGGCCTGGACCCGTCAACGCTGGTGTAGCGTGGACGGGACCTGGCCGAGCGCCAAGGTGAAAATCCCGCCTCAGCGCGGAGCGCGGCTGTGCACGTCGTGGGTGACGAAGGGGCGGTCAGGCGTCGGCATGGCCAGCCATTCTGGATGGGCGAGAGTGGCGCGGATGTCGGCCAGGCCGCTTGCCCAGTGCTCGCGCATGGTACGGGCGCCGAACTGGTAGTCCTTGTAGTGGCCTTCGCAGGGCTTGTCCTGGTAGATCAGGTGGACCACGTTGAACAGGCGGTCGCAGGCCTGGACGGCGGCGCGTCGATAGGCCGGGCTGTCGCGCGCGGCTTCCGGCACCAGCTCCATCACCTCGCGCAGCAACTGGCGGAATTGCTGGCTTTCGCGCATGTAGTCGGTGATCATCCGCGTGCGGCTGGAGTACTGGATGTCCTTCTGCCTGAGCGCGACGCGCGACAGGTCGGACGGCAGCTCGCCGCGCGCGCTCCACAGGTCCACCTGGAACACCAGCGAGTGCTGGCGCGGCCGCTCGCTCAGCACCGTCTGCAGCGGCGTATTGGACACCATGCCGCCGTCCCAGTAGTGCTCGCCGTCAATCTCCACCGCCGGAAAGCCGGGCGGAAGCGCCCCGGACGCCATGAAGTGCTCGGCGCGCAGCCGCTGCCGGGTGTTGTCGAAATAGCGGAAGTTGCCGCTTTCCACGCCCACCGCGCCCACCGAGACCCGCATCTCGCCGCTGTCGTTGATGCGGTCGAAGTCGGCCAGCCGCTCCAGCGTGTCCTTCAGCGGCGAGGTGTCGTAGAAGCTGGCGGTGCCGCCGCCATGCGGCGGCAGCGGCGGGCGCGGCAGGAAAAAGCCGTTCTGGCCCTCGGTCAGCGCGCGCCAGGCTTCCAGGCCGTTCAGCCAGCCTTGCAGCGGCGGCGGCAGCGCCTGGGCGTCGTCCAGCAGATTGTGCAGGGTCGGCGGCAGCAGCGGCTGGCGGCTGATGGTGTGCCAGAACTGCTCCAGCCGCTCGGCGCGCTTGTCCGGCGGATTGCCGGCGATGATGGCGGCGTTCAGCGCGCCGATGGAAATGCCCGCCACCCAGTTGGGATGCAGCTTGGCTTCCGCCAGGCCCTGGTAGACGCCGGCCTGGTAGGCGCCGAGCGCGCCGCCGCCCTGCAGCACCAGCGCCACCACCTGGTAGCGGTGCCCTTTCGGCAGCGCCGGGCTGCCGTGGAGGCCGGCGTCGGCATGACAGGCCGGATCGAGCTTGTCCTGCGCCATGGACGCTCCTTATTGCATGAACCAGCCGTGGCTGACGACGAAGGATTGGCCGGTGAGGGCCGCGCTGGGGAAGGCGGCCAGGAACAGCGCGGTCTGGGCGACGTCGTCCACGGTGGTGAACACGCCGTCCACGGTGTTGCCCAGCATCACGCGCTTGACCACTTCCTCCTCGCTGATGCCCAGCTCCTTCGCCTGTTCCGGAATCTGCTTGTCCACCAGCGGCGTGCGCACGAAGCCGGGGCAGATCACGTGCGAGCGCACATTGTAGGGCGCGCCTTCCTTGGCCAGCACCCGGGCCAGGCCCAAGAGCGCGTGCTTGGCGGCGACGTAGGCCGATTTCAGAGCTGAGGCCTCGTGCGAGTGCACCGAGCCCATGTAGATCACCACGCCGCCGCGCTTGTCCTGGTACATGTGCCGCAGCGCGGCCTTGGTGGTGAGGAATGCGCCGTCCACGTGGATGGCCTGCATCTTCTTCCAGTCGGCGAAGCTGTAGTTGACGATGGGATTGACGATCTGGATGCCGGCGTTGGACACCAGGATGTCCAGCTGGCCGAAGGCGTCCACCACTTGCTGGGTGCCCTGGTTGACCGCGTCCTCGCTGGTGACGTCCATCGCCACGCCTATCGCCTTGCCGCCGGCGGAGACGATTTCGTCGGCTGTTTTGCGCGCGGCGTCGAGATTGATGTCGGCGATGGCCACCGCCGCGCCGGCGCGGGCGTAGACCAGCGCGATTTCCTTGCCGATGCCGCTGGCGGCGCCGGTGATCAGGGCGACTTTTCCGTTCAATTGCATGGCGCTTCTCCTGTCGTTTCTGAAAGATGAACAACTGGCAAAACCGTGTCGGCGGACGGCGCGGGACCGCGCGCCCGGCAATCGAGACTCACCCGGTACGATGGCTGCCGGCCGCGCGGAGTTCCCGCGCGGCCCGGCGGCGGTTTTTAGATATAGCCGAACCGGCGGAGCGCGTCGAGCATGACAATGTGCTTGTGCGATGTCGGATTATCCATGATCGGCCTGCGCCAGCCAACGGCAGAATGCGGCGACCGCGGGATGCCCGTCCCGCGTTTCCGGCACGTAGGCGAAATAGCGCCAGTCCTCCAGCCGCGGGCCGGCGAACGGCTGCACCAGGCGGCCGGCGGCCAGGTCGTCGGCGATCAGCCGGCTGGGGCCCAAGGCCACGCCCAGCCCGTCCAGCGCCGCCTGCAGCGTCAGGTAGAAATGCTCCAGCGTCAGGCTGGCGGCCGGCTGCAGGTCCGGCACGCCGGCGGCGTCCAGCCACTGCGGCCAGAACTCGGGGCTGCCGGCGGTGTGCAGCAGGGTGTGGCGGACGAGATCGGCCGGGGAGGCGAGCGGCAGGCGTTCGAGCAGGCCGGGGCTGCACACCGGCAGCCGGCTCTCCTGCAGGAATTCATGGGCGATGAAGCCCGGCAGCGCCTGCGGGCCGCCGCGTATCGCCACCTCGAAGCTGTCGGCCAGCTGGGCGACGGGCTCGCTGGAGGTGGTCAGCTTCACTTCCACGTGCGGATGCGCCAGCTGGAAGCGCGACAGCCTGGGGATCAGCCAGCGCAGCGTGAAGGTGGCCGGCGCGTTGACCCGCAGCGGCAGCGGACCCTGCCGCAGCCTGGCGCTGGCGGTTTCTATCCGCTCCAGCGCGGCGCGGACGTCGGCGAGGTAGCCGCGGCCGGCGTCGGTGAGCCGCACCTGGCGGTGATGGCGCTCGAACAGCGGCGTGCCCAGCCACGCCTCCAGCAGGCGGATCTGCCGGCTGACCGCGCCGTGGGTGACGTGCAGCAGCTCGGCGGCCTCGCTGAAGCTCTGCCGGACGGCGGCGGCCTCGAACGCGCGCAAGGCGTTCAGCGGCGGGAGATCTCGTTTCATTCGTGTGAGTTTTCCTGACATGAAAAGCCAGAATAAGTCGTTTGTCGACCTGCGGGCAAGTTGCGTAAGGTGTTGTCGCAACAGCATCAATTTTCACTTCTGGAGAAACGCATGAACAAGGTGATCGTGACCGGCGCGCAATGGGGCGACGAAGGCAAGGGAAGGATCGTCGACTTGCTGGCGGAGGCGGCGGACTGCGTGGTGCGCTTCAACGGCGGCCACAACGCCGGCCATACGCTGGTGGTGGGCGGCAAGACCTGGAAGCTGGCCTTGCTGCCCTGCGGCCTGCTGCGCGGCAAGCTCGGCGTGATCGGCAACGGCGTGGTGGTGGATCCGCAGGCGCTGCTGGCCGAGATTGACCGCATCGCCGCGGAGGGGCTGGCCATCACGCCGGACACGCTGGCCATCGCCGACAACGCCACCCTGCTGCTGCCGTCGCACATCGCGCTGGACGCGGCGCAGGAGGCGGCGCGCGCCCAAGCCATCGGCACCACTGGCCGCGGCATCGGCCCGGCGTTCGAGGACCGCGCCGGCCGGCGGGCGATCAGGCTGGCGGACTTGGCCGATCCCGCCGTCCTGCGCGAACGGCTGGCGGAAGCGCTGCGCTACCACAACGCGGTGCTGGCGGCGCTGGGGCGGCCGGCTTGCGAACTGGAGCCGATGCTGGCGGCGCTGCTGGAACAGGCGCGCCGCATCCTGCCCTACCTGCGCCCGGCATGGAAGCTGCTGAGCGAGGCCGATGAGGCCGGGCGGCGCATCTTGTTCGAAGGCGCGCAGGCGATGCTGCTGGACGTCGAGCACGGCACTTATCCCTTCGTCACCTCGTCCGGCACCGGGCCGGCGCAGGCGGCTTCCGGCTCCGGCCTGGGCAGCGCCGCGCGCGGCCACGCGCTGGGCGTGTGCAAGGCCTACGCCACGCGGGTGGGCGGCGGGCCGTTCCCGACCGAGCTGGACGACGCCGTCGGCGCGCGCTTGCGCGAGAAGGGCGGCGAGTACGGCACCAACACCGGCCGGCCGCGGCGCTGCGGCTGGCTGGACGCGGCCTTGCTGCGCCAGAGCGTGCGCGTGGGCGGGATGAGCAGCCTGGCGCTGACCAAGCTGGATGTGCTGGATGGCCTGGACGAGCTCAGAATCTGCACCGGCTACCGGGTGGACGGCGTTCTGCGGGATGACTATCCGGCGGGGCTGGCCGAACGCGGCCGGGTGGCGCCGGTGTACGAAACGCTGCCCGGCTGGCAGGAAAGCACCCGCGGCGCGCGCAGCCTGGACGCGCTGCCGGAGGCCGCGCGCGCCTATGTGCGGCGAATCGCCGAGCTGGCCGGCGCGCCGGTGTCGCTGATCTCCACCGGCGCCGAGCGCGACGACGTGATCCGCCTGGCCGACCCGTGGATGCCGGCGTCCGGCGGCTGAGCGCCGCTGACAAAGCCGCGCGGTAGCGCCAGCCGTACGACACGTCGGCGCAGCGCAGGATAGGCGGGGACTGGCGGGTCTAAGCCTGGCCGCTCAACCGCCCGCGTCCAGGTAGAAGCGGATGCGCCGGCGCGTCAGATCGTCGCGCTGGGCGGCGATGGCGCTCCACAGGCAGTCCACCTGCCGGGGATGGCTGGCGGCGTAGCGGCGCGAAACCGGCAGGAAGTAGGGCTTGGTGCTTATGGGCAGCGCCAGCTTGCGCACCGGCAGCGCGGGATTGCTTGCCAGATAGGCGTCCCCCAGCGTCTCGTGCACCGCGTAGGCGTCGATGCGCTTGTTGGCCAGCTTGTCGAAATTCTGCTCGACGCTGTTGGCGGTTTCGGCGGGGATGCCCAGCTTTTGCAGATCCTTGTTGATCGACCAGCCGGCATTGGTGCCGACGCTGCGCTGCAGATTGGACAGTTTCTTGCCGTCCCAGCGCACGTCGCTGTCGCGGCGCACATAGAGCGAGTAGCTGAGCGTGGCCAGCCGGCGCGCCTCGTCCGGCTTGCCGTTCCGTAGCGGGAAGACGGCGTAGGCGGCGCGGTCCGCTGTGTAGGAAAGCATCATCGCAGTGTCCACCGCGTTGTTTTCCAGCGCCTTCAGCAGGCGGGCGCCGGGCAGCAGGCGGATGTCGGCTTTCAGCCGGCAGCTGCGCGCGGCGGCCAGCACCAGCTCCACCGACAGGCCGGGCCGGCGCGGGTCCAGCGTGTCGTTGCCGACCTTGTAGGGGGGGAAGGCCTGGTCGCCTATGCCCACGGTCAGCGTTTCCGCGGCTGCGGCGGCGCTGAGGCCGCAGGCGAACAACAGGATCAACGGTTTCATGCCGGCAGCGTACTCCTGGGACATTACCGCCAATGTAATGTTTTGGGACTGCTTCGGATAGTCAGTTTTAGCTCATTCAGCCAGCGCGTCCGCCAGGTAGTCCACCAGGCAGGCGATGCGCGGCAGCGGTCGGCCCTGTTTGTAGAATACAGCCCAGATCGGCTGTTTCCAGTCCCGTTGTTCCGGCAGGCGCACTGCCTCCAGCCTCCCGGCCGCGATGTCCGGCCCCACCAGAAAGTCAGCCAGGCAGGCGATGCCGCAGCCGTGCAGCGCCAGCGCGCGCAGCGTGGCGCCGCTGGAGGCGGCCGGCGACGGGTTCACTTTCAAACCGTTGGCGCCCAGCGGCCACAGATTCAGCGAGGCCGGGCTGGTGAAGCCGAGCTGCCTGTGCGCCTGCAGGTCCGCCGCCGTCCGGGGCCGGCCGTGCCGGCGCAGATAATCCGGCGCGGCGACGATGCGCAGCGGGCTTTCGCACAGCAGCCGCGCGTTCAGCGTGGAGTCGGCCAGCGGTCCGACGCGTATCGCCAGGTCCGCGCGTTCCTCGATCAGGTCCACCACCGCCTCTGCCCCGGCCAGCTCCAGCCGGATGTCCGGGTAGCGGGCCTGGAAGCCGGCCAGATGCGGCGCCAGCAGGTGGTCCAGCACCGGGATGGCGGCGTTGACGCGCACCAGGCCGGACGGCCGCGCGGCGGCGGCCTGCAGCTGCTGCTCGGCATCGTTCAGGTTTTCCAGAATCACGCGGGCGCGCTCCAGCAGCCACGCGCCTTCCGCGGTCAGGTCCAGCCGCCGCGTGGTGCGGGTCAGCAGCCGCACGCCCAGCTGTTTTTCCAGCTGCGCCAGGCTGCGGCTGACATTGGAGGCGGTGACGCCCAGCTTGTCGGCGGCGGCGGTGAAGGAGCCGCAATCCATGATCGTGGTGAAGGCAATCAGGCTTTCCGTGCTTAGCATTATCAATTTTTTCGCAAAAGACCTTGTCAGTACAGCCCATTTTTCCGGGCGCGGCAAGCGCGGACAATCGGCGTCCTGATTTCTCAATGGAGGCAATCATGCCCCTCGCACTATGGGCGCTGACGCTCAGCGCCTTCGCCATCGGCACCACGGAATTCGTCATCGTCGGCCTGATCCCCTCCCTCTCCGCCAGCCTCGCGGTGCCGCTGCCGTCGGCGGGCCTCCTGGTCAGCCTGTACGCGCTGGGCGTCGCTGTCGGCGCGCCGCTGCTGACCGCGCTGACCGGCCGCCTGCCGCGCAAGCTGCTGCTGCTCGGCCTGATGGCGCTGTTCACCGCCGGCAACCTGGTGGCCTGGCAGGCGCCCGGCTACCAGGCGCTGATCGCCGCCCGCGTGCTGACCGGCCTGGCGCACGGCGTGTTCTTCTCGATCGGTTCCACGCTGGCCGCCGGCCTGGTGCCGAAGGAGAAAGGCGCCAGTGCGATCGCGCTGATGTTCTCCGGCCTGACGGTGGCGCTGGTGACCGGCGTGCCGCTCGGCACTTTCATTGGCCAGCATTTCGGCTGGCAGGCCACCTTTCTCGCCGTCGCGGCGCTGGGCGCGCTGGCCTTTGTCGGCAGCCTGATCCTGGTGCCGTCCAAGCTGCCCAAGCCGGCGCCGGCCTCGCTGTCCAGCCAGCTGGCGGTGCTGGCCCAGCCGCGGCTGCTGCTGGTGTACGCGATGACGGCGCTGGGCTACGGCGGCTCCTTCACCGCCTTCACCTTCCTCGCGCCGATGCTGGAGAACGTGACGGGCTTCGCGCCGGGCGCGGTGGCGCTGATCATGCTGCTGTACGGCGCGTCGGTCGCCGTCGGCAATATCTGGGGCGGCCGGCTGGCCGACCGCAGGGGGCCGGTGGCCGCGCTGAAGATCATCTTCGCGGGCCTGTCGCTGGTATTGCTGGCCTTGAGCTTCACCGCCGTATCCAAATGGCTGGTGGCGCTGACGGTGCTGGCCTGGGGCGCGGTGGCCTTCGGCAACGTGGCCGGCCTGCAGCTCTACGTGGTGCAGCTGGCCAGGGCGCGGGTGCCGCAGGCGGTGGACGTGGCCTCCGGACTCAACATCGCCGCCTTCAACGTCGGCATCGCCGGCGGCGCCTGGCTGGGCGGCCACGTGGTGGCCAGCCTGGGCTTGATGGCCACGCCGTGGGTGGGCGCAGCCATCGTGCTCGGGGCCTGGCTGTTGACGGCCTGGTCGGGTAGGCTGGATGCCGCCCATGCCTCGGGCATGACGGTCTCCGCCGACCGCATCTGATTCTCTCGCCGGGCGCGCGCCGTCCGGCCTCAACTCGATAAGGAAACACATGATGAAAATGCCGAAACTGGGCGTGGGCACCTTCCGCCTGAAGGATCAACAAGCCGAGGAATCGGTGTCTATGGGCCTGGAGCTGGGCTACCGCCACATCGACACCGCGCAGATCTACCGCAACGAGGCCGATGTCGGCCGCGCCATCGCCAAGAGCGGCGTGCCGCGCGACGAGCTGTACGTGACCACCAAGATCTGGATCGACCAGTTCGCCCAGGGCAAGCTGATCCCCAGCCTGCGCGAAAGCCTGGACAAGCTGGGCTTGGACAGCGTGGACATGACGCTGATCCACTGGCCGTCGCCCAATGACGAAGTGCCGGTAGCGGTGTACATGAACCAGCTGGCCGAAGCCAAGCATCTGGGCCTGACCCGCGAGATCGGCGTGTCCAACTTCACCATCGCCCACCTGAGGCAGGCGATGGACGTCGTCGGCGCCGACGCGATCGGCACCCATCAGTTGGAAGTGCATCCCTATCTGCAGAACCTCAAGGTCCGCGCCTTCTGCCGCGAGCACGGCATCGCCCTGACCGGCTACATGCCGCTGGCCTATGGCCGGGCGGTGGGCGATCCGACGCTGCAGGCCATCGGCCAGAAACACGGCGCCACGGCGGCGCAGGTGGCCTTGGCCTGGCAGCTGCAGCAGGACATCGCGGTGATTCCGTCCTCGACCAAGCGCGCCAATCTGGCGGCCAACCTGGACGCGCTGAAGCTGCGGCTGGACGCGGACGACATGGCGCGCATCGCCGCGCTGGAAGACGGCGGCCGCATCGCCGATCCGGACTTCGCGCCGGCCTGGGACGCCTGATGGCCGACCGGCGCGCCGCCGCGCTACACTGAAGACGCGCGCGGCGCGCTGGAGGGTTCCCGCGCGGCAATTTCGTACAAGACGCGCGGGAACGGCGGGGCATGAAGGAACAGACGAGCGAGCAGGCCAGCTTCTATCACCTGGAAGCGTTCGACGGCCTGGAGATGCTGGACGCGAAATACCATAGACACCGGTTTTCCCGCCATGCGCATGAGAACTTCTGCGTAGGCGTGATCGAGGAGGGCGTGCAGCGCATCCAGTTCAATGGCCGCGACCGCCTGGTGCCCAAGGGCGACATCTTCCTGGTCAACGCCGACGAGGTGCACGCCGGCTCGGCCGGCGTCGCCAGCGGCTGGTCCTACCGCGCCATCTATCCGTCGCCGGACATGCTGCGATCGCTGTCGCGCGACCTGGTCCGGCCGCAGGGCTCGGTGCCGTGGTTTCCCGAGGCGATGATCCACGATCCCGGCCTGGCCGAGCAGCTGCGGCTGGCCTTCACCCTGCTGGCCGAGGACGGCAACGCGCTGCTCAAGGAGACGCTGCTGCTGTCGTCGCTGGCCTGGCTGATGGCGCGCCACGGCCGGAGCCGCTTCGAGCCGGCTTTGCCGGCCGAGGCCGACCGTCTCATCCTGCGCGCCAAGGACTATATGGACAGCTTTCCCGAGCGCGATGTTTCGCTGGCCGAGCTGGCGGCGCTGGCCGAACTCAGCCCCTGGCATTTCCTGCGGCGTTTCAGGCAGCGCGTCGGCGTGCCGCCGCACGCCTACCTGGTGCAGGCGCGGCTGCGCAAGGCGCGCCAGCTGTTGTTGGCCGGCTGTCCGATACCGGAGGCCGCCAGCGCCTGCGGCTTTTCCGACCAGAGCCATTTCCACCGCCATTTCAAGCGCGCGCTGGGCATCACGCCCGGCCAGTTCGCGCAGCGGCTGCCGCGCCGCTGAGCCGCGCAATTTCGTTCAAGACGCTTCCTCCGCCCTTTGCCTAATCTGGTTCGCGACGGCCGGTGCAGACCGGACCGGCCGCGAACGCAATAGAGAAGGCAAGGTATGGATCATTCGCAATCTTTGGTTTTGGAAAACCGGTCCGGGCGCGACTTCGCCGCCGGGGCCGCGCAGATGGCGCCGCTGTGCCTGCCGGTACTGCCCTGGGGCGTGCTGGCTGGCTCGATGGCGGTGCAGGCTGGCTTGACCACGGCGCAAGGCGTGGGCATGTCGGCGCTGGTGTTCGCCGGCGCGGCGCAGCTGGTGTCGCTGGGCATGGCGATGGCCGGCTCGGGCGCGCTGGCGATCGCGCTGACGGTGTTCTTCATCACCGCCCAGCATTTCCTGTATGGCCTGTCGATGCGCGGCCGGGTATCGGCTTGGCCGGCGCGGCTGCGCCTGCCGCTGGGCTTTTTGCTGACCGACGAGCTGTTCGCGCTCAGCTGCGCCAGGGGAGGCGCGCAGCGCCCGGCCTACTTGCTGGGCGCGGGACTGATGTTCTACCTGAGCTGGCTGCTCAGCAGCATCGCCGGCATCGCGATGGCGAACACGGTGCCGGACCTGGGCCGGCTGCATCTGGACTTTTCCATCATCGCCACCTTCGTCGCCATCGTGGTGCCGATGGTGAAGCGGCGCAGCGCGCGGTGCGGGGCCTTGTTCTCGCTGTTGGCGGCGATGCTGCTCGCTTGGCTGGGCGTGGAGGGCGGCATCGTCATCGCCGGCGCGGCCGGCATGCTGGTCGCGGTGCTGGCGGCGCGTTTGGGAGGAGAGAAAGCATGAGCTGGGGATTGATCTTGCTGCTGGCAGCCATCGTGTTCTGCAACCGCTACGTTTTCCTGGAGCCCAGGGTGCCGGTGAAGCTGCCGGCCCTGCTGGAGCAGGCGCTGCAATACGCGGCCCCCTGCCTGCTGACCGCGATCTGCGGCCCCATCATCCTGCTGGACCAGGGCGCGGTGCGCCCGTTTCCGGATAATCCCTATCTGTGGGGCGCGCTGGCCAGCGTGATCCTGGCCTGCCTGGTGCGCAACATGGTGCTGAGCGTGCTGGCCAGCCTGGCGGCGTTCTACGCGCTGTGCGCGCTGCTGTGAGCGGGCGGTTACAATAGGGTTTTCCTGCCCGCGCGGGCGTTTTGCGGATGAAAGAGCATGAGCGAAGAACTGAAGATCGAGGACCTGGTGGTGGGCGAGGGCAAGGAGGCGGTGCGCGGCGCGCTGATCACCAGCCATTACACCGGCTGGCTGGAGGATGGCAGCAAGTTCGACTCCTCGCTGGACAAGGGCCGGCCGTTCCAGTGCGTGATCGGCACCGGCCGCGTGATCAAGGGCTGGGACCAGGGGATGATGGGCATGAGGGTGGGCGGCAAGCGCAGGCTGTGGGTGCCGGCGCACCTGGCCTACGGCGAGCGCCAGATCGGCGACCGCATTCCGGCCAACTCCAACCTAGTGTTCGAGATCGAGTTGCTGGAAGTGCTGACGCGGGATGAATAAGCCGGATTTTTTTGTCGATACCTCGATGGGCGAGCTGCTGGCGGAAACCCGGCGGAATTTCGCCAAGCGGCCGAGATGGTGGCATGCAATCTGCGGCCGCATCCTGTATACCCATCCGCCGACTTTCATCGGCCCTGACGACGGCTTGAACGAGATCTACAAGCAACAGACGCTGCTGTTCAACCACGGCAGCGTGCGCTGGGCGGCGCTGGTGCAGGCCAACCGCCTGCTGTTCGAGGTCGGCGGTTACGATCACCCGCTTCTGCTGCTGCACTCCGCGGATCCCGAATTTGATGATAAGCCGCAAGCCTTGGCGAAACTGGCGGAGGACTTGTACCGGCTCAAGCATACCGAACCCGAGGATGAGTCGAGGGCGAGGCTGGCGCAGTTTGTGACCGATGAAATGGATCGCTGCCTGGGCATGCAATTGCCGTCGGAATGGTCGGAGAGCGCCGTGATGGCGTCCACCGCGATGTTTTTCCGCCGCTATGCGCCGAATGAGCGCATCACCGGGCGTTGGTATCCGATACTGACGCACCCGTCCACCCAGGCGGTGTTGCAGCTGCCCAAGCTGTTTTGGCCGGAACGCCTGAGGGCGATGTGGGAAAACGAAGAATTGTATTGAGCAAAGGCGCGTCCGCATCGCCAAAGAGGCCCTGCGGGCCTCTTTTCGTTTCAGCTGTCCATCAATAGCCGATGTTCTTCACCGCCTGCGGGCCCAGCCGCTGGCACAGCTGCATCAGGTACAGGCTGTCCGGGCCGACGCGGACGTTGGCCGAGTCGACGCTTCCCAGTTTGGGCGGCACCGGCACGCCTTGCGCGTCCGGCACATCGGGCGTCAGCGCGCCGCTGCTGCCTATCGCCCAGTTGGTCGCGCCCGGCGGCGCGGCGATGGCCAGTTGATCCGCCTTGGCATTCCACGCCACGCCCCAACCGATGCTCCAGCCGTGGCCGCTGCCGTCGGCGCCGCGGTTGCCCAGCGCGATGGCGCCGCTGATGTCGGCGTTGTCCACCAGCAGGCCGGTGGCCCAGCGCTGGTGCGGCTCGATATTGCCGCAGGCTTCGGCGCGGCCGGTGAAGTTCAGCAGTACGTTGGGCCCGCCGGCCTGGGCCTGGGTGGCGTAGTAGAACGACTTCTTGCCGCCGATGGACGAACTGCGGTCCACCAGCACCTGGCTGCCGGCGATGCTGAACTCGAATGCCTTGGCGCCGGAGCAGTCGACATGGTTGTGGTCGTGGCTGAGCGCCACTTGTTCCAGCGTCAGCCGCCGGCCTTGCTTGCCGACCACCACGCCGTTGGTGAAGTTGTGCGCCTGGATGTCGTTGAGCCAGCCGTCGCTCAGATTGTCCAGGTTGGCCACGCCGTAGTCGGCGCCGCTGCCGTTGGGCAGGCCTTCCAGCGCCAGGCGCTCGGCGCCGATCTGGCTGGCGATGCCGCTGGCCGCGTATTTCTGCACGCTGCCGCCATTCGTCCCCAGATAGCCGCTGTCGAAGGAATCGGACAGCGGGATGTCCAGCGTCAGTTGGTTGCCGCTGACCGCGGCGACGGTGCGCAGCCAAATTTCGTTGTTGTTGCCGGCGTTGATCCAGGTTTGCGGTTTGCCGTCGCGGACCAGCTGGTCCATGTCCATCACATGAATCCACTCGGCGCTGGCGCGGCGGCGGATCATCACCGCGTCGCCGGGCTTGAAGCCGGACGGGTTGGAAACATGGATGACGCTGCCGCCGGACGGCAGATAGCCGTCGGCGATGGCGGCGGCGGATCCGATCGGCGTCAGGCTGGCGCCGGCGCCGCCCAGGCTCAGCATCGCGTGGCCGGCGCCTTGCGCCTTCAGCACGGTGCCGCCGGCGCCGGACCCGCTGCCGCGCAGCACCACGCCGTCGCTGGCCAGCTGGATCGGCGCTTCGAGCAGGAAGACGCCGGGCGCGAGCAGCACCGCGCCGCGTACGCCGTTCACCGCCGGCAGCGCCGCCACCTTGGCGATGGCGGCCTGGATGTTGGCGAGGTCGTCTGCCGCCTTGCCGCTGGGCTTGACCGTCGCCTTCACCGGCGCCGTCGGCAGCGCGACGCCGCCGCCCATATAGCCGGCGCTGGAGAAGTCCATGATGTGGTCGCCGTTGCCGTTCAGCGGCGCGTAGGCGAGGCCGCCCTGGCCGTCGTCCTTCACCCAGCGGCTGCGCGCGGTTTCCTTGCCCCACAGCGCCTGGCAGGATTGGGCGAAGGCGTGGTTGCGGATGGGCTGGAGCGGCGCGGTGGCGGCGGCCTGGCTGGCAAGCGCGGCGGCGATGGCGAGCGCCAGCCGATTGATCGAGTGCTTCATGGCTGAAGATTTCCTGTCTGCGTTGAGATTGAATGGAAAGCGGAGGCGCCGCCGGCCGGGCCGGGCTGATTATTTTGAAGGCATATTGATAGCACGCAGTATATGTAGAAGTCTGTTACCGAATGGTGGCCGCAGGTAAGGACTGGCCATCGAGACAGGGCAAAAAAAGCCCCGGCCACAAGGGCGCGGGGCAAGTGGTGAAACGCGGGTCGAGAAACTCAGTGGGCCTGGCTGGTGTCGGCGACGCGGCTGGGACGGGGCGCCAGCCAGATGGCGCAGGCGGCGACGACGAAAGACAGGCCGGCCAGCCAGAAGATCTGGTTGGTGGACAGCATGACGCTCTGCGCCTGCAGCGTTTGTTCGATCACGCCCCAGGCCGCGCCGTCGGACAGGCCGCCCGCGCTCAGCGCGCGCAGCGCGTCGCCGCCGCCGTCCACCATGCCGGCCAGCTCGGCGTGGTTGTAGCTGGCCTTGTCGTCCCAGGCGGTGGTGACCAAGGATGTGGCGAAGGCGCCGGACAAGGTGCGCATGAAGCTCATCAGGCCGGCGGCCGAGGCCACTTCCGCCGGCTCCACGCTAGCCAGCGCCAGCCCGGTCAGCGGCACGAAGAAGAAGGGCATGCCCAAGCCCTGGAACAGCAGCGGCAGCGCCACCTGCCAGAAGCCCATGTCGGTGGTGGAGAAGCTGCGGTACAGCGTGACGCAGCCCAGCCACATCACGCCGCAGAACACCAGCTTGCGCGGGTCCAGCCGCGAGGACAGCTGGGCGGCGATCGGCGCCGCCATCACCGCCAGCACGCCGCTCATCGCAGTGGCGTAGCCGGCCTGGGTGGCGGTGTAGCCCATATAGGCCTGCAGCCATTGCGGCGTCAGCACGGTGGCGCCGAAGAACGATCCGAACGCCAGCGAGATGGTCAGCACGCTGGCCCAGAAGCCGCGGTGGCGGAACACTCTGAGATCGACGATGGGCTGCGCCTCGGTCAGCTCCCAGATCAGGAAGGCGGCGAAGCCGATCACCGCGGCGATGGCCAGGCCGACGATGAGGGGCGAACCGAACCAATCCAGCTCCTTGCCCTTGTCCAGCATCAGCTGCAGCGCGCCCACCCACAGCACCAGCAGCGCCAGGCCCGCCGCGTCTATCCGCAGTTTGGCGGTTTGGCTCTGGTAGCGCTTGAGCAGCCTCCAGCCGAGCAAGCCGCAACCCAGCGCGATGGGCACGTTGATGTAGAAAATCCACGGCCAGCTGGCCTGGTCGCACAGCGTGCCGCCCAGGATGGGGCCCATGATGGGCGCCACCAGCGTGGTCATGCTCCACAGCCCTATCGCCGCGCCGGCCTTCTGCCTGGGGAAGATCTGCAGCAGCAGCGTCTGCGACATCGGCATCAGCGGGCCGCCGGCCAGGCCCTGCAGCACGCGGAACAGCACCAGCGTCTCCAGCGAGCCGGCCAGGCCGCACAGCATGGAGAACAGGCCGAACAGCAGCATCGAGCCGACGAACAGCCGCACGGTGCCGAAGCGCGCCGCCAGCCAGCCGGTCAGCGGCACGATGATGGCCTCGGCCACCGCGTAGGAGGTGATGACATAAGTGCCCTGGCTGGACGATACCGCCAGCCCGCCGGCGATATTGGGCACCGACACGTTGGCGATGGTGGTGTCCAGCACCACCATGAAGTTGGCGGCGGCCAGCACCAGCGCCGCCAGCCACAGCATATTGCCGCTCAGCGGCCGCTGGATTTCGCCGGCCGCCGGATTCGCGCTAGACATGATGGCCTCACTCGCTGACGTCTATCGTGGCTTCCATCGACAGCCCCACCTGCAGCGGATGGGCTTTCAGCTCCGCCTGGTCCAGCGCGATGCGCACCGGCAGCCGCTGCACCACCTTGATCCAGTTGCCGGTGGCGTTCTGCGCCGGAATCATCGCGAAGGCCGAACCAGAGCCGCCGGACAGGCCGGCCACCTTGCCGTGGTACACCACCTTGTTGCCGTAGAGGTCGGCGGTCAGCTCCACCGGCTGGCCGACGCGTACCTTGTTCAACTGCACTTCCTTGAAGTTGGCGTCGACGTGGGCGTTCTGCAGCGGCACCACCGACATCAGCGGCGTGCCGGACTGCACGCGCTGGCCCACCTGGGCCTGGCGCTTGGCCACCACGCCGTCCACCTGGGCGCGGATCACCGTGCGTTCCAGGTCCAGCCTGGCCTGGTCGCGCTTGGCGCGCGCCAGCGTCACTTCGGGGTTGTCGTCCACCGTGGTGTTTGCGGTCAGCGTCTGGTTGGCCTTCAGGCTGCCGACGGCGGCGCGGTAGTTGGCCTCGCTCTGGCGGCTGGCGGCCTCGGCGGCCTTCAGGCTGGCCTGCGCGGTGGAGTAGGCGTTCTGCGCGTTGCTCAGCTCCTCGCCGGACACCGAGCCGCTCTTTGCCAGCGCTTGGCGGCGCTGCAGGTCGAGCCTGGCGCGCGCCAGGTCGGCGCGGGCCGATCCCAGCTGCGCGGCGGAGCGGGCCTGGTCGGCGCTGCGCGCCTGGGCTTGGGCCGACAGGCCCTCGTCGTTGGCGAAGTAGCCCTTCACCCGGCGCTCGGCGCGGGCGAGGTCGGCCTCGGCCTGGGCCAGCGCCAGCCTGGCGTCGCTGTCGTTCAGCACCACCAGCACCTCGCCGGCCTTCACCGGCTGGGTGTCGACCACCTTCACTTCCTTGACGGTGCCGGCCACCTCGGGCGTGACCTGGGCGATCTCGGCGGCGACATAGGCGTTGTCGGTGCTGACGCGATGGGAGGCGATCAGCGTCCAGTAGCCGCCGTAGGCGACGGCCGCGGCGGCGACGGCGCCGAACAGCAGCGTGAACAGCTTCTTGCGTTGCAGGGGACGGCCGGCGGCGGCGGGCGCCGCGGCGGCCGGCAGGGCTTGTGCGTTTTCGCTCATGATGGATTGTCCTGGTATGGGTTTGCCGGCGGCCTCAGCGGGCGGGTTCGGCTGCCTGGTAGCCGCCGCCCAGCGCCTTGACAAGCGCCACATCCAGCGAGAAGCGGCGGGCCTGCAGACTGGCCAGGCCGCGGCGGGCGGCGATCACGCTGTCTTCGGCGGTCAGCACGTCCAGGTAATTGGCGAGACCGCCGTCGAAGCGGTTCCGGCTGACGCGGTAGGCCTCGTCGGCGGCCGTCAGCGCCTGCTGGCGCTGTTGCAGTTGCGGCGTCAGCGCGGCCTGGCTGGAGACGGCGTCGGCCACTTCGCGCAGCGCCTGGCTCAGCGTGGCGTCGTAGCTGGCGACGGCGGCGTCGTAGTCGCCGCGCGCGGCGCGGTACTGGCCTTGCAACTGGCCGCCGCGGAATATCGGCAGATGGATCGCCGGGCCGACGCCGGCTATGCCGGAACCGGCCTTGTCGAACAGCCCCAACCCCAGCGACTGGGCGCCGACGAAGGCGGTGAGGTTGACGTTGGGGTAAAACTGGGCCTGGGCGACGTCGATGCGCTTGGCCGCGGCTTCGGCGCGGAGCCGGGCGGCGGCGAGATCCGGTCGGCGGCCCAGCAATTCGGCTGCCAGCGTGGCCGGGAGCCGCTGTTCGCGAAACAAGCCGGCGGCCGGACGGGCGATGGCCAGGCCGCGGTCTGGTCCGGCGCCGATCAGCGCCGCCAGGCTGTGGCGTTGCAAGGCGATGCTCTCGTCGGCGGCGGCCAGGTCGGCGCGGGCGGCGGCCTCGCGCGACTCCGCCTGGCGCAGCACGCCGCGGGTGTCCATGCCTTGCTGCCAACGCTGCAGCATCAGCTTGGCGGTGTGCGCGCGCACCTCCAGCGCCTGGGCGGCGGCGTCGCGCTCGGAAAACAGCCGCGCCAGCTCGGCATAGCCGGCGGCCAGCGAGGCGGTCAGCATCAGCCTGGCCTGGGCCGCGTCGGCGCGGGCGGCGGTCAGGTCGGAGGTCGCGGCGGCCAGCGAGGCGCGGTTCTTGCCCCAGAAGTCCAGTTCGTAACTGAAGTCCAGCGTGGCGCGGCCGCTGGTGTTGAAGCCAGCCGGCGCCGGCATGCCGTTGTTGTAGCTCTGCTTGTCGCGGTCGATCGCGGCGTTCAGGTCCGCGCCGGGCAGCCGCGCGGCGCCGGCTTGCTGCGCCAGGCCTTCGGCGCGCTCGACGCGGGCGCGGGCGGCGGCGAGGTCGGGCGCCTGGCTCAGCGCCTCGTCCATCAGCGCGTTCAGTTGCGCGTCGCCGTATTTTTTCCACCATTGTTCATTGGCCCAGACGCCGTCCGAGGCGGGCAGGCTTTGCGTATTCTGGTATTGTTGCAGCGGTTTGATCTGCGGCGCCGGCCCCATGTCCGGCGTCATCGCGCAGCCTCCCAGCAGCGTCAGCGCTGCGGAGAGGCCGGCTGCTGGCAGCGGCCGCCAGCGAAAATATGCGGTTCTCATCGTCTCTGTCCGGGAGTGTTTTGATTTAACTGTACGGTACGGTATAGTTATATGGCGGAGCGAGATTTCTTGTCAAGAAAAATTGAACCGTACGGTTCAGTTTTAAGGATGGATATGCGCACAAAAAGCGAAAACAAGCGCCAGGGCTTGGTGGCGGCAGCGACCGAAGTCTTCGTCGAACGCGGCTACGAGGCGGCGTCGATGTCCGAGATATCGGCCCGGGCCGGCGGCTCCAAGGCCACGCTGTACAACTACTTCCCATCCAAGGAAGCCTTGTTCCTGGACGTGATGCGCTCGCTGACGACGGAGTTGTCGTCTGCTTACGTCAAGCTGCAGCCGGGCGGCGACCTGGAGGAAATGCTGCGCGCTTTCGGCGTGGCCTTCCTCGACAGCCTGTTCAGCCCCCAGCTGCGCGCGCTGCACGCGATCGTGATGGGCAGCGGCAGCCGCAGCGAGGTGGGCAAGCTGTTTTACGAGAACGGCCCGAAGACGGGCTGGACCAGGCTGGCGAATTTCATGGCGGCCGAGATGGAGGCGGGGCGGCTGCGCCAGGCGTCGCCGTGGACCGCCGCCATGCATTTCCACGGCCTGCTGCAGTCGGAATGCCAGGCGGCGATGATGACCGGCCTGATCGACGAGCTGGCGCCGGCGTCGGAGCGGCCGGGCAGGGTGGCGGAGGCGGTCAGGGTGTTTCTCGCGGCTTACGGCGCGCAATGACATCGGAAAGTCCGCTGTGAGACAATGGGAGACTTGTCCCACCCGGCGCTGTCCGGCGCGAAAGGCCGCAAGATGAGTCTCCCCGATCTGTTTCCTTCCCTGTTCCGCTACAAGGCCTGGGCCGACGAGGAGCTGCATGCGCTGGCCGCCGCGCTGGACGGCGACGCCCATCCGGACAAGCGCCATCTCGCCATCCGCATCCTCAATCACATCCACGTGGTGGACCGCATTTTCGCCGGCAACCTGACCGGCCGGCCGCACGGCTACGCCGGCACCAATACGCCGGGCACGCCGGAAGCGGCCGAGCTGCTGGCGGCGGTGCGCGAAACCGACGCCTGGTACATCGGCTATGCCAGCGGCCTGAGCGAGGCCGAGCTGGCCGAAGACCTCGACTTCACCTTCACCGATGGCGGCCATGGCCGGATGAGCCGCGCCGAGATGCTGATGCAGGTGATCACCCACGGCGGCTACCACCGCGGCGCGGTGGGGCGCATTCTGGCCGAGTGCGGCTTGCAGCCGCCGCGCGATATCTACACCCGCTTCCTGCACGACAGCGAGCCATCTCGCAGAGCGGCCGGCTGAGCTGTGGCAATTACTCCACATGAAGAGATATGGTTGAAAATATTCTTCATGGCGAAAACATAAGGCCTTGTTACAATTGCCGCCGCCATTGCGGCGGTATGCTTTTCAGATAGAGACGGCGCTTGATCCGGCTCAGCACCGCCGCAATCCGGCGGGCGCAGCATGCGCGGATGTCGGGTCCGGCGGTGCCGGACATTTTTCGTCTCTTCCTGGAAAGCCAGCAAGCATGTTCAAGAACTGGTCGGTCAAACAGAAAATCCTGGTCAGCGTCGCGCTGATCCTGCTCATCGCGCTGGCCATCGCCGGCACGGTGTCCACCCGCATGTTCCAGTCGGCGCTGACCGAGCGCCTGGAACAGCATGAATTGAAGGCGACGGTGGAGGGCATACGCAACGAGCTGGACGCCTCCATCGCGCTGCCGCTGAGCCAGACCCGCCAGCTGGCCGCCAACACCTATCTGTTGGACTGGACCGCCGCCGGCGAGCCGGAGTCGGGTGTCGGTCCCTGGCAGCGCTACGCCAAGGCGCTGATGCAGACCTCCGGCGCGTCCATCATCTCCTGGACCTCCGAGGCCACGCTCAACATCTACATCGACCACGGCACGGTCAAGGCCGACCCCAAGGGCAACGACAAGTGGCTGGCCGACTTCCTGGCCTCCGGCCGCGACAGCCAGTTCACGCTGGGCTCGGAAACCGGCAAGCAGCAGGTGATGATGTTCGTCAACGTGCTGGCCAACAAGGGCCAGGCCGGCCACCGCGCGGTGGCGGCGCTGGGCTTCGACGTCACCCAGATGGCCGAGCGCGTGCGCAAGATGGCGGTGGGCGAGCGCGGCCAGGTCTACGTGGTGGATGCTTCCGGCCAGGTGCGGCTGCACCGCGATCCGGCGGCGATGCAGAAGAAAACCCTGCTGGCCGACCTGCCCGGCCTGTCGGCGATCGCGCCGCAGCTGCTGAACAAATCCGGCTTCAACCTGGCGCATTTCGACGGCCCCAACGGCCCGACCATCGCCGCCTCCAGCTATATGCCCAACGCCGACTGGTTCGTGGTGGTGGAAATGGACGCCAACGAGGTGTACGGCGCGGTGACGCGCACCATCTGGTGGGTGGCGGCGGTGGACGCGGTGGTGCTGCTGCTGTCGCTGCTGGTGATCTGGCGGGTGTCCGGCTTCATCAGCCGGCCGCTGGTGCAGCTGCGCGACGCGATGCGCGCGCTCAGTTCCGGCCACGGCGACCTGACCATGCGTTTGCCGGCTGACAGCCGCGACGAAACCGGCCAGGTGGCGGCGGCGTTCAACCAGTTCATGGAGCAGCTGCGCGGCATGTTCCAGCAGGTGCGCGAGCAGAGCGGCCAGCTGCACCGCAGCGCCGGCGAGCTGGCGCGGATGACCGAGCGCCTGTCCGCCGGTTCGCGCCACAACGCCGATCTCAGCGAAACCACGGCCGCCACCATCGAGCAGCTGTCGGTCAGCGTCAGCCACATCGCCGGCAATTGCCACGGCACCGCCGAGGCGGTGCAGCAGGCCGGCGCGCTGTCGTCGCAAAGCGCGGAAGCGGTGGGACGGGTCAGCGTGGAGATCGGCTCGGTCGCCGAGTCTATGGACGAGGTGAAGACGGTGATGGAGGAGCTGGAGCGCCGCTCGGCCCAGGTGGGCAGCATCGCCGGGGTGATCAAGGACATCGCCGACCAGACCAATCTGCTGGCATTGAACGCGGCGATCGAGGCCGCCCGCGCCGGCGAGCAGGGCCGCGGCTTCGCCGTGGTGGCGGACGAGGTGAGGAAGCTGGCCGAGCGCACCAGCCAGGCCACGGTGGAGATCGACGACATGGTCGGCGGCATGCAGCAGGGCTCGGGCCAGGCGCGCGAGCGCGTGGCGAAGACCTACGGCGCGGTGCAGGGCGGCGTGGAGCTGGCCGAGGAGGCGCAGCGCCAGATTTCCGAGATCCAGTCCAGCATGCAGCTGGTGGTGCGCCAGGCGGCCGAGATCCGCGACGCCGCCAGCGAGCAGTCCAAGGCCACCGAGGACATGGCGCGCACCGCCGAGCAGATGTCGTCGCAGGCGCTGCAGTCGGACGCCGAGATCGGGCGCGCCGGCCAGGTGGTGGCGGACCTGGAGCGCTTGTCGCAGTCGCTGGAGGGGCTGGTGTCGCGCTTCAAGCTGTAAGCGCCCCGCTTGGGCAAAGAAAAACCGCTCCGAAGGGAGCGGTTTTGTTTTGCCGGCGGATGATCAGTAGCCGACAGTGAAGCGGCTGCGCTGGTGTTCGCCTTTTTCCAGTTCGTCGATCATGGCGACGGCGTAGTCTTCCACCGAGATGTGGCTGTTGCCTTCGGCGTCGACCAGCAACTGGTCCTTGCCCAGGCGGAACTGGCCGGTGCGCTGGCCCGGCTGCAGCATCGCCGACGGGCTCAGCAGCGTCCAGTTCAGCTCGGTTTCGGCGCGCAGCAGGTTCAGCGCTTCGCGGGCGCCCAGCGCCGAGGCCTTCCATTGTTCCGGGAATTCCGGGGTGTCCACCAGTTGCACGCCGGGGGCCACTTCCAGGCTGCCGGCGCCGCCGACCACCAACAGGCGCGGGGCCTGGGCGGCCTTGGCCGCGGCGATGATGGAGCGGATGCCCTTCACGAAGTAGTCGAACTGCTCGGCCTGGGCGTGGCCGCTGAAGGCGCTGAGCACGGCGTCGAAGCCCTTCAGCTGTTCGGCCAGCTGGGCGCTGTCCTGCACGTCCACCTTGGCGGCGGCCAGATTGGCTTGGGCTGCGATGCGCTCCGGACGGGAAACCAGCGCGGTGACGTGGTGGCCGCGGGACAGGGCTTCTTTCAACAGGGCGGAACCGACATAGCCGCTGGCGCCGATCAGTGCGATTTTCATGGTGAGACTCCTGGTTTGATATCGGATTGAGGCGCCGCGTCGCAGCGCTGATGGAGTGCATGATGCGCTTTTGAATTGATTCGATAAACGGCTGCAACCATAATTGATTGTTATTGAAAAATTGACAGTTGATATGGCGCGGGGCGTAGAGAACAATCTGGAAGGGCTGCAGATCTTCGTGGCGGTGGCGGAAGCCGGCGGCTTCACCGCCGCCGCGGAGCGGCTGGGGATGACCAAGGCCAACGTCAGCCTGCAGGTGGGCCGGCTGGAGGCGCAGCTGGGCGCGACGCTGTTCACCCGCACCACGAGGCGGGTGAAGCTGACCGAGGCCGGCCAGGCCTTGTACCTGGACGCGCAGCCGGCGCTGGCGGCCCTGCGCGACGCGCTGCTGCAGGCCGGCCACGGCGCGGCGGAGCTGTCCGGCACGCTGCGCCTGACCGCGCCGGTCAGCCATATGGCGGAATCGGTGGCGCCGGCGGCCACCCAGTTCATCCGCCGGCATCCCGGCCTGCAACTGGAGCTGCACGCGATCGACCGCATGGTGGACCTGGTGGCGGAAGGCATGGACTTGGCGATACGCCTGGGCACGCTGCGCGACTCCTCGCTCAGGGCGCTGAAGCTGGGAGAGTTCGCCCAGCAACTGGTGGCGTCGCCGGCTTACCTGCGCGAGCGCGGCATGCCGGCGCATCCCGGCGAGCTGGCCGGGCACGACTGGGTGGCGCTGACGCTGCTGAAGACGCCGCTGACCTGGCGCTTCGCCGGCGCGGGCGGCGCGGAGGAGACGGTGAGGATGCGCGCGCGGATCAAGGTGGATTCCGCCGCCTCGCTGCGCTCGCTGCTGCTGGCCGGGGCGGGGATGTCGGTGCTGGATTCGTTCAGCGTGCAGGAGGATCTGCGCCAGGGACGGCTGATCCACCTGCTGCCGCAATGGACCTTGCCCAAGGGCGGCGTCTACGCGGTGTTCCCGCCCGGCCGCCACGCGCCGGCGGCGGCGCGCGCCTTTGTCGAGTTTTACCGGGTGCTGTTGGCGCGGCCAGTCTGATCCATTTGGTTTTCCGGCAGCGCGGCGGCGACGCGCGGCAGCACGAAATCGATGAAGGTCTGGTACTTGCGCGTCAGCGGCGCGCGGAAGGGGTGGACCAGATAGATCGGCCAGTAGTCGCAATGCCATTCCGGCAGCACCCGCGCCAGCTCGCCGTCGCGCAGATGGCTTTGCACCGCGTAATCGGCCAGCATCGTGATGCCGTGCCCGGCCAGCGCCAGGTGGGTCCGCAGCGGGTAGTCGTTCAGATAGAACAGCGCGCCGACCGGCTGGGACAGCAGCTGTTCGCCGCGCGCGAGCTTGAGTCCGCCGCGTTGCTCCGATTCCATCACCAGCAGCCGATGCGCGGCCAGGTCGGCGGGCTGGCGGATGGCCGGGTGGCGGGCCAGATAGGCCGGAGACGCGTACAGGTTCTCGCTGGCGTAGCCGGCCAGCCGCGCCACCAGCCTGTCGTCATGCACGGTGTGGGAGCGGGCCGAGCGCAGGCAGAAGTCCAGCACGTCGGCCACCGGGTCCTGCAGCCGGTTGTTCACTTCCAGCGACAGCTGCAGGCCGGGATGCAAGGCGGCGAGCTCGCTCAGCGCCGGCCCCAGCACGTGCTGGGCCAGCGACGAGGTGGTGCTGACCGTCAGCGGGCCTTCGATGTCGCTTTGCGTTTCGTCCACCGCCATCCGCGCCTGGGACAGCGTCTCGCGCAGTCTGGCGGCGTGGGGGCGCAGCCGCTCGCCGGCCTCGGTCAGCGCCACCCTGCGCGTGGTGCGCAGCACCAGCGCCGCGCCCATCTCCCGCTCCAGCTCCTTGACCCGCGCGCTGACCAGGCTCTTGTGGCAATCCAGCAGATCCGCGGCGGCGGTGAAGCTGCCGGCGCGCGCCAGCGCATCGAAGGCCAGCAAGTTGTCCGGCGACGGCATTGTTTTCATATCAGGACAATCAATCCGATTTTGCGGATTTATTTCGGAACAATCAGGCGACTATCCTAGCACGCATCACCCATCTGCCATCCCATGCGAGGAGTGCGTCATGCATCATCTGTTCCGTTGCTATGCCTGGTTGTTTCAACGCGAGATCGCGGCGAGCCGCCATCTTAGCCAGCGCCGCCGCTGGGAGGAGCCGGCGCGGCGGGTGCTGCTGTGAGCGGGAGGGGCGAGTCCGGAGGCGGGGAAGCCGCCATCGCCGCCTGCAGCGTCGCGAGGGGAGAAGAGCCGGCCCCGGCGATGGAGGCCGGCGGCGGACGCTAGGAGACTACCCGCTCGGTTTTGGCGGCGAGGAATTGCTGCAGGCAGTCCTGCAGGGCCGGGGAGAAGCCGGTCAGCAATTGCTGCAGGTCTTCCTGGTGCACGCCCATGCTTTGCCTGATGCTCTGCCCCAGGGCGTTGAACGCCAGCAGGTCGTCGGCGCCGCCGCGCGATTCCAGCAGATTGCGCAGCAATTCGTAGCCGTGCTGCCGCCACAGCGTCAGCAGCTTCAACTGCCAATTCAACAGCTGGTGGCCGAACTGCTGGCCGATGTCCTGGCATTGCTGGCAGTAGTCCAGCCAGCCGTCGGCGTCGACATGATGCCTCAGCGCCTGCCGCCACTGGTGGCTTTCTCCGCGTTGCCATTCGTCCAGGCGCTGCTTGCGCTCCAGTCCGGCCTGCAGGCCGGACTTCCAGTCATGGTGGGCCGGCAGGCCGGCGAAGAAAAATTGGCGCATCAACGGCTGCCAGGCCTGCAAGCCGGCATCGCCATGCTGCAGCCAGGCATTCAGCGGGTGGGGTTCCATCTCGGGTTTCCTTTTCATGGGCGGGGGCTGTCAAGACGCTCCACCATCGCGCGGATGGCGGAGAGTTGCGGCGCGTTCTTGGCGTAGTAGTCGGGATTGCTCGGGTTCTTGCTGCTGTAGCCCCAGAAATCCCAGCAGCCCTGCGGATTGCGCTTGGGGTCGGTGCGGATCTGCGGGTACAGCACCACGATGCGGTTGCGGTCCGCCATCTCGTTGAAGCCGGTGCTGGTGTAGTAGCGGTTGCCGATGCGGCTGTCTTCCTGAGTGCAGCCGTGGAACACCACGTGCACGCGGCAGCTTTGCTTGCGGCAATCGGCGGGGATGTAGACGTGGCCGATGTCGGACAGGCCGGTGTAGCGGCCGTCGGCGAACTCGGTCTGGTCGAAATCCAGCAGCTCGCCGGACAGCCTGGCGGCGGGCGGCTTCAGGTTGCCGTACAGCTGGCGCAGGATGTCCTGCGACTGCATGAAGCCGCAGTTGTTGAGATTGGTCTTGGTGCTGCCCGCGGCGGGGGAGACGTTGACCGGGCAGGCCTCGTCGCCGGGATTGGAGGTGAGCAGCGCGTGGCCGGCGTTGACGTTGTCGACATAGCGGATCTGCGAGTCGGGCACGCCAGCGTGCTGGTAGAAGGCCCGCGTCTGCGCCACCACCTTGGGATAGACCACGCTGTCTGACGCGCCGGTGAAGATGTACAGCCGCTGCCGCTTGATGTTGTCCACCGGGTCGATCAAGCCCTGGCTGGCGAATTGCTGGGCTTCTTTCCAGGCGGCCGCGCCGGATGGCGCTGCGCCCTGGGGCCGCATGCACTGGTTGCTGGCGGTCATCATGAAGCGGTCGGCGCCGCCCAGCTTGTTCAGGCCGGCGCAGTAGAACGGTCCGCCGGCGACGATGCCGGCGCCGGCCACGCTGGCCGAATAGGTGACGCTGTACTGGGCGGCCATGAAGGCGCCGGAAGACAGGCCGGACACGGTGTTCTGCATGGGGTCGGCGCCCAGCGCGGGCAGCGGCGGCGCGGCAGCGGCCACCGCCTGGCCGGCCGCGAGCATCCATGACAGCAGGGCGGCGCGCAACAGGCGCGCGCGCGGATTGACGGAATGCATGGTGGGTTCTCCAGAGCGTTGATGAAGCTGGCTGCAACTCGTTGATACCTGACCATCCTGCGATGCGCCCGCGACAGCATCGGGGCCTGCTGAGTATGGCAGACCGGCGCGGGGTCCCATGGCTAGCCCTTTGGCCAGGGATGCCCGCTATCGCCCGCCCTGCGAGGCCATGCCGCTGCCCCGGCCCGTCGTCAGCGCGCGGCCGGCGCCGGTTCCGGCGCAGCCTGCTGGCCCGCCCGCGGTATCCAGCCTGCGATGAGCGCGCCGCTGAGCGAGGCCAGCGCGGCGACGGAGAGTCCGATGGCCAAGGCATGGCGGAGGTCGGCGCCATAGCCGACGGCGAGAGCCGCGCCTGCGGCGCCGACCAGGGCGCCGGTTTGGCGGACGGCGTTCAGCACGGCCGACGCGGTGCCGGACAGATGCGGCGGCGCGCTTTCCAGCACGGTGGCGGTCATCGGCGCGATGGCGAGCGCGGTGCCCAGCGCCAGCGGCAGCATCGCCAGCAGCGACCAGGCCAGCGCATGGCCGTCGGCGAGGGCCAGCAGCAGATAGCCAGCGGCAGAGAGCAGCAGGCCGCCGCGGATCTGGCGGCGGGCGCCCAACCGCGGCAGCAGGCGGCCGGCGGCGACGTTGCCGATGATCAGGCATCCGGCCAGCGGCAGCATGGCCAGGCCGGCATGCAGCGCGTCCAGGCCCAGGCCTTGCTGCAGGTAGAGGCTGAGCAGCAGCAGGGTGCCGAAATAGGCGACGCCGATGGCGAAGCCCACCCAGTTGGCGGCGGCGAAAACCGGGTTGCGGAACAACTCGGGCGGCACCATCGCCTGCGGGTTGGCGTTTTCCAGCTGCCAGAACAGGCGGCCGCAGCCGGCGACCGCCAGCAGCAGGGCGAACAGGACGGGCGCGCCCAGGCGCGGGCCTTCGATCAGCGCGTAGCTGGCCAGCAGCAGCGTCAGCATGCCGGCCGCCTGGCCGGGCAGGTCGGCGCCGCGGGTCGGCATCGCTTGGCGATGCGGCACCACGAAGGGGATGGCCAGCAGCGCGGCCAGACCGATTGGCACGTTGATCAGGAAGGCGCCGCGCCAGCCCAGCGGCGCCAGCAGCAGGCCGCCCAGCACCGGGCCGGCCGCGGCGGCCGAGGCGGACAGGCCGCCGTACAGGCCGACGGCGCGCGCGCGCTCGGCCGGATGGGGAAAGGCGTGGCGCAACAGGCCGAGCGAGCTGGGAATGAACAAGGCCGCCGCCATGCCCTGCAGCAAGCGAAAGAGGATCAGCGTCCTCGCGCCGGGCGCCAGCCCGCACAGCAGCGAGGCCAGCACGAACAGGGCCAGCCCCCAGGCCAGCATCCGCCGGGGGCCGAAGCGGTCGGCCAGCCAGCCGGCGCTGAGCATCAGGCCGGCGAAGCCCAGCGCGTAAGCGTCCACGATCCAGGTCAGTTGGCTGAGGCTGGCGTCCAGGCTGCGCAGCAAGGCCGGCAGCGCCAGATTGACGATATTGGTGTCGAGCACCGCCATGAACATGCCGGCGCTGAGCGCCAGCAGGGTGGGCAGTCCGGTCCGGACCGATTGGGCGTGAGGCATGAATGGCGTCCCCAGGTGGAAAACGCAGCCATGCTAGGCGAGATGATGGTGCGAAAAAATAGACAAATATGATAAATGGTGATGCAATTTCGCATTTTAAGGCAGGCGGACGCAGCATGAATTGGGACAATGCCCGTTACTTTCTCAGCCTCGCCCGCGCGGGCACGTTGCGTGCCGCCGCGCAGCAGCTGGGGGTGGATCAGGCCACGGTGGGCCGGCGGCTGCAGGCTTTCGAGGCCGAGATCGGCAGCCGGCTGTTCCTGCGCACGCCGCAGGGCTATCAGTTGAGCGAATCCGGCGCCATGCTGCTGGCCGACGCCGAACGGATGGAAGCCGCCGCCGACGCCTTCAGCCGCAAGGCCGCGCACAGCGACCGCCAGCTGGCCGGGCCGGTGCGCATCGCCGCCACCGACACCGTGGCCGAGGCCTTCATCATCCCGGCGCTGGCCGAGCTGTCGCGGCGGCATCCGGAACTGGAGTTCACGCTGCTGACCGGCTTGTCGATCCGCGACGTGGCGGCCGGCGAGGTGGATTTCGCCATCCGCAGCCTGCGGCCGGACAAGGGCGAGGTGCTGGTGCGCAAGCTGGCGGCCATCGACATGAGTCTGTACGCGTCGCCGGATTACCTGGCGCGGCGCGGACGGCCGCTTCCCGGCGACGGCTTCGCCGGCCACGAGCTGCTGATGTTCCCGCGCGACACCGTGCCGCGCCACTGGCAGCGGCTATGCGGCGAAAGCGTGGACCAGGCGCGCATCGCGCTGCAGGCCAATTCGCAGCTGTCGCTCAGGCAGGCGGCGCTGGCCGGCATGGGCATCGCCATGCTGTCCTGTTTCATCGCCGATCGAGACGCCGGCTTGGAGCGGGTGTGGCCGGATCGGACCGACCCGGTGGACATGTGGCTGGTGTTGCACCCCGACCTGCAGAAAGTGGCGCGGGTGCGGACGGCGGTGGAGGCGATCGCGTCCATGTTCAAGCCGGCCTGAGGCGCCGGCAAAAAAAAAGCGCCCCGTGGCCGGGGCGTAACGCAGGGGAAGAGCGGAACCGGGCTTAGCGGTTCCGGAAGCTTTGCAATACCGTCAGCAAGCTGGTCAGGTTGTCGGCGACGCCGCCCTGCGCCACTTTTTCCGTGGCGGCCGCGCCGGCCATGGTGTTCATGCTGTAGATCTGCATCACGCCCATGTTGGCGGCGGCCTGGGCCAGCGTGTTCTGCTGCTGCTGCGCCGAGACGGCGTTCTGGAACAGGATGCCGGTCGAGTGCGCCAGGCTCTGGTAGATCGAGCCCATCGCCATCGCGGGCGATTCGGCCAGCACCTTGACGTTGGCCTGGGTGACGGCGTCGGTGATCTGGTTGTTGACTGAGGTGGGGAATGCCATTGAATGCCTCCTGTGTTATGGAGTGGGGAAAATCAGCGCTGGAACGATTGCAATACGGTCATCAGGCTGGTCAGGTTGTCGGCGATGCCGCCCTGGCTGACTTTTTCGGTGGCGGCGGCGTCGGCCATGGTGTCCACGCTGTAGATCTGCATCACGCCGGTGTTGGCGGCGGCCTGCGACAGCGTGTTCTGCTGCTGCTGGGCCGAGATGGCGTTCTCGAACAGAATGCCGGTGGAGTGGGCCATGGTCTGGAACAGCGAGCCCAGCGCCATCGCGGGGGCTTCGGCCAGCACCTTGACGTTGGCCTGGGTGACGGCGTCGGTGATCTGATCGTTTACGGCGGTGTTGTTAGCCATGTCTTAATCTCCGATCGGCGCGCGCTTAGCGGCGGAAGGATTGCAGCACGGTCATCAGGCTGCTGAGGTTGTCGGCGATGCCGGCCTGGGACACTTTCTCGGTGCCGGCGGCGTCGGCCATGGTGTCGACGCTGTAGATCTGCATCACGCCCATGTTGGCGGCGGCCTGGGACAGCGTGTTCTGCTGCTGTTGGGCCGAGGTGGCGTTTTCGAACAGGATGCCGGTGGAATGGGACGCGGTCTGGAACAGCGAGCCCATCGCCATGGCGGGGGCTTCGGCCAGCACCTTGACGTTGGTCTGGGTGACGGCGTCGGTGATCTGATCGTTTACGGCGGTGTTGTAAGCCATTTTCTAGCTCCTATCGCGGATGAGGCGGGAATCAACGGAACGACTGCAGCACGGTGAGCAGGCTGGTCAGATTGTCGGCGATGCCGCCCTGCGCCATTTTCTCGGTGCCGGCGGCGCCGGCCATGGTGTCCATGCTGTAAATCTGCATCACGCCCATGTTGGCGGCGGCCTGGGCCAGCGTGTTCTGCTGCTGCTGGGCCGAGACGGCGTTCTGGAACAGGATGCCGGTGGAGTGGGCCATGCTCTGGTAGATCGAGCCCATCGCCATGGCGGGGGCTTCGGCCAGCACCTTGACGTTGGCCTGGGTGACGGCGTCGGTGATCTGGTCGTTGACGGAGGTCGGGAAGGACATGCTTGGCTCCTCGAGTGCGGTGTGTTGGTCAGGCGCACCGTCGGGCATGGCGGCCGGCGCGGACGCCATGTCCCGGTGCTACTGCTTGGACGGCGGGGCATCGCCGCTGTGAACGCCGCTCTCAGCCGGGGCCGGCTCGGCGGCCGCTTCCTGCGCCTGCAGCTTGTGCACCACTTCCTGCAATTGCGCGGACAGCGGGCCGAAGTACTGGTTGAAGCATTTCTCCACTTCCTGGCGCGCCAGGTTCGACAGGTGCTCGGCGATCTGGCCGAGCGCCAGCTGGCTGCCGGGCTGCAGTCCCGCCATCGCCGGCTGCAGCGTGGCGGGGCGCAGCTCGGCGAGGTCCTGCGTGCCTTCCAACAGCTTGAGAATCGCTTGTTCCTCGGCTTCCTGTACCTGCAGCGCCTGGCTGGAGCTGGCCTGGATGGAGGCCAGGATGTCGCGCACGCTGGCGCCGGCGCGGTTTTGCCCTTGGGCGATGGCCTGCTGCGTCTGCTGCCTGGCCTGCTGGATGGCAGCGGCCGCCGGTTGCGGCGAGGTTTGCAGCTTTTGCTGAAAGGCTGCCAGCGCCTGCTCTTCCTGCGGCTGCAACGGCCGGCCCAGGTATTGCTCCGCCACCTGGCGCAGGGCGGGATTCAGCGGCGACTCAGCCATGATGGGCGTCCTGTTCGCGCCCCAGCAGCGGGGTCAGCGCGCCGCGCATGGCCAGCAGCGCTTGCTGTTCGGCAAGGCGGCGGTTGTCGTCCCGCACGGCGGCGCCGCTCATCAGTTCGCCGGCCCAGTCGCTCAGGTGTTGGCCCAGCAACTGGGAAACATGGGCGTGCAGACTGTTCAGTTCGTTGTGCATGGCGTATCTCCGGAGGTTGAGTGCGAAAACAGCCCGCGGCGGAGCCGGCGGACTGTTGTCAGGACGGAGGGAGAGGCGGCTTGTGAAGCTCAGCAGGGGGCAGGCGTCAGGAACAGCGCCTGCTCGGCTTTGCGGCGGCGAGTCAGTCCGGGCACGGCCTGGCCGCCGGCCCGGTTCCAGCGCGGGAACTGCGCGGCGGCGCCGTCGTAATCGCCCTTGTTCAACAGGCGCAGCAGCGTGGAGCTGCGGAGGTTTCCCAGCCCCAGGTTGTAGCTGAAGCTGACCAAGGCGGAGAACTGGTTGGCGTTCAGCGGCACGATCACGGCTTTGCGGACGCCGGTTTCGAATTTCTCCAGATCGGCGGCCAGCAACTGGTCCGCCTGTTGCTGGGTGATCGTCATGCCGGCTTTCACGTCCGGCCCGGTGTGGCCGTAGCCTATGGTCCAGACACCCACCATGTCCTGGTAGGCGGCGAGGCGGACGCCCTCGAATTGCTTGATCAGGCTGATGCCTGCTGCGTTGGTTTTCATCGCGTGTTCTCCATTTCAGGGTGGTGGGCGCCGCCCCGGCGCCGGGGCGGCGATTCAGGTCTCGGGCGGGTTCTCGGGCGGCGGCGTCAGCCATTGCTGCAGGTTCTGCGCCAGCGCCGGCGACAACTCGCTCAGCGTCTGCTGCAAGGCCTCCAGTTGTTCGTCCCAGCTCTGGCGTCCGCTCTGGACGGCGGCGTTGAGGGCCAGCAGCGCGTCGCCCTCGCCCCGCGCCTGCAGCAGAGAGCCCGCCAGTTCGCCGGCCTGGCGCCGCAGCCCGGCGCTCCACTCCAGCTGCCAGAGCAGGCTTTGCCGGGCGAACTCGGTGCAGACCTCGTCGCATTGGCGGCAAAAGGCCAACAGCGAGTCCGCGCCCGCGCGCCGCAGCCAGGCCTCGGACCATTGGCGCTGCGTCTCCTGCTGCCGTTCCGCCAGGCGCTGGCCGCAGTCCAGCCAGGCTTTGAGCGCGCCTTTCCACGCCCGCTCATCGGGCAGGCCGGCCTCTGCCAGCCGTTGCCAGCCGTCGTCGAGGCTCCGCAACCAGTCGGACAGGAATTGGGGATCCATGGCTTGCTCCTTATTTGCGGTGGCTGTTCAGGCGGTCGAGCATCGCGCGGATGGCGGACATCTGCGGCGCGTGCTTGGCGTAGTAGTCGGGATTGGCCGGATCCTTGCTGCTGTAGCCCCAGAAGTCCCAGCAGCCTTGCGGGTTGCGCTTGGGATCGGTGCGGATCTGCGGATACAGCACCACGATGCGGTTGCTGTCGGCGATCTCGTTGTAACCGGTGGTGGCGTAGAAGCGGTTGCCGATGCGGCGGTCTTCCTGGGTGCAGCCGTGGAAGGCCACGTGCACGCGGCAGCTGTCCTTGGCGCAGGCGGCCGGAATGTAGACATGGCCGGTGTCGGACAGCCCTGTATACCCTGTCTTGGAGAACTCGGTCTGGTCGAAATCCTTCAGTTGGCCGGACAGTTTGGCCGCGGGCGGCTTCAACTGCCCGTACAGTTGGCGCAGGATGTCATGCGACTGGACGAAGCCGCAGTTGTTGAGATTGGGCGCGGCGTTGGCTGGGCATTTCAGGTCTGTGGCGTTGGCGGTGATCAGCGCGTGGCCGGCGTTGACGTTGTCGATATAGCGGATCTGCGAGTCGGGCACGCCGGCGCTCTGGTAGAAGGCCCGTGTCTGGGCCACCACTTTTGGCAGCACGATGCTGTCCGACGCGCCGGTGAAGATGTACAGCCGCTGCCGCTTGATGTTGTCCACCGGGTCTATCAGTTTCTGCTGGGCGAACTTTTGCGCCGCCTGCCAGGCTGCCGCGCCGGATGGGGCCGCGCCCAACGGGCGCATGCACTGGGTGGTGGCGGTGGTCAGGAAGCGTTCCGGTCCGTTCAGGCCGCCCAAGCCGGCGCAATAGAACGGCCCGCCGGCGACGATGCCGGCGCCGGCCACGCGGGCCGAGTGGGCGACGCTGAACTGGGCGGCCATGAAGGCGCCGGAGGACAGTCCGGAGACGGTGTTCTGCTTGGGATCGGCGCCCAGCGCGGGCAGCGGCGGAGCGGCGGCGGCCGCCTGGCCGCAGGCGGCGGCGAGTAGCAGGGCGGCCAGACGGCGGCGAGAGATGCGGGTGACGCGCATTGCGGGTTCTCCTTGCGTGAGTGAAGGTTTATTTGTCCATCTTTTGCAGCTCGTTGATGCCGGACCAGCCGATGAACAGCAGCCCCAGCTCGGTGGAGCCGAACGAGTACGGCAGGCCGGCCAGAATCCCCATCGCCACGCCCTTGGCCAAGGCCATGCCCAGACTGTCCTTGTCCACCCAGAGCTGGGTCAGCGCGGCGCTGAGCCCGATGAAGCTGAACAGCAGCAGGCCGGAGAGCAGGAAGAAGCGGGTTTTCTCCTGCAGGGGCATGGCCTTGGCCATGTCCAGCAGCATCACGTCCCACAGCTTGTCGGCGGCCAGCGTGACGATGGCCGACAGCAGGTGCACCGGGCTCTTGCTCAGTTCCGGGATGCTGCCGCGCAGCATGCCGCCGCGCGGCGCGGCGCCGTTGGCGTCTTGGTCGGGTGTGTCCATGAAGTGGGGCGTTTGGGTGGCGTGGGCACTGTCTTGCTGGGGACGGTGGCGTGGCGTGGTCGTGAAATCAGAAACTGGGTGTTTATGCTGTAATGAAGAGTTTGGGAGGGGGGCTTGAAAACGGCTCACAAAAACGGATGCATGTATTGCATGGAATCGCGGTGCGTGCGCTTTCCATCAGAGAAAGCGGAATTTTTTTGACTGGCTTGGCGGAACAGACTGGCCTTGTCGGGTCAGCCTGTTCTTGGAGATTTACTTATATTCCGTTTTGATCTGCCCATAGTTTGAGATCTTCCGAGCCGAGTATGGATAATCGGCGCTCTTCTTTTAGAAGCTCTTCAAATTGATGTTTTATGGTTGTGCAATAGTCTTCAATAGAAGCAGATATTTTAGGGTTGTTAATGTTTTCCTCATTGTACTCTAGCGTTAAGCTAATGGGATGGATGGGTTGTTTGGCTGCGTAGTATATTTTGTAATTCTCGGCTTTGAATAATTTCCCATTTTTTGATTCGGTGGCGATGCTTTCTGATTGAATGATTTTCTTCTTTTTGATTGAGAATGATGAGTTCGACTTGGGGATGATTATTCTATTTCCGAATGATGAGCGGATTGAGATGGCTCGGAGAATGTGTTTGGGGATGAAGGTCAACGTTTCTCCGATCTCGTCCGTAGAATTGAGCCCAATTGCAAGTGCAATAGTCTCGTCTTTGGAGTTGTTAACTTCCCCAATGTGAAGGATGGCCTCGGCAGGAAGATTGCTTAAGCATCCTCCATCGGTGTAGATAATTGAACGGTCGTGGATGTTTGCTGAGATGGAGCAAGGCGAGAATAGCAGTGGATAGGATCCACTGGCCACTGCTGCGGAAAGCAGGCAGGTTGTTCTGTCTTGGTTGAATGCCGTGGTGCTTCTTAGCTTTGCAGATTCGCTTACTTTTGACGAAATGTAATTTAGCGAGCCAAAGTTGCTTTCTAATGATTGGATGTAGTCTTGATTTATCCGGTCGCCAAATAATCGGGTGCATGTTACGGTTAATTCCTTCCAGCCGTTATTAATGCCCAGTGCGGTAAAGATGGCGAGAAGATATCTGTGTGTTGAGACCAGGTAGCACCCCGATATGTCGAGATCTTTCCATGCGGAAGCGAGCGCTAGATAGAGCTCTTTTAATTCCAGCTCCCCAAGGTCGCCTGGGATTTCATATGGTAGAAAAAGCCGGCTGTCGTAAGCTTCATAGCTCCACTCTTCACCTCGAATGAATGAATTTGTATTGGGCTTTGTGATGTTTTTCTTATTGAACTCAGTATTGACCTTGGTCAGGGCATTCGCAAGCGCGGCACGAGTAATAATGTTCAGAATGGACGGTATGCTTGATCCGTCAAGTTCGCTTTCGGTGTAATTGTGGCCTAATGCGCCTCCAACTAATATCCTAAACAGGCTTGCACCTTCAGTCCCCTTCTTGGCAAAGGGTAAGGCTTCCGACATGGATGGGGATAGATATTTCAAGGCGGTCGTAGTGCCGCCCATGCATAAAATGTAGCCAGTGAGCGCGCCGGCGCTGGAGCCGATGATGTGTTTTATTTTATATAGGTCGATCAGCTTATTGCTTGGGTCGGAAAGTACTTCGATTGCCTGAGGGTAGACAATTCCTTTCGATCCTCCTCCCCCAAGAACTAAAGTATTAATTTCGCTCATGATGTCCTCCTGGTTTTGATGGCCTGTTCATCCGATAGGCCTTGGTGGTGAATGCGAAGAGTCTCAATGGGAGATCAGTGATGCTGCTGGTTGAGTAAGGCTTGGTACTTGGTCAAACTTTGATCAATCTTGTCCAAGGCGAAATGCGCGGCCTCGCCCTCCATCGCGCCGGCCGCCGCCGCCACCGCCGCCGCGGTGCCGACCAATAGGTCGGTGATCAGCACCCCCAGCGCGTCCTCGGCAGCGCCCTTCAGATCTTGCTTGGCGAATTTCTCGGTCATGTCCTTCAGCAGCACGCTCTTGCTGGCCAGCGCCAGCTTGCTCGCGCTGTCGAAGTAGTTGGCGCCGGCCTGCGCCACCAGGCCGCCGGCCTGGCTGATCATCATGTTGGGCGCGACGGCGATCTGGCTGCCGGCGTAGGCGGCGGTTTCGCTGTTGCTGAGCTGCACCGCCTGCACGATCTGGCTGTTGAGCGCGCTGGTGTCCGGGTTGCCGTCCGGCGCGGTTTTCAGCTGGCTGGTGAAGCTGTTCAGCGGGCTGGACGACGGCGGCGCGGGCGGCGGTCCGGGGGGCTGGGCCGGGCCGTTCTTTGCGGCGGATGCCGCCGGCGGGTCCGACTTGGCCTGGGCGCCGTCCTGGCCGGCGGCCGGTTTGTCGCCGAACAGGTTTTTGAAGTTGGGGAAGGGCATGATCTAGCTCTCCGTGGAGGATGGCGGCTCAGCTGCTTTTCTCGCCGATGGACAGGATCATCGACACCGCTTTGGAAATCACCGCGCTGGAGATCTGGTTCAGCGCCTGCTGGCTGTGGACCGAGTTCTGCAGCGCCAGGCCGGCGGAGTGGCTGGCCAGCTGGTACAGCGAGGCCATCGCCTGGGCCGGCGCTTCCGCCACGACCTTGACGTTGGTTTGGGTGACGGCGTCGGTGATCTGTCCGTTGACTGCGGTGTTGTCTGCCATGATGTCTCCTGGATCGCGAATGGGGGGAAGAGGGCGCTGGCGAGCGCTTGCCCTATGGACGCGGCGGCGGCCGGCGCGTGAACGGGGCCGATGGGTTTTCGCGGCTCAGCCGTCCAGGCTGTCGGCGCGGATGGCGCGCAGCGTTTTGCGGTACGGTTCCGGCGACACGCTGATGTCGCCGTAGAACGGGGTGTCGTAGATCAGGATGATGGCGAGCACGATGGAGATGGAGGCGGCCATCGCGCAGGTGAGGAAGAAGTGCACGGCCTTGCTGGGCACGTGCATCAGCCAGGCGAAGAAGATCAGCAGCACCTCGCCGATCAGGCTGACCCACCAGATGTCCAGGGGGATGGTCATCGCCTGGTCGGACAGCCGCGCATGCCGGCTGGCGTACAGGCCGTTGAGCTGGTTCTGCGCCAGGCTCAGGTATTCCGCCTCGCGCCGGTCTGCAGGGTGGACGGCGGCCAGCGCCCGGCTGAGCCGGCCCAGTTCGGGCGAGCCGGCCGGCACCTCTTCCCCCTTTTGCTGCAGCGGCCATTCCCGGCTGACGACGGCGTCCAGATAGGCCAGCAGATTGTCCTTCACCGGCTGGCGCGCCGAGGGCAGGCCCTGGGCGCTCATCCGGTAGAGCGAGCCGGCCAGCTCGGCCTCGCGCTCGACGATGTCGGAGGAGGCGTCGAAGTGGTTGATCGCCCGCACCAGCAGCGCGGCGATGATCAGGCCGTAGAAGATGCCGACCACGGCGATGATGACGCCCACTTCGTCGCTCTGCTTCTGGGTGACGTGGTCAGGCGCCAGCTTGCGCAGCAGCAGGTGGACCAGCGCGGCGCAGGCGCAGCCGGACGCGGCCCACAAGGCGATTTGCGCCGACGAGGGCAGGGAGATGAAATGGAGCAGCATGGTGTTCATCCTGTGGCGGCCTTGAGGAGACGCGCGGCGACGCATGGGCGGGCGCCGCGCGGCGGGATCAACTGTTGGCGCCAGCCGGGGGCGGGACGGCGGGCGCGTCGGGCGGCGCCAGCGCCATGTCCATGTTCTTGCCGAAGGCCTGCAACAGCAGCTTCAGGCCTTCCGGCACCGGCTGCTGCTCGGCCTTCACCTCCACGTGGTAGCGCGCGTCGTTGCTTTTGCTGGCGCCCTGCTTGTCGCCGCGGGAGTGGGAGGCGTCGTAGGACACCGAGCCCTTGAGCTCGACGCCGAAGGCGCCCCAGCCGGCGCGGGCGTCCCAGGCGGCGCCGGCGTCCAGCTTGGACGCGGATTGCTCCGCGGTTTCCCGGGAGCAGCTGGACTTCACCTCCATGTCGAAGGCGATGTCCACCGAGCGGATGGCCAGCGACGGAATGTGCATCAGGGTGAGCACCGGCAGCTTGAGCGTCAGCGCCGACGCGGCCTGGCCGGCGGGGCCGGGGCGGCTGGACGCCAGCTCGATGGCGGCGGTCAGCGGCTTGTAGCCGGTCAGCTTGCCGTTGCGGTCGACCAGGCGGATGAAGCCGGTTTCCAGGATGGCCTGGGTCTGCGTCATCGCCAGGCTTTGCTGCGCCTGGGCGGCCGCCTGCAGCGGCCCGCCGATCAGCGATTGCATCGGCAGGCCGGAAAACTGCTGGGCCATGCTTAACAGATTGTTGTCCGAGGTCTCGGCCATGGTGTTTCCTTTCTTGGCAACAGAGGTGAGGAGGCGGCGTTCAGGCGGGCAACTGCGCGTTCAGCAGCTTTTCGTAGGCGGCCACCACGCGCAGGTAGCCGGCGGGCGGCTCCAGGCCCTGGATGACGATCTTGATCTCCGCGGTCTGCTCATCCTGCTGGCGCATGGAGACCAACACCTCGGCGGCGGTCGCATCGTCCGCGTCCGGCTCGCCATCGGCGGTTTCGGCCAACGACAGGTTGAGCGTGGTCAGCACCTCCACTTTCTCGATGGCGAAGCTTTTCAGCGGCAGCAGCGTGATCAGCGGCACCTGGACCTGGTGGTGCTCCATCGCGACCACGCCGTTGCGGCTCACCTCGCGCGGCACGTTCATGCCCACCATGCGCGCGGTCCAGGCGCCCTCGGGGAAGTTTTGCGCCGGATCCTGCTCCTGGTCGGGAATGAAGAACTGCTGCAGTTCCTCTATGTGCTGATGGCAGACGCAGCGTTGCGCCTCGATCACCGCTCTTTTCAGTCCGCCGATCAGATTGCCCAGTTTGGCGGTCATGTCAGGCGCTCCTTGACGGGTGAGGACAGTGCTAGCCGCGGCAGGCGTTCCAGCCTGTCCAGCCGGCTCCGGCGCTTATCGGCCGCGAAGGGGGCGGCGGCCGGCAGGCCTTTCCGCGCGGGTGGCGTCGCTGCCTGCGGCCGGGATAGCCGGAGGCGCAGCCAGCGGGCCAGCCGGAGCGGAATCATGTGCGGAAAGGGTTTCATGCGGCTTTGTCCTTGTCGTCGGCGGAGGCGGTGTGGTGTCGGGCGTTGGCGGCGGAAAGCCGCCCGCGCTGCTGCTGACACGGACGGCGGTTGTCGGGGGGCGTGAAATCGGGGTCCAGCTGCCTGCGCAACGCCTTGCGCAGCAGCTCCACCCGCTTGCGGGCCAGCGCCTCGTTGATGCCGAGCCGCGCGGCGATCTGGGCGTAAGAAAGGTCCTGTTCGAACTTCAGCTGGAACAGCCGCTGCTGGTCCGGCTTCAAGGCGGCGAACGCGCATTCCAGTTCGGCCAGCTGCTGCCGCGATGACAACTGCTGTTCCGGCGTGGGGCCCAGGCCGGCGCAGGCCTGGGCCTGGTCGCCGCTCGGGTCTGAATCGGGATCGATGACCTTGATTTCCCGGCCCTGGCGGCGCTTCAGGTCCAGGAAGGCGTGGTTGAGCGCCAGGAACATGAAGCCGGCCAGGTTCTGCACCCGGCCGGGGGAATGCTGCAGGTAGAGATGCACCTTGAAGGCGGTATCGGACAACAACTCGTCGGCGCGGTGGACGTCGCCCTTGCACAGGTGGCGGGCGCGGCGTTGCAGTTTGGCGTGTATTTCCCGCCAGACCATGGAGAAGCTTTGCATGGTGGCCATCCTTTATGACAGTTGGGATTGCAGGATGGGGTAACACGCAAGGCGGCACTGTTTCTTTGGTGACAAATGAATGTTTTGTCTGTTAAAGATATGCTTTTGGATTCATTGCCGGGATTGCCTCGCGATGCGCGATAGCCGGCCGGGATCAAGAATCTGCAGCGTCTGGCGGGAGAGCTGGATCAGGCCGTCGCGCTGCCATTGCTGCAGCTGGGCGTTCAGCCGCGGCCGGCTGGCGTTGAGCATGGCGGCCAGCGTGCCTTGGTTGGCCGGCATCGGCAGCGTCACGCCGCCGGGGCCATGGCGGCCGTTCTGTTCCATCTCCGCCAGCAGGTGGCGGGCCAGCCTGGCCTCCAGCCGGTACAGGCATACGGTTTCGACGAAGCTGCTGATGCGCTGCAGCCGCGCGCACAGCTGCTGCTGCACCCGGTTCATCAGCGGTGGACAGTCCTGCAGCGGCGCGAAGTGCTGTTGATGCAGCAGCAGCAACTGGCTGTTGCGGCCGAGCAGCGCGTTGCTGCTGCGGCGGCCGGGCTGCAGCAAGGCGCTTTCGCCGACCATTTCGCCGGGCTGGGTGCAGTCCATGATCACTTCATGTCCGTCCGGCTCCTGCAACGAGTGGTAGACGCCGCCGCGCAGCACCAGGCCGACGAAGTTTTCAGGGTCGCCGCGCAGGAACAGCAGCTTGCGCTGCCTGCCGTCCACGGGGGTGGCGTGCCGCGCCAGGTGGCGGATCAGCGACTCGGGCGCGTCCCGCAGCAGCGGCAGGGCGGCGAGGTCGGTTTGGGAGCGGGAGGAAAGCAGACTGCAGACAGGGCGATGGATAGGGAGGTGCATCGTTTTTCCGCAAGCAGGTTGAATGATGGCGCGGACGCGCCCGCCTGTGGAAAACGGCTGCGGGGTGGGCTTGTGAATCAGGGAAAGTCGCGGCGGAATCGGCGCGCGGAAAGTTGACAGCCGGCAAGCAAGCCTATACCATGCGCCGCTCTGGAGGGATTCCCGAGCGGTCAAAGGGATCAGACTGTAAATCTGACGGCTCTGCCTTCGAAGGTTCGAATCCTTCTCCCTCCACCAGATTCAACAAAAAAGCCAGGCTCTCGAGCCTGGCTTTTTTGCGTTCCGCGCGTGGCGTCAGGCCCGCAGATGGCGGGCGTGGAAACGCAGGTGCTGGTCGATGAAGCTGGCGACGAAATAGTAGCCGTGGTCGTAGCCGGCGTGGCGGTGCAGTTCCAGCCGCGCATCGCTGCTGCGCGCCGCCTGCTGCAGCGCGTCCGGCCGCAGCTGCTCGGCGAGGAAGGTATCGGCCAGGCCGATGTCCACCCTGAGCGGCAGCGGGCAGCCGCGCTCGGCCAGCAGCAGGCTGGCGTCCCACTCGGCCCAGGCGGCCTCGTCGCCGCCCAGGTAGGCGGCGAAGGCCTTGCGGCCCCAGGGCGCCTGGCTCGGATTGCAGATCGGGCTGAACGCCGACGCCGACACGTAGTCCTGCGGGCGACGGATCGCGCAGATCAGCGCGCCGTGGCCGCCCATCGAGTGGCCGGCGATCGCGCAGCGGCCGTTCAGCGGGAAATGGCGTCGCAGCAGCGCCGGCAGTTCCTCGCTGACGTAGTCGTACATCCGGTAGTGGCGGCGCCACGGCTCGCGCTCGGCGTTGAGGTAGAAGCCGGCCCCCTGGCCCAGGTCGTAGGCCGCGTCGTCGGCCACGCCTTCGCCGCGGGGGCTGGTGTCCGGCACCACCAGCGCGATGCCGAGCTCGGCCGCCAGCCGCTGCGCGCCTGCCTTGTGGCTGAAGTTCTCGTCGGTGCAGGTGAGCCCGGACAGCCACAGCAGCCATGGCAGCTTGCCATGGTCGGCCGCTGGCGGCAGGAACACGCTGAAGCGCATCCGGCAGCAGAGCGTTTCCGAATCGTGCAGCCACTGCTGCTGGCGGCCGCCGAAAGCCAGGCTGTCGGCGATTTTCTGCAGCCCGTTCATGCCGGCTCCGCCGCGTAATGGATGACGGAGCGTATGCTCTTGCCTTCATGCATCAGGTCGAAGGCTTCGTTGACGCGCTCCAGCGGCATGGTATGGGTGATGAAGTCGTCCAGGCGGAATTCGCCTTTCAGATAGCGCTCCACGTATTCCGGCAGCTCGGTGCGGCCGCGCACGCCGCCGAAGGCGGAGCCGCGCCATACCCGGCCGGTGACCAGCTGGAACGGACGGGTGGAGATTTCCTGCCCGGCGCCGGCCACGCCGATGATCACCGATTCGCCCCAGCCCTTGTGGCAGCATTCCAGCGCCGCGCGCATCACCTTGACGTTGCCGATGCACTCGAAGGAGAAATCGACGCCGCCGTCGGTCATTTCCACGATCACGTCCTGGATCGGCTTGTCGAAGCCATTCGGATTGACGCAATCGGTGGCGCCCAGTTTTTTCGCCAGCTCGAACTTGCCTTCATTGATGTCGATGCCGATGATGCGGCCGGCGCCGGCCATCCGCGCGCCGATGATGGCGGACAGGCCGATGCCGCCCAGGCCGAAGACGGCCACGTTGTCGCCGGCCTTCACCTTGGCGGTGTTGACCACCGCGCCCATGCCGGTGGTGACGCCGCAGCCCAGCAGGCACACTTCTTCCAGCGGCGCGGCCTTGTTCACCTTGGCCAGCGAGATTTCCGGCAGCACCGTGTACTCGCTGAAGGTGGAGGTGCCCATGTAGTGGTAGATCGGTTTGCCGTCCTTGGAAAAGCGGCTGGTGCCATCCGGCATCAGGCCCTTGCCCTGGGTGGCGCGGATTTTCTGGCACAGATTGGTCTTGCCGGACAGGCAGAACTTGCACTCGCGGCATTCCGGCGTGTATAGCGGGATCACGTGGTCGCCCACCGCCACGCTGGTGACGCCGGGGCCGACGGATTCGACGACGCCGCCGCCCTCATGGCCCAGGATGCAGGGGAACACGCCTTCCGGGTCCGCGCCGGACAGGGTGAAGGCGTCGGTGTGGCAGACGCCGGTGGCCACCATCTTCACGCGCACCTCGCCGGCCTTGGGCGGATGCACCTCGATCTCTTCGATGCTCAACGGTTGGCCGGCGGCCCAGGCTACGGCAGCCTGGCAGCGGATGATGTCATGGCTCATCGGCGACTCCTTGTTCGCATTGACGGTTCTCTAGGGTAATCAACCATTGTATTTTTTTGCCGGTTATCGATAATCGGCTGAATTGGTAAATGATTTTTTCTGTGGAGAAAAAATGGCCAGTTGGGAAGGGATGCAGGAATTCACCGCCGTGGCCGACTGCGGCAGCTTTACCCGGGCGGCCCGCCGGCTGGGGATTTCCATCGCCCAGGTCAGCCGCCAGGTGGGACAGTTGGAGGAAAGGCTGGGCGCGCGGCTGCTGTACCGCACCACCCGCCAGCTCAGCCTGACCGAGGCCGGAGAGTTGTATCTGGCGCATTGCCGCCAACTGCTGGAGTCGCTGGCCGACGCCGAGCAGGCGGTGTCGCAACTGCAGGCGGCGCCGCAGGGACAGCTGAAGCTGACCGCGCCGCTGGCCTACGGCCACAGCCACATCTCTCCCCTGGTGCTGGATTTCATGCAGCGCTACCCGCTGCTGGAAGTGAGCCTGGACCTGTCCAACCAGGTGAAGGATCTGGTGCACGAGGGCTACGACCTGGCGATACGGATAGGCCGCTTGACCGATTCCTCGCTGATGGCGCGCAAGCTGGCGCAGCGGCGCCATCATGTTTGCGCGTCGCCGGACTACCTGGCCCGCTGCGGCGAACCGCGGCGGCCGCAGGACTTGCAGCGGCACCAGTGCCTGCAGATCGGCAACGAGGGCTGGCATCTGCAGGTGAACGGCAGGCGGCAGAGCGTCCGCGTGCAGGGGCGGATGCGCTGCAGCACGGCCGCGCCGCTGGCCGAGGCCGCGGTGCGCGGCATGGGCCTGGCGCAGTTGCCGGACTACTACGTGTCGGCCTACCTGGAGAGCGGGGCGCTGGTGGAGGTATTGGCCGATTACGCGGAGCCGGAGGAGGGCATCTGGGCGCTGTATCCGCACAACCGCCAGCTCAGCCCCAAGGTGAGGCTGCTGGTGGATTTCCTGGCCGACAGTCTGGCTGGCGGCGCTTGCCAAGGCGGCGGTCCGCGACAATAATCGCGCATTCTTTTGCGGGAGCGCGGCGATGGTGATAGCGGAATCTAGAGTGGAATGCATGGTGGTGCACCGGGTGGGCAACCCGACGCGCGGCGAGCCGCTGCAGCTGTCCGAGCGCACCACGGCGGTGGACGAGGCGGTGTCCGGCCTGCTGCTGGACGGCTACCTGAAGGGCATCGTCTCCGATCGCAAGAAGCACCAGTTCGTCCACGAGACCGATCTCAATCTGAACGAGGTCTACCACTACACCCGCCAGTTCTTCCGCGGCGAGGTGGATTTCCTTGAGGTGTCGCAGCGCATCGCCAAGCATCTGTACGGCCGCTCGCAGCACCCCAACATCAGCGCCGGCGACCTGCTGGTGATCCAGTTCGCGGGCTTGTCCGACGGCGAGCGCGAAGTGCGCGCGCTGGGTGTGTTCAAGTCCGAGATCCGCGACGATTTCCTCACCATCATCGAGGGAGGCGGCGTGTTCGACATCAGCCACGCCTCCGGCATCAACCCGCGCCTGATCGACAAGGGCGCGCTGATCCTGGAGCACGGCCCGACGGTATATGCGGTAGACCGCCTCAGCCGCGAGGCCAAGTTCTGGCTGGACGATTTCCTGAAGGCGCTGCGGGTGCCGGACAAAGCGTCCAGCAGCAAGATGCTGGCCAGCGTGGTGGAGCAGCTGTCGGGCGAGATCGAAGATCCGGTCGAGCAGGCGCGCTTCAAGGACGAGTTGCTGACGCTGGTGGAAAGCCAGCCGGAAGAGGTGCAGGCCAAGGCGCTGACCGCCGCCGCCGAGCGCTTCGTGCCGCGCGAGCAAGTGGAAGTGGCGTTGGGCAGCGCGGCGGAGTCGTACGGCTTCGAGCTGGACGACGAAGCCAGGCTGCCGGCCAAGGGCGTGGCCAAGCAGCTGGAGAAGACGCTGTCGCGCTACGGCGTCGGCCACGGCATCAGCGTGCTGCTGCCGTCAGGCATCACCTTGAAGAACATCCAGTCGCAGAACGACGGCGAGGGCGGACTGACGCTGACCCTGTTCCTGAACAAGCGCGACCACTGATTTCCTGCCCATTCCAATGACGGCGGCGGTCGGACGACCGCCGCCGTTTCGCATTCAGCGCGAGCTCAGCCATAGCGCCAGCAGCGGCGCCAGGTTGAAGACGAACACCAGGATCTTGTACAGGCCGATGCCGCCGTAGTTGAGCAGATCGAAGGCGGCTTCGGACAGCCTGAACCAGCGGCGATGCAGCCGGTACAGCGCGTCGTGGGCGAAGCAGAACAGACAGAACCACAGGATCAGCACCAGATAGTGGAAGGCGACGCTGTACAGCAGCAACTGTTCCAGCCGGGTTTCGGTCATGGATGGCTCCTGAATGGCAATTTGAACAGAAATATGTCATACAATTTACATCAGCTTATAAGTCTATTATCATGCTCCGTCGGCAATTTCATGCCGATGTTTTTTTTGTATGCCTGAATTGAACATTTTGCGAATAAAATAGAAAAGGCTCGCCATGAACTGGTATCTGACTGCGCTGAAAAAATACTTCGATTTCAACGGCCGCGCGCGCCGCCGCGAATACTGGCTGTTCCAGCTGTTCCAGATGATCGCCATCACCTTGCTGGTGGTGATCGATCAAGTGGCGCTGAGCCAGACCTTCCCCATCCTGACCATAATTTATGCGCTGGCCACCATTCTGCCGGCCTGGGGCGTGCTGGTGCGCCGTCTCCATGATATCGGCCGCAGCGGCTGGTGGATGCTGATCAGCTGCGTGCCGCTGGTGGGCGGCATCATCCTGTTCGTGTTCACCGTGATGGACAGCCAGCAGGGCGACAACCAGTTCGGCGCCTCGCCGAAGGCCGCGCTCTGATCGACGCGTGGGCCCGGTAAAAGAAAAACCCGCCGTTTTCGGCGGGTTTTTTTATTGAGAAGCCGATACGGCTCAGGCCTGCAGCGCCAGCGTGCCGCTGCGGCCCGGGATCTCGCCCATCGTCACCCGGCCGGAGGGCAGGTTGGCGAGGTCCTGGCTGTCGAACAGGTCGATGCAGCTGACCAGCTGGTAGCCCTGCCGCTTCCATCCGGCGAGCAGGCGCTCGAACACCTCCATCAGCCGCATGCCTTCCAGTTCCGCATGCAGCGTGTAGACGTGGCCGGTGGCGGTTTCGCTCTCGGTCAGCTGCAGCAGGCGCTCGTGGACGTTGTCGTTGGTCAGGCCGTCCAGGCCGATCAATTCGTCCAGCGTCGGCAGGGTGGTGGGCAGCTGCGGCACGCCCAACGGCCGGCCTGCGGCGTCCAGCGGCTGGAACGGGTGGCTGCCGCGGCCATCCGAGGCGTACAGCATGCCGAGCTCTTTCTGGTAGGCCAGCGCGGCGTCGTTGATCTGCCAGCCGGCGGCGCCGTGGGTGCGGGCATCCTCGCCGAAAATCTCGCGGAAGCGCCTGGCCGCCTTGTGCATTTCGGCGCGGGTCCAGGCCGCGTCCTTGCCGGCGACGTAATCCTGCCACTTGATGTGGTCCCAGCAATGAATGCCCACCTCGAAACCGGCGTCGCGGACCGAGCGCAGCAGATCGGCCTCGCGGCGGCCGATGTCCGGTCCCGGCAGCACGGTGCCGTACAGCAGGGTGCGGATGCCGTAGTGCTCGACGACTGAAGTGCGCGACACCTTGGACAGGAAGCCGGGACGGAACACGCGCTTGATCGCGCGGCCGGTATGGTCCGGGCCCAGGCTGAACAGGAAGGTGGCACCGGCGTCGTGCCGCCGCAGCGCCTCCATCAGCCGCGGCACGCCTTCGCGGGTGCCGCGCCAGGTGTCGACGTCTATCTTCAAGGCAAGTTTTTTCATTGTTCTGATGGCTTCAAGTGTTCGGAATCGCTGGCGAGTTTACCGCGACAGAGGCTTGTCGTGCGGTTTTCCGGCCGCCGCCGCCAGTACGGCGGCGATAAAGGCGCTCTTCGCGTCGGTGTACGCGGCGCGGTCATCGCTGTGGTTTTGCGCGAGTTGCCGCTTCAGATCGGCGTATTGTTCGGCGAGGTGGCCATCGGCGCGCAGCGCGTCGCGGAAGGCCAGCTTGTCGCGCCAGAAGCCGCTGTCCAGCGCCACCGCGTGCAGATGGACTTCGCGCGGATGGGCTGCTGGTTTGGCGAAGTCATGTCGATCCGGCATGGCGGCGGCCATCTGCGGCTGAAGATGGAAGCCTGCCGATTTCAGAGCCGGGATATATGGCGCTATGTTGTTGAGAGCGGGCAGTCCCAGCATGATGTCGATGATCGGCTTGGCGGCGAGGCCGGGCACGGCGGTGCTGCCGATGTGTTCGATCACAACTTGATCGGCCAACTAGGGCGGGGGCGATAGCGCTATGGTCATCATGGGGTAGGACATTATATGTGAAAATCATAAATTTGCACATGATATGCGTACCGAGTTCACTTATTAAAAATATTAGCTAAGATGCTTATATGGTTTTGTAGTTGAGTGCCTGGCCCTCTCAATGAGTGCCGAAGCAATCAAGATCAATTGCGTCTAGATCGAAGTTTGGTCGGTCGACTGCCATTGCGGAAACGACGAGAGAAAAAATGGCTGATTACATCTACATCGACAATTCTAACCTCTACATTGAGGGGCGGCGCGTCAGCGCAGTGCAGCAGCGGCTAGCTACCAATATCAACGAGGCGATGCGTGACGGCATTCTTGACCATGGATACACCATCAGCTTTGGTAAGTTGCACGAGTTCTTGACGGGAGGGGATCTTACAAAGATCAAGCGTGCCGCTCTGTATGGCTCTCGTCCACCGCCCAATGACTCAATCTGGAAATCCGCTGAGCGGGCGGGTTTCGAACTTCACCTAGAAGACCGCAATGTGGCCAACAAAGAAAAGAAGATCGACACGGGTATCGCCACACTTCTGACGAAGGACGCCTATAAGCACGGCAAGCCTGAGGAGGATCTGTTCGTTCTTGTCGCCGGCGATAAGGACTATGTCCCGACACTTAATGAGCTACGTGCAGATGGGTATCAGGTCGAGGTCGTTTTCTGGAGTCATGCGGCCAAGGAGTTGAAAGACGCCGCTACACGGTTCATTTCTCTCGACCAACACCTTGAACATTTGCGCTTTTGATGTAACGCAGCATCGTAGCGATTCATTCACCCCTACTCGGACCACTCTGGCTAGTGGTTCTTGGGTATGGCCTGCAGCCAACCCGTACTATGGGGGTACGGTATGTGGCGGAACGCCCGGCAGAGCCGGGCTTCCGCCCTACGGCTTGGGGATTACACAGACAGATCGCGGCTGGCGGCGACTTGGTCGCGGTAGTAGTCGTAGATGCCGCGCAGCGCGTCGGCCATGGTCACGCCCGGCTTCCAGTCCAGATCGGCCATGGTGTTGGCGATCTTGGGCACGCGGTTCTGCACGTCCTGGTAGCCCTTGCCGTAGTACTGGCCGGAGGTGGTTTCCACCACCTGCACCTTGTCGGCGTTCAGCTGGTATTCCGGATAGACGCGCGCCAGGTCCAGCATCATCTGCGCCAGTTCGCGGATCGAGTAGTTGTTGGCCGGGTTGCCGATGTTGTAGATCTGGCCGGAAGCCTTGCCGTCCTTGTTCTCGATGATCTTCATCAGCGCGCTGATGCCGTCGTCGACATAGGTGAAGGCGCGCTTCTGGTGGCCGCCGTCGACCAGCTTGATGGTCTCGCCGCGGACGATGTGGCCCAGGAACTGGGTGATCACGCGGCTGGAGCCTTCCTTCGGCGTGTTGATGTTGTCCAGGCCGCCACCGATCCAGTTGAACGGGCGGAACAGCGTGTAATTCAGGCCCTCTTCCATCGCGTAGGCGTGGATCACGCGGTCCATCAGCTGCTTGGAGCAGGCGTAGATCCAGCGCGGCTTGTTGATCGGGCCGTAGATCAGCTGGGAGTTTTCCGGGTCGAACTCGGCGTCCTGGCTCATGCCGTACACTTCAGAGGTGGACGGGAACACCAGGTGCTTCTTGTACTTCACGCACTGGCGGACGATGGGCAGATTGGCCTCGAAGTCCAGCTCGAACACGCGCAGCGGGTTGTTGACGTAGGTGGACGGTGTAGCGATGGCCACCAGCGGCAGCACCACGTCGCACTTCTTGACGTGGTATTCGATCCACTCCTTGTTGATGGTGATGTCGCCCTCGAAGAAGTGGAAGCGCGGATGATCCTTCCATTCGGCCACGCGGTCGGCATGCATGTCCATGCCGTAGATTTCCCAGTCGGTGGTCTCGATGATGCGTTTGGTCAGGTGGTGGCCGATGAAGCCGTTCACGCCCAGGATCAGTACTTTTTTCATTCCAAGTCCTCACTCGCCCGCAGGCGGAAAATCGAATTCGGTAATCGGTTCACAGCGCCAGCGCGTCGCTTCCGACGCGGGCGGCGAAGTTGTCGGCGGCCAGCGGCTGCCCGTCCAGTTCCGCCTCCAGCACCGCCAGGCGGCCGCCGTCGGCGCAATGCAGCCACAGCCGGCCATCGGCGCTGCGCAATTCTGCGCGATCGGCCGGCGCGGCCTGGCCGGCCGGCAGCGTCTTCCACAGCAGCAGGCGGCCGGCCGCGGTGTCGGCGTAGGCGCCGGGGAAGGGGCGGGCCAGCGCGCGGACGAAATCATGCAGTCGCCGGGCCGGGGCCTGCGCGTCGATGCGGCCGTCTTCCGGCTTGCGGCCGCCGAAGTAGCCGCCCTGGCCCAGGTCCTGCTGGACATGCGGCGCGTCGCCGGCGATCAGGCCGGGCAGGCTGCGCCACAGCACCATCTCGGCGGCCACCGTCACCTTGGCGAACACCTCGTCCGCGGTGTCGTCCGGCAGGATGGGCACCGCCATCTGGTCGACGACGGGGCCGTTGTCCGGCTTGACGTTCATCTGGTGCAGCGTGGCGCCGGTTTCGGTTTCGCCGTGGATGATCGCCCAGTTGATCGGCACCCGGCCGCGGTACTTCGGCAGCAGCGAGCCGTGCATATTGTACGCGCCGCGCTTGGCCGCCTCCAAGAGCGGGGCCTTCAGCATGTGGCGGTAGTAGAACGAAAACAGGAAGTCCGCTTGGCAGGCCTGGACTTGCGCCACCACTTCCGGCGAGTTGGGATCGTCCGGCGTGATGACGGGGATGCCGTAGTCGCGCGCCGTCTGGGCCACGCTGTGGAACCAGATGTTTTCGTTCGGGTTGTCCTGGTGGGTGACGACCAGCGCGACGTCGACGCCGCGGCCGATCAGCGCCTTCAGGCAGCGCACGCCGACGTTGTGGTAGGCGAAGACGACGGCGCGGCTCATGCCTGGCCTCCCTTTTGCTCCAGCACCGTCTGGATCACGTAGCGCGGGCGCGAGCGGACTTCCTGGTAGATGCGGCCGATGTATTCGCCCAACAGGCCGATGCCGAACAGCGCGAGGCCGATCAGGAAGAAGGCGATGGCGAACAGCGTGAACACGCCGCCGACTTCCGGCCCCAGGATCAGCCGGCGCAGCAGCAGGTAGACCACCAAGAGGCCGGAGCCGGCCGACACCGCCATGCCCATCAGCGAAAACCATTGCAGCGGCACGATGGAGAAGCCGGTCATCAGGTCGAAGTTCAGCCGGATCAGGCTGTACAGCGAGTATTTGGACTCGCCGGCGAAGCGCTCCTCGTGGCCGACGACGACCTCGGTCGGATGCTGCGAGAACTGGTAGGCCAGCGCCGGGATGAAGGTGTGCAGCTCGTTGCACTGGTTGATGGTGTCGATGATGCGGCGGCTGTAGGCGCGCATCATGCAGCCTTGGTCGGTCATCTTGATCCGGGTCAGCTTCTCGCGCAGGCGGTTCATCGCCCGGCTGGCGACGTGGCGCCACAGGCTGTCATTGCGCTGGCGTCGGATGGAGCCGACGTAATCGTGGCCCTTGTCCATTTCCGCCAGCAGCAGCCGGATGTCTTCCGGCGGGTTCTGCAGGTCGGCGTCCAGCGTCACCACGCGTTCGCCGCGGCTGTGCTCGAAACCGGCCAGGATGGCGCGGTGCTGGCCGAAGTTGCCGTTGAACAGCACCACGCGGGTGACGTCGGGGCGCTGGGCGAACTGGTCGGCCAGCATGGCCGCGCTCTTGTCGCGGCTGCCGTCGTTGATGAACACGATCTCGTAGCGCAGGTTCAGCGCGTCCAGCGCCGGATACAGGCGGTCGAACAGCGCCTGCAGCACGTCCTGCTCGTTGTAGACCGGGATGACGACGGAAAGGTTGATGTCGGTATTCATGTATCTCAGTGTAAAACGGCGCGCAGGACGGCGCTGAAGGTTTGGCAGACGCGGAGCACGTCCTCGTCGCGCATGCCGGGGAACAGCGGCAGGGTGACGGTGCGCGCGCCGATGTCCTCGGCCACCGGGAAGCGGCCTTCGGCGTAGCCTTTGTCGCGGAACAGCGTGAACAGGTGCATGGCCGGATAGTGGATGCCGACGCCGATGTTCTCCGCCTTCATCCGGGCGATGAATTCGCCGCGGGTGACGCGCATGCGGTCCAGCGGCAGCAGCGGCTGGAACATGTGCCAGTTGCCGTGCTGGAAGTCGGCCGGCGGCAGTTCGCAGCCGAGCGCGCGCTCGAAATGCTGGAAGTACAGCCGGGCCAGCTCGCGGCGGCGGGCGTTGAAGCCGTCCAGCCGCTTCAACTGGCCCAGGCCGATGGCGGCGGCGATGTCGGTGAGGTTGGCCTTGCCGCCCAGCACGTCTACATCCATGGTGCCGTCCGGGAAGCGGGTGACGCCTTGCAGGCGCAGTTTCTCGAACAGCCTGGCCTCTTCCGCGTCGTTCAGCACCAGGCAGCCGCCTTCGCCGCTGGTCATGTTCTTGTTGGCGTGGAAGCTGAACGACACCAGGTCGCCGAAGCTGCCGATGGACTGGCCGTTCCAACTGGCGCCCATGGATTGGGCGGCATCCTCGACCACGCGCAGCCGGTGGCGGCCCGCGATGTCGTACAGTCGGTCGCGGTCCACCGGCAGGCCGGCCAGGTCCACCGGAATGATGGCGCGGGTGCGCGGCGTGATCGCGGCTTCGATCTTGTCCAGGTCGATGTTGCGGGTGGCCGGATCGGCGTCGACGAACACCGGCGTCGCGCCCACCTTCATGATGACGTTGGCGGTGGCGATCCAGCTCAGCGGGCAGGTGATCACTTCGTCGCCGGGACCGACGCCGGCGATCTGCAGCGCCATCTCCAGCGCGGCGGTGGCGGAGGAGACCAAGCGGACCGGGCGGCCGCCGCAGAAGGCGGACAATTCGGCCTCCAGCTGCTGGCAGCGCGGGCCGGTGGTGATCCAGCCGGAGCGCAGCACTTCGCCGACGGCGGCGATGGTGTCCTCGTCGATGGACGGACGGGTAAACGGCAGAAAATCCATATTCAAACCCTGAGAATTAGCCACGGACGCAAACGGAAAAACACGGAAGGCCGTGTGGCCAAATCGTGGCTGTGTGGGGCCGTGAATCTTTCCGTGTCATTCCGTGTGCTTCCGTGGCTAATGAATCGTTTTTCAGCTGCGAGCGACCAGCACCACGCCGACGATGATGACGGCGATGCCTATCAGTTTCTGCGTGGCCAGCGCCTCGCCGAACATCCAGTAGGCGAGCAGCGCGTTGACCACGTAGCCGATGGACAGCATCGGATAGGCGACGCTGACCTCGACGCGCGACAGCGCCATGATCCACACCACCACGCTGACCGCGTAGCAGGACAAGCCGCCGACGATGGGCAGATTGGTGGCCAGCGACCAGCCGATGGGCAGCGCGTTGGCCATCGAAAAATCGAAGTGGCCGATCTGGCGCACGCCGGCCTTCAAACACAGCTGCGCCGCGGCGTTGAGCAGCACGCCGAACAGTATCAATCCGAATTCAATCAGCTTCATGCATTCTTATCCAAGTATCTTCTCGATCCAGCCTTCAGAAGAAGCTGAAGCTAGGGCTTCGCCACCACCATGCGCCGCGGGTCCTGATAGATTACTTTCATCGACAGCCCTTGCCGCCGCAACAGCGAATAGGTGTCGTCGCTCATCATCGCCACCGCCTTGGGCGCGGCGCGCCAGCGTTCGGCGAACTGCTCGATGCGCGGCATCCAGCGCTGCGGCTCCTGTCCCTCGCCGAACTCGAACTCGTCGACGAAGTCCACCAGCGTCACCGGCCGGCCGACATAGTAGGGGAAGGTCTGATCGTAGTAGCGGACCGAGTAGATTTCGCTGTCCGGCGCCAGATAGGGCTGGATCTGCCTGACGATTTCCTTGCTGCCCTTGAGCCGGCCGTAGCTGTCGTGGCCGCTGGCGGCCAGCGTCACTGCGGCCAGGCTGCCGAAGGCCAGCGCCGCCAGCGCCGCCAGCATCTTCCCCCTTCCCAGCGCGCGCCAGGCGAAGAGCGCCGCGATCAGGAATGCGGCCGCGCCGGCGGCGATGAAGCGGGCGAAGGGCAGAATCACCTCCGGCGGCGAATCGGCATTGGCGAAGCGGCCGGCGAACGGCCAGGCGGCGAGCAGCGCCAGCCAGAGCAGCGCGGGCAGGACGATATGTTTTTTCAGCTCGCCCGGCGCCATCCGCGGCAGGCTGTGCGCCAGCATCAGCGCCAGCGCCGGGAACATCGGCAGGATGTAGGACGGCAGCTTGGAGCTGGACTTGCTGAAGAAGGCGAAGATGAACACGCACCAGATCAGCAGCAGGCGGCCGATGCGCAGGCTGGACGCGCGGTCGGCCCAGGCGTCGCGGACGATCCGCGGCAGCAGCGTGGTCCACGGCAGCAGGCCCAGGATCAGGTAGGGGACGAAATACCACGGCGCGCCGGTCCGCTTGTGCTCGGTGGTGAGGAAGCGTTCGAAATGCTCGCGGATGAAGAAGAAGCGGGCGAAGTCAGGGTTGCGTTCGGACACCAGGACGAACCACGGCGCGGTCAGCGCGAGAAACAGCGCGAGGCCGCTGATCCAGTGCATCCGTTTCCAGAACGACCATTGCCAGTTGACCAGGCTGTACAGCACCAGCGTGGCGCCGGGGATCAACAGGCCGATCAGGCCCTTGCTGAGCGTGGCGCCGGCCATCGCCGCCCAGGTCAGCCACATCGCCCAGCGGGTTTCCTCGCGGCTGGCTTCCGCGCGCTGCGCCAGCAGGAAGCCGCACAGCGCCGCAGTGAGGAAGAAGCTGACGCCCATGTCCAGCGACAGGAAGTGGCTGTTGGCGACGATCCAGGCCATGCCGCCGGCGGCCAGCGCGGCGTGGCGGCCGGCTTCGGTGCCCCACAGCCGGCGCGCCGTCAGCGACACCGCGGCCACGCTGAGGAAGCCGGTCAGCCCCGGCCAGAAGCGGGCGGCGAACTCGTTGACGCCGAAGGCGGCGAAGCTGAGCGCGCCCATCCAGTACTGCAGGATGGGTTTCTCGAAATACAGCAGGCCGTTGAGGCGGGGCGTGACCCAGTCGCCGCTGTGCAGCATGAACAATGAAATCGTCGCATAGCGGCCCTCGTCGGCGTGGATCAGGCCGCGGTAGCCCAGGCTGCCGAACCATATCAGCGCGAACAGCAGCCACAGGGCGGGTTCGATCTTGCGGGCAATCGGGCCGGAATGAATAGCGGAGGTCTGGCTCATCTTGAACGAGGGAGTGGCGTCGGCTTGCGGTGGTGTCCAATCCAATAGGATACCTCATCCCCCATGCTTTGTAAGTGTGCGCTGTGTGACCGCGCCGGGGCTTCGCCTGTTCCGTTCGGCGGCGGATCGCTGTACGGCCGTCATCCTTGCCGCCGGCAGCCGTGCTGTCCTGCCCGGGGTGATCGGTTCGAGGGTGGGGCGAAAGCTGTCTGCGGTGCGTTTGTCCTTGGCGATAAAAACGCTTTGACTTAGTCAAATGTCATAAATTAGTATTTTCATGCGCTTCATAGTCATGGAGCGGAATGTGAACAATTCGAACAACTAGGAGAAATGAATGAAAAAGGCACTGATTCCCGCCCTGCTGGCTGCCGCATCCGTCATGAGCGCGGCCCCGGCGCAAGCCGCCGAGAAGACCACGGTGGTCAAGTCGGTGGCGCAAGCCGTTCATCACGGCGCCCAGGAGAGCCGGCAACAGCAGCAGCAACAGCAGCAACAGCAGGCGCTGATTGGCGAAGATGGCGGCGTGCTGCTGCAATCCGTCAGCAGCGGCGGCTTTGACGCCTAAGGCTGAGAAACAGCAGGGAGTGGGCCGCCATCACGTGGCCCATTTGTTTTCTTAGAGCCTGTCCACGATCTTTTTCCGGCCAAGGCCGCGCGGCCTGGGTGCCGGAAGAAAAATCGTGAACAGGCTCTTGGGCTGGAGAGGTTGGAACTTGAGCGCTACGCAGCTGTTTTACCTGTTGAAGTGGGAGGCGGGCACGCCGCCTATGGTCGACGACGTGCTGGTCGCGCATCTCCACAAGATGCGCTCATGGGCGAGGGAGCTTTTCTGGTTCGCGTCGTGCAACGGCCTGGATCATGCCTGGCAGGCTCGCGATGTCGAACCCGGCGAGCGGGCGTTGTTGAACCCCTGGGTATTCCATCAGCTCAAGGAGGCGGTTTCGGGCCTGAACGAGCGCGGTTGCCGGGCGGCGATCCAGGCCATCGCCGAGGCGGAAGGGCGGGATGGCGCGCAGCGGATGCTGGGCGAGTCGATCGAGGTGGATTTCGATAGCGATCTCTGCCGCAGAATGGAAACGGGCAGCAGCACAATGTCCTTGCCGGCTGAGGCGTTCAGCGGCGAGGAACGCGAGCGGGTCATGGACAAGCTGCAAACGGCGCTCGCCATGATCGACGCCGCGGCGCCGCTGGCCGGCCGCCTGATTCGCAATGCGACGCGAACGATCATTTGCCGCAAGCACTCCCTGGATATCCTGGCGGCGGAAACTGATCCCAACGACATCGGCGAGCTGCGGATCCTGAATCCGCAACTAGACCGCTATACGGTGGTGGACCTGGTCGATACCCTGATTCACGAGTCGCTGCACAACTTTTTCGCGATGTATGAGCTGCAGCACGGGTCTTTCGTCGCTTATCAGCAGTCTGCTCGGCTGAGGCCGGTTTCGCCCTGGTCGGGCAATCCCATTCCCTATAACGCGTTCACGCATGCCATCCTGATTTACTTCGCGTTGTTCCATTTTTATCTCAAGTTGTATCCGTCCGGCGCCGAGTTTGACCGGAGCCGGGTGGAAAGCCTGCTGGCGAAATGCGCGCGCGGATTTCGCCTGGAGAATCTGGACGCCTGCCTGCGGGAGTGCGGCGCATCCCCCTCCTGGCTGTTTGATCTGTACCGGGTGATGTCTGACGATGTCCGCGCCGCGTATGCCTGAATGAAATCTTGGAAAGAGGAAGTGGTATGAAAAGAATGGCGGTTCTTTTCTCGCGGCATGCGCAGGACGAGGTGGTCCAATCCTTGTCGCGGATGGCGGGCGCGCGGGAGCTGGAAACGCTGGCTGCGGAGGACATGCTGGCAGGCGTGTCGTGCGAGGTCGACAATCGGGGATTGTCTTTCCTGCGCGGCGCGAGGCCAGGGGCCGTCGTTCCGGACGGCGTTTTCCTGATCAACCGGCTTTTCATGAATCAGAAGCTGTTCGAACAGGCGGCTGGCGACGCGGTGGCGGCGCAGACCGAGATCGAGGCCTATTTCCGGCAGGCGCTGTCTTTGACGGCGGCGTGCTCCTCCCGTCCCGGCATGTATGCGCTGTGCGGCGATTATTTGCCGCTGTTCCTGCAATGGAAGCGAGCGAGCGGCCTGTCGTTTCCTCTGGCCACGCCCCGTTACGACTATGCGTTTGGCCGGGCGTATCCCGAGGTCGGCGATTTTTCCTCCGTGGTGTACAAGTCCCCGTTCGATTTGCGCGGCTGGAAGCCGAATAGCCAGCCGGACGCCATGTGGCATACGTTTTCGGTCGAGCGCCCGAAGGGTGTTCCGGTCGCCTGCGCGGTGCTGGGCGATGGCGTCCTGTTCAATCCCGGCGGCGATGTGGCCATTCCCTCCTGGCTTGGCGAGGCGAGCGTGGCGATCGCGCGCCTGTTCGGCGGCTGTTTTGGGGAAATCCTCTATTTCATCAACGGGGAGAGCGCGTGCTTCGCCTCATTCAGCCATTTCATATCCAGTACCTGGGATGCGGCGCGCTTCGACGCTCTGCTGGGCGAGTATTGCGATAAACAGCGGGATGCGGCTTCGGGCGTCGGGGAGAGCGGGTGAAGTGCGTCCCGCGATGGCGCGCGCTGATGCTCATGTCGCTTTTATCCTGCGCCCCGCTCCTCGCTGTACGCGGGCGTGGGGCGGGGCTGAACGGCGTGGGCGGAGCGGAAAGCACGGTCCGCAGCAATGTGCTGTTCGCCAAATTCAACCTGGGCTTTGATCGCCTGGGTGTTTTTTAACCATGAGACTAGGAGAAATCGATGGCTGAAATCGGCAATACCCCGCCGTTGCCTCCGCCGGTGCCCGCTGAGCAGCGCGCCGCGAGCCAGGAATACCGTTACCAGGCGGAAGGCCGCCAGGTTCGCTTGTCGGTGCAGGGCAAACTGGACGCCACTGGCGCCGCGCCTCGTTTCGGGGCCGGCGCCTGGCTGGCGATGAGCGTTGAGGAGAACGGACGCCGCAGCGAGCTGCAATGGACAGAGCAGGGCTGCGTCATCACGATTTCCAGCACGCGCCGAGCGTGCTCGGCCGAGGAGAAGGACAGGACGCTGCGCTGGCTGCGGCAGATTCCCAAGCAGCCGGCCCCCCCGGCCTGATCACACCCAGTCGCGCGGCGGCAGAAAGTCGGTGTACAGCCTGGCTTCCGGGCTGCCCGGTTCCGGCTGGTAGCCGTATTCCCAGCGCACCAGCGGCGGCATCGACATCAGTATCGATTCGGTGCGGCCGCCTGACTGCAGGCCGAACAGCGTGCCACGGTCCCAGACCAGGTTGAATTCGACGTAGCGGCCGCGCCGGTACAGCTGGAACTGGCGCTCGCGGTCGCCCCAGGCTTGTTCCTTGCGCCGCGCGACGATGGGCAGATAGGCGTCCAGGTAGCCGTCGCCGACCGCGCGGGTGAAGGCGAAGCTCTTGTCGAAGCCCCATTCGTTGAGGTCGTCGAAGAACAGGCCGCCGATGCCGCGGGCCTCATTGCGGTGCTTCAGGTGGAAATATTCGTCGCACCATTTCTTGTAGCGGGGATAGACGTCGCCGCCGAACGGCGCGCACAGGTCGCGGGCCACCGTGTGCCAGTGCACGGCGTCCTCTTCCTGCGGGTAGAACGGCGTCAGGTCGAAACCGCCGCCGAACCACCATACCGGCGCCTCGCCGTCCTTTTCCGCGATGAAGAAACGCACGTTGGCGTGGCTGGTGGGCACGTGCGGATTGGACGGGTGGATCACCAGCGACACGCCCATCGCCTCGAAGCGGCGGCCGGCCAGCTCCGGCCGGTGGGCGCTGGCGGAGGGCGGCAGCGCGTCGCCGTGGACATGGGAGAAGTTGACGCCGGCCTGCTCGAACACCTCGCCGCCGGTCAGCACCCGGCTGCGCCCGCCGCCGCCGGCCTCGCGGCTCCAGGCGTCTTCGGCGAACTGCGCCTTGCCGTCAGCCTGCTCCAGCGCCGCGCAAATGCGGTCCTGCAGGTCCAGCAGAAAGGATTTGACGGCGTTGCTGTGCGGGTGGCTCATGGCGTTGTCCTGATGAAGAAACAGGCTGTGATTGTAACAGAGCGGGCCATGCCTGATGCCGGGCCGGCTGCATGCGAAACAGCCCGCTGGGCGGGCTGTCGGGGCGATGGGGCTTAGAAGCGGTAGCTGATGCCGGCCTTGACGATGTGCATGCCGTTCTGCATCACGCTGGCGCCGTTGGGCAGCGTCCAGTTCGGCAGCGATACATATTCGTATTCGCCGCGCAGCGACAGCTGCTTGTTGATCTTGTATGCGGCGCCGAGGCCGATGCCGGGGCGCAGGCGATTTTGTTTTTCGCTGCCGGAGCCTGCGGTTTCAAAGCCCAGCGCCGGGATGCTGGCGCTGGCGTTGGCCGACGCGTTGAAATACATCTGGTTCAGCGTGACTTTGCCGAACAGTTCCAGTTCGCTGGTGACGGGCAGGATGCCGACCGCGGCCAGGCGCAGAGCGGTGGCTTCCAGCGAAACGCCGACGTTGCCGTTGATGTCGTCGGTGCGCGCCGCCACCGAGGTTTTGGCCTTGCCGAAATCGGCATAAGAAGCTTCAAGGGCGAAATGGTCGTTGAAGCGGTAGCCGCCGCCCAGTTCCCAGCTGGCGCCGGCCGCGGAATGGCTGGCGCTGAGGCCTTCTACGCCTTGCGTGTCCAATTTCTTCGGTTTGGCGAAGTTGTAGCCCAGGTTGCCGAACAGGTAAGCGCCTTGTTCTGCGGCGTGGGCGGAGAGAGCTGCCAAGCTCAGCACGGAAGCGGCGATGATTTTTTTCATGACTTCATGACTGCATGGGTTGATGGATCAGGCGCTATTCTGAAAAAAGTCGGCCTACTTGTATGTACGTGTTGTTTGGGCGGCGTGAAGGTTTTGTGTAACGATGTGTAAAATGGTTCTTACATCAATTATTTTGGATGAGGCATTGATCCGACCATGCCCGGATGGCAAAACAGCCCGTCGTTGCGGGCTGTTTTGATTTGAGGGCGAGGAGGCCGTCAGGCGGCCGCGAAGGCGGTCCAGCCGCAGGCCTGTTCGACCAACTGGGGCTGGGGCGCGCTGTTGAAGAACTTCAAGCTGCGCTGCAGCACCTCGGCGCGCTCGTTGTCGACCATGACCATGTGGTAGCTGTTGGACAGCGGCATGAAGTCCACCGGGCCGCCCAGGTACTGCATCAGGTGGTGGGCGGAGCGCGGGCTGGTGATGTCGTCTTCGTCGGCGTGGACGATCAGCGTCGGACAGGTGATCTCGGCCAGGCGCGGCAGCAGCTGGCGGCGCAGGCGGTCCACTTCGCGGATGCACATCAGCGGGATGTAGGCGTAATGGAAGCGGTCGCCGCGCTCGAAGCGCTGTTGGATCGCCTTGCGGATGCGCGCGTTCTTGATGCCGAACGGGGAGACTTCCGGCACGCGCATTTTCTTGGCCAGCCGGGGGATGTGATACACCGCGTGGCGCAGCCAGGTCAGCTTGGGCAGGCTCCAGCCGTCGAGGAACACCGGCGGCGCGTACAGCGCCAGCTTGTCCTGATGCTTCTCGCGGCGTGCCACTTCCAGCGCCACCAGGCCGCCCAGGCAGACGCCTGCCAGGTGGACGACCTTGTGCTTGGCCTTCAGTGCGCGGTATTCGCTGCGAATGCTTTCCACCCAATCTTCCCAGCCTACGCCCAGCAGGTCTTCCGGCGAGCCGCCGTGACCGGGCAGCACCGGGGAGTGGGTAACGATGTCGGCGTCTTCCAGCGTGCGGCCCAGCGCGCCCAGATCATAAGCGGTACCGCCAAGGCCGTGTACCAGCAGCGCCGCCGGTCGTGTGGAAACCATTCTGCATATTCCTGATTTTCGATAATCGGAATTATCCGGAATCAAGCGCAAGCGGTCTGTGGGCTTCCTGTCGATGCTTTGTGACAATGAGTGACTTATTGCCCGCAAGGGGAAGGTTGCGCAATGATCATGCGGAAGCGGGCGCCGCCGAGCGTGCTGGCCCCGGCGCTGGCATGGCCGTGGTGGTGTTCGGCGATCAGGCGCACGAAGGACAGGCCCAGGCCGTGGCCGCCGGTGGCGCGGTCGCGGCTGCGGTCCAGCCGCAAAAAGGGTTCGAACACCTTGTCGCGGTCTTCCTCCGGGATGCCGCAGCCGTCGTCATCCACTTCGATGATCAACTGGGCGCCCTGATGGTAGACCGTCATCCTCACTTGCGATTGCGCATATTTGAACGCGTTCAGCAGCAGGTTGCGGGTGGCGATGTACATCAGCTTGCGGTCGAAGGCGCCGTCCTCGCGCGGGCATTCCAGCGTCAACGTCAGGTTGGGCGGCTTCAGCGGGGTGACCAGGTCGATCAGGTCGTCAAACCAGTCGAACAGATCCACCGTCTCCAAGTGCAGCGGCACCTCGCTGCGGCGCAGCTTGGCGAACTCCATGCTGGTGCTGATCAGCTCCTCCAGCTCCACCATGTCACGTTCCATGCCGTCGCGATAACGCTTCCACTCGATCGGATCCTCTTCCTCCTCCAGCATGGTCAGGCCGAAGCGCAGACGGGCGATGGGCGTGCGGATCTCGTGGGCGATGGCGTGCGACAACGCCTGGCGCGTTTCCAGCTGGCGCTCCAGCCGCGAGGCCATGCTGTTGAAGGCCAGCGGCAGCGGCGCGAACAGCCGGCTCCTGGCGGAGCGGGCGCGGGCGCTGAAGTCGCCCTCGGCGAACATCTCGGCGGTGCGGCGCACTTCCAGCAGGTCGGTCCACAGCGGTCGCAGCATGACATAAAGCAGGGTGCCCAGCGTGGCGCCGGACAGCAGCATCCAGATCAGCAGCACTTCGATGTCTTCGCTGATCCAGTTGCTGTCGCTGGATTGCATGTCCAGCGGGCCGAGCGCCAGCAGCCTGCCCCCGGAGGGCATCGGCGCGTAAAGCACCTGGCTGTCGGCGTCCAGGTAGGATTGGCCGCGGCGCAGCAGGGCTTGGGCCTGGCCGTCCAGCTCGGCCGGCGGCTGGTCGATCAGGCGGATCGGATAGCTGAAGCGGCTGGCGATGGAGGCCAGCTCGGCGTCCCAGCGCTGGGGCGGCTGCCCCCTCAGCTTGTCCTGGATCAGCGCCACGGTGCCGCGCATGAACTGGGTCTTGCCGGCCTGGTCGCTGTTTTCGTACAGCTTGGTCACCAGAAAGCCGAAACCGATGATGATCAACAGCTGGATCAGCATGGTGATCAGGAAGTAGCGGGCGAACAGCGTACCCAGCGACGGCCGCAGCCAGCCGCGCAGGTTCTTGGACGGCATCGGCTATTCCCAGTCGCTGCGCGAGAACAAATAGCCCTTGCCGCGCACGGTCTTGATCCGCGCCGGCGCATCGGGGTTGTCGCCCAGTTTGCGGCGCAGCCGCGAGATGCGCGCGTCGATCGAGCGGTCCAGGCCGTCGAAGCCGATGCCGCGCAGCTCGCTCATGATGTCGTCGCGGGACAGCACCTGGCCGGCGTGGGTGGCCAGCAGCCATAGCAGGTCGAACTCGGCGGTGGTCAGCTCGATCTGCTCGTCACCCAGCAGCGCCTCGCGGGTGGCCTGGCTGATACTGAACTGGCCGAAGGTGATACCGTCGTTCTCCACCGCGACGCCGCCGCCTTCCTGGCGGGCGCCGCCGCTGCGGCGCAGCAGCGCGCGGATGCGGGCTAGCAGCCGGCGCGGCTCCACCGGTTTGGCCAGGTAGTCGTCGGCGCCCAGCTCCAGGCCCAGGATCTCGTCCACGTCCTCGTCGCGCGCGGTCATCATCAGGATGCGGCCGCCGTAGTGCGGGCGCACGTCGCGGCAGACGTCGAAACCCTCCTTGCCCGGCAGCATCACGTCCAGCACCACCAGGTCCGGGCGGGTTTCCAGGATGAAGGCAGGCGCGGTGTCGCCGCGGCCGTGCAGGCTGACCTGGTAGCCATGCTTGGTCAGGTAGGCGGCGATCAGCTCGGCCAGCCTGGCGTCGTCTTCGACGATCAGAATGTGTTGTGCCATTGCGAGATATTCCGATTTCCCAGCAAAAATAGTAACACGGGCCGTTCGGGCTGGCAGGCTTGTATTTCGGCTGCTATGCCGACAGAATCAAAGCAGCGGTACCCCACCGGACCGCGGCGGACAGAATGGGCTGCCGCCGCAGGAGCCGGGAGAAATAGAGAGAACAGGGACATCCTTATGCAACAGATCAAACAGTGCGCGGTCTGGCTGCTGGTGGCGCTGGCGGGGGCGACGGCCTTCGCCATGGTGGCGCTCAACCGCGGCGAGACGATCAACGCGGTGTGGCTGGTGGTGGCCGCCTTGTCGGTGTACGCGATCGCCTACCGCTTCTATGGCCGTTTCATCGCCGACAAGGTGCTGGAGCTCGACCCGCGCCGGCTGACGCCGGCGGAAAAGTTCAACGACGGGCTCGATTATGTGCCCACCAACAAATGGGTGGTGTTCGGCCACCACTTCGCCGCCATCGCCGGCGCCGGTCCGCTGGTGGGGCCGGTCCTGGCCGCGCAGATGGGCTATCTGCCCGGCACGTTGTGGATTCTGGTCGGCGTGATGCTGGCCGGCGCGGTGCAGGACTTCCTGACCCTGTTCCTGTCGATGCGTCGCGACGGCAAGTCGCTGGGCGAGATGATACGCCAGGAGATGGGCGACGTGGCCGGCGTGATCGCGTCGATAGGCGTGCTGATGATCATGGTGATCCTGCTGGCGGTGCTGGCGCTGGTGGTGGTCAAGGCGCTGGCCGACAGCCCGTGGGGCACCTTCACCATCGCCTGCACGATACCGATCGCGCTGTTCATGGGCGTGTACACCCGCTTCATCCGTCCGGGCAAGATCGGCGAGGTGTCGGTGCTGGGCTTCATCCTCTTGATCCTGGCCATCGTCTATGGCGGCGACGTCGCCAAGAGCGCGACGCTGGCGCCGCTGTTCACGCTGAAGGGCACCACGCTGGCCTGGACGCTGATTGGCTACGGCTTCGTCGCCTCGGTGCTGCCGGTGTGGCTGCTGCTGGCGCCGCGCGACTACCTGTCCACCTTCCTCAAGATCGGCACCATCGTCGGCCTGGCCATCGGCATCCTGGTGGTGGCGCCGCCGCTGCACATGCCGTCGGTCACCAAGTTCATCGACGGCAGCGGCCCGGTGTTCGCCGGCAACCTGTTCCCCTTCCTGTTCATCACCATCGCCTGCGGCGCGGTGTCCGGCTTCCACTCGCTGGTGGCTTCCGGCACCACGCCCAAGCTGATCGAGAACGAATCCCACGCCCGCATGATCGGCTACGGCGCGATGCTGGTGGAAAGCTTCGTCGCCATCATGGCGCTGATCGCCGCCTGCGTGCTGGATCCGGGCGTCTATTTCGCGATGAACAGCCCGGCGGCGCTGATCGGCAAGACCGCGGCGGATGCCGCCCAGGTGATTTCGGGCTGGGGCTTCGTCATTACGCCGGACGCGCTGACCCAGCTGGCGGCCGACGTCGGCGAGCACACCGTGCTGTCGCGCGCCGGCGGCGCGCCGACGCTGGCGGTGGGCATGGCCCATATCCTGTCCGGTGTGATCGGCGGCAAGACGATGATGGCGTTCTGGTACCACTTCGCCATCCTGTTCGAGGCCTTGTTCATCCTCACCACGGTGGACGCCGGCACCCGCGTGCTGCGATTCATGATCCAGGACCTGCTGGGCCTAGTGGTCAAACCGATGGCCAACACCGAGTCGTGGGCGGCCAACTTCGTCGCCACCGGCCTCGCGGTCGGGGCCTGGGGCTATTTCCTGTACCAGGGCGTGGTGGATCCGCTGGGCGGCATCAACACGCTGTGGCCATTGTTCGGCATCGCCAACCAGATGCTGGCCGGCATCGCGCTGACCCTGGCCACCGTGGTGCTGGTGAAAATGCGGAAAACCCGCTACGTGTGGGTGACCGCGCTGCCCACCCTCTGGCTGCTGCTGGCCACGCTGACCGCCGGCTGGCAGAAGCTGTTCCATTCCAGCCCCAAGATCAGCTTCCTGACGCATGCCGACAAGTTCTCCGCGGCGGCGGCCAAGGGCGAGGTGCTGGCGCCGGCCAAGAACATGGCGCAAATGCAGCAGATCATCTTCAATGATTATGTGGACGCCACGCTGACTGCCCTGTTCATGGCGGTGGTGCTGGCGATGCTGGTGTTCGGCATCTACGTGATCCGCAAATCGCTGGCGGTGAAGTGGGCGACGGCGAAGGAAGTGCCGGCGATATACCGGCAGGAGGGCGCCAATGGCTGAGTTATGGAGGGCGGCGGTGGCCACCGCCCGGCTGATGGTGGGGCAGCGCGACTACGATATCTATGTCAGCCGACGCCGCCGTTTCGATCCCGCGGCCCAGGTGATGAGCCGCGAGGAGTTCTTCCGCTACTGCCAGGAGCAGCGCTACGGCGGCAAGAGCATGAAGAAGTGCCCATGTTGAGTCCTGGCGGCTCGGCATAGAAAAACGCCCGGTTTTGCCGGGTGTTTTTTCGTGGATCCTTCCTGGACGTGGAGAGGCGTCAATGCAGCAGGGTCGCAACGCCGGCGTTGATCAGCCCGCCGCCCACGATCAGCCAGCCGAACAGCGCGCTGGCCAGCAGCAGCGGCTTGGCGCCGGCCTGGCGGATGGCGGAGATGTGGGTAGTCAGGCCCAGCGCGCCCATCGCGGCGGCCAGGAGCAGGTTGTCCAGCGAGATGATTTGTTGCAGCAGCGCGCGCGGCAGCAGGTCGAAGGAGTTGAAGCCGGCCACGACGAGGAAGGCGACGGCGAACCAGGGGATGGCGATCGCCTGCTTCTTCTGATGGCCGCCGCTGTGCTTGTTGGCCAGCCAGGCGGACAGCGCGATCAGGAACGGTGCCAGCATCATCACGCGAATCATCTTGGTGATCACCGCGGTGTTCATCGCCGCGTCGCTGACCGACTTGCCGGCCGCCACCGCCTGCGCCACCTCGTGGATGGTGGAGCCGGCGAACAGGCCGTAGCTGAACTCCGAGATGCCCAGGTGGCGCACCCCCTGGTACATCAGCGGCCACAGGAACATCGCGGCGGTGCCGAACACCACCACGGTGGCCACCGCGACGGCGACCTTCTCGGCATGGGCTTTCAGCACCGGTTCGGTGGCCAGCACCGCCGCCGCGCCGCAGATCGAGCTGCCGGCGCCGATCAGGATCACGCTTTGTTCATCCAGGCCCAGTTTCTTGCGGCCGAGCCAGAAGGCCAGCAGGAAAGTGGAGGTCAGCACCAGCGCGTCGATCAGCACGCCGGAGAAGCCGACGGCGGCGATGTCCTGAAAGGTCAGCTTGAAGCCGAACAGGATGATGCCGGCGCGCAGCAGCTTCTGCTTGGAGAAGGTCACGCCGTGGTGGCTGGGCTCGGCGACGAAACGGTAGACGGTATTGCCGACGATCATGCCGCCGACGATGGCGAGGGTAAGAGCGGACAGGCCCAGGCTTTTCATCGCGGGCAGCTCCGCGGCCCAGATGGCGGCGCCGGCCAGGCCCAGCGACAGCGCCAGGCCGGGAATCAGGTTGCGATATTTGGTCATATGTTAATGCCTCTTTGGTATATGTCCAAGATACGCTACTGTCGATAAGTAAAAAAACGGATAAAATTAATGGATATCATTAATAAAACTGCTTAGGAGCCGGCATGAGCCTGCGCATCAGCTTGCGGGAGCTGGAGGTGTTCGTCGCGGTGGCGGAGCTGGGCACGGTGACGCGCGCCGCGGAGCGGGTGGCGCTGACGCAATCGGCGGCCAGCCAGGCGCTGGACAAGCTGGAGCAGGGCTTGGACGCCAAGCTGTTCGATCGCGTCGGCCGCCGCCTGTTGATCAACGAGCACGGCCGCCTGCTGCTGCCGCGCGCCCGCGCGCTGCTGGACGCGGCAGCCGACGTGCAGGATTTGTTCCAGGGCGGCGAGCTGGCGCTGCGCATTGGCGCCAGCACCACCATCGCCAATTACCTGCTGCCGCCGTTGCTGGCCGCTTTCCGCAAGGAGTGGCCGCAGGCGCGGCTGGAGCTGGAAGTGGCCAATACCCGCGACATCGTCGAGGCGGTGGCGGCGTTTCGTGTCGATTTCGGCCTGATCGAGGGGCCGTGCCACCATCCGGAACTGTTGGCCCATGGTTGGCGGCAGGACGAGCTGATCGTGTTCGCGGCGGCGGATCATCCGCTGGCCGGCCGCAAGGTGGGGCTGGACGAGCTGGCCGACGCGCCGTGGATATTGCGCGAGGCGGGTTCAGGCACCCGGGAAGAGGTGGAGCGGGTATTGCTGCCGCATTTGAACCGCCTGGCCATAGGCATGGAGCTGGGCCACTCGGAGGCGATCAAGCACGCGGTGGCGGCGGGGCTGGGCGTCAGCTGCCTGTCGCGGCACGTGGCGGCGGACCTGCTCGCCGCCGGAACCATCGTCGAAGTGGACGCCGACCTGCCGCGGCTGACCCGGACGCTGTATCGCATCCAGCATCGGGACAAGGCGATAGGCCGCGGCATGGCGGCCTTTTCCGAAAAGCTGCAACTGGGGTGGGGCTGACGATGCGCGGGGACGAAGCGGCCGTCCCGTCCCCGCGCGGCTATGGATTCAACGCCTCATCGGGCGGCGAAATGGTCCAGTTTCAGCGTGGCGAGACTGATATCCTGTCCGATCAAATGGGCGTCGATTTTCCCATTGGCGAGATCGGCGCCGATTTTCAATGTCAGCGCATAGAGGGTGGAATCCAACGGCGTCTTGACTGAGGATATCTTGGCCACGAAAGCGCGGCCCCTGTCTGCCATGGCAGGGTCGCGGAAGATGTCTTTTCCGCTTCTGGGGTTTTCCATTACGGCCTGGTCGAACAGCTTGTACCCGGAGGAAGCCGCCAGGTTGAGGGGCGTATTGCTTACGGCGCTGACGCCCAGCCCTAGCTGTTTCGATCTTGCTTCCGGCGTTTTCAGCGCGCTCGCGCCGGAGACGGACCGGAGTTTTTCATTTTCCAGGCAGGAAAAGTAAAGAAACGATTCTCTGGGGGAAATGCTGGATGAAGCTATCATCTGGGATGTTCTCCTGAAGTTTGCATGGCAGCGGCGCGGCCTGCCGTGCCGCATGGCGCGCATTCAGACAGGCCGGACATGTTCGGTTGCCAAGTGCCGGCCTGTGTCAGGCGCGGGCACCGGTTTGGCATGGCGATCGAGACGACTCTAACAGAGCGGCGACATCCGCTTTTGCAGATTTCATCCATCTCGATGGCTGCCGGGGAGGATGGGTTGTCGGCGTGGCGCGGGAGCGCCGGAAGGAAAGAGGCGAGAGCGGGGTGCGGTGTCAAAAAAAACAGGCCCCGCTGTTCAGCAGGGCCCGTTTGTGCCGAGGCTTGGATCTTGCTCAGTGCGCGCCGCTGTCGCCGCCGGAAGCGGTGAACGGCGGCTTGGCGAACCATACCAGGCCGATCAGCAGCACGAACAGGATGCCGGAAACCCAGAAGATCTCGTTGGCGGCCATGATGTAGCCCTGCTTGGTGATTTGCAGCTGGGTCAGCGCGTGCTGCTGGCTGGGGCCCAGGCCCAGCTTGCCCATGGTGTCGAACCACGACACCGAGGCCGGATCGTACTGGGTCACATGCTCGGTCAGCTTGGAGTGGTGCTGCGCCTCGCGGCGGTCCCACATCGTGGTGGTGATCGAGGTGCCGATGCTGCCGGCCAGGATGCGCAGGAAGTTCGACAGGCTGGACGCGCTGGCGATCCGCGACGGATGCAGGCCGGACAGCGTGATCGTGGTCAGCGGCATGAAGAAGCACGCCACGCCTATGCCCTGCACCACCTGCGGCCACACCACGTAGGAGAAGTCCATGTCGGTGTTGAAGGTGCTGCGCCAGAAGAAGCAGATGGCGTAGACGCTGAAGCTGACGGTGACGATCCAGCGCATGTCCCAGCGGTGGGCGTTCTTGCCGATGATCGGCGACAGCACCACCGGGATCAGGCCGATCGGCGCCGCGGCGAGGCCGGCCCAGGTGGCGGTGTAGCCCAGCTGGGTCTGCAGCATCAAGGGCAGCAGCACCACGGCGCCGAAGTACAGCATGAAACCCAGGCTGATGGCGACGGTGCCGACGGTGAAGTTGCGCTGGCTGAACAGCGACAGGTCGACGATGGGGTGTTCCTCGCCCAGCTCCCAGATCACTAGATAGGTCAGCGCCAGGAAGGCGATCACCGCCAGGGTGACGATCTCGGCGGAGTTGAACCAGTCCAGTTCCTTGCCGCGGTCCAGCACCATCTGCAGCGAGCCGACGCCGATCACCAGCAAGGCCAGGCCGAGCTTGTCGATGGGCAGGTCGAAGGTGTCGGTCTCGCGGCTCTTCAAGATGCGCCAGGAGATGAAGGCGGCCGCGAGGCCCACCGGCACGTTGATGAAGAAGATCCAGCCCCAGTGCCAGTTGTCGCTGATCACGCCGCCCAGGATGGGCCCGAACACCGGCGCGACGATCACCGTCATCGCCCATAGCGCCAGCGCCATGCTCTTTTTGGCGGCCGGATAGCAGGACAGCAGCAGGCTCTGCGACAGCGGGATCATCGGACCGGCCACCGCGCCTTGCAGCACGCGGAAGAAGATCAGCATTTCCAGGCTGCCCGACATGCCGCACAGCCAGGAGGTCAGCACGAACAGCAGCGTGGACGCGGTGAACAGCTTCACTTCGCCGAAGCGCTTGGCCAGCCAGCCGGTCAGCGGCACGGCGATGGCGTTGGCGACGCCGAACGAGGTGATCACCCAGGTGCCCTGGCTGGTGGCGGCGCCGAGGTTGCCCGAGATGGTGGGCAGCGCCACGTTGGCGATGGTGGTGTCCAGCACTTGCATGAACACCGACATCGACAACGCCAGCGTGATCCAAACCAGTTTCGAGCCGCTCAGTGGCGGATGGTTCATGGGTGGGCGTCCTTACTTGCCGGCGTTGGCGGCCAGGATTTCTGCGACCAGCTTGTCGGCCTGCTTCAGGTCGGGCAGGGTGCCGTTGTGTTCGCTGACCACGGTCGCCGGGGCGGCTTCGGCCAGCGATTTGCCGTCCTGGTCGCTGGTGTCCACCACCGCGTCGATCGACAGGCCGACGCGCAGCGGGTGCTCCTGCAGATCCTTGGGGTCGAGCGCGATGCGAACCGGCACGCGCTGCACCACCTTGATCCAGTTGCCGGTGGCGTTCTGCGCCGGCAGCAGCGAGAAGGCGCTGCCGGTGCCGGCAGACAGGCCCTGCACCTTGCCGTGGTAGACCACCTTGCCGCCGTACAGGTCGGACTTCAGCTCCACCGGCTGGCCGATGCGGATCTTGGCCAGTTGGCCTTCCTTGAAGTTGGCGTCCACCCACAGATGCTCCAGCGGCACCACGGCCATCAGCGGCGTGCCGGCGGCGACGCGCTGGCCGACCTGCACGTTGCGGCGGGCGACGGTGCCGTTGACCGGCGACTTGATTTCGGTGCGCTGCAGCGCGAGCCAGGCTTCCTTCAGGCGGCTGGCGGCGGCCTTCACCGCGGGCTGGTGCGCCAGCTCGTCCTTGCCCACCAGCGCCAGGCCGGCCTTGGCCTGTTCCTGCGCGGCGGCCAGCGCGGCCTGGGCGGCGGCGACGGCGTCGCTCGCGTGGCCCAGCTCCTCGGCGGACATCGCCTCGCTGCCGGCCAGCAGCTTGCGGCGCTTCAGGTCGGATTCGGCGCGGGACAGCTCGGCCTGGCGCAGCGCCACCTGGGCGTCCAGCTGCTGGCTGTTGGCCATCAGCTGGCGGGTCTGGCGCACGGTCTGGGCGAATTCGTTGCGGGCGCGCTCGAAGGCCAGCTGGGCGTCGCTGTTGTCATAGCTGACCAGCACCTGGCCGGCCTTCACCGCCACGGTGTCGTCGACCAGAATCTTGGCGACGGTGCCGCCCACTTCCGGGGTGACCTGAACCAGGTGGCCGCCGACATAGGCGTCGTCGGTGTCTTCCTGGTGGCTCAGCACCAGCGCCCAATAGGCGCCGTAGCCGATGGCGATGGCGGCGAACAGGGTGGTGGCCACCAGCAGGTTGCGTTTGCGAGTCTTCGCGGTTTCCAGTTTCTGATCCATTTTCGTGCGTCCTTAGCGGCTGGCGGCCTGGTTGTCGAAGCCGCCGCCCAATGCGGTGTTCAGGGAGGCCCAGGCCAGGCGGTTGGCGGCCTGGGCGTCGATGTTGGCGGATTGCTGGCTCAGCAGCGCGTCCTGGGAGTCGAGCAGCGACAGCTTGTTGACCAGGCCGGCGCGCAGGCGGGCGGCCATCGAGTCATTGGCCTTGCGGCTGCTCTGCAGCGCGCGCTCGGACTGTTGCAGCTGGCGCTGGCTGTTCTGCCAGCCGCTGACCGCGTCGGCGGCGTCGCGCAGCGCGTCCAGCACGGTCTGGTTGTATTGCTGCACCGCCATGTCGTAGCCGGCCTGTTGCTTGGACAGGTTGGACTGCAGCTGGCCGGAGTGGAAGATCGGCAGGCTGATGGCCGGCATGAAGCCCCACAACGACGATTCGCTCTTCCACAGCTGGTCCATTTTCAGCGAGCTCTGGCCGGCGAACACGGTCAGCTTGACGTTGGGGTAGAACTCGGCGCGCGCCTCCTTGACCGAGGCCGTCATCGATTCGACGCGGGCGCGCTGGGCGGCGATGTCCGGACGGCGGCCCAGCAGGTTGGCGTCCAGCTTGTCCAGCGCCGGTTGCGGCGCGGCGTCCAGTTTGCCGGGATTCAGGCTGTCCTGCTGCTGCGGGCCTTGTCCGGTCAGCGCGGCCAGCGCGTGGCGGCTGCGGGCGATGTCGTTGTCCAGCGCGCTTTGCTGCTGCTGCAGCCGCTCGATCGACACTTCGTTGCCGCGTTGGTTGTCGCCGGGCAGCAGACCGGCGTTGACGCGGGCCTGGGTCAGCTTCTGGCGGCTCTGGGCGATGGCCAGGCGCTGGGACAGCAGCCTGGACTGGGCCAGGCTGCGCTGCAGCTGGGTGTATTGGGCGACCACGGCCTGGGTCAGCAGCAGGCGGGTTTGCTGGCCTTCGTAGGCGACGGCCTGCTGCTGGCCGAGGGCGGCGCTGACGGCGGCGTGGTTCTTGCCCCAGAAATCGAATTCCCAACTGCCGACCAGCGCCGCGGTGTAGGCGTTGATGTAATCCTTGTCGTTGTGCGGGAGCGCCTTCAGCGGATCGGCGTGGATTTGCACGGCGTTGGCCATGGCGTCCAGCTGCGGGCCGTCCTTGCTTTCCACGATGCCGACCGCGGCGCGCGCCTGGCGCAGCCGCGCGGCGGCCAGCTTCAGCGACGGCGCGTCTTTCAGCGTGGCTTCGACCAGGCGGTCAAGCTCGGGATCGTTCAATTGGCGCCACCAGTCGGCGCGGACATTCTGTTGGCCGGCGACGGCCAGCTTGAGCTGGTCGGCTCCTACCATTTGGTCGGGGGCGGCGTCTGGGCCGAAGCTGGCGCAGCCGCTCAGCACGGCGCTGATCAGCAACACCCCGGCGGTTTGTGGCCAGGATTTCTTGTTCACCTTGTCGGTCTCCATCAATGATGCATGTCGGTCCGGACGTGATTAATCTGGTGATAATCACCCGGGTTATTATTCGAGTGAAAAAGCGCGGGCTCAGCCGCCGAGCTTGCTCAGGAGCTTGCGCATCAGCCGTTCCAGTTCGGCTTTCTCGTCGGCTTCGAAGTCGGCCCACAGCGAGCGGTGGATTTCGCGGGAGTAGGGCAGCAGGCCTTCCACCAGCTCCACGCCGGCAGGCGTCAACTCCAGCACGATCTTCCGCCGGTCCTCGGCGCTGGCCGAGCGCGCGGCCCAGCCGTTTTTCACCAACTCGTCCGCGATGCGGGTGGCATTGGTGCGCGAGGAGTCCAGCGTTTCGCTGATATCCGATGGATTCAGCATCTGGTTCGGACAGGCGTACAAGGCCAGCAGCGCCATCCACACCGTCTCGTTCAGGCCATGCTGCTTCAGGCACTCGCACAGATGGGAGGTCAGCCGCGGCACGATGTGGAAGATCAGGCGGGTCAGGATCACTTCCTGGCGGGGCACGCCGGGAAAGCGCGATTCGACGCGGTTGATCGCTTGCTCCAACTGGGAAAAGGACTTGTTTGGACTCATGCGGCCATTTTAGTAACGTGCGGTATTATTTTGCAAGTAATAATAACCTTGCTAATGAAATGCTGGCGAAAAGTGTGGCGAAATGACAATGGGTTAGATTGGCGGCCGGTAGACGGCGGCAGCCGAAGGGCCGGCGAGACGGGGGAAGGAGGGAGAGTGGCGGCGGGGGAGGCGCCGCCACGGGCAGGCTTATTTGCCCAGCAGATTCAGCACCCGCTCCGGCGGGCGGCCGATCACGGCGCGGCCATCCGCGATGGCGATGGGGCGTTCGATCAGGTTGGGATTGTCCACCATCGCGGCGATCAGATGCTTGCGTTCCAACGTGATGTCGTCCAGGTAGAGGTCGGCGTACTCCTCTTCCTTCTGGCGCATCAGCTCGCGCGGCTCCAGGCCCAGCAGGCCCAGCAGCTGGTCCAGTTCCTCATAGCTGGGAGGGTGCTTCAGATACTCGACGATTTCGATTTCGGCGCCGGCCTCTTCCAGCAGGCTGAGGGCGGCTCGGGATTTCGAGCACTTGGGATTGTGATAGAGACGGATCATGAGTCTTCTCCCTTGTCGTTGATCCGGGCCGCTGCGGCATTGCCGGCAGCATAACCCGCTGCTTGTGGGTTGGGAAGGGGGCGCATCGTGGCATGAAAGCGCCATCCTGGCTAGCTTGCCAGCTTGGTTTGGCAATCGCAGCGTCAACAGTTAACATTCGGACATTATCCGAGATTCTTCCGTCATGTCCCGCACCTCTCGCAATCATTTTGGCCTGGCCGCGCTGCTGGCGGCGTTGTCCACGCTGGGTCCGTTCTCGATCGACACCTTCCTGCCCGCGATGCGGGCCATCGGCGACACGCTGTCTGCGTCGCCGCTGGAAATGCAGCAGGCGCTGACGGTCTACCTGTTCTGCTACGCGTTGATGATGCTGTGGCACGGTTCGATTTCCGACGCGGTGGGCCGCCGGCCGGTGGTGCTGGCGACCACGCTGTTGTTCGGCCTGGCTTCGGTCGGCTGCGCGCTGTCCAATACCTTGGGCCAGCTATTGTTGTTCCGCGCGCTGCAGGGGCTGTGCGGCGGGGCCGGCCTGGTGGTGGGGCGGGCCATCATCCGCGACAGATTGGAAGGCGCCGCGGCGCAGCGGCTGATGTCGCAGGTGACCATGCTGTTCTCGCTGTCCCCGGCGGTCGCGCCGGTAGTCGGCGGCTGGCTGTTCGGCGCCTTCGGCTGGCATTCCATCTTCGCGTTCATGGCGCTGATCGGCTTCGCGCTGTTCGCGCTGTGCTGGTTCGGCCTGCCGGAAACCCATCCGAAGGCGGCGCGGCAGCCTTTGCATCCGCGCCCGCTGCTGGCCAGCTACTGGCGGGTGGGGCGCACCGTCAATTTCCAGTTGCTGACCGCGGCGGTGTCGTTCAATTTCGCCGGCTTTTTCCTGTATGTGCCGTCGGCGCCGGTATTCCTGATGCAGCATCTGCGCCTGGGTCCGACCGAATTCCTGTGGCTGTTCGGCCCGGCGGTGTCGGGCATCATGTTCGGCGCTTACCTGTCGGGGCGCATGGCCGGACATTTCTCGTCGCGGGAGGTGGTGTCGCGCGCTTATTGGCTGATGTTCGCCGCGGCGCTGGCTAATCTGGTGTACAACCTGTTGGCTCCCGAGCAGGCGCTGCCGTGGGCGGTGTTGCCGCTGGCGCTGTACACCACGGGCATGTCGCTGGCCGCGCCGTCGATCACGCTGAACCTGATGGACCAGTTTCCGGAGCTGCGCGGCACCGCGTCTTCGCTGCAGGGTTTTTGTCAGACCATGGTGTCCAGCCTGGTTGCCGGCGTGATCGCGCCGCTGGCCTGGGCCAGCCCCTTGAGGCTGGCCCTGGTGATGAATCTGCTGCTGCTGCTGGGATTTATCTGCCGGATGGGATATCGGTTTAGACAGCTTGGGAAGGACGAAAACAAACCGGCCGTTTGAGGACGACCGGTTTGTTTATCATTGGCTGCTCTTGAGAGCGAGCAACAGTTGGCGCCGCCGCTGCTGGGAGTGCTCACTCTGAAACAAATCGCGCAGCAAGGCGCTGAGTATGCCTATCATCAATCCCCCGAGCAAGCCAAGCATCACGATAAGGGATCGCTTTGGTTTGCTCTTGAGTTCAGGGGGGACCGCCGTATCCAGTACTTGAATCAGCGAGGAATCCTTGGCTTCGTCTATCTTCGCCAATTCGTACTGTTTGGACAGCAGTTCGAAAATGGTTTCCTGATATTTCAGTTCACGCAGCTTGCGCATGTATTCCAAGCCGCTCTGCGCAAACTTCCCGGTTGGAACCAATAGGTCGCCGTTGCCGCGTTGGCCGGTTTCCAGCTTGGCCAATTGCTCGTGCAGGCCGCTCAACTCCTGCTGTGCTTTGATGTAGGCAGGATTCTGAGCTGTCGCGAAGCTTTTCATCGCCTCCAGTTGGACTTCTTTGGCCGCGATGGTGGCGCGCAGCTGGGTGACGGAGGACACAATGGCCGGCAATTGACCCTCAGGCAGGATCAGGCCCGTCGCTTCCTGTGTCTTGCGCAAGTCTGTCTCTGCCGCCGCCAATTGCGCCTTGGTGTCTTTCAGCTGCTGTTCGAAGAACAGACGGCGCTTGGCGGCGTCAGTGACGGCTAGCGAGCGATTGAGCGCCTTCAGTTCATCAACGTAGGCATTCGCCAGTGTGGCGGCAAATTGAGGATCGGTATCGTCCACGGCAACGGCTATTAGGCCATCCTTTCCGCTGACGAAACTGGATTTCTGTTGCAGTGTTTTGCGAGCCCCTTCGACGGTTTCTTGCTCATAGCGTGATTGCAGCTTGAAACGGGCAATCAGCTTGTCGGCGACGGTGCGGCTCTGCAACATGCCGATGTATAGGTCGTTCGGATTTTTCAGACCCGAGATGCCGCCTGCCGCTCCGGCCAATCCACCCAATTGCCCAAGCAGGGCGCTCATGCCGCTGCTTTGCTGTTGCGGAGGCATGATGCTGGTTTGTGCGGTGAAAATCGGCTTGGCCAGCAAGGCATAGCAGAGGGTCACTGTCCCGCACAAGATAGTGCAAGCTATGATCCAGTTTCGCTGTCGAGCCAGCTTAACCAGAAGTGCCGTCAAATCGATCTCATCGTTTTGAGTTGGCTGGCTTGACTGTATCTGTATTTCTTTCATCTGATCCACGCTCATTTCAGTACTTTCAGACCCGCAGCGCCCAGACCGAATTGATAGAGAATGGTGGTCCATTCCTTGAGTGCTTGAGTCCAGCTACCAGTGTTCAATTCTTCTGGTACCACGATGGTGTCACCTGGGTTGATACGCATCCCACTTACACTGGAAAACCAGCCACTGTTATTGTTGCTGCCAACGGTGCCATCCGCACGCAGCACATAAACAGATGACTTATCCGCAGTCGGCGAGGTTCCGCCGGCAAGAGACAGGTAATCATTGACATTGCGTTGCGGGCGGTAAATGAAGGCATTGGCTTGATAAACTGCGCCTAAGACATTTACAGTACCGGGGCGTTGCGGAATATCAATCCTGTCGCCGTCTTTAAGCTCTAAATCAGGCAGGTCCTTGATTTCGGCTGAGCTGTCTTTCAACTCCAGCACTACGCGACCTTCAGCTTTGATGGATCGCATTTTGGCCGCTAGCTTACGCTGTGCTTCTAATTCTGAGTTCACTGCTGCAATGGTGTCTTTATCAGTCAGTTTGGCAAGACGAGCCGTGGCATTTTGTTCAAGATCCTTTTCGAAGCGTGAGGCGATCTCATCCAGCTTCTTTTGCTGCTGCTCGCGTATGCTTTCGCGAGCCAGCATGGTACCGAATACATAACCGTATTCGCTTACGCCGCCAAGTCGTATCAGCAACTGGCGCAGGGTCTCGTTTTTACGGAGTTGGAATGTGCCGGTGGCATTGGATTCGCCGCTGACAGTAACGAACTGCTCATCTTTCAACACGCTGACTGCTTGGGCATTCGGTACATTGAGTCGGAAGATATCGCCAGCCTTGAGGCGGATTTTGTTCAGCGGTTGCAAGTCATCCTGCACTTTTGCTTGCTTCAGGAAGCGGTTGCCGACATTTTTTTCAATCAACAGCTCCTTGCCTTCAGCGGCAGATTCGAGACCGCCGGCCCAATGCAAGAGATCGGCGCTGGTTTCGCCGGATTTGAATTCGTAGATAGCCGGATTCTTGACATCGCCGAACACGGCTACACGGGGGCCGGCTGTCGGGATCTGTATCACGTCACCGTCGCGAAGCGTTTGGTCTTCTGACTTATCGCCGTCTACTAGAATTGCGTACAGATCGACTGTTGCTACTTCCTTGCCGCCCCGCATCAGCTTGACTTTGCGCAAGCTGCCGCTATCGCTAGGCCCACCGGATTCCAGTAGGGCATTAAGCAGCGTGCTCATTGCATTTAAGGTGTAACTGCCGGGTTGGCGCGCATGGCCGACAACGTAAATTTGCACTGATCGGCTTTGCAGCAGGCTGACAGTCAGATCAAAGTTATTGAATACACGGCTGACGCTTTTTTTCAGTACGCCCTGCAGGTCGCGGTAGTGCACGCCGGCGACTGAAATATTGCCTACGCGCGGTAGATAGATTGCGCCATTACGATCGACGGTCAGGGTCAGGTCTATGTCAACCATCCCCCAGCCCTTGATCTGCAATTGGTCGCCACTGCCGATTATATAATCCGGGTTGATTTGTACGCTTTGTGGTGCATCGAATTTTGTCGCCGGATTCTGAAACAGACGGCTACCAAATATTGGTAGTGTCTGGCCTGTCGAGTTTTTGATAAATATGGTGAAGGGCGGGAGCTTGGGATTTCCTTCCTTGTCCAGCAAATAGCCATGCTCATCCAGAAGCGGAGTATTCTGAACTTTAGGCGATCCAGGGATAGGATTTTTTCCAGTGTTTATAGGTGTATTATTGATAGATGGGAGACCATTGACACTCTCTATGTCATAGTTGGGCGTGGCTGCATTTGGGTAGCTGTCTGCGGCATGAAGGCAGGCGCTGCCCAGTAGCAGGCACATAGCTAACAATGATTTTCCAGGCAATTTTAAAAAACGCATGCTTGATTACCTAATTTATAATACTTATTGGATGGGAATGTTGAGCTGCACCCCAACCTGCTTGGGGGTAACAACTATATTGCTTTGATAGCGGCTATTGTCGCGTTGCGACTGCCAGAGCCAATTGCCGGCGACATAGCCTAGGATCCCGCCGGCGGTGATGTCGGACAGCCAATGATCCTGGCTGGCCAGTCGGCCTGCGGCGCCGAGTGCGGCTATGCCGTATAACCAGGGTTGGTCGTATTCCTTCGCGAATGGTGTAACAGTGGCGAACAGTATCGCCGTGTGATTGGACGTGAAGCTGCTTTGCCAACGCGATGTTCCTGCAGGCTGGCTACGCCATGGTGCGTTGTCATCTCCTGGGCGCGCGCGGTTGGAGGTAAACTTCAACATTTCGCTACCCGCTACTGCAACACCTGCTGACTCCAGCGCAATCAGGCCCGTGTTGCTCAATCGATCATCTCCCAGAGCGAACGCTGCGCCAGAAAGGGCAGCGGTCGCAATAGGCAAATTCTTTCCAACTTGGCCCCAACTCTTTACTAAGCTATTCTGTTGGTGGTCCTTGAATGCGCGGTCTACCCGTTTGTCCAGGGCTGCGGCAGTGGCGACAGCAATTGTCGCGAGCCCTAGCCCTGCAGTCTTATTATCCATTTCTAGCCATTGACTGCTGGAGTCCTCCAGCCGCATTCGAATCACTGGCCAAGGTGTATAGTCGGGTTGCGGCGAGGTGACTTGTGGCAGATTCTGTTCATCGGCGCGTTCCGCGAAATTGCCCAGACCATCGTAGGCATGGATATCGCGTTTGGGGTTGCTGAGAATGTCATAGAGATCGCCTGGAGTCATGACCATTTGGCCGACATCTCGTGTCCAGGGCGACAGTGAGAAGCCGCCGACGGTACGGCTGTCGAAAGTCAGCAGACTATTGAGAGGGATGGTGATGAATATCCCTTTGTCATTGTATGGTTTCTCCGGTGTGCCCGGAGAGGTGATGTCATGGCCATTGGTCTTGGTATACCAGAAGCCGGCTTCGACACCTGAACGGAAGCGGCGAGATAGCTCGAAGCGTACGCCATCATCTTTGGCAAGGAAGCGTCCGGCGCGGACGGTGGTGGTGACACCCATTGGCAACTGGTAGTGCAGCGACGTAATTGCCGTGACGGTTTGGTAATCTCGCTTGCCGAACCAGCCGTTGACATCACGTTGCTGCAAGGCGTCCACCGCCAAATCTACCGCCCAGCTTTGGTTGAAACTAGGATAATACAGAACCTGACCGCCAGCACCGCGGAACATTTCTTCATAGATGCCCGCGGAAGCGCGGGCGTAGACATTGGGCGACAGCGTCATGTACTGGTTCAACAATAGGCGGTTCAGCTTGGGTGTCTTGACTCGCTTATAGTCCGCTATGTCGGACCGAACATGAGGCAAATCACTGTTTGATGGTTGTTTGACTGCCGTGATGGTGTTATATACATCTGCGCTTAACGCGCTATCTAGGTATAAGCCTTTGCTGAAACGTCGTTTGTAGGTTGCCTCAGCCATGATGTCATAGTGGAAGGCACCGCTAGGATCGTTGAAATAGACGCCCAGCTTGGGGGCCAGATGGAAGCGGTTATCTTCGGTATCGTCGCTGGTAACTTGAACCCAATCTCCGTCGCGATTGGTCAGTAGGTTGACATTGATACCATCGCGGAGTGATTGCGCCAGGGTTTGGCTGTTCAGCGGCTCAAGCTCTTGGTCGCGGCCAGATTTGATGTTGACGGTTTGCAGGAAACGCTCACGATTGATCTTGCCCAGCAGATATTGATTGAGCGTGGTCATATCATAAAAGTTATAGGTAGCGACCGGCTGCTCCAGTTCGGTATACACGACTTTGATTTCACGGGTTTCCAGCGGAGCGTAATACAGTGCGGTCCGCACTGCGCGGCCGACTGCACGGCCGACGTTCGATATCCGGCTATTGCCGAGCTCCATCACCAAAGTATCGCGTTGCATGGCGATGCGGATATTCTTGAAATCTTGATTGCCCAGTGCGGAGGCCAGCTGGCGAGCCCGGCTGCTATCGCCTTTCCATTGATCGAGCGTCGGCCGTGTCGGGAGGTCGGGGCCCCCTGTGAAATAAGCAGGCTCCTGAATTTTGGGCACAAACTCGGTTACGTTCAGTGGAATGTCGATATGCGCATTCACGCTATTGTGGGTTTTCTGGCGAGCGACTTGAAGCCCTAACCAGCCCCATTGGTATTCCAGGCCAATGGCAGGACCCTTTTTTCGATATTCTGTCGCAAATGTCTGTGCTACAAATGGATGCGGATCTTGGCTGTAATTATTGGCATCGTACTCTGCAACCAGAGACCAGTTAGGTAGAAAGCTAGGGGTGTAGCGCAGGCCGCCGAACATGCCTTGAATGCGGCCCGAGCCGTAGCCAAGCGTCGTCTCCAGACCTGGGAGAACTTGCTTAGTGGCGATCAGGTTCGTGCCTTTCCATAGGCGAGTGCCTTGGATGTCAGTGAAACCAAGTGAAATTTCCGGCAGCCAGCGGGTCTCCTCTACAAGCCGGAATTTAGTATCGATGGCCTTGTCTTTGTAGCGACCGTAGCCACCGCCATATTGTTGATCGGTAAAGCCTGGTGCACCGGCGATGGAGATGTAGCGCCCCGACACCTCAAGCCAGGGCAGTATGGTGGTCGAGGTCCAGAGAGTGCCGTATGGCTTGTCATAACTGTAGCCGAAGCTCATCGTGCCGTCATCGCCCACACGCGCAGACGGCATATTGATATAGCCAATCTGGCCATTTAATGATGGCTGAGCCAATGCTCCACAGGCAAATAGCAGTGGAACCCCTTTTTGCAACACCCCTGTGACCAGATCATTCCTGGATTTTTTATGCATTCGCACGGCCCGGATTATTTTGAACTTTGATGCACTGCCTGTATTTCAGAGCTTATAGTTTGGCGATGACGGTGAAAAACTATTCTACCCTTGTCTGGGTCATGTCAACAGTATTTTAGGATTGAATCCGAGGTGGTCGAGACTATTTGGGGGCCTGTTGCGGATAAGCATGGCATGATCATATTTTTCTGGCCGCGGATAATGCTTTTTATATGTGGCCGCCTCGTGATCTTGTGTAATAAAGCCAAACAGGCGGAGCCTCGTCCGCCTGCTTTGCTTACTATTAGAGTGATTCTCACATTGTAATGTGATTGGCACTCTTAGTGGTGGGTTGCCGCAGAGTGGCTCGAGGAGGAGTTGCTGTTGCTGGAGACGGCAACAGCTGCTGCGACGGCGGCGCCGATGGCGGCGATGGTGCCTACGCTCAGGCCTGCGATGCCTGCGGTGGTGCCGGCAGCGCCGGCTGCAGCGGCGCTGGTGGTGCCCGCCGCCGATGAGCCTGCAGCAGAAGTGGCTGCTGCTTCCTCAGCCGCAAAGGCCGACGAAGCCAGCATGGAGGAGAGGGCGATGACGGCGATTTTTTTCAGCAGCATGGTGAATCCTTTGCTAGATTATGTTGAACCAAGGGAATTCGTTATAAAGTACTTCCATCCTGCATGATATCCCAACTCACGCATTTTTCAAGATCAGCCAGATGACGTTATCGTGAATTCCTGGCTCGACTCGCGCAATACGGCCTTCGGACAGTGTTAGTCCAGCCAGAAGTCCTGCCGGAGGCGGTGGCCCAGCAGCAGGTTCTGGAACACGGCCGGATCCTTGGTGTAGGTGAGTTCGCCGCTCGCGGGCTGATAGAGATCTTGCAGCCGGGATACCCAGAAGCGCAGCGCGGCGGCCCTGAGCATGACAGGCCAGCAGTCGCGTTCGGCGGCTTCCAGCGGCCTTTCCGATTGATAGCCTTCGAGAAAGGCTTTGGCCAGTCCGCCATCGAGTTCGCCGTCGTCAAGCCGCGCCCAGTCGTTGACCGCGATGGCCACGTCGTACAACAGGATGTCGTTGCAGGCGTAGTAGAAGTCGATGAAGCCGCTGATGTGGTTTCCATTCAACAAAACATTGTCCCGGAACAGGTCGGCATGGATCACGCCGCTGGGCAGGTGATCGAAGCGGTGACTGTCCTGGAACTGTATTTCCTCCCGCAGCAGTTCGGCCTGATCGGCGGGCAGCTGCGGATACAGCTGCTGCGCGGTCCGGCTCCACCAGCGCGGGCCGCGCGGGTTCTTCATCTGCAGCGGGAAGGTGGCGCCGGCCTTGTGCATCTGGGCCAGCGTTTCGCCGACTGCGCGGCATTGCTCCGCGCTGGGGTGGCTGACGTCTTGTCCCCCGAGGCAGCTGACCAGGCAGGCCGGCTTGCCGGCCAGCGTCGACGCGAAGCGGTCGGTGTGGTCGGCGACTGGCGCAGGGCAGGCGACGCCGTGTTTGGCCAGGTGGCTCATCAGCGTCAGGTAGTAGGGCAACTCGTCCAGATGCAGCGTTTCGAACAGCGTCAGCACGTAGCGGCCATGCGTGGTGGTGACGAAGTAGTTGGTATTGGTGATGCCCGCCGCAATGCCTTTCAGCTCAAGCAATTGCCCCAGCGCGTAGCCCTGCAGCCAGTGTTGCAACGATTCCCGGCTGACCGTGGTGTAAACCGACATGCCGCCTCCGTCAGAATCGAACCAGGACCCAGCGGGGGATCACGATGCGGGTCGCAGGGTCGATCTGCCTCATGTTGCCGGAGCCGTTGTCGTCTATCAGGTAATAAGGCACGCCATGGGACGGCGTCACCTTGATCATGTACAGCTGGCCGTTCAGGCGGTATTCCTCGACCTTCTCGTCGCCCTTCTGGATCAGGCGCACTTCCGGTTCCGGCTCGGCGGCGTTGGCGGGGCTGATCGCAGGCGGAGGCGGCACCACAGCCTTGGGCGGGGAGGCGGGCGCCTCGGCGGCCAGGGCGGAGGCCAGCGGCAGGAGGAGAAGCAGGGCGGTGAGGCGGCGCATGGTTTGTCCTTATTCGGTATGCGGTTTTCGAGTTCGGTTTCGATTTTTCCACGGGCGACCCGGTCCTGCCAGAGGACCGGATGCAAGTTGGAGCGCGCAGGGTCTGGCGATGCCAAGGCCGAGTCCGGCGGATGGCCTGCCGGCAGGACTGCCCTTCGCGGCCGCTTTTGGCCGGCGCATGGCTCTGCCTGATGCCCCGCGTTGTGAATGATACTGCGGCGGGGCGATTTCCGCGCCCCGCATCCGGCGGAAAAGCGCCGCGTCCGGGAAAAGATCGTAAATGGGTTCTACAGGTTGAGCAGTTGCTCGCGCTCTTCGGGCAACGCTTCGAAGCCGCGGGTCTCGTAGTGTTTGAAAATGGTGTCGACGATTTGCTGCGGATCGTCGATCAGCTGGATCAGGTTCAGGTCGTCCGGATTGATCATGCCTTCGCTGACCAGCCGTTCCTTGACCCAGTCGAGCAGGCCCGCCCAGAATTCGTGGCAGCACAGGATGATGGGAATCTTGCGGCTCTTGCCGGTCTGGATCAGCGTCAGCGCCTCGAACATCTCGTCCAGCGTGCCGAAGCCGCCGGGCATCACCACATAGGCGATCGCGTGCTTGACGAACATCACCTTGCGGCTGAAGAAGTGGTTGAACTTGACCGCCAGGTCTTGGTAATCGTTGGGTTTCTGTTCGTGCGGCAGCACGATGTTCAGCGCAACGGACGGACTTCTGCCGTAGAATGCCCCCTTGTTGGCGGCTTCCATGATGCCGGGGCCGCCGCCGGATATCACAGAGAAACCGGAGTCGGACAGGCGGCGGGCCACGTCTTCGGTCAGTTTGTAATACTTGTGGTCGCGCGGGGTGCGCGCGCTGCCGAATATGCTGACGGCCGGCGTGATGCCTTGCAGTTCCTCGGCCGACTCGACAAACTCCGACAGTATCTTCATCACGTGCCAGGCTTCGCGCGAACGGAAGCGCTGCATCATGGCGTGACGATCGCTGGTCTGCGGTAACTTATCGGACAAGCTCATACTTCTGCCTCTTATGAAAACATTGTTATTGATCGACGGCTCTTCTTATTTGTACCGCGCCTTTCACGCGATGCCCGATTTGCGTTCTCCGGATGGCCGCCCGGTGGGGGCTGTCTATGGCATGGTCAACATGCTCAGGCGGCTGGAGAAAGAGGTTGAGTTCGATTATAGCGCCTGCGTCTTCGACGCGAAGGGCAAGACTTTCCGCGACGACCTGTACCCCGAATACAAGGCCAACCGCCCGTCGATGCCCGAGGAGCTTGCTTCCCAGATTACGGCGGTCCACGATGTGGTGCAAGCTTCCGGCTGGCCGATGCTGGTGGTGCCGGGCGTGGAGGCCGACGACGTGATCGGCACGCTGGCGCGCCTGGGGGCGGCGGCCGGCATGAAGGTGATCGTCTCCACCGGCGACAAGGACATGGCGCAGCTGGTGACGCCGGACGTCACCTTGGTCAACACCATGACCAACGAGTTGCTGGACGAGGCCGGCGTGAAGGAGAAGTTCGGCGTGCCGCCCAGCCTGATCATCGACTACCTGACCCTGATCGGCGACAAGGTGGACAACGTGCCCGGCGTCGACAAGTGCGGGCCGAAGACCGCGGTCAAATGGCTGGAAGAGTACGGCAGCCTGGACGCCATCATCGCCCAGGCGGGCAGCGTCGGCGGCAAGGTCGGCGAGAACCTGCGCGCGGCGCTGGACTGGCTGCCGATGGGCAGGCGGCTGATCACCATCGATTGCGACGTCGATCTGGAGGCAGACCTGCCGCACGGCTTGCCGGGCCTGCAGCATGGCCAGAAGGACAAGCCGCGGCTGGCCGAATTGTTCCAGGATCTGGGCTTCCGCACCTTCTACCGCGAGGTGACCGAGGGTGCGGAAATGCCGGCCGTCGCGCAACGCGGGGAGGACGCGCCGCGTGGCGGCGAGGCACAGGGCGACATGTTCGCCGAACCGGCCGCGCCTGCGGCACCGCCAGCCCTGTCCGCAGGCGCGCTGGAGCGCCATTACGAAACCATCCTCACCGAAGCGCAACTGGACGCCTGGCTGGCAAGGCTGATGGCGGCCAAGGTAGTGTCGTTCGACACCGAAACCACCAGCCTCGATCCGATGCAGGCGCGCATCGTCGGCGTCAGCTTCTCGGTGGAGGCCGGCCATGCCGCCTACCTGCCGCTGGAGCACCATTACGCCGGCGCGCCGCAGCAACTGCCGCTGGAGGCGGCTCTGGCCAAGCTCAAGCCGTGGCTGGAGGACGCAAGCAAGAAGAAGTGCGGGCAGAACCTGAAATACGACTGCCACGTGCTGGCCAACCACGGCATCGCCCTCGCCGGCATCGCAGACGATTCGATGCTGGCCTCCTACGTGCTGGAAAGCCACCAGCGCCACAATATGGACGACCTGGCGCGCCGCCATCTGGGCGAGAACACCGTCAGTTATGAAGAGATTTGCGGCAAGGGCGCCAAGCAGATCGGCTTCAGCGAGGTCGACGTCGACATCGCCGCCAATTACGCGGCCGAGGACGCCGACATCACGCTGCGCTTGAACCAGTTCTTCGCCGGGCAGCTCTTCGGCGATCTGGAAAAAGTTTACCGCGACATCGAGCTGCCGGTGGCCGAGGTGCTGTTCAAGATGGAACGCCACGGCGTGCTGATAGATCGCGACAAACTGGCCGCGCAGAGCCACCAGCTGGGCAGTCAGATGCTGGAGCTGGAACAGCGGGCCTACGAGCTGGCCGGCCAGCCGTTCAACCTGAATTCGCCGAAGCAGCTGCAGGAAATCCTGTTCGGCAAGCTGGCGATCCCGACCAAGGGCGTCAAGAAAACGCCGTCGGGCGGTTACTCCACCGATGAGTCGGTGCTGGAGCAACTGGCGCTGGATCATCCGCTGCCGAAGTGCATCCTGGAATACCGCGGGCTGGCCAAATTGAAGTCGACTTACACCGACAAGCTGCCGACGCTGATTTATCCACAGACCGGCCGCGTGCACACGACTTATGCACAGGCAGTGGCGATCACCGGACGGCTGGCCAGCAACGATCCGAACCTGCAGAACATTCCGGTGCGCACCGCCGAGGGCCGCCGCGTGCGCGAGGCCTTCATCGCGCCGGCCGGCTGGCAGATCGTTTCGGCCGACTATTCGCAGATCGAACTGCGCATCATGGCCCACCTGTCCGACGACGAAGGCATGCTGAAGGCCTTCGCCAGCGGCGAGGACATCCACCGCGCCACCGCGGCCGAGGTGTTCGGCGTGGAGCTGGCGGCGGTGACGTCCGACCAACGCCGCGCCGCCAAGGCGATCAACTTCGGCCTGATCTACGGCATGAGCGCGTTTGGACTCGCCGCCCAGCTCGACATCGAGCGCAGCGCCGCCCAGCAATACATCGACCGCTACTTCATGCGCTACCCGGGCGTGGCCGAATACATGCAGGCCACGCGCGAGAAGGCGCGCGAGCAGGGCTATGTGGAGACGGTGTTCGGCCGCCGGCTGTACCTGCCGGACATCAAGCTCAGCAACCCGGGCCGGCGCGCCGGCGCCGAGCGCGCGGCGATCAACGCGCCGATGCAGGGCACCGCCGCCGACCTGATCAAGCTGGCGATGATAGCCGTGCAGGACTGGCTGGAGCGCGACGGCTTGCAGAGCAAGCTGATCATGCAGGTGCACGACGAACTGGTGCTGGAAGTGCCGCAGGCCGAGCTGGAGCAGGTCAAGCGCCGGCTGCCGGAAATCATGGCCGGCGCGGCCGAGCTCAAAGTGCCGCTGCTGGCCGAGGTCGGGGCCGGCGACAGCTGGGAAGCCGCGCACTGACGCGCCCATCGCATCCGTCCGGAACGGCGCCATTCGGCGCCGTTTTGTTTTTGCGTCAGCGCGGACCTGCACTTTCGGATATGGGCGCCGCGCGGCGGCTCCGGCTTTGGTACAGGGTGCGCCTGGCGCCGGCGTCGGCGCTTTCAGACTGGCGACTCCCCATATCCGAATGGAGCATGCGATGGGCAGGCCGCTTCAGGCTGGACTGACCTTGCTGGAAATGATGGCCGCGCTGGCGATCGCCGCCGTCGGTGCCTGCCTGGCCTTGCCCATGCTCGGCCAGCAAATGGAACGGCAGCGGCTGCGCGGCCATGCGATGGCGCTGATGGGCAGCCTGGAGCATGCGCGCGCGGAGGCATTGCGGCTCAACCGGCCGGTATACCTGTGCGCCGCCAACCTGAAAGTGAATCGCGAGCTGCAGGGCTGCCTGCCGCGGCAGGCCGGCAGCAGCCAGTCCTGGCCGGAGGGCGTGCTGGTCTACGCGGACCAGGGCGCGGCAAACGCTTACTACGACGGCGGCGAACGCCTGCGCCTGGCGATGTTTGATGGCGACAGGGTGGCGGTGCGCGCGGAGGAGCGGCAGTTGGCGTTGACGGCCGAGGGGCGGCTGCAGTCGTCGCGGCCAGTGCGTTTTGTCCTGAGCGGCCGCAGCCAGTGCCTGGCGCTGACCGTGGCGGCCAATGGGCGGGCCTGGCTGGCGGAGGTGGGCGATGCGTGCGCCTGAGCGCGGATTCAGCCTGGTCGAGGCGCTGGTGGCGCTGTTGATCTGGATGATGGCGGTGCTGGCCTTCAGCGGCGTCCAGGCGCGCGCCTTGCTGCATGCGCGCGAAGCGGAGCTGGAGGGGCGCATCGCCGATGCCGCCGGCAATCTCGCCAATGCCATCCTGGCAAGTCCTGACAAGCTGTGGCCGCTATACCTGGAACAGGGCTATGACGATCATTCGGCTGGCGGCGACTGCGTGGCCGGCTGCACGGCGCAGCAACTGGCCGACGCCAATCTCGCCCGCTTCAAGCGCGAGCTGCGCCTGGCGGGCCGGAGCGAGCAGGCGCGCGGCGTCGTGTGCCGCGGCGACAGCCGGGTGCGGCCGACGCTGGACAAGCCTGGCTGCGACGGCAAGGGCGAGCTGGCGATACGGGTGGCATGGCGCAGCCGGCTGGACGGGAAATGGCGGGAGCAGGCCGGTGTCTGGCCGTTGCGGCCCTAGGCGGCAGCGCGGCGCCTTGCTGCTGGGCATTTTGCTGGCGGTGGCGTTGACCTCGCTGGTTCTGGCGCTGTCGGTGGCGGCATTGGCCGCGGTGCAGCGCAGCGTGCGTGTCGCCGAGCACAGGCTGGCGCGGAGTCACGACGCGCGCTGGGCGCTGAGGCAGTTGGCGCGCGACCTGGCCGGCCATGGGCGTTCGGGCTGCCGGCTTCTGCCATGGCGGGCAGGCGATTTTGCGGCTGGAGAATGGCGGCTGCGACTGCCGGGACGGGAACTGGAGATCGTGCGCGCCGGCCGGTCCGGAGACGATCTGGCCAGCGTGCAGCTGGCGCGGCAACGGTCCGAGGCCTGGCGGCCGTGGTCCCGCGTCTGGCTGGGCAGTTGCGGCGGCGGCTATGCGTTGCAGGGCGGGCGTGCCCATTGGAAGGGCGGGGCCGGCGCGCCGGAATTGGTGCTGACGCCGCCGCTGCCGGTCGCGCCGGGGGCGGAGGGCGTGCATTTGTCGTCGCTGCAGCTGTGGCTGCCTCGCGAGCGGCGGTACCGGTTGGCGCCGGACGCGCGCGGCCAGCGCTTGTTGGCGAGTGAGACGGAGGGCGGGGTGGCGGACGGCGAGGAGCGGGTGTTGCTGGAGGGCGTCAAGCGGCTGGGCCTGCAGTTACTGATGCGGGATGGTTGCGGCGAGGCGGTCCGCTGGAGTTGGCGCGAGGCGTCCGAGTGGCCCGCAGGCCTGTCGCCGCAGGCCGCCCGCCTGATCCTGGAGTGGTATCCCGACGACAAGGAGGATGAGGTGAGCCTGTCCAGCCTGGATCTTGCGCTGGAGCCGGCGGCATCCTGCGAGGCATCGCCATGAGCAGGACTCGTCAGGCGGGAGGCGCGTTGCCGCTGGTGATGTCGCTGCTGGCGGTGCTGGGGTTGCTGGTGCTGTCGTCGTCGCGGCAGTTGGCCGGAGAGGCGCGGCTGGCATCCAACAGCCAGGACAGGCAGCGGGCAGAGACGCAGGCGCGCCAGGCCTTGCTGGGCGCCGAGCAATGGGTGTGGCGGATGGACCGCCGCCTGGGGCTGGACGCCGTGGATCCGGCGCGGCTGTACGGGGAGGGGCGCCTGTTTCCGCCCAGCTGCGACGGGATCGAAGGCAAGGGCTTGTGCGAGCCGATGGTGCCGCCTCACCGGCGCCAAGTGGGCGGCCAGTCGCTGCTCCATCCTTGCGGCAACAGCCGCGAGTACGCGCTGGAGCCGGGCCCGTCGCAGACGGCCTGCCCGCAGCGGGTGCGCGGCGGCGCGCTCAACTGGGCCAATCCGCGCTACGTGGTGGAGCTGATCGACCCTCGCTTCGGCGAGTCGGCCGGCGACAGGCTGTACCGGATCACGGTGCGCGCCTGGGGCCGGCATCCGCAGAGCGAGGTGACGCTGCAAAGCTGGTACCGGGTCGGCGAGGGCGTGGCCGAAGGCCGGCGGCTGGACTGGCGGGAGGTGGGGGAATGAAGCGGAAACGGGGGTTCAGCCTGCTGGAGCTGGTCGGCTGCATGGCCATTTTGGCCATCTTGCTGACGCTGGCCGTGCCGGGATACCTGCAGTATCTGCAGCGGGCGCGGATGGCGGAGGCCAGGGCGGCATTGATGGAGAATGGCCATTTCATGCAGCGCTGGTACCAGTTGCGCGGCGTTTACCACCAGGAAGGGCCGCTATCCTGGCCGCCTTTGCCGGTGCTGGAAACCGGCGCTTTCGTGATCGGCTTCAGCAGCGCGGCGCCGACGTCGGACAATATCGACCAGGCCAGCTTCATCATCGAGGCCCGTGCCAAGACGGGATCGGGCCTCGAGGAATGGCTGCTGAAGCTGGACCAGGATGGCAATATCCGCCAGTGCCGGCAGGAGGACGGCGTCGAGAACTGCCGGCTGTAGCCGGAGCCGGCGGCGCGTTCTCAGGCTTTTTCCGGCGCGGGATCGTCGCCCCAGGGCGCCACCCGTACCAGCAGCATCATGCCGGGCAGGGCCAGCGCCGTGCACAGGAAGAAGAACGAGGTCCAACCCACCGAGTCGACGATGTAGCCGGTGGCGGCGTTAGCCAGCGTGCGCGGCACCGCGGCCAGGCTGGTGAACAGCGCGAACTGGGTGGCGGTGTAGGCCGGGTGGGTGCTGCGGGCGATGAAGGCGACGAAGGCCGCGGTGCCGAGGCCTACGCCCAGCGCCTCGAAGCCGATCACCACCGCCAGCATGGAAAGCTCGGACGCGCCGATGTTGTCGAAGCGGCCGTAGCTGGATAGCCAGGCGAAGCCGAGTATCGACACCACCTGCACCACGCCGAAGGCCCACAGCGCTCGGTTGATGCCCAGCTTGATCATCCATAGCCCGCCGAGCAAGCCGCCGGCCACGGCAGGCCACAGCGCCGCGTGCTTGGCCACCAGGCCGATCTGCGACTTGGCGTAGCCCATGTCGAGATAGAACGGCGTGGCCAGCGAGGTGGCCATGCTGTCGCCCAGCTTGTACAGGAAGATGAAGCCCAGTATCCACAGCGCGCCTTGCCAGCCCTGGCGGGTGAGGAATTCGTGGAAAGGCTCCACCACCGCCTCGCGCAGCGTTTTCGGGCTGCCCGAGGCCAGCGCCGGCTCCTTCACCATCAGCGTCATCAGCGCGCCCGGCAGCATGAACAGCGCGGTGACCACGAACACGCTGGCCCAGTCCAGGTGGTCGGCCAGGATCAGCGACAGAGAGCCCGGCACCAGGCCGGCCAGCCGGTAGGCGTTGATGTGGACGGTATTGCCGAGGCCGAGCTGGGCGTCGCTGAGAATCTCGCGGCGAAAGGCGTCCAGCACGATGTCCTGGCTGGCGGAGAAGAAGGCGACCGCCAGCGCCAGGCCGGCGATGCTCCAGATGTCCTCTCGCGGATCAAATAGGCCGAGCAGCGCGAGGCCGGCCAGCAGCGCCAGCTGGGTGGCCAGCATCCAGCCGCGGCGGCGGCCCAGCAGCGGCAGCGCGAAACGGTCCAGCAGCGGCGACCACAGGAATTTCCAGGTGTAGGGCAGGCCGATCAGCGCGAACAGGCCGATGGACTTGAGATCGACGCCTTCGCTGCGCAGCCAGGCCGGCAGCAAATTGATCAGGGTGTACAGCGGCAGGCCGGAGGCGAAGCCGGTGAACACGCAGACGAGCATGGTGCGCGAGAACACGTCGCGCCGCCAGTTGATGGTGGCCAGGGTCATGTGCTTGTTGTCGTGGTGGTGGACGGGCCGCCCGCGCTTGCGGGCGGGCGGAGGTCGGCGGAGGCGGGCGCGGAGCCCGTCGGGGGCGGTTTCAGCGCCGCAGCGCCTGCGCTATCTTTTGGTCGGTCTTGTACTGGCTGAGCGCGTACACCGACCACAGCGCGGCCGGCAGCCAGCCGATCAGCGTCAGCTGCAGGACCAGGCAGATCAGTCCGGCGAACGGTCGGCCTATGGTGAAGAACTGCAGCCAGGGCAGGAAAATGGCCAGCAACAGGCGCATGCGTCTCTCCTTGTGCGAGGCGGGGTCAGCCGCGGGCCACCCGGTAAAACGCCAGGCTGCCGCGCAGGTTAGGCAGCAAGGATACCTGTTTGCCCTTGTCCATGACCACCCTCTGAACCACTCGGATGCGGTTCTTGGCGCAGAGTTCCTCGAAGTCGCCCAGCATGCACCAGTGGATGTTGGGGGTGTCGTACCACTGGTAGGGGATGGTGTCGGACACCGGCATGTGGCCCTGCAGGATCTGCAGCCGGTTCTGCCAGTAGCCGAAATTGGGGAAGGTGACGATGGCCTCGCGGCCGACGCGTAGCATCTCGTTGAGGATGGCCTCGGTGTGGCGCATCGCCTGTATCGTCTGCGACAGCACCACGTGGTCGAAGCGCTGGTCGCCGAATTCGGCGAGGCCGGTTTCCAGGTCGCCTTGCACCGCGTTGACGCCGGCGGCGACGCAGCGCACCACGTTGGCGACGTCGAAGTCCACGCCGTAACCCAGCACCTGCTTGTCCTGCTGCAGCGCCGCCAGCAGCCTGCCGTCGCCGCAGCCCAGGTCCAGCACCCGGCTGTGCGGGGCGATCCAGTCGGCGATCAGCCTGAGGTCGGAGCGGAGAGTCTGGATGGCGTTCATGCGTTCACCTCCTTGGCCACGCGGTCCAGGTAGGCGCGCATCAGGTCCACATACGGTTGGTCGGTCATCAGGAAGGCGTCGTGGCCGTGCACCGACTCGATCTCGGCGTAGCTGACGCGCTTGCCGGCGGCGATCAGCGCCTTCACCGTCTCGCGCGAGCGCTCCGGCGAGAAGCGCCAGTCGCTGGTGAAGCTGGCCACCATGAACGCCGCCTGCGCCGGCTTCAGCGCGGCGGCCAGGTCGCCGCCGTGCGCGGCGGCGGGGTCGAAGTAGTCCAGCGCCTTGGTCATCAGCAGATAGGTGTTGGCGTCGAAGTAATCGGAGAACTTGTCGCCTTGGTAGCGCAGGTAGCTCTCGATCTCGAACTCCACGTCGTAGCCGAAGCGGTATTCCCCCGAGCGCAGCATGCGGCCGAATTTCTCGCCCATGCCATCGTCGGACAGATAGGTGATGTGGCCCAGCATCCGCGCCAGCCTGAGGCCGCGGCGGGGGATGGTGCCCTGCTGGTAGAAGTCGCCGCCGCAAAAGTCCGGGTCGGTGAGGATGGCCTGGCGCGCGACGTCGTTGAAGGCGATGTTCTGCGCCGACAGCTTGGGCGCGGAGGCGATCACCAGCGCGTGCGCGACGCGTTCCGGATAGGCGATGCTCCAGTGCAGCGCCTGCATGCCGCCCAGCGAGCCGCCTATCACCGCCGCCCAGCGTTCAATGCCGAGCCGGTCGGCCAGGCGCGCCTGCGAGGTCACCCAGTCCGGCACCGTCATCACCGGAAAGGCCGAGCCCCACGGCTGGCCGGTGGCCGGGTTGACGCTGGACGGGCCGGTGCTGCCGTGGCAACCGCCCAGGTTGTTGACGCCGACCACGAAGAAGCGGCGGGTGTCGATCGGCTTGCCGGGGCCGATCATATTGTCCCACCAGCCCGGGGTCTTGTCGTCGGCGCGGTAATAGCCGGCGACATGGTGGTGGCCGGACAATGCGTGGCAGATCAGGATGGCGTTGCTCTTGTCGGCGTTGAGTTTGCCGTAGGTCTCGAAACGCAGCTGATAGCCCGGCAGCGCGGCGCCGCTGGCGAGCGGCAGGGGAATGTCGAACGCGGCATCCTGGGCCGCGACGATGCCTACCGAACAGTTGGTGTCGGTCATGGGTGCTTGCCTCTTCTATTTGTCCGCGTCCGCCGCCCTCTGCCGGGGCTGGTCTGGATGCGGTCTCCTGCGGCTACCGGTCGATTATATCCATAACATAAGCTTGCGCGGGAGTATGGCGCGCCGGGATAATCGGCCGGGTTCCCGCCACGGTCCCCATCATGTTCGGACGCCTGTTCAAATTCTTCGTGCTGTGCCTGCTGGCCTGGGCGGTCGCCCGCTGGTTCCTCAAGCCCAGCCAGCGCCGCAACGTGCACGAGCTCGTTTCCGCGCTGGCCATCGCGCTGCTGGTCAGCGCCGGCCTGTTCTGCGTGCTTTACTGGCTGGGCTGGCGGAACATCTGAATCGACAAGTCCTTGATCCGGCGCATTTTGCCGCCGGCGCCGCCGCGCTAGACTGCGGACTTTTGTCTGCAGCCCGATGGATCTTACCCGCCACCTCCACACCTTCGGCCATTACCTGAAACGACGCTTCGGCGAGACTGTGCACAAGCTGTCGCTGGCCGGCGATTTCACCTGTCCCAACCGCGACGGCACGCTGGGGCGCGGCGGCTGCACCTTCTGCGATGTGCGCAGCTTCGGCCGGGAGGCCGCCAGCCTGTCCATCGCCGAGCAGATCGCGCGGGAAAAGGAAAAGACCGGCCGCGCCCGCAAGTATCTCGCCTATTTCCAGGCCTATACCAGCACCTATGCCGAAGTGGAGACGCTGCGCGCGCTGTACGACGAGGCGATGACGGCTGCCGACGTGGCCGGCTTGTGCGTCGGCACCCGGCCGGACTGCGTGCCGGACGCGGCGCTGGACCTGCTGGCCTCGTACCAGGCTGGCGGCGCCGAGGTGTGGCTGGAGCTGGGCCTGCAGACCGCGCACGACCGCACCCAGGCGCGGATCCGCCGCGGCCACGGGCTGGCCGACTACCGCGACGCCGTCGCCCGCGCCCATGCGCGCGGCCTCAAGGTATGCGCCCACCTGATCGCCGGCCTGCCGGGCGAGGACGCGGATGATGTCCATTCGACCCTGCGCGCCGTGCTGGACATCGGCGTGGAGGGGCTGAAGCTGCATCCGCTGATGATCGTGCGCGGCAGCCGGATGGCGGCGCAATACCGGCGCGGCGAAGTGACGCCGATGAGCCTGGACGCCTACGCCGGCCTCGCCGCCGACCTGATCCGCCGCACGCCGCCTGAAATCGTCTACCACCGCATCTCGGCCACCGCCCAGGCGCCGACTCTGATCGCGCCCGACTGGTGCGGGCCGCGCTGGGCGGCGCTGCAGGCGATAGGCGAGCGGCTGGCGCGGGACGGCGGGCAGGGCAGCGCGCTCGGCCGAAGCTGGAGGCCTGAATAACACGGGCTGGAAAAACTGTTTGCATGCGCTACTGTCAGAATCCGGAAGGTCATCCGACCAAATGGAAACGACAGGAGAGCCGCCATGTTGATCAGGAAACCCGCCGACCATTTGCCGTCGGAAATCACCAGCGAATCGGTGTATTTCAACCGCCGCCAATTCATGGCCGGCGCCGCCGGCCTGCTGCTGTCGGCCGAGACGCTGGCCGGGCTGGCCGCCAAGAAGAGCCCGCTGTCGCAGCTGGCCGCCAACGACAAGCCCAACAGCCTGAAGGACATCACCAGCTACAACAATTTCTACGAGTTCGGCACCGACAAGTCCGATCCGGCGGAGAACGCGCACACGCTGCGCGCCCGGCCGTGGAGCGTGCTGGTGGACGGCGAAGTGGCCAAGCCGCGCCGCTTCTCTATCGAGGAGCTGCTGAAATTTCCGCTGGAGGAGCGCGTCTACCGGCTGCGCTGCGTCGAAGGCTGGAGCATGGTGATTCCCTGGGTGGGCTTTCCGCTGGCCAGCCTGATCAAGCAGATGAACCCCACCTCGCGTGCCAAGTACGTGGCGTTCGAGACCCTGCAGCGGCCCAGCGAAATGCCGGGCCAGCGCCAGGCGGTGCTGGACTGGCCGTACCGCGAAGGCCTGCGCATCGACGAGGTGATGCATCCGCTGGCCATTCTCGCCGTCGGCCTGTACGGCAATGCGCTGCCCAATCAGAACGGCGCGCCGATCCGGCTGGTGGTGCCGTGGAAATACGGTTTCAAGAGCATCAAGTCCATCGTCCGCATCCGGCTGCAGGAAACGATGCCGGCCACCAGCTGGAATATGGCCAACGCCCATGAGTACGGCTTCTATTCCAATGTGAACCCGGATGTCGACCACCCGCGCTGGAGCCAGGCTTCCGAGCGCCGCATCGGCGAGTTCTTCAAACGCAAGACGCTGCCGTTCAACGGCTACGCCGAGCAGGTGGCCGGGCTGTACCGCGGCATGGACCTGAGGAAGAACTTTTGATGACGACGCTGCGCATGAGATTTCCCGCCATTCCGGCCGAACGCCGGCTTGCCGTCGGCAAGGTCTTGCTGTTCATCGCCTGCCTGCTGCCGCTCGCGCGCGCGGCGTGGATCGTGCTCATGGGCGAAGCGGTGAACCCGGTGGAGTTCATCACCCGCTCCACCGGCACCTGGACGCTGGTGTGGCTGCTGGCCACGCTGTCCATGACGCCGCTGCGTCGTCTCAGCGGCCAGGCCTGGCCGCTGAAATGCCGGCGCATGCTGGGCCTGTTCGCCTTCTTCTACGCCAGCCTGCACTTCACCACCTATGTCTGGCTGGACCAGTTCTTCGACTGGCCGCACATCCTGAAGGACATCGCCAAGCGGCCGTTCATCACCGTCGGCTTCGCCGCCATCGTCTTGATGTCGCCGCTGGCGCTGACCTCCACCCAGGGCTGGATGCGGCGTCTGAAGCGCAACTGGGGCAAGCTGCACCGGCTGGTGTACCCGGTGGCGGTGCTGGCGGTGGTCCATTACTGGTGGCTGGTGAAGAAGGACATCACCCAGCCACTGATCTACGCCGCCGTGCTGGTCGGCTTGCTGGGCCTGCGCGCGTGGTGGCGCGCGCGCAAGGCTTGATCCCGCCGCTTGGCAAGGGGGCGGGCGGGTTTTAAAGTGTGGCGTTTTGTATCGGAAAGAACGTCATGTCCAGCAAGGCTCCCGTCACCCAGGCCATCCGCGTGCTGCGCGAGCACAAGGTCGATTACACCGAACACCTGTACAAGTACGAGGAAAAGGGCGGCACCACGGTGTCGGCGCGGGAGCTGGGCGTCGACGAGCACGCGGTGGTGAAAACGCTGATCATGGAGGACGAGAACAAGCGTCCGCTGATCGTGCTGATGCACGGCGACCGCGAGGTCGGCACCGGCATGCTGGCCAAGCAGATCGGCGCCAAGAAAGTCCACCCCTGCGACCCCAAGACCGCGGACAAGCACAGCGGCTATCAGGTGGGCGGCACCAGTCCCTTCGGCACCCGCCACGCGATGCCGGTGTACATGGAGGCCAGCATCGCGGAATTGCCGGTCATCTACATCAATGGCGGCAAGCGCGGCTTCCTGGTCGGCGTGAGCCCGCGGGACGTGATCCGGGTGTTGAGCCCGACGCTGGTCAGCGCGGCGGCGTAGTGTCGGGGAAGTTGCGCTGGTAGATCGCATTCAGGCTGCCGTCCTTTTCCATCTGCCCCAGCGCCCGGCCGAAGTCGTCGCGTATCCGCGTCGCTTGCGGGTAGCTGCGCGAGAACATCAGCGCCAGCGGCGTCTCTTTGTCGAGCGGCGTCGGAATGTAGCCGAACTCCTTCTCGCGCCCGGGGAAGACGCTGTGGATCTGGTACAGCCCGCGCTCCAGCACCATGGGAACCAGGTCCAGATGCCCCAGGTAGAGCTGCCGCAGCGCGTTGACCTCGTCGCTGGTCATCAGCGTGTTCAGCCGGTGGCGCTGGAACAACGGGAGATACCAGTAGCCCAGCTGGATGGCGACGCGATAGCCGCGCAATTCGTCCAGCGACTTGAAGGGCTGCGGCGGATTCGGCTGATGGGGCTTGTGATAGAACAGGTAGCTGGTGGAATGCATCAGCGGAGCGGAAAAGTCGAAATCCTTTTCCCGCTCGGGCGTCGGGCGATAGGGAAAGGCGGCGGCGGCCTTGCCGGACTTGGTCAGCAGCTCCGTCTGCGGCCAGCTCTGGAAGGAAATGCGGACTTGGTAGCCGGCGCGGCGAAAGGCTTCGCGGACGATCTCGGTGTACACGCCCTGTTCCGGCAGCTGTTGCGACACGTAAGGTGGCCACTCCCCGCTGGCGAGGTCCACTGTCAGCTCGGCGGCCTGGGCGCGGCAGGCCAAGCACAAGGCGAGAGCGGGTAGCAGTAGACGCCACATGGCTTTTCCTAGCGGGGGGACACTGTAGTTATCGCACAGCGCCATCCCCCCACCAAGGTTTTACCACCACCAGAACATGAAGCCCCAGGCGCAGTCGACCAGCGCCAGCGCGCCGCAGAACGGCAACAGCGCGATCCAGCGGCGCAGGCCGCCGTTCCAGCGCGCCAGGATGCGGCGCGCCAGATGCAGCGCCCACAGATTGGCGCCGGCGAGCAGCGCCAGGCGGGCGTCGTTGACCCAGTGCATGCCGAAGCCTTCGGCCTTCAGCAGCGTCACCGTCAGCGCCGACAGGCCGAGGAAGACGCCGCAGCCGGCCAGCGGGATCAGCGCCTGCGCCAGATGATGCAGACGCTGCGTGCGCCAGCCGCCGGAGACCGCCACCGAAAGGGCGAGCGAGGCCAGGATGCCGGTGCCGAGAACCAGCGCGGTGGCGGCGACGTAGGCGATCAGCGACGCGCCGTCCAGCCAGGAGAACACATCGTTGTGCTGCGGATAGTGGGTGAGCAGCCACCACGGGGCCTCGGTGTCCAGCGGCCACATGATGTCGCGGTCCACCAGCCATTCGGCCGCCGCCTGCTTCAGCGCCACGAACCAGGGGCTGACCGTCCAGTGGAAGGCGCCCATCGCCACGCCCAAGAGGCCGTAGGCGATCAGCGCGGTTTGCCAGCCGTCGGCCTCTTTCTCCGCCACGCGGACCACTTCGTCGCTGGACGAGCGCAGGCTGAGTTCGATCGCGCCGCGGTGGTCGCTGCAGCGGCCGCACATATGGCAGCCGCTGCCGCCCTGCATGTGGCGCAAGGGTTGCAGCGGCGCGCAGTCGACCGCCGGCGTGCGTTCGTGGGCGGATTGCGAGCGCTTCCAGGCGGCCTCGTCGACGCGGTAGTACAGCGGCGCCAGCTTGGATAGCAGACCGAACACGCCGTTGACCGGACACAGGTGGCGGCACCAGGCGCGCTTGCCGCGGGTGTAGACGAAGCCGATGGCCACGGCGGCCACGGTGGAGCCGCCCAGCACCAGCAGCGCGGCTTTCGGGTATTGGTAGACGCTGACCAGCTGGCCGTAGACCGTGGTCAGCACGAAGGCGACGAAAGGCCAGCCTCCCCAGCGCATCCAGCGCGGGATCGGCCTGCCCATGCCCTTGCGCGCGGCCCATTCCGACAGCGCGCCCTCGGGGCACAGCACCCCGCACCACAGGCGGCCGAACAGCACCATCGACAGCAGCACGAACGGCCACCAGATGCCCCAGAACACGAACTGGGCGAAGATGGTCAGGTTGTTCCACATCCTTGCCGTGTCTTCCGGCAGCGAGAGGCAGGCGGGGACGATCAGCAAGAAAGCGTAAACCAGCACCACCGCCCACTGCAGCTTGCGCAGCAGCGAGGCGTGGTCGCGCAGCCAGATGCCCGCGAGCGCCAGCAGGCCGCGCGGCTGCCGCTCGGGGCTACAGGAGCCGCCGCCGGAGGCTGCGGCGATGGGAATCACCCGCTGCGGCGGGCGCTGGGCGCGGCCGGATTTCATGCGGCGACGGCCAGGCGGCGGTTGCGCCACTGGAACAGCGACCAGATCGCCGCCCAGAACAGCGCGTAGGCGATCAGGCTCATCAGCGCCGGGTGCGAGCGGTAGCCGGTCAGCGCCGCCACCACGCCGCCGAAGGGGCTCATGTCGTCAAGCAGCGCCGAGCTGTCCCACAGCGGGTCCACCAGCGCCGGCAGCACGTCCATCGAGATCAGCTTCTCCACGCCGGACAGGAACAGCGAAGCGCCCAGGAGCAGCAGCATGATCTCGGTGACGCGGAAGAACAGCCGCCATGACAGCACCTTGCCGCCCAGTTGCAGCAGGTAGAAGGTGAGGAAGGCCAGCAGCAGGCCGACCAGGCCGGCGGCGCCCATCCGGGCCAGCTCCATGCCGCCGGCTTCGGCCAGCATGCCGTACAGGAAGACCACGGTCTCGCTGCCCTCGCGGGCGATGGCCAGCGCGGCCAGCACGGTCACGCCCCACCAGTTGTTGCTGGCGGCTTTCTCGGACAGCCCGCTTTCCAGTTCCTTTTTCAGCGTGCGGCCGTGCTCGCGCATCCACAGCACCATCTGCACGATCAGCGCTGCGGCGATGAACACCATGCCGGTCTGGAAGTAATCCTGGGCGCCGGCCATCAGGCTGCCGGCGGTGAACAGCGCCACCGCCAGCGCGATCGCCATCGCGAGGCCCAGCGCCACGCCGCCCCACAGCCAGGGTTTGCCGGCGCGGCCGGCCGGATTGTGGTTCATCCAGGCATTGAGGATGCCGACCACCAGCAGCGCCTCGACGCTTTCGCGCCAGACGATGAAGAGTACCTGTCCCATTCGCGTTTACCTCTGTGTTACTTGGCGACGATGACGCCCTGGCCGGTCTTCATGTGGAATTCGTCGAAGAACTTGTATTCGCCGGGCGACAGCGGCTGGAACACCAGGAAGGACTCGGCGCCGGGGCCCAGCACCTTTTCCTTGCGCAGCGGCGTGCTTTCGAACTCGGCGGGCGTCTTGCCGATATTCATCACTTCGATCTTGAATTTCTTGCCGGCCGGCACCACCAGTCGGGCGGGAATCAGCTGCCCGTCTTTCATTTGCAGCTTGAACACCGGCATGTCTTCGGCAAAGGCCGGGGAGGAGAGCAGGCCGGCCAGCAGGGCGGCGGCCATCAGGCGCAGAACAGTCATGGTTAGCAGGGTTCCGAATGAGAAACAGCGCGGCAGGCCCGCGCCGTTTCATTGTATCGCAGTCAAGAATGCTTTGCGTTTACATTCTCACTATGCGGATCAGTAGCCGCCCTTCTTGCCGATGCCGGCGAAGGTGAACTCGTAGTTGAGATCGAACGGCTTGAACCAGGCGGCCACGCCGGTTTCCTTGTCCACGTGGCGGCCGAAGTGGGCATGCTCGTTGGCGGTCGGCGGCATGATGGTGTACTTCAGCTTGTACTTGCCCGGGCCTTGCAGCTTGATGTTGTCGCCGTAGTGCGGGCCGTCGTTGGCCACCATCGGCATCAGTTCGCCTTTCTGGGTCTTGCCGCCCACCTTGGTCAGTTCGTACTTGACCACCAGATAGGGCATCCAGGCGCCTTCCTCGAAGCCGTTCGGGTTGTTCTTGGTGGCGTGGATGTCGGCTTCCAGGTGGATGTCCGACGCCTCCGGCTTCAGCATCATGCCATCCGGCTCCATCTTGGTCGGCTGCAGGTAGACCGCGCCGATTTCCATGCCGTTTTTCAGGGCGGGCTTGCCGATCGGGTATTCCTTGGCCATGGCGGCGAAGGAGGCGGACAGGGCGATGCTGGCGACAGCCAGCTGGCAGACAAAGCGACGCATCATGTTTTCCTTATAAATTAGGGCTGAGATACCGGCCTGTGAAGCACATGATAATGCTAGTAATTATCGTTTGCAAACCTGCATCGTCTGGGAATGGGCAGGAAAATCATGAATTTGTATGACTTCGTCAATTCGTGATTCCAATGCGGTCCCGGATGTATTTTCTCGGTCGGAAAGAGAGGCTAGCCCGGCGCAGGCCGGGCCGAAAAGGCAATAATCAACCCAGCTCGCGGCACAGCCGGCGCAGCTGCGTCAGGCTCTCGTCCAGGATCAGCAGCTGCAGCATCTGCTCGGCCAGATGGCCGGCGCCGTCGCGATAGGCGCGGGCGAAGGCGTCCACGGCTCCGGCGTCCAGCTGGCCGCCGCTGGCCTCGGCCAGCCGCGAGCCCAGGCCGTCGAAGCGCGGCGCCAGGCTGGTTTTCAGCCAGCCGGACAAGGGCGGATTGAAGCCGCGCTTCTTGCGCTGGAAGAAGTCGGTCGGCAGCGCCGGGTGGATGGCGCGGCGGAAGATCAGCTTGGCCGGGCGGGTGTAGCGCTCGGCTGCGGAGGTGCTCAGCAGGCGCTGGTAGAAGCCGTGGTCCAGCAGCGGCGCGCGGCCTTCCAGGCCATGCGCCATCGTGCACAGGTCGGACTTCTGCAGGATGTAATCGGGCAGGTAGTTGGCGAAGTCCAGCTCCAGCAGCTGGTGCAGGCCGGGCGAGCCGTCGCCGGGCTCCGGGCCGATGTCGTCGGGCGCGCGCCAGTGGCACAGTTTCTCCAGCTTGCGCCCGCCTTGCAGAAAGCTGCGCTGTCCCGGCGTGAAGCCGGAGAAGCGCAGCGAATAGGCGCTCTTCCAGTCCATCGCCAGCTCGGTGGCCAGCTTGCCACGCTTGCTGTCCAGCTGCGGCTTGATCGGCAGCGGCAGGCGGATGTTTTGCCGCCAGCGGGTGCGCAGATGCTTGCCCATGCGCTTGTAGCCGGCCAGCAGTTCGTCGCCGCCGTCGCCCACCAGCACCACCTTGACATGCTTGGTGACTTCGCGCGCCAGATACCAGGTGGGGAAGCTGGACGGATCGGCGAAGGGCTGGTCCAGGTCGGCGACGATGCGCTCGAAATCGGCGGCCAGGTTTTCCGGCATGTCCACCCTGACATTGGGCAGGCCCATGCGCCGCGCGGAATCCGCGGCGTCGCCGGATTCGTCCAGCGTGGAGCCGGGAAAGGCGGCGGTGAAGCTGGAGAACTGGGTCAGCTGCTGGATGGCGAGCCGGCTGGCGATCACGGTGGAGTCGATGCCGCCGGACAGCAGCACGCCCAGCGGACGGTCGGCCACGGTGCGCATCGCCACCGCGCGATCCAGCTCCGGCAGCCAGTCGCCGGACTCCGCCTTCGGCTGCCAGTAGCGCTGTTTGGTCAACTGGCGGGTATTCAGGTCGAATTCCAGCCGGTAGCCGTTCTCCAGCCGGTTGATATGGCTGAACACGGTGGCCGGCGACGGGATGTAGCGGTGGGCCAGATAGGCGTCTATCGCCGCGGGGCTGAAAGCCCGCTTGTCGGCCGGCAGGAAGGGCAGTACCGCGCGCACCAGCGAGCCGTAGGCGAAGTCGCCGTCCTGCAGCGAGTACAGCAGCGGTTTTTCGCCCATGCGGTCGCGGGCGAGATGGACCTTTTCGCAGCGCTTGTCCAGGATGGCGAAGGCGAACATGCCGCGCAGCCGTTCCAGCAAGCCTTCGATGCCCCAGGCCTGGTAGCCGCGCAGGATGAATTCGGTGTCGGAATGGGTGCGGAAAACGGCGCCGCCGGCTTCCAGCTCGGCCTTGCCGATTTCCCAGTCGTAGACCTCGCCGTTGTAGCAGATCCAGACCTGGCCGTCATCGCTGGCCATCGGCTGGTTGGCGACCGGGCGCGGATCGACGATGGCGAGCCGGGCATGCAGCATCGCGTTGTGGATGGCGCCGCCATCGGCCGGGTTCAGCTCCGAATCCAGCAGCAGGCGGCTGGCATCGTCCGGCCCGCGGCGATGCAGCTCGTCCAGCATGGCTTGCGGGACGGCGGGATTGACGGGGCGGCGCGAGAAGAAGCCGGCGATTCCACACATGATGACTGCGCTTCCGAATGCGCGGAACGCCAGCCTGTGCCCGGCGTCCCGCTTGGGTTTCAATGCCGCGCAGTATCCGGCGCGCCGCCGGACGGTGTCAAACCCTGGCCTTGCGATGCAGATCCGGCAGCGCCACCGCCGCGATGCCCAGCAGCGGCAGGAAGGCGCACAACTGGTAGACGAATTCGATGCCCCTGAGGTCCGCCAGTTCGCCCAGCACCGCGGCGCCGATGCCGCCGATGCCGAAGGCGAAGCCGAAGAACATGCCGGACACCATGCCCACCTTGCCCGGCAGCAGCTCCTGCGCATAGATCAGGATGGCTGGGAAAGCCGAGGCCAGGATGAAGCCGATGGGCAACGACAGCGCCGCGGTCCAGAACAGGTTGGCGTGCGGCAGCGCCAGCGCCAGCGGCGCCACGCCCAAGATGGAGAAGCCTATCACCCGCTTGCGGCCGATGGCGTCGCCGATCGGGCCGCCCAGCACGGTGCCGGCGGCCACCGCGAACAGGAACAGGAACAGGTACAGCTGCGCCGACTGCACGCCCACCTGGAAGTGGTGGATCAGGTAGAAGGTGTAGTAGCTGGTGATGCTGGCGAGGTAAAAGTGCTTGGAGAACACCAGCAGCAGCAACAGCAGCAGCGTCAGCCTGACCCGGGCCGAGGACAGGTCGGGCGGGACGGCCGCGCTGGCTTTCTTCGCCTGGCGCTGCTGGTGCGCGTACCACTGGCCGACGCGGAACAGCACGTACATCGCCAGCAGCGCGGCCAGACCGAACCAGGCCACGCTGCGCTGGCCCAGCGGGATCACGATCAGCGCCGCCAGCAAGGGACCGGTGGCGCTGCCGGCGTTGCCGCCGACCTGGAAGATCGACTGGGCGAGGCCGGGGCGGCCGCCCGACGCCATCCGCGCCACGCGCGACGATTCCGGGTGGAAAATGGACGAACCGGTGCCCACCAGCGCGGCGGCCAGCAGCAGCAGCGGGAAGCTGGTGGCGCCGGACAGCAGCAGCAGGCCGATCAGCGTCGAACCCATGCCGAATACCAGCGAATAGGGCTGAGGCCGCTTGTCGGTATAGATGCCCACCAGCGGCTGCAGCAGCGACGCGGTGCACTGGTAGGTGAAGGTCATCAGGCCGATCTCGGCGAAGCTGAGGTGGTAGTTGCCCTTCAGCAGCGGGTACAGCGCCACCAGCAGCGACTGCAGCATGTCGTTGAGAAAATGGGAAAAACTGATCGCGCCGAGCACGCGGAAGCGGGTGTCCTGCGCGGCGGCGAGTGTGGGACTGCTGGTAGTCATCGTGCGATACTCATTCTGGGTGGTAGGACCATGCTAGCAAGCACGTTTCCGCCAGTCCTGCGAAAATGAGGCAATCATCTTATCGAAAGAGGCAGAGTGGACAGCCTGGAACCCCGAGACGAGTTCGACCTGGGCCTGGAGCCGGTGGTGGGCAAACCGCGCGACTACCCGGCCGGGAAGGAAACCGAACGCCACCGCCATCCCACCGCCCAGCTCTTGTACGCGGTGGAGGGCCTGATGCTGGTCGGCACCGAGCGCGGCCAGTGGGTGGTGCCGCCGACGCGCGCCATCTGGCTGCCGATCGGCACCTGGCATCAGGTAAGCATGGTCAGCAAGGTGCGGATGCGCAGCATCTACGTGCGCGGCGACCGGCTGGAAGGGCTGCCCGCCGATTGCTGCGTGCTGGAGGTGTCGCCGCTGCTGCGCGAGCTGATCGTCGCCGCGGTGGCGGTGGGGCGCGCCTGCGCGCCTGGCTCGCGCGACGAGAAGGTGATGGATCTGCTGCTGGCGGAAATCGGCCGCGCGCCGGTGCTGCCGCTGTCGCTGCCGCAACCGTCGTCCGCCGCGCTGCGCCAGCTGTGCGACGTGTGGCTGGCGCGCCCGGACGACGCGCGCGGCGCGGCCGAATGGGCGCGCGAGCTGGCGCTGGACCCGCGCACGCTGCAGCGCCGCTTCCGCCGCGAAACCGGCCTCAGCTTCGGCCAGTGGCGGCGGCAGGCGAGGCTGATGCAGGCGCTGCAGCGGCTGGCCTGCGGCGACAGCGTGCTGAAAGTGGCGCTGGACCTGGGTTACGCCAGCCCCAGCGCCTTCGCCACCATGTTCAAGCGCGAACTGGGCGCGCCGCCGAGCAGCTTCTTCGCCGCCTCGTAAACCGCGTTTGGGGCGGCCGGGGTATCGTCAGCGGCCGAAGCCCGCATGCAGTCAATGGCGGATGATGTAGATGTCTTTGCTGCGATAGCGTCCCAGCGGATTTTGGCCATAGCCGCCGACATAGGGCTTGACCAGCCTGGAGTCGGAGTATTGCAGCAAGGGAATGATGGTGTAGTCCTGCATGATGAGGCGATTGGCTTCTGTCAACAGCGCGCTTCTCTGTTCTGGGTCGGGGGACAGGTTGGCGCGCTCGATCAAGTCTTCCGCGGTCTGGTTGCAACCGCCGGAAACATTCTCGGCGTCGCCGCAGCGGACGATGCCGAGCATGGAAATCGCGTCGTTGTAGTCTGCCGTCCAACCGTTGCGAGCGATCTGGAATTGTCCCTGATGCCGCTTTTGCATCAGCTTGGGATAGTCGGTCGATTCCAGCTGGGAATCGAGGCCCAGCTTGCTTTTCCATTCGCTGGCCAAGTACTCGCTCAAGGTTTTCTGGTAGTCGCTGGTATTGTAAATCAGCCGCAATTGGCGATGCGGCGCCACGCCCGCCTCCTTCAGCAGCTGCCGGGCGGCTGCCACCCTGTGGGCCATGGACCATGATTGCCATTCATAGGACGAGGGCGCCGCGCCTCTCAAGCCTTGCAGAATCACGCTATATGCCGGGCTTTGCCCATCCGCCGTGATGGATTCCGCCAGTTTGTCGCGATCCACCACCATGGACAAGGCCTTACGCACCCGCACATCGCGCAGCAGAGGATCGCGCAGGTTGAGGCTGAAGTAGCGCAAGCTCAGCAACGGGCTGTTTTTGACCTCGGCGGGGTGAGAGAGTCTCAGCTTGTCGAATTGGCCGGGGGGGAGTTGGAAAACGAAATCGGTTTTGCCGGAGAAATAAAGCGAGACATCCTGGCCCAAATCCTCTACCGGCAAATAGTTGACTCGCTGCAATACCACCGAGTCGGCATCCCAGTACTGCCTGTTTTTTTCTAGGACGATACTTTGCCCCGCTGTCCACGCGACCAGCCGGAAGGCGCCGCTGGAAACCAATTTCCCCGGGTTCACCCAGTCTTTTCCCCAGCGCTGGATCGCATGCCTGGGCACCGGCCCCCATTGCGCATTGGCCAGCAATTCTGGCAAGAACGCCACCGGGTAAGCAGTCATCAGCTCCACCGTATAGTCATCGACTGCTCGCACGCCGACCTCAGCCAGCGGCATTTTCCCTGCCGTTACGGCCATGCCATTCTTCAGCACGCCGCCAAAGCCGTTCGCGTAAGGGGAATGCAAAGCCGGATCCAGCAGTCGCTGGATGCTATAGACGACGTCCGCAGCTCGAATGGGGACGCCATCGCTCCAGCGCGCATCCGGCCGTAGATGGAATATCCAGGTGTCAGGATTTTTCCGTTCCCATGATACGGCCAGACCGGCTTGCAGGCGGCCGGCATTGTCCATAGCGGTCAGGCCTTCGAATAGGTCGTGGGTGATCATATTGTCGGGCAGCGCTTCCGCCAGTTGCGGATCCAGCGTCGCAGGCTCCGATCCGTTGCTGCGGATCAGTTCTTGCCGTTCCGCCAAGTCAGCGCCGGCTGGAATGACGGCGGCCGGTGCCGGCATGGCGATGAGCGTAATAAGAAACAACAGGGATGCTGAGGCCTTCATAAAAGGGACTCCTGCCAGGCGAAAATTGTTAGGGAAAGTTTCAATGCTTTCTCACGATTGGAATGGAAGCTGCGCGGTCCAGAAAAGTGGATGGGTGTTATCGCGCAAGCTGATGAGATCTGTCTGGGCTTGATTAGGGGGGATGCATTTTTCCCGCCAGCACCGCTGGCAGGAAGATCTCTTAGGATGGTCAGGCGTGGATGGGCTGGAATCGGTAGGCAACCCATAGCGATAGCATGAAAAAACACATCATGATCAGCGCGCAGCCTTGCAAGGCGAAGGAGAAGGAAATGCGCGACATATTGCTGACCAAGGGCATGGAGAGCGCGGTCCCCAGTCCAATTGAAAGCAAACGCAAGGAAGCCATTTTGCCTTTGTCGCTTTCCGAGGCTTGCCGCTGCAGGGCGGTTAAAAGCCAAGTGATGCTATTCAAGCTGGCGAAACCAATGATGAAAAAAGCGGCGAAGTGCCATAGCGGCGCCGTTGCCAGCGATAGCAGCAAAGTCGAGCCAGCCTGCAGAAACAGCCAGATGGGAAGCATTTTTTGCGCCAGGGTGCGCCGAGTGAAGAATGAGGCCGCGATCATGCCGATCGCCATCGTTCCTTCCATGGCGGAAATCGGCCAGCTCGCGCCGGCGTAATATTTAGCCACCAAGGGCACAACCAATACGTTGAGGCTGTAGGACAAAATAAAATCCGCCGAGCAAAGCGCCAGCATGACCAGCACGGTGCTCTGTTTGGCCGCTTGTCTCAGCAGATGCAGCCAGCCATGCAGCACTTGTTGCAACAGCGCGCCAGGGCGCCAGCCCGTTTGCGCTGCATTGTCCCGCGGGGCTGCAGAAACCGAGGGTTGCCGGGCCATGATCCACGCTGAAATCAGTGAGCCCAATACATCGAAAATCAGCGCGTAAATTGGGCTGGAGCGATACAGGATGATGCCTAGCAATGCCATGCCGCTCAATACGCCGATTTGAAACATTACCCCTATCTTTGCATTCAATTCGCCCTGTAGTTCGTCAGGAATATTCAATCCCGTAAATTTGAATAAGGCGCTGCGATGGACGTTGTCTATCAATGCGAGAAAGATCGCGGCCACGGTAATCAGCAGGACCATGCCATCTATTCTGGAGGCGGCTAGCAGAATGATGATGGCCATGGTCGCGGCGCGGGAGAGATCACATGCCAGATAAACCTTTTTCGCATCGAGATGATCGACCAGCGGGCCGGCAAAGGGCAAAACACAGATGGCTCCCAAGCCCTGGAAACTCAAAATTGTTGCCATGGCGGTAATGCTGCCAGTTAGTTCGAATAGCAATTGTCCCATTGCAAGAATGTGCACGCCGACGCCAATGCTGGAGCATAGAATCGCCAAGAGCAGGTTCTTTGCTACTCTGTTTTTGAAGATGGACATAATTTGTATATTTGATGCTATTGGCATTGTGCGGGAGTGTAGCTACACGCAGATGGTCCGTCAACATAATTATCTAATACGAATTTTATATTTGACGGTACTTGCATTTGTCATTATTGTGGCGCCGTCAATCAGGAAGCGCATGATCGGCAATCCAAAAATCCATATGACGGGAGTCTGTAGATGAGCACTGACAACGCTACGATTGAGCTGAACTTGGACCGGGAGCTGCGTGTCCTTTTTGAAGATCGACTGACGCAACTTAAGTCGGAAGGCCTGTATCGCAGTTTCATGCCCTGCGAGCACGATGCGAGCCATCCTGGCACGACGCGCTATCGGCAACGCCAGGTTGAGGTTTGGTGCAGCAATGACTATCTCGGGCTGAGCCAGGATCCGCAGGTGATCGAGCGCTTGCGCGAATCCGCGGCCTTGCATGGTTCGGGCACGGGCGGCTCTCGCAATATAGCCGGCACCAGCATCTCCCATGTCGAGCTGGAGCGCCAGTTGGCGCAATGGCATGGCAAGGAGCAGGCGCTGGTTTTCAATGGCGGCTATACCGCCAATTTCGAGTTTTTGAGCACCTTGATCGCAGCCGTGCCCGACATGGCGATATTTTCTGACAGCCTGAATCACCGTTCACTGATAGAAGGCATACGCCGCCATCCGTGCCAGAAATTCATCTTTCCGCACAACGATGTAGAAACGCTGGAAAAGCAGCTGGCCAGCGTGCCGCTGTCTCAACCCAAGCTGATCGTTTTCGAGTCCATCTATTCGATGGATGGTGATATCGCGCCAATCCAGGTCATTCTGGATCTGGCGGATCGTTACCAAGCCTGGACCTTCCTGGACGAAACCCATGCCATCGGCCTGTATGGCGGAAGCGGCGCCGGCCTCTGCGAAGAGATAGAGGAAACCAGGGCCACATTCATTCAAGGCGTATTCGGCAAAGCCATGGGCACCTTGGGCGGCTATATCGCCGGTCCGGCCTCGGTGGTGGATTTTGTCCGCTCCAGCGCGCCTGGCTTCATCTTCACCACCGCGCTGCCGCAAGCGCTGTTGGACGCGACGCTATGCAGTTTCGAGAGAGTGCGCGAAGACCGGCAATTGGTGCAGGATCTGCACAGCAACGTCATTTTCTTCCGCGCGCAGCTGGATGCGGCGGGGATCCCTTATCTGCCGGCTCAAAGCCACCTGGTGCTGGTGCCAGTGGCGGGGGCGGAGCGCATCAAAACCGTCGCTCGTCGCCTGCTGGAAGAGTTCGATATCTATGTGCAGCCGATCAACTACCCTTCCGTGCCGCGCGGAGGCGAACGCTTCCGCCTGACCGTGGGTCCTCGACGCAGTCATGAAGAGATTCAGCGGTTTGTCGCGGCGCTGAAGCATTGCCTTGCCTGATTTCTTCCGGAGAACTTGCACCATGCGTTTCAATCCGCTTTTCCCGACCATCGGAACCGAGCTGACCGGCGTAACCTTCAATGACATCCTGAGTGATGCTTTGTTTCCTGAATTGGACCACGCTTTACGCCAGCATCAATTGCTGGTGATCCGCGGTTTGCAGCTGACGCCGGAGCAACAATTGTTGCTGGCGCGGAAGTTCGGCCATCCCATTCCCTTTGTGATGAGCCGTTACCATCATCCGGATCATCCAGAGTTGATGATATCGTCCAACGAGGTGAAGGATGGCAAGCCGCTGGGGGTGGCTCGGGTCGGCAATTTCTGGCACCAGGACTCGTCTTTTACTCAAGATCCAGCGGCTTACACCATGTTGTACGGCATCAACATCCCGCCGCGCAGCGGCGACACGCTGTTTGCCAGTGCGATCGATCTGTATCGCCGCCTTCCCGAAGAGTGGAAGCGACGCATAGCTGGCTTGCAGGCTCGTCATACCGTCAGCAAGCGTTTTCGCATTCGCGCCGAGCATGTCGGCCTGTCGATTGCCGAACTTAATGAGGTGATCGCCCAGGAGCACCCGACTGTGTTGCATCCCCTGGTGCAGATCGATCAGGACTCCGGCCAGCCCTATCTCTATGCCTCCAAGGAGTATGTCGACGAGGTGCTCGGGCTGGATCGGGCCAGCAGCGACGAGTTCCTCGATCTGATCGACCGACTGACGCAGGACCCCGCCCATGTGTATGTCCACCGCTGGCAGCCGGGCGATCTGCTGATTTGGAAAACCCGCACCGCTTTGCATGCCGCCACGGCAGTCGAGCCCGGACTCAGCCGCACGGTGCATAGGGCAAGCATTGAGGCACCCGTCTAATGCCAGGCATCGCGACACCGTCCATTTGTTATCCGCTGGGCCGGGTTGAGGCGCGCCAGCTGCACCAGTCCAGCGGCGCGCCGCTGGACGAGGTGCTGAACATCACTCGCTGCGATGGGTTTCCGGCCTTGGGGGAAGGAGAGCAAAGCTGGGAGTTGGCCGCGTCGGCGGCCCGCGACCTGTTGCGGCGGGAGGGCATTGCTCCCGATCAGATCAGTCATGTCATCTATGCCGGCACCGGCTGTTGGGATCGGCCGTTTTGGTCGCCGTCGGCCAAGATCGCTCAGGCCATTGGCATCCATGGCGCCCATTGTTTCGAAGTCACCAACTTTTGCAATGCCGCCTGGACGGCCATCAATCTCGCCTGCGACAAGCTAGATAGCGGCCGCGCCGATCTGGTGCTGGTGGTCACCGCCGATCAGCTCAGCCGTCTGGTGGATCGCGACAGCGCGGATTCGCTTTCTCTGTTCAACTTCGGCGATGCGGCAGCGGCGGTGCTGGTGAAGCGAGGAGGAGAGCGCTACCGCTTGCTGCATAGTGCCATGCGCACCGACCCCGGCTGGGTGGATTACTATGCCGGCGCCTGGCGGGATGGCAAGGTTCGAGTCGAGCGGCAGCCGCACCGCCGCGGCTTGGCGCAGGCTTACCTGGATAATTTCGCGCTCTTGGTCCAGCGCACGCTGGACGCGCTGGGAAGATCGCTGGCCGAGGTGCGCTATCTGCTCATCAATCATGGCGACGAGGACATGCATCGAAGCTTGCTGGCGCGGCTGGACTTGAGCGAGGAGCGCACGGTTTTCAATTATCACCGGCTGGGGCATATGGGGAGCGCCGATACCTTGATCGCGCTGGAACAACTCGAGCGCGAGCAGCAGCTGCAGGCCGGAGATCTGATTCTGCTGGCCAGCAGCGCGATGGGCTTTAGCTGGGGCATTACCGCCGTGGAGTACCAAGCATGAAGATCCTGATCATTCACCAAGTGCCTTATCCCAAGATGCAGTACCACTTGGGGCTGGATCATCAGCAGCATGACATCACCTATATCGGCTATCCGGCACGGATGGCGGATCTTCCCGCCTCATTGCGGGCGCAACGCCTGTTATTGAATGACGGCGAGGATTTGGCCGACGGCGTGATCCGGCAGACTTCGCCGCAGGATGGTTACCAGGCGGTGTTGTCTTTGTCGGAGTTCGGCATTCTGCAGGCCTACCGGGTCCGACAGCATCTGGGCGTGCCGGGCGATGACCTGGCGATGTTGCAGCGCGTGCGCGACAAGGTGGCAATGAAGGCGGCGCTGCATGGCTCGGGCATCGATTTCCCGCGTTTTTTCCCCGCCCAGGGGCTGAGCGCGCCAGACTGGCAGGGCCAAACCGTGCTCAAGCCCCGGAAAGGCGCCTCCAGCGAGGGCGTCAGGATCTACCCGGCAATGGACCAGGCCTGGGCCGCGTTTGCTGAGCTGCAGGATGGCGAGGACTGGCAGCTGGAAGAATACATTGAAGGCAGCATCCATCATGCCGATGGCTTGGTGCAAGCCGGCCAGCTGGTCGATCTGACCGTCAGCCGCTATCTGAACAAGCCCGTCGATTTCGCCGAGGGCAACCCGCTCGGTTCCTACCAATTGCCCACTGATCCGCGTCATTTCGCCTTCGCTGTGGACGTGGTGCAGGCCCTGGGCATACGTGACGGTTGCTTGCACCTGGAGTTTTTTGAAACCGCCGATAAGCGGCTGGTGTTCCTGGAAGTGGCAAACCGGATGGGGGGCGCCGGCGTGGTCGACGCGCATTGGCGCCATGGCGGCATCCATTTGCCCAGCCACGAAATCGCCATCCGCCTAGGGTTGCCCAGGCCGCGGCCGCAGCCAGGCAGCGGGCGTTTCCACGGTTGGCTGGTTTTCCCCGGCCATCATCTGGGGGAAGGCGAAGCCGACCTGCGCTTGCCGGAAGACTTGGCCAGCGATCCCCGCGTGGACCGTTTGCATACGCTGCCGGCCGGGCAGGCGCTCAGCCAGCACATCACGTATCACGAGTGGCAGGTGCCGGTTTTCATCGAAGCTTCGGATGAAAGCCCGCAGGCCTTGGCGGTTTTTTTCAACGATTGCATGCGACGTATCCAAATAAACAGGAGGCCGATATGACGTATTTCCCAAGCGATCTGTTGCTTGCCCTGGCTTCGCTCGACCGCCTGCGTCCGGATTGGGAAGGGCTGCTGGCCCAGCACCATTTGCAGCACCTGGGGCCGATGCTCGATAGCGCCGCCTTCCATGAGGCGCTGGACGCCATGCTGGATGGGATCGCCCAGTATCCTTTCCAGCCGCATCCGCACAGCGACGATGTCTCGGAATGGCTGCCGGTCGGGAGCGTGGCGCTGGTGGATGAGTGTGCCGCCAGCACGCTGCGCGGTTTGATCTGGGCGCTGGCTTGGGGCAATGAGGTTCATATCCGCAGCCAACGGCCGGACTTTTGGCAGGGACTGGCCGCCTTGCTGAACGCGGGGGGCTGGCCTTTGCCTGGCATCCAGTCCGGAACGGCAGAGGCGCCGCCATCTGCCGTGGCAGTGTCTGTGCCTGATCTCGCGGCCCAGAGCGGGATGGAGGTCGATGCTTGGCGCGATATCGCCGTGCCGGCGAGCGGCGCCGCGCCGGGCTTGGCGGCCAGGATGCCAGGCGCGCCTGCCGCATGGTTGCCCCGCGTCTGGCAACTGGATAGACATGATGGCTGGCTGAACCAGCTTTATCGCCGCCGGCACCATCCCGGCGTGACTTTGGCTCAAGCCCGTGCCGAGCAAGGTGAGGCGGGCGCGCGCGCGCGGCTGGACGCTAAATTGCGCTATCTGGTGCAGCAAGCCAAGCGCACGCCGCACTACCGCGCGCTGCCGGACATCCGCGGCCTGCAGTCTCTGTCGGATCTGCCCATTTTGGACAAGGCGGCGCTTGAGGCCCAGTCGCTGCCATTCAGCCGGAATCTGTGCAGCGGGGACGCGCCCAGCGGCGAGGTGCTGCGCAGCGGCGCCACGTCCAGCCAGCCGCGTTACATCGTCTATTCGCAGACGGACTGGAGCAATATGATCCGCGAGGCGGTTCCTTTGTTCTATTCCTTGGGACTGCGGCGCGGCGACAAGCTGATCAATACCCTGTATGGCGGAGCCATGTATGGGGGATTGACCACGACCGTCTGCGAGTTTTCCCGCATGCCGCTGGAAACCTACAGCACAGGGCAGGCGATTACGCTGGACACTTTGCTGATGTTGACCGATTGCTTCCAGGCCAATGCCATCATCGGCATTCCCGCCCTGATCCTGCCCTTGCTGCGCGAGGCCAAGGCGCAGCGGCCGCAGTTGCGGCTGGAAAAAGTCCTATATGGCGGCACGCCCATGGCGGAGGCCGACAAGCAATGGCTGCGCGAGGAATTGGGCGCGCGAACCATCACCAGCGTTTTGGCTGCCAATGACGGGGCGCAGATCGGTTACCAGTGCGGCCACTTGCAAGGCAGCCTGCATCACTTGTGCGACGATTACAATCTGCTGGAGATCGTCGATGACGATGGCCATCCATTGCCGGACGGCCAGCCGGGCCATATTTTGATCACCAGCCTGCAAAAACAGGAAGGTCCGCTGATCCGTTACCGCATCGGCGATTACGGCCGCATCTTGCATCAAGATTGTTCTTGCGGCGCCTCAGGGCGAGTGCTGGACTATATCGGTCGCAGTGATGGCTTGATCAAAATCCAGACCAATACTGTGCTCTACAGCGAGCTGCTCGAGTCACTGCAGCCATTTGGCGTTTCTCTATTGCAAGTCGAGATTGCGAGCGTCGCGCACAGCGAATCGCTGATTTTGCGGACCGAGTCGCCTCAGCGCGCCGATGCCGAAGCCATGCGTCTACATCTGTTGGAACGGTTTGAGACCTTGCGCGGCGACGCCGATATTGATGCCCCGCTGCAGGTGTCTGTCGAGTCGCTGGGCGAGGGCGAGCTGCCCCGCAACAGTGTCAGCGGCAAGGTGAAGCCGGTGATCGACACCCGGGTGTGAAAACGGGCGCCGCATGGCGCCAAGGCTAGCGCCGCGCCGCGCTCCAAAACCGGAAGCGAGGCGCGGCGCTTCGCATTAGGCGAGCTTGATCAGCATCTTGCCCAGATTGGCCCCGGCCAGCATGTCGACGAAGGCTTGCGCCATATTCTCCAGCCCTTCTCTAACGGTCTGTTGCGGCTGCAGCCGGCCCGACTGCAGATGGGGAACGACAAAAGCCTCCAATTCGTCTTGCAGGTGGCGGTAGTTGCGCACCAAAAAACCCTCCAGCCGCAGGCTTTTCCCCACGATGTCGTAGAGATTGCGCGCCAGTTCGGGCGACTCCGCATGGTTATATTGGCCCACCGCGCCTACCCAGGCGATGCGGCCATGATCGCGGATATGCCGGATCGCCGCCTCCTGGTGCTTGCCGCCGACATTATCGATATAGATGTCGAATCCTTCCGGAGCGGCCTCGCCCAGGGCCTGGGACAGGTCTTGGCTGTGGTAGTCAATGGCAAAATCATAGTCCAGCGTTTCCGTCAGGTAGCGGGCCTTGGCGGCAGAGCCGGTGCTGCCGATCAGGCGGCCGGCCCCCATCAGCCTGGCCAACTGCGCGATCGCGCTTCCGACGCCGCCAGCGGCCGCCGAGACGAAGATATCTTCGCCGGCCTGCAGCTTGGCGATGCGGCTAAGCGCCACATAGGCGGTCAGTCCGGTGCCCCCCATGATGCTCAGGAAGGCGCTGGCGGAGACGCCGGGGTATTCTTTCAGTACCCGCAGCTCCTCCGCCGCCACCGCCGCATGGCTACGCCAACCTTCGCGATGGAAAACCAGCTCCCCCACATTCAAACCGCTGCTGCCGGCATCGATGACGCGGCCTATGCTGCGGCCTTCCAGCGGCGTGTGCAATGGCCATTCCTCTTCCAAATCCATGCATTCCCGCATATAGGGGTCGACGGATAAGTACAGGTTTTCAATAAGCGCCTGGCCGGTTTGCAGCTTGGGGAGCGCCACTTCTTCGAGCGCGAATAGATCGGCGCTGGGCATGCCAGTCGGGCGGCGGATCAGATGGATTTCCAAACTCTTCATGCGGTCAGCTTTCAAATTTCAAGGAAATATCACATTATCATAAAAGTGACTGACTCTCGATCTGTCTGCGATGGTTTCCCTGCCGCGAGCGCGCGGGTCGAATGCGCTCGGCAGGCGGCCCGCCCGGTTTGGTGTGTTGTCGCCAAGACTTTCCGCAAGCTGCGCGGATCCCGGATGCGGCGCCATCACATCATTTTTGCGCCAGCTTCACCGCCAACTCCGCCAGCCGCTTCCCCTGCGCCACCGCCAGGGCCTTCTCGTGCTCGCTGATCGGCCGGTCGCTCTGCGGTCCGGCCAGATGGCTGACGCCGTACGGCGTGCCGCCGGTCTGGGTGGCCAGCAGCGCGGCTTCGGAATAGGGCAGGCCGGCGATCACCATGCCGTGGTGCAGCAGCGGCACCATCATGGTCAGCAGCGTGGCCTCTTGGCCGCCGTGCAGCGAGGAGGTGCTGGTGAACACGCAGGCCGGCTTGCCGGCCAGCGCGCCCTGCATCCATTCGCCGCTGGTGCCGTCCAGGAAGTATTTCATCGCCGACGCCATATTGCCGAAGCGGGTGGGGCTGCCCAGCGCCAGGCCGGCGCAGTCGACCAGATCCTGCCGCTCGACGTAGGGCGCGCCGCCGTCGGGGATGGCCGGCTCGACCGCCTCGCATACGGCGGAGACCTTGGGCACGGTGCGCAGCCGCGCCTGGCAGCCGGGCACGCCGTCCACGCCGCGGGCGATCAGGCGGGCCAGTTCGCGGGTGGCGCCGTGCTGGCTGTAATACAGCACCAGGATGTCTAGCATGATGACCTCTATATTGCGTTCGATCGCCGCATGATAGGGCAAAGCGGCCCGTCTTGCCTCCCTTGCTTCGCGGCGGCTTTGGCATTACCTTTGCCGCCATGCAAGTCCAACGCCTAGAACCCTATTTCGGCTTCGCCCGCTTCATCGCGCGGCGCATGAGCTGCCTGCGCGTGCTGCAGATTTCGGGCAGCCTGACCTTCACCACGCTGCTGGCGCTGGTGCCGCTGTTCACCATCGCGCTGTCGGTGATTTCGGCGTTTCCGGTGTTTTCCGACTACAGCACCCGCTTCAAGATCATGCTGCTGTCGACGCTGGTGCCGGAGTTCGCCGGCAAGGTGATCACCGTTTACATGCGCCAGTTCGCCGACAACGCGGAGAAGCTCACCGCCGCCGGCATCGTGATGCTGGGCGTCACCGCGCTGATGCTGATGTCCACCATAGAGCGCACCTTCAACGCGATCTGGGGCGTCAGGCGCGGCCGGCCGTGGCTGCAGCAGAGCATGGTGTACTGGACGGTGCTGACGCTGGGGCCGCTGGTGCTGGGCGGCAGCCTGCTGTCCTGGCGCTGGCTGTTCAAGGCTACCCGGCTGGAGAAGAACCTGCCGCTGCTGGCAAGCGTGCTGGAGGCCGGCGGCACCATCGTGCTGACCGCGCTGGTGCTGGCGCTGCTGTACCGCATCGTGCCCAACCGCTTCGTGCCCTTCCGCCACGCGGTGTGGGGCGCGCTGGTCACCTCGGTGCTGCTGGAGCTCACCAAGATGGGCTTCGGCTTCTACATCGGCCAGGTGGCCAGCTACCAGCTGGTGTACGGCGCCTTCGCCAGCATTCCGATCTTCCTGCTGTGGGTGTATTGCCTGTGGCTGGTGGTGCTGGCCGGCGCGGTGTTCACCTCGGCGCTGTCCTATTGGGAGGGCGACGCCTGGCGCCGCCGCAACGAGCCGCACCGCCGCTTCCAGGACGCGCTGGAAGTATTGCTGCTGCTGGACGCCGCCCACGCGCGCGGCGAGGCGCTGACGCCGCGCCAGCTGCGGCAGCAGGTGAAGGTGGGTTACGACGAGCTGGGCCTGGTGCTGGACCGGCTGGCGCAGCGCGGCTATGTGCAGAAGGGCCACGGCGACGCCTGGGTGCTGATGCGGCGCGCGGCGGCCATCAATCTGTCCGACCTATTCCAGATCTTCGTCTATCGCCGCGACGCCAGCGCGGGGGATGCGCTGGATGCGACCCTGGCCGAGCTGCTGGGGCCGCTGACCGAGCAGCTTCAGGCGGTGACGGTGGCCGATTTGGCGCGGCGCGTCGGCCGGAAATAATCGGCATTGTCGTAGAAGGCCGGGTCTTCGTTGTCCGGCCACCAGCCCGGAATGCCCAAGAGCGGCAGCGGGCACAGCGCGCGCGGGCTGGCGAGGAAACCATCGTCGTCCAGCCGCGCCGCCAGTTGCGCGTCCAGCCGGGCGGTCTGCTCGTCCTCGTCCTGTCCGAAGAAATCCTCGTCCACCTCCACGATCAGCGCCTTGCCGCACCAGCCGATATGCGGCGCTAGCCCGGTTTCCATCAGCGCGTGGCCCAGCGTGAAGGCGGCGATGCGGCGGCCCCAGTCCTGCCGGCGTTCGATGAACAGCGCTTGCCAGCGCATATCGTCCAGCAACTGGCCCAGCTGCGGGTCGGCGGTCGCCACGACGACGCCGCACTCGTCCAGCAAGGTGGCGGCGTCGCGCAGCGGGCCGCGTTTCACTTCGCCGCGGCCGATCGCGCGCACGTGGCGCCGGTTCAGCGCCGCCTTGCTTCGCGGCCAGGCCAGCCAGGCCAGCGCGTTGAACCAGTCATGCCAGTTTTCCGCGCGGGTGGGGACCTCGCCGGTCGCGCCGATGTGCGTCTCGTAATAGCCGTCGGGCTCCAGTCCGCAGACGAAGCGCAGGCCAGCCGGCAACGGCGAGCCGGCGGCGCGGGCGCGCGCCAGCAGCGCGTCGTAGCCGGCTTGGTCGGGCCAGCCGGCGAGCGCGGGCAGGAAGCGCCGCGTCGGGCGGTACAGCGGATGGGACAGGTAGTCGGTGTGCCAGCGGTTCACGGGAAAGCAGAGGGATGCGGTCGAAGCCGGCATTCTAGCCGCAATGGGCGGGCGCCGCGCCGCTGACGCGGTTGCGGCCGTCGCGCTTGGCCTGGTACAGCTGCTTGTCGGCGCGGCCCAGCACTTCGTCGATGTCGGTTTCGTCGGCATGGCGCTCGGCGACGCCGATGCTGACGGTGTAGCCCAAGGATCCCGACACGGCGGACAGTCTGGCGGAGGAGGCCAGGCTGCGCAGGCGTTCGGCCACCTGGCGCGCGTCGTCCAGGCCGGTGTCCGGCAGCACGGCGGCGAACTCCTCGCCGCCCAGGCGGCCGCACAGATCGCTGGCGCGCAGCACTTCGCGGCAGACCTGGGAGAAGTGGCGTATCACTTCGTCGCCGACGGCGTGGCCGTAGTGGTCGTTGATGTCCTTGAAATGGTCCAGGTCCATCATCAGCACGCTCATCCGGCTGCCGTGGCGGCGGCTGCGCTCGATCTCCCGGTCGGCCAGCTCGATGAACTGGCGGCGGTTGTTCAGCTCGGTCAGTCCGTCCTGGGTGGCCAGCCGGTACAGTTGCTTTTCGTGGCCGTCCCGCTGCAGCGCGATGGCGATGATGCGGGTGATGCGCTGGGCCAGCGCCAGCTCTTCCTGGGACGGGCTGCGCGGCTCGCGGTAATAGGTGGCCAGCGTGCCAAGCAGCTGGCGGTCGCTGGAGAAGATCGGCATCGACCAGCAGGCGCGCAGGCCGAAGGGCTGCACCTTGTGCAGCGCGTGCGCCCACAGCGGGCTGGTCTGGATGTCGTCGACGACGATGGTGCGCTTCCAGTGCGCGGCGGTGCCGCAGGAGCCGACGCTGGGGCCGACCGCCACGCGTTCGGACAGCTTGCGGTAGGCCGGCGGCAGGCTGAGGCCGGCGGCGAAGCGCAGCGACTGGCCATCCTCCTCCAGCAGCAGCACGCTGCACATCGAGCCCGGCTGCTGCGACTCCATCATCTGGCAGATCTGTTCCAGCGTTTGCGGCAACGGATGGTTGCCGGCGATCATTTCCAGCACCTCGTTTTCCTCGGCCAGCAGCCGCTCGCCCTGGCGGGTGGCGGTGACGTCGCGGTCCACCGACAGGATGGATTTGAGCATGCCGGCCTTGTCGAACTCCGGGAACAGGCGGATTTCGAAGATGTGGCGCTGCTGGCCGTGCTGCAGCTCCAACTCGAAGCGGCGCGCCTCCCAGTTGTTGATCAACAGCTGGCATTCCTGTTCGAAGCGCGCGCTGGCCTCGTCCGACCAGCCCTTCTGGCGCGGCGTCTTGCCCAGGTGCTCCTCCAGCGGCAGATCGGAGAAGCGGCAGACGCTGCGGTTGATGAACAGGCAGCGCAGCTCCAGATCGTAGCGCGCGATGATGTCCTCGGCATTCTCCACCAGGGTGCGGAACTGCTGTTCGCGCTGCAGCATCGCCGCCTCGTCGTGCTTGCGCGCGGTGATCACGCGGCAGATCGCGGTCAACTGCTGCACCTTGCCGTTGCGCCAGGTGGGCTGCAGGTTCATCTCCAGCCATTCCCAGTGGCCGCTGTGGTGGCGGATGCGCATTTCGTAGCCGGTTTCCGGCGTGCCCGGCGGATGCAGCAGCAGGTTGGAGAACAGTTGGCGGTCTTCCGGGTGCAGCAGCATCAGCCAGCGGGCGCAGTTCATGCCGCGGGTGTGGGCGGGCAGGCCCAGCAGCCGTTGCAGGGTGTGGACGCTGCCGCGCACGTATTGCTGGGCCAGATCGAATTCCAGCAAGCCCAGGCAGGCATCCTGCAAGGTGGCGCGCGCCTTGCGCCGCTGGCCGCGGCCGTACAGCCACAGCGTGCCGCAGCCGAGCGCGGCCAGCCAGCCGGCCTGGCCCAGCAGCAACGCGTGCTGGTCCGCCGCCAGCGCGTATAGCGGGACGGACAGCAGCAGCGGCAGGCAGAACAGCGCGGAAACGGCCGACTGGCGGACAAGGGGACGGGGAATCAAACTGCGCTCCACGGCGACGGCGGTGAATCGAATCGGGAATTTTGACATCTGCGGCCCGACCGCCGCCGGATGAGTCCTCATTGCCGAGGTTTTGCGTCGTATTTATGCAACAAATACAGTATGCTTGGACGCAATGACGAACCCGCGCCCAGCGCGCGGACAAGGCGGCGACAGGCCCCTGGCATGGAGTGTGGCATGGAGTTTTTTCCGATATTTCTCAAGCTGCGGCATCAGCGCTGCCTGCTGGTGGGCGGCGGCGAGGTGGCCTTGCGCAAGGCGCGGCTGCTGCTGGCGGCCGGCGCGTCGCTGCAGGTGGTTGCACCCGAGCTGGCGCCGGAATTGGCTGACTTGGCCGAGCGCGGCGAGCTGGAGCACCTGCCCGGACGCTACGCGCCCGCGCTGCTGGACGGCATGCGGCTGGCGGTGGCGGCCACCGACGACGCCGAGGTGAACCGCGCGGTGGCGGCCGACGCCGAAGCGCGCGGCATCCTGGTGAACGTGGTGGACGACGCCGAGGCGTCGCGCTACATCAGCCCGGCCATCATAGACCGTTCGCCGCTGATGGTGGCGGTGGCCAGCGGCGGCAGCGTGCCGGTGCTGGCGCGCTCGATCCGCGCGCGGCTGGAAAGCCTGATCCCGGCGGGCTACGGCCGGCTGGCGCGCTTCGGTTCCTCTTTCCGCGACGCGGTGAAGGCGCGCTTCCCCGATGTCGATGCCCGCCGCCGTTTCTGGGAAACCGTGCTGGAAGGGCCGCTGGCCGACGCGGTGATGAACGGAGACGAGGCCGCGGCGCGCGCCGAGATGGAGAAGCGGATCGCCGCCGGCGGCGCCGACCGCGCCGGCGCGGTCTACCTGGTGGGCGCCGGCCCCGGCAACCCGGACTTGCTGACCTTCCGCGCGTTGCGGCTGATGCAGCAGGCCGACGTGGTGCTGTACGACAAGCTGGTGGCGCCGGAGTTGCTGGAGCTGGTGCGGCGCGACGCCGAGCGCGTCTACGTCGGCAAGGCGCGGGCCAACCACGCGCTGCCGCAGGACGACATCAACCAACTGCTGGTGGATCTGGCGCGGCAAGGCAAGCGGGTGCTCAGGCTCAAGGGCGGGGATCCGTTCACCTTCGGCCGCGGCGGCGAGGAGATCGCCACGCTGGCCGAGCACGGCATCGCCTTCGAGGTGGTGCCTGGCATCACTTCCGCCAGCGGCGCGGCCGCCTACGCCGGCATCCCGCTGACCCACCGCGACTACGCGCAGTCGGTGACCTTCGTCACCGGCCACAAGCAGGACGGCAGCATTGATCTCGACTGGCAGGCGCTGACCCGTCCGCAGCAGACGGTGGTGGTCTATATGGGCGTGTCCACCGCGGCCGAGCTGTGCCAGGCCTTCGTCGACAATGGCCGCGCGGCGTCCACGCCGGCGGCGGCGGTGGAGTGGGCCACCACCGAGCGACAGCGCACGGTATGCGGCACTTTGGCCGCGCTGCCCGGTCTGATGGCCTCGCACGGCATCGCGTCGCCGGCGCTGATCATCGTCGGGGAAGTGGTGGAATTGGCGGACAAGCTGTCCTGGTACCGCCGCAGCGAGAATTCAGCTGTTACAATTCAGGAAGATTGATTTCGCGGATGCGCGGCGCGCCGGCCGGTCTGGCGGACGCCGCGCGGTTCAAATCAAGCGGCTGGATTCATTCCGGCCCACCAATTCGAAGACTCGGGCATGGTAGGTGTTCTGATAATTGCACATGGGGACCTGGGGCGTAGCCTGGCCGATTGCGCCAAGCACATCCTGGGCCGAGAGCCGGACAATCTGGCTGTGATGGCGGTGGACAAGACCGAAGACCCGGAGCGCAAGCTGGCCGAGGCGCAGGGCCTGGTGGACAGGCTGGACGGCGGCGATGGCGTGGTGGTGTTGACCGACATGTACGGCGGCACCCCGTCCAACATCGCCAGCCGGCTGATACGGCCGGGCCGCGTCGAAGCGGTGGCCGGGGCCAGTCTGCCGATGCTGGTGCGCGCGCTGTGCTACAGCAGCCAGCCGCTGGAGATCGTCGTCAGCAAGGCGATCACCGGCGGTCTGGAAGGCGTGCTTTATATAATCCCGGGGGAAGGAAATGCTGCGATCTGAAGTCGAAATCATCAACAAGCTGGGCCTGCACGCGCGCGCTTCGAGCAAGTTCACCCAGCTGGCCAGCCGTTACAAAAGCGATATTTTCATTTCCCGCAACAACCGCCGCGTCAACGGCAAGAGCATCATGGGCGTGATGATGCTGGCGGCGGCCAAGGGCGCCAAGGTCGAACTGGAGATCAGCGGCGACGACGAACAGCAGGCACTGGAGGCGCTGACCGCGCTGATCAACAACCGCTTCGACGAAGCGGAGTAAGGCGCGGCGGGATGGAAGGCCGGATTTCCCCGGCTTTCAGGGAGCCCGCTTGAGGCTGCCGACCCGAATGCGCGGCTGTCCGGGACGTGGACAGCAAGCGGCGGTCAGGCGGCCCTCGGGGCGGAGACAGCGGCAGGCACAGCACAATAACACCCGCCTGCCAGGGAGGGGGAAATGAGCATCATCCTGCATGGGGTAGCCATTGGCGGCGGCATCGCCATCGGCCGAGCCCACCTGATTTCGCGCAGCATGGACGATGTTGCGCACTACCTGCTGGAAGACGACGAGATTCCCGCGGAGAAGACGCGTTTCGACGAGGCGGTGAAGGCCACGCGCAAGGAGCTGGAGATGCTGTGGGGCAGCATCCCGGAGAACGCGCCGGCGGAGCTGGGCGCCTTCCTGTCGCTGCACATCATGCTGCTGGGCGACGTCACCATTTCGCGCGAGCCGCGCGAAATCATCGAGAAGCAGCGCTGCAACGCCGAGTGGGCGCTGAAGCTGCAGTGCGACCACCTGGTCGAGCAGTTCGACGCGATCGAGGAGGACTACCTGCGCGAGCGCAAGAACGACGTGCTGCAGGTGATCGAGCGCATCTTCACCAATCTCGACGGCGATTCGCCGCAGCTGCCGGCGCCGGAGGACCTGGTCGAGGACCACATCCTGGTTGCCCACGACCTGTCGCCGGCCGACATGGTCTATTTCAAGGATTCCAATTTCGCCGCCTTCGTCACCGACGTCGGCGGCGCCACCTCGCATACCGCCATTCTGGGCCGCAGCCTGGACTTGCCGTCGGTGATCGCGCTGCACCACGCGCGCGAGCTGATCCGCGAGGACGAGATGATCATCGTCGACGGCGAGCAGGGCGTGGTGATCATCAATCCGGACGCGCTGGTGCTGGCCGAGTACCGCCGCCGGCTGCGCGCCTGGCGCGGCGCGCGGCGCAAGCTGTCGTCGATCCGCAAGTCCAACGCGGTGACGCGCGACGGCACGGTGATCGAGCTCCTGGCCAATATCGAGCGGCCGCAGGACGTGGAGGAGGTGCGCGAATCCGGCGTGGTGGGCATCGGCCTGTTCCGCAGCGAGTTCCTGTTCCTCGGCCGCGACACGCTGCCCACCGAGGACGAGCAGTACGAGGCCTATCGCCACGTGGCGACGGCGATGAAGGGCATGCCGGTCACCATCCGCACCATGGACCTGGGCGCCGACAAGAGCCCGAAATGGCTGAACCACTGCCAGGCGGAGAATCCGGCGCTGGGCCTGACCGGCATCCGGCTGTGCCTGGCCGAGCCGCTGATGTTCCGCGCCCAGCTGCGCGCGCTGCTGCGCGCCCAGCTGCGCGCGCTGCTGCGCGCCTCGGTGCACGGCCGGATACGGGTGCTGTTCCCGATGCTGAATTCGCTGCCCGAGCTGAGGCAGGCGATCGCGCAGTTCGAGTACGCGAAGGAAGAGCTGCGAGACGAGGGCATAGGCTACGCCGACGACGTCGAAGTGGGCGCGATGATAGAAATCCCGTCGGCGGCGCTGGTGGCCGGCAGCCTGGCCAAGCACGTGGACTTCCTGTCGATCGGCACCAACGACCTGATCCAGTACACGCTGGCGATCGACCGCAACGACGATACCGTCAGCCACTTGTACGACCCCATCCACCCGGCGGTGCTGAAGCTGATCCTGCACACCATCAAGACCGGGACCAAGGCCAACCTGCCGGTGTCGGTGTGCGGCGAGATGGCAGGCGACGCGCGGCTGACCCGGCTGCTGCTGGGCATGGGCCTGCGCAAGTTCTCCATGCACCCGGCCAACCTGCTGTCGGTCAAGCAGCGGGTGCTGACCAGCCATCTCGACGAGATCGCGCCCATCGCGACGCGCATGCTCAGATCGGAAGACCCTGATAAAATAGCCGATCTGTTGCAAATGCTGAATGCAGAGCCGGGCACCTAACCCGGCTTTTTAGTTTCCGGATTTCGAGAGGTCTCCCCGCATGACACGCTTGGCCATTGTCCGTCAGAAATACAACCCCGCTGGCGGTGCCGAGCGCTTTGTCAGCCGCGCGCTGGCTGCTTTGCGCGATAAGGGCGAACTGGAGGTGTCGTTGATCGCGCGCCGCTGGGAGCCTGTGGAGGGCGTCAAGGCTTATCAGGTTGATGGCCCTTATCTGGGCAATGTCTGGCGGGATTGGAGCTTTGCCCGGAAAGCCCGGCGGATATGGCTGCGGGAAGGGTTCGATCTTGTCCAGTCGCATGAACGCATACCGGGGTGTGATGTTTATCGGGCAGGAGATGGCGTTCATCGTCGTTGGCTGCAACTGAGGCGGCAGGGCATGTCGGCATGGGGCCGGTTTGTATTGTGGTGCAACCCCTACCATCATTATATCCAGCGGGCTGAGTCCGAGATGTTCCATCACCCCCGGTTGAAGCGGGTGATCTGCAACTCTCAGATGGTAAAACGCGAGATACAGCAATATTTCGGCCTGTCCGATCAGCAGATCGTCGTCATCTACAACGGGGTGGACTTGCAGTCCTTCCATCCAGGCCTTCGTTCCGAGCATAGGCAGGCGATGCGCAGCCAGTGGGGCGTGCCTGGCGATGCGCCGCTGCTGCTGTATGTCGGTTCCGGCTTCGAGCGCAAAGGCGTGGCGCGCGCCTTGAAGGCATTGCAGGCGAATCCAGGAGCGTGGCTGATGGTGGTGGGGGGTGACAAGCGGCTGGCTCGCTACCGCCGATTGGCTGACGAATTGGGCGTGGATGCCCGGGTGGTTTTTGCCGGCGCGCAAGGAGAGGTCAGGCCTTTTTATGGCATGGCGGATGCTTTCATTCTGCCTACATTGTATGACCCTTTCCCCAACGTTTGCGTCGAGGCGCTTGCCAGCGGCTTGCCGGTTCTGACAACGCGTCAGTGTGGCGCGGCGGAGTTCGTCAGACAGGGAGAAAACGGTTGGGTATGCGATGCGTTCGACGAGGAGGCGCTGGCCCGAAGCGTGGCTGAGTGGTTATCCGTTAGCCGGAACTGGCCGGTTCTGGCGGAGGCGGCTCGGCGCAGCGTGGAAGGGTTGAGCTTGGGGGCGATGGCGGAGCGGATGTTGAACTGTTACCGGGATTTGTTGTCGGTTAGCGCTGTTGCTTGAAGAAAGGTTCATGAGTTGATGTTGCTAAGTATCATCATGCCGGCGCATAACGCTGCAGCTTATCTGGAGCGGACACTGGCGTTGCTGGCACAGCAAATCGCCGGATTGGAGCAGGTGGAGGTGGTCGCGATTGATGATGCCTCTACCGATGAGACGGCCAAGATACTTGTGGAGTTTGCGCGGACCCATTCCTGGTTGAAGGCGATTTCGGTTGATTTCGCAAATGTAGGTTTGGCGCGCCAGGCCGGGATCGGCCTGGCGGGTGGACAATATGTGACCTTTCTTGACAGCGACGACGCCTTTTTATCTGGCGGTCTGGCCTGGATGGTGAATGTGCTGCGTCAGCGCGCGCCGGACTTGCTGATGACGCCGCTGCAGGAAACCGGTCAGCCGTTGGATGGGACGGAAGTTGCAGGATTGTTTCAAGATGTAGTGCCGTTGTCGACTCAGCAAGCCTGCGATTTGTTTTGCGAGCATCAGCGTTTGCAAGGGCACTTCGCCGGAAAGTGCGTGACGCGTCAGATTCTGCTGCAGCACGATCTTGCCGCCATGGAGTGTTACGAGGACATGATGACAACGCCCCACTGGATCGTTGAAGCGAAGTCTATCGTATGGGGCGAGGTGCCTGTCTATGCCTATTACAAGCGGCCGGGCAGTCTGTCCGATCGCGGTCAGACATGGCGCTATGGCAAGGAGTACATCAGGGCATTGCAGAGCATAGAGGCTGCGTTTGCAGGGCGCATCGCTGTCTGGCAGACCGCGCATTTGTGGATCGGCTTTGCCAAAGATCTGCTCAAAACGTCTACAGGACGACAGTTCCTGGATACACAGCCTGCGGTTGCTGAGAAAATTCAGTCCATTTCGGTATGGAAATATCTTGTGGCTACACAAGTTTCCTGCAAATGGAAAATACGCTTCCTGCGAGTGCGGCTGCGATTGTAACAGTCGGATTCTGACTGGTGTGAATGTAATAAGTGATGGTTCTGCAGAGTGGACACAAGGTATTCAATGACAAAGATTCTGGTGACCGGCGCCGCCGGTTTTATTGGTCGGGCAGTATGCGAGAAGCTGCTGGAGCGGCGAGATGTTCAGGTTGTCGGAATCGATAATCTGAATGACTACTACGCGGTCGAGCTCAAGCATGCCAGGCTGGCGACTCTGCAGGGACGGTCCAATTTCAGTTTTCATCGGCAGGACATCGCGGACTGGCCTGCGATGGAACGCTTGTTCTCGGCTGAAAAATTCGATTATGTCATTCATCTGGCAGCCCAGGCCGGGGTGCGTTATTCGCTGCAGAATCCCCATGCTTATGCGGAAAGCAATTTGTTGGGCTTTACCAATGTACTGGAGGCCTGCCGTCGCCATCCAGTCAAGCACTTGGTTTTTGCCGGATCATCCAGTGTTTACGGAAGCGGTTCGGCTGTGCCGTTTTCGGAGGATCAGCGAGCCGATCATCCGGTCAGCTTTTATGCTGCCACCAAACGCGCGAACGAGTTGATGGCCGCCAGCTATTCTCATTTGTATCGACTGCCTACGACCAGCTTGCGTTTCTTTACGGTCTATGGCCCATGGGGGCGGCCGGACATGGCTCCTTGGCTGTTTACCGATGCCATTCTGAACGGTCGGCCGATCAAGGTGTTCAATCACGGAAAGATGCAGCGTGACTTCACCTATATCGACGATATCGTTGAGGGGGTGGTGCGGGTGATGGAGCACGTTCCGTCCGGCGAGTTGCCGCATACGATTTTCAATATCGGCAATCACCAGCCGGTGGAGCTGATGACCTTCATCCAACTGACCGAGAAATATTGCGGCAGAGAGGCAATCAAGGAGTACCTGCCCATGCAGGATGGTGATGTGCCGATCACTTACGCCGAAACATCTCGTTTGAGAGATGCGGTGGGTTTCACGCCATCCACTTCGCTTGAGGTTGGTATGGCCCGTTTTGTCGAATGGTTCAGGAATTATCATGCGGTTTGATGGCGCAGCGGGGCTGGCGCAGAGGATGCCAATGCTGGGGCGCGTGGTTCAGGCCGCTCCATTGGCCTTGCTTTTGGGGTGTTGTCTAATCCTGACGCTTCCGGCATCCGGGCGTACGCTGTTTTACATCCTGTGCTCGTTGTCCCTGCTGTTTTTGCCGTTGGCCATGTTTCAACGCCTTGAGGCCAAGCCGAAGGCGCTGAACCTGTTGTTATCGTTTGCGCTGCTGATTTTCATTGGTTTTCGCGCCGCTTGGCTCTGGTATTTCCCCGCGCCTACTGATGCGGGCCTTTTCCCCGTGGCCTTCGCCTACCAGCTCTCAAATAAGATCTGGCTCAGCGCTTTGCCCTTGCTTCTATTTCCTCTGTGGAGTCCATTCCGGGAGCGTTTGTCTCCCGCAGGTGCGACGCTCGCCTTGGTATCGGCGTCGGCGCTGCTGTCCATGATTACTTTGAAAGCTTGGTATGATGCACATGGTGTCAGGGTCGGTTTGGGGAGTTTGTATGCTACCGGCGCTGCTTATCTCCTCAGTGCGATTCATTTTTTCGCCTTGCTGTTGTTCCATCCCTTTCGCCTTAAAAAGTGGCAATGGCTCGGCCTCTGCTTGCTGATTGCATTGCAGTTCATGTCCATCGTGGCAACAGGCACCCGCGCGGCGCTTCTGGTTTATCTGTTTGTGCTGGGTTGCGCACTCCTGTGGCGCTTTGGTTTGCATCAGAGCTGGCGCACCTATGCGATCGCTGCGTTGCTGTCAGTGGCGACGCTCTGGCTCAGCTGGGCGGCGGTGGGCAGTAGAGTCAAGCAGGCGCAAGCGGATCTGATCGCCTATAGCCAGGGCAATGCCGATACGTCTTTGGGCATTCGCTTTTCTCTTTGGGATGCCGGGGTGCATGCGGTAAGGGAACAACCATGGGGCCAAAGCATCCAGGCGCGAGATGTCTTGTTTCATCAGCTGGTGAAAGATGGCGCGCTCAATAAAGCCGCCCTGATCATGCGGGATGTCCATCTGCATAATGAATGGCTGGAGATTTTGTCGCTGCAAGGCTTGCCGGGCGCTTTGTCTTGGTTGATTTTCCTGCTGGGCTTCGGCGTCTACGGTTGGAAGAGGGGCGGTTTTTTCAGGCGATTCGCGCTGTTTTATATTGGATTCTGGCTGGTATTCGGTCTGAGTGACGTGCTGTTGCTGAGTCCGCAGATTGCAATGTTTGGCGCGATGTTTGCAGCTCTTGGCTTATACCTGGCGCCGATATTCGACGCCAGGGATGAGAGGAGGCTTTAGCTTACTGATTGACCAGCGCCAGATAACGTTCGACGACGGCGTCCTGAGCGAATGCGGCCAGTTGCTCCGGCCCGGCAAGCGGGCGCGAGGCCAGCACGCGTTTGATCGCATCGGCCAGCGCTTGGCCATTCAGCTCGCTCAGACCGATCGACAGCGGGCCGGTCAGGATTTCCGCCGGGCCTTCGGGGCAATTGGTGCTGGCCACCGGGGTGCCGCAGGCCAGCGCCTCGACCAGCACGTTGCCGAACCCTTCGTAGTCGGAGCTGAGCACCAGCGCGCGCGCGGCGCGCATGTAGGCGTATGGATTGTCCGTGAAGCCCGCGACGACCAGCCGATCCGCGACGCCCAGCCGCTCTGCCTGGACCTGGATTGCGGACAGTTCGGCCTGGCCGCCCTGGCCGAGCAGCGCCAGCTTGCCGGGATAGCCGCTCAGCTTGAATGCTTCCAGCAGCCGGTCGTGTCGTTTCTGGTGGTTGAAGCGCCCGACATGGAGGATGAAATCCTCCCCGTCCATCGGGCAGGGCTGGGCCGCGCGCCGGCGTATCCAGTCCAGGTCGAACGGATTGTAGATGGCCTCCATCCGCGCCGGTCGTATGCCGCAGTCCAGCACGTCCCGCTGCAGCGCCTGGCAGACCGTGATCAGTTTGCGGCCTGAGTAGGTGCGGACGAGCTGGCGTTTTTTCAGCCAGCGCCGGATGCCGCTTCGCTCCGCCAGTTGCCCGGCCTGGATCGCGCAATGCAGGCACAGCCAGGCTTGTTCCAGGTAGGGGCAGGCCGCCACGATCCTGTCGGTTTTGGGCAGGTTGGAAACGGCCAGGTCGATGCGGCGTCCTGCGAAGTGCCGGCGCAGCGCGCCGTCGAGCTGGCGGGCCCGGCGGCGGATTTCGGTCTGGCGGCGGAGCGGCCCGCGGTAGCGGTCTTCCACCAGCAGGTAGTCGACGCCGGCGGGTATCGCGTAGTCGAGGCTGGCCTGCAGCGAGGCGATCGTGACCTGATGGCCGCGGGCGGCCATCTCGCCGGCCAGCGTGATGACCACGCGCTCGGCGCCGCCCCCGGGCAGGCCGTCGATGATGAACAGAATGGTGTGGCGCATGCTTTATTCCTGAGCTGGGGAGGACAGCAGTTCGCGGCTGGCGCGCAGCGCCGCCTCCAGCGGGATGTTTTTCAGGTAGCGCTGGCGGGTCGAGGTGTCCACCTGATCCGGATCGATCAGTTCGCCATAGTCGGCGGCGTTCAGCAGCCGGTGGCGGGTCATCCAGGGATGCCACTCGTGGATCTTGCTGGGGCCGAAGAGGGCGACGGTGTCCTTGCCGAGTGCCGCGGCCATGTGCATGGGGACGGAGTCCACGCCGATGAACATCCTGGCGCCGTCTATGATGGCCGCCAGCTGGTTCAGGGTCAGCCGGCCGGCGACGGAGACGACGCGGTCGGAGCGGATTTTCCCCTGTATGGCGGCGACCATGTCCATCTCGGCCGGGTCGGGCGCGGCGGTGAGAACGATGGACCAGCCGTCGGATGCCAGCGCTTCCGCCAGCCCGGCGAATCTATCGTCCTCCCAGCATTTGAAGAACCAGCGGGAGGATGGGTGGATGACGATGTAGGGACCGCTGACGCCGGCTTCGCGGAGCAGCGCCGCCACCGCTTCCCGGTCGGATGCCTGGATCGGCAGCACGCAGCGCTGCTCGTCGGCAGTCGGCGTGATGCCTAGCGGCGATAGCGCCAGCAGGTTCTGGCTGACAGTGTGCAGGGTGTCGCTCGGCGCCAGCGGGGCTAGGGCCGTGAAGAAACGGTGCCACGGGCTCTTGCGGCGTTTCGGGTAGTCGAAGCCGATCGCGTGCCGGCGGGCCAGCAGCTTGGCGAAAAACGCCCCCTGCATCTGGTCGCTCAGGTGGATCACCGTCTGGTAGCGCCGCCGGCGCAGTGCCAGCAGCAGGCGCAGCTGCGAGACCAGCTTGCGCCAGCCGCGCAATGAGCGGTCAAGCGTCCATACGCGGGCGATGTCGGGGTTGTGTTGCAGCAGCGGGACGGTCTCCCGGTAGACCAGCATGTCGATCTCGCACTGCGGGAAGCGCGATTTCAGCGTCCGGGCCACCGGGGTGGTGAGCAGAATGTCGCCATGATGGCGCAGCTTGATCAGAAGGATGCGGTCGGGTGCTTCGGTCTGGGGCATAAGAGGGTGCGGATGTTTGTCCCGGGCGACGCCTGGGAAGGCTCGGCGGGCGCGCTGATGCGATTTAGTAGACGCCACGGCGGCATCACGATCAGGCGATTATATACGACATGGGAGCCTTCTTGAGGAAGCTTGCTGCCCATGATTATTGCTGCGATGATTGCGCCTCCCCAAGCATTTGGCCGAGGCGCGCCGGAAGCGGGGTGGATGTATGAAGAATAATATCTGGAGTGTGTGTGCGTAATGCGTGATCTGTCCGATTTTGGCTTGGCCGACTGGCTGAGGCTGTCGCCGTGCCATGATGCGCTCAAGCAGTGGCGGAATGATGTGTGGCAATCCATGTATCTGGCCAAGCGCGCCGCGGGGCAGGAACGCTTTGTCGAGGACCTGCGCGACCCGGCCGCGAATCTGGGCCTGGTTGTCGCATTCGAGCAGCCCTGGGCGCTGAATTGGCAGCTGGAGCGGGCCCGCGTCAATATTCCGGATACCCGGATGGCGGTGTTCGACAATTCCAGGCGTCCGGAAATGAGACGGCAGATCGAGCAGGTCTGCCGCGAGAACCAGGTGCCCTATCTGGCTTTGCCGGCCAACCCGACCCGCCATGTCAATCGCTCGCACGGTTTCGCGATGAGCTGGATTTACCGCAATGTCGTGCTTCCGGCCGCGCCCCGCAGCTTCGCCTTCATCGACCACGACATGATTCCGGTGGCGTCCAGCAGGCTGCTGGTCGACCTGGACGACCAGCCCGTGTACGGTCTCCCTAACCACGGCGAGTGGGGCTGGCACCTGTGGGCCGGGTATTGCGCGTTCCTTTTCGACCACGTGAGGCGCCGCCGGCTCAATTTCCTCTATGACTTTTCCAACGGGCTCGACACCGGCGGCCGCAACTGGCGCTCCCTGTATCGCGAGCTCGATTCTGATCGTCTGAGAATGGCCAAGCATCGCATGCGCGAGATCATTGACCCGGTCAGCAGACACCCCTTCACCATCCAGGTGATCGACGACTGCTGGTATCACATCGGCAGCATCAGCTATAACAACGGTTTCGAGTCGCAGTTCGAGCTGTGCCAGCACCTTGCCGCGGCCCTGGCCGAAGGCCTGCCGTGGGCCGAGTTGTGTCCGCCGGAGGCTTAACGGACTTCGCATGTCGGATTTCATACTTTTCACCGAGTCCTCTCCGAACGTGGGCGGACAGGAACTGCAGTTGATGCAGCAGATGAAGCTGCTGGAGGGCGCGGGCTATCGTCCCGTCTTGGCGTGCCGGCCGGGTACGCGGGTGGCCGAGGTGGCGGAAGACAAGGGACTGGCCATCCTGCCGTTCCGCTTTCGCAACAGCGCGCACCCTTCGACGATGCTGGGCTTGTGGCGCTGGATGGCCGCTCACCGGCCGGCCCTCGCCATTTGCCATAGCGGCCACGATTGCAACAACCTGGCCTTGGCGGCCAGGTTGTTGCCAAAGCGGCCTTTCCTGCTTCGCTCCCGAACCTACCAGGCCGGCTATCCTTCAGCCTGGACCTACAATCGGCTGGTGGACGCGACGATGTTGCCGAGCGAGTGCCTGCGGCAGGCCTTGCTGCGGAATCCCGCGATCCGGCCCGAGCGCCTGCATGTTGTGTATCCCGGCATCGATTTCGCCCGGCTGGACCTGGCGGCCGAACGGCCGCTGCCGGAAAACATTTCCGCCTGGCTGGCCCGGGAGCAGGGGCCGGTGCTGGTGCATGCGGCGATGCTGCGCGGAGAAAAGGGGCACCGGGTCCTGCTGCAGGCATTGGCTGCCTTGCGAGAACAATGGCCGACATTGCGGTACGTGATCGCGGGCGAGGGAGGCGAAAGAGGCGCGATCGAAGGAGAGATCGAGCGGCTGGGGCTGCGGGACCGGGTCCTGCTGGCCGGCGTAGTCGATCCCATCGCGCCGCTGCTCCGGCGCGCCGACATCGTGGTCATGCCGTCCACTTACGAGCCGCTGGGCATGTCGCAGATCGAGTCGCTGGGGTTGGGCGTTCCGGTGGTGGCCAGCCGCACGGGAGGCATCCCGGAAACGGTATCGGATGGCGTGAGCGGTTTGCTCGCGGCGCCGGGCGACGTGGGAGAGTGGACGCAGGCCTTGGGCCGCGCCTTGTCCGACCTGCCCGGAATGCGCGCGATGGCCGATGCGGGACGGCACGATGTCCGGCAGCGGTTTTCAGTCGAGCATAATCTGGACAGCATTCTTCAATTGGCGGGACTGCCGCGCCAAGCGCGCGGATGACGGGATTTCGGATGAAAGATTCGTTCAAGAATAGTTGGGCCATCTACCGGCGGCTGCTGGGCTATCTGCTGGGCTACTGGAAAGTGCTGCTGCTGTCGATGCTGTCGATGGCGGTGGCGGCGCTGACCGAGCCGGCGGTCGCCAAGCTGCTCAAGCCGCTGATAGACGGCGGCTTCGTCAACAAGGATCCGCAGGTGATCATGTGGGTGCCGCTGGCCATCATCGGCATCTACCTGATACGCGGCTTGGCCGGCTTCATCAACGAATACACCGCCAGCTGGCTGACGGGGCAACTGGTGCAGCGGCTCAGGCAGCAGATGTTCGCCAAGCTGGTGAATCTGCCGGCGCGCTATTACGACGAGCACCAGTCCGGCCGGCTGATGTCGCGCATCACCAACGACGTCAACCAGGTGACCGAGGCCGGTTTCAACGTGATCACCGTCACGGTGCGCGACGGCCTGACCGCGCTCGGCATGCTGGGGCTGATGCTGACCACCGACTGGCAGCTGACGCTGATCTGCCTGGTGGTGATGCCGGCGGTCACCTATTGCATGCGGCTGGTCGGGCAGCGCCTGCGCGGCCTGGCGCGCCAGAACCAGCAGCACATGGCGCAGATGACCCAGGTGCTGGCGGAGAGCATCCAGTGCCAGCGCGCGATCAAGGTGTACGGCGGACAAGAGCGCGAGATGGCGCGGTTCGACCACACGGCGACGTCGGTGCGCCGCAACCAGGTCAAGCAGAGCGCCGCGAGCGCCGCCAATACCGGCGTCACGCAGCTGATGATCGCGTGCGCGCTGGCGGCGATTTTGTACTTCGCCGGTCTGCGCGCCCAGCATGGCGGACTGACCGCCGGCGACTTCATGGTGTTCCTGACCGCGATGCTGGGCTTGTTCGCCCCGGTGAAGCGGATTTCCAGCGTATCGCAAGCGATGCAGCGCGGCTTGGCGGCGGCGGAGTCGGTATTCGCCTTCATCGACGAGCCGGGGGAGCCGGACGACGGCGCCAGCGCCTTGCCGGCCACACGCGGCCGGCTGAGCTTCGATGCGGTCAGCTTTGCCTATCCCAATGTCGATAGCCCGGCGCTGTCGGGAATCGACCTGGAAATCCAGCCGGGCGAAACTGTGGCGCTGGTGGGTTCGTCAGGCAGCGGCAAGACCACGCTGGCTAGCCTGGTGCCCCGTTTCTACGAGCCTTCGGCCGGGCGCCTGCTGCTGGACGGCGTGCCATTGGCCGATATCCCGCTGCGGCAACTGCGCGGCCATATCGCGCTGGTCAGCCAGCAGGTGGAGCTGTTCAACGACACGGTGGCGGCCAATATCGCCTATGGCAGGGAAGACGCGTCGCGGGAGGAAATCGTCGAGGCGGCGAGAGCGGCCAATGCGATGGAGTTCATCGAAGGCCTGCCTGATGGGCTGGAAACCGTGATCGGCGAGAACGGCGCCCGGCTGTCAGGCGGGCAGCGCCAGCGGCTGGCGATCGCGCGCGCGCTGCTGAAGAATGCGCCGCTGCTGATCCTGGACGAGGCGACCTCGGCGCTGGATACCCAGTCGGAGCGGCTGGTGCAGGCGGCGCTGGAAAACCTGATGAAGAACCGCACCACCATCGTCATCGCGCACCGGCTGTCCACCATCGAGAACGCCGACCGCATCGTGGTGATGCACCAGGGCCGTCTGGCCGAACAGGGGCGCCACCAGGCGCTGCTGGAGCAAGGCGGCTTGTACGCCAGGCTGCACAGCCTGCAGTTCAGCGAGCCGCAGGCGGACTGAGCCACCCCGCGGCTGCTGGCGAAAAGCGACAAGGCTGCCCTGGGGCAGCCTTGTTTCGTTGGCGATCGCGCCTGAGCGCTCAATCACTCAACGTTTGGAGAACAGCGGTTCCTGCGGCGCCAGCTCGCGGCCGTTTTCCCGTATCGTGTGCCAGACCGGCTGGCCTTGCACCTGGGGATGGACATCGCGCGCCAGCGACACATAGGCCTTGCTGTCGCGGGCATTGGAGTAGGCGCGCAGCAGGGCCACTTTGGCGTGCAGATTGTCGGGATCGTCCTTCAGGGAATCTTTCAGAACGCGAACGGCTTCGCGGGTACGGCCATAGGCCAGAAAGACTTCGGCCTCTCCGACTGGGTCGATGCCGCGCTGGACGGGTTTGGTGTAACGCATATGGCGCCAGAACTGGCGCAACGAATAATAGACGAGCATCAGGGCCAGGCTGCTGGCCAGTGCCGTAAAGACATCCATTCTATTTCTCCCCCCCTCGTGTGAAACAACATCTTATTTAGTCTGTTGATTATTCTGACGAGGCGGGTGGCTTGGCAATGCGTATAAATCCGTAGCCCGGCCACCCGGACAGCCGGAGATCAGCTGTTTTCGCGCAGAATCTTGTCCAGCAAGGCGGTGTCCAACCCCGACTTTATCACGGCCTGGCCCAGCTCGCGCAACAATACGAAGCGCACGGTGCCCGCCTCCACCTTCTTGTCGTGGCTCATCAGGTTCAGCCATTGTTCGGTTGGCATGGAGGGCGCCTTGACCGGCAGTCCGGCGGCGGCGATCAGCCGACGCACGCGTTCGGCCTCGTCCCGGCCGATCCAGCCGAGCTCGGCGGACGCCGCCGCGGCCAGAACCATGCCGGCAGCCACCGCTTCGCCGTGCAGCCAGGCGCCGTAGCCCATGCCCGCCTCGATGGCGTGGCCGAAGGTATGGCCCAGGTTCAGGAGCGCGCGAACGCCGTTTTCCTTTTCGTCCTCGGCGACGATGGCGGCCTTCATTTCGCAGCTGCGTTTCACCGCGTACTGCAGCGCGTCGCCGTCGCGCGCGCGCAGCTTGGCCATATTGGCTTCCAGCCAGGCGAGGAAGCCGGCGTCGCCGAGCAGGCCGTATTTGATCACCTCGGCCAAGCCGGCCGATAGTTCGCGGTCGGGCAGCGTGGCGAGCAGCTCCATGTCCGCGATCACCGCTTTGGGCTGGTAGAAGGCGCCTATCATGTTCTTGCCCAGCGGGTGGTTGATCGCGGTCTTGCCGCCGACCGAGGAGTCCACCTGGGCGAGCAGCGTGGTGGGAATCTGGATGAAGGGCGCGCCGCGCTGGTAGCAGGCGGCGGCGAAGCCGGTCATGTCGCCGATCACGCCTCCGCCCAGCGCGATCAGCGTGGTCTTGCGCTCGGCGTTGCCGGACAGCAGCGCGTCGAAGATCAGGTTGAGCGTCTGCCAGTCCTTGTGCTGCTCGCCGTCGGGCAGCACTACGCTGGAGCAGGCCACGCCGCGCGCTTCCAGCGCCTGTTGCAGCCGCTGCAGGTACAGCGGGGCCACGGTGGCGTTGCTGACGATGGCCGCCTTGGGCAGCGGCAGGTGGGGTAGCAGCAGGTCGACCTGTTCCAGAAGTCCGTGGCCAATGTGTATCGGGTATCGGGTGTCGGGCAGGATCAGGTCGAGGGTGATCACTAGTCGGTTTCCTTGGGATGGTGCGGGGAGTCCAACAACTGGTCGACCAGACGGCCGACCAGCAGATTGACGTTCTGCTGGGTGGTGTCGATGATGATGTCGGCGATTTCGCGGTAAAACGGATCGCGCTCGTTGAACAGGCTTTCCAGTTTGGCGCGAGGGTCGGCGATCTGCAGCAGCGGACGGTTCTTGTCGTGCTGGGTGCGGGCCAGAAGGTCGTCTATCGAGGCGCGCAGGTAGATCACTGTGCCGTGGCTGGCCAGCACCTTGCGGTTTTCCTCGCGCAGCACAGCGCCGCCGCCGGTGGCGAGCACGATGTCGCGCTGCTGGGCCAGGTCGCGGATCACGCAGGCCTCGCGGTTGCGGAAGCGCATTTCGCCTTCGATGTCGAAGATGGTGGCCACGCGCACGCCGGTGCGCGCCTCGATCTCCTGGTCGGAGTCGTAGAACGTTTTGCCGGTGCGGCGCGCCAGCGCTCTGCCCACCGTGGTCTTGCCCGCGCCCATCAGACCGACCAGAAAAAAGTTGCCTGCCAGTTTCTCCATGGCAGGCATTGTAGCCGATCGTTAACGAATCTGTCTTGGCCGCTTAGCGAGACTCGGCGACCAGGTCGTTGATCACTTTGGGCGTGATGAAAATCAGCAGTTCGCTGCGTTTGTCGATCTTCTGCGAGCTGCGGAACAGCGCGCCCAGCAAGGGGATGTCGCCGAGGAAGGGCACCTTGTTGATCACATCGTTCAGCTGTTGCTGGTAGATGCCGCCCAGCACTACTGTGCCGCCGTTTTCCACCAGCACCTGGGTGATGATCTTCTCGGTCGACAGCGACGGCGTGCCGTTGACGGTTTTCTCGAAGTTGGCTGAATCCTTGTTGACGGTGATGTCCATGATCACGTGGTTGTCCGGCGTGATCTGCGGCTTGACGTTGAGGCGGAGCACCGCCTTCTTGAACGACACCGAGGTCGCGCCGCTGGAGCTGGCCTCCTGGTAGGGGATTTCCGTGCCCTGCTCGATGGAGGCTTCCTGGCGGTCGGCGGTCATCACCCGCGGGCTGGAAATGATGCGGCCCTTGTCCTCGGCCTGCATCGCCTGCAGCTCCAGTCCCAGGATCACCGAGTGGCCGACGTTGTACAGCGCGGACAACGTGCCGTACGGGGTGGCGATAGGCAGGTTGACGCCGGCGGGCGTGGTCTGGATCACGTAGGGTTGGTTGTTGTTCAGGTTGGTGACGTTGTTGACGTTGGTGCCGAGCGGGTTGCCGGAAATGATGCCCTTGGGGTCCATTCTGTCGTAGGTGAGCTTGATGCCCAGATCGCGTTCCCAGTTGTCGGTGGCCTCGACGATGCGGGCCTCGATCAACACCTGCTTCACGGGGATGTCGGTCTTGGTGATGACGTCGCGGATCTTGTCTATCGCCGTGCCGATGTCGTTGACGATCAGCGTGTTGGTCTTGGGGTCGATCAGCACGCTGCCGCGTTCGGACAGCAGGCTCTCCTTCTTGCCAGAGTTGTTGTCGCCATCCAGCACCTTCTTGAAGTCCTCGGCCGAGCGGTAGCGCAGCACGAAGGTTTCCGAGCGCAGCGGCTCCAGCGTCGCCAGCTGTTGCCGCGCCTCCTGCACCTGCTTGTCGCGCGCCAGCAGTTCGTCGCGCGGCGCGATCTGGATGATGTTGCCGTTGCGGCGCTGGTCCAGTCCCTTGCTCTGCAGGATCAGGTCAAGCGCCTGGTCCCAGGGCACGTCCTTCAGCCTGAGCGTGATGTTGCCGGTGACGGAGTCGCTGGTGACGACGTTGAGGCCGGTGAATTCGGCGATCACCTGCAGCACGGTGCGGACTTCGATGTTCTGGAAATTCAGCGACAGCTTGTCGCCCTTGTACTGGGGCTTGCCGGCCGCGCCGCCAGCCGTTTCGAGCGCCGGTCGGCGCACTTCCACCACCAGCTTGCCGTCGGTCTGGTATGACGAGTATTCCCAGTCGCCCTGCGGAATCACCGTGACGCGGATGTTGCCGCCCAGGTTGGCGGCATCCACCTTGGCCACCGGGGTGCCGAAGTCGGTGACGTCGACGCGGCGCACCAATTGGGGCGGCAGCGAGGCGCCGGCGATGTCCACCACCAGGTTGGCGCCGTCTCGGCGGATGTCCACCGGCGTGTTGGCGCTGGGGAGCGCCAGCTCGACCCGGCCCTCGCCATTGCGGCCGCGGCGGAAGTCCAGGCCGGCCGCGCCTTTTGCGGCGATCTGCGCCTGCGCGTCGGCGCGGGACGTCGGCACCAGCTCCTGCGGCGTGGCGGCCTGTTCGGTCGACATCGAGCCGTCCAGCGTCAGCAGCAGGCGGTTGCCGCTGACCTCGCTGCGATAGCTGGCGTTGCGGGCCAGGCTCAGCACCAGCCGCGAGCGGCCGCTGGCCTCCACCGCGACGGCCGAACGCAGCAGCGGGCTGTCGACATTGAGCGAAGGCTTGGCCATCTTGACCCCGGTGTTGGCGAAATCCAGCGCGATGCGGGGCGGATTGGACAGGGCGAAGCTGTTGGGCTTGACCGCGGGGCCGTCGAAGGTGATCTGCAGCGTCTGCCGGTTGCCGTCCACCTTGCCCGCGTCCAGCGCGGTGATGGCCGGCGCGGCGGCGGCGAGTCCCCCGCTCAGGCACAAGGCCAGGCCTGTCCACAATGCGATGCCGAGTCTTTTCATTTGTTCTGCCCTTGTTCTTCCAGATGCAGGCCGCTGCTGCGCTGCACCCACTCTCCATTCAGGTCTTCGACGGTTTCGGCAAGCTGCACCTCCGCATCGCTGATCGAGGTGATCTTGCCGAAGTTGAGGCCCAGGTAATTGCCCGGCTGCACCCGGTAGACCGCCCCCTCCGGCGTGCGGATCAGCGCGTAGACAGCGCCGCCGCGCCGTATCGTGCCCACCATCGCCAGCTTGTCCAGATCGTAATTCTCCAGCGCCTCGCGCGGGCGCTTCAGGTCCGGCGCGTTGGCCGCGTTCTGCTGCTTGCCGGCCTGCAGTTTCTGCGGATTGAACGGGTCGGTCAGATCGTAGGCCTGGTAGTTGAACGGCTTGTAGGTTTGCACTTGCGGCAAGGGTTCGATCTGGCCGCGCAAGCCCAGGCTGCTGTTGGCCATCCATTGTTTCAGGTCTTCGCTGCTGTTGTCGCCGCAGGCGCTCAAAAGCAGGGGCAGCAGGCAGATCGCTATGGTTCTCATCGCGCGCGCCTCCCTCACTTTTGCGCCTGCACGCTCATCCGCTCGCCGGGTTCGAGCGCGCGGTAGGTGCGTGCGGTGGCGTCCATGGTGAGCCGGTTGCCGCTGGTCGGGGTGAGGCTGATCTCGCCGATGGTGACAATGCGGGACAGCTGGGCCACGTCGTTGACGAAGGCTGCCAGATCGTTATACGTGCCTGTCAGGCGGAGGGTGATCGGCACTTCGGCCATTTCCGCGGTGCGGGTTTCGCCGCCGGGCTTGAACAGGTCGAACTGCAGGCCGCGGCCGATGCCGGCCTGGTTGATCTCGGTGAGCAGCGTATCCATGTCGGACTTGGTGGGCAGCTGTTTGAGCAGGGCGCCGAACGAGGCGTCGATTTCCTTTAGCTGCTGCTCCAGCGCGTCAAGGTTCACCGCCTGGCGTTTCTTGTCGACGAAGGTCTGCTTTAACGTGGCCTCCTGCTGGCGAGACTGGTTCAGCTTGTCCAGCTGTTCGCCCAGCACGAAGAAATAGCCTAGCCCGACCACCAGCAGCAGCAGCAGAAACATCATCAGTCCCTGCGCCTGCAGCGGCCAGTTGGGCATGTCCTTGGGGTCGAGCGCGCGCAGTTCGTCCAGCGTCATGGCGTGGCTCCGGCGGGTTTGTTGGCGGGCGGGCTTTGCCTTATGCCCGCATTAAGGGTAAACGCGCTGACGCGCTGGTTGTTGACGATGCTTGAGCTGACTTCCACCAGCACCGGCGCGTCGAAGGTCTCGGACTGGCCGAGCAGGCGCATATAGCTGGAGACCCTTGCTCCCGATTGGGCGTAGCCGGTCAGCGTCACCTGGTTGCCGGTCTGTTTGAAGCTTTTCAGGTAGACGCCGTCCGGCGTCTGGCGCACGAGTTGGTCGAACAGGTGCACCGCGGAGTTGCGGCCTTCCTGCAGCCGCTCTACCAGCTGCTTGCGCGCCAGCAGGTCGTCGCGTTGTTTCTTCAGCTTGCCGATGTCCTTAATCTGCCGGTCCAGCTTGCCGATTTCCTTTTGCAGAAAGAGGTTGCGCGCTTCCTGGCCGGCTATCTGGTGCTGCAGCGTCAGATAGCCTATGGTCAGCAGCAGCAGCGAAGCGAGCACGGTGGCGCCCAGCATCAGTTGGAAGCGCAGCCGATGGGCTGCCTTTTTCTGCTCTCGGTGGGGAAGGAGGTTGATCCGTATCATTCAGTCGAACCTCCTGAGCGCCAGGCCGCAGGCGATCAGCAGCGATGGCGCGTCCATCAACAGCTCCTTCAGCCGGATGCCGGGCGCCTGCACCAGGGTGGTGAACGGGTTGGCGATCATGGTGCTGATCTGAGAGCGTCCGGCCACTGCGTCGTCCAGTCCGGGCAGCATGCTGCAGCCGCCGGCCAGCAGGATGTAGTCGACGCGCAGGTACTGCGACACGCTGACCGTGGTGTAGAAGAACTGCAGCGCGCGCTGGATTTCCTGGGCCAGCGAATCGATGAACGGGTGCATCAGCTCGGATTCGTAGCCGTCCGGCAGCGCCATGCTGCGTTTGCCGCTTTCCGCCTCCTCGAAGCTGACGTTGTAGCGGCGCTGGACGTCGCGGGTCAGCTGGTGTCCGCCGAACATCTGCTCGCGGTAGTAGATCTGCTGGTTGTTGCGGATGATGTTGCAGTGGATGCGGGTGGCGCCGATATCGAACAGGGCGAAGGTCTGGTTCATGCCTTCTTCCGGCAGCTGCTGCTGGATCTGCTCGAAAGCGGTCATCATCGCGAACGATTCCACGTCCACCACGTGCGCGCGCAGGCCGGCCATCTCCACCACTGCCACCCGCTCCTCCACTTTTTCCTTGCGCGCGGCGCACAGCAGCACTTCCAGGTCGTCCATGCTGGACGGCGACGGGCCCAGCACCTGGTGGTCGAGGTTCACCTCGTCGAGCGGAAAGGGAATGATCTGGTTGGCCTCGGACTCGATCAGCTCGTCCATGTCCTCGGTCTGGCTGGCCGGCACCAGCAGCTTCTTGTAGATGGCCATCGGCGTGGGGATGGCGATGGCGACGCTGCGTATCGGACTGCCCAGCCGTTTCCAGCCGCGGCGCAGCGCCTCGGCGATGCCTTCGATGTCGACCAGGTTGCCGTCGTTGACCGCATCCTTGGGCAGCGGCTCGATCACGTACCGCTCAACCTGGATGTTGCGGCCGTTTCGCGAGAGTTCTACCAGCTTGATTGCGGTGCTGCTGATGTCCAGTCCCAGCAGCGGCGAATTATGGGATTTCCCCAGCCCCAGTTGTTCGAGCAAGGAGCGCCCGAGCCTCAATTTATCGACTAGCATCCGCGCCTCGATCCGGTCTCATGCAACAGAAATTCGAACTGTTGCCGCCATTGTTTGTCTTGTTGGCTTTCACAAGACGTTATAATCCGGTTTCCAGTGAAAGCCCATCGTAAATATGCTCAGACGATTTCTTGCTATCTTGGCAGGCGTATTCCTAGGTGGCGTGGTGTTGCTTGCGGGTGCCGCCGCGATTGCAATCATCATAACCTACCCGCGCCTGCAAAGCCTTGATGTAATCACGGATTACCGTCCGAAAATTCCGCTCCGCGTCTACTCCGCCGACAACCAGCTGTTGGGCGAGTTCGGCGAAGAGCGGCGTTCGTTTTCCCGCATCCATGAAGTGCCGCAGTTGATGAAGCAGGCGGTGCTCGCCGCCGAGGATGAACGCTTCTACCAGCACAGCGGCATCGACTATCTCGGCATCATGCGCGCCGCCGTCGGCAACCTGGTGTCCGGACACGCGCGTTCCGGCGCCAGCACCATCACCATGCAGGTGGCGAAGAACTTCTTCCTGTCCAGCGAGAAAACCTTCACCCGCAAGTTCAACGAGGCGCTGCTGGCGTTCAAGATCGAGCACACGCTGAGCAAGGACCAGATCCTGGAGCTGTATTTCAACCAGATCTACCTGGGTCAGCGCGCCTATGGCTTCGCCGCCGCCGCGCAGACCTACTATGGCAAGTCGCTTAACGATCTGAGTCCCGCCCAGATGGCGATGCTGGCCGGCCTGCCCAAGGCGCCATCGGCGTACAACCCCATCGTCAATCCCGACCGCGCCAAGCTGCGCCAGCAATACGTGCTGCGCCGCATGCGCGAGCTGAACTTCATCACCCAGGACCAGTACGAGCAAGCGCTGAACGAGCCGCTGCACCTGGCCGGCCAGGCGGCCGAAACCAGCCAACCCGGCCAGTATGTTGCGGAAATGGTACGCCAGGCGATGTACGAGCGTTACAAGGAAGCCGCTTACACCGAGGGCTTCAAGGTCTACACCACGGTGGACAGCCGCCACCAGAAATGGGCGTACGACGCGCTGCGCGCCGGCCTGATCGACTACGACCGCAAGACCGGCTACCGCGGCCCGGAAAGCTTCCTCGACCTGCCCGGCGGTGACGGCGAGGACGCCACCGAGGCATTGGACGAGGCGATGGGCGATCTGCGCGACAGCGGCGACATGCTGCCGGCCATCGTGCTGTCGGCCAGCCCATCCGAGGTGCGCGCCTATATGCGCGGCGGCAAGATCGCGTCCATCAAGGGCGCGGGCCTCGATTTCGCGCGCCGCGCGCTGAGCAGCAAGGCCTCGGCCCAGCTGCAGATCCGCCGCGGCGCGGTGATCCGCGTGCAGGCCAATCCCAAGGGCTACTGGGAGATCGTGGAGATGCCGGAAGTGGAGGGCGCCTTCGTGTCGCTGGACACCCGCACCGGCGCGATCAAGTCGCTGATCGGCGGCTTCGACTTCAACCGCCGCAGCTTCAACCACGTGACCCAGGCCTGGCGCCAGCCGGGCTCCTCGTTCAAGCCCTTCATCTATTCGTCGGGCATCGAGCGCGGCATCACGCCGTCCACGCTGATCAACGACGCGCCGCTGTCGGTGCCCGGCGTCAACGGCCAGCTGTGGACGCCGAAGAACGACGACGGCAAGTTCTCCGGCATGATCACCCTGCGCCAGGGCCTGACCCGGTCCAAGAACCTGGTGTCGGTGCGCGTGCTGATGGCGGTGGGCACCGATTACGCCCAGCAGTACATCCAGCGTTTTGGCTTCTCCGCCAAGCAGCACCCCGCCTATCTGCCGATGGCGCTGGGCGCGGGCTCGGTCACGCCGCTGCAGATGGTGGAGGGCTACTCGGTGTTCGCCAACGGCGGCTACCGCACCAAGGCCTTCTTCATTGACCGCATCGAGGACCAGTCCGGCCGCGTGCTGGCCAAGACCGTGCCCACCGTGGCCGGCCAGAACGCCCAGCAGGCGATCGACCCGCGCAACGCCTTCATCATGCGTTCGATGTTGGGCGACGTGGTCCGCTACGGCACCGGCTTCCGCGCGATGAGCCTGGGCCGCACCGACCTGGCCGGCAAGACCGGCACCACCTCGGACTGGAAGGATGCCTGGTTCGTCGGCTTCAACCCCAACCTGGTGGCCGCCACCTGGGTGGGCTTCGACCAGCCGCGCTCGTTGGGCCGCTACGGCTACGGCGGCACCGCGGCGCTGCCGATCTGGATCAACTACATGGGCAACGCCTTGAAGGGGCAGCCAGAAGTGGAGCTGCCGGTGCCGCAGGGCATCGTGGTGAAACCGGGCGCCGGCCAGCGCGGCGGCGACGAGTACTACTACGAAGAATTCCAGAAGACCAATCCGGAACTGCGCATCGACAACCAGGGCACGGTGCCGGGCGGCGAGGGCGACGCCAGCGCGCCGCAGGCGGATACCGACAGCGGCAAGCCCGCCGCCCAGGACGCGGTGGAGAACGTCAAGGATCAGCTGTTCTGATCCCCCCTCTGCGGGCGCGAACAACCGGCGGGCTGACCCGCCGGTTTTTTTATGGCTGTGCCGGCGCGCCGCCTGGGCGATAATCGATGACTTCGACATGAAAGCGGGGCAGAAGATGAGAATCGCGCAATTGACCGACCTGCACTTGTTCGCGGACAGGCAAGGCCGCTTGCTGGGACGCGATACCCACGCCGCGCTGGACGGGGTGCTGGCTGCGCTGCGGACGGTGGAGGGCGTGGAGGCCGTCTTGCTGACCGGCGACGTGTCGCAGGACGAATCGGAGGCGTCGTACCATTTGGCGGCGGAAGCGCTGGCCGCGCTGGGCGTGCCGGTGCACTGGATCGCCGGCAACCACGACGACCGCGCGGCGATGACGCGGGTGTTCGCCGGCTACGCCTTCCTGCGGCCGCTGGAGACACTGGCGCTGGGCGGCTGGACCTTTATCGGCGTCGACAGCTGCGTGGCGGGGCAGGATGGCGGCCGGCTATCCGATGCCGGGCTGGACCGATTGCGCCGATTGCTGGATGAGGCGGGCGACGGGCCGGCCGCCGTGGTGCTGCACCACCACCCGCTGGCGGTGGGCACGCCCTTGCTGGACGACTGCATGCTGGCGCCGGCCTCGCCGTTCTGGCGGATCGCGGCGGCATCGGCCGCGCTGAAGCTGGCGATCTGCGGCCACGTGCATGGCGAGCACAGCATCGCTTACCGCGGCAAGATGCTGGAAGTGGGGCCGGCCACCTGCTTCCAGTGGAGGCGGGATGCGTGCGACATCGAGATCGACGACCGGCATGGATACCGGCTGTTCGACTTCGACGGAGATGGCTATTTGGTGCGAACCGTATTTGTCTAAAAGTGTACAAAAACAGGAAGATAGGGCAATTTTTTGTACCTTGCGGCCAGTTTTTACCTGAATGAGCCTGCGCGGGCGGTCTGGTCGTTTTAGAATACCGGTCTGATTGTCTGGAGTTGCCGATGCCTTATTTCAAGATCCTGGTGGTGGCCGTTTTCGTGCTGTCCACGCTTTACGTGCACTTCCGCGGCCGCGTGCGGCTGGGGTTCTGGCGCCAGTTGAGCGACCACTCCACCATCATGGCCCCGATCAACTGTTTCATGTACCTGTTTTCCAAGGTGCCGCCCAAACCCTATCTGCCGGTGGAGCGCTTCCCCGAACTGCAGGCGCTGACCGCCAATTGGGAGAAGATCCGCGAAGAGGCGGTGGCCCTGTACGACCGCGGCAACATCAAGGCCTCGGACAAGTACGACGATCTGGGCTTCAATTCCTTCTTCAAGACCGGCTGGAAGCGCTTCTACCTGAAGTGGTACGGCCAGGACCACCCGTCCGCCCAGGCGTTGTGCCCGTACACCACCGAGCTGTTGAAGCAGTTTCCCAACATCAAGGCGGCGATGTTCACCGCGCTGCCGCCCGGCAGCCGCCTGGTGCGCCACCGCGACCCGTTCGCCGGATCGGTGCGCTACCACCTGGGCCTGATCACGCCCAACGACGACCGCTGCTATATCGACGTGGACGGCCAGCAGTACAGCTGGCGCGACGGCGAGGCGGTGATCTTCGACGAAACCTACCTGCACTACGCGGAGAACACCACCGACCAAAACCGCATCATCCTGTTCTGCGACGTGGAGCGGCCGATGTGGTTCTGGCCGGCGCGGGTGGTCAACCGCATCGTCAGCCGGGTGCTGGTGGGCGCGGCCAATTCGCCGAACGAGGCCGGCGACCGCGTCGGCGCGCTGAATCGCGCCTTCCGCTACATCCAGCAGGTGCGATTGCTGGGCAAGAAGATCAAGGCGCAAAGCCGTTTCGTCTATTACCTGCTGAAGTGGCTGATCCTGGGCGGCCCCATCGTGCTGTGGTTGTTCTGGGGCGCGTGGCGCTGAGCATAGCCTCGCAGTGAAAAACGCAAACCGCGCTTACTGGCGCGGTTTTTTCATGCCGGTTGCCGGCTGAGGGCTGGCGTCGCATGGGGGAGCTTGGCCGCTGGCCCTGGCTTTATGCATCCTTGGATGGAAATAGGCCGGGCTTGAAATGAAAAAGGCTGCTTTCAAGTCTGAAAGCAGCCGTCAGGGCATCGACAAAATCCAGGCTTCGCTTCACTCCAGGCCAAGACCCGGTTTGCAGGCTACGGTTTTGTCGAGGTTCTAGATTACCAGTGGTAGCGCGCGCCGAGCATGCCGCCCGCGGTGTAGCCGGCGTTGCCGCCCAGCGCGTGGCGGTAGTTCAATTCCACGTATGTATCCACGGTACGCTTGGCATTGCTCCAGTTTCCTCCCACTCCCAGCTCCATGCTGTTTCTGGACGACTGGAACGCCAGAGGCGTGCCGCTGAACGTCACCAAGCCGCTGTTCTGGAAGCTATGCAGCAGGTCGGCCTTGACATAGCCGTTGAAGCCGCGTCCTTCCGCCTCAGGCTTGGCATAGCGCATGGCCACGCCGAGACGGCCCATCAGATTGCGGTCATTGTCAGCCTGCTGCTTGACGCCGTTGGAGTCGGTATAGCCATCCAGGCGGTTGTCCTGCCAGACCAGTTGCAGCTGGGGAACCACGCTCCAGTCGCGGCTGATGGCGCGCTGATAGCCGGTTTCCAGGCTGAATAAGGCGCTGTGGCCATCGGGGCTGCCATTCACGCCGGTGGCCGCCAGCCGGGTGCCGATGCGGCTCCACTTGCCAAGCATGTCCAGGTAATAGCCGTTATTGCCATACCAGGTCGCCGCCAAGCCCAGGCTGTTGCTGCTGAGGTCGGCGCGGCCATCCGCGCCATTTTGCAGCTTCATGCTGCCATTGCCATGGCTGCCGAACAGGCTGCCGATCCAGGATCCCTTGCCGCTCTGCCACAAACGGTGGTCGGCGCCGATTTCGATGAAGTCGTCGTTCAACTGGTACGAGGAGGCGTAGCTGAAGCCGTTGCCGGCGATGCTGCCTTCCGTGTAGCCGCGGTGGCCGCCGGCGCGGACCCACGCTGCCGGCCGGCCGGCTTCTTCCTGCTGCTGCGGCTGGTAGCGGCGGCTTCCCACGCGCTGCCACAGCGTGCCCAGCGTGTCCAGGCCGTATTGGCTCAGCGCCACCGGCAACATGGCCTGTATCTTGGCAAGCGGCACCAGGTCGGTTGTTTGCAGATACCAGTTCTGGCCATCCGCTTGACGCAGGCTGTACTGGAACGCCCCCGCCCCCAGCGGCGCCGCCAGGGAGAACGCATTGGCCGCCGAGTAGCCGGCATCCAGCACCTTGATCAACTCGATGCCGTCGCTGGGGCCATTGCCGGTGTAGCCGCCCAGGCCCCCCACATTGTTCACCGACACCCGGGTGGCGCCGCCGCTGCCCACCGCAGTGCGGTCTACCACCAGCATGTCGTTCAGGCTAGCCGCGCCGCCCTGGTTCAGCACCGCGTCCAAACGCAGCTGGCCGCCATTGGAGGTGTAGGTGCCGCCGCCGGAGGCGCCTGCGGTTTGGCCGCCGGTGATGACCAGCAGTTTCCCCGCCACGGCTTGCGCCGCGCCGATATCCGCGCTCTGCAGGGTGATGGTGCCGCTATTGTTGAAGTTGCTGACGCCGGTCAGCTGGCCTTGCACCACGCCATTGCCCGGCAGCTGGCTGCCGCCGGTTTGCCAGGCGCCAGCGTTATTGACGCTTTGCGGCGCATTCACCGCCAGCACGCGCAGCACGCCGTCGGCGTTGTTGTTGAACACGCCATTGATTTGCGCCACGGCCACGTTTTGCACGCCGGCGACGTAGTTGCGCAGGTCCAGGGAGTGCGAAGAGTTGTTGTTGAAGGTATTGCCGCTGCCTTGCAAGGTCACGTAGCCGGTGATCGTGCCGTCGTTGTTGACGGTGACGTTCCCATTGCGGCCATTGACGGCGAAATCGCCGGCGCCCGCCAGCAGGGCGCCGGCATGGTTGTTGACGATGGCGCTGCCGGCATTCACGTCCACCGCTGCAACCGAAACGCTCTGGGTCGTCGCGCTGGCGTAATTGTCCACGGTGGCCTGGACCGCATTGGCGACCTGCAAGGCCGCGCCGGACAGCTGGTTGCCGCTCAAGGCGACAGCGCCGGTGCCGGTGGTGTTGGCATTGGCTGTCAGCGCCACGTTGCCGCTGGCGGAGCTGCCGCGGATGGCGGTGACGCCGGTGACGGCGCCGTTGGCGGTCACGCTGACATTGCCGCCGGCCGAGCTTGCGCTGATGCCGTGGCCTTGCTGGCTGGACAACGCGGCCTGGCTGACGATGGCAACGTTCCCGTTGCCCGCCGTCGAGCCGGCGATGGCCGTGCGCACCGCGTTGACGGTGTTGTTCAGCTGCATCTGCACGTTCGCATTGTTGCCGGAGGCCGTGATGCTGCCGATGACGCCGTTCCTGACGGCTTGCGCGCCGCCGATCGTGCCGTTGGTCGTCACGCTGATGCCGCCGTTATTGCCCTGGGAGGTAACGGCGATGCCTGCAAATGAGGTGCTGATATCGGTGCCGGCTGCCGTATTCAACGACACCCCGCCCGCGTTGGCATTGCTGCCCGTGTAGGTCACCACTACGGCGTTGCTGTTGCTGGCTATATTGCCCACCGTCGCCTGCACGCCGCCATTGTTGGCGGTGACGAAGATGCTGCCATTGACCGATCCGGCGCGGGTATCAATGCCGACCTGCCCGCCGTTGCTGTTCACGCCGATCGCGGCAGCGGCGGTGCCGGCCTGATTGATCGTGCCGCTGCTGTTGATGGTGATGTTTCCCGCGCCGGTATTGCTTGCCGTGATCGCGGTTCCGCCGGCCACGACCTGGCCGTTGTTCTGGATGGCGATATTGCCGCCATTGCTGGTGCTGTTGATGCCGGAGGCGTTGCCTGTGGATATCGCGCTGCCGTTGTTGACGATCACCGTGTCGCCGGATGCGCCATTGCTGTGCGTATCGATGGCGTTTCCATTGCTGGCCTGAGTCTGTCCGCCGGACGCGTTGGTGATGCTGATGGAGCCGCCCGCCGCAGTCGTGGCGCCCAGCCCGGACTGGTTGTTGCTGACAACCGATCCGCTATTGCTCATCGTGATGGAGCCGCTTCCGTTGTTCCACGTCAGCAGGCCGCCCTTGCCGCTGACGCTGGCGGCGCTGTTGAGCAGGATATCCCCGGTATTGCTGGTGCTGGTCGTGAGCGAAACCGCGCCCGATCCGCTGTTCGGGCTGGTGATCTGACTCGCCGCGTCGAGACTCATGCTAAGCGCGCCATTGGCGTTGTTCACGGAGAAGGCTTGGCCGGTATTGGTCGACAGGGTACTGCCGCTGATCGTGATGACGCTGGGCCCGGTCGGATTATTCCAGGTGACAGTGCCGCTGAGGTTGGCGTTGACGAGGTCGATCTCGCTCGTGCCGCTGCCGTAACTGAGGCTGCCGCTGAGGCTGCCGGTACAGCTGACGGTGCTGCTTCCGGAGCATGCCGCATGAGCCTGCTGCGGTACGCAGAATGCAGCTGCCACTGCCAGCGAGGTGATTTTGAACAGTGGGGGAGGCGCGATCTGTCCTTTTACTGGAGCCTGTTTTTGTTGGTACGTTTTCATGTCCCGATGAATCTCTTTGTTTATTGTGAAGAAAACCCCGAAATGGCCGTGGCCACGGTGTTAGCTTCCCCTTGTGAAATGCCGCGGCATGCCGCGGCGTAGCTCCTCGAGGGAGTCTGTTTTTGTTATGAGAATTTTTTCGACGACGACTTCCTGAGAAGTCGATGGGTGTGAATGCGTGCGCGGGTTCGTTGTCGAGAGGGCGCGGCGCATCGGGCAGGAACACCCGCTCCGCACGTGTGGCGTGACGGAAGGTGTCCAGCGGCTGGCCTCGGATTCGCTTTGGGCTTGCCGAAGTAGGGATCGTCTCTTGATAGAATGTTGAGGATGGGGCAATCCGGATAGAAGCCATTGCCGGCCTGCGCTACGGAATCGTTATCCTCACCAGGCCGGGAATAGATCGGGCGGCCCAGGCGCTGGCAGCCGCGCCCGCGGGCCACGGCGTCTTCGTTGTTGCCGGCGAGGAGTCGTTTGGGGCTATTCACCCAAGGCCATTGCGGCAAGATATCGATCGTTCCGCTGATTTTTGCCAGTCCCGGGCGATGCGTGGTTTCGCAGCCGCGCTTGCCGGCCGGCTTTTGGCCGCCCGGTCTTTCTGCCCGAGCCAGCGCGGCGATTCCCAGCGGCAAGCTCAGCCCGCGCTGGAACTGCGCCGTGTGTTCATGGAAACCGGACGAAGCGCGCAGAAACCGCAAAAGGGGCCGTGGAGGCAAACATGGCGCCGGCGGCATGCCGCGCGGCTTGCCAAACCAAGGGGCGCGATCGGTGGGAATGGCGACTTCCGCCTGCCGCAATACCGAAGGCCGTTCCTTTTCGCCACCCGATCTTGTCAGGTTCGCCCTCGATAAGTCCTCTGTACCGCCCAGTTTCATCTACGAAGTTACCCGATCCATCAATGACTAAGTTGCTGAAGTTGCTGGGTAATTCTCGTCTTTATATCATTCAATGTAAAATGAATTAATAGAATGGATTAAGTCGATTTTTCCATGAATCCATCCTTGGCGCTCGGTGCGCGCGCGGCCATTGCGCAGCGAGTGAATGGATGCCGTGGCGATGCCGTGGCGCGGCATCGGCGCCTGACCCGGTCCGCACGGGGCCGCCAGTCGGAACGGGTGCTAGGCGGGAGGAACCCGCGCGCGACATGCAAAGGGGCTGGCGCGAAGGGCGATGCCATCGTCGCCATGCAATGGCTTCGAGCCGCCGCGGCCCGGTTTGAGCGAGCAGCTGGCCAGCGGCAGTGACGGCATGCCAGCTGCCTGAGGCATGGCTTTCGTCTCCTTGCGCGCCGCCGGGAGGGGGCACGCCGCGCGGCTGGTGGACGACGCCAGGGCGCGCGCTGCGTGGCATCGCATGAGGGGAGAGGAATTCGGGGAGGGCTTCCCACGCTGCATGACATTGGATTGAGAAATCGTTTTTCAGGCGCTTTCTCGTTCCCAGCCATCCAGAACAGGATGCGTCGCGCTATGCAGTTGAGGCCGACGCCCATGGGACGCTGCTCAAGTACTCGCAAGCGCCCGCGCGGCGGATACGGCACTGCGCGCAGGGTTTGCGTATTTTTGGCTTTATATGCTTTTTGTATTTTTGTTGTGGCAATATTTTATCGAACGCTTGCCAGCCAAGACCGGATTTCTTGCCAGATTTCATCTGCAAACCTGCTTGATCTGGTCAATCATTCAAAGCATCTAGCTCCGGATGGACTTCCATTTCAACTTAAATTGTATAAAATGAATTAACAACATCAATCAATTTAGCTTTGGCTCATGACCGTATCCCTACGCCACCTGCGGGCTTTCGTGGCTGTTGCCCAGGTAGAGAGCTTCACCATTGCGGCAAAGAATCTGTGCCTGACTCAGTCCACGCTGACCAAAACCATTCGCGAGCTGGAACAGGCTGTCGGCCTATCCTTGTTTGAGCGGACGACACGCAAAGTGGTGCTGACCGCGCATGGCAATGCTTTCCTGCCCAATGCGCATCGCCTGCTCAATGATTTCGAGCTGACGCTGTCCGACCTCAGCGAGCAGTCGGCAGGCAGCAGCGGCAGCGTGCAAGTCGCTTGCGGCATGGCTTTCGCCTCCTGCGTTTTGCCGGAGGTGTTCAAACGGTTGAGGAAGGATTTTCCGGGCATACATGTGCGGCTGGTGGATGACACCAGCGGCGGGGTGCTGCGTCGCATCACATCGGGGGAAGTGGACTTGGGGATCGCTTCTTGCGTCAACTCGGTCGGCAGGACGCTGGACAAGCGCCTGTTGCTTACGGCTCGATTGGGTGTCATGTTTCCGCCGGACTATCTGCTGCCGGAAGGTCCATTGACGGCAGAGAGATTGCGAGAACTGCCGCTGCTGCAAGCTGATGACGACTCCAGCATCATGTCGGCGTTGGGCGCCGCTCAGCCGGAGCTTTGGCAGCATGTGAACAGCAGGGTGGTCGTCACCAATCTGGATACCCAGGTCTGCTTGATCCGCGCGGGCATCGGCGCCTGCGTGCTTTCTGCGTTGGCGGCGTCGCACCCCTTTGCGCAAGCCTTGCCATACCGCTTGATTGATGAGCCGGCCATCAAGCGGGAAGTCTATATCTTTACGCGCCACGGCGTGCCCTTGTCTCCCGCGGCCTTTACCTTTCTGCAGGTTTTGGACGAAGTCCTGCCCGGCATCGTCTTGCATCCGGGGGTGGAGCGGCTGCCGAAGTCGCAGTTGCTTAGATGCGGCGTCTGACATTTCCCTGCCATTCTTTTCGCGTCGCGCCCCACCGGCCGTGACCGCGCTGTCAGCCGCGCGCTGGCGGGCGAGCGAACGAGGCCGGCGAGTGTGTCGGCGCGCTGCAACCCGCAGCCAGCCTCTTGGGCAGGACGATCAAGGCGCGGCGCCGCCGCCTCCAATACCGGCTGAAGCGGCAGATCCTGGACCGCGTGGCGCCGAGCATAGCCTCGCAGCGGAAAAAGCAAACCGCGTTGATGGGCGCGGTTTTTTCATGTCGCTTCTGGAGCAAGATCTGGCCGGCGGCCAGCTCATCCTGCCTGGCGCGCATGGCGTGGAATGGCAGAAATCTTCCGATGCATTTCAAAGCGTTGGTTATTTATTAGTTCGCGCGCGCGGGCAGGCGAAACCCTTGATCTGGCGCAACGTGGGGGAGGCGATGTCTCAACTAGGCTGAAATCGCGTGATGGTGAAAATTTACTAGATAAAACAAATGCCGGCAGCGGGCCGCGCCGCACGCCACAGGAGGAGCGGCGGGGATGCGCATGGATGACAGCGCGGGGCAGGCGTCCGGGGATACCATCAGGCTGGGATTGCTGGCGCCGCTGAGCGGCCTGGTGGGCATGTACGGCGAGGAAATCATCCGCGCCGCGTCCATCGCCTGCGACGAGGTGAACGCCGAGGGCGGCGTGCTGGGGCTGCCGTTGGAGCTGGTGTCGGCGGACGACGGCAGCTTCCCGGCCAGCGCGGTGCCGGCGGCATTGGGCCTGGTGGACTTTTCCGGCTGCGCGGCGCTGATAGGCAACCTGCTGACCCACTCCCGCATCGCGGTGGCGGACAAGGTGGCCGGCCAGCGCCGGGTGCCCTATCTCAATTTCGCTTTCTACGCCGGCGGCATCGCCTCGCGCTATTTCTTCCATTTTTCCGCGCTGCCCAATCAGCAGATAGACAAGATGATCGCCTGGGCCGCCTCGCGGCTGGGGCAGAAGATGTTCTTCGCCGGCAACAACTACGAATGGCCGCGCGGCTCCATCGATGCCGCCAAGCGGGCGCTGATCCGCGTCGGCGGCGAGCCTGTGGGCGAGGTTTACCTGCCGTTCGACGCGGATGCCCGCGAGATCGACGCCATGCTGGACGAGGTGAGGCAGTCGGGCGCCGACGTCTTCGTGCCCTATTTCGCCGGCGCCAACCAGATCGCGGTGCTGAAGCGCTTCGCCGAACGCGGCCTGAAGCGGCAGATGGCGGCGGTGATGGGCCACTTCGACGACCTGATGGCCAGCTTGCTGCCGGAAGACGCGCGGGAAGGCCTGTACGGCTGCAACACCTATTTCATGTCGGTGGACACCGCGCGCAACCGGCGGCTGCTGGCGGCGCTGGCGCGCCGGCCCGGCGTCGACGGCCTGTGGCCGCAAGGCAATGGCTTGCTGACCAACTTCGGCGAGGGGGCCTACCTGTGCGTGCATGCCTTCGCCCAGGCCGCCAGGGCGGCCGGCTCGCTGGAGACCGACAAGCTGCTGGCCGCGCTGGAGTACGTCATCGTCAATGGGCCTCAGGGCACGGTGGTGATGGACGCCGCCAGCCACCACGCCGCGGTCAGCTGCTTCCTGGCCCAATGCGGCAGGGACGGCGGATTCCGCATCCTGGAGCGCTTCGGCTGCCACGCGCCGATGATGCCGGAACGCTACGTCCAGGCTGCGGCGCCGGTTCCGTCCAGCCAGGCTTCCCCCCGGAGCCGGAGCCATTCCGCCGAAGGCATCGATTCCGACCAGGTGCAGCAGATACTCACCCTGGTGGACATGGCCGTCCTGTCCGTGGACGAAGAAGGCGTGATCATCGACGCCAATCCCGCCGCCTGCGAAATGTTCGCCTACACCGCGGATGAAATGGCGGGCATGCCGGTGCACCAGCTGCTGCCGCCGGCCCTCCGGCAGCCGCACGCCGGCATGCTGAAGCAGTTCGTCGCCAGCGGCGACGTGATCCGGCGCATGGCCAGCCGCAGCAACGTCACCGGCTGCCGCAAGGACGGCAGCTGTTTCCCGCTGGAAATCTCCATCGCCAAATTCCGCAAGGGCGAGCGCTGGACGCTGATCGCCACGCTGCACGACGTCAGCGTGCAGATGCGGACCCAGGAAGAGCTGCTGTGGAGCGCCACTCATGACGCGCTGACCGGCCTGGCCAACCGCGCGCTGTTGCTGGAACGGCTGGAGCGGGCGCTGCAGCGCTCGCGGCGGACCGGCGCCGGCCTGGCGCTGCTGTTCGTCGATCTGGACAATTTCAAGCTGATCAACGACACCCACGGCCACGGGATAGGCGACCAGCTGATCCAGGCCATCGCCGCCCGGCTGCTGACGCAGCTGCGGCCGGGCGACACCGTGGCGCGCTTCGCCGGCGACGAATTCGTGGTGCTGTGCGAGCAGGTGGCGCGGCCCGAGGACATTTCCGCGCTGGCGGAGCGGATCAACGCCGCGCTGCGGGAGGAGGTCCGCCTGGACGGCCTGGCGCTGGGCTGCACCGCCAGCATCGGCATCGCCATAGGCAGCGGCCGCCAGCACCTGGCCGACGATCTGCTGCGGTCGGCGGACATCGCGATGCACGCGGTGAAGCAAAAGGGACGTGACGGCTGGCGCTTCTTCAATGACAGCCTGCACGGCCAGGCCAGGCAGCGGTTTTCCATCATCCAGGGCCTGCGCTCGGCGATAGAGCGGGAGGAGCTGCACGCGCGCTACCAGCCCATCGTCGACGCGGACGGCGTCCGGGTGGTGGGCGCGGAACTGCTGCTGCGCTGGCACGCCGCCGGCGGGGAGATCCCGCCGGCCCAGTTCATTACCATCGCGGAGAGCTGCGGCGCCATCGTCGCCATCGGCTACTGGGTGTTCCGCCAGGCCTGCCTGGCGGAGGCGGATTGGCGGCGGCGCTGGGGCGCGGACGCTCCCTATGTGTCGGTCAACCTGTCGGCCAGGCAACTGGACGAGGCGCGGCTGGCGGACGAGTTCGGACGCATCCTGCGGGAAACCGGGGCCGCCCCGGCGCGCATCCTGCTGGAAGTGACGGAAACCGCGTTGATGGCGGACATCGACGTCAACCTGAAAGTGCTGCAGGCGCTCAACGCGCTGGGGCTGCGCGTGGCCGTGGACGATTTCGGCACCGGCTACTCCTCGCTGGCGCAGCTGACGCGCCTGCCGGTGGAAGTGCTGAAGATAGACCGCGCCTTCGTCGACGGTATCGGCCGCAAGCAGCAGGACGTGACGCTGATCCGCGCCATCATCGGCCTGGGGAAGGCGCTGGGCCTGAAGCTGGTGGCGGAGGGCGTGGAAAGCGGCGAGCAGCTGCAGACGCTGCGCCAGCTGGGCTGCGATCTGATCCAGGGCTATCTGTTCCACCGGCCGATGCCGCTGGACGCGCTGCAAAGCGTGGTGGAGCACAGCCTGTCCGCCGCGCGGGACGCCGTCCAGCCCTGCCAGCAGGGCGAGGGGGGCGGCGAGCCGCGGTGACGGCGGACGGAGGCGGCGCGGCGGCCGCAGGGAAAATGTCGCTTCATGGACGGCCGCTTCCGGCACCCACCCGCCTACCGAAGGCTGCATGCGGCCCGCTTCTTACTTGAGGATCGACCAGTTGGCGGCGTCCATCCCATCCTCGCGGAATTCGATGCGGACCGGATACGCCTGGCCGCAACCCGTCACCACCCAGGCTTCGCGCCAAAAACGGGAGCCGGGCTTGCCCTGGGGCTGGGCCAGGATGTAGGGCTGGACGCTTTCCGGTTTGGCGCAGCCGCGGATGCCCATCTCTGCGGCGACGCCCACCATCGCGTCGCGGATCAGCTTTTGATTGGCCAGCGTGCCGGCTTGCAGCGCGCCGGGAGGCGGGGAAGCCATCGCGGCGCCGGCCAGCAACGCGGCCAAGTAGGTAGTGGGAAAGAGTCGTTTCATCAGCAATGGCAAGTGAATGAACCTGGCGCGGATTGTATCGCGCTTCGCCATTTTTACGGCGTGACATGGAATGTGCCGGTGTGCGCTGGTTTGACATGCTTAGCGAATGCCGCAGCGACGCCGGTTTGTTGTCCCTGTTTTGCCCCGACAGGAATTGAATTGGCTTTCAAACCTTTTGTTTATAAATAGATATCTTTTTTAGGCGATGAACGAATACCCCTAAAGATACCCCCAATACTATTTTTGGCTGGCAGGGGTGACAGCTTTCTACCCAATGTGGTCGACGCCTTCATAAAAAAGCTGACACTTCGCCAGCGTTAACAGGAGGCCAGTGAAGCTGGTAGACGTCCTGTTGAACAACTAGTTAGGCTGGCAAGAGATGCTTGGATGGGAAGTTTCAGCAGACTCATAGTTTTTCCATCTGAAAGTAACTCTTCATCCATGCCTTCTCCTCTTCAGAAGGGTTATACATGTAGCCTTGTTTCACTGCTTGCCAGTACCGAGGCACTTCCAAAAGTTCGTTAAATAGCAGTTCCGCCGTAACATATAGCAGCCAAGCTGCGATGCGAAGGGAGCTCAAGTTGACGGTTAATGCATCATTTTCTTCGCTGTACTCATTAACAGGTGTTATGGACTTATGCAGGCGACCAATATGGGCGAAGTTGTCGCTGAAGTGCCCATAAAGCGAACCTAAAGGCGGCACAGCTTTCTTGGCGACTGCGATAGTTTTTTGGGATTGCAGCGTATGGTTCTGATACGACGGCAAGTGATTTGGATTTTGAATTAGATATAGAGCGGTGGATACAGCTTCAAGCAGTGACCGAAGGATGATGCCTGGCTGCAAGACATAGCCCATACGTAGTACGGCAACAGCAGCTCCGAATGAGTTCGAGGCATTCATAAGCAACTGAGCGCAAGCAATGCGTAGCTCATCTTCTTCACGAGAGGCAATTGTGAGGCCGGAATAAATTAGGCCGTTAGTTTTGCTAAATAATGCGCTGAGCTGAATTAGATCGTCCTCGCATAAACGGTCAAAGGATGCTTCGATCTTTGGTCCATCACGACGTAGCTGGTTTAGCAGCATATTCTCCGTGAACACCACAATTTTTTGGGTTTCTGGATCAAGTAGTGCCGACCCAATGCGAACAATTTCTTGGCTGTCAGAGGGCGGCACATTTTGTCCTTTTTTTGAGCGCTTGTGCTTCTTTGCGTGACGATGACTCATACTTGAAAAGCCTGGCGTGAAATATACACCTGCGCAGGTGTATATTAAATTAATCAATACGCATATCCTGGGTGCGCACTTGTCTTTCCTCGTTAAAATTCAATAGTATGGGCTTGTGCTTGCTGTGGAATATCGCTTGATTTCAAAGGACTATGTCGATTATTCGTAGAGTAGATGTACATATTTATCAGGCAAGATAGCAAATTCACCCCACCCCAAATTATTAATGCACAAGCCAATACCACTTTCCAATACTTTTCCGAAAATAATAACCACTTTCCCGCTTGATTCGTCTCCAATTCCGTGGTCTTGGCTATCTTTGTCGGTAGCCTTTAGGCAGAAGTCTTTATATTTAGGGTTTCTGCGATACCGAAGCATTGTTTGCCGAATGTTTTCTGGTGTCTTTCCGCAGTTCCAAGATTTGGTAACTCTGCCAAAATACAATTTCGGCTCGTCGCAGGTTTCTGTGACGTTTTCGATATTTGTCAATAGATCCTTCAGGGTATAAGCAGATCTACTTCCTGGTAGATAAATGTATCGATATAGATTTTTATTGAAGTTTCGGCAAAGTCCTCGAATTGATGTAAATTCCCCTGGCAACTTGAATTCATCTCCACTATGCCTTCCAATGGGTGCAAGTGAAAGTTTGCCGCTTTGATCTTCTACTGGATTGCCTTGATATTCTAAAGGCTCATCAATTTCTGGTCTAATCGGTCTTTTCTTCAAAAATTCTTTTACAATAGCTAGCTCGCCATTCTCAATGGCTTTCTTTGCTAATTCTTCATTCTCGAATCTCTTCCCTTCAGCTTTCTTAACGCGAAGGCTACACTCTGGGGTATAAGCTCTACTGTGCGCATAGAATGCCTTGCGTCCTTTACTATCATATTCTTTGTCCTCTGGTGAGCGGAAAAGCCCAACGCAACATTCAGGGCAGAATATATGGCCTTTCATATTTAATGTGTATTCAGTCGGAGTAACTTCAATGGCTTTTAATCGTAGAATACTTTTTTCATCTGAGTTATAACTCCATCCTTCTAGATAGAGAGCGAATTTTATTTTGTTTGCATCATCCATTATTAATCTCGACTAAGGTGGCAGTACAGGCATAACAATTATTCAACAAATTCACTAGCTTTGACGAATTACGGCACAGGGGCTGTTTCTTGAAGGACCACTTTTGGCCGTTAGCAGCCAATTGTAAGCCGCAGTTTTCCCGCCGCCCAGCTAGGCACACACACCTAAAATCCCCCAGAAACCGTGGATTGGTTCCTAAGTCCTTGTCCTACAATGGCTTTTCATCCACGGTTTGTCCACCACCTCTCCCCCCGATTCCGTGGATGTTCCATAAACCTCAATAAAATCAATGCTATGAAGGGAAGGGCGAATCCACCATTTCCACCACATCGGCCGGCAAACCCGTGGATTAAATTTTAAGCAGCGCTCCGAAACCGTGGATAGCCCCTGTCTTCCTTTTTCACTGCTTTCCTTCTCTATCTCTTTGTTTTTTTATAAAAGAAGAAGAGAAGAAGTGGGGCAAGTCCGTAAAACTACGATGTGGAAGAAATGGGGCAAACCGTGGAAGTGGGGGGCGAAACCGTGGATGGGTTTTTCTAAACAATCAATGGCTTAGCTGATGAAGAGGGGGCTGTATACGGATTTTTTTCGCATCCTCCCGCACCCAATGGCGTGGAAACCAGTGATTTTCGGCCGTTCTCGCCGGATTGCGAGTGTCTCTGTCATATTTGCGTATGCAAGGGTTTGCTGTTGCGCGGTTTGAACGGGTAAAGGGGAAAGCGGGGACAGACCACGTTTTTAGTTCCGGATATCCTGATTCTAGCTGGAAGGAGATCAGGCCTATTTGGACGTTAAAAAACCCGCAAAGCCTCGTGCTGCGGGTTTGTGGACTTTCCTGGACTGCTTTGGAAGAGTGGGTGGCGCCCCCGACAGGAATCGAACCTGTAACTGCCCCTTAGGAGGGGGCCGTTATATCCATTTAACTACGGAGACGCTTGGAAAACTGGTTTGGTCAGGCGCTGCGGTCCACTGACAGGCGGGCCAGCTCGATGAGAGCCTGGCGGACTTCCGAATCGGGAATGCTCTGCAAGGAGGCGATGGCCTGTTCGGCCATTTTCACGGCTTCGTTCTTGGCATATTCCAGCGCGCCGCAGGATTGTACCGCATTCAGCACATCGTGGAAACGGTCGCGGTTGGCGTTTTCCAGCGCGTCGCGCACCAGGGCGGAGGCTTCCGAACTGCCGTTGCGCATGGTGTAGATCAGCGGCAGCGTGGGTTTGCCTTCGGCCAGGTCGTCGCCCAGGCTCTTGCCTATGGTGTCGGCGTCGCCGCTGTAGTCCAGCACGTCGTCGATGATCTGGAAGGCGGTGCCCAGGTACATGCCGTAGTCGGCCATCGCCCGCACCTGCTCGGCGGAGGCGTCGGCGATCAGCGCGCCGACGCGGGCGGCGGCTTCGAACAGCTTGGCGGTCTTGTACTGGATGACCTTCAGGTATTCGTCTTCGCTGACGTCGGTGTTGCCGATGTTCAGCAATTGCAGCACTTCGCCCTCGGCGATGATGTTGGTCGCCTCGGCCATCACTTCCAGGATGGTCATGTTGCGGGTGGTGACCATCATCTGGAAGGCGCGGGTGTAGAGGAAGTCGCCCACCAGCACGCTGGCGGCGTTGCCGAACAGTGCGTTGGCGGTCTTGCGGCCGCGGCGCAGGTCTGATTCGTCCACCACGTCGTCGTGCAGCAGGGTGGCGGTGTGAATGAACTCTATCATCGCGGCGAGTTCAAACAGGTGCTCGCCCCGGTAGCCCAGCGCGCGGCCCGACAGCAGGGTCAGGATGGGGCGCAGGCGCTTGCCCCCGGCGGAGATGATGTATTCCGCCACCTGGCGGATCAGGACGACGTCGGAGTGCAGGCGGGCGCGGATCACGCCGTCTACCGTCTGCATGTCGTCGGCTATCAGGGTTCGGAAAAGCGGGGTGGACACGTTTTCAACCAGTTTTATCGTTGCGATGGCTACGCCAAAGCTCTGGATGTTACCAGAAAAGCCCCCGCAGCCGCCATGCCGCCGTGCTTGCCGCTTAAGTCGATGAAATCATTGACAACTTGCCGGGCAGCCCTGTATAGTCTCGCGTTCCCTGCGCATCATGTGCGGGGGATTCATTTATCAGGAGCTCATGCGAATGTATGCGGTCATAAAAACCGGCGGCAAGCAATACAAGGTTGCCATCGGTGAAAAACTCAAAGTAGAACAGATACCTGCAGACGTCGACAGCCAGATCGTACTTGAAGAAGTGCTGATGATTGCTGACGGTGAACAGGTTGTTGTTGGCGCCCCGCTGGTTTCCGGCGCCACCGTGAAGGCCACCGTTGTTTCCCATGGTCGTGGCGAAAAGATCCGCATCTTCAAGATGCGTCGTCGCAAGCACTACCAGAAACACCAGGGTCATCGTCAGAACTACACCGAAATCCGCATCGACGCGATTTCGAAGTAAGGATAAACAGTCATGGCACACAAAAAAGCAGGCGGCAGCTCCCGCAACGGTCGTGACTCCGAAGCCAAACGCCTGGGCGTTAAGGTTTACGGTAGCGAACTGATTCCGGCCGGTTCCATCATCGTGCGTCAGCGCGGCACCAAGTTCCACGCTGGCGAAAACGTCGGCCAGGGCAAGGACCACACCCTGTTCGCCAAGGTTGACGGCTACGTTGAATTCACCGTTAAGGGCGCGCAACAGCGCAAGACCGTTAACGTGGTTCCGTACACCGGTGTAGACGGCGAATAATTCGCTTTCTGACATCCGAGAAAGCCCTATCCTTCCGATAGGGCTTTTTTCATACCCGAGGGGCAAGGCGTGAGGGCTGGCGTGGCCAACCCTGACCCCTGACTCCTCGCAAGACAGAGGTTGAGTGCAATGAAGTTCATCGATGAAGCCCGGATTGAAGTGATGGCCGGACGCGGCGGCAACGGCGTGGCCAGTTTCCGCCGCGAGAAGTTCGTCCCCTTCGGCGGTCCGGACGGCGGCGACGGCGGCAAGGGCGGCAGCGTGTACGCGGTGGCCGACGAAAACGTCAATACCTTGGTCGAGTATCGTTTCGTCAAGAAATACCTGGCGCAGCACGGCGAGCGCGGCCGCGGCGCCGACTGCTACGGCAAGGGCGGCGACGACATCGAGCTGAAGATGCCGGTGGGCACCGTGATCCACGACGCCGACACCGGCGAGCTGGTGGCCGACCTCACCCACCACGGCCAGCGCGTCATGATCGCCAAGGGCGGCAAGGGCGGCCTGGGCAACATCCACTTCAAGTCGTCCACCAACCGCGCGCCGCGCCAGTGCACGCCGGGCGAACAGGGCGAACAGCGCACGCTGAAGCTGGAGCTGAAGGTGTTGGCGGACGTCGGCCTGTTGGGCATGCCCAACGCCGGCAAGTCCACCTTCATCCGCTCGGTGTCCGCCGCGCGCCCGAAGGTGGCCGATTATCCGTTCACCACGCTGCACCCCAATCTGGGCGTGGTGCGGATGGACGATACCCGCAGCTTCGTCATCGCCGACATTCCGGGCCTGATCGAGGGCGCGGCCGAAGGCGCCGGCCTGGGCCACCGCTTCCTGAAGCATCTGCAGCGCACCGGCCTGCTGCTGCACGTGGTGGACATCGCCCCGTTCGATCCCGATGTCGACCCGGTGCGCGAGGCGCGCGCCATCGTCGAAGAACTGAAGAAGTTCGACGAGGAGCTGCACGGCAAGCCGCGCTGGCTGGTGCTCAACAAGGTGGACATGCTGCCGGAAGACGAGCGCGAACTGACCGTGTCCGCCTTTCTCAACGCCTACGGCTGGCCGCAGGAGCGGCCGGACGATTCCCTCGGCTTCGACATCAAGGCACCGCGCGTGTTCACCATCTCCGCGCTGAACCACGAGGGCACCCGCGAGCTGACCTTCGCCATCATGTCTTACCTGGACGTGGTGCGCGCCCAGGCGCGCAAGGAGGCCGAGGCGCTGCAGCAGCAGGCCGCCGCTGCCAAGCAGAAGGTGATCATGCCGGAAGCGCCAGCCGTCAGCGAAGGTGACGACGCGTAACGAAATTGCAGTATTTAACTGCTACGAGAGACGGGCTGGATGCATATCTAGCCCGTTTTTTTATTCCACTTGGGCAAAATGCGGGGTTTTGGCGGATTTCTGGCAATTTACGTCGCTTTGCTGTACACCAATACCTTCACGCGTCGTTACTTCCCAAGTCGATTGGATGTTGTATTTTGTCATCAGGCGGCCGCGCTGGCGACAGCCGCCTCCGGATGGCCGTGGCATGAATTCTGCTTGTCGAAGCCGAAGCCGGGAAGAGCCGCAGACAAAGCCCCGGGCGCCGTGCCGCGCCTTCCTGTCGCGCCGTTTCGCCGGCGGGGCGGGAGGAGCCGGTCCGGGACCAGGCGCCAGGTTTTGTCATCCGCCAGCCGGGGGCCCGGCGGGCGGAGCGGCGAAATCCGGCTTGCTAGACGAAATACTCTAACTATATAACTGGTGCAGCCGCCGCTTTGGACCGGGGCCGCACCGGGCGGCGCGGGCCGGGCGGGATCGGCCCGGAGAGAAAGTCCGGCACGGTCCGGATACCAACAAGGCAGTACGATTGATGAGGAGAAGGAAATGAAGAAAGCACTTGCTGCGCTGGCCGTAGGCCTGATGGCCGCATCTCTGGGGGCTTACGCCAAGGACTGGAAGGAAATCCGCTTCGGCGTCGACGCCAGCTACGCGCCGTTCGAGTACAAGGCGCCGAACGGCCAGGTGGTGGGCTTCGACATCGATCTGGGCAACGAAATCTGCAAACGCATGAAAGCCAAGTGCGTGTGGGTGGAAAACGATTTCGACGGCATGATCCCGGCGCTGAAGGCCAAGAAGTTCGACGGCGTGCTGTCGTCGATGTCGATGACCGAGGCCCGGATGAAGGAAATCGCCTTCTCCGCCAAGCTGTTCAACACTCCGACCCGCATGGTCGCCAAGGCCGGTTCCGGCCTGATGCCGACCCCGGCCTCGCTGAAGGGCAAGCGCGTGGGCGTGGAGCAGGGCACCATCCAGGAAGCCTACGCCAAGAAGCACTGGGCGCCGGCAGGCGTGGAAGTGGTCCCCTACCAGAACCAGACCCTGGTGCTGGCCGACCTGACCGCGGGCCGCCTGGACGCGTCCTTGCAGGACGCGGTGCAGGCCGACATCGGCTTCCTGAAGAAGCCTGAGGGCAAGGGCTTCGCCTTCGCCGGCAAGGACCTGGTCGACCCGCAGACCCTGGGCGAAGGCGCCGGCATCGGCCTGCGCAAGGAAGACAAGGACCTGAAGGCCGGCATCGACAAGGCGATCGCCGACATGCTGAAGGACGGCACCTACAAGAAGATTGAGAAGAAATACTTCACCTTCGACGTGTACGGCGGCTGACGCCGTTCCGGGCGAGCGGCCCGTCCGCCCGCCCGCGCTGTGATGCGCCCCGCTTTGCGGGGCGTATTGATCTGGAGCGTCCGCCGCCATTCGGCAACATAAGCCGGAGGCCGCGGCCACTCGACAAGGGGAACATATGTTTCTGGATGGATTCGGTCCCATTATCTGGCAGGGGACTCTGGTGACGCTGGAGCTGTCGGTGCTGTCGCTGCTGCTGGCCTTCGCCATTGGTCTGGTCGGCGCCGGCGCCAAGCTGTCGCACAACCCGCTGCTGGGCGGCGTGTCCACGCTGTACACCACGCTGGTGCGCGGCGTGCCCGACCTGGTGCTGATGCTGCTGATCTTCTACAGCCTGCAGATCGGCATGAACAAGATCACCGAGGCGCTGCGCATCGAGCAGATCGACCTCGACCCGTTCGTGTCCGGCATCGTCACGCTGGGCTTCATCTACGGCGCCTATTTCACCGAGACGCTGCGCGGCGCCTTCCTGTCCGTGCCCAAGGGGCAGATCGAGGCCGGCATCGCCTACGGGATGACGAGCTGGCAGGTGTTCCATCGCGTGCAGTTTCCGCAGATGATGCGCTTCGCGCTGCCCGGCATCTCCAACAACTGGCAGGTGATGCTGAAAGCCACCGCCCTGGTGTCCATCATCGGCCTGGCCGACGTGGTGAAGGCATCGGTGGACGCCGGCAAGAGCACTTATAAAGTCTTCTTCTTCACGCTGGTGGCGGGCGCCATCTACCTGGCGCTGACCACGCTGTCCAATTTCGTGCTGGCGAAGCTGGAACGCCGCTATTCCACCGGCGTGCGGGAGGCCGACCTATGATAGACATCATCCAGCAATACTGGCGGGCCTTCCTGTGGAGCGACGGCTACCACCTGTCCGGCCTGGCCGTCACCATGTGGCTGTTGGTGCTGTCCATCGCCTTCGGTTTCGTCGTGTCCATCCCGCTGGCGGTGGCGCGCGTGTCCAAGGTCAAATGGCTGGCGCGCGCGGTGTGGCTGTACACCTACGTGTTCCGCGGCACCCCGCTCTACGTGCAGCTGATCTTCTTCTACAGCGGCATGTACAGCCTGGAGGTGGTGCGCGAGGTGGGCTTCCTCAACCACTTTTTCCGCGAAGGCTACAACTGCACCATCCTGGCGTTCGCGCTGAACACCTGCGCCTACACCACCGAGATCTTCGCCGGCGCGATCAAGGCCACGCCCTACGGCGAGATCGAGGCCGGGCGCGCCTACGGCATGAGCCCCTTCACGCTGTACCGCCGGGTGATCATCCCGTCGGCGCTGCGCCGGGCGCTGCCGGCGTACAGCAACGAGGTGATCCTGATGCTGCACGCCACCACCGTGGCTTTCACCGCCACCGTGCCGGATATCCTGAAGGTCGCGCGCGACGTCAACGCCGCCACATACGATTCCTTCAACGCCTTCGGCCTGGCAGCCTTGCTGTATCTGAGCATCACCTTTATTCTGGTCGGCCTGTTCCGCAAGGCTGAAGCCCGCTGGCTCGCTTACCTGCATCCGACCAAGAGCTGAGAAATACTGGGGATTTATTAGATGGACAAGCTGAACATCAGCAACATTCACAAGAGCTACGGCGACCACGAAGTTCTGAAAGGCATCTCGCTGAAGGCCAAGGCCGGCGACGTGATCAGCATCATCGGCTCGTCCGGCTCGGGCAAGAGCACCTTCCTGCGCTGCATCAACTTCCTGGAGAAGCCGAACGACGGCACCATCGCGCTGAACGGCGAGGAAATCCGCCTGGCGCGCAACAAGCAGGGCGAGCTGGTGCCGGCCGACCAGAAGCAGCTGCAGACCATGCGCACCAAGCTGGCCATGGTGTTCCAGCACTTCAACCTGTGGGGCCACATGACGGTGCTGGAAAACGTGATCGAGGCGCCGGTGCACGTGCTGGGCATTCCGCGCGACGAGGCCATCGCCCGCGCCAAGAAATACCTGGCCAAGGTGGGGCTGGACGAGCGCGCCCAGGCCAAATACCCGGCCCATCTGTCCGGCGGCCAGCAGCAGCGCGTGGCCATCGCCCGCGCGCTGGCGATGGAGCCGGAGGTGATGCTGTTCGACGAGCCGACCTCGGCGCTGGACCCGGAGCTGGTCGGCGAGGTGCTGAAGGTGATGCAGGCGCTGGCCGAAGAAGGCCGCACCATGATCGTCGTCACCCACGAGATGGGCTTCGCCCGCAACGTGTCCAACCACGTGATGTTCCTGCACCAGGGCCGCGTGGAGGAAGAGGGCCATCCGGACGAGGTGTTCGGCAACACCAGGAGCGAAAGGCTGAAGGCTTTCCTGTCCGGTAGTCTAAAGTAAGACTATCCCTGCCAAAGGGGGTAGGAAACCCGCCGGAGCGGTCAGCCGGCGGGTTTGTTTTTTGGCGCGCGCGAAGGTTGTGGATAACTTCAGGTTTGGCGGATCGCTGTGGATAAGGTGGTCAGGGCGCGCCGGCGGCCGGCTGCTGCGAGCGGAACAGCGTCCACTCCTCCACCGTCCGGCCATCGGGCAGCTGGCACAGCGCGTATTCGTTGCCGGCGGCGTCCTTCTGCGGCAACAGCTTGCCGCCTTGCTTCACGCAATGGACCGAGGCCGGATTGGCCATGCCCACCGCCTTCGGCTGCGGCGCGGGATTTTGCGCGCAGGCGGCCAGAAGGAATGCGGGCAGCGTGGCGAGTAGGGGTTTCAGCGTTTTCATTTCCAGTTCGGATCCTGTTTCAGTTGTTGCATCAGATAGGCGCGCTGGTTTTTGTCCGGCTTGCCGAACCAGCGGTAGCTGGCGTGCTTGGCCGGGTGATCCACCGCCTCGGGCACGTCGGCCACCGTTACCAGCAGGCCGACGGCGCGGCGCTTGTCGGCGCTGAACAGGCCGAAGAAGCGGTTGGACGCGCAGTCGTGCGGCTTGCACATCTCGCCGGCCAGGTAGCGTTTGCCGGCAATGAAGGCGGAGTGGTAGGGCGCGCTGGTGGCGCGGGCTTCGCGCAGCCACTCCGGCGCGTCTTTGGCGCCTGCCGTCATGCTCATCCAGGCCGCCTGGTAATCCGGCTGGCGCGCCAGCTCGGCGAACACCGCTTCGGCGGCCGGCGCCGAGGAGGCGGGCGCGGCGACGGCCGGCGCGGCCGGCAGCAGGATGGACAGGGACAATAGCAGGGGGGCGAGCGTTTTCATGAGGCGGATTCCGGCGGCGATGCAAAACAGCTTGGATCGCCGCCGCAAGCGAAAATTCCGTCAGGCGGTCAACAGCTTGCCGTTCTTGAACGCGGTGTCGCCGGCCACGCGGGCGATGCCGAGGCCGGCGGTGGCGTAGGGCCGGTCGCTGGTGGCGTACAGCACGCCGCCGCGCTGGGTGCAGACCTGGCTGACGGCGTCGCTCAGCGGGTCGATCACGTCGGCTACCAAGTCGCCCGGGCTGAGCAGGCTGCCGGTCGCCGCGCGGTACACCACCACGCCGGCGTGGGGCGCCAGCAGGTCTTCGGAGCCTGCCAGCGGCGTGGCCGGGTGGCGCAGCGGCGGCAGCGGCGGCGCGTCGCCGGCGATCACGCCGCGATGCTGCAGGAAGTCGATGATGGCCTCGGCGTCATGGGCCGCGTATTCGTGGTTGACGTCGCATTCGCCGCGCAGCTCCACCGTGACCGCCAGGCAGGCCATTTCGATAGGCGCGGACAGCCCGGCCTGCGCGGCCAGGTCGCGCAGCTGCCACCACGGCTGGCTGCAGGACTCGTCGAACGGGTAATCGCCGGAATCTTCGGCCAACAGCGTGGCGCAGGCGCCCAGATAGCGGGACAGCGGCTCGCACTGGTCCCACAGCGGCGTGCCGGTGTACAGGTGCAGGTCGGCGCGGCTGTCGCAGTGCAGGTCCAGCATGATGTCGGCGTCGAAGGCCATCGAGTGCAGCGCGTGGCGCAGCGACTGCAGCTCGGTCTGCGGCTGCTGCCTGGCCAGCTCGGCGCGCATCGCGGCGCGGATCAGCCGGGTGTTGGCCTTGGCGTCGGCGCCCAGCTGGTGGCGCACGGCGGCGAACACCGGCTCCGCCAGCGGCAGGTAGTGGCGGTTGAAGTTCTGGCCGCTCATCGCTTCGAATCGGCCCATCAGCTTGCTGTTCTGGTTCTGATTCAGTCCGATGGGGTTGGCCGCCGGCAACACCGCGATCTCGCCCAGGATGGCGCCTTCGTCCTCCAACTGGCGCAGCCGCTGCTTCAGGTGCCAGGCCACCAGCATGCCGGGCAGCTCGTCCGCGTGCAGGCTGGCCTGGATGTGGACTTTCTCGCCGCGGCCTGCCTGGCCGAAGTGAAAGCTGGTCAGCGCGCGCTGGCTGCCCAGGCTGGGCGACAGCAGGGGGTGGTGGCGGGTGAGCATGGCATCTCCTCTAGTGATTTGTTATCGCGTGCTGCCAGGATAAAACGCATTGCCGCGTTGACGAAGCGGCGGGCCGCCGGGACAATCTCCGCTTTGATTCACCCCAGCTTGTGGAGCGCGTTTGGATTCATTGTCCGATTTCTTCCAGCCCGGCATCGAGCCCGGCTCGCTGCAGGCCGTGTCGCGGCTGCAAGGCGCATGGGGCTATCTGTCCGTTTTCGTCACGCTGTTCCGCGGCGGCGACGAGGAAGTGCTGATGCGCCTCCTGGTGCTGCGAGAGCTGGGCGGCCGCGCCGAGGCGCCGCTGTGGACGCCGCAGGAAATCGCCCAGCGCTTCTCCTACCTTAACGATACCAAACTGGCCACCATTCTGGGGCGGCTGCGCGAAGGCGATCTGCTGGTCTACGACAGCGACGGCGGCGTCTACCAGCTGTCCGAGGGCGCGCGCGTCGCGCTGGCTGCGCTGGCGACGGTGGTCGATTTTTCCGGCGACGACGTCGAACTGGGCTATCTGGCCAGCCAGGTGGCAGCCGGGCAGGCGGTCGGCCAGGTGTCGGACGAGGCGCTGAAGCACCTGCTGGCGCGGCTGAACGAGCTGTACGCCGAATTCGAAGAGGCGCTGGAGTCGCAGTCCGAATTCCGCATCCGCGCCGCCCAGCACCGGCTGGAAGCGGTGTGGCGCTGGGTGGCCAAATCCACCGAGGTGGTGAAGAGCCTGACCCAGGACGACACGCTGAGCCTGACCGTGCTGAACCAGGCCCAGGCGATCGCGCTGGCGCAGAGCCGGATGCTGGCGCTGGCCGGCACCTTCGAGCGCCGGCTGGCCCAGCTGGCCGCGCAGCGCGTGCACCTGGGCAATTCCGGCCTCACCTCCACCGACATCGCCGACTGGCTGCGCCGCCAGGGCGCGGCCATGCTGGCCGGCAAGCTGGCGGGCGGCTGGTCCATCTGCCCGGAGCCGGCCTTCCTGTCGACGCCCGAGCTGGCCGACGTGGCCGAGTTCGAGTTGCTGGCGCGCGAGCGCGCCAAGGCAGGCGAGCACGTGCTGCCGGGCGGCGAGGCCGCGCCGCTGGCCGACGCGCCGGAAATGGAACGGCTGCTGGAGGCCGAGGAAATGTACGACCTGCTGCTGGAGCTGGGCATGAGCGGCAAGGCCGACGCCCATATCAGCCAGGCGGTGCTGGCCGGCAGCTACAACGAAACCGCATACCGGCTGTCCCTGCTGTCGTTGATCGGCGACCCGGAAACCAGCAACGACCAGAGCATCGTCGCGGCGCTGGCCAAGCTGCCGTTCAGCCTGCAGGGCGGCGACGGCGTGATCGCGCCAGACCACCCGGAGGTGGCGACGCTGTCCGATGCGCGGCTGGTGGCGCATGCCGTCAAGGGAAGCCGATGATGGCCACATTCGCTGAGTTGACCGCTACCGTGGGCCGGATGGAAGCCCGTCTCGGCCAGAGCGAGAATCGGGAAGTGCAGACTTTGCTGGCCCATTACCGGCAGTTGCCGCCGCGCTTCAACCAGAATCTGGCCGACCCGCGCGATGCCGCGCTGGCGGCCTCCGCCGCGCTGATGCTGATCCAGGGCGTGGCGCAAGCCAAGAAATAATATGGAACACGAAATCAAGACCCTCACCGCCCGCCTGCTGGCGCACCGGGTGGTGCCGCGCGCCGACGCGCTGGCGCGCAAGGCGCTGCTGGACGATATCTTCCGCGCCGAGCTGGACAAGAGCCTGGCCGCGGTCGGTCTCCGGTTGGTGGAGAACCCGTACGCCGAACACATCGCCGTGGCGCTGCTGCCGGAAATGACCGAGCCGGTGTTCGGCTCCGGCGACGCCTGGCTCAACAACAATCTGGGCCTGCCGCGCGACGGCGTGGCGCTCTTGGTCATCCTGTGGGCGCTGATCATCCTGCCCAAGCGCGAGCGGCAGATCGCCCGCGTCGAGGCAGGCAAGGAAAACCAGAGCGATATGTTCGGCGCGCAGAAGCCGCTGGAAACCGGCGAAGCCGTGTCCACCGGCATTTCCGAGGACGCGCTCTACGCTGACTTCGGCAAGGCGCTGGGCGGGCGCACCCGCTTCAACGCCAATCTGGGCCGTCTGGTCAACCTGGGCTTCATCGTCCGCCGCAACCGCTGGCTGGACGAGGGGCCGATGCTGGATTTGATGATCGACTACGCCCAGCTGGCGCCGCGCATCATCGAGGGCGCGCTGGCCGACATGCTGCTGCGCCGCGAGGGACGCGAGGCGCTGGTCGACAAGCGCGCAGACGACGATATCGAAGAAGAAGGCGCGGACGGCGGCATGGAGTCGGCCGGCCCGCTGTTCGACCTGCCGCCGGACGACGCGGCGGACGAGGAGATGCGCTGATGTTCCAGATGAAATCCGTCGAAATGGTGCACTGGGACTTCTGGCAACGGCTGAGCGTGCCGCTGGACGCCCAGATCGTCACCATCATCGGGCCCAATGGCTCCGGGAAGACCACCTTGCTGGACGCGATGCGCACGCTGCTGGCCATCAAATGCTCCGGCAAGCGCGACTACAAGCGCTACGTGCGCAACAACAAGGAAGCCTTCGCCTATCTGCGCGGCGTGGTCGACAATCCGCGCCGCCCGTCCGGCGGCCTGTACCCGACGCCGTTCTTCCCCATCGTGTCGGAGTCGGTGACGCTGCTGTGCCGGATCAAGAAGCAGGGCGGCGACTGGGTGCGCCACTACGCGATCCTGGACGGCGACATCGCGCTGGAGCATGCCGAGGGCCAGGCGCAATGGCTGGGCGTGCATGAATACCGCCGCCGGCTGGAAGCGGCCGGCCTGACTCCGGCGGTGGCCGAGGTGTTGGCGCTGGAGCAGGGCGATACCGACAAGCTGACCGAATACAGTCCGCGCCAGCTGCTGGACCTGGTGTTCCAAGTGTTCGGCGACAAGGACGTGCTGGACAACTACCAGCGCGCCCGCGACGAGCAGCGCGCCACCGAGTTGGAGCTGGAGGCGCTGGGCCGCCAGGAGGAAGCGCTGCAGGTGCGGGTGGAGGCGATGCGGAACCGCGCCAACCGCTACCTGGAATGGAAGCAGCTGCAGACCGGCATCGCCCGCCTGCGCGACGAGGCGCTGCCGGTATTGGCCTATCTGGACGCCAAGGCCGCCTTCGGCAAGCAATGGGGCGATTATCGCGCCGGCTACCACGTGCTGAACCAGGCGCGCGCCGAGCATGCCGACACCCTGGATCTGGTGGCCAAGCTGAAAGCCGCCGAAGTGAGCGCCGCCGAGGCGCGCGCCGCGGCGGAGACGATGCGGCTGGCGGCGCAGGACGCCTTCATGAAGGCCAAGGGCGAGCACGCCGGGGTGGCCGGCCAACTGAAAGAGCGCGACCGGTTGCAGGCCCTGGCCGGCAAGGAATACGGCGCCGACGCCGCCCAGCTGGCCGACAAGCTGGCCGCGCTGCGCGCAGAGGCGGATCAATTGAAGGACGGCCTGCGCGAGCTGAAAAAGCAGCGCCAGGAAAGCTCGGAGCACCTGCAGGCGCTAGAGATAGGCCGCGGCCGCTCGCCGGAGGATGTGCGCCAGTTCAAGGCGGCGCTGGACGAGGCCGGCATCCCGCACGCGATGCTGTCCGACATCGTCGAGGTGATGGATTCCAACTGGCAGGGCGCGGTGGAGGCGCTGCTGCGCGGCTACCGCCACGTGGTGCTGCTGGACCGGGAATCCGACCGCCGCGAGGCCTGGAAGATAGGCGAAAAGCTGCGCTATCGCCATTTCGTGGTGCCGGAGCGCGCCGCGCCGCCGCGCGCCAACAAGGGCAGCCTGCTGGAGGTGGTGCGCTTCTCCGCCGACGCGCCGGACTGGCTGTACCGGCAGATGAACAGCGTGACGCGGGTGGAGAACGCACTAGAAGGCGCCAGCGCTGAAGGAGACTGGATCACCCGCGACGGGTATTTCCGCGAGCGCCGCGGCGCGCGCCACATCGGCGTGCCGGCGCACGAATACGCGTTCGGCGAAGCGGCGCGGCAGTCGCGGTTGCTGGCGGTGCGCGACGAGTTGAAGGCATTGAACGTGCGCATCCTGGCCGACGAGGAGCGGCTGGTGGCCGCCACGCGCGAGGCGGCGGGCCTGGCCGAGTACCTGGGCGGCATGGACGCGATACGCCAGCTGGACAGCCGCGCCGACGAATTCGCCGCGCTGGAATCGCGCAAGGCCGAGCTGGAGGCCGAGATCGCCCGCCAGGGCGCGGCGCTGGCCGCCGCCGGCGCGGAGAAGGACGCCGCCGACCAGCGCTACGGCGACGCGCGGCTGGCGCACGACCGCGTCTGCCAGCGCGAGATGGAAAGCCTGTCCAAGTACAACCAGAAGCTGCAGGAGGTGGAGCAGGCGCGCCGCCAGCTGCGCCGGCTGAGCGGCGAGCTGCGCGAATGGGCCGAACGCCTGTCGGCCGATGCGCTGGCGCCGGAGCATGTGGCGGCGCTGGAGGACGAGTTCGACACCGCCGCCGACGCCAAGCACCAGCTGAACTACCTGGAAGAGAAGCTGCAGAGCGGCGACTGGGAGCAGGACGACTCGGTGCTGGCATTGAAGGACAAGCTGGTGGAAGACCTGACGTCGCTTGACCGCGAGCGCCAGCGCCGCCAGGGCGAGGTGGACCGCTCGCGCGAGCTGACCGACGAAGCGCGCGCCGCCTACATCGGCAAGCTGCGCGCCACCGTGCGCGCCTATGGGCAGAACGTGAAGCGGTTGGGCGAGCTGGCCGGCATCCAGGTGGAAGTGGAGCTGCCGCAGCTGTCCAACGACGACGCGGTGCTGGCCCAGGCCGGCCTGGTGTTGAAGTTCAACTTCGACCAGAAGGGCATGATGGGCATGAACGACGGCGAGGCCTCCGGCGGCCAGCAGGTGATGAAGTCGCTGATCCTGCTGATCGGCCTGATGATGGACGAGTCCAATCCGTCCGGCTTCGTCTTCATCGACGAGCCGTTCGCCCACCTCGACATCTTCAACATCGACCGCGTCGCCGGCTTCCTGAAAGCCACCGAGGCGCAGTACCTGATCACTACGCCCAACACCCACAACATCAACATCTTCGCCCCGTCCGAGCTGACGCTGGCCACCCGCAAGAAGCGGCCGGGCGAAACCTGGGCGCCGCCGATTCTGCAGACGCGGCGGCGGGTGGACGGCGGCGAGCAGGCGTAAACAGCAGCGGGGCGGCGAGAGCGGCCCCGTTTTTCTTTGTCGACTTGACCCGGAGATGGCGGGAGAGCGCTGCGTGTCTTCCTGACAAAACTACGCTTACCACAGGAGGAGGGAGACGGTGTCCATTTGTTTGCTATATGTAGTGTTTGATGGTTTTTAGGCTAGAGGGGCGGATGTCTAACGCATTGATAGAGGCAAGAAAATCTTGTCTCAGTGAGCGTATAGTGAAAAATAAATGCTTAATTTATCGGGTGTTTTCCCAAAGTTAGATGGGTGATAGAGCTATGCGTTGGTCTAACTAAAGTAAGGTTGGCTATGCGGCAACATCATCCCATTACGAGGCGGATATGCCAAATGTGTTGAAGTGGAATGGTTACCGGGTGGTGATACGGACAAACGATCACAATCCAGCCCATGTTCACGTAATCGATGGGAAGAGGGAAGCTGCTTTTATTTTGAATTGTCCGGATGGGCCCCCTTGGTTGCGTGAGCAGAAGGGATTCGGTGCCCATGAGATCAACAAGCTCATCAAGGAGTTACATGCCCGCTTGAATGAGCTATGCACAGCATGGGGAGATATCCATGGAAGTGTCTGCTAATGAGCTGGAAGCAGCGTCTTCTCGGATGGAGATGCTGCAGCGGGAATATTCTACCCTGCGATCGGTCCAGTATCGGTCAGAGGAGGGGGTTATCGTCTTCATTCTGGCTAATGACAGAGAACTCAAGTTTCGGCCTGACGACTTGCAGGCGACTTATGGCGCAACTCCAGAGCAGTTGCGTGAGATAGAAATCAGTCCTTCGGGGCTGGGAGTATATTTTGAGACTTTGGAGGAGGATGTATCTCTGATTGGTTTGTTGGAGGGACGTCGAGGCTCCGCCAAGTGGATGGCGGAGCATCCTCTGGCTTCTTGAGCTGGTCCGAAGAGGCGCGGCATCATCAGGAGGGCAAGCGCAAATGCTTGTCTTCCTTACGTTTCAGCACCCAAGTATTCCCGCCAACTCCACCAAATCCCTCGCCACCCAATCCCAATCCTGTTCCGCCGCCAGATCCGTCCGCTGCTCCGGGCCGAATTCGCGGGGACGCATGATGAAGGCGGTTTTGAATCCGCAGCGGCGCGCGGCGGCCAGATCGCCGTTATGGGCCGCGACCAGGCAGATCCGCTCCGGCGGCAGGTCCAGCAGTTCCGCGGTGCGCAGATAGGCCTGCGGCATCGGCTTGTAGGCCTGGGCCGCTTCGGCGCCGAGTATCGCGTCCCATGGCAGGCCGGCGTATTTGGCCATATTCAGCAGCAGGCTGGTGTTGCCGTTGCTGAGCGTGGCGATGATATGGCCCGCCTTCAGTCGCGCCAGGCCCGCCACGCTGTCCGGCCACGGATCCAGCCGGTGCCAGGCGCGGTTCAGCCATTGCAGCTCGTCTTCCGGCGCCGAGGCGGGATCGACGCCGAAGGCCGGCAGCGTGGCCTCCAGGTTTTCGCGGTGCAGCTGGTCCAGCCGGGTGAACGGCCGGCGGCCGGCGCGCACCGCTTCCATTGCCGGCGAGTAGAGGGCTCGCCAGGCGTCGGCGAAGGCGTAAGCGTCCTGCCTGGCTGCGGGCCGGCGCCGCAGAAAGGCGGCGGCGTCGCGTGCCACGCCCTCGCGCCAATCCACCACCGTGCCGAATACGTCGAACAGCAGAGCCTGAACAGGCTGACTCATGACCGCCTCCATGTCTTTGGCATGAAGGCAGTCTGGCGTCGGCGCCGGGCGGCGTCAATCGTTCAAACGCCTGCCGGCGCCGGCGGGGCGCTTACTCTGCCGTCGGGTCTGCTCCCTGCCACCAGTCCGGCGCGGCGCTGCCGTCGCCGATATGGCCGTCGCGGCGCAGGTAGTGGCGGACGTCCCGGCCCGGCTCGCGCAATGCCGGGTCGCCGGACAGCGCGCGCTCCAGCCACTCCGCGCCGTAGCGGAAGACTTCGGCCGCCACGCCGCCCAGCGGGTGGAACTCGTTCTCGTATACGCGCATCTCCTTGGGCGCGCGGATGCGCCGGTAGCAGGCCAGCGCCTGTTCCAGCGGCGTCAGCTCGTCGAACTCGCCGATGCCCAGCAGCACCGGGATGCGGATGTCGGCGGCTAGCGCGTCCAGCGGCATGCGGTCGCGCATCTCGCGGTCGAACAGGGCCTCGTCGCGGTAGCCGCTCATATACATGTAGTTTTTCTTGAAGCTGGGCTGGGCGCGCTCGAAGATGGTGAGGAAGTCGCCGCATACCGGCTCGTAGGCGGCCAGCGCGGCCAGCCGGGTGTCGCCGGCGGCGGCGCGCATGCCCCAGTAGCCGCTCATGCTGATGCCGAACATGCCGATGCGGCCGGCGTCCACTTCCGGCAGGCCGGCCAGGTAGCCGGCGTAGGCTTCCAGCGCCCGCTCGTAGTTGTCCAGCGTCACCGCCAGGCCGCCGGCGCGGCTTTCGCCCTGGCCGGGGCCTTCTATCGACAGCGCCACCATGCCGCGCGAGGTGTAGTAGCGTTCGGCGGCGTACAGGTAGTCTTCCTTGATCATGTCCATACCGGGGCCGAGTATCACCGCCGGCGCCTGGCGGATTTCGCCGTCAGGCAGGTGCAGCAGCGCGTGGATGAGGCCGCCCTCGAACGGAATCTCCACCCGCCGCACCCGGCCGTCGCGCAGCTCGCCGATGCGCGCCACGCAGTGGTTGCAGCGCGCGCGCAGCACCGCCTTGCGCGGATCGGCGGTGTCGAAGATCGAGTACTGCGCGCGGCCCCACATCACCGCGGCGCGCAGGTAGAGGTCGGTGGCGGTGCGGCGGTAGCCGTCGCGCTCGTAGTGGGCGGCGCGGCGTTCGGCGCGGGCCGCCACCTCGGCCCAGGCCTTGGGCAGCATCGCGCCGCTTTTCACCTGTTCGAACACGGCGTCGAAATCGGCCGGATCGTGCCCCAGCTGCAGCAGGGTGTTCTTGCCTTCCGGATGCAGGGCATCGAAACCGCCCTGTGCCAGCGCGATGTCCAGCGACCAGCTTTGCGCTTCTGAACGTGACATAATTTTCACCTCGTAAATTGATCGTACCAAAAAATAACTAAGTACTTAGTTATATTATTGTGGAGCCGGAACGCATGTCAACCAAACCCCAGGGGGATGCCTTGCCCAGCGAGGCGGGAGAAGCGCGCCAGCAGGCGTTGGCGAGGCTGAGCCGCGCCGCCTACAGCCTGAGCGCCGCCGACGCGCGGCTGCGCGGCCGCGCCACGCGCCAGGCCGGCGCGCTGTCGCTGTCGCACGCGAGAGTGCTGCGGATACTGGCCGAGGAGGGCGCGTTGCCGGTGGCGCGGCTGGCGGAATTGACCGAGACCACCGGCGCCGGCGTTACCCAGCTGGTCAACGGCCTGAGCGAGCAGGGTTATGTGGAGAAGGCGAAATCGCTGGCGGACAAGCGTTCGGTGCTGGTGCGGTTGACCGAACTGGGCCTCGCGCGCCACCGCGAGCGCGAGCGCGTGCTGGCCGAGGTGCTGCAGCGCGCGCTGCGGGAGATGGACGACCGGACGCTGGACGCCGCCGCCGAAGTGCTGCGCGCGCTGGGCGGCGTCTACGATCAGCTGTGAGCCTGGCGGGCGTCAGGCCTTCAGGTTGCGCTGCGCGAATTCCCAGTCGATCAGCTTGTCCAGCACCGCGTTGACATAGTCGGCGCGGCGGTTCTGGTAGTCCAGGTAGTAGGCGTGCTCCCACACGTCGACATTGAGCAGCGGAGTCAGTCCGGAGGTGAGCGGATTGTCGGCGTTGCCGGTCTTCACCACGCGCAGCTTGTCGCCGTCCTGCACCAGCCAGGCCCAGCCGCTGCCGAACTGGGAAATGGCGGCGCCGGCCAGCTGCCGCTTACAGGCGTCCACGCTGCCGAACGAGGCTTCTATTTTTTCCCTCAGCCCTTGAGGCGGGATACCGCCGCCTTTCGGCCGCATGCTGCGCCAATAGAAAGTGTGGTTCCACAGTTGGGCGGCGTTGTTGAACACGGCGGCATCGCTGGCGGGGCCGAAGGAGCGGGTGAGGATGTCCTCCAGCGGCAGGTCGGCGTAGTCGCGGCCGGCGATCAGCTTGTTCAGGTTGTCGAGGTAAGCCTTGTGGTGCTTGCCGTAGTGGAAGCCTATGGTGCGCGCCGAGATTACCGGCTCCAGCGCATTGTCGGCGTAGGGCAGCGGCGGCAGGACCTGGGCCGACGAGGCATGGGCGGCGCCTGGCAGGCCGGGCAGGGCCAGGGCGGCCAGCGAACCGGCGGCGGAAAGCAGGAAGCCGCGGCGGGAGAGTTCGGCGTTCGGGTCGGGCATGGCGATCTCCTAAAGGGGTCAGGGGGCGCGGGTGCGCCGTGGTCGATCACGCATGCAAGCACGATTCGGGATGTTCTGGTGGCCGCCATGGCCGGATGGACAGGGGAAAAGGCGCAGGCCGCCGCCGCGTGAGGCGGCGGCGGCCTGGGGACGGGCCGTTTAGCGCAGGTTCAGCGCCTTGACGGTGTGCCGCACCTCATCGGACAGCTGGATGTCCTGGCCGAATTCTTCGACCCAGTGGCCGGCCTGGAGGAAGGCGTAGCGGGCGCGCGAGCCGTTCTCGGCGTGCCAGCCTCCCTTCAGGTGGCCGTCGAAGTGGAAGTCGCCGACGCGCGGGGAGGCCGGGTCGATGGGCAGGCGGAAGCCGTTCAGGAACAGCTCGATGTCGCCGCCCTTTTCCTCGTAGCGGCCTTGCACCGGGTTTTCGAAAATCAGCGGGTGCTGCAGCGCCTGGGTGATGACGGCGCGGCCGCTGACCTGGCGGGCCGGCGGATAGACCGACAGCTGCAGGTGCAGGTTGTAGCCGCCGGCCACGCCGGGCTTGAAGACGTTGTAGCTGACGATGAACAGTCCGGACTTCTGATCGCGATCTTGGCTAGCCATGAGAGACTCCTTTGAATCGGATGACAGTTGACGGCGCCGGTAAGCGCGCGTCCCGAATTGCCTATTCGCGGCGCCACGGTAGCGGCGCCACCCGCACTTTATATAACGGATAAAAATAAAAATCGCCGTCATTTAGAACAGTTTGGAATTTTATGCCCATCGGGAAGGTAGGCTGGCGGCTGGTAGCGATGACAACCATGCGCGGGGCAGGGTTGCATTCCGCCATCTTTGCGCCACACTAGCGCCATCACCAACCCAGACGAGGAATCCAGAACATGGCAACCGTAACCCTGCGCGGCAATCCGGTGGACGTGGCGGGCAAGCTGCCGGCCAAGGGCGAGCAGGCCCCGGCGCTGCAACTGACCGGCGCCGATTTGGCCGAGGTGTCGCTGGCCAGCTACGCCGGCAAGCGCAAGATCCTCAACATCTTCCCCAGCGTGGATACCCCGACCTGCGCGACGTCCGTGCGCAAGTTCAATGAGAAGGCGGCCGCGCTGGCCGACACCGTGGTGTTGTGCGTGTCCGCCGACCTGCCGTTCGCGCAGAAGCGCTTCTGCGGCGCCGAAGGCATCGAAAACGTGGTGACCCTGTCCACCTTCCGCAACGGCAGCTTCGCCGAAGCCTACGGCGTCAAGCTGGCCTCCGGCCCGTTGGCCGGCCTGACCGCGCGCGCGGTGGTGGTGCTGGACGCCGACGACAAGGTGCTGCACAGCCAGCTGGTGGGCGAGATCGCCGACGAGCCGGATTACGCAGCCGCCCTGGCGGCGCTGTAACGCGGCAAGCCATTTGTCGCAGGCAAAGAAAAAGCCGACCGCGAGGTCGGCTTTTTCGCATGCGGGACCGGCGCGCTCAGCCGCGCTGCTCAGCCAGCTTGCCGGATGCCTTGGCTTCCTGCTGCATCGCCTCCACCAGTTTCGGGTCGTGCTCGTCGCGCAGGTAGCGGGTGTACCAGCCGCTGTTGACGCCCCAGAAGTAGAAGCCCAGCGAGGCCGCGGCCACCACGGCCATGTCGACGCCGTACGGCAGCAGGCCGATGCCGCCGAAGTCGACGCTGCCGATATAGGACAGCAGCGCCATCGCCGGCAGGTAGAGCACCATCCACAGCGCGCCCTTCAGCTCGCGGGCGAATTCGGGCCAGCCGGCCTTGGCCTGGTACCAGATGTAGACCGGCAGCGCGGCCACGATCAGGAACAGGATCTGGCCGGTCAGCGGCCAGCGCGCCCAGTACAGCACCAGCGACGCGCAGACGAAGGCGAACGGCGCGACCACCGACAGGCCGGCCAGGCGCAGCGGGCGCGGCAGATCCGGCGCACAGCGGCGCAGCGCGGCGGCGCTGATCGGGCCGGTCAGGTAGGAGATCACGGTGGCGACCGAGATCACCGCCGCCAGCGTGCCCCAGCCGCGGAAGAAGAACAGGAACACGAAGGACACCGCCAGGTTGAACCACATCGCCGGGCGCGGAATGCGGTACAGCGGGTGGATGCGGCCGAAGATCTCCGGCATGGTGCCGTTGCGCTGCATGCCGTAGATCATGCGCGAGGTGGACGCCATATAGGTGGCGCCGGTGCCGCTGGGGCTGACGAAGGCGTCGAAATACAGGGTCATCATCAGCCAGTTCAGGCCCAGCGCCATCGCCAGCTGCGCGAACGGCGAGCTGAAGTCCAGGCCTTTCCAGCCGTGCGCCAGCTCGGACGGCGACAGCGCGCCCAGGAAGGCGACCTGCAGCGCGACGTAGATCACCGCGGCCAGCAGGATGGAGCCGACCACGCCGAAGGGCACGCTCTTGCCCGGATTGCGGGCTTCGCCGGCCAGGTTGATCGGGCTTTGGAAGCCGTTGAAGCTGAACACGATGCCGCTGGTGGCCACCGCCGTCATCACGCTGGCCCAGCCGAACGGCGCGAAGCCGCCCATCGCCGGGTTGTTCAGGTTCTCCGAGTGGAAGCCGCTGTAGATCAGCGCGCCCACGGTCACCGCCGGCACGATCACCTTGAAGATGGTGATGGCGCTGTTGGCCTTGGCGAACAGTTTCACGCCCCAGTAGTTGAGCAGGAAGTAGGCGATCACCAGCACGGCGGCGAAGGACAGGCCGACGGTGCTCAGCTCGCCGTTGTGGTACAGGTTCTGCGCCCACGGATAGGGCCAGGTGCTCATGTACTGCACCGAGGCTTCGGCCTCGATCGGAATCACCGACACGATGGCGATCCAGTTGGCCCAGGCGGCGATGAAGCCGAGCAGCGAGCCATGCGAGTAGCGGGCGTAGCGCACCATGCCGCCCGATTCCGGGAACATGGCGCCCAGTTCGGCGTAGCTCAGCGCGATGGAAAGAATGATCACCATGCCGACAATCCAGGCGACGATGGCGGCCGGGCCGGCGATCTGCGCCGCGTGGGCGGCGCCGAACAGCCAGCCGGAACCGATGATGGAGCCAAGGCCGGTCAGCATCAGCGCGATCGGACCGATGTGGCGGGAGTGTTGTTGTTGCAAGGGCGAATCTCCAGTCATTTGAACGATGACGGGCAACGACTCTCCCGCGGCGGCGCGCACGCGCCGGACGTGCCTGGAGGAAGTTGCCCACATAGCCGGGTGGGCCCGGTCTTATGTAAATCGCGCCTGCCTGCCGGGCAGGCGGACCGCGTCGGCGGTAGCGCCGCAGCGGCCAGGGGGTGTCGAAACGGCCGGCTTCGGCCGACGACGGAAATCATGATGTTGCGCCCGACTGCCGGCGTTTCTCTGAATTTTGTCCGACATATCGACCCGAATTTTCAGGTGCGCGGATTGTAACGTAATGTGAACAATTTTTGCTACAACTTATATGTCTTGAAATCTTCTTGTCATCAATGGCGGCTACGATGGGGGCCCCGAAGTCTCACGCAGCACCCGCCATGTCCCTGATCAAACGCCTGTGGCTGACCATCGCCTTTACCCTCGCCAGCCTGGCGCTGGCGATGGCGCTGACCGGCCAGCAGCTGTATTCCTTCACCCGCCACGTCGACAACTACAACCGTCTGCAGCAGCTGGCGGCGAATTTGCAACAGCTGAAGGCTGTCTCCCTGTCGTTTTCCCGCGCCGATCCCTTGTTGCCGGAAACCGCCGAGCGGCTGAAGCAGGCGGAACGGCAGGTGGCCGCTCTGCGCCGCGACATCCATGAAGCGTTGCCGGCGGCCGACGCCGGCGCCTTCGACGGCGCGCTGCGCGACCATTGGCAGGCTTACGCCGCCAATCTGGGCAGCGCTATCCGCATCGCCGAGACCGCGCCGCAGGACGCGCTGTCGATTCCGGAGCAGGCTTATCAGAACGATCTGGCGCCGCTGGTCGCGCAGATCGACGCCCAACTGAAGCAGCGCGACGGCGAGCTGGCGGGGGAAAAAGCCGGGCTGGCCGCGGCGCTGTCGCGGCTGGCGCCGCTGATCCTGGGGCCGTTGGCCTTGGCCAGCGCGCTGGTGGTGCTGATCCAGCTGACGCTGGCGCGAAGGCTGCGCCGCCAGCTGGCGGCGATGGCGCAGGCCGCCGACGCGCTGGGCGAGGGCAACCTGGCCGTGCGCCTACCCGACCGCGGCGGCGACGAGCTGGCGCACGCGGCGTCGCGCATCAACCGTTTTCTGGACCATTTGGCTGGACTGCTGGACGAGGTGCGCCGCCACGCCGGCGCCAACCAGGACGACAGCCGGCGCTTGCAGCTGCTGACCCGGCAGAGCGCCGACGCCAGCCGCCTGCAGACGCAGAAGAGCCAGCTCAGCAACGAGGCGGCGGCGGAGATCGCCGGCCACGCGGAGCGGGTGGGGCTGCATATCGAGGCGGCGCTAGACTGCGCGCGCGGCGCGGCGGCGGCCACCGAGGACGCGCGCCGGCAGGGCGAGCACAACGCGGAAACGATGAACCTGCTGGCCGGACGCATCGCCACCGCCAACCAGGAAATGCAGACGCTGGGCCAGGCGCTGTCGGCGATCGGTCAGATCAGCGCGCTGATACGCGACGTGGCGGATCAGACCAATCTGCTGGCCTTGAACGCCGCGATAGAGGCGGCGCGCGCCGGCGAGGCCGGCCGCGGCTTCTCGGTGGTGGCCGACGAGGTGAGGAAGCTGTCCGAGCGCACCGCCTCCGCCACCAGCGGCATTTTCGACAGCCTGCGGCAGATGGAGCAGGCCAAGGGCGCGCTGGGGGAGGCGATCGCCGCCGCCGGCAGGGCGGGCCGGGATGGCCAGGACGCGCAGTTGGCGCTGGACGGGGCTTTGGCGGCGGTGGACGGCGCGCTGGCCGGCCTGGGCGAACTGATGGCCGACATCGGCGCCGCGCGCGAGCGGCAGACCCAGGCCGGCGGCAATATCCGCCAGCACGGCCATGAGTTGGCCAGCCTGGCCCAGCACATCGAGCAGCAGATGCGCGAGGCGGAACCGTTGATGGAGCAGCTGGCGGAATCCGCCGGCGGGCTCAACCGGGCGCTGGCTTGGTTCCGGTTGGATGCGCCGGCCGGCGGCGCGGCTGAGCGGACGATGGTCCCGCGCGGGCGGGCGCGGCTGTCGCCGGCTTAGCGGCGTGCGGGGAAAGCCGCCGGCCGCGGCTTGCGGCGCACCACCACGGTGCGCGCCAGCTTGTCGTGCCAACCCTGCTTGCGGGCGTCGATGCCCACCCACAGCAGGCCCAGGCCGAAGGGAATGGTGGCGACGAAATAACCCAGGTAGCGCAGCGCCGCCTGGCCAGGCTTCAGCGGCGCGCCGGTGTCGGCGTCCACCACCCGCACGCCCAGCATCATCTTGCCCGGCGTCGCGCTCTTGTAGATCCAGAACAGGATAATGGCGACGGCGGGCAGCAGGTAGTTGACCAGGCATTCCGCCAGCGAGCCGGCGCCGCTCAGCTCAGCCAGGTCCGGCAGCCCGCCGGCCGACGCCGCTTCGCGTCCGGCCAGCAGCCACAGCAGCGGCGCCGACACGATCAGCAGCAGAATGGTGTCGGCCAGGCTGGCCAGCACCCTGGCCCAGAAACCGACGTATTCCAGCTCTTGTTCATGGATTTCCGGTACATCCGCCATCGCTCAATCCTCCAGATTGACCTTGTGCTTGTCGGCCACGCGCAGATAGTGCTCGGCCGAGTATTTGAAGTAGGCCAGCTCCTTGTCGGTCAGCGGCCGCGCCTGCTTGACCGGATTGCCCAGGTACAGGTAGCCGGACTGCAGCCGCTTGCCCGGCGGCACCAGGCTGCCGGCGCCGATCAGCACCCGGTCCTCGATCACCGCGCGGTCCAGCACGATGCTGCCGATGCCGATCAGCACCTCGTCCCCTATGGTGCAGCCGTGCAGCGTCACGTGGTGGCCGATGGTGACGTGGCGGCCGATGATCAGCGGCGCGCCCTCCGGATCGGCGGCGCTTCTGTGGCTGACGTGCAACATGGCGTGGTCCTGCACATTGCTGTTCTCGCCGACGTGGATGCGGTTGACGTCGCCGCGGATCACCGCGCACGGCCAGACCGAAGCGCCAGTCTCCAGTTTCACCTCGCCGATGACCACGGCAGCCGGGTCGATGTAACAGCCGTCCGCGATCTCCGGATGGTGGCCGTCGTACTGGCGGATATTGCTTTTCATCGTTTCGTCCTTATCTCTGGGAGCATGCATTGTGCCGGCCGCGCGCGCCGGCGCGCAAATTCCCTTATCATAATTGGTCCGCCCCGACAGGATGTTGAAGCCATGAGCCAGAACCCCTTACTTGATTTCTCCGACCTGCCGCGCTTCGACGCCATCAAGCCGGAGCACATCACCCCCGCCCTCGATGTATTGCTGGCCGACGCCCGCGCCGCCATCGATGCCGTCGTCGCCGCCGGCGGAGACAGCTGGGACGCCGTGGTGGAGCCGCTGACCGACGCCACCGAGAAACTCGGCCGCGCCTGGGGCGTGGTCGGCCATCTGAACGGCGTGATGGGCAACACCGAGGGCCTGCGCGAGGCGTACAACGCCGAAATCCCGCGCATTTCCGCCTTCTTCACCGAACTGGGGCAGAACCTCGACCTGTTCGCCCGCTTCAAGGCGGTGGCGGCCAACCCTGAATTCGCCGCCGCCAGCGCCGCGCAGAAGAAAGTGATCGAAAACGACCTGCGCGACTTCCGCCTGGCCGGCGCCGAGCTGCCGGACGCGCAAAAGGCGCGCTTCGCCGAACTGTCCAGCCGGCTGGCCGAGCTGTCCAACCAGTTTTCGCAGCACGTGATGGACGCCACCGACGGCTTCAGCCTGTACATCGAAGACGTTGCCGAGCTGGCCGGCATTCCAGAGGACACGTTGGCCATGTACGCCGCGATGGCCGAGGCCGACGGCCAGCCGGGCAAATACAAGCTGGGCCTGCAATTCCCGCTGCTGTTCCCGGTGCTGCAGTACGCCGACAACCGCGCTTTGCGCGAAAAACTGTACGAAGCCAACGCCAAGCGCGCGTCGGAGTTCGGTCCGGCCGAGCAGGACAACGGCCCGCTGATCCGCGAGAAGCTGAAGCTGGCGGCCGAGGAGGCGCAACTGCTGGGCTTCGCCAACTACGCCGAGCTGTCGCTGTACACCAAGATGGCGGAAAGCCCGCAGCAGGTGATCGCCTTCCTGCGCGACCTGGCCCGCCGCGCCAAGCCCTACGCCGAGCAGGACCGCGCCGAGCTGGAGGCCTTCGCCCGCGACGAGCTGGGCCTGGACGCGCTGCAGGCCTGGGACATCAGCTACGCCAGCGAGAAGCTGCGCGTCGCCCGCTATGCCTTCTCCGAGCACGAAGTGAAGCAGTACTTCCCCGAGCCCAAGGTGCTGCAGGGCCTGTTCGGCGTGGTCGGCACCCTGTACGGCGTGCGTTTCGCCGAGCGCCGGGTCGCCACGTGGCACCCTGACGTGCGCTACTTCGAGATCTTCCAGGGCGACACCCTGCTGGGCGGTTTCTACCTCGACCTCTACGCCCGCGACGGCAAGCGCCCCGGCGCGTGGATGGACGACGTGCGCGGCCGCCGCCGCAAGGGCGAGCAGGTGCAGACCCCGGTGGCCTACCTGGTGTGCAACTTCAGCCGCCCGGTGGGCGACAAGCCGGCCTACTTCACCCACGACGAGGTGATCACCCTGTTCCACGAGTGCGGCCACGGCCTGCACCACCTGCTGACCCGCATCGAGGTGGCCGGCGTGGCCGGCATCAGCGGCGTGGAGTGGGACGCCGTCGAGCTGCCCAGCCAGTTCATGGAAAACTTCTGCTGGGAGTGGGACGTGCTGCAGGGCATGACCGCGCACAGCGAAAGCGGCCAGCCGCTGCCGCGCGAGCTGTACGACAAGATGATCGCCGCCAAGAACTTCCAGTCCGGCATGCAGATGGTGCGCCAGCTGGAGTTTTCCTTGTTCGACATGCTGCTGTACACCGCCGGCAATCCCGACAGCGTGGACTGGCTGGCGCTGCTGGAGCAGGTGCGCGACGAGGTGGCGGTCAACCGTCCGCCGGCCTACAACCGCTTCCCCAACAGCTTCAGCCACATCTTCGGCGGCGGCTACGCGGCCGGCTACTACAGCTACAAGTGGGCGGAAGTGCTGTCCGCCGACGCCTACGCCGCGTTCGAGGAGGCCGGCGGCGCCAATCCGCAGGTGGGCCGCCAGTTCTGGGACGAAATCCTGGCGGTCGGCGGCAGCCGCCCGGCGCTGGAGTCGTTCCGCGCCTTCCGCGGCCGCGATCCCGAAATCGACGCGCTGCTGCGCCACTCCGGCATGGCGCCGGAGGCGGCGTAAAAAAATTTCCGATTCCCGGAACTCGCCTGGAATAGTCCGGCTCTAATCTTTTGCTCAGGGTTGTCTTCCGGAGCAGCAAGCGAGCCAGACGCGTATCAGGGGTAGTGATATAGTGTCTATTGACGCCTCCGCCGACTGCGGAGGCGCTTTTTTTTGCCTTGCCGGCGGCGAGGCGCGAAAATCCCTCAACAGCCGGGCCGGCTGCTGCTATGGTGTCGGCCTTCATCCTTTCCCATTCTGGAGTCCCCGCCGATGCGCTTTGCCACCTGGAACGTCAATTCCCTGAAAGTCCGCCTGCCGCAGGTGCTGCAGTGGCTGGCCGAAACCGGCGTCGAAGTGCTGTGCCTGCAGGAACTGAAGATGGACCAGGGCGCTTTCCCGCTGGCGGAGATCGAGGCGGCCGGCTACCGCGCGGTCTGGTTCGGCCAGAAGACCTACAACGGCGTCGCCATCCTGGCGCGCACGCCGCTGGAAATGACCGACGTGGTCGCCGGCATCCCCGGCTACGGCGACGAGCAGCGCCGCGTGATCGCCGCCACCGTGAACGGCGTGCGGGTGATCTGCGGCTATTTCGTCAACGGCGAGGCGGTGGATTCGCCCAAGTACCCGTACAAGCTGGAATGGCTGTCCAAGCTGGAGGGCTACGTCGCCGCCGAGCTGGCCAGGCATCCGCAGCTGCTGCTGCTGGGCGACTACAACATCGCGCCGGAAGACCGCGACGTCTACGATCCGGAGGGCTGGCGCGAGCAGGTGCTGTGCAGCACGCCGGAGCGCGACGCCTTCCGCCGCCTGATCGCGCTGGGCCTGTCCGACAGCTTCCGCCTGTTCAACCAGGAGGAAAAGCAGTACAGCTGGTGGGACTACCGCCAGATGATGTTCCGCCGCAACAAGGGCGTGCGCATCGACCACATCCTGGTCAGCGACGCGCTCAAACCCCGCGCGCAGGCCTGCGAGATCGACAAGGCGCCGCGCAAGTGGGAGCGCCCGTCCGACCACACTCCGGTGGTGCTGACCCTGGCCGATTGAGCCGGTTTCCACGCGCGCGCAACGGCCCGGCCCTGTCCGGGCCGTTTCGTTTGTCTGCGCGCCGTTTCCGTCCAGGGGGCGAAACTGTCCTATAGATAGCTATAGACGGCAAGCTATCGATTAATGACGGGCGGGAGCGCGCGGGGCCATGGATCCTACGAGTCTGACCGAGGCGGGAGAGTTTCTGCACACCTTCGCCATCCAGGAGGATGACCTGAAACGTGTGAGGGCGATGGGCGAGGCGGTGCTGCCCAGGCTGGACGAGGCGATGGATCGCTTCTACGAATGGCTGCCGTCCCTGCCTGAGTACGAAGGCCTGTTCGCCCGGCCGTCGGCGCTGCGCAACGCGCGGGAGGCCCAGGCCGCCTATTGGCGCAGCTTCTTTTCCGGCGTGGTGGACGCCGCCTATCTTGCCGAGCGCGTGTGCGCCGGCGAAACCCATGCCCGCATCGGGCTGCCGCTCAGCTCCTATTTCGCCGGGGTCAACTACGCGTTCACGCTGTTTTGCGGCTATCTGAAAAGCGGCAGCCGCGAGACGGCGTCGCAGACCCTGCTGTCCACCGCCAAGCTGCTGCACATGGACACCGCGCTGGTGGTCGAGACCTACAGCCGGCTGCTGCACGAGCGGGTGCTGGAGCAGAGCCGGGCGATGATGGAAATGTCCACGCCGGTATCGATGATCTGGCAGGACATCCTGCTGCTGCCCATTGTCGGCATCATCGACTCCCAGCGCTCCCAGGGCATCATGGAAGGCATCCTGAGCAAGATATCCACCACCCGGGCCCGGGTCTTCATCATGGATATCTCCGGCGTGGCGGTGGTGGACTCGGCGGTGGCCAACCACCTGATCAAGATCACCAAAGCCACCCAGCTGATGGGGTGCGAGAGCCTGGTATCGGGCCTGTCCCCCGCCATCGCGCAGACCATCGTCCACCTAGGCATAGACACCGAGCAGATTTCCACCTTCGCCACCCTGCGCGACGCGCTGGAAGAGGCGTTCCGCAACTGCGGGCTGGCGATACGCCAGCTTGGATGAGGAAGGGCATATGAGCGACGACGCCGCAGAGGCCAGGATCACGCTGTCGCAGATAGGCGACGCCTTGCTCGCCTGCGTGCAGGCGGAGCTGCGGCCGGCTTTGGTGCGGCAGATGCAGAGCCGGCTGCTGGAGCGCATCAGCGGCAAGGCGGTGCGCAGGGTGATGCTGGACGTGTCCGAGGTGCGCTTCCTGGACCTGGAGTCCTACCAGGCGCTGGTGGACATGAAGCGCACCATCTCGCTGATGGGGGCGTCCACGGTGCTGGTGGGGCTGCGGCCGGGCGTGATCCAGGGCCTGTCCCAGGTCGGGGCCGATCTGGGCGCCTTCCGCGGGGCGATCTCGCTGGAACAGGCGCTGGCGATGAAGCAATGAGCGCGGACAGCATGTCGCCGCTGCGTCCGGCGCGCAGCCTGGGCGGCGGGGATGCGCTGGATATCCGCAGCGAGGGCGACGTCCGGCTGCTGGTGTACCGCGTGCGCGCGCTGGCGGCGGGGATGGGATTTTCCGAAGTCGATTGCACCCAGCTGGCGACGGCGGCGTCGGAACTGGCGATGAACATGCTCAAGTACGCCGGCGGCGGCCGGATGCGCTGGCAGGGGGTGGCCGCCGGCGGGGCCTCCGGCATGGAAATCCAGGCGCGGGACCGCGGCCCCGGCATCGCCGACCTGGAGCTGGCGATGCGGGAGCACTTCAGCAGCAAGGGCACGCTGGGCCTGGGGCTGCCCGGCACACGCAGGCTGATGGACGAGTTCTGGATAGACAGCGCTCCCGGCGCCGGCACCCAGGTGTGCGTGCGCAAATGGCGCTGACGCCGTTTGCGCCGCCGCCAGGCCTGGGCGAGCTGGCCCTGGTGTCGCGGCCCTGCTTCGGAGAGACGGTATGCGGCGACGGCATGGTGGCGCGGGCCGAGACCGACGGCGGCGTGACGCTGGCGATATTGGACGCCTTGGGCCACGGCGCGCAAGCGCACGTGCTGGCGCGGGAGATGGAGGCGTGGCTGGAGCGGGAGCCGCCGCAGCCGCCGGCGGAGCGGCTGGCGCGCCTGCACCGGCGCTTCCAGGGCAGTCTGGGCGCGGCCGTTTGCCTGGCCACGGTGCAGCCATCCGGCCTGCTGGCTTGCGCCAGCGTCGGCAATGCCTTGCTGAGGGTGCTGCAGCCGGAGTTGAGCTTGATCGCCGGCCAGCCCGGCACCGTGGGGCAGGCGCTGCCGCGGCTGAGGGAGCGGCGCTTGCAGCTGCGGGCCGGAGCCTTGCTGTTGTTGACCACCGACGGCGTGCCTGAGCATCTGCCCGCCGATGCGTTGGAGGCGTTGGCCGGCTTGCCCGCCGGCAGGATGGGGAGTCAGTTGATGAGCAATCACGCCAAGTGGCACGACGACGCCGCTTGCATAGTCGCGAGATGGAACCCATGAGCGAACAGTTGAACCTCTCCCTGCTGGGGGAGGACAGCCTGTACCGCGCCAGGAGCAAGATGCTCAAGCTGATGGAGCTGTCCTGGCTGGGCGGCGGCTCGCTCGAACGCCACGCGGTGACGCTGTTCAGCCTGCTGCGCCAGCTGCAGGCGCGGGGTTTCGCCGACTGCGTGCTGGAGGTGGAGTGGGACACCCTGTACCTGTGCCTCGACACGCCCTACTGCACCGGCCTTGAGCTCTGCGACCCGCGCTGGCGGCTGGAGCGGCGCGGCAAGCGCTGCTGCGTGGCGATAGACGCGCCCGGCATGGGGGAGACCGATCCGGAGGTGATACGCGGCATCCTGGACGAGAAGAGCCGCGAGGAGCTGCTGGCCGAGGTGGTGGCCAGCAACGCCGCGCTGTCGCGCTACCAGGCGGGGCTGGAGGCCGAGATCGTGCGCCGCACCGAGGCCTTGCGGCAGAGCGAGAAACTGTCCCAGTCCATCATCGCCGGCGCGCCGGTGGGCGTGGTGGTGGTGGATGGCGCCGGCGCTATCAAGGACATCAACCGCACCGCGCTGGCGGTGTTCGGCGTGGAGGCCGGCGCCGGCTTGCCGGCCACGCTCGGCGGGCTGGCCAGGCTGGAAGGGGACGGGCCGCTGCCCGGCGCGCTGAGCCGGGGCCTGGCCGGGGCGGACCTGGCCGCGCTGTCCGGCGAATTCTGGGAGCTGCTGCTGAGGCGGGCGGACGGATCGGCGACCCAGGTCGAGGCAGGGCTGACGGTGGTGGACATGTCGGGCGAGCGCACCGGCACCCTGTTCATCCGCGACATCAGCAACCGCAAGCTGCAGGAGGGCAAGCTCAAGCAGGCGATGGAGGAGGCGGAGAGCGCCACCCGGGCCAAGAGCGACTTCCTCGCCAACATGAGCCACGAGATCCGCACGCCGATGAACGCCATCATCGGCCTTGCCCACCTGGCGCTGCGCACCGGCCTCGACCCCAAGCAGCGCGATTACCTGCAGAAGATACACAACTCCGGCAAGCACCTGCTGGGCATCATCAACGACATCCTGGACTTCTCCAAGATAGAGGCCGGCAAGCTGGACCTGGAGAACGCCGAATTCGACCTGGAGCGGGTGCTGGACAATCTGGCCGCGCTGCTGGGCGAGAAGGCGGAGGCCAAGGGGCTGGAGCTGATCTTCGACATCGGCCCCGGCCTGGACCGGTCGCTGATCGGCGATCCGCTGCGGCTGGGCCAGATCCTGATCAATTACGCCAACAACGCGGTCAAGTTCACCGAGCGCGGCGAGGTGACGGTCAGGGCGCGCTGCCGCGAGGAACGCGGCGACAGCCTGCTGCTGCATTTCGAGGTCAGCGACACCGGCATAGGCCTGAGCGCCGAGCAGAAGGCCAAGCTGTTCCAGTCCTTCCAGCAGGCCGACACCTCCACCTCGCGCAAATACGGCGGCACCGGCCTGGGCCTGGCCATCTCCCGGAAGCTGGCGGAGATGATGGGCGGCGAGGTCGGCGTGGACAGCGAGCCCGGCAAGGGCAGCACCTTCTGGTTCACCGCGCGGCTGGGCAAGGGCGAGCCGCACCCGGAGCGGCTGCCCGGTGTCGGCATGCGCAACCGCCGGGCGCTGGTGGTCGACGACAGCCGGGCCGCGCGCGAGATACTGGCCGAGCAGCTGCGCGGCATGACCTTCCGTGTCGACGAGGCCGAGGACGGCGAGCAGGCGCTGGAGCGGGTGGAGCAGGCCGAGCGCGACGGCGACCGCTACGAGGTGGTCTTCCTGGACTGGCGGATGCCGCGCATGGACGGCATCGAGGCGGCCAGGCGGCTGATGCGGCACGACGCGGCGCTGCGGCCGCACCGGGTGATGGTCACCGGCTACGGCCGCGAGGAAGTGTTCCGCCTGGCCGAGGACGCCGGCATCGAAATGACCCTGATCAAGCCGGTCAGCGCCTCGGTGCTGTTCGACTCGACCATGCGGCTGTTCGGCGGCGAGGCGGCCGCGGGGGCGCGCGCGGCGCCGGCGGCGGATGAGATCGACCTGTCGCCGCTGCGCGGCATGCGGGTGCTGCTGGCCGAAGACAATGAACTCAACCAGCAGGTGGCCACCGAGTTGCTGAGCGCCGCCGACATCGAGGTGACCGTCGCCAGCAACGGGGAAGAGGCGCTGAGCCTGGCCGAAGCCCAGCCTTTCGACCTGGCGCTGATGGACATGCAGATGCCGGTGATGGACGGGCTGGAGGCGACGCGCCGCCTGCGGCGGCTGGCATCGTGGGGGAAGCGGCCCATCCTGGCGATGACCGCCAACGCGATGAGCGGCGACCGCGAGCGCTGCCTGGAGGCCGGCATGAACGATCACGTCACCAAGCCCATCGACCCGGACAAGCTGTTCGCCGCGCTGAAGCGCTGGGACCCGCGCGCCGGGCGGGCCGATGCCGCCGAGCCGGCGGCGAGCGCCGCGCGCGAGCGGCCGGACCAGGAAGACTCCGACGATCCGCTGCGGCGGATTCCCGGACTCGACGTCGGCGGCGCGCTCAGGCGAATGATGGGCAGGCGGCCCTTGTACGAAGGCCTGCTGCGCCGCTTCGTCGCCGACCAGGCCGACGCGTTCGGGCAGGTGAGGCTGGCGCTGGCGCGCGATGACCGCGACGCCGCCGTGCGCGGCGCCCACACGCTCAGAGGTTTGGCCGGCACCGTAGGCGCCGACCATCTGCAGCAATTGTCGGGCCGGCTGGAGGCGGCGCTGCAGGCGGGGCTGCAGCTATCGGGGCTGGACGCGGAGATGGCGGAGGCGCAGGCGGAGCTGGGCCGCCTGATCGGCGCGCTGGGCGCGGCGCTGCCGGAGTCGGCCCCGCCCGCCGCCGACGGCGAGGCGGACCCGGCGGTGCTGGACCGGCTGGAGGCCTTGCTGGCGGAGGACGACGCCGACGCGGTGGAGGTGTACGGCGCCGAATCGGGCAGGGTGAGGCCGGCGCTGGGCGAGGCCGCCGCCGCCTTCGAGCAGGCCTTGCGGCAATACCGTTTCGACGACGCGCTGGCCCGGCTGCGCGAGGCGCGCGCCGGCATGCGGGAGGGCGGACATGGACAATCAGTCTGACACTCGGCCCACCATCCTGGTCGTGGACGACACGCCGGACAACCTGGCGCTGATCAACGATCTGCTGCACCGCGACTACCGCGTCAAGGTGGCGACCGGCGGCGCGAAGGCGCTGCGCATCGTCGCCGCCGGCGAGCCCGACCTGATCCTGCTGGACGTGCTGATGCCGGACATGGACGGCTACGAGGTGTTGCGCCGCCTGCGCGCGAGCCGGGCGGACTTCGACGTGCCGGTGATCTTCCTGACAGCGATGCAGGAGGCGGAGGAGGAAACCGCCGGCCTGCAGCTGGGCGCCGCCGACTACATCCACAAGCCCATCAATCCCGGCATCCTGATGGCCAGGGTGCGCAACCAGCTGGACGTCAAGGCCGCGCGCGATATCCTGAAGAACCAGAACGACTACCTGGAGGAAGAGGTCAGGCGACGCACCCGGGAGACCGAGACCGTGCAGAACGTGGCGATCTGGGCGCTGGCCTCGCTGGCGGAAACCCGCGACAACGAAACCGGCAACCACATCAAGCGCACCCAATCCTACGTCAAGCTGCTGGCCGAGCAGTTGAGCGGCCACCCGCGCTTCGACCAGTATCTGACCGAGCGCAACATCGACATGATTTGCAAGTCGGCGCCGCTGCACGACATCGGCAAGGTCGGCATCCCCGACCACATCCTGCTCAAGGCCGGCAAGCTGACCGACGACGAATTCGCCATCATGAAACAGCACGCCGCGCTGGGCCGGGACGCCATCGTCGCCGCCGAGCGCCAGCTGGGCCTGGAAGTGGCGTTCCTGAAATTCGCCAAGGAGATCGCATGTTCGCACCACGAGAAATGGGACGGCAGCGGCTATCCCTTCGGTTTGAAGGGGGACGAGATTCCGGTGGCCGGCAGGCTGATGGCGCTGGCCGACGTCTACGACGCGCTGATCAACCGGCGCATCTACAAGCCGCCGATGCCGCATGCCCAGGCGAAGGACGTCATCGTCGCCGGCCGGGGCACGCACTTCGACCCGGACGTGGTCGACGCCTTCCTGGCGGTGGAGCAGGCCTTTGTCGAAGTCGCCCTGGCCTATGCCGACGCGGAGGAGCATGCCGGTCAGCATTGAGATCCGCTCCGGGCAAGGTTTGGCCTGGCTCAAGCCGGCTTGGAGCATGGCTTGCTAAGCTGTTTCCATCCAATAACATCGAACGGTAGCCCGTCATGACCACATTGCCCACCCGCACCACCGCCGATCCCTACTACCAGGACGTTCCCGCCTACATGACCGAGGTCTACGACTGGGCCTACGTCAATCCGCGCAAGGCCAGGCTGCTGGACCACAAGCTGGTGGTGCGCACGCTGCTGTTCGGCAACGACCAGCGGCTTATGCGGGCCTATCTGAACGAGATCCGCGACGGGGACAGGGTGTGGCAGGTGGCCCACGTCTACGGCGACCTGGTGCAGCGGGCCGCGGCGCGGGTCGGCGAGAGCGGCAGCTTCACGCTGACCGACGTCACGCCCATCCAGGTGGAGCTGGCCGAGGGCAAGCTGGCCGGTACGCCGCAGGCCGCCGTGGTGCGCGCCGACGCGGCGCGCTTCCAGGCCGAGCGGCAGCCGGATCTGGCATGCAGCTTCTTCCTGCTGCACGAGGTGCCGGAAGACATGAAGTCCGCCATCGTCGACAACATGCTGGCCCAGGTGGCGCCGGGCGGCCGGGCGATGTTCGTCGACTACCACTGTCCCCGCCCCTGGCAGCCGATAGGCTGGCTGCTCAAATGGGTGAACCGCGTGCTGGAGCCGTTCGCCGAAGCGCTGTGGAACAAGGAAATCTCCGCCTACGCGCGCGACGCGGCCCGGTTCGACTGGAGCAAGCGCACCGTGTTCGGCGGCGTGTACCAGATCGTGACCGCCCGCCGCCGGGATTGAGGGCCGCCGGTCAAGCCCTTCCAGCGCGGGGCAGGGTAAGGCAAGGAGGCGCAAGGCAGGGTAGGCGGTTTTCTCGCTTGTACGTCGCGTTACATGGGCTTACAAGGCGCTAACAGACGGCTAGGGGGGGCGGGACTAGGATACGTCTCAAGGAAACACCAAACACGGTGCCTTGCGGAGGTGGAAGCTTCCGTTACCGACCTGGAGATGAAATCATGAAAAAGCTGACCCTTCTTGCCCTGTCCGCCGTATTCGGCCTGAGCTCCGCCGCAGGTTTCGCCGCACAGGTCGCCCCGGCTTCCGCTCCCGCCGCCAAGGCTGCTCCGGCCGCCAAGAAGGCCGAGAAAAAGACCCCGGCCAAGATCCACCACGCCAAGAAAGGCGAAAAGGTAGCCGCTTCCGCTCCGCAGAAGGCCCAGGCCGCCAAGGCTGAAGCCTCCGCCCCGGCTAAGAAGGCCGCCCACAAGCACGCCAAGAAGCATGCGGCCAAGAAGGCTGAAGCCTCCGCCCAGAAGGCGCAGGCCGCCAAGTCCGACGCTTCGGCGCCGGCCAAGAAGGCTCACAAGTCCCACGCCAAGAAGCACGTTGTGAAGAAGGAAGCCTCCGCGCAGAAGGCTCAGGCCGCCAAGTCCGACGCTTCGGCGCCGGCGAAGAAGGCCGCTCACAAGCATGCCAAGAAGCACGCCGCCAAGAAGGAAGCTTCCGCGCAGAAGGCTCAGGCCGCCAAGTCCGACGCCTCGGCTCCGGCCAAGAAGGCTCACAAGCACCACGCCAAGAAGGCCCACAAGGCAGCCGCTTCGGCAGCCAAGTAATCCAGCAGACTGCCAGTCTGGCTCGCATAAAAACTGGGGAGGCTTCGGCCTCCCTTTTGTTTTGCCTGCCGGTTTCGGCGAACGGCGGAGCACGCGGCGGCCGGCTTGCGCCCCGATCCGGCGGCGCGCATAAAAAAACGCCCCGCGGGCCAAAGCCTGCGGGGCGTTTCGCATCTGCGCCGGGCAGATGGGCGGATGGCCTTACTTCTCGACGAAGGCGCGCTCGATCGCGTAGTCGGCCGGCTCGCCCATCCGCGGCGATTCCTTGAAACCCATGCCGTTCAGGATCTCGCACAGGTCGTGCAGCATGCTCGGGCTGCCGCAGATCAGCACGCGGTCGTGTTCCGGATTCAACTGCGGCAGGCCGATGTCGGCGCACAGCTTGCCGCTGGTGATCAGGTCGGTCAGGCGGCCCTGGTTGCGGAACGGCTCGCGGGTGACGGTCGGGTAGTAGATCAGCTTCTCGCTCACCATTTCGCCGAAGAATTCGTTTTCCGGCAGTTCCTTGGTGATGTAGTCGTGGTAACCCAGCTCGCTGACCCAACGCACGCCGTGGGTGAGGATCACCTTGTCGTAGCGCTCGTACACGTCCGGATCCTTGATGATGGACATGAACGGGGCGAGGCCGGTGCCGGTGGACAGCAGGTACAGGTTCTTGCCCGGAAGCAGGTTGTCCTGCACCAGGGTGCCGGTGGGCTTCTTGCTGATCATGACGGTGTCGCCGACCTGCAGATGCTGCAGGCGCGAGGTCAGGGGGCCATCCTGCACCTTGATGCTGTAGAACTCCATGTGCTCTTCGTAATTGGAGCTGACGATGGAGTAGGCGCGCATCAGCGGCTTGCCGTTCACCTCCAGGCCTATCATCACGAATTGGCCGTTGATGAAACGCAAGCCCGCGTCGCGGGTGCAGGTGAAGCTGAACAGCGTGTCGTTCCAGTGATGGACGGACAGGACCTTTTCAGCGGTCAGATTAGGAGAGGACATAAGCTCGTGCGACTCACAAAATTTAAAGATCGGACAATATTGTGCTGCAAGGATTCTAACCCGTTTGCCGGCCCCCTGCTTGTTCGTGCGGCTTCGGGTGTTGTATGGCGGCATGTCTGCCTGTGCTTGGGACGGCGGCGCGCCCGGCATGCGCCGGAACGGACGCGATCGTGAATGGCGCCTGGCGGATTGTCCAGGCCGTGGCGCGCGGTTGAGGAATGGTAACCGACAGTGCATAGCATGCGGAAGATTGTTTGCTGATTTTTTTATCGTTTTCCGTTATTTGGGCTGGGTAGAACAGTCTGCGCTTGATATTAAGCAAGAGGGCGTCCCGCAGCGGGGACGCCCTCCGTATGAATGAAAGGGGACTTTACATCGCGGCCGCGCCGCCTGAAGCACGCATGGCGCGGACCTGTCTGCGACCGGCGCGCGTATCAAGCTGCACGCCACCCTGAAGCAGAGCGCTGCGGATGCATCGCGCTTGGCCGGCGCGCCATTTTGCGCCGCGACGGGCGCCTGGACGGAAATATGTTTCCGGATGATGCGGTACTGCCCGCGCGCCAGGCCGTCAGTTGCGATGGGGGCGGGCTTGCCGGCGGCCGCGGAGAGATGCATCCGTCCTGGATGCTGCTTTGGGCATTGCAGACACCTCCGGTGCCGACCGACTGTCCTATCGCGGGCGCGGTCGCAATGCCGATTCGTGCGCGGGTCGCCGCACAGGCTCGCCGAAAACATCCGAGCGTATGTGCTTCAACGTTTTCAATATAGAGCTTACAGCTGATGAAGCAAGGCGCGTTTAATCGGCGATGGGGCTGAGCCCCGCGGAGGCGGGGGCGTTGGGGCGCAGGTGGGATTCGAACTGGCGGCTGGCGGCCTGCCAGGAGTAGCCCTCGGCCACCCTGCGCACGTGGGCGCGGTCCAGCTCCAGCGCTTTCAGGCAGGCCGCGCGCAAATCCCAGTCCAGCACGCCGGCGCCGGAGTCGCCCACCACGTCCAGCGGGCCGGCCACCGGGAAGGCGGCCACCGGCGAACCGCAGGCCATCGCCTCCAGCAGCACCAGGCCGAAGGTATCGGTCAGGCTGGGGAAGACGAACACGTCGGCGGCGCGGTAGAAACGGGCCAGCTCGTGCTGGGGGAACACGCCGGCGAAGTACACCTCCGGGTATTGCTGTTTCAAGCGCGGCAGCAGCGGCCCATCGCCGACCACCCATTTGCTGCCGGGCAAGTCCAGTTTCAGGAAGGCCTCGATGTTCTTCTCCACCGCCACCCTGCCGATGTAGACGAAGCGCGGCGGAGCGGATTCGTCCAGCCGCTGGCGTTCGCCGGGGCTGAACATCGCGGTGTCCACGCCTCGGCTCCACAGCTTGACGTTGCCGAAGCCGCGCGCTTCCAGGTCGTTGGCGATGGAGCGGGTGGGCACCATCACCGCCTGCGACGCGTTGTGGAAGCGCCGCATCCAGGCGTAGCTGGCGGAGAGCGGCAGCCGGCAGCGGGCGTGGATGTATTCCGGGAAGCGGGTATGGTAGGCGCTGGTGAAGGCCAGCCCTTCGCGCAGGCAGAAGCGGCGCGCCGCCAGGCCCAGCGGGCCTTCTGTGGCGATATGGATCGCGTCCGGCGCGAAGCCGGCGATGCGTTGCGCCACCTGGCGGTAGGGCAGCAGCGACAGCCGGATGTCCGGATAGGTGGGGCAGGGGATGGTGCGGAATTCCAGCGGCGTGATCATGTTGACCTGGTGGCCGAAGCCGTCCAGTTCGCGGACGGTTTCGGTCAGCGAGCGGACCACGCCGTTGACCTGGGGTTTCCAGGCGTCGGTGACGATCATGATGCGCATGTGGACTCCTCCGAAGGGATGGGCTCGGGCGATTCAGCGATGGGAACGGCAACGCTCAGCGCCGTCCAGTGCAGCACTTCCAGCCGTCCGTCCGGGTGCTCCACCAGCGCCGACAGGCTTTCCACCCAGTCGCCGCTGTTGCCGTACAGGATGCCGTCTATCATCCGCACTTCCGGTTTGTGGATGTGGCCGCAGACCACGCCGTCGAAACCGCGCCGACGCGCCTCGCCGGCGAGTATGGCTTCGAACTGGCTGATGAAGTTGACCGCGTTTTTCACCTTGTGCTTCAGGTATTGCGACAGCGACCAGTAGGGCAGGCCCAGCCGGTGCCGCACCCAGTTGAAGCCGCGGTTCAGCTCCAGGATCATCGTGTACAGATTGTCGCCGACGTAGGCCAGCCACTTCGCGTACTGGATCACGCCGTCGAACTCGTCGCCGTGCAGCACCAAGAGGCGCTTGCCGTCGGCGGTGAAGTGCTCGGCCTCGTGGCGGATGGCGACGCCGCCGAAGTCCAGCCCGCAGTACTGGCGCGCCGCCTCGTCGTGGTTGCCGGGGATGTAGATCACCTGGCAGCCCTTGCGCGCCTTGCGCAGCAGCTTCTGCACCACGTCGTTGTGGCTCTGTTTCCAGTACCAGGACTTCTTCAGCTGCCAGCCGTCGACGATGTCGCCGACCAGGTACAGGTATTCGGAGTCGTGCTCGCGCAGGAAGTCGAGCAGGTGTTCGGCGCGGCAGCCTGCGGTGCCGAGATGGACGTCGGAAATCCAGATGCTGCGCAGTCGGCGGGAGGCGTCGGAAGCGGTATCTGGCTGCATGGCGGATCCGTGGGCCGGGATGACGCCACCATGCTGCAATGCGGACGTGACAGGGAAATGAGGTTTTGTTGACGGGAAGGTGAATAGTCCTATGCCGTTCAATGACAGCATGGGCGGACAGCCGGCGCTTAAGCATGGTTTAAGCTGTCTGTGGGATAAGGGACTCTGAGCGAGTGGGAGAAACGAATGCGGATACTGGTGGTGGAGGACGACGCGCAGATCGGCGACGGCCTCAAGATGGGCCTGCAACAACTGGGTTTCGCGGTGGACTGGCTGCGCGATGGCCGGCAAGCGCTGGCCGCGCTGCCGGCCGCGCCTTACGACGCCGTGGTGCTGGACCTGGGCCTGCCCGGCATGGACGGCATGGACATCCTCGCCGCCTGGCGCCGCGCCGGGCGCGACGAGCCGGTGCTGGTGCTGACCGCGCGCGACGCGCTGGCCGACCGCGTCGGCGGCCTGGACGCCGGCGCCGACGACTACCTGGCCAAGCCCTTCGCCTTGTCCGAGGTGGCGGCGCGGCTGCGCGCGCTGACCCGCCGCCGCCACGGCCAATGCGGCCCCTTGCTCAGCCACGGCCGGCTCAGCCTGGACCCGGTGGCGCGGACGGCGACGCTGGACGGCGCGCTGCTGGAGCTGACCGCGCGCGAGCTGGCGCTGCTGGAGCTGCTGCTCAGCAGCAAGGGCCGGGTGTTGTCGCGCGAGCTGATAGAGGAAAAACTGTACGGCTGGGGACAGGAGTTGGGGAGCAACGCGCTGGAAGTGCATGTCCACCATTTGCGCAAGAAGCTGGGCGCAGGCTTCATCCGCACGCTGCGGGGCATAGGCTACACGCTGGGAGAGCCGGCGTGAGGCAGCCGCGCAGCCTGCAGGCCCGGCTGATGCTGGTGTTGCTGCTGATCGTGCCCGCCACCTGGCTGGCGGCGTCGGCGGCCGCGGTGTGGCTGGCTCAGCGCGAGGTGGACGAGCTGTTCGACACCCAGATGGCGCAGTTCGCCCGCCAGCTGCTGGCGATAGACGTGCACGGCATGCAGCCGGACGATCCGCCCAAGCTCAAGCACCTGCTGGCCGGCGCCGACAAGGGGCGGATGGACAACGACGACATGGGGCTGGCGATCTGGGACGCGCAGGGGCGGCAGGTGCTGTGCGACGGCCGCGGCCGCCGTTTCGATTACGAGCCGGCGCGGCGCGGCTTCCAGAATTTCGCCGGCCGCGACCATCACCACGACTGGCGGCTGCTCTACCTGCCGGCCCCCGACGGTTCGCGGATGGTGGCGGTTGGGCAGAAGCTGGGGCTGCGGCAGGAGATGGTGTGGAGCGTGGTCCAGGCCCAGCTGCTGCCCTGGCTGATCGGCCTGCCGCTGATGCTGGCGGCCATCCTGATGGCGCTGCGCCGGGAGCTGGCGCCGTTCCGCCGCCTGGCCGACGCGATCGCCGCGCGCGCGCCGGACGACAACAGCCCGGTGCCGGCCGAGGTGCCGCAGGAGGTATTGCCGCTGGTGCGGGCGCTGAACGCGCTGTTCGTCCGCATCGGGCAGATGCTGGAGCACGAACGGCGCTTCACCGCCGACGCCGCCCACGAGCTGCGCACGCCGCTGGCGGCGCTGCGGGTGCAGGCCGAGGTGCTGGCGCTGACGCCGGACGAAGGCGGCCGCCGCCACGCGCTGTCGCAGCTGCAGCTGGGCATAGCGCGCGCCGGCCGCCTGGTCGAGCAGCTGCTGGCGCTGTCGCGGCTGGATCCTTTGCAAGACCCGGGGCAGCGCGAGCCGGTGGACTGGGGACGGCTGGCCGAGGGCCTGATGGCTGAGCTGGCGGCCGCGGCCGACGGCGTGGAATGGCGGCTGGACTGGCGCTGCGCGCCGGAGAAGGCGCTGCCGCTGGCCGGCGACGCCACCCTGCTCGGACTGATGCTGCGCAATCTGCTGGAGAACGCCTGCCGCTACGGCCCGGCCGACGGCGCGGTGGAACTGAGGCTGGAGGAGGACGCGGTCAGCGTGCTGGACCGCGGGCCGGGCATCGCGCCGGAATGGCTGGAGCGGGTGCGCGAGCGCTTCTTCCGCCCGCCGGGCCAGGAGCAGCCGGGCAGCGGCCTGGGCCTGTCCATCGTCGAGCGCATCGCCGAGCTGCATGGCCTGCGGCTGACGCTGCGCAATCGGCCGGACGGCGGTCTGGAGGCCAGGCTGGCGCGGCGCTGACTGCGACAATCCGCCGCAGGCCGGGCGCGCCGCGCCGAGGTATGCGGTGAAGGTCGGGCGCGACAGGCGTCCGGTAGACAAAGGTTGCAAGCCCGCCATGACCCGGCGGGCTTTTTTTATCGGCGCGTCAAGGGAATAGGGCGCGCGCTCAGCCGCGGGCTTGCGGCTTGTCGCGCCGGCGGTAGGCCGCCGGCGCCATGTCGCGCACCTCGCAGCTGATGGACTGCACGCCCGGCAGCCGCTCGCAGACCGCGCCGACCAGACGTTCCGCCAGCAGTCCCTTCTGATCGTCGCTGCGGCCGGCCAGGATGTGGCAGGTGATGTGGACGAAGTCCTGGTCGCGGCCGCCTACCAGGAAATCGTCGTAGGATTGAAGCCTGACCTTGATGTCGGCGCCCTGGAACAGGCCGCTGGCGTCGGTGGCCTCATGGACGGCATGCAGCAGGCGGTCGATATCCGGGTGGCCGGCGATTTCGGCCGAGCATTCGATCACGCAGTGGGGCATGGGGTTCTCGCTATTCTTGGTGTGGTTGGGCGGGCGCATTGAAGCGCATGCGCCAGAACAGCGCGTTGCACACGCCGCCGGCCATCGCGCCCAAATACAGGGTCATCCAGTCGTTGTACAGCAGGGGTTCGGCGACGCGGGCGTACAGCAGGGTGACCGCGCTGCCGCTGACCGCGCCGGGCGCGAAGGCGGCGACGGCGAGCAGCCAGGCCGGCCATTGCCGCTGCCAGCGCGCCACCGGGCCGGCCAGCGCGATGCGCAGCAGGCACAGCAGGAAGCCGAAGACCAGCGCCGGCACCGCGCCCATCAGATAGGCCATCATCGGCACCACGCCGCTGGCCAGCAGCGCCACCAGCGGCCCCAGCAGGATGAACAGCGTCAGGCCGCAGGCCAGGATCTTGAAATAGGGAATCTTCATGCCGCCGCCATCGTGAAAAAGGCTTCCAGCCTAGCAGACTGGAAGCCCCGAGACGAGAGGACGGACGGATATTTACAGCTCGAGCTGCAGCTTGGTCCACAGCGTGCGGCCGGGCTCGTTGACGCGGGTGGTCCGGGTGTAGCCGGCCACCATGGCGCCGCCCTTGCTGACGCTTTCCGCGTACGCGCGGTTGAACACATTGTCGACGCCGGCCAGCAGCTTGAAGCGCTTGCTGATCTTCCAGCCCGCGTCCAGCGATAGCGTGGCGAAACCGGGCGCGACGCCGATGTCCTGGCCCACGATATTGCCCTGGCCGGGCGCGACGCGGTCCTGGCGCTGCACCGCGCGCAAGGCGGCGCCGGCGCCGTAGCGGCCATCGTCCCACTTGAGGGCCAGCTTGCCTTCCAGCGGCGGCGTCTGCGCCAGCGGCCGGCCGTCGTCCAGATTGGCCGCCCAGACCCAGGCCACGCTGCCGGACAGCGTCCATTGCGGCGCGAAGCGCCAGCGCGCCTCGCTCTCCAGACCGTAGCGGCGGGCGTCGACGTTGCGCGCCATCTGCGGGCTATTGTTGTCGACCAGGATGAAGCCGCCGACGCGGCTCAGGTAGGCGGACAGCGAGCCTTGCAGCTTGTCGTCCTGGTACAGCAGGCCGGCGTCCAGCTGCAGATTGCCTTCCTTGCCGAGGCCATCGTTGCGGTTCAGTTCCCAGTAGTCGGGCGCGCGCTGCGCCTGGCCCAGGCCGACGTAATGTGTCCAGCCGCCGGTCTTGAGCTCGTAGCGGACGAAGCCGGAGTCCATGTGATAGCGGTTTTCGCCGCGGATGCCGCCATTGGATGCGGCCTCCAGCACCGCCAGGGTGGCATCGCGGCGCAGGCCGGCGATCAGCCTGCCCTGCGCGCCCAGCGGTGTGGACGCTTCGGCGTACAGGCCCTGGTTGTCGAAGCTGATGTCCGGCAGGCGCGGCTGCTGCAGGTAGTCGACGCCGCCCCGGCTGCTGTGGCGGTCGCGCAGCCAGTCCAAGCCGGCGGTGATTTCCCAGTCGCCGAAGGCCAGGTCGGCGCTCAGCCGGCCGGTGTCGGCCTCGCGATCGGGATTGCCCAGCATCTTCATCGCCGGCGCTGGACGCAGCGAGAAGTTGTCCATCACGTGGTCGACATAGCTGTGGTTCAGCTGCAGGCGCAGCGCGTCCAGCCAGCCGGCGAGCCGGCGCTGCTCCAGCTTGACGCCCCAGGCGTCGCGGTCGAACCGGCTGCCGTCCATCCTGCGGTCGGCGTAGGCGGCCTGGCCGCGGCTGCGGTCGGCGGACACTTCCAGCGTGGTGTCGCGGCCCGGCGTCAGGCCGACGATGGCGGTCTGGCTGTCGCGTTCGAAGGCGGAGTGCACCGGGCGGCCGTCGCCGTCGCGGTAGTCGCCGCCGTGGTTGCGGCTGGCCAGGATGCGCGCGTAGCCGTATTGAGAGCCGGCGGCGAAGTCGGCGTAGGCGTCGTTGCGGTCGCCGCTGCCGCCCAGCAGGCTGCCGTTGAAGCGGACGCCGGGCTGGTCGAAGCGCGGCGTCTTGCGTTCGAAGTTGACGCCGCCGGCCACCAGGCCGGGGCCCAGCTTGACGCTCTGCGGACCCTTGACCACGTCCACCACGTCGTAGGCGTCGGGGAACAGGTAGGCGGTGGGCGGGTCCATGCGGCCGCCGCAGCCGCCGAAGACGAAGCCGCCGTCGGCCAGGATGGCCAGACGCGAGCCGCCCAGGCCGCGCAGCAGCGGATCGCCGGAGCTGCCGCCCTTGCGGGCGACGTTGAAGCCGGGAATGTTCTTCAGCAGCGCGGCGCCGTCGGCGGCCGGCGCCGGCTGGCGCGGCGCGCGCGGGTCCAGCGACAGTTGCAGCGGCTGGTCGAGGCGGGTGGCGGTCACCAGCACTTCTTCGCCGACGAAGGCGGGCGGTTCCGCCGCGCAGGCGTGGGCGACGGCCAGCGCGAGCGGCAGGGGGAGCAGATAGCGGATTGTCATCACGGAACAGGTTTGTGTTGGAATTATTGCCCGGGATGGTAGTGGAAGCCGCCCTGGCCACCAATGCGGCAAAGTGTCGCAGCCGCCGCGCCGCCGGCTTGATGGTAAAGTTCAGGCCATGAATAGGAATGCAATGTTCGCGCCGGCGCTGGCCGCCGACGCCTCGCAGGCCGGCGCGCGGGTGCGGCGGCTGCGCTGGCTGATGCTGTGGCTGGCCATGGCGGCGCTGGCCGGCTGCGCGCTGGAGCGGGTGGCGCTGCCCTGGCTGCTGGTCGGCCAGGCTTTGGCCACGCTGGCGGCGGTCAATCTGCTGCTGCCGCGTTTGCCGGCCTGGGGGCTGCCGGCCAAGCAGGCGCTGCGGCTGGGTCTGCTGGCCGACGTGCTGGTATTGACCGAGCTGCTGGCCTTCAGCGGCGGCGCTGCCAATCCGCTGGCTTCGCTGTACCTGCCGCCGGTGCTGTTCGCCGCCTTGCTGTCGCCGGGCTGGTTCGCCTGGCTGCTGGCCGCGCTCAGCGTGGCGGCCTACCGCCTGTTGTTCGAATGGCATATGGATTGGCCGCTGGACGGCGGCAACGCCGCCTACGCCTTCAATCTGCATCTGTCCGGCATGTGGATTTCCTTCGCGCTGTCGGCGTTGTTGATCGCCGGCTTCGTGTCCTGGCTGGCCCGCCAGCTGCGCCACCAGGGCGACGCGCTGGCGCAGGCGCGCGAGACCCAGCTGCGCGACGAGCAGCTGCTGGCGGTGGGCATGCAGGCGGCCGGGGCCGCCCATTCGCTGTCCACGCCGCTGAACACGCTGACCCTGCTGGTGGACGAACTGATCAGCGAGCGGGCCGGCGACGCCGCGCTGTCCCAGGACCTGCAACTGATGCGGGCGCAGCTGGCCAGCTGCCGCGCGACGCTGTCCCGGCTCAAGCACGGCTCCGAGCCCAGCGCCGGGCCGCAGCCCTTGTTCGCGTCGCTGGCCGAGCGGCTGGAAGGCTGGCGCAGCCTGCGGCCGGACGTGAGGCTGGAATGGCGGGCCCCGGACGGCGACGATCCGCGGGTGAGCCTGGATGCGGCGTTCTGGCCGGCGCTGTTCAACCTGATCAACAACGCGGCCGAGGCCGGCGGCGGCGAGGTGGCGGTGTCGGCCGGCCTGAGCGGCGGCCGGCTGCGGCTGGACATCGTCAACCGCCAGGGCTGCCTGAGCGAGGCGCAGCTGGCGCGGGCCGGACTGGCGCCGCTGGACTCGTCCAAGCCAGCCGGCCTGGGGCTGGGCATGCTGCTCAGCCACGCCACGCTGGCGCGGCTGGGCGGCACGCTGAGCCTGGACAACCGCGCCGAGGGCGGCGTCCACGCCCGCATCGAGCTGCCGCTGGAGGAGAGCAAGTGAGCGATTTCCTGCTGATAGACGACGACGAGGCCTTCGCCATGGTGCTGACGCGCTCGCTGGCGCGGCGCGGCCATGCGGTCGCCTGGGCGCGCGACGCCGCCGAGGCGCTGGCGCGGGCGGCCGAGCGGCCGGCGCGCATCCTGCTGGATTTGAACCTGGACGGCGACAGCGGCCTCCGGCTGCTGCCGGCGCTGCGTGCCGCCAGCCCGGACAGCGCGGTGGTGGTGCTGACCGGCTACGCCAGCATCGCCACCGCGGTGGAGGCCACCAAGCTGGGCGCGGTGCAATATCTGGCCAAGCCGGCCAGCGTCGACGAGATCCTGGCCGCCTTCGCGCAGCTGTCGGCCAACCCGGAGCTGCCGCTGGCGCCGCAGCCGATGTCGCTGCGCCGCGTCACCTGGGAGCATCTGCAGCGGGTGCTGGCCGAGCACGACGGCAACATCTCCGCCACCGCGCGCGCGCTCAATATGCACCGCCGCACCGTGCAGCGGATGCTGGCCAAGAAGCCGGTCAGGAGCTGAGTCAATCGCAATGACGAATATATAAATCATACAATGGCGGTCCATCAGAAAATGTGATTGGAGCGAATGCTCCAATGCGGCGTAACGTGCTATTTCCATACCAATAATGGGGAGATGCGCGATGTTGCTTGGACAGATGATGGATCAGCCTTTGCTGATCGCCGACCTGCTCGCCCATGCCGAGCGTTTCCACGGCGACACCGAGATCGTGTCGCGCACGGTGGAAGGTCCGATGCACCGATACACCTACCGCGACGCCGCCCGCCGCGCCAGGCAACTGGCCAACGCGCTGCCGTCGCTGGGCGTGGCCCCGGGCGACCGGGTGGGCACGCTGGCCTGGAACGGCTACCGCCATTTCGAGATCTATTTCGCGGTGTCCGGCAGCGGCGCCGTTTGCCACACCGTCAATCCCCGCCTGTTTCCCGAACAGATCGCCTGGATCGTCAACCACGCCGAAGACAAGGTGCTGATGTTCGATTCGAGCTTCCTGCCGCTGGTGGCGCAGATCGCGGACCAGTTGAAGACCGTGGAGCGCTTCGTCCTGCTGGCCGACCACGCCAGCCTGCCGGCCGACAGCGGCATCCCCGATCTGCTCAGCTACGAAGACCTGGTGCACGGCCACAGCGACGTCTACGACTGGCCGCGGCTGGACGAGAACGCCGCCTCCAGCCTGTGCTACACCTCCGGCACCACCGGCAATCCCAAGGGCGTGCTGTACTCGCACCGCTCCACCGTGCTGCACGCCTACGGCAGCTCGCTGCCGGACAGCTTCGATCTCTCGGCGCGCGCGGTGGTGATGCCGGTGGTGCCGATGTTCCATGCCAACGCCTGGGGCCTGCCGTACAGCTGCGCGATGAACGGCAGCAAGCTGGTGCTGCCGGGGCCGAAGCTGGACGGCGCCAGCCTGCAGCAACTGATCGCGGAAGAGGGCGTCACCACCACCATAGGCGTGCCCACCGTCTGGTTGCAGCTGCTGCAGCACTGCCAGCGCGAGCAGCTGTCTCTGGCGCCCTTGAAGCGGGTGATCGCCGGCGGCTCCGCGGTGCCGGAAAGCATGATCGAGCAGCTGGCGGAGCGGGGCATCGAGATGCGCCAGCTGTGGGGGATGACCGAGTTGTCGCCGTTCGGCACCACCTGCACGCTGAAGCTCAAGCATCAGGGCCTGGCCGGCAAGGACTTGAACGCGCTGCTGACCAAGCAGGGCCGGCCGGTGTACGGGGTGGACATCCGCATCGTCGACGACGCCGGCCTGCCGCTGCCGCACGACGGCGTCTCCTTCGGCAACCTGCAGGTGCGCGGCCCCTGGGTGCTGTCGCAGTACTTCAAGCGCGAACTGGACGCCAACCACAGCGCCGACGGCTGGTTCCATACCGGCGACGTGGTGACGATAGACGCCGACGGCTACATGCGCATCACCGACCGCACCAAGGACGTGATCAAGTCCGGCGGCGAATGGATCAGCTCCATCGACCTGGAGAACATCCTGGTCGGCCACCCCGCGGTGGCGGAGGCGGCGGCGATCGCCGTGCCGCATCCCAAGTGGGACGAGCGGCCGTTGATGGTGGTGACGCTGAAGCCCGGCGCGCGCGCGACGCGGGAAGAGCTGCTGGCCTACTTCGACGGCAAGATCGCCAAGTGGTGGACGCCCAACGACATCGCCTTCGTCGACGAGCTGCCGCACACCGCCACCGGCAAGCTGCTGAAGATGAAGCTGCGCGAGCAGTTCCGGGACCATCGCTGGCCGGAATGATGAAAATTGGATGAATTGCTCTAAAGCGCTGGATTTTCGTAGAGCAATTACGTTAGAATGCCCGCTGCACTGAGAACCGCAAGGTTTTGAGGTGTTAGCCCCTCGAAATATCGCGCTGGCCGAGGCCGGTCCGATGTTTCTTCCTCGTGTTGACCCCTGCCGCGATGCCGCAGGGGTGTTTTTTTGCCTGTTTCGATGCGTTATTCACATCGACTGTCATCATCGTTGCACCTATCATATTGTGAAAATGGCATGAGCTTGATCAAGCGCCTTTGCGCTTGCTTGGTTTAGCGTATCCATCCGGCTTTCCAAAAAATTACAACCAGTCCACCGAGGAATGGCCGGCTTTCGCCCGGGCTATACAGCGTAGAAATGAAGGGAATGCGATGAAATCACTCCGTAGCCGCCTGATAGCGTTCAACGCCTTGTTGATGGCGTTGTTCGGCCTGGTCCTGGTGACCATAGTCTTCATGCAGATGCGAGCGGAAATCCTGGAGGGGCTGGACAACGAGTTCGCCGCCAGCCTGAAAGGGCAGAGCTCGGTGGTGACCACCTGGCTGGCGGAGAAGAAGCAGCAGATCGTCGCCCAGACCGCGGTGGCCAGCGAGGCCGACGCGCTGCGTTTCCTCAAGGTGGGCACCAAGGCCGGCGGCTTCAACGTCAACTACACCGGCTACGCCGACGGGCGCTCGCTGTTCTCCGACGACTGGGTGGCCCCCGCCGACTACAAGGTGGCCGACCGCGACTGGTACAAGCTGGCCAAGGACGCCGGCCAGCCCATCGTCACCGATCCCTACGTCGACGAGGCCACCAAGAAACTGACCGTCACCATCGCCGCGCCGTTCAACCACAACGGCGCCTTCGCCGGCGTGGTCGGCGGCGACGTGATGGTGGACACGCTGGTGAAGTCGGTGTTGTCGCTGAAAGTGCGCGGCAACGGCTACGCCTTCATCGTCGACAAGAAGGGCACCGTCATCGCCCACCCGCAGGCCGACCTGACGCTGAAGCCGATCACCAGCGTGGTGCCGGCGCTGACGCCCGACCGGCTGGCGCAGCTGGTGCAGAATGACAAGGCTTCCGATGTCGACATCGGCGGCAAGAGCATGCTGATTTCCGCGCAGGCCATTCCCGGCACCAGCTGGGTGCTGGCGCTGGTGTCCGACCGCGACGAGATCCTGGCACCGCTGCACACCCTGCTGTACACGATAGGCGGGCTGACCCTGCTGGTGTTCGCGCTGATGATTCCGTTCGCCAGCCTGGTAATCGGCAAGATGCTGGCCGGCCTGGTGCGGCTGAAGGCGGCGATGGAGGACATCGCCCGCGGCCAGGGCGACCTGACGCTGCGGCTGAAGGACGACGGCCAGGACGAGATCGCCGCCACCGCGCGCGCGTTCAACACCTTCGTCGCCCAGCTGGGCCAACTGTTCCGCGGCCTGAAGGGCGACGCGCAGGGCGTGGTCGGCGGCGTGCAGGACGCCAGCCAGCTGGTGGCGGACGTCGCGCAGAGCTCGCGCCACATCTCCGACGTGTCCTCGTCCAACGCGGCCACGCTGGAGCAGATCACCGTCTCCATCTCCCATATCGCCGACAGCGCGCGCCAGGCCGACGAGCTGGCCAGCGCCACCGGCCACAACCTGGCCGCCAGCGCCGACAATATGCAGCGGTTGTCGTCCGGCATGGAGAACACCGTGCAGTCGGTGCGCGGGCTGGAGGAGATGCTGTCCTCGCTGGACAAGCGCTCGCAGGAGATTTCCGGCATCACCAACGTGATCCGCGACATCGCCGACCAGACCAACCTGCTGGCGCTGAACGCCGCCATCGAGGCGGCGCGCGCCGGCGAGCAGGGCCGCGGCTTCGCGGTGGTGGCCGACGAGGTGCGCAAGCTGGCCGAGCGCACCGCCCAGGCCACGCTGGAAATCTCCAATATGGTGGGCGCGATCCGCGAGGAAACGGGCCGCGCCGTCGGCGACGTCAACAACACGGTGCAGGCGGTGGACGAGGGCGTGGGCCTGACCCGCGAGGCGGTGGACAACATCGCCGCGATCCGCGCGTCGATGCTGGAGGTGGTGGCCAAGATGAGCGAGATCTCCAACTCCACCCAGGAGCAGCACAAGGCCACCACGCTGATCGCGCAGAGCTCGGAAGCGATCAACGGCCACGTGCTGGAAAACGACGACGTGCTGCAGAACGTCAGCAGCACGCTGCAGGGACTGGCCGGCAGCGCCGGCAAGATGGACGCCGAGTTCAACAAATTCCGGCTGTAATGCCCATCCGCCGCGCCGAACGCCGCCTTGCCAGGCGGCGTTTTTGCGTCGATGATCCGAGGCAACCGTTCCGATTGGCCCACGCCCGATGATCCCGCTTTCTCCCGACACCCTGCTCGCCGCCCGCCTGCTGGCCGAAGGCGACCTGGCCGGCGCGCTGCGCGCGGCGCAGGCCGGCTTGCAGGCCGAGCCCGGCAACGCGCCGCTGTGGAACCTGCTCGGCGTCTGCGCCGCGCGCCTGGGCCAGGCCGCGCTGGCCGAGCAGTGCTGGCGCCAGGCCTTGTCGCTGGACCCGGCCACGCCGGACGCGCATTACAACCTGGGCTGCCTGGCGTCGGAGCGGGACGACGCGGCCGCCGCCGACGCGCATTACCGCGCCGAATTGGCGCGCGACCCCGATCATTGTTCCAGCCTGGGCAATCTGGGCAATCTGCTGCAGGACGCGGGCCGCCTGGACGAGGCAGAGACCTGCTTCCGCCGCAGGCTGGCCATTCAGCCCGGCGCCGCCGCCCATTACCAGCTGGGCCGGCTGCTGGCTGAGCGGGGCCGGAACGGCGAGGCCGAGGCGCAGCTGCGCGCCTGTCTGGACGAGACGCCCGACGATGTCGAGGCGCTGCAGTTGCTGGGGCGGCTGCTGGAGGAGAGGGGCGAGGCCGGGGAGGCCGAAGCCATGTTGCGGCGCGCGCTGGAATCGGCGCCGGGCCATGCCGCCGCCGGCAACAACCTGGGCTTGCTGCTGATGGCCCAGCGGCGCTGGGACGAGGCGGAGTCGCCGTTGCGCGCCGCCCATGCCGCGCAGCCCGGCGCCGCGCTACCCAATCTGGCCTCGCTGCTGCTGGCCACCGGGCGTGCGGCGGAGGCGGAAACCCTGGCGCGGCAGGCGCTGGCGGCGGAACCCGGCCGCGCCGACTGGCTGAACCTGCTGGGACTGGCCCTGCGGGAGCAGGGCCGGGACGAGGAGGCCGGGCTAGCCTGGGAGCAGGGCCTGGCGTCGGTGCCGGACCACCGCCGCCTGCGGCAGAACCTGGGCTATCTGCAACTGGCGCGCGGCGACTGGGCGGCCGGCTGGGCCCATCACGAGGCCAGGCTGGAGTCGGCCGTCTATCCCGCCTTGCCGTCGCCGCGCTGGCAGGGCGAGAGCCTGGCGGGACGACGGCTGCTGGTGTTGTTCGAGCAGGGCTATGGCGACGCCATCCAGTTCAGCCGCTATCTGAATCCGCTGCTTGAACAGGGCGCGGCGCGCGTCGTCGCGCTATGCCGCGAGCCGCTGTCGCCGTTGTTTTCCCGGCAATGGCCGCAGGTGGCGTGGCTGGCGATGGGGAGCGGCTACCCGGCGGCGTTCCCGCCGCACGACTGTCATGTTTTTTCCATGAGCCTGCCATGGGCCTTGCGCGATTTCGAGCCGCGCGCGGAAACCTATCTGCAGGCCGATCCGGCGCTGCGGCAGGCCTGGCGCGCGCGTTTGCCGCCTGGACGCAACATCGGCCTGGTCTGGCGCCGGCCCGCGCCGAGCACCCGTTCGACCATTGCCGTTCCTTGCCGGGGCCGGAGGCTTTGCTGCCGCTGCTGGCCGATCCCGGCGCCAACTGGATTTCGCTGCAGCCGGAGCCGACCGATGTCGAACGCCAATGGTTGCTCGAACATGGCGTGGCGGAGTGGGGTTCCCAATTGGGGGATTTCGCCGACAGCGCGGCGCTGCTGGCGGAACTGGACGGCCTGGTGGCCGTGGACACCGCGATGGCGCACCTGGCGGGCGCGCTGGGCCTGCCTTGCCGGCTGCTGTTGGCCGGCGAGCATGTGGACTGGCGCTGGGGATGGGATGGCGAAGCGACGCCGTGGTACGACTCGGTTCGTCTGCAGCGCCAAAGGCGCGGCGAGGGATGGCGCGAGACGATCGCCCGGCTGTGAGCGGCGGAACGCCCAGCGCAGCCGGTTGCCGGGCTGCATCAGCCGGTCCCGGAGCGACGGCTGTTTGATGCTGCGCATCCGCAAGTAGGGCGGAAGCCCCAGGGGGGCGTTCCGCCAAGCTTAGGCCATGATAGGCGGAACGCCCGGCGCGGCCGGGCTTCCGCCCTACAGCCACTTGCCCGGATTCATCAGCCCGTCCGGGTCCAGCGCGGCCTTGATCGTCCGCATCAGCTCCAGCGCCAGCGGGTCCTTGTAGCGGACCAGCCAGTCTTTCTTCAATTGGCCGACGCCGTGTTCCGCCGCCAGCGTGCCGCCCAGCCGGTAGACGTGGTCGTAGACGATGGCGTTGACCGCCGGTTCGTCGTCGAACAGATCGGCGTTGCCGGGGCGGGTGAAGCTGACGTTGTAATGCAGATTGCCGTCGCCGGCATGGCCGAAGGCGACGATGCGCACGCCGGGAAAGGCCTGGTTCAGATCCGCCGCGCAATCGCGGACCAGCCGCGGCAGCGCGGAGGTGGGGACCGCGATGTCGTGCTTGATGCTGGGGCCGTCCTTGCGCTGGCTTTCCGATATCTCCTCGCGCAGCGTCCACAGCTTGCGCCGCTCGGTCTCGTTCTGCGCGATGACGCCGTCCAGCATGTCCTGAGTGGCGAGCCATTCGGCCAGCGCGTCGTTCAATTGCGCCGGATCGCCGCCGTCGGACAGCTCGATCAGGATCAGCCACGGCGCGCTGAACGGCATCAGCGACGGATGGTGGCGCAGCAGCACCTGCTGGCAGCTGGCGTCCATCACCTCGAAGGCGGTCAGCCGGTCGCCGAAGCGGTGGCGCAGCCGGTTCAGCCAGTCTATCGCCGTTTCGATGTCGCCGACGCCGACCATCGCGGTGGCGTGGGCGCTGGGCAGCGGGAACAGCTTCAGCGTGGCGGCGGTGATCAGGCCCAGCTGGCCTTCGGCGCCGATGAACAGCTGCTTCAGGTCCAGGCCGGTGGTGTCCTTGCGCAGGCCCTGCAGCTGGTCCAGCACGCGGCCGTCCGGCAGCACCGCCTCCAGCCCCAGCGTCAGTTCGCGCATGGTGCCGTAGCGCAGCACCGCGACGCCGCCGGCGTTGGTGGACAGATTGCCGCCGATCTGGCAGCTGCCCTGCGAGGCCAGCGACAGCGGAAACAGCCGGCCGGCGGCTTCGGCCGCCTGCTGCGCCTGCTGCAGGGTGACGCCGGCGCCGACGGTCAGCGCGTTGTTGTCGGCGTCCACGCCGCGGATGGCGTTCAGCCGCCGCAGCGCGACCACCAGCTGCCGGCCGCTGCCGTCCGGCGTCGCCGCGCCGCAGGTGGAAGTGTTGCCGCCTTGCGGCACGATGGCCACCCGGTGCGCGCGGCATAGCCGGACCAGCGCCGAAACTTCGGCGGTATCGCCCGGCAGCGCCACGGCCAGCGGTGCGCCCTGGTAGCGGCGGCGCCAGTCCAGCGTGAACGGCGCGGTGTCGGCGTCGGCGGTGAGGAGGTGCCGCGGGCCGACGATGGCGGCCAGCTGCGTCAGAAAATCGTTCATATCGCTTCCAGCAGGCTTTCATCCACGGCGGCGTACAGCGCGGCCGGCGCGCCGGTCTGCGCCGCCCAGTAGCGGTCGCCGTACGACCAGTGCCACCATTCGGATGGATAATTGACGAAGCCGGCGGCCTGCATCGCCCGGATCAGCACGGCGCGGTTGGCCCGCGCCTGATCGGAGAGGCCGGGACTGTCGGTGTAGCAGGCTCCGCCGGATTCCTCGCTGTCGGCGTTGAACGGGCAACCCATGTCCAGTTCCATGCCGGCGGCGTCGATCAGCGTCAGGTCCAGCGCCGCGCCGGTGGGATGCGGGGCGACCGCCGGCGGCGCGACGTAGAGGCTGGCCTCGCGCAGCAGCTGGGCTTCATCCAGCTCCGGCCTTAGCTCGCGCAGCCGGGCCAGGTGCTCGTCGTAGGAGCGCCGTTGGCGGGCCAGCGGGCGATACGCTTCCTTGACATAAAAACGCAGGCCGTCGGGCAGATGGCGGGCGGCTTCGCGCAGCCGCTCGGCCACGGCGCGGCGGGCCTTCAGGAAGTGCGGGCTGCGGCTGGCGATCTGGCTGCGGCTCAGGTCCACCGCCCAGTCCGGATAGCCGGCCAGGTCGACGAAGGGCTCGGGGTCATCGGCGAGCGGGATGGCCGGCAGAGAAGGATCGGCTAGCGTCAGCATGATGGCTTTCAGAACGGTCCATTGTTGTCGCGCAGCTTGTCCGGCAGGCCGTCGTGGCCGCCGAGCTCGCGTTCCGGCACGTCGTCCCAGTGCAGCGCGCCCAGGAACTGGTTGCGCTCGGGATGCACGGCGTAATGGATGCGGTTGTCCGCTCTGTCCGTGTCGCCGACGCAGAGCAGGCGGACGATCTGCTCGGTATTGTTGATGAAGGTGTGGGCCAGGCCGTCTCCGGCTTTGAAGCCGACCGAGTCGCCTGGCTGCAGCCGGTAAAGCCGGCCATCCAGCCAGACGTCGGGCGTGCCTTCCAGCACGTGGACGAATTCGTCTTCGGTTTTTTCGGCATGGGGCCAACTGGTGCGACAGCCGGGTTCCAGCAGTTCGTGGTTGATGCCGAGCCGGGCGAAACCGTAGTGCTTGCCCAGCGCGCTGCCGCGGGACAGCGGCTCCTGGCTGCCGGAGTAATAGCGCGGTCTGTCGCTTTGCAGTTCGCTCCAGTGCTTGATGCAGTCGGGACGGCTCATCGGTCTTCCTCTGTAGTGGCCAGGCTGTCGCAGCCGCGGCCGATGGCGAGATAGCGGCGCGTCAGCCGGCGGAACCAGGACTCGGTCCAGCCGGACAGGCGGCGCAGGTGGCGGCGCGGCGTGCGCAACAGGCCGCAGCGATAGCGCGGCGCTTGCCATTCCAGCGCCGGGCAGGAACCGGATCTGTGCCCCAGCAGCAGTCGCGACAGGGGGCAGGGCGCGGCGGCGCAGCATACGCCGCAGCCGTTGCACGGCAGGCCAGGCGGCGGTTTGGACGGCGCCTCCGCCTTCAACCATACCACTTGCCGGTTCGCCATGGCCGCCTGATTCATTCAGGAATGTCGGCCGCCATCAGCTCGTCCGGGTGCTGCCAGCCCGGCTGGGCGGCGATGCGGGCGAGCCAGGCCTGGATATGGGGCCAGTCGGCGATGTCGAGGCCGGTGTCGGACAGCCACCACAGATAGCCGCTGAGCGACACGTCGGCGATGCTGACCTGGTCGCCGGCCAGGTAGCGGCGCTCGGCCAGTTCCGCCTCCAGCACCGCCAGGTCGGCGCGCAAACGTTTTTCCAGCCAGGCTTCCACTTCCGCGCCGGCGGAGCGGTAGGCGCGCGACACGCGCAGATTGGGCAACGACAGGCCCAGCCGGTTGGTTTCCCAGTTCAGCCATTCGCGCACGCGCTGGCGTTCGCCCAAGGCGCCGCCCAGCGCGCCGTAGCTGTCGGCCAGCCATTGCAGGATCGCGTTGGACTGGCACAGCGGCACGCCGTCGGCCACCAGCACCGGCACCTCGCCGAAGCGGCTGGCGGCGCGGAAGTCTTCCGGGCGCTCGCCGCGCGGCAGCGAGATGTCGATGTGGACGTAGTCGTGGGAAATGTCGGCCAGCATCAGCGCCAGCCTCACCTTGTAGCTGTGGCCGGAGTAGCGGTTGCCGTACAGGATCAGCGTGCTCATTGCGTTTTCTTTCTTGAATGCGTTGATTGATTCGCCCGGCGCGATCCCAGCCAGGCCGCGGCGAAGGCCAGCGGCAGCGAGAACAGCGCCGGGTTGGAATAGGGGAACAGCGGCGCGGCGTGGCCCAGCGCGCCCATCCATACCGCCGGGCCGCAGACGATCAGCGCCAGCGAGGAGGCGATGCCGGCCGCGCCGCCCCACACCACGCCGCGGGCGCTCAGGCCGCGCCAGTGCAAGGCGAGCAGCAGCAACGGGAAATTGGCCGAGGCGGCGATGGCGAAGGCCAGGCCCATCATCACCGCGATGTTCAGCTGCTGGAACAGGGTGGACAGCAGCATCGCCGCCAGGCCCAGGCCCAGCGTGGCCAGCCGGGAAACCTTGAGCTCGCTGCGCGGATCGGCCCGGCCCTGTTTCAGCCAGCTGGCGTACAGGTCGTGGCTGACCGCGCTGGCGCCGGCCAGCATCAGGCCGGCCACCACCGCCAGGATGGTGGCGAAGGCCACCGCCGCCACCAGCGCGCGCGCGAAATCGCCGCCCAGCAGAGCGGCCAGGTGCAGCGCCGCCATATTGCCGCCGCCGATCAGCTTGCCGTCGACCGCATGGAACTGCGGGTCGGGGCCGACCAGGGTCATCGCGCCGTAGCCGATGACCAGGTTGAGCAGGAAGAAGGCCGCCACCAGCCAGGTGGCGATGCCGACCGAGCGGCGCGCGGCGCGGGCGTCGGCCACGGTGAAGAAACGCATCAGCACGTGCGGCAGGCCCAAGAGGCCCAGGCTCAGGCCCAGGCCCAGCGACAGCGCCTCCACCGGGTCGGCCAGCGCCTGGCTGGGCAGGAAGGCCGCCGCGCCGCGCAGCTTGGCGGCGGCGGCGAACAGCGCGGCCGGGCTGCCGCCGTAGCGGGCCAGCACGCCGGCGGCCAGCAGCAGCGCGCAGACGAACAGCAGGCTGGCCTTGCTGATCTGCACCCAGGTGGCGGCCAGCATGCCGCCCAGCGCCACGTAGGCCATCATCAGCGCGCCGACCAGGCCGACGGCGGCCAGGTAGGGCAGGCCGAACAACAGCTCGATCAACTTGCCGGCGCCCACCAGCTGGACGATCAGGTAGCACAGCGTCACCGTCAGCGAACTGGCGATGCTGACCAGCCGCACGCCGGGGTGGTCGAAACGCTGGCTGAGCACGCCGGCCACGGTGTAGCGTCCGCGCCGGCGCAGCGGTCCGGCCAGCAGCAACAGCAGCAGCGGCCAGCCGGCCAGCGTGCCCACCGCGTAGGCCAGCGAGTCGTAACCTTGGCCCAGATACATGCCGGCCGCGCCGAGGAAGGCGGCGGCGGACAGGTAGTCGCCAGCCAGCGCCAAGCCGTTCTGCCAGGGGGGGAGGCGGCCGCCGGCGGTATAGAAATCATTGAGGGAGGCGGTGCGGCGGCGGGCGGCGGCGGTCAGGCCCAGCGTCAGCAGCGTCAGCGCCAGGAACAGCAGCTGCGAGGCGCTCATGCGTCCTCTCCGTCGCCGACGCGGCTGTACAGCGTGGACACCAAGCACAGCAGCAGGATCACCGCCAGCGCCAGCAGGATGGACAGCGGCAGGCCGGCGACGCAGCCGGACAGCCAGTCCGGGCGCAGCGCCAGGACCAGGAAATAGCCGAGACAGGCGGCCAGGGACAGGGCGGCCAGCAGGCGCTGGAGCAATGCGGACTTCATCGGCGCTTCAATCGGGCAAAAGCGCCAGTGTAGCGCATGTCAGCCGGGTTGCCACTCCAGCAGCAGCCGCGCCTCGCCGGGGCCGAAGTAGTCGTCCTCGCGGGCGATCTCGGCGAATCCCAGCTTGCGGTACAGGCCGGCGGCCGGGTTGGCCGGGTCCACGGTCAGCCGGACGCTGCGCGCGCGCGGCTTCATCGCCTGCAGGACGGCCCGCATCAGCGCCTGGCCGGCGCCGCGGCCGCGGCAGGACGGCAGCAGGGCCAGCGACAGCACCCACAACCGGTCGGGCTCTTGGGACGGCGCGCCCAGCGCGTAGCCGACGGGCGCGCCGGCCTCGTCTTCGGCCAGCCAGAACCAGTCCGGCCACAGGTCCAGCGCCTGGCGGAAGAAGAAATCGGGATAGACGTGGTGGCCGAACACCGCCTGTTCGATGGCGAACACGGCGGATAGGTCTGACCGTCGGGCCTGGCGCAGCTGCATGGGAGATCGTCCTGCTTGGGTGTGGCGGGCGGACAAGGTTAATCGATGCGCGCTGGACGGGAAAGACCGCCGGATATGCATAGAGGTTTTTGTCGGTTTTTTTTTAATCAAGCCATCACATTGCTTGCGCACACTGCGCGTTTGGCCTCGATTGACGAGGTCATGAATCCTGAAAATTTACGGAGCGTTGTCATGAGCGAGATGTCACGTCGTGAGTTTCTCAAGTTGTCCGCCGCCGGCATGGCCGCCGGCGCGTTGCCGCCCGGCCTGGCAGCGGCGATGGCGATCCGGCCGGCTGGGCGCAGCCTGTCCGCGGTCAAGCATGTGGTGGTGTTCATGCAGGAAAACCGCTCCTTTGATCATTATTTCGGCGCGTTGGGCGGCGCGCGCGGCTTCGGCGACCGCAGCGCGCTGCAGCTGCGCAACGGCAGCAGCGTGTTCCGCCAGCCCAATCTGTCCAACGGCGAGTACCCGTTCCGCCTGGACACCACCCGCACCAACGCCCAGTACCTGACCGACCTGGACCACTCCTGGACCGGCACCCACGCCGCCTGGAACCAGGGCAAGTACGACGGCTGGATCGCGGCCAAGAGCAGCTTGACCATGGGTTACTTCACCCGCGCCGACATCCCTTACCACTACGCGCTGGCCGACGCCTTCACGCTGTGCGACCACTATTTCTGCTCGGTGCAGGGGCCGACCAATCCCAACCGCCTCTATCTGTGGAGCGGCATGGTGGACCCGGCCGGCAAGAACGGCGGGCCGGTGACCGACAACAGCGAGAAAGGCTACAGCTGGACCACCTATCCGGAGCGGCTGCAGGCGGCGGGCGTCAGCTGGAAGGTGTACCAGGTGCTGGGCGACAACTACGACGACAACGCGCTGGCCTGGTTCAACCAGTACCGCAGCGCCAAGCCGGGCAATCCCTTGTGCGACCGCGGCATGAGCTCGGTGCCCAAGGTCAGCGGCAACTCGGTGCAGGACCTGGTGGCCGCCATCCGCAACGACGCGGTCAACGGCACGCTGCCGCAGGTGTCGTGGATCGTCGCGCCGGAGGCGTATTCCGAGCATCCGAGCGCGCCGCCGGCCGCCGGCGCCTACCTGCTGGACCGCGTGCTGCAGGCGCTGACCGCCAATCCGGACGTGTGGGCGTCCACGGTGCTGCTGCTCAACTACGACGAGAACGACGGCCTGTTCGACCACATGCCGCCGCCGGTGCCGCCGGCCGGCACCGCCGCCGAGTTTATCGGCGGCAAGCCCATCGGCCTGGGGCCGCGGGTGCCGATGCTGGTGCTGTCGCCGTGGAGCCGCGGCGGGCACGTCTGCTCGCAGGTGTTCGACCATACCTCGGTGATCCGCTTCCTGGAGACCTGGACCGGGGTGCAGGAGCCGAATATCTCGGCCTGGCGCCGGCAGATCTGCGGCGACCTTTCCAGCGCGCTGGATTTCTCCAGCCGCAACGCCAGCGTGCCCGCCTTCCCGGACACCGCCGCGCTGCTGACCCAGGCGCAGCAGAGCAAGGGCTGGCCGGCGCCGACCGCGCCGCTGCCGGGCCAGATGCCGGCGCCGGAAGGCGGCCGCCGCCCGGCGCGCGCGCTGCCCTATCAATGCAACGCCTACGGCAGCACCGATTTGGCCGGCGGCATCTTCTGGGTGCACATGCAGAACAGCGGCAGCCAGGCCGTCCATTACGCCATCTACGCCAACCAGTACCGCAGCGACGGGCCGTGGCAATACGACGTGACCGGCGGCGGCGAGATCAAGGATTATTTCCACGCGCAGACTTACGGCGGCGGCCTGTATGACCTGACGGTGTACGGTCCCAACGGCTTCCTGCGCCGCTTCGCCGGCAACCTCCGCAGCGCGATGGGCGTGCTGGAGGCGGTGAGCGCGGTGTCGGTGGTGGCGGGCGTGCCGCAGCTGACGCTGCAATTGAACAACCAGGGCGCCAAGGTGGCCACCTTCCAGGTCAGCGGCAACGGCTACGGCGGCGCGGCGCCGCAACAGGTGGTGGTGACGCCGGGGGGCAGCCAGCTGCTGAGCTGGAACCTGTCCGGCGTCTACGGTTGGTACGATTTCACCGTCACCTGCACCGGCGACGGCAGTTTCGTCCGCCGCCTGGTCGGCCACGTGGAGACGGGCGCCGCCAGCGTCACCGGCTGAGCGTGCTCCCGTTCCGGCGGGCGGAGCGGCAGCCAGCCCGTCAGGACGACAGCTTGCGGCCCAGGCGCTTCTCCACCTGGCGCCGCTCCCAGTCTGGTCCCAGGACCGGCAGCAGCTCGAAGGCGTTGATCGCATGCGCCAGCAGGCCCATGCCCCAGCCCAGCGCTGGCCACATCACCCACCAGTGATGGGGCGAGGTCAGCAGGTTGATGACGACCAGCGCGGCCATCACCAGCGCGTACTGGATCAGGTGCCGGTAGAAACGCTTGAGACGGTTCACATGTTGCAGCGCCAGCATTTCCTCCAGCTCGCGGGAGGCTGCGGGCGCGGCGATGGCGTCAGGGGTGGTCGGGTCCATCATGGCGGGCTCCTTGTTCAGTTCCGAGAAGTCGATCTCGAACACGGAGGCCAGCGACTTCAGCGACTCGACGCTGGCGCCCTGGCCGCGCTCGATGCGCTGGATGGTGCGCACGCTCAAACCGCTGAGATCGGCCAGTTGTTGTTGCGACCAGCCGCGTTGCAGCCTCAGTTTCTGTATCAGCATAAAACCTCCGTTCGATCACTGGCTGCAGTGTGGTTCGGCCCGTCGGGATGGACAAGGACAGCGGGGCGACAGTCAGGCGACAGCGGCACGCCAATGCCCGCCTGGCCTGGGTTTCCGGCTGGCGCCGACCGCGGCGGCGGGGAGCCCGTTGGCATAATAGGGGCACGGCGAGGCGGCTGGCAAGGCGGCGCGCCGGCATGAAAAACGCCGCCGTTCAGGCGAACGGCGGCGCGGCGGGAGGGCGGTTCAGCGCCGCGGCGTCACCACAGCACCTTGACCTTGCCTTCGCCCAGCCAGTCCGCCAGGGACAGCAGCAGGCCGTCATCCAGGCGCACGCCCCATTCCTGCGGCAGCATCAGTTCGCCCTTGGCCTTGCCGTTGTTGTAGGCCAGCCGCACCAGGCAGCCGGCGTCCTGGCTCTTGAACGGATGCAGCTCGGACTTGAGGCGGGCGATGTCGGGCTTGGCCGGCAGTTGCAGCGCCAGGCCGCGGGCGTAGCGGCTGCGCGCCTCGCCCAGGCTGTACAGCTTGTCGACGACGATGCGCAGGCCGCCGGAGAAGCTGTCCTCGCTGACCTTGCCCTCCACCACCAGCACCACGTCCTCCTTCAGCTTGTCGCGGTTCAGCTCGAAGCTCTCGGCGAACAGGCTGACTTCCAGCTTGGCGGTGCCGTCGTCCAGCTGCACGAAAGCCATCTTGCCGCGGTTGCCCACCTTGACGCGGATGCCGGTGACGAAGCCGGCCAAGAGCTGCGGCTCCTTGCGCGGCGTCAGCCGCGACAGCGTGGTTTTGATGAAGCCGCGTACTTCCTTCTCGTAGGCCGAGAACGGGTGGTCGGACAAGTAGAAGCCGATCGCCAGCTTTTCCTCGGCCAGCTTGACCGCGTCGCTCCAGGGACGGGTGGCCGCCATTTCCACCGCCGGCGCGACGTCGTCGCCGAACATGTCGAACAAGCCGCCCTGGTTGGCGTTGGCGTGCGCCTGCTCGGCGGCCTCCATCGCCAGGCCGACATTGGCGAACAACAGCGCGCGGTTGGGTTCGATGGCGTCGAAGGCGCCGGCGCGGATCAGCGCCTCGATCACCCGCTTGTTGACCAGCTTCTTGTCGGTGCGCTTGCAGAAGTCGAACAGGTCGGTGAACGGGCCGCCGGCCTCGCGCACCTCGACGATGTGATTGACCGCCGATTCGCCGGTGCCCTTGATCGCGCCCAGCGCGTAGCGGATTTCCTTGCGGCTGACCGGCACGAAGCGGTAGAAGCCATGGTTGACGTCCGGCGGCAGGAAGGTGACGCCGTTCTTGGGGTCCTGGCAGTCGTCGTAGAACACCTTCAGCTGGTCGGTGTTGTCCAATTCGGTGGACATCGTCGCCGCCATATAGGCCGCGCAGTGGTGGGCCTTCAGCCAGGCGGTGTGGTAGGCCACCAGCGCGTAGGCGGCGGCGTGCGACTTGTTGAAGCCGTAGCCGGCGAACTTCTCCATGTAGTCGAAGATTTCGTTGGCCTTGGCTTCGGGAATGTCCTGCTTGGCGGCGCCCTGCACGAACATCGCGCGCTGAGCCACCATTTCCTCGACCTTCTTCTTGCCCATCGCGCGGCGCAGCAGGTCGGCGCCGCCCAGCGAGTAACCGCCGATCACCTGCGCCGACTGCATCACCTGCTCTTGGTACACCATGATGCCGTAGGTCGGCGCCAGCACCGGCTCCAGCAGCGGGTGCAGGTACTCGAACTTGGCGCCGTGCATGCGCTGGATGAAGTCGGGGATCAGGTCCATCGGGCCCGGGCGATACAAGGCCACGAAGGCGATAATTTCCTCGAACTTGCTCGGCTTGGCTTCCACCAGCATCTTTTTCATGCCGGTGGACTCGAACTGGAACACGGCGGTGGTGTTGGCGGTGGCGAACACCTTGTAGGCCGGCTTGTCGTCCAGCGGCAGGTGGGCGACGTCGACGTCCTCGCCGGTGAGATCCTTGATGTACTTCTGCGCCAGCTCGATGATGGTCAGGTTGCGCAGGCCCAGGAAGTCGAACTTCACCAGGCCGATCTGCTCGACGTCGTCCTTGTCGAACTGCGAGACGGGAGAGGCGCCGTCGCCGCTGGCGATGTACAGCGGGCAGAAATCGGTCAGCCTGCCGGGCGCGATCAGCACGCCGCCGGCGTGCATGCCGATGCCGCGGGTCAGGTCTTCCAGCGTCATCGCCAGTTCGATCAGCTCCTGCGCGCCCTCGCTTTCGATGATCTCTCCGATCTGCGGCTCCACTTGCATCGCCTTTTCCAGGCTCAGCGGCTTGTTGGCCTCCAGCGGGATCAGCTTGGACAGGCGGTCGCACAGGCCGAAGGGCAGGTCCAGCACGCGGCCGACGTCGCGGATCACCGACTTGGACGACATGGTGCCGAAGGTGGCGATCTGGCTCACCGCCTCCTCGCCGTATTTGCGGCGGGTGTATTCGATCACCCGCCAGCGGTTTTCCTGGCAGAAGTCCACGTCGAAGTCGGGCATGGACACCCGCTCCGGGTTCAGGAAGCGCTCGAACAGCAGCGCGTACTTCAGCGGGTCCAGATCGGTAATCGACAGGCTGTAGGCCACCAGGGAGCCGGCGCCGGAGCCGCGGCCGGGACCTACCGGGCAGCCGTTGGCCTTGCCCCACTGGATGAAGTCGGCCACGATCAGGAAGTAGCCGGGGAAGCCCATCTGGATGATGGTGTCGCACTCGAATTTCAGCCGCGCGTCGTAGTCGGGCCGCTTTTCCTGGCGCTCGGCCTCGTCCGGGTACAGCTGCTTCAGCCGCTCCTCCAGGCCGCGCTTGGCCTCGTGGACCAGGAAGTCGTCCAGCGACATGCCGTCAGGCGTCGGGAACAGCGGCAGATAGTTTTTGCCCAGCACCACCGAGATATTGCAGCGCTTGGCGATTTCCACGGTATTCGCCAGCGCCTCGGGGATGTCGGCGAAGCGCTCGACCATCTGCTCGGCGCTGAGGAAATACTGGCACTCGCTGAAGCTGCGCGGCCGGCGCTTGTCGCCCAGCGTGTAGCCTTCGGCGATGCACACCCGCGCCTCGTGGGCCTTGAAGTCTTCCTTCTCCATGAACTGGATGGGATGGGTGGCGACCACCGGCAGCCCGGTCTCGCCGGCCAGCCATAGCGTCGCCTGCACCACGTTTTCCACCTGGGCGCTGTCCACGCGCTGGATTTCCAGGTAGAACGCGCCCGGGAACAGGCTTTCCCAATACTCGGCGCGGCGGCGCGCTTCGTCGCGCTGGCCCATGGACAGCGCGATGCCGACGTCGCCCAGGTGGGCGCCGGACAGGCACAGCAGGTTGCTGTTGTCGCCGGATGCCAGCCAGGCGCGCTTGATCTCGGCGCGGCCGCGGTACTGGTTGTGGCTGAACGCCTCGGTCAGCAGCTCGCACAGCCGGCGGTAGCCCTCGCGGTTCTTCGCCGTCAGCATCAGCCGGTAAGGCTTGTCGCGGTCTTCTTCGTTTTCCAGCCAGATGTCGGCGGAGACGATGGGCTTGATGCCCTTATTGCGGCAGCTCTTGTAGAACTTGACCATGCCGAACAGATTCATCAGGTCGGACACGCCGAGCGCGGGCATCTGTTCCTTGGCGGCGCGTTTGACCGCGTCGTCGAGGCGGACGATGCCGTCGGTGATGGAAAACTCCGAGTGGAGGCGAAGATGGACAAAGCGGGGTGCGTTCATCCGGGCATTTTAACGGCTGGCGCTGTGGCAAACCAGTTGAATCGCCGACAAGAAGCGGCTGGTGCGGCGGCGGTCATGCACATTAGAATGTTGGCATCCGAAGTCTGGCGCAGGTGAAAGAACGAGATGGAGTTCAATGTGCAGCAATTGGAGCGGACGAATCTGTATCAGCTGCTGGTGGGGTGCGTGTTGCCGCGCCCCATCGCCTGGGTCAGCACTCAGGATCTGAAAGGGGTGTGCAATCTGGCACCGTTTTCCTTCTTCAACGTGATGAGCGTCAACCCGCCGCTCTTGGGCATCAGCATCCTGAAGCAGGCGCCGGAGCGGGACAAGGACACGCTGGCCAACATCCGCCTGACCGGGGAGCTGGTGGTCAACATCGTCAGCCAGCCGCTGGCGGCGGCGATGAACGCCAGTTGCGGCGCCTATCCTGCCGATGTCGATGAGTTCGAGCTGGCCGGTGTGGCCAAGACCGACAGCTCGACGGTCAAGCCGCCGGGCGTGGCCGAGGCGCCGGTGCGGCTGGAGTGCACGCTGCACCAGTGCCTGACTTTCGGCCACGGCAGCGGGGCGGGCAATCTGGTATTGGCCGAGGTGAAGTGCATCCACGTCGCCGAAGGCTTGTGGCGCGACGGCGCGATAGACGAGCAGGCGCTGCAGGCGGTGGGCAAGCTGGGCGGCAACCGCTACAGCCTGGCCGAGGAGGCGTTCACGCTGGAAAGGCCGGCCTGAACCGCAGCCTGTTCAAAGACTTTGAACAGGCTGTCAGAGCGCGGCCAGGGTCTGGGCGGACAGGTCGTCCAGCAGGTTGTAGCGGCGCTGGTATTCCGAGCGCTTCTTGCTGGCGATGTCGGCCATCGCCTTGCGCGGCAGCGTCAGCGGAACGCGGTGGAAGCGGCCGTTGTCCACCGGCTCGGCTTCCAGCGTCTGCCAGAAGCTGTCGTAGTCGGCGAAGAAGCTGCGGCGATAGCGCCAGGAACTGTAGATATGCTCGCGGTTGCCGACCGCCAGGATGTCGTCGACGCCGATCTTGCGCGCCAGCGCGGTCAGCGCTTCCATCGCCAGCCGCTTCGGGAACAGGCCGTGGGCGGTCTTGGTCGCCTGCTGCACCTGTTCGGCGCCGTAGGGTTTGCGCGGGCCCTGCAGTCCGCCCACCACCATCACCATCTCTTCGCCGCGGCGGGTCAGCGTGAAGGTCAGCGTCGCCAGCGGCACTTGGCCGGCGTCGCAAACCTGCAGCGACATTTCTCCTTCCTTGTCGAAATTGTGCTGATGCGTCAGCAGCAACTGCAGCCGGCCGTCGTTCTTGCCGGCGAGGTCGGCCAGTCGCAGCGGCGCGCTGGACAGCAACTGGCTGCGGGTGTCGGCGCCGAAGCGCTGCTCGAGCAGCTCGTAGTGCGCGCACAGCGCCGCCAGCTTGCCGCGGCAGCCCAGCGAACGGAACAGGTAGGGGCGATGCAGCTTGCTGGCCAGCCGTGGATTGCGGCGCAGATAGCTCAACAGCGTCTGCGACTGGCGGAAAGTGTCCAGCCAGCGCAAGGTCCACGGCAGCGTCAGCATGCCGCGGAAGACGAATTTGAAGCGGTTCTTGCCCTCGTCGAATCCATCGCGTCGGGAGAACTCGCCCGTCGCCAGCGACCAGAACAAATCCACGGAGTTTGTGACAGTCATGCAATACCTCATCCTTGGGAATGTCAGGATAAGATAAATTTGCACAAGAATTTGTTAATAGTTATGTGGGACAGTGTGACGGAATGTGACGCAAGATAGCGCTGTCATGCTGAAAAATGCCAATTTACCGCAGGCTATACAGCCTGAAGCGTTCCTTGTGGTCTCCTGGACGTTGAAAGGTATAAATGGGATGCAATGTATTGTAAGGCGCGGGCACCTGGTCGTGCAGCGTCTGCAACAACAGCCAGCGACAGCTCCCGGCGCCCGATGAGACCTCCAGCCGCCGCGTGCGCAGCCCGGCGTAGTATTCGAGCAGCGCGCGCTGAGGCTCGCCCAGCCCCAGGCTGGCGACGCAGTCGCCGGGGAGGATCAGGGTGTCCGGTCCGGGTCTCAGCGCGGCAAAGGCTTCGCGGTAGCGCATGCCGTGGTCCAGGGCCGGCAGCCACAAAATGGCCATGCCGCACCATAGCAGCGTCAGGCCCACGCTCCAGCGCCAGGCCAGGCGATAGCCGCCGGCCAGCGGTTGCAGCCAGCACCAGGCGAGCAGGGCGGCAGACGCGGCAAACAGCAGCCAGCGCCCGGGCTGGAATTGCGGCGTCCAGCCGCTGAATTTCCGGCCGAGCAGTTCCCGTCCCCAGTCCGCGCCCAGCGGGAAGCTGAGCGCATGGGCGACCAGCAGCAGGTAGGCGAGCAGGGCCAGCAGCAGCAGGGTCAGCGCGTGGCCAGGCCAGCGTAGCGGGCTGCGCGCGCTCTGCAAGCCGGCGGCGGCCAGCACCGCCAGCGTGCAAGCGAACAAGGCGAGAGGCGGCAACAGCGGCGGCCATGCGATCCGGCCGCGCGCGGCGCGCCATAGCGCCAGCAGCGCCAGCGGCCAGACCGGCAGCGCATACCAGGGCAGCGTCAGGCCGTAGAAGCCGTGCCCTGCCCGCGGGCCGAGATTGACGGTGCCGCGGAAACGGCCGAAGTTGTTGGCGTCCAGCCAGAGGTGGAACAAGCCCGGATCGCGTTGATAAAGGCTGGCCATCCACAACAGGGGAAGGGGCAAGGCGGTCGCCAGCGCGACGGCCAGCGTTTTCAGGTAGGCGGGCTGGCGGTAGTCGCGGCGGGCGAGCAGCGCCAGCGCGGCGGCGGCCAGGCAGCCGGGTCCGAGCAGGCCCTTGCTGAGAAAGGCGATGGCGGCGCCGGCGCCCAGCATCAGCCCGGCGCGGGCGGGATACGTCAGCGCCTGGCTCAGCCCGGCCAGCCCCCAGCAGAAGCCGGCCAGCAGTGCGGTGTCGGTAATCAGCTGGTGGGCGCGCAGCGGTAGGCCGAGCGTGCCGATCAGCAGCACCAGCGCCCAGCGGCCGTGACCGGGGCCGAACAGGGCGCGCGCGGCGGTCGCCAGGCCCAGCCAGGCGATCAGGTTCCAGAGGCCCGCAGCCAGCCGGGCGGCGTCGGGCGCGCCCAGCCAGCCTTCGAACAGGCGCATGGTCCACGCGGCGCTGATGAAGAACAGCGGCGGTTTTTCCATGAAGGGCTCGCCGGCCAGCGTGGGCACCACCCAGTCGCCGCTGGCGGCGATATGGCGCACCAGGCCGAAGGTGTAGGCTTCGTCCGGTTTCCAGGGCTCGTGGCCGACCAGGCCGGGCAGCAGCCACAGCAGGCACAGCGCCAGCAGCGGCGCCCAGCGGAGCGGGGCGGGGCGCTCAGCCAACAGGCGGATCTTTCGGCCGCATCGAATGCAACGCGGTCTTCTGCATTTCCAGCGTCTTGATCTGCATGGAGAGCACGCCCAGATTCATTGTCAGCCAGCCTTCCACCACCCTGAGTTCGGCCAGCTTGCGCTCGATCTCCTCTTCCGACATCGGCGGCAGGAAGGCCTGCATGCCGGGCGGCGTGGCTTGTTGCCAGAACTGGCGGAACAGGGCGAACGGGTCGTTATGGTTGTCTTGGCTCATCGACGTTTCCTGCAATGAAAAAACGGGCAAGCGACGCTTGCCCGTTCAGTATAAGACGCCTGAGGCGCCGGATCAGCCCTGTTGCGCGGCGACCTGGGCGTCGACCGAGGCCAGCGCCACCATGTTGACGATGCGGCGCACCGACGAGATCGGGGTCAGGATGTGCGCCGGCTTGGCCATGCCCATCAGGATCGGGCCGATGGTCACGCCGTCGGACGCCGACACGCGCAGCAGGTTGTAGCTGATGTTGGCGGCTTCCACGTTCGGCATGATCAGCAGATTGGCCGAGCCCTTCAGCGTGGAGTCCGGCATCGCCTGCTGGCGGATGCTTTCCACCAGCGCGGCGTCGCCCTGCATCTCGCCGTCGATTTCCAGTTCCGGCTGGGCGGCGCGGATCTGGTCGAAGGCGGCGCGCATCTTCTGCGCCGACGCGGTGTTAAGTGCGCCGAAGCTGGAGTTGGACAGCAGCGCGGCCTTCGGCTGGATGCCGAAGCGCTGGATGCTTTGCGCGGCCATCTTGGTGATGGCGGCCAGCTGCTCGGCGGAGGGCTCGGCGTTGACGTAGGTGTCGGTGATGAAGATGTTGCCGGTCGGCAGGATCAGCGCGTTCATCGCGCCGGCCACCTTGTCCTTGTTGGCGTAGCCCAGCACGTTCTCCAGGATGTCGAAGTGCTGGCGGTACGGGCCGTAGGTGCCGCAGATCAGCGCGTCGGCGTCGCCGCGGCGCACCATCATCGCGCCGATCAGCGTGGTGTTGCCGATCACGCGGCGGCGGGCCTGCTCCTGCGACACGCCCTTGCGCTTCATCAGCTGGTAGTAGTCCTGCCAGTAGTCGTTGAAGCGCGGGTCGGATTCATTGTTGACCAGTTCGAAGTCCACGCCCGGACGCATCTTCAGGCCCAGCTTCTCGATGCGCTTCTCGATCACGCTGGGGCGGCCCACCAGGATCGGCTTGGCCAGGCCCTGGGTGACGATCTCCTGGGTGGCGTGCAGCACGCGCTCGTCCTCGCCCTCGGTCATCACCACGCGCTTCGGATCCTTCTTGGCCTGGGCGAACACCGGCTTCATGAACAGGTTGGTCTTGTAGACGAACTGGGCCAACTGGTCGGCGTAGGCGTCGAAGTCCTGGATCGGACGGGTGGCGACGCCGGAATCCATCGCGGCCTTGGCCACGGCGGGGGCGATCTTGACGATCAGGCGCGGGTCGAACGGTTTCGGAATCACGTATTCCGGACCGAAGGACAGCTCCTGGTCGCCGTAGGCGGAGGCGACCACGTCGTTCTGCTCGGCCATCGCCAGGTCGGCGATCGCGCGCACGGTGGCCAGCTTCATCTCTTCATTGATGGTGGTCGCGCCCACGTCCAGCGCGCCGCGGAAGATGAAGGGGAAGCACAGCACGTTGTTGACCTGGTTCGGGAAGTCCGAGCGGCCGGTGCCGATGATGGCGTCCGGGCGCACTTCCTTGACCAGCGGCGGCAGGATTTCCGGTTCCGGGTTGGCCATGGCCAGGATCAGCGGATCGCGGGCCATGCTCTTCACCATGTCCTGGCTCACCAGGCGCGGGCCGGACAGACCCATGAAGATGTCGGCGCCGGCCATCGCGTCGGCCAGCTTGCGCCAGCCGTTGTCCTGGATGGCGTAGCGCAGCTTGGATTCGTCCAGCTTCTCGTCGCGGCCGACGAAGACCACGCCCTTGGAGTCGCAGATGGTGATGTTTTCGCGCTTCACGCCCAGGGCCACCAACAGGTCCAGGCAGGCGATGGCGGCGGCGCCGGCGCCGGAGGCCACCACGCGCACTTCGCCGATTTCCTTTTTCACCAGGCGCAGGCCGTTCAGCACAGCCGCGGCCGCCACGATGGCGGTGCCGTGCTGGTCGTCGTGGAAGACCGGAATGCCCATGCGCTCGCGGCACTTCTTCTCGATGTAGAAGCACTCCGGCGCCTTGATGTCTTCCAGGTTGATGCCGCCGAAGGTCGGCTCCAGCGAGCAGATGATGTCGACCAGCTTGTCGGGATCGAGCTCGTTGACCTCGATGTCGAACACGTCGATGCCGGCGAACTTCTTGAACAATACGCCCTTGCCTTCCATCACCGGCTTGCTGGCCAGCGCGCCGATGTTGCCCAGGCCGAGCACAGCGGTGCCGTTGGAAATCACGGCCACCAGGTTGCCGCGGGCGGTGTATTTGTAGGCGTTGAGCGGGTCTTCGACGATGGCGTCGCACGGGGCGGTCACGCCGGGGGAGTAGGCCAGTGCCAGATCGCGCTGGGTGGTCAGCGGCTTGGTCGGGGCAACCTGAATCTTGCCCGGTGTCGGGAACTGGTGAAACTCCAGTGCGCTTTGGCGCAATTGCTCGTCCATTCGCAGGCTCCTGATTGAGAAATGTTCTTTTATGTCGGTAAGGGAGAATCAGCCTCGCATTATAAGGCTTATGCCAGGCCTGGGCTATGCCGTGTCGGACAAAAGCCGCGATGGGCAAAGCCCATCGCGGCGGCATGTCGTTTGGGGCGGGAAACTCAGTTCATCATGCCCAGCATCCGCGGCAGCCAAAGCGAGATTTCCGGGATGAAGGTCACTGCCAGCAGGAAGCCCAGCATGGTCAGCAGCCACGGCCACACCGCCACCGTCAACTCGGTGATCCCCATCTTGGTGATCCCCGACGCGACGTAAAGGTTCAATCCCACCGGCGGGTGGCACATGCCCACCTCCATGTTGACCGCGATCAGGATGCCGAAATGCACCGGGTTGACGCCCAGCTTCACCGCCACCGGGTACAGGATGGGCGCCATGATCAGCACGATGGCCGACGGGTCCATGAAGTTGCCGGCCGCCAAGAGCAGGATGTTGGTCAACAGCAGGAAGGCGACGATGCCGAAGCCCTGGCTGGCCATCCAGGCCGCCATGGTTTGCGGGATCTGCTCGGACGCCATCAGGAAGGAGAACAGCACCGCGTTGGTGATGATGTAGAGCAGCATCGCGCTCATCGACGCGGCGTTGATCAGCACCTTGGGCACGTCTTTCAGCCCCATGTCCTTGTAGACGAACACCGCGATCACGAAGGCGTACACCGCGGCCATCGCCGCCGCTTCGGTCGGGGTGAACACGCCGGAGTAGATGCCGCCTATCACCAGCACGATCAGCAGCAGGCCCCACACGCATTCGCGGAACGCGAGCCAGCGCTCGCCCCAGCTGGCGCGAGGCAACCTAGGGTAGTCGAACTTCTTGGCGCGGAACCAGGTGGTCATGCCCAAGAGGAAGGACAGGCACAGGCCGGGCAGCACGCCGGCCATGAACAGCTGGCCGACCGAGGCGGTGGACACGCTCATGCCGCTGGGGCCGGTGACGTCCATGCCGGCGGTGGCGATGCTGTACATCACCAGATTGATCGACGGCGGGAACAGGATGCCCAGCGCGCCGGAGGTGGTGATCACGCCGGCGCCGAAGCGCTGCGGGTAGCCTTGTTTCAGCATCGCCGGCAGGATGATGGAGCCCACGGCGACGACGGTGGCGACCGAGGAGCCGGTGATGGCGGCGAACAGCGCGCAGGACACCACGCCGGCCAGGCCCAGGCCGCCGTACCAGTGGCCGACCAGGGTGGTGGCGAAACGTATCATCCGCCGCGCGACGCCGCCGTGCATCAGGAAGTTGCCGGCCAGGATGAAGAAGGGGATCGCCATGATCTCGAACTTCTCGATGCCGGTGAACAGCTTGAGGGCGACCGAGGTGATCGGCACCTCGGTCATGGTGAACAGGAAGGTGAGGACGGTCAGGCCCAGCGAGATGGAAATGGGCATGCCGGTCAGCATCAGCGCCAGCAGCAGGCCGAAAATGATCAGGGCGCTCATGGACGGCCTCCGTGATGCATGTCGTGCGGATGCAGGTTGTCCAGCGCCTCGTTGCCCTCGATGCCTTCCACGTGGCCGTGGTCATGCTTGGGCAGGTCGCCGGTCTTGACGAAGTTCCATGCCACCTGCAGGAAGCGGAAGCACATCAGCGTGGAGCCGGCGGGGATGGCCAGGTAGACCAGCCACATCGGCGCCTCCAGGTCGGGCGAGGTCTGGTCGGTGTGGGCGATGTTCCAGACGAAATCGCCGCCCATCACGGCGATGGCTCCGGTGAACAGCGCGCCGGCCAACAGGCCGAACACGATGAAGCGGGCGCGGGTCCTGTCGGGCAGGCGGTTGATCAGCACGTCGACGCCGACGTGGATGCCGGTGCGCACGCCGTAGGCGGCGCCGAATTTGGCCATCCACACGAACAGGTAAACGGTGAGCTCCTGCGCCCAGGACAGATTGATGTGGGCCAGGTAGGGTTGAAGAGCGGGAATGCCCGAGCCGTAGCGGTGCAGCACCGCTACGAAAGTGATCAGGGTGGCGGCCCCCATCAGACAGGCAATCATCCACTCCTCGAGATGGTCGAGGAATTTCAGCATGGCGGGTTTCCTATGCGCGCAGCGCAGCCGCGCATCGGACGATGCGCGGCTGCAGGCCTGTTACTTGCCGGGGTTGAAGCCGGTTTCCTTATAGATCTGCTTTAGCAGATCGGGGCCGATGCGGGAAGCCATTTTCTGATGAACGGGCAGCAGCGCCTTCTTGAAGGCCTCGCGCTCCTGCGGCGTGGGGACGTAGACCTTGGTCTTGCCGGAGGCCTTGATCGCGGCCACGGCCTTGTCGTTTTCTTCCTTGGCGATCTTGTTGGCGTAGACGGAGGCGTCCTGCACCGCGCTGTCCAGCTGGGCGCGGACGTCGGCCGGCAGGCCGTCCCAGAACTTCTTGTTGACGATCAGCGCGTAGCCGAGGAAGCCGTGCTGGGTCAGCGTCAGGTTCTTCTGCACCTCGTAGGCCTTGCTGGTGTAAAGATTGGACGCTTCCAGCTCGGTGCCGTCCACCACGCCGGTCTGCAGCGCCTGGTAGACCTCGGAGAAGGCCATCACCTGCGGCAGCGCGCCCAGGGTGCGCATTTCCTCTTCCAGCACCTTGGACGACTGGATGCGGATCTTCATGCCCTTGAGGTCGGTCGGGCTCTTGATCGGCTTGTTGGCCGAGAAGTTCTTGAAGCCGTTGTCCCAGTAGGCCAGGCCCTTGATGCCCTTGGTTTCCAGCTTGCCCAGCAATTGCTTGCCGAGCGGGCCGTGCATCACCTTGTTGACTTCGTCGTAGTTATCGAACACATAGGGCAGGTCGAAGACCTCGAATTCCTTCACCCCCAGCGGGCCGAATTTGGCCAGGCTGGGCGCCAGCATCTGAACCGCTCCCAGCTGCAGCGCTTCCAGTTCTTCCTTGTCCTTGTAGAGCTGGCTGTTGGGATAGACCTGCACCTTGACCTTGCCGTGGGTGCGTTGCTCGGCCAGTTTCTTGAAATATTCGGCGGCCTTGCCCTTGGGCGTCTCCGGCGCCACCACGTGGCTGAACTTGATGACGATCTCGCCGGCCGCCTGGGCGAATCCGGAAAGGGTGAGGCTGGCGCAGACGGCCAGCGCGGCGTGCTTCAGTTTCATGTAGGGATCTCCATCCGTTTGTAGCGTTGTGTTGTTTGCCCCGGCTGAAAACCGGTTATTGTTGTCGGTAAAGTAGAAGCTCTAGGCCTGTTTGGCCATTAGGGAATTCCAGAACATGGGCATGGTCCCCGCTGTTCTTTGGGCGAGGTATCATCGCAGACGTGCCATTGTCCGGTTTCAGCCATGCCGCCCTCTCATTCCCGCATTCGACGCATTCCCCACCGCCTGTGGCTGGGCGCCAGCCTGGCCCTGGTCGCGCTGCTGCTGGCGCTGTGCAGCCTCAGCTACCTGGTGTACCGCGACTGGCGCGACGAGCAGCAGGACAATCTGATCCAGGAGGTGCTGTGGCTGGAACAGTCGCTGCGCATGCATTTGGAAGCCCACCAGGAATGGGGCGACACGCTGGCGCGCGACATCGCCGCCGGCAAGGTGGACAGCCGGCGCTTCGCCCAGCTGGCGGCGTTCTATCTGCGGGAGAACCCGGAGCTGGTGACGCTGGAGCGCATCGGCGCCGACCGCCGGGTGGAGTGGGATCCGCACGGGCTGAGGCGCGACGAGCGGCAGCTGGGGCCGTCGGAATACGATGCGCAGTGGCGCGCCGGCCGCCTGTCGCGGCCCAGCTACGGCGCGCCCTACCAGGGACAGGACGGCAAGTACCGTTTCGACCTGGCGATACCCATCGTCCACGATGGGCAGCTGCTGGGCGGTTTGAGGCTGTCCTACCAGCTTGACGCGCTGCTTTACCACCAGGTGCCGTGGTGGATCGCCTCCAAGAACTACATCAGCATCGTCGATCTGGGCGGCAAGACGCTGGCGCAGAAATTCGACGCCGCCGAGCAGCCGGGCACCATCTCGCACCAGACCGGCTTCGACCCGCCCGGCTACGGTCTCTACCTGCGCGCGGTCAGCTACCGCAGCGGCCTGGGCCTGACCCTGCCGGTGCTGACGGTGGTGATCGCGCTGCTGCTGCTGACCCTGCTGTACGCGGTGTGGCGCATCCGCCGCCACATGCGCGAGCGGCTGCTGGCCGAGCAGCGGCTGGCCAAGGAGGTGTCGCTCAGGCAGGCGATAGAGGATTCGATGAAAAGCGGCCTGGTGGCCATCGGGCTGGAAGGCGAGATCGTCCGCGTCAACCGCGCCTTCTGCGACATGCTGGGCTTCGCGCCGGAAGAGCTGGTGGGCAGCCACCCGCCGCATCCGTTCTGGCCGGCGGACCAGCATGGCGTGCTGGCCGACGCGATGGACGCAGTGCGCGACAATCGCCAGCCGGAACAGGGCTTCGAGCTGACCTTGATGCGCAAGCGCGGCGACACGCTGGTGGTGCGGCTGTTCGCCACCCCGCTGGTGGAGGAGGATGGCCGCCAGCGCGGCTGGATCGCGTCGCTGTTCGACATCACCGAGCGCCAGCGCCAGCGCAAGGCGCTGGATACCGCCCACCGCCGTTTCCTCACCGTGCTCAACGGCCTGGCCGCCGGGGTATGCGTGGTGGACGAGGGCAGCGGCCAGCTGCTGTACGCCAACCCCGGCTTTGCCGAACTATCGCAGGTGGGCGACGCTGACGCGCCGTGCTGCGTGCTGCTGCCCGGCCTGCGGGCCGACCAGAGCGGCGACGACTACGGCCAGGAATTCATCGCCACCGGGGAGCGTTGCCTGCTGATCCGCCGCCGCCGCATCGAGTGGGTGAGCGGCGAAGCGGCCTGGCTGGCCATTCTCAGCGACGTCACCGCCGAGCGCCGGCGCGAGGAGCGCGAGCAGGCGCAGCAGGAGCGCTTCCAGAACACCGCGCGGCTGATCGCGATGGGCGAGATGGCATCCACGCTGGCGCACGAGCTGAACCAGCCGTTGACCGCTATCCATACTTACGCAGCCGGCGTCAGCCGCCGGCTGCCGGAAGAGCTGGCGCTGCCGGCGGGCGTGCGCGACGCCATCCACGCCATCGCCGAGCAGTCGCGGCGCGCGGCGCAGATCGTCAGCAGCATCCGCGCCTTCGTCAAGAAGCACGAGCCGCAGCTGGAGCGGGTGGAGCCGGCGCGCTCGGTGCAGCGCGCGCTGGGCCTGGCCGAGCCGCTGGCCGCCAAGAACGGCGTCAGCCTGCAGCTAGCGGCCGACCGCCGCGCCTGCCGGGTGGACATGGACCCGGTGTTGATCGAGCAGGTATTGCTCAACCTGATGAAGAACGCGATCGAGGCGCTGGTTGAGGCGGGCACGCCGCGCCCCGGCGTGGAGCTGCATACCTGCGTCGAGAACGGCCAATGGCGGGTGGAGGTGGTGGACAACGGCCCCGGGCTGGCCGCAGGCATGCAGGACAATCTGTTCACCCCGTTCTACTCCACCAAGCCGGAGGGCATGGGCATCGGCCTCAACATCTGCCGTTCCATCGTGGAATTCCACCGCGGCGAGTTCGGCGCGGTCAGCAGCCCGGAAGGCGGCTGCGTGTTCTGGTTCAGCCTGCCGCTGGCCGGAACGGAGGAGAGGTAATTCAGGGGCTGGTCAAGCAAAATGCCGCTGTGTTAACATGCTGCGCCATGGGCCGATAGCTCAGCTGGGAGAGCGCTGCGTTCGCAATGCAGAGGTCGGGAGTTCGATCCTCCTTCGGTCCACCAGAATTCTTCAGGCAGGTTCTGCCTTGTGTGTGACGGGAAGCATAAGTTGGCCGAAACGGCCAGCTTATACTTCCCGTTTAGTGTTTCTAGCCACTCCAACGTCCCACATTCATTCCGTTTTTCTCCATACCCATCCCTTGAAAGCTTTGCTCAGCAAGGCTTTTTACGTTTGAAACGTCGTTCCTGCTTTTGGCCAGCTTATGGGTACAAATCGTCGATTTTGGCCAGCTGGCATTCTGCTTGGCTATAATCTTATGTAATTATTTTTGCGAAAAATGTAATAAATATTGTATTGAAAATGGTGTAATGTTCATTGCAAAGGAGATGCAATGAATCCGATCAACTGGCTTGTGCTGGTTGCCACTGTAGCTGGGCGGAACGGCACCTTGCGTGTGCGGCTATGGCGGCAGATGAAAGCGATCGGCGCTGCCGCGCTGCGTGACGGCGTCTACCTGTTGCCGGCCAGGCCAGAACTGCGTCAGATGCTGGCGAACTGGCGCGATGAGCTGTTGGCCGCTGATGGCATGGCGCATGTGCTGCAGGTGGTGGAAGACGACCCCGCAACCCAGGCGGGATGGCGGGCGCTGTTCGACCGCAGCGAGGCCTACCAGCAATGGGGCGAGGCGCTGGCGGCGCTGCTGGCACAGCCGCCGGGAGCGGAGAGCGATGCCAGGCGCAGTCTGCGTCAGCTGCGCAAGGAGTTGGAAGCTATCGCCGCCATCGACTTTTTTGCCGGTGAGTCGCTGAAGTCGGCCCGTCGGCAATGCAACGACGCGGAGAAGTGGCTGACCCGCCACTACTCGCCGGATGAGCCGTTGGCGGTGGGCGGAGACATCCCCCGTCTCGAGCTGGCCGACTACCAGCAACGCTTGTGGGCCACTCGGGCGCGGCCATGGGTGGATCGGGTCGCCTCTGCCTGGCTGATCCGTCGCTTCATCGACCCCGCCGCGCGCTTTGCTTGGCTGACCGATGTGCATGCCTGTCCGGCCGAGGCGCTGGGCTTCGATTTCGACGGGGCCGCATTCACCCATATCGGGGAACGGGTGACGTTCGAGGTGTTGCTCGCGAGTTTCGGCCTTGAGCACGACCCGGCCTTGTCCCGGCTCGGTGAGCTGGTGCATGCGCTTGACGTCGGCGGCAGCGTGGTGCCCGAAGGGACCGGCTTTGAAGCCGTACTGGGCGGCTCACGCAGCCGGATAGCGGACGATGACCTGCTGCTGGCCGACATCAGCAACGTCCTGGACTCGCTCTACGCCCATTTCCAGGAAGCGGCCAGACCGCAAGGTTCGCGGGCACCCACTCTGTAGAAGGAGATCGCCTTGAGCAATGCTGCCCCCATCGGTACGCATCCTGCCTACACCTTGTGGCAACTGGTACTGTACTTCCTGCGTCTTGGCACCTTCGGTTTCGGCGGCCCGGTCGCTTTGGTCGGCTACATGCACCGGGACCTGGTCGAGCGTCATGGTTGGATCGCCGAAGCCGACTACAAGGAAGGGATTGCACTGGCCCAGCTGGCGCCGGGGCCGATGGCCGCGCAAACGGCCATCTACCTCGGCTATGTGCATTACCGCACCCTGGGCGCCACCCTAGCCGGGCTGGCCTTCGTGCTGCCCTCGTTTTTTATGGTGGTTCTGCTGGGCTGGGCCTACCAACGGTTTGGCGGTCTGGAATGGATGCATGCCGTGTTCTACGGGGTGGGTGCCGCTGTGATCGGCATCATTGCCATCAGCGCCTACAAGCTGACCACCAAGAGCGTTGGCAAGGACAAGCTGCTGTGGGCAATCTTTCTGGCCTTGCTCTCGGTCACGGTGATCACAGAGTCGGAAATCGCCTGGCTGTTCGTGGCCGCCGGGGTGCTGAGCTGGTTCTGGCGCGCGCCGCCCAAATGGCTGGGTAAAGGCCGCCTGAATGCTATTGCCGTTACCCAGTTGCCGAGCGTCAGCGGCTTACTGGTCGGACTGGATCAGTCGTTGTTGGGCCAGATTGGTATTTTCTTCGCCAAGGCCGGGGCCTTTGTGTTCGGCTCAGGCCTGGCCATCGTCCCGTTCCTCTACGGTGGCGTGGTAACCGAGCACCACTGGCTCAACGACAAGCAATTCGTCGATGCCGTGGCCGTCGCCATGATCACTCCGGGACCGGTGGTCATTACGGTGGGTTTCATCGGTTACCTGGTAGCCGGCTTTCCCGGCGCCTGCGTAGCGGCGCTGGGCACCTTTCTGCCGTGCTACCTGTTCACCGTGCTGCCCGCACCGTACTTCAAGAAGTACGGCAAGTTGCCGGGGGTGGCGGCGTTCGTGAACGGCATCACTGCGGCGGCAGTGGGGGCGATCACCGGTTCGGTCATCGTGATCGCCAAACGCTCGCTGGTCGATGCGCCGACCGTGCTGCTGGCGCTTGGCACCATTCTGTTGCTGTGGCGCTTCAAGAAGCTGCAAGAGCCGATGATCGTCGTCGGTGCCGCTTTAATCGGCCTATTGTTATACCCGTTGCTGCATCGCTGACATCAATCTGAGGAGTCAGGCGTTTAGCGTATGATCGCAACGCCTGCTGCCACGCAACCTCGCGCCACATGGCGCGGCGCGGCGTGGGAACCCGGCCGCCGGGATTGCGGCAGTGGGGCAACCATCATCGTCAGCCCCGAGGTCCTTGACCCGGCCTCGGGACCGGCATCGACCGGACCGTCCGATCTGGGAGCGGCGATGCGCTTGCCGGGTTGCCGCGTCATCGTGAGTCTTTGGATCACGCCGTCGTCCTTGAGTCACTTGCCTTCCCGTTCCCGGCCGGTCTGCTGAGGGGCGTGGGGCCTCCCTGAAAATTATCACGCCGGGCGCTTGACCCATACTCGCAGGGGGTAGGATAATTCTCCGTTTTTTCAACTGCTTAGAGATCGTTGCCGAGCTGGTGGCCATTTAGGGTTGCGAGACGCTTGCGACCGCTGCGATGTCTCTGGCGAGAGGCTTCCGTTGTCGCGCCATAGCGATGCAAACGGGCGAAAATCGTACGGAATGAATAGTAAGAAGATTGCATTTAATGGTGCGGAAAGCCGCGCCGATCAAGGAAATTCAGTGAGATTGCCGCCGCGCCGCCTGTCCGTCGCGCCGATGCTGGACTGGACCGACCGCCATTACCGCTACTTCGCCCGCCAGATCACGCGCCACACTTGGCTGTACACCGAGATGGTGACCACCGGCGCGCTGCTGAATGGCGACGTCGCCCGCCATCTGCGCTTCGACGAGGCCGAGCATCCGGTCGCGCTGCAACTGGGCGGGTCGGAGCCGGCCGAACTGGCCACCTGCGCCAAGCTGGCCCAGCAATGGGGCTATGACGAGGTGAACCTTAATGTCGGTTGCCCGTCGGAAAGAGTGCAGAAGGGCGCTTTCGGCGCCTGTTTGATGGCGGAGCCGCAACTGGTGTCCGATTGCGTGAAGGCGATGCGCGACGCGGTGGATATCGATGTGACGGTCAAGCACCGCATCGGCATCGACCAGATCGAGCATTACGATTACCTGCGCGAATTCGTGGACACCGTGGCCGAGGCCGGCTGCCGAACCTTCATCGTCCACGCGCGCAACGCCATCCTGAAGGGCCTGAGCCCGAAGGAAAACCGCGAAATTCCGCCGCTGAAGTACGATTACGTCTACCGGCTGAAGCGGGAGCGGCCGGATCTGGAGATCCTGATCAACGGCGGCGTGAAGACCAACGCCGAGATCGCCGAGCACCTGAAGCACGTGGACGGCGTGATGGTCGGCCGCGAGGCTTATCACAATCCCTGGCTGATGGCGGACTGGGACGCGCTGTTCTATGGCGACGAAACCGCTCGCCCGGAACGCGTGGCGGTAGTGGAGGCGATGATGCCTTACGTCACGGCGCGATTGGGCGACGGCAGCAATGTCCGCCACATCGCCCGCCACATCCTTGGCCTGTTCCAGGGCCTGCCCGGCGCGCGCAACTGGCGCCGGATGCTGTCCGACGCCAAGCTCTTGGACGGCGCCGACGCCGGCCTGCTCCGCCAGGCTTACGAGGCGACGCTGGCCGGCCGCCGCGCCTGATTATCCGATGGCCGCCGACGGGCGGCTGTCTTCGCCAGGCGGCTGCGGCCGCCTTTTGTCATGGTTGTCATGCCCGGCATGACCGTCTGGAGGTGAATCCCAATTGAAAAAGTTGCAAAAGCTGATGCTCGCCCTGTCGCTGTCTTCCGGCCTGGCCTGGGCCGGTCCCAATGACGTGCTGCACATCTACAACTGGAGCGGCTCGCTGTCCGACAACACCATCAGGCAGTTCGAGAAGCGCTGCGGTTGCAGGGTGGTGCAGGACTATTACGGCGACAACGAGGAAATGCTGGCCAAGCTGGCCGCCGGAGCCAAGGGCTACGACATGGTGTTTCCATCCAGCTTCGTCGTGCAGGCCATGACCAAGCAGAAGCTTTTGCAACCGTTGGATCACCGCCAGATCCCCAATCTGAAGAACGTGGCGCCGGCCTATCTGTCGCAAGGCTACGATCCGGCCAACCGCTACACCATCCCCACCGTGCTTTCGCTCACCTCCGTCGGCTACAACGTCGAGAAGCTTAAGCAGCTGGGCGTGGATCCCTCCAGTTGGTCGGTGATTTTCGATCCGAACGTGCTGCAGAAGATCAAGGGCAAGGTGACGGTGCTGGACAGCTCGCGCGAGGTGTTCGCCGCCGCGCTGTTCTACCTGGGCAAGGACCCGAACCAGGCCTCGGACGCCGACATGCGCGCCGCGCGCGATGTGATCAAGCGCGCCAAGCCTTACTGGGCGGCCTTTTCCAACGCCAGTTACCTGAAGCAGCTGGCGGTCGGCAACATCTGGGTGGCGCTCGGCTATTCCACCGAATTCTTCCAGGCCAGCGAGGACGCGCGCCTGACCAAGAGGCCATTCCATATCGGCAACGTGCCGCAGCGCGAAGGCAACGAGCTGGGCGTCGATACCATGGCGATCACCGCCAGCGCCAAACGGCCGGACCTGGCCCACCAGTTCATCAACTTCATGCTGGACGGACAGAACGCCGCCCAGCTGACCAACCTCAACGGCGCGACCAATCCGGTGGCCACCGCCAGCCAATATTTCCGCGCCGACCTGAAAGCCAGCCCGGTGATCCATCCGACGCCGGAGCAGGCGAAGAAATGGACGGTATTGCGCGAGCTGACGCCGAAAGAGCGCCGCGCGCTGGCGCGGATGTGGACGGAAGTGAAGGTCAGCCGCTAAGCTGGCGGCCTGGCCGGACGCCATCGTTCCGGTCCGGCCGCACCGACAAGATAGAAAGAGCGAAAAGATGTTCGATCAACTGGTCCTCGCCAGCAACAACGCCGGCAAGCTGAAGGAATTCGGCGCGTTGTTCGCCGAGCTCGGCGTCACCGTGCGCCCGCAGCGCGACTTCGACGTGCCGGAATGTCCGGAGCCGCATCACACCTTCCTGGAAAACGCGCTGGAGAAAGCGCGCCATGCCAGCCGGCTGACCGGCCTGCCGGCGCTGGCCGACGATTCCGGCATCTGCGTCGAGGCGCTGGGCGGCGCGCCGGGCGTGTTCTCCGCGCGCTTCGCCGGCGAACCCAAGTCCGACGCGCGCAACAACGCGCTGCTGGTGGAAAAGCTGCAGGGCGAGGCCAACCGCCGCGCCTGGTACTACTGCGTGCTGGTGCTGGTGCGCCACGCCGACGACCCGCAACCGCTGGTGGCCGACGGCATCTGGCTGGGCGAGGTGCGCGACGAGGCCGCGGGCGAAGGCGGCTTCGGCTACGACCCGCATTTCCATCTGCCGGGCTACGGCGTATCGGTGGCCGAACTGGACGCCGCCGAAAAGAACCGCGTCAGCCACCGCGGCCAGGCGCTGGCCGCGCTGATGGCCAAGCTCAAGGCGCTGGCATGAGCGTGGTCGACCTGTCGGCGTTGACCGGCGGCCTGCGCGAGCTGCCGCCCTTGGCGCTGTATGTCCACTTCCCGTGGTGCATCCGCAAGTGCCCGTACTGCGATTTCAATTCGCACGAGCCGAAGAACGGCTTCGACGAGATGGCCTATGTCGACGCGCTGCTGCGCGATCTGGAATACAGCTTGCCGGAAGTATGGGGCCGGCCGCTGACCAGCATCTTCATGGGCGGCGGCACGCCCAGCCTGTTCAGCCCGCAGGCGATGGACGCGCTGCTTGCCGGGGTGCGGGCGCGGATGAAGCTGCATCCGGACGCCGAGATCACGATGGAGGCCAATCCCGGCACCTTCGAGATCGAGCGCTTCCGCGGCTATCGCGAGGCCGGCATCAACCGGCTGTCGATCGGCATCCAGAGCTTTAATCCCAAGCACCTGAAGGCGCTGGGCCGCATCCATGACGGCGACGAGGCCAAGCGCGCGGTGGAGATCGCGCTGACCCACTTCGACAACGTCAATCTGGATCTGATGTACGCGCTGCCGGGCCAGACCCTGGATGAGGCGCTGTCCGACCTGAACACCGCGCTGTCCTATGGCATCACCCATCTGTCGGCCTACCACCTGACCATCGAGCCGAATACGCTGTTCGCGGCGCAGACGCCGCAAAACCTGCCGGACGACGAGGTGTCGGCCGACATGCAGGAGGCGATAGAGTCCTGTCTGGAGGCCGCCGGTTTCGATCACTACGAAACCTCGGCCTTCGCCAAACCCGGCCGCCACAGCCGCCACAATCTCAACTACTGGCAGTTCGGCGACTACGTCGGCATCGGCGCCGGCGCGCACGGCAAGATCAGCAGCCACGCCGGCATTGTGCGCCAGATGCGGCACAAGCAGCCGGCGGCCTATCTGAAGGCGGTGGCGGCCGGCGCGCCGCTGCAAAGCAGCCAGAAGGTCGCCCGCGCCGACCTGCCGTTCGAATTCATGATGAACCTGCTGCGCCTGACCAGCGGCTTCGAGAGCCGCCTGTTCCAGGAGCGCACCGGGCTGCCGCTGGCGCTGATCCGCCGCCAGCTGGACGCAGCCCAGGCGCAAGGCCTGCTGGATACCGACGGCGCCATCCTGCGCCCGACGCTGAAAGGCCAGCGTTTCCTCAACGATTTGCTCACCCTGTTCCTCAAAGAAGGAGATGAATAATGGCTAAGGAAATTATCCACACCGACAAGGCTCCGGCCGCCATCGGCGCCTACTCGCAAGCCGTCAAGGCTGGCAACACCGTCTACCTGTCCGGCCAGATCCCGCTGGATCCGGCCACCATGACCGTGGTGGAAGGCGGTTTCGCCGCCGAAACCCACCAGGTGTTCAAGAACATGAAGGCCGTGTGCGAAGCCGCCGGCGGCAGCCTGGACCAGATCGTCAAACTCAATGCCTACCTGACCGACCTGTCCAACTTCGCCACCTTCAACGAAATCATGGGCCAGTACTTCAGCCAGCCGTTCCCGGCCCGCGCCGCCGTCGGCGTGGCCAGCCTGCCCAAGGGCGTGCTGGTGGAAGCCGAAGCGGTGCTGGTGCTGTAAGCGCGCCGCGTCCGCGATGAAGAAAGCCCCGGCTTGCCGGGGCTTTTTGCTGGACAACGGTTTCAACGCAGTTGATAGCGGGTGTAGAGGCCCCGGCCTTGCCTATCCAGGCTCCAGACCGTGACGCGCAGGAAGTCGGGCGCGGTCAGCGTGGGGCTCTTGTGAGCGTTGAGCGCTAGCGGATTGGCTAATGCGCCCGCGCTGTCTTCGAAGCGCTGTGGCTGGCCTTGTTGACGCATGTCCAGCGACAGGCTGTTGAACCAGAGTTGCGGCGGCACTTGCCAGGCCAATTTCAGATCGCTGGCGCCGTTGGCCTTGGTCAGCGTCTGCAGCGTGTCGCTGGTCAGGGTGGGAAAGGCTTGTTGGCTGATCTGATTGGCGGTGAACAGCGGCGCGCGCGGAATGACGTCCTTGCCGACCGGCTGGGCGAAGTGATCATCGGCGTAAAAGCGCAATTTCAGAACGTTCCGACTCAAGGCATCGTTGTAGACGGCCGCGAAGCCGTCGGGCGTCAGATAATTCACCGGACAATGATAGTCAGGGTTCGCCGATGCCAGCTCCTGCGGCTCCAGCTGTTCGCACTCCGCATTTTCCTTCAGGGTCAGGATGGCTTTGCCGTCCGCCAGCAGCTGGGCGCTGCGGGCGATCACTTGCGGCGCGGGGCGGTCTGACTGGGGGTAGACCGGGTTGTCGTGCCGGGCATACTGGCTGAGCGCCAGAGTCAGCAGGCTGACCTTGACGTTGCTCTTGTCGGCGGCGCTGATGATCTGGCGGGCCCCAGGTCCGATTTCCAAGGAGACCGGGCTGTCATTTCCCGCCAGCTTCCAGCCTTCTTTCTGCAAGCGGGCCTTCATGCGGAAAGACCCGGGCGCCATGCCCGGCACGCGGACCGTCATCGAAATCTGGCAAAGCGCGGCGCTGTAGCAGGTTTCCACTTTCGGCGGCGAGAAACGTCCGCCGACATAGGTTTCCCCGTATCCGGCGTCATCCATTTCCCGCGCGAGGTATTGCGCCGCATTGTCGCCGTCAAACTGGAAATCGTCGTTGAGCAATGTCGCCAGGCGCTTGTCCAGGCCGTCCGCGCTGAGATACGCGGCGTTCAGCTGTGCGGCCAGCTCATCCAGCCGGCTCAGGTCGGGTAGATCGTCGGCCGGTAAGGGGGTTGGCTTTTGATCGCGGCTCACCTTAATTGCCGTTTGGGCGCGCTTGCTTTGCAAACGGATGCTTCCCGCTTGGCCGTCGGCGGAGACGTCCACCATTTCCAGCAATTTATCCTGCCCGGTCTTGTCGGCGGCAAAGGCGGTCCGCAGCAGATCGGTGCGGCTATCCAGGCCGACCGCCTGCATCAGGGGGGCCAGCGCGGCTTTCAGACTGGCCTGGCTCTGCTCCAGTTTGGCAATGTCGAACTTTGCCGTGCAAGCCGCGGCGTTGAGGAAGCACTCGCTTGCCTCGGCGCCGCTGCTCATCGACAGGATGGCATCGGTCAGCGGGGTGATATTGACGGTTCCGGCTTGCGTGGCGACGGAGTGGAGCGATACCGGCATGCCGCCGATCAGGCCCGTGGCTTCCAGCAGCGCAGGCGAGGCGAACTGGCTCAAGTCCGCGCTGTAGCGTCCTTGCGCATCGGTCTGCACTGTAATCGCGCGGCCCTGTGCGTCTTTGATCGTGATCGTGCCATTGTCCAAGGGGGCGCCGGAAGCCGCGGTGCCACTGATTTGGCCGAGCGTCTGGCCGCTGGCGCCGGACGCCGCGTGGTCGTCGCTGCTTTCGCAGGCCGTCAGCGCGAGCGCGCAGGCCAAGGCGAGAATGGGTTGTTTCATCACGGTATTCATCATTCGAATGATTCTGGTTTTGCAGAGCGGGGAAGAAAAATTAGGACGTGATAGTACATTGACATTTCGTGTTTGTCATTTTTGTCCGGCCGGGCAGTGGCGAGGCGGAGGGAAGTGGGGCATGGTTCAGAGACCGAGACTCTGAGGCCGCGAGATGAAAAAGCTTTTCCTGCTCGGCTTGCTGTTGGGCGCGGACCTGTGCCTGGCCGAAGTATTCAAGTGCCGGAACGCCGACGGCGGCGTGGTCTATGGCCAGCAGCCATGCCCAACCGGCAGCCGGCCGGTGGAGATGGCCACGCATCCGTTCAGCGTGATCGAACAGAATGATGCGGGCCAGGCGGCGCAGCGCTACCGCGAGCAATTGCGGCAGTGGTCCGACAAGCGCGACAAGAATCGTCAGGCGGATGCCAGGATGGAACAGCGCGAGCGGAGCGTCCAGCGCAGGAAATGGCTGGCCGAGCGCGAGCACTGCCGCCGGCTGGACGCCAAGCGCGCGGCGCTGGACGCGAACCTGCGCCGCGGCCAGCCGCTGCGGGAGGCCGAACGCGCGAAGTCGCGGCTTGCCAAGGTGGAGGATCAGATGCAGGATCGGGCATGCCATCTATATAAGGAGGATTGATGGGCGCTTACCGCTTCCAGATCGTCAACGTGTTCGCCGAGCAGCGTTTCGGCGGCAACCCGCTGGCGGTGTTCACCGATGCCTCGGGCCTGTCCGGCGAGGAAATGCAATTGATCGCGCGGCAGTTCAACCTATCGGAGACCGTGTTCCTGTTTCCCGGCGACGCCGAATGCGCGGCCAGCCTGCGCATCTTCACGCCGAGCTACGAATTGCCGTTTGCCGGCCACCCCACGCTGGGCAGCGCCGCCGCGCTGCACGCGCGCGGCGAGCTGGGCGACGATTTCACGCTGCGCACCCGCTCCGGCCTGATTCCGATCACGCATCGGGACGGCGTGTTCCGGCTGCAAGCATTGCCTGCGACCGCCAGGCCGGGCTGCGGGATCGACGAGGCCGCGGCGATGCTGGGGCTGTCCGCGCAGGATGTGCTGCATGCGCCGCAATGGGTGGATGCCGGCAGCGCGCAGCTGCTGATCGGCCTCTCCAGCCGCGAGGCGGTGCTGCGCGCCCAGCCCGATCCGGCGCTGTTCGTCCGGCATGCGACGCTGCGGCCTGGACGCAGCATCGCCTATGTCTGGCATCAGGACGATGGCGTCGCCACGGTCCGGCTGTTCTTCGAGCAGCTGGGCGCTGTGATCGAGGATCCCGGCACCGGCAGCGCCTGCGCCAATCTTGGCGGCTGGTGCGCGCTGAACGGCCTGGCGCCGCTGTCGTGGCGGGTGGAGCAGGGCGAGGCCATCAACCGGCCCAACGCGCTTTACCTGGACGTGGACGCGGCCGGCGCGGTCCGCGTGGGCGGACGGGCCCAGTTCATGGGCGAAGGCGTGTTCCGCTGCTGATTCCGTTAGCCGGCTTGACTGGCCTGCCGGCTATTGGCATCCTAGAGCCGCTACTCCAAACCGCTGTTTCATAACAAACGAGACGAGGAAAAAAACATCATGATCCGAATCGCCAAAGCCGCCTGCCTCGCGACTGCGCTGGGCCTGCTCAGCCAGCTGGCGCTGGCAGGCAGCGCCGCTGGCCTGTGGAAGACCATAGACGACGAAACCAAGCAGGCCAAGGCCCTGGTGCAGATCAACGAGGGCGCCAACGGCGAGCTGACCGGCAAGGTGATCAAGCTCTACCTGCATCCCGACGCGGTGTGCGACAAATGCGACGGCGCCAACAAGGGCAAGCCGGTGAACGGCATGCAGATCCTGTGGGGCCTGAAGAAGAACGGAGAGGAATGGTCGGATGGCCAGATCCTGGATCCGAAGTCCGGCAAGATCTACACCTCCGGCGCCAAGCTGATGGACGACGGCAAAAAGCTGCGCGTGCGCGGCTACATCGGTCCCTTCTTCCGCACCCAGGTGTGGGAGCGCCAGCAGTAAGCCGGCAGTTCTGACCGAATGACGAGGCGGAAGCCGGCGCGAGCCGCTTCCGCCTTTCGCATTGTTGGGTACAATCGCTACTCATGAATTCGCCGATCGATCTCGCCAACCAGCCGCCGGCGGCGCCGGCCGCGCTGGTCAAAAAGCTGGAAAAGCTGGGCATACGCCGCCGCTTCGACCTGGTGCTGCACCTGCCGCTGCGCTACGAGGACGAAACCCACATCTATCCGATCGCCGACGCGCCTTACGGCCAGCCGGCGCTGGTGGAGGGCACCGTCACCGCGCACGAGGTCAGCTACAAGCCGCGCAAGCAGCTCAGGGTGCAGATCGAGGACGGCAGCGGCACGCTGATGCTGCGCTTCATCCATTTCTACCCCAGCCAGCTCAAGCAGTTCGCCGAGGGCAGCCGCATCCGCGCGCTGGGCGAAATCCGCCGCGGCTTCGCCGGCGACGAGATGGTCCATCCCAAGACCCGCGAGGTGCGCGAGGGCGCGCCGCTGGCCGACAGCCTGACGCCGGTGTACCCGACGGTCAACGGCCTGACCCAGCCGGTGCTGCGCAAGCTGGTGCATGCCGAGCTGAAATCGCAGCGGCTGGACGAGTTGCTGCCGGCGCCGCTGATGGCGCCGCTGGCGCTGCAGCCGTTCGCCGACGCCATCCGCCTGCTGCACCAGCCGCCGCCGGAATGGTCGGCCCAGCAACTGGCCGATCCGCGGCTGCCGGCCTGGCAGCGGCTGAAATTCGACGAGTTGCTGGCGCAGCAGCTGTCGATGCGCCTCGCCTACCGCGCGCGCCGGCTGGGCCACGCGCCGCGCATCGCCGGCGACGGCAGCCTGAGCGGAAAACTGCTGGCCAGCCTGCCGTTCCAGCTGACCGGCGCCCAGCGCAGGGTGCTGGACGAAATCCGCGCCGACCTGCGCCAGCCGCATCCGATGCACCGGCTGCTGCAGGGCGATGTCGGCAGCGGCAAGACCATCGTCGCCGCCCTGGCCGCGCTGTCGGCGATCGAGGCCGGCTACCAGGTGGCGCTGATGGCGCCGACCGAAATCCTGGCCGAGCAGCATTACCTGAAGCTGTCCGGCTGGCTGGCGCCGTTGGGGCTGGGCGTGTCCTGGCTGTCCGGCAGCCTGCGGAAGAAGGCGAAGCAGCAGGCGCTGGACGAGATCGCCTCCGGCCAGTGCCGGCTGGCAGTGGGCACTCATGCCCTGTTCCAGGACGACGTCGCCTTCCAGAAGCTGGGGTTGGCCATCGTCGACGAGCAGCACCGCTTCGGCGTCGGCCAGCGGCTGGCGCTGCAGGACAAGGGCGAGGAGCCGCACCAACTGATGATGTCGGCCACGCCGATTCCGCGCACGCTGGCGATGAGCTTCTACGCCGATCTCGACGTATCGGCGATAGACGAGCTGCCGCCGGGCCGCACGCCCATCGTCACCAAGCTGATCGGCAGCCCGCGCCGCGCCGAGGTGGTGCAGTTCGTCGAGAAGACCTGCGCCGAGGGCAACCAGGCCTACTGGGTGTGCCCGCTGATCGAGGAGTCCGAGGCGCTGCAGCTGCAGACGGCGGTGGATTGCCACCAGCAGCTGCAGCAGGATTTGCCGGGCCGCCGCATCGGCCTGGTGCACGGCCGGATGAAGGCGGCGGAGAAGGCCGAGGCGATGGCGGCGTTCGGAGCGGGCCAGCTGGACGTGCTGGTGGCGACGACGGTGATCGAGGTCGGCGTCGACGTGCCCAACGCCAGCCTGATGGTGATCGAGCACGCCGAGCGCATGGGCCTGGCCCAGCTGCACCAGCTGCGCGGGCGGGTGGGGCGGGGCAGCGCCAGGAGCGTGTGCGTGCTGTTGTTCGAGAACCCCTTGTCCGATCTGGCCAAGGCCCGGCTGAAGGTGATCTACGAGAATACCGATGGTTTCGAGATCGCGCGCCAGGATCTGCAGATCCGCGGCCCGGGCGAATTCCTGGGCGCGCGGCAGAGCGGCCTGCCCATGCTGCGCTTCGCCGACCTGGAGCAGGACCAGGCGCTGCTGGAGGCCGCGCGCGATTTGGCGCCGGTGCTGCTGGAACGTTGGCCGAGAGAGGCCGAGGCGCATCTGGAGCGCTGGCTGGCCGGGCGCGAGCAATTCCTCAAGGCATAAAAAAATCCGCCGCGATTGGGGGAAATCGCGGCGGCGAGGGAGGATTGCTGCAAACAAAAGAAACCATTAATGAAGCAGGCGTATATTAGCAAACAGTGAATTTTTCGTTCAAGCGCGGACAGCCGCTCCGTTGACCTGGATCAAGCAAGAAAAAAGCCGCTCATCGAGCGGCTTTTGCGTTTGGGCGCGGTTTGGGTCAGAACCACTGCGCCGCCAGGTAGTACAGGCCGGCGGCCAGGGCCATCGAGGCCGGCAGCGTGAACAGCCAGGCCAGCGCGATGGAGCGCACGGTGCTCATCTGCAGGCCGGCCTTGTCGGCGATCATGGTGCCGGCCACGCCGCTGGACAGCACATGGGTGGTGGACACCGGGAAGCCGAACCAGCTGGCCAGGCCGATGGAGACGGCGGCGGTGGTCTGCGCGGCCACGCCCTGGGCGTAGGTCATGTCCTTCTTGCCTATGCCTTCGCCCACGGTCTTCACCACGCGGCGCCAGCCTATCATGGTGCCGATGCCCAGCGCCAAGGCCACGGCGACGATCACCCAGGTGGGCGCGTATTCGGTGGTGGTGGTCAGGTCCTTGCGCAGATTGCTCAGCAGCTGCTTGTCGTCGGACGACAGCTTGGGCAGGTCGGCGGCCTTCTTGGCGGCGTCGTCCAGGCACAGGAGCTGGGTGCGCACGTCCCAGCGCTGCGAGGCGCTGAGGGTGTGGTAATCGTTGCCGTCGCCCATCAGTTTCAGCAGCTGGTCGGCGGTGGCCACGGTCTGCTGCGGGTGGCACTCGTACTGGCTGGTGCTGTTCGACTTGACGATGATCTTGGACAGGTCGGCCTCATGGCGCTGGTAGAACTGCTGCAGGTGCTGCGCCGCGTCGCGGGTGCGCTCCAGCTGGTACGGCGTGCTGTCCAGGTTCAGCACGAACTTGGCCGGCACGATGCCGATCAGCACCAGCATCACCAGGCCGACGCCCTTCTGGCCGTCGTTGGAGCCGTGGGCGAAGCTGACGCCCATCGCCGACACGATCAGCATGAAGCGGGTCCAGAACGGCGGATGCTTGCGGCCTTCGACTTGCTGGCGCTGGTACGGCGTCTTGTGGACGTTGCTGCGCGGGCGGAAGCGCCGCAGCAGGATGACGATCAGGCCGGCCATCACCGCGCCGGCGATCGGCGACACCAACAGCGAGGCGCCGACGTCGATTGCCTTGCCCCAGTTGATGCCGTGGGACAGCGAGGTGTGGTTGATGAAGCTGTTGGCCACGCCGACGCCCAGGATGGCGCCGATCAGCGTGTGGCTGGACGAGGCGGGCAGGCCCAGATACCAGGTGCCCAGGTTCCACAGGATGGCGGCGGCGAGCAGCGCGAATACCATGGCCATGCCGCGGCTGGTGTTCACCGAGATCAACAGATCCACCGGCAGCAGGTGGACGATGGCGTAGGCGACGGCCAAGCCGCCGCTCATCACGCCGAGGAAGTTGCAGACGCCGGAATAGAACACGGCGAGGCGCGGCTTCATCGACTGGGTGTAGATGACGGTGGCGACGGCGTTGGCGGTGTCGTGAAAACCGTTGATGAACTCAAATGCGAGCACGAAGCCCAGCGAAAGCATCAGCGTGATGGCTACATGGGTATCGAGCCCGGAAAACAGGTCCAGCATGGCGAGTCAGCGTTTATCAGTAAAGGCGGGATTGTTGTGTTCCGCGCCATGGCCGTCAAGTCTTTATAAAAAAAAAACAAAGCGTGTGGTTTTGCCTGCGAAAACGGCAAAATCTTCTTGACAGCCCAGGGTTGCAAGACGGCTAAGTCCATGATTTTACAAAATGGCGTCATCATTATTGCTTAGCCGGAGGGCATGAAAAACGGCTGGCGGCGCGGGGGCGCCAGCCGGATTCCACGGCGGGGGTCAGCCGAATTTGCCGGTGATGTAGTCCTCGGTCGCCTTCTTCTGCGGGGTGGTGAAGATGGTGTCGGTGTTGCCGAACTCCACCAGCTCGCCCAGATACATGTAGGCGGTGTAGTCGGACACCCGCGCCGCCTGCTGCATGTTATGGGTGACGATGGCGATGGTGTAATCCTCTTTCAGTTCGTGGATCAGCTCTTCGATGTGGGCGGTGGAGATCGGGTCCAGCGCCGAGGTCGGCTCGTCCAAGAGCAGCACTTCCGGTTTGGAGGCCACCGCGCGCGCGATGCACAGCCGTTGCTGCTGGCCGCCGGACAGCGAGTTGCCCGACTGCTTGAGCTTGTCCTTCACCTCGTCCCACAGCGCGGCCTTGCGCAGCGCCCACTCGACGCGGTCCTCCATCTCGCCCTTGGACAGCTTCTCATACAGCTTCACGCCGAAAGTGATGTTGTCGTAGATCGACATCGGGAACGGCGTCGGCTTCTGGAACACCATGCCCACCTTGGCGCGCAGCAGGTTGACGTCGATGTCGCGCCCCAGGATGTTCTGGCCGTCCAGCATGATCTCGCCCTCGGCGCGCAGGCCGGGGTAGAGCTCGTACATGCGGTTGAAGGTGCGCAGCAGCGTCGACTTGCCGCAGCCGGACGGGCCGATGAAGGCGGTCACCTTGCGCGGCGCGATCTCCAGCTGAATGCCCTTCAGCGCGTGGAAGTTGCCGTAGAAGAAGTTCAGGTCGCGGACCTCGAGCTTGGAGGCGGTGCTGGTCATGGTTGTCATGCCTTAATTCGATTGATTCTTGCGGCCGCCCATCCAGCGGGCGACGATGTTCAGGGCGAGGACGCTGAAGGTGATCAGCAGCGAGCCGGCCCAGGCCAGCTGGTGCCAGTCCTCGTAGGGGCTCATCGCGAACTGGAAGATCACGATGGGCAGGTTGGCCATCGGCTGGTTCATATTGCTGTTGAAGAACTGGTTGTTCAGCGCGGTGAACAGCAGCGGCGCGGTTTCGCCGGAAATGCGCGCCACGGCCAGCAGGATGCCGGTGAGCACGCCGGCCTTGGCCGCGCGCAGCGTCACGGTCAACGTCACCTTCCATTGCGGCGCGCCCAGCGCGGCGGCGGCTTCGCGCAGGCTGCCCGGCACCAGGCGCAGCATGTTCTCGGTGGTGCGCACCACCACCGGGATCACCAGGATGGCCAGCGCGAAGGAGCCGGCCCAGCCGGAAAAGTGTCCGACCGACACCACGTACACCTCGTACACGAACAGGCCGATCACGATGGAGGGCGCCGACAGCAGGATGTCGTTGATGAAGCGGGTGGCCGGCGCCAGCCAGCCGCGCTGGCCGAACTCGGCCAGGTAGATGCCGGCCAGGATGCCGATCGGCGTGCCGAACAGCGTGCCGAAGCCGGTCATCACCAGGCTGCCGTAGATGGCGTTGGCCAGGCCGCCGGCGGATCCCGGCGGCGGCGTGCTTTCGGTGAACACCTGCCAGTTGATGCCGGACAGACCATGCTGCAGCAGCGTGATCAGGATCCAGAACAGCCAGAACAGGCCGAAGGCCATGGTCAGGATGGAGGCGACCATGGTCAGGCGGTTGGTCAGCCGGCGCCGGCGGTAGACGGCGCTGTCCTGCTTCAGGCCGGAGGCGGGGGCGGTGCGCAAGGCGTCGTTCATTGTCGCTTGGCTCATCGTTGAGACGTCTTTCATGTCAGGAAGGCTTGCCTTCCTGTTTCTTCAGGCGGAGCAGCAGCAGCTTGGAGCAGGACAGCACCACGAAGGTGATGAAGAACAGGATCAGGCCCAGCTCGATCAGCGAGCCCATGTACAGGTCGCCGTTGGCCTCTGCGAACTCGTTGGCCAGCGAGGAGGCGATCGAGTTGCCCGGCTCGAACAGGCTGGTGGAAAAGCGGGTGGAGTTGCCGATCACGAAGGTGACGGCCATGGTCTCGCCCAGCGCGCGGCCCAGGCCCAGCATGATGCCGCCGACCACGCCGGTCTTGGTGTAGGGCAGCACCACGTGGCGCACCACCTCCCAGGTGGTGGAGCCGAGGCCGTAGGCCGACTCCTTCAGCATGGTCGGCACCACTTCGAACACGTCGCGCATCACCGAGGCGATGAAGGGGATCACCATGATGGCCAGGATCAGGCCGGCGGTGAACAGGCCGATGCCCATCGGCGCGCCCTGGAACAGGAAGCCGATCAGCGGGGCCTCGCCCAGGTGGTCGATGATCCACGGCTGGATGTGGTCGGCGAAGAAGGGCGCGAACACGAACAGGCCCCACATGCCGTAGATGATGGACGGGATGCCGGCCAACAGCTCGACGGCGATGCCCAGCGGGCGCTTCAGCCAGGTTGGGCACAGCTCGGTCAGGAACAGCGCGATGCCGAAGCTGACCGGCACGCCGATCAGCAGGGCGATGAAGGAGGTGGCCAGGGTGCCGAAGATGGGCACCACGGCGCCGAATTTGCCCTGCACCGGATCCCAGTCGGTATTGAACAGGAAGCTCCAGCCGAAGCCCTTGATCGCGGGCATGGCGCCGGCCAGCAGCGAAAGAAGGATGCCCACCAGCAGCGCCAGCACCAGGAAGGCGAAGCAGCGGGTGGTCACGCGGAAGGTTTTGTCCAGCAGCTGCTGGCGCCCCAGCTGCTGCTCATTGCTCAGTTTATGCATGCGCCGATTCTTGATGGTTCAGACACAAGGCCGGAGGAAGCGAACTCCCCCCGGCCCGGATGCGACAGTATAAGCGCCGCCGGTCAGTTCCAGACAGCCTTGCCGCTGCCGTCGGTGATCTGTTTCCAGCTGGTGCGGATCACGCCCTTCACATTGTCGGGCATCGGAATGTAGTCCAGCTCCTGCGCGGTCTTGTCGCCGTTCTTGTAAGCCCAGTCGAAGTATTTCAGCACTTCGGCGGCTTGGGCCGGCTTGTCCTGCTTCTTGTGCATCAGGATGAAGGTGGCGCCGGCGATCGGCCAGCTGGCCTTGCCCGGCTGGTTGGTCAGCAGCAGGTAGAAGCCCGGGGCCTTTTTCCAGTCGGCGTTGGCCGCGGCGGCCTTGAACGAGGCCTCATCCGGCTTCACGAAAGCGCCGGCCTGGTTCTGCAGCAGGCCGTAGGCCAGCTTGTTCTGCTTGGCGTAGGCGTATTCGACGTAGCCGATGGCGCCCTTGATGCGCGACACGTAGTTGGCCACGCCTTCGTTGCCCTTGCCGCCGACCGAGCTGCCCTTCCAGCTGACGGCGGTGTTGGAGCCGACGTCTTTCGCCCATTCCGGCGAAACCTTGGACAGGTAATTGGTGAAGATGAAGGTGGTGCCGGAGCCGTCGGAGCGGCGCACCACCGAGATGCGCTGGTCAGGCAGCTTGACGCCCGGGTTCAGCTTGGCGATGGCGGCGTCGTTCCATTTGGAAACCTTGCCCATGTAGATGTCGGCCAGCAGCGGGCCGGTGAACTTGATCTGGCCGGCGGCGATGCCCGGGATGTTGTACACCGGCACCACGCCGCCCATCACGGTCGGGAACTGGGTCAGGCCGGCCTTTTCCAGCTCTTCCGGCTTCAGCGGCATGTCGGAGGCGCCGAAATCCACGGTCTTGGACTGGATCTGCTTGATGCCGCCGCCGGAGCCAATGGACTGGTAGTTCATGTTGTTGCCGGTGCTGCCCTTGTACGTCGCCGCCCACTTGGCGTACAGCGGGTAGGGGAAGGTCGCGCCGGCGCCGGTGATGTCAGCCGCGTAGACCGAGCCTGCGATCAGCGTGGAACCCAGGATGGCGGCCAGACGAACAGACTGTTTCATTGCTTAACTCCCGAACGAAAGGATGGGACTGCGTTGTGATGGTCGCCATCGTATCGGGCAAATCTTTCATTAATATTACAAGTCGTAAATGCTTGATCCAGCCCCGTTGGAGCGCGGCGCGGCGGCGCGCTATAATCGGCGCCAAGCAAAACATGGAAGGGGAGAGACGCATGTCCGGCAAACTGGTGATTGGCAACTGGAAGATGAACACCCGCGGCGACAGCGCCCGACAGCTGGCGGCGGCCCTGCTGGCCGACGGGCAGACCAATCGCGAGGGCGTCGGCATCGCCGCTCCCGCCGTCTATCTGGCGGCGCTGGCCGAGCAGCTGAAGGGCGGCAAAATCGCCTTGTCCTCCCAGGACGTCAGCCGTTTCGCCGCCGACGGCGCGTTCACCGGCGAGGTGAGCGCCGCGATGCTGGCCGACGTCGGCTGCCGCTACGCGCTGGTCGGCCACTCCGAGCGCCGCCAGTATTTCCGCGAGGACAACGCGGCGCTGCTGGCCAAGATGCGCAACGCCATCGCCGCCGGCGTGACTCCGGTGCTGTGCGTCGGCGAGACGCTGGCGCAACGGGAGGCGGGCGATTATCTGAACGTGGTGCGGGAACAGCTTGCCATCCTGTCCGATATCGCCGATGGTGAATACGTCGTCGCCTACGAACCGGTATGGGCCATCGGCACCGGCAAGGTGGCGTCGCTTGAGCAGATCGCGGAGATCCATGCATTCATCAAAAATTGGTGCTTGCAAAACGCTGGCGGCTCCGCTAAGATTCGCGTCCTCTACGGCGGCAGTGTCAAAGCAGAGAATGCCGAAGCGATTCTGGCGACGGAAAACGTCGACGGAGCACTGGTCGGAGGAGCCTCTCTGGACGCCGATTCATTCAGAGTGATTTGCCAAGCCGCAGGAAAAATGATATAGTATGGAACTTCTCAAGACGCTTATTTGGATTGTTAATCTGCTGTCCGCAGCATCTATCATCGTCCTTGTTCTGATGCAGCATGGCAAGGGTGCGGATATGGGTGCGGCCTTTGGTAGCGGCTCGTCCGGCAGTCTGTTCGGGGCGTCTGGTTCTGCGAATTTCTTGAGTAGAACGACTGCGGTTGTTGCCGTGGTGTTCTTCTCGACTTCCATGGCGCTGGTGTTTCTTTCCGGGGGTGGAAAGAGCGATCTCGGCGTGATGGGCAATGGCAGTAAGATTGAACAGGTTGCGCCGCAAATCCCGGCAGGCGCGCCTAATAAAAACGCTTCGGGAACGGCTTCCAAGATTCCGGAGTGACAATGTAAAGCTTTGCTGTGCCGACATGGTGAAATTGGTAGACACGCTATCTTGAGGGGGTAGTGGCGAAAGCTGTGTGAGTTCGAGTCTCACTGTCGGCACCACCATTCAAAAACAGGCCACCGGGACTCCGGTGGCCTGTTTTATTTGGAGCCAAGAGGGGGCGACCCCTCTTTTTTTGGGGGTGTACGGGAAATGCTGCAAAACTACTTTCCCATTCTGATGTTTGTCATCGTCGGACTTCTGGTCGGCGTGGGCCCAATCGTCTTGGGCAAACTGCTGGCGCCGAATCGTCCCGACGCTGAAAAACTTTCTCCATACGAATGCGGCTTCGAGGCCTTCGAAGATGCCCGCATGAAGTTTGACGTCCGCTACTACCTGATCGCCATTCTCTTCATCCTGTTCGACCTGGAAATCGCCTTCCTGTTTCCGTGGGCCGTGGTGTTGAAGGATCTGGGCGTCTATGGTTTGGGCGTGATGGTCGAGTTTCTGGCCGTGCTGACGCTCGGCTTCGTCTACATGTGGAAGAAGGGAGCTCTGGAATGGGAGTAGAAGGGATTCTAGAGAAAGGCTTCGTCACGACGACAGCCGACAAGCTTATCAACTATACCCGCACGGGTTCGCTGTGGCCGATGACCTTTGGCCTGGCCTGTTGCGCGGTGGAGATGATGCACGCCGGCGCGGCGCGCTATGACCTCGACCGCTTCGGCGTCGTTTTCCGCCCCAGCCCCCGCCAGTCCGACCTGATGATCGTCGCCGGCACGCTGTGCAACAAGATGGCTCCGGCCCTGCGCAAGGTTTACGACCAGATGGCCGAGCCGCGCTGGGTGATCTCGATGGGTTCCTGTGCCAACGGCGGCGGCTACTACCATTATTCCTATTCCGTTGTTCGTGGTTGCGACCGCATCGTGCCGGTCGATGTCTACGTGCCGGGCTGTCCGCCGACCGCGGAGGCGCTGCTGTACGGCATCATCCAGCTGCAGAACAAGATCAAACGTACCAACACCATCGCCCGCTAAGGTAGAAACTATGGCCTCCAAGAAAATGGAAGCGCTGGGTTCGGTCGTGGCCGAGGCGCTGGGCGACAAGCTCGTGCGCAGCACACTGGCCCTGGACGAGCTGACCATCGTGTGCAAGGCGTCCGATCTGCTGTCCGTCGCGCAGACGCTGCGCGACCACGCCGATCTCGCCTTCGAGCAGTGCATCGACGTCTGCGGCATGGACTACAGCGCCTATCGTGACGAGCCGTGGGACGGCCCGCGCTTCGCCGCCGTGTACCACCTGCTGTCTGTCAAGCTGAACCACCGCATCCGCCTGCGCGTCTTCGCCGAGGACGACGATTTCCCGGTCATCCCGTCGGTCAACGGCATCTGGAATGCCGCCAACTGGTTCGAGCGCGAAGCGTTCGACCTGTACGGCATCGTGTTCGAAGGCCACCCCGACCTGCGCCGCCTGCTGACCGACTACGGTTTCGTCGGCCATCCTTTCCGCAAGGACTTCCCGTTGTCCGGCTACGTGGAAATGCGCTACGACCCGACCCAGCAGCGCGTGATCTATCAGCCTGTCACCATCGAACCGCGCGAAATCACCCCGCGCATCATCCGCGAGGAGAATTACGGTGGCTGAGATCCGTAACTACACCCTCAACTTCGGCCCGCAGCACCCGGCCGCGCACGGCGTGCTGCGCCTGGTGCTGGAGCTGGACGGCGAAGTCGTCCAGCGCGCCGACCCGCACATCGGCCTGCTGCATCGCGGCACCGAGAAGCTGGCCGAAAGCAAGACCTTCATCCAGTCGCTGCCCTACATGGACCGTCTCGACTACGTGTCGATGATGTGCAACGAGCACGCGTACTGCCTGGCGATCGAGAAGATGATGGGCATCGAGGTGCCCGAGCGCGCGCAATACATCCGCGTGATGTTCGCCGAGATCACCCGCATCCTGAACCACCTGCTGTGGATCGGCGCCCACGCGCTGGACATCGGCGCGATGACCATGTTCCTGTACGCGTTCCGCGAGCGCGAGGACCTGATGGATTGCTACGAGGCGGTTTCCGGCGCGCGGATGCACGCGGCCTACTTCCGTCCGGGCGGCGTCTACCGCGACCTGCCGGACAGCATGCCGCAGTACACCGTGTCCAAGATCAAGAACGCCAAGGAGCTGGCGCGCCTGAATGAAGGCCGCAAGGGCTCGATGCTGGACTTCATCGAAGACTTCACCAAGCGCTTCCCGACCTATGTCGACGAATACGAGACCCTGCTGACCGACAACCGCATCTGGAAGCAGCGGACCGTGGGCATCGGCGTGGTGACGCCCGAGCGCGCGCTGAACCTCGGCATGACCGGTCCGATGCTGCGCGGCTCCGGCATCGCCTGGGACCTGCGCAAGACCCAGCCTTACGACGTCTACGACAAGATGGACTTCGACGTGCCGGTGGGCGTGGGCGGCGACTGCTACGACCGCTACCTGGTCCGCGTCGAGGAAATGCGCCAGTCCAACCGCATCATCCAGCAGTGCGTGGCCTGGCTGCGCGCCAATCCCGGCCCGGTGATCACCGACAACCATAAGGTGGCTCCGCCTTCGCGCGAAGGCATGAAGTCCAACATGGAAGACCTGATCCACCACTTCAAGCTATTCACCGAAGGCATGCACGTGCCGGAAGGCGAGGCTTACGCCGCGGTGGAGCACCCGAAGGGCGAGTTCGGCATCTACCTGGTGTCCGACGGCGCCAACAAACCGTACCGCCTGAAAATCCGCGCGCCGGGCTATGCCCACTTGGCCGCGCTGGACGAGATGGCCACCGGCCACATGATCGCCGACGTCGTCGCGATCATCGGTACGCAGGATATCGTGTTTGGGGAGATTGACCGCTGATGCTGTCCGCACAATCGCTAGCCTTGATCGACCGCGAGGTCGCCAAATATCCGGCCGACCAGAAGCGCTCCGCCGTCATGGGCGCGCTGCGCATCGCGCTGGACGAGCGGCGCGCCGCCGGTGAAACCCCGGAAGCGCGCTGCCTGAACCCGGAGCTGATCGAATTCGTCGCGAACTACCTGGGCATCGCCCCGGTGGCCGCCTACGAAGTCGCCACCTTCTACAACATGTACGACATGAAGCCGGTGGGCAAATTCAAGATCACCGTCTGCACCAACCTGCCCTGTGCGCTGTCCGGCGGCGTCAACGCCGCGGAGTACATCTCGAAGAAGCTGGGCATCGCCATCGGCGAAACCAGCGCCGACGGCATGTACACCCTGCTGGAAGGCGAATGCATGGGCGCCTGCGGCGACGCGCCGGTCTTGCTGGTGAACAACCACAAGATGTGCAGCTTCATGACGCCCGAAGCAATCGATAAAAAACTGGCGGAGTTGAAATAATGGCTGTCTTCGCTAATGGCGTGATTTTCGACGGCGTCGACACCGCGCAGCCCGACTGCTGGCGTCTGGACGCCTACGTGGCCCGCGGCGGCTACCAGGCGCTGCGCCGCATCCTCGACTCCAAGATGACGCAAGAGGACGTGATCGCGGAAGTGAAGAACTCCGGCCTGCGCGGCCGCGGCGGCGCGGGCTTCCCGACCGGCCTGAAATGGAGCTTCATGCCGCGCTCGTTCCCGGGCGACAAATACGTCGTCTGCAACACCGACGAGGGCGAGCCGGGCACCTTCAAGGACCGCGACATCATCCGCTACAACCCGCACTCGCTGATCGAGGGCATGATCATCGCCGGTTACGCGATGGGCACCAAGGCGGGTTACAACTACATCCACGGCGAAATCTTCGAAGACTACCTGCTGTTCGAGGAAGCGCTGGAAGAGGCGCGCAAGGCGGGCTTCCTGGGTCAGAACATCCTGGGCTCCGGCTTCAACTTCGAGCTCTACGCCCATCACGGCTACGGCGCCTACATCTGCGGCGAGGAAACCGCGCTGCTGGAGTCGCTGGAAGGCAAGAAGGGCCAGCCGCGCTTCAAGCCGCCGTTCCCGGCCAGCTTCGGCCTGTACGGCAAGCCGACCACCATCAACAACACCGAATCGTTCGCCTCGGTGCCGTTCATCATCCGCGACGGCGCGCAGACCTTCCTCGAGAAGGGCAAGCCGAACAACGGCGGCACCAAGCTGTTCTCGGTTTCCGGCCACGTCAACCGTCCGGGCAACTACGAGATCGCGCTGGGCACCCCGTTCTCCGAGCTGCTGGAAATGGCCGGCGGCATGCGCGACGGCAAGAAGCTGAAGGCGGTGATCCCGGGCGGCTCGTCCGCTCCGGTGCTGCCGGCCGACATCATGATGCAGTGCACCATGGACTACGACAGCATCGCCAAAGCCGGTTCGATGCTGGGTTCGGGCGCCGTGATCGTGATGAACGAGGACGTGTGCATGGTCAAGGCGCTGGAGCGTCTGGCCTATTTCTACCACGAAGAATCCTGCGGCCAGTGCACGCCGTGCCGCGAAGGCACCGGCTGGCTGTACAAGGTGATCCATCGCATCGCCAGCGGCCAGGGCCGCAAGGGCGATCTGGAGCTCCTGGATTCCGTGGGCAACAACATGGCCGGCCGCACCATCTGCGCGCTGGCCGACGCCGCGGTGTTCCCGGTTCGCAGTTTCACCAAGCATTTCCGCAACGAGTTCGAGTACGCGATCGAACACGGAAAGACCTTGGTGGATCACAAATGGTGTTGAGCGATGCTTGAAATCGAAATCGACGGTAAGAAACTGACGGTGCCGCAAGGCAGCACCGTCATCGAGGCTGCCCACTCGGTGGGCACCTACATTCCGCACTTCTGCTACCACAAGAAGCTGTCCATCGCGGCCAACTGCCGGATGTGCCTGGTGGAAGTGGAAAAGGCGCCGAAGCCGCTGCCGGCCTGTGCCACGCCGGTCACCGACGGCATGAAGGTCCATACCGCGTCGCCGCTGGCCAAGAAGGCCCAGCAGGGCGTGATGGAATTCCTGCTGATCAACCACCCGCTGGATTGCCCGATCTGCGACCAGGGCGGCGAATGCCAGCTGCAGGATCTGGCCGTGGGCTACGGCAACTCCACCTCGCGCTACGAGGAAGACAAGCGCGTGGTGGTGGGCAAGGACATGGGCCCGCTGGTCTCCGCCGAGGAAATGTCGCGCTGCATCCACTGCACGCGCTGCGTCCGCTTCACCGAGGAAGTGGGCGGCTTCCAGGAAATCGGCATGGCCAACCGCAGCGAGTTCTCCGAGATCCTGCCCTTCCTGGGCAAGACCGTGGACTCGGAAATCTCCGGCAACGTCATCGACCTGTGCCCGGTGGGCGCGCTGACCTCCAAGCCGTTCCGCTACACTACCCGCGCCTGGGAACTGTCCCGCCGCAAGTCGGTGAGCCCGCACGACGGCTTGGGCTCCAACCTGGTGGTGCAGGTGAAGAGCAACGAAGTGATGCGCGTGCTGCCGCTGGAAAACGAGGCCATCAACGAGTGCTGGATCGCCGACCGCGACCGTTTCTCCTACGAAGGCCTGAACAGTGCCGAGCGCCTGCAGAAGCCGATGATCAAGTTCGACGGCAAGTGGCACGAGACCGACTGGGAAACCGCGCTGAACTACGTGGTCAAGGGCCTGAGCGGCGTGTCCGCCGATCACGGCAAGGACGCCATCGGCTTCCTGCTGAATCCGCACTCCACCACTGAAGAACTGCACCTGGCGCAGAAGCTGGCGCGCGCCTTCGGCGTCGAAGCCGTCGACTACCGCCTGGGCCGCAGCGACTTCTCCGCGGACAGCGCCAAGCAGGGCGCGGAATGGCTGGGCTCCTCCATCGTCGAACTGGCCGAGGCCAAGTCGGTGCTGGTGGTCGGCTCCACGCTGCGCAAGGAACAGCCGCTGCTGGCTTCGCGCCTGCGCCAGTCCGTCAAGAAGGGCGGCGAGCTGAACATTATCCATGTCGCCGACGACAATCTGCTGACCCAGATCAAGGGCAAGCTGATCGTGTCGCCGCTGGCGCTGGTGAACGCGCTGTCGCAAGTGCTGAAGGCCGTGGCCGAGATCAAGTCGGGCGCGAGCGAGATCGATCTGGCCGCGGTGGAAGTGTCCGCCGAAGCCCGCCGCATCGCCGAAAGCCTGACCGGCGCGGAAACCGCGTCCGTCGTGCTGGGCAACGTGGCGCAGCGCCATCCGGCCTACGGCCAGCTGCTGTCGCTGGCCCAGGAGATCTCCCGCCTGTCCGGCGCGCGTTTCGGCATCCTGGCCGAAGCCGCCAACAGCGTGGGCGCCGAACTGGTGGGCGCGCTGCCCAAGAACGGCGACAACGCCGCCGCGATGATCGCCAAGCCGAAGAAAGCCTACTTCCTGCTGAACGCCGAAGTGGAGTTCGACAGCTACAACCCGCAGGCCGCCGTGGCCGCGATGAAGCAGGCCGCCACCGTGATCGCGCTGACCGCCTACAAGGGCCAAGGCCTGCTGGACTACGCCGACGTGCTGCTGCCGATCGCGCCGTTCTCCGAGACCGCCGGCTCCTTCGTCAACATGGAAGGCAAGCTGCAGACCTTCAACGGCGTGGTGAAGCCGCTGGGCGAAACCCGTCCGGCCTGGAAGGTGCTGCGCGTGCTGGGCAATATGCTGAACCTGTCCGGCTTCGAGCAGAACAGCGCCGAGGAAGTGCGCGCCGAGTTCGGCGACTTCGCGTCCAGGCTGAACAACGCGCTGTCCAAGGTCGCCGCCAATCCGGCCGCCGGTTCCGGCATCGTCCGCGTCGGCGAAGTGCCGATGTACCAGGCCGACGCCATCTGCCGCCGCGCGCCGTCGCTGCAAGCCACCAACGAGGCCAAGGGCGCCGCAACCGCCCACGCGCACAGCAGCCTGTTGGCCAAGCTGGGCGTGGCCGCCGGCTCCACCGCGCTGCTGAAGCAGGGCGAGGGCGAGGCTCGCGTCCGGATCGAAGCCGACGACAGCCTGCCGGCCGACGTGGTACGGGTTGCCGCAGCGCACGCTTCCACGCTGGCGCTGGGCGGCATGTTCGACGCAATCGAGATCAAGCAGGGGTAAGCGATGGAGTTCTTGCAAGGTATTCTTGGCACTGACGCGGGGCTCCTGGTGTGGACCCTGCTGAAGATCATCGCCATCGTGCTGCCGATGTTGGGCTGCGTGGCGTATCTGACGCTGGCCGAGCGCAAGGTGATCGGCTACATGCAGATCCGCATCGGCCCCAACCGCGTGGGTCCGTTCGGCCTGCTGCAGCCCATCGCCGACGCGGTGAAGCTGCTGATGAAGGAAATCATCCTGCCGACCAACTCCAGCAAGGGCCTGTTCCTGCTGGCGCCGGTGCTGTCCATCGGACCTGCGCTGGCGGCCTGGGCGGTGATTCCGTTCACCGACAAGCTGGTGCTGGCCAACGTCAACGCCTCGCTGCTGTACATCCTGGCGCTGACCTCGATGGGTGTGTACGGCGTGATCATCGCCGGCTGGGCGGGCAACTCGAAGTACTCCTTCCTCGGCGCGATGCGTTCCGCCGCCCAGATCGTCTCGTACGAACTGGCGATGGGCTTCGCGCTGGTGGGCGTGCTGATGGTTTCCGGCAGCCTGAACCTGGTCGACATCGTGCATCAGCAGTCGTTCGGCAAGGGCGGCGGCTCCATCCTGTCCTGGAACTGGATTCCGCTGTTCCCGCTGTTCATCGTCTACCTGATTTCCGGCGTGGCCGAAACCAACCGCGCGCCGTTCGACGTGGCGGAAGGCGAATCCGAAATCGTCGCCGGTTTCCACGTGGAATACTCGGGCATGGCGTTCGCGATCTTCTTCCTGGCCGAGTACGCCAACATGATCCTGGTCGCCGCGCTGACCTCGCTGCTGTTCCTGGGCGGCTGGCTGTCGCCGTTCCCGGCTTCCTGGGGCATCCTGGGCGCCGGCGGCTTCTTCTGGCTGGCGGTCAAGATGGCGCTGGTGCTGTTCTGCTTCCTGTGGTTCCGCGCCACCTTCCCGCGCTATCGCTATGACCAGATCATGCGTTTGGGCTGGAAGGTGTTCATCCCGGTGACCCTGGTGTGGATCCTGGTGGTTGGCGCGTGGATGTTTAGCCCGCTGTCCATCTGGAAGCTCTGAGACAGGGGATAGGTGAAAAAATGAATTCGATCCGCAACTTTTTCAAGACCTTCCTGCTGGTGGAGCTGGTCAAGGGCCTGATGGTCACTGGCCGCTACTTCTTCGCCCGCAAGATCACCGTGCAGTTCCCGGAAGAGAAGACGCCGATTTCGCCGCGTTTCCGCGGCCTGCACGCGCAGCGCCGCTACGCCAACGGCGAAGAGCGCTGCATCGCCTGCAAGCTGTGCGAGGCGGTGTGCCCGGCGATGGCGATCAGCATCGAGTCCGAGCAGCGCGAAGACGGCACCCGCCGCACCTCGCGCTACGACATCGACCTGACCAAGTGCATCTTCTGCGGCTTCTGCGAGGAAGCCTGTCCGGTGGACGCCATCGTGGAAACCCACATTTTCGAATACCACGGTGAAAAACGTGGCGACCTCTACTACACCAAGCCGATGCTGCTGGCGATCGGCGACAAGTACGAGGCCGAAATCGCCGCCAACAAGGCGGCCGACGCCAAGTATCGCTAAGGGGAGGCCATGAACCTAACTACGGTAATTTTCTACGTTCTGTCCGCCATCCTGGTCTTCGCCGGCCTGCGCGTGGTGACGGCCAAGAACCCGGTGCACGCCGCGCTGTACCTGGTGCTGGCCTTCTTCACCAGCGCCGGCCACTGGCTGCTGATGGAGTCGGAGTTCCTGGCGATCACCCTGGTGCTGGTCTACGTCGGCGCGGTGATGGTGCTGTTCCTGTTCGTGGTGATGATGCTGGACATCAACATCGAGAAGCTGCGCGAAGGCTTCTGGAAGAACCTGCCGGTGGCCGCCACCGTCGGCGCCATCATGGTGTTCGAAATGGCGCTGATCCTGGTCAGCCCGCAAGCCAGCCTGTCCCAGTACAAGGCTGCCGCGCCGCTGGCCGCCGACTTCAGCAACGTGAAGATGCTGGGCAGCCAGCTGTACACCACCTACCTGCTGCCGTTCGAGATCGCCGCCGTGGTGCTGCTGCTGGCGATGATCGCCGCCATCGGCCTGACCATGCGCACGCGCAAGGACAGCAAGGTGATCGACCCCGCCGTCCAGGTGAAGGTACGCCGCGAAGACCGCGTCCGCATCGTCAAGATGGACGCCGTGAAAAAAGTGGAAGAAGCCGAACAGGCCGATTCCGGTGAGCAACAGGCCTGACGGCCAATCAACCAATAAGGGAGGAAACGTGCTGACACTGACTCACTTTCTGGTGCTGGCCGCCATCCTGTTCGCCATCAGCGTGCTCGGTATTTTCCTGAACCGGAAAAACCTGATCATTCTGCTGATGGCCATCGAGCTGATGCTGCTGGCGGTGAATTTCAACTTCATCGCGTTTTCGCACTACCTGTCGGATTCGGCAGGCCAGATCTTCGTGTTCTTCATCCTGACGGTTGCCGCCGCCGAGTCCGCCATTGGTCTGGCGATCCTGGTGGTGCTGTTCCGCAACCTGCAGAGCATCAACGTTGAAGACTTGGGCAGCCTCAAGGGCTAACGGCAAACCGGAACCATTACAAAGCACAAAAGCATGGATATGAAGAGCTTATACCTGCTGATTGCACTCGCCCCGCTGGCGGGTTCCATCATTGCGGGCCTGTTTGGATGGGCGATCGGACGGCGCGCTTCGCACGTCGTCACGATAGCCGGCGTGGCGGTGTCCGCCGCGCTGTCGCTCAAGGTGCTTCTGGGTTTCCTCAACGGAAGCGCGGAAGTGTTCAACGGACCGGTCTACACCTGGCTGACCGTCGGCGGCTACGAGTACTCGGTCGGCTTCCTGGTCGACTCGCTGACCGCGATGATGCTGGTGGTGGTCACCAGCGTGTCGCTGATGGTGCATATCTACACCATCGGCTACATGCAGGATGATCCGGGCTACCAGCGTTTCTTCAGCTACATCTCGCTGTTCACCTTCTCGATGCTGATGCTGGTGATGAGCAACAACTTCGTCCAGCTGTTCTTCGGCTGGGAAGCGGTGGGCCTGGTGTCCTACCTGCTGATCGGCTTCTGGTTCAAGCGTCCGACGGCGGTGTTCGCCAACCTGAAGGCCTTCCTGGTCAACCGCGTCGGCGACTTCGGCTTCCTGCTGGGCATCGGCCTGGTGCTGGCCTACTTCGGCGGCTCGCTGAACTACAGCGACGTGTTCGCCGCGGCGCCGGTGCTGGCCCACAAGACCATCGAGATCATCCCCGGCCAGCAGTGGTCGCTGCTGACCGTCACCTGCATCCTGCTGTTCATCGGCGCGATGGGCAAGTCCGCCCAGTTCCCGCTGCACGTGTGGCTGCCGGACTCGATGGAAGGCCCGACCCCGATCTCGGCGCTGATCCACGCGGCCACCATGGTGACCGCAGGCATCTTCATGGTGTCGCGCATGAGCCCGCTGTTCGAGATGTCCGACACCGCGCTGAACGTGGTGATGGTGGCAGGCTCGATCACCGCGCTGTTCATGGGCTTCCTCGGCATCGTCCAGAACGACATCAAGCGCGTGGTGGCTTACTCCACGCTGTCGCAGCTGGGCTACATGACCGTGGCGCTGGGCGCGTCGGCGTACTCGGTGGCGATGTTCCACGTGATGACCCACGCCTTCTTCAAGGCGCTGCTGTTCCTGGCGGCCGGCTCGGTGATCATCGGCATGCACCACGATCAGGACATGCGGAACATGGGCGGCCTGCGCAAGTACATGCCCATCACTTGGCTGACCTCGCTGCTGGGCTCGCTGGCGCTGATCGGCACGCCGTTCTTCTCCGGCTTTTACTCCAAGGACTCGATCATCGAGGCGGTCGCCGCTTCGCACCTGTCCGCGGCCGGTTTCGCCTACTTCGCCGTCGTGGCCGGCGTGTTCGTCACCGCCTTCTACTCCTTCCGCATGTACTTCCTGGTCTTCCACGGCAAGGAGCGCTGGATGGAGAACCATGGTTCGCACCACGAGCACCATGGCGACAGCGATGAGGAAGAAGTGTCCCACGACCACCACCATGGCCTGGGCCCGAACGACAAGCCGCACGAATCGCCGTGGGTGGTGACCCTGCCGCTGGTGCTGCTGGCCATTCCGTCGGTGCTGGTGGGCTACTTCGCCATCGACAAGCTGGTCTATGGCGATTTCTTCAAGGGCGTGATCTCGGTCAACAACGAGGCGCACCCGGGCATGGAAGAGCTGGCGCACGAGTTCCACGGCGCAGCCGCCATGACCTTGCACTCGTTCACCACGCTGCCGCTGTGGCTGGCCATCGCCGGCGTCGTCGTGGCCTGGTACTTCTACATGAAGGCGCCGCACATCCCGGCCGCCATCAAGGAAAAGTGCGCCCCGATCCACAAGCTGCTGGAAAACAAGTACTACCTGGACGAGATCTACTTCGCCGTGTTCGCCAAGGGTTCCCGCGCCATCGGCACCTTCTTCTGGAAGGTGGGCGACATGCTGCTGATCGACGGCCTGGTGGTGAACGGCACCGCCAAGCTGGTGGGCTGGTTCTCCAGCGTGGTGCGCCGCGCGCAGACCGGTTTCATCTACAGCTACGCCACCGCGATGATCATCGGCGTGCTGGGTCTGATGACCTGGTGGTTCCTGCCGCTGATCCTGCGCTGAGTCCGGATTCCGGGATTGAAATAACAATATAGGTTTGACTATGTCCACAAATCTGTTAAGTCTGGTGATCTGGACGCCGATACTGGCCGGCCTGGCAGTGCTGGCCACCGGCGGCGACCAGCGCGCGCCGCTGGCGCGCTGGCTGGCGGTGGCGGGAGCCCTGGCGGGCTTCCTGCTGTCGATCCCGCTGTTCACCGAGTTCAACAACCTGAGCGGCGGCATGCAGTTCGAAGAGATGAAGCCGTGGATCGCTTCGCTCAACATCAACTACCACCTGGGCGTGGACGGCATCTCGATGCTGTTCGTGGTGCTCAACAGCTTCACCACGCTGCTGGTGGTGATCGCCGGCTGGGAAGTGATCCAGAAGCGCGTGTCGCAGTACATGGCCGCCTTCCTGATCATGTCCGGCCTGATCAACGGCGCCTTCGCCGCGCTGGACGCCATCCTGTTCTATGTCTTCTTCGAAGGCATGCTGATCCCGATGTATTTGATCATCGGCGTCTGGGGCGGTCCGCGTCGCGTCTACGCGTCGATCAAGTTCTTCCTGTACACGCTGCTCGGCTCGCTGCTGATGCTGGTCGCGCTGATCTACCTGTACTTCCAGGCCGGCAAGAGCTTCGAGATCCTGGCCTTCCACGACATCGCCAAGATTACGTTGACGGCGCAGATCCTGCTGTTCGTCGCCTTCTTCCTGTCGTTCGCGGTGAAGGTGCCGATGTGGCCGGTGCATACCTGGCTGCCCGACGCGCACGTGGAGGCGCCGACCGGCGGCTCCATGGTGCTGGCCGCGATCACGCTGAAGATCGGCGCCTACGGCTTCCTGCGGTTCGCGCTGCCCATCCTGCCGGACGCGTCGCGCGAGCTGTCGCCCATCATCATCGGCCTGTCGCTGGTGGCGGTGGTCTACATCGGCCTGGTGGCGCTGGTGCAGTCCGACATGAAGAAGCTGGTGGCCTACTCGTCCATCTCCCACATGGGCTTTGTGACCCTGGGCCTGTTCCTGTTCGCCGGCAGCGAGATGAACCAATGGGCGGTCGAAGGCGCGCTGGTACAGATGGTGTCCCACGGTTTCGTCTCCGCCGCGATGTTCTTCTGCATCGGCGTGATGTACGACCGCGTGCATAGCCGCAACATCGCCGACTACGGCGGCGTGGCCAACAAGATGCCGATCTTCGCCGCTTTCATGATGCTGTTCGCGATGGCCAACTCCGGCCTGCCGGCCACGTCCGGCTTCGTCGGCGAATTCATGGTGATCATGGGTTCGGTGCAGGTGAACTTCTGGTACGCCGCGCTGGCCGCCACCACGCTGATCTTCGGCGCCGCCTACACGCTGTGGATGTACAAGCGCGTGATCTTCGGCGATGTGGCCAACCCGCACGTGGCGGAGCTGTCCGACGTCAACAAGCGCGAGTTCCTGGTGCTGGCCATCCTGGCGCTGATGGTGCTGGGCATGGGTCTGTACCCGCAGGCTTTCGTCGCCAAGATGCACCTGGCGGTCAACGACCTGATCACGCACGTCGCGCAGACCAAGCTGCCGTAAGGACGGAAGGAATACACACAAATGAATTGGGCTGATCTCAACCTGATACCCGCGATGCCGGAGCTGTTCCTGATTGGCGCGTTGCTGGTGGTGCTGATGCTGGATCTTTTCATCCCCGATGAAAAGCGCTGCGTCACCTACGGCCTGACGCTGCTGACCCTGGTGGGCGCCGCCGCCGCGCAGGTATGCACCTTTACCCCGTACCCGGTGACCACCTTCTCCGGCATGTTCGTCGCCGATCCGCTGGCGGCGCTGGTCAAGCTGGCGATGTACGGCGTCACCGCCATCGTGCTGGTGTACAGCCGCCAGTACACCGCCGACCGTGGCCTGTTCAAGGGCGAGTACTTCTCGCTGTCGCTGTTCGCGCTGTTGGGCATGAACCTGATGGTGTCCGCGTCCCACTTCCTGACCCTGTACATGGGCCTGGAGCTGCTGTCGCTGGCGCTGTACTCGCTGATCGCGCTGCAGCGCGACTCCGTCCCGGCCACCGAGTCGGCGATGAAGTACTTCGTGCTGGGCGCGCTGGCCTCCGGCCTGCTGCTGTACGGCATCTCGATGATTTACGGCGCCACCGGCTCGCTGGAGCTGGCCGCGGTGGCCAAGTCGATCAAGTCGCATTCCGCCAACGGCGTGCTGCTGATCTTCGGCCTGGTGTTCATCGTCGCCGGCCTGAGCTTCAAGCTGGGCGCCGTGCCGTTCCACATGTGGGTGCCTGACGTTTACCAGGGCTCGCCGACCTCCGTCACGCTGATGGTCGGCGCCGCGCCCAAGCTGGCCGCCTTCGTGTTCGTGCTGCGCATCCTGGCCCAGGGCCTGGACGCGCTGGCCGGAGAGTGGCAGGGCATGCTGGTGATCGTCGCCGTGCTGTCGATGGCGATCGGCAACATCACCGCCATCGTGCAGACCAACATCAAGCGCATGCTGGCTTACTCCACCATCTCGCACATGGGCTTCCTGCTCTTGGGCGTGCTGGCCGGCACCAAGCAGGGCTACTCCGCCGCGCTGTTCTACGCGGTGGTGTACGTGGCCATGTCCATGGTCGGCTTCGGCATCATCCTGGCGCTGTCGCGCAAGGGCTTCGAGTGCGAGAAGATCGATGACTTGAAGGGCCTGAACAGCCGCAACAGCTGGTACGCGTTCCTGATGCTGCTGGCCATGTTCTCGATGGCGGGCATCCCGCCGCTGGCAGGCTTTTACGCCAAGTTCGCGGTGGTCCAGGCGGTGGTGCAGATCGGCATGATCAAGCTGGCCGTGTTCTCGGTGCTGATGTCGGTGATCGGCGCGTTCTACTACCTGCGCGTGGTCAAGGCCATTTACTTCGACGACGCCCAGGACAGCGCCCCGATCGCCGTGCGCGCCGACATGAAGCTGGTGCTGTCGCTGAACGCGCTGGCCCTGCTGGCGGTGGGCATCCTGCCGCAGTCGCTGCTCGAGCTGTGCGCGCAGGCGATGCGCCAGTCGCTGGGCATGATGTAAGGACCGGGCCATGCAGACCGGCATCGTGATTCTGTTGTTGCTGGCCCTGGCGGCCGCCAACCTGCCGTTCGCCACCGTCCGCGTGGCGGGGGTGTTCAAGGTGGCGCGCAAGCACTTCGGCTGGCAGGCGCTCGAGCTGGCGGCGCTCTACCTGCTGGTGGGCCTGTTGGCCCGCGTGCTGGAAGCGCAGACGATGCCGGTGCATGCCCAGAACTGGCAGTTTTACGTCACCACCTTCGCGCTGTTCGTGGTGGCGGCCTTCCCAGGCTTCGTCTACCGTTATTTCTGGCGCAAGCCGGGACAATGAGGAACACGGACGCGCAAGCAACAAAGCACTGCCCAGGCAGTGCTTTTTTATTGTCATTTGTTGCCGCTTCTTGCTTAATATCGCATTTTGATTGAAATTGACATTTTATATCCGCATGAAATGCGGAATGAACCAATGGTCGACATCATGCGAAAACTACTGTCCCTCTCCCTGTTCGCGCTGCTGGCGGGTTTAGCCCAGGCCGACGAGCTCAAGCCGGCCCGCAACGGCGACTTCGCCCACTACACCTTCGCGCTGGCCTGGCAACCGGGCTTTTGCACCGCCGGCGGCGAAGGCTGCCTGCCCAGCCAGCCCAAGGAGGAACTGATCGGCCTGCACGGCTTGTGGCCTTCGGAACCGAAAAGCCTGGAAGACAAGGGCGTGAAGGTTCAGCAATGGTGGGCGTCGGGCTGTTCGATGCTGCCGCATGTGACGGCGGTTCCGCTGCTGTCCGAGGAGCTCCGGCAGCGCTTGAAGGAAACCATGCCGCAGCTGGCCAGCGATCTGCAGACCCATGAATACGTGAAGCATGTGCAGTGCTTCGGTTACGACGCCAACGAATTCTTCTCCACCGCGCTGCAGATGCGCGAGGCTGTGGTGGACAGCGATTTCGGCCGCTACCTGCTGGCGCAGGCGGGCCAGACCCGCAGCGACGCGGAGGTGAAGGATGCCTTCGCCAAGGGCTACGCCACGGGAGAACGCGGCGCGCTGCAGCTGCGCTGCGCCAAGGACGGCAAGGGCCGTAACGTGCTGACCGAGCTGTGGTTCACGCTGAAGAAGGACAAGCTGGACAGCTTCCCCGAGGCGGACAGCTTCCTGGACACGCCGGTTGCCGAGCGCGAGGATACCTGCTCCCAGCCATTTGTCTTGCCAGGCTGGTAGGCTGGGTGGATAAAACGGCTAAGTGGGCTTTATTGCATAACTTCAATGCAGGTTTGGCTCATTTTTTTACATAAAATCAATAAATGGCTGCTGTTGGGCGACACGGAACATGGGGCGACTCAAGCCGGTGATGATGAGACGCCACTCCGCCGAAGCGTCAGGTGGTAAGTCTATCGCCTTGTGGTCCGCAGTCCTCCAGCTTGGTTTCAAGTGCGTTGGAGTGGTAGTGGCCGCTCCGCTGTTGCCATATTGTCCTGCCTGGTTGTTTGGGGAGCGGGGAATCTGGTTTCGAAGTCGCGTGCCCAGTGTGCTCTAGCATACTGGTGGGTCTGAATGAGGCTATTTAGACTCGCTAACAAAACCTGTCGATAAATCGAAGACATATTAATGAGAAAGCGAGTTTGAGCAAGGCGTAATGCATATCCAGCCGCCGCTCGAAGCGGATGCGCAACTTGCCGAAGCCCGCTAGCCAAGAATAGGTACGTTCTACCACCCAACGGTGGCGACCTAGTTTCTCGCTGCTTTCCACCCCGCGACGAGCAATTCGCACCAAGACTCCGCGCCGGCTCAGGTGTTCACGGCAACGGCGGTAGTCGTAACCTTTGTCGACATGCAGCTTGTAAGGCTTTTGTTTGGGCCTCCCTGGCAAACCAGGAATGGCAGGAATCGCATCGACCAAAGTTTCGAAGGCCATGGAGTCGTGTCGGTTGTCGCCGGTCATGCTCAGCGCCAGTGGCAAACCTCGGCGATCCACGATGATGTGCCGTTTACTGCCGCATTTGCCTCGATCGGTGGGTTTGGGGCCGGTCTTTTGGCCCCCCCCCGGGGCTGGCAACACTCGCCCCGTCGACGCTGCGTGAGCAATGTCAGATGACGCTGATCCCAGAGACCTTTGAGCTGCCAATCTCGTAGCCGTCACCAGCAGGTCATGCCGCTGCCGAAGCCCAGTTCCTGGGGCAGATCTTCCCATGGGATACCCGTGGTGAGGACAAATAGAATGCCGTTCAGAGCGGCCCGATCATCCAAGCGGGGGCGACCCCTGCCACGGCGACGAGGTGGCAGGGCAAGCAGCTGCTGTAAGGATTTCCACAGCTTCTGGGTGACAAGTTGATGTCTCATGCCCGTCTGACAAGGCTCGGCATCATAAGGCAGGAATGCCTACAGGAGCCGGGTCAGTCCATTCAATGATCAGTCGCGTCTGTGAAGTTGATGTTCAAGCGCTACAGTTCTTTCTACCGGTTAGCGTTAGCGCATGGCGGAGACGATATGGCTAAGCTCGAGGGACATGGCTATATATTTCAATTTCTTAAAAATTATCGTACGTGTGTGAAATGTTCTATATCTTTTTAAAGATTGATTAAATTTAGATGGATGGCATGCCTGCCAATTTGGCTTTTCAAGTAGATTGCAGGTGACTGGATACAAAAATTCCGGCATCAGCTTACGAAGCAGTTTGGGAGCTTAATCCAAAGGGAGCGGGAATGTACGCGCGGATCCGTTTAGTACTCGTGGTCTTGATCACTGCATTGCCTGCAATGGCGGGGAATTTGAAAGCGGTTAGAAATGGGGATTTTTCCTATTACACACTGACACTGGCTTGGCAGCCGGGTTTTTGCAAATTGAGCCAAGCTTGTCAGGCGCCGCAGAACCCGGCCGCGGCAATCGCTCTGCTTGGGCTATGGCCTTCCTTGCCCGTCAGTCTGCAAGAGCAAGGCGTTAAGGACCAGGATTGGCGGAGCAAGGGTTGCCTATACTTCAGCCATAGCGTTGACGATCCGCAGCTGTCGGATGAGGTGCGGGTCAATTTGCTCAAGGTGATGCCCAGATTGATTGATGACGATCTGATCAGCAGCGAGTTCATAAAGCATGCGCAATGCTTTGGTTTTCAAGGTGATGAATATTTCTCTAAGGCATTGAAATTAAGACATTTTGTTGTGAGTAGCCCGTTTGGTGCCTATCTGGAAGGCAAGAAGGGACAAGTCGTGGATCAAGAGGCAGTCCGCCAGGCTTTCATTCATGCTTTTGGCGCTGCCAGCAGCTCGGCATTAAGCTTGCGTTGCCAGCGTGATGCTCAGCAACACAGCTTATTGACTAGCTTGGAAATAAGGATATCCGCGCAAAAGATAAGTGCCTTTCCGGCTGAAGCGTCATTATGGGGGGCGGTTAAAATCGATGTCGCCGACAGCTGCGATGGGCAGATATGGATCCCGAGTTGAACAACCGTTCTGCATCGCTCAGCCCAGCCGAGTGAGTGCGGCCTGAGCGTGCAGAACCCTGAGCAAACGTGCGGGGTATCCGTTAGTACACGCGCGTTTCGCCTTGAGGGCGGTTCTTGAAGCGCTTGTGCAGCCAGAAATACTGGTCCGGTATCTCGCGGACGCGGTCTTCCAGGAAAGCGTTCATCCGGCGGGTGTCGGCCTCGATGTCCTCGCTGGGGTAGCCGTCCCACGGCGGGTAGAACTCCAGTTCGAAGCGGTCGCCGACGCGGCGGGCGATCGCCGGCACCACCTTGGCGCGCGCCAGCTTGGCGATGCGCGACATGCCGGTGATGGTGGCAGCCTTGACGCCGAAGAAGTCGACGAACAGCGAATCGCGCACGCCGAAATCCTGATCCGGAAGGTAGAGGAAGGGCGCGTGGTCCTTGCGCATCGCCTTGATGATGGGCCGCAGGCCTTCCTGGCGGGAGACGATGTAGGCGTTGTCGTAGCGCTGGCGCCCGGCGTAGATCTGCTTGTCCAGCGCCTCGTTCTTCTGGTGCGAGTACACGCTGACCAGAGGGATGTACTGGTTCAGCGCGTAGACGCACATCTCGAAGCCGACGAAGTGCGGGTAGAACAGGATCACGTCCTCGCCCTTGTCGCGCAGATCGGTGACGTAATGCAGGTTCTTGATCTCGACCAGGCCGTCGATGCGCTTGGCTGAGCTCCACCAGCACACGCCGTACTCCAGCACCATCCGTATCATGTGCTGGCAGTTCTTGCGGATCAGCCGCTTGCGTTCGGCCATGGGCATGTCCGGAAAGCACAGCCTCAGGTTGATCAGGCCGACGCGGCGGCGGCCGCGCGCCAGCAGATAGGCGAGGTTGCCGAGGCCGGCGGCGAGCAGGCCGATGACCCGCATCGGCAGCAGGCGGATCAGCCATAGCAGGGCGAAAGCGAATTTCATGCGTGTCCTTGTTGTTCTGCGTCCGGCCGGGCGACGCCTGCCGGGCATTTGTAGCGGTTGTAGCTCCACAGATACTGGCTCGGAAAACGGCGGATCAGGTTTTCCACCTGCGCGTTCATCCGCGCGCAATCGGCTTCCTTGTCACCGGTGAAGGGTTCGGCCAGCGGTTCGATGTGCACGACGAAACCCTGGCCGCCGGGCAGGCGCTCGCCGACGAAGAACAGGGTGGCCACCTTGTTCATTTGCGCCAGGCGGGGCACCAGCGTCATCGTGTAGGCGGGCCGGCCGAAGAAGGGCGCCCATACGCCCTCGCCATTGCCGGGCACCTGATCGGGCAGGATGATGGTGGCCTCGCCGGATTTCAGCGCCTTCATCAGCACACGCACGCCGGCCGCGGTGGCCGGCGCGGTGCGGCCCTTGCCGCGCGCGCGGCCGGCCTGCATCACCGGTTCCAGCCATTGCAGCTTCGGCGGGCGGTACATCGCGGTCAGCGGAAACGGCAGGCGCGAACTGATGTAGCGCCCGGCGATGTCGTAGCTGCCCAGGTGCGGCGTGACGAAGACGATGCCCTTACCCTGGGCCAGAGCCTGTTCGACGTGTTCCCAGCCGTGGCACTGCTTGACCATGGCGGCGATGGCTTCCGGGCTGCGGCACCAGGCGATGGCCAGCTCCAGCGCGCCCTTGCCGGTTTCCGCCGACGCCAGTTTGACTTGCTGTGGCAAAAGCTGATAGTTTTGGCAGATTTTACTAGAACTCAGATTCTCCCGCAGCCGCGCCGCGAACCGCGGGGACGCGAGATAAGTCAGCCGCCCCAGAGCGGCACCCAAACCTTGTAGCCAGGATAATGGGAGGCTCGCCAGGAAGGTCAGTAGCAATTGGACTAGCTTGGACATAAGCTGAGCGGTCTTGGTCTGAAAGCGGCCTATTCTACCATCACAGGGTTTTGTATTTTTTGGGAACGCATAATAAATGAGTGAATACCTGTTTACCTCGGAATCGGTCTCCGAAGGCCACCCGGACAAGGTAGCCGACCAGATCTCCGACGCCATCCTCGACGCCATCCTGCGCGAGGACAAGCACGCCCGCGTCGCGGCCGAGACGCTGGTCAACACCGGCCTGGTGGTCCTGGCCGGCGAGATCACCACCACCGCCAACGTCGACTACATCAAGATCGCGCGCGAAACCATCAAGCGCATCGGCTACGACGATTCCGAGCTGGGCTTCGACTTCCGCGGCTGCGCGGTGATGGCCTGCTACGACAAGCAGTCGCCAGACATCGCCCAGGGCGTGAATGAGGGCGAGGGCCTGGACCTGAACCAGGGCGCCGGCGACCAGGGCCTGATGTTCGGCTACGCCTGCGACGAAACGCCGACGCTGATGCCGTTCCCGATCTATTACGCGCACCGCCTGGTGCAGCGCCAGGCCGAGCTGCGCAAGGACGGCCGCCTGCCGTGGCTGCGCCCGGACGCCAAGAGCCAGATTACCTGCGTGTACGACGCGGCCACCGGCCTGCCCAAGCGCATCGACACCGTGGTGCTGTCCACCCAGCACAGCCCGGACATCGACCACAAGACGCTGTCCGAGGCGGTGATCGAGGACATCGTCAAGCCGGTGCTGCCGCCGGAGATGATCACGCCGGAAACCAAGTTCCTGATCAACCCGACCGGCCGCTTCGTCATCGGCGGTCCGATGGGCGACTGCGGCCTGACCGGCCGCAAGATCATCGTCGACACCTACGGCGGCGCGGCGCCGCACGGCGGCGGCGCGTTCTCGGGCAAGGATCCGTCCAAGGTTGACCGCTCGGCGGCCTATGCCGGCCGCTACGTGGCGAAGAACATCGTCGCGGCGGGCCTGGCGCGCCAGTGCCAGATCCAGGTGTCGTACGCGATCGGCGTGGCCGAGCCGACCTCGATCGCGGTGGACACCTTCGGCACCAACAAGATTCCGAACGAGAAAATCGTGGAACTGGTGAAGAAGCATTTCGACCTGCGTCCGAAGGGCATCATCCAGATGCTGGACCTGTTGCGCCCGATCTACGGCAAGACGGCGGCTTATGGCCACTTCGGCCGCGAAGAGCCGGAGTTCAGCTGGGAGCGCACCGACAAAGTGGAGGCGCTGCGCGCCGACGCCGGGCTGTAACCATAACCGGTTGCATCGAAGAAACCGCCAGTTCGCGCTGGCGGTTTTTTTATTATCCGCGTCCGGCGCGCACGCTGCAGTTCTTGCCGGCGGCCTTGGCCTGATACAGCGCCTGGTCGGCGCGGCGGTACAGCTCGTCCAGCACGCGGCCGTTGCCGGGCAGGGCGGCGATGCCGCAGGAGAAGCTGGCGCGGAACGGATGCTCGCCGGCATGCTCCATCTGGTGGAAGGCGCGCCGCCATTCCTCGACCCTGTGCTGCGCCTGTTCGGCGTCGCTGCCGGGCAGCACCACCATGAATTCCTCGCCTCCCAGCCGGCAGACGATGTCGGCGGCCCGGCTCCGCTCCCGCAGCAGGCCGGCCAGCGCCTGCAGCACGCGATCGCCGATCTGGTGGCCGTGCCGGTCGTTGATGCGCTTGAAGTCGTCCAGGTCCAGCATCGCCACCGCGATCGGCTTGCCCTCGCGCTCGGCCCGTTCGCGCTCGCGCTCGAAGGTTTCGTCCAGGTAGCGGCGGTTGAACAGATGGGTCAGCGGATCGCGCAGCGTCTGTTCGCGCAGCGCCGCCTGCAGCGCCTCGATCTGGGCCAGCCTGTCGGTCAATTGCAGATTCGCCTCGCGCAACGCGTCTTCGGCCTGGCGGCGCAGCGTGATGTCGCGCATCACCAGCATGCGGGTGCGCGCCGGCTTGTGGAAGGGCTCGATGTCGTAGATGCGGACATCCAGGATGCGGCCGCCGTCTGGCGGCATCAGTTCAAGATGCGCGCCGGGAGCCAGCATGCTGGCCTCCAGCCATGGCGCGGGCAGGGGCTGGCCGGGCCAGTCCGCCGGCGCGCCGCCCAGCATCCCGGCGCCGGACGGGTTGATGTCCAGGATGCGCAACTGGTGGTCGACCACCACCACGCCGTCTCCCATGGCCTCGAACGCCCGCGCGCGCGCCACCGGCACCAGGTGCAGCTGGCGCAGGTATAGCAGATCGATGGCGAAGATCAGTCCGGTGAAGGCGAAGGAGTGCGGCGTCGGGTCCAGCCCTTGCAGTGGGAAAGCGCCGGTCAGATAGAGGATGTTGCCGAACCACGGCGCGATCGCGCTGAGCATCAGCGTCAGCGACTGGCCGCGGAAATGAGCGGGAAAGTAGTGCAGCGCGCGGATCAGCAACAGGCTGCCCAGCAGCATCATCAGGTAGGAATAGCCGGCCACGCCCAGCCAGAACGCCGGACCGTGCCCGTAGACCAGCAGGTTGTAGCCGGAAGGGCTGGGCTGGAAGCGGGTCCACACCAGGTGGTGGTATTCGTTGCTGGCGGCCAGCAGCAGGCAGATGGCGGGGATGGCGAACAGCAGGGCCAGCGCGCGCCGGCGCAGCGAGAGATGGTTGTAGTCCAGCGCCAGCAGCAAGAACAGCACCGGCGTGCTCAGCGTGCCCAGGTATTCCACCTTGGACCAGAACAGCTTGGCGGCTATGCTGGTGACGGACAGTTCGCACATCGCGCCGGCGGCCCAGAACGCGACCGAGGCCATCAGCAGCGCCAGCCAGCGCACGCCGGCGAAGCGTCTGCGGCTCCAGGCGATCACGCTGATGGCCGCCGCCAGCAGCGCGGCCAGGCCGGACAAGGCGGCCAGCGGGGTGAACACGAAACTCATGGCGGTCCGGAATGGAGGCAAGCCGCTAGTTTATCGCTTTGACATGACAAGTCCTACCTTTTCCGATTCGACTGGGTATAATGTTCCGGTCACCCGAGGAGCGCTGCGAGGAGAACCCTTCCCCAGGCTCGGGCAGCCGCGGGCCGTTCACCGGCCCGCGACCCAACGGCGCTCACCTGACTCATGACCGTGGCGGCACGGGATGGCGGGTGGGCCGCATCCTGGCCGGCCGCGTGAACAAGGATGCTTCACGATGGCTGATTTTTCCGATTTCCATGTTGCTGACATCGCGCTTGCCGGCTGGGGCCGCAAGGAACTCAACATCGCCGAGACCGAGATGCCCGGCCTGATGGCGACGCGCGACGAATATCACGCCGCGCAGCCGTTGCGCGGCGCGCGCATTGCCGGCAGCCTGCACATGACAGTGCAGACCGCGGTGCTGATCGAGACCCTGACGGCGCTGGGCGCCGAAGTGCGCTGGGCGTCGTGCAACATCTTCTCTACCCAGGATCACGCCGCCGCGGCCATCGCCGCCGCCGGCATTCCCGTGTTCGCGTTCAAGGGCGAGAGCCTGGACGAGTACTGGGAGTTCAGCCACAAGATCTTCGAATGGCCGGAGGGGCAGCCCGCCAACATGATCCTGGACGACGGCGGCGACGCCACCTTGCTGCTGATGCTGGGCAGCAAGGCGGAAAAGGACATCGGCGTGATCGCCCATCCGACCAATGAGGAAGAGACCGCGCTGTTCGCATCGATCAAGCGCCACCTGGCCATCGATCCGCATTGGTACTCGAAGCGCCTGGAGCACATCCAGGGCGTGACCGAGGAGACCACCACCGGCGTGCACCGCCTGTACCAGCTGGAGAAGGACGGCCATCTGCCGTTCCCGGCGATCAACGTCAACGACTCCGTCACCAAGTCCAAGTTCGACAACCTGTACGGTTGCCGCGAATCGCTGGTGGACGGCATCAAGCGCGCCACCGACGTGATGGTGGCCGGCAAGGTGGCCGTGGTGCTGGGCTACGGCGACGTGGGCAAGGGCTGCGCGCAGAGCTTGCGCGGCCTGGGCGCCACCGTGTGGGTGACGGAAATCGACCCGATCTGCGCGCTGCAGGCGGCGATGGAAGGCTATCGCGTGGTGCGGATGGACGAAGTGGCCGACCAGGCCGACATCTTCGTCACCGCCACCGGCAACGTCGGCGTGATCACCCACGAGCACATGAAGAAGATGCGCAACAACGCCATCATCTGCAACATCGGCCACTTCGACAGCGAAATCGAAGTCGCCAGCTTGCGCCAGTACCAGTGGGAAAACATCAAGCCGCAGGTCGACCACATCATCTTCCCCGACGGCAAGCGCGTGATCCTGCTGGCCGAAGGCCGCCTGGTGAACCTGGGCTGCGCCACCGGGCATCCCAGCTTCGTGATGTCCAACAGCTTCACCAACCAGGTGTTGGCGCAGATCGAACTGTTCGCCAACGGCCACAAGTATGAAAAGAAAGTGTACGTGCTGCCCAAGCACCTGGACGAGAAGGTCGCCCGCCTGCACCTGGCGCGCATCGGCGCCCGGTTGACCGAGCTGTCCGACCAGCAGGCCGCCTACATCAGCGTGCCCAAGCAAGGGCCTTATAAGCCGGATCACTATCGTTATTGATTATTGAACCAAGGTGAAACGGACAGTCCCCATAGAATGGAGCTGTCCGTTTTTTTCGGGCACGCCAAACGATCAACGGCACAAAGAGGCCGGCAGCCAGGACCGCGATAGAGAGGATCACCATGACGCAGACGCCGCGTACCTTCAGTTTCGAATTCTTTCCGCCCAAGACGCCGGAAGGCGTGGCCAAGCTGCGCACCACGCGCCAGCAGCTGGCCCAGTTCAAGCCGCAGTTTTTCTCGGTGACTTTCGGCGCCGGCGGAACTACCCGCGACGGCACCTTGTCCACCGTGCTGGAAATCCACAGCGAGGGCCAGGCCGCCGCGCCGCACCTGTCCTGCATCGGCTCGACCCGCGAGAACATCGCCGCCATTCTCAACGAGTACCGCGGCAACGGCATCCGCCACCTGGTGGCGCTGCGCGGCGACATCCCGTCGGGCATGGTGGCCGCCGGCGAATTCCGCTACGCCAACGAGTTGGTGGAATTCATCCGCGCCGAGCACGGCGACCATTTCCACATCGAAGTGGCTGCTTATCCGGAGTTCCATCCGCAGGCGCGCTCGGCGGAGGACGATCTCGCCAACTTCGTGCGCAAGGTCAGGGCCGGAGCGGATTCGGCGATGACCCAGTACTTCTTCAACGCCGACAGCTATTTCCGCTTCGTCGACGAAGTCCGCGCGCGCGGGGTGGACATTCCCATCGTGCCGGGTATCATGCCGATCTCGAATTTCGGCCAGCTGTGCCGCTTCTCCGACATGTGCGGGGCGGAAGTGCCGCGCTGGCTGCGGCTGCGCATGCAGTCCTATTACGACGACACCGCGTCCATCCGCGCGCTGGGACTGGACGTGGTGACCGAGCTGTGCGACCGCCTGCTGCAGGGCGGCGCGCCCGGCCTGCATTTTTACACATTGAACCAGGCGGGCCTGGTCTCCACCATCTGGCAGAGGCTGGGCCTGTGACGGCGCGCGGGCGGAATGACGCCGCCCGCGGCCGCGAACGACAGGAAAGCCCATGCAAGACCAACAATCCGCTCAATTCGAACCCCGGAAATCGCTGCTCGGCCAGGTGATCTTCAGCAGCCGCTGGCTGCAGCTGCCCATCTACCTGGGCCTGATCGTGGTGCAGGGGGTGTACGCGTGGAAATTTCTCGCCCAGTTGTGGGAACTGCTGGAGGGGCTGAACCACCTGACCGAGACCGACATCATGCTGGCGGTGCTGGGCCTGATCGACGTGGTGATGATTGCCAACCTGCTGGTGATGGTGACGGTGGGCGGCTACGAGACCTTCGTGTCCCGCCTGCGCATCGACACCCATCCGGACCAGCCGGAGTGGCTGGACCACGTCAACGCCTCGGTGCTGAAGGTGAAGCTGTCGATGGCCATCATCAGCATCTCGTCCATCCATCTGCTGCAGACTTTCATCAACGCCAGCCGCATCGACGAGCACACCATCAAATGGCAGCTGTTCCTGCACCTGGCCTTCCTGCTGTCGGCGGCAGCCATCGCCTACACCGACAAGTTGCTGGCCGGCACCACCGCCCACCATCAGCGCCATTGAGCGCGCCCCAATGCGAAACGGCCCGTGAGGGCCGTTTCGCTTTTCCGCGCGGGACTGGTCAGATGCCGCGCATCTGGCCCAGCGGCAGCGCGGTGGTGCGTTTGATCTCCTTGAGCACGAAGCTGGATTTGACGTCCTCCACGCCGGGATGCTGCAGCAGCTCGTCCATCACGAAGCGCGAGAAGTGCTCCATGTCTTCGAAATACACCTGCAGCAGGTAATCCATCTCGCCGGTCATCGCGAAGCAGTTGATCACCTCCGGCCAGTTCTGCACCGCTTCGATGAAGCTCTGCAGGTGCATGTTGCCGCGCTTCTCCAGCGTGACGCGCACCCAGGCCTGCAGGCCCAAACCGATGTGAGCGGGATCGAGCAGCGCGACGTACTGGCGGATCACGCCGGACTCTTCCAGCTGTTTCAGCCGGCGCAGGCAGGGCGACGGCGACAGCGCCACGCGCTCGGCCAGTTCGACGTTGGTCAACCGGCCGTCAAGCTGAAGCTCGGCCAGAATACGCAAGTCTGTCTTATCTAATGTGAGACTTGGCATATTTTCTCCTGATAATCGGATTGTTGAGCCATTTTATTCTTCAATATCGTCCGGAAAAAGTCATTTAGCAAGATAATTGCCGGCCGCTTTCCATAGAATAAAAAGCCTAAATCGCAAACGGCGGCGCAAGACTGCCGATGCATGTCGATGGTGTGTGACAGCAGATAACGAGTCGTTCGGAGGAGAGCCAAGCCGTACCGCCATCGGCGGCCGGCGCCGGCGCGCACGTCCCGCCGCGCATTCCGTTTCCCCTTGCCTCTGCTTCCTCACGCCTCGTCTAACCGCTCCCTCCGTCCTGCGGATGGGCATGCGGTCAGCTTACATAACGCGGACCATCCGCGCACGTTTACAAAAGTCTGAACGAAAATTGATAGTCCATGCCGTGATTGACAGGTATGGGGCTATAAACAGAGGAGAAACAGATGAAAATGGAAGCCATGCTGCAAAATCCGCTCGCTACCGACGGTTTCGAGTTCGTCGAATACACCGCCCCCGACGCTGAAGGCGTGCAGAAACTGCGCCAGCTGTTCCTGTCGCTGGGTTTCACCGAGGTGGCCCGCCATCGCAGCAAGGACGTCAGCCTGTTCCGCCAGGGCGACATCAACTTCATCCTGAACGCCGAACGCAGCCAGCCGGCCAGCGAATTCGCCAAGGCGCACGGCCCGTCCGCTTGTGCGATGGCCTGGCGCGTCAAGGACGCCGCCAAAGCCTACGAGTACGCGCTGGCCCACGGCGCCAAGCCGTATCAGCGCCCGGTCGGCGCGATGGAGCTGAACATCCCGGCGGTGGAAGGCATCGGCGGCTCCGCGCTGTACTTCGTCGACCGCTACGGCAAGGACAAGGACATCTACGAGATCGACTTCGTTCCGCTGGAGGGCGTGGATCAGCATCCGTACGGCGTCGGCCTGACCGAGATCGATCACCTGACCCACAACGTGGCGCGCGGGAATATGGCCACCTGGGCCGATTTCTACACCGGCATCGCCAACTTCCGCGAAATCCGTTACTTCGACATCGAAGGCAAGCTGACCGGCCTGGTGTCCAAGGCGATGACCAGCCCCTGCGGCAAGATCCGCATCCCGATCAACGAGTCGTCCGACGACAAGAGCCAGATCGAGGAATTCCTGCGCCAGTACAACGGCGAGGGCATCCAGCACATCGCGCTGACCACCGACGACATCTACGCCACAGTGGAAACGCTGAAGGCGCGCGGCACCCGCTTCCTGGATACCCCGGACACCTATTATGAAAAGGTGGACGCCCGCGTGCCGGGCCACGGCGAGGACGTCGCCCGCCTGAAGAAGAACAGCATCCTGATCGACGGCGCGCCGGTGGAAGGCATCCTGCTGCAGATCTTCACTGAGACGGTGATCGGCCCGATCTTCTTCGAGATCATCCAGCGCAAGGGCAACGAGGGCTTCGGCGAAGGCAACTTCAAGGCCCTGTTCGAGTCCATCGAGGAAGACCAGATCCGCCGCGGCGTGCTGAAGGCCGATTGATCCATTCCCGCCGCGGCGGCCGGCTCCGGGTTTCCGGGCGGGCGCCGCGGCGTCTTGCCGTATGTGCATCATGCAATGGCGCGGTTCGCGCGTAGGCGGCCGCGCCGACAGGACATCCAAAATGCGTAAATGGATCAGTTATCCGCACCGCGAGGGCACCATCTCGCGCCAGGCCCACGCCGATTTCCCGGCCGAGGCCATCTACGAGCGCGAAGTGGGCCGCAGCGGCTTCTTCGGCCCGGCCACCCACCTGCACCACAAACACCCGCCGACCGCCTGGAGCGCCTGGGAGGGCCCGCTGCGCCCCCGCGCCTACGACCTGAACGAGCTGCCGCACGGCACGCCGGCGCCGTGGGACGCGCCGCTGGTGTTGCACAACGCCCAGTGCAAGCTGCGCATCTGGCGCTGCGACCAGGCGATGACCCAGCTGTCCCGCAACGCCGACGGCGACGACCTTTTGTTCATCCACGGCGGCAGCGGCGAGCTGTTCTGCGACTACGGCCACCTGAGCTACCGCGACGGCGACTACATCCTGGTGCCGCGCTCCACCAGCTGGCGCATCGAGCCGGCCAGTCCGACCACGATGCTGCTGATCGAAACCAGCAACGGCGCCTACCAATTGCCGGAAAAGGGCCTGGTCGGTCCGCACGCGATTTTCGACGAGGCGGTGCTGGACGTGCCGGCCATCGACGACGCCTTCAAGGCGCAGCAGACCGAAGACGAATGGCAGGTGGTGATCAAGCGCCGCGGCGCGCTGTCCACCGTCACCTACCCGTACAACCCGCTGGACGCCATCGGCTGGCACGGCAATCTGTCGGTGGCGCGCGTCAACTGGCGCGACATCCGCCCGCTGATGAGCCACCGCTACCACCTGCCGCCGTCGGCGCACACCACCTTCGTCGCCGATGGCTTCGTGATCTGCACCTTCGTGCCGCGGCCGATCGAGTCCGATCCGGGCGCGCTGAAGGTGCCGTTCTATCACAACAACGACGATTACGACGAAGTGATCTTCTACCACGCCGGCGACTTCTTCAGCCGCGACAACATCAAGCCCGGCATGCTGACCTTCCACCCGGCGGGCTTCACCCACGGTCCGCACCCGAAGGCCTTCGCCAAGGCGATGACGGATCCGAAAACCTTCACCGACGAAGTGGCGGTGATGATAGACGCCCGCGACGCGCTGGAGCAGGGGCCGGGGCTGGCCGGCGTCGAGTGGCAGGGCTACGTGGACAGCTGGAAACCCAAACAGGCCTGACGCCATTGCTGCTGCGCGAGCCGATCTTGGCGCTGCGATGCTCGCGGTACGATTTGTACCGCTGCGCTTCTCCCGCCGACCTCGGCCCGCTCGCGACGCAATCGCGTTCAGGCCAGGCTGAAGAATTGACATAGAGGAACGGCCCGCAGCGGCCGCTAGCAGAAAGAACATCAAGATGAAACTAGCCACTTACCACAACCACACCCGTGACGGCCAGTTGATGGTCGTCAGCCGCGACCTCACCCGCGCCGTGGCGGTGCCCGCGATCGCCGCCACGCTGCAGGCGGCGCTGGACAATTGGGCGCAGGCGGAGCCGAGGCTGCAGGAAGTCTACAAGGCGCTCAACCACGGCCAGGTGCCGGACGAGGTCGCCTTCGACGCCAAGCGCTGCCTGAGCCCGTTGCCGCGCGCCTACCAATGGGCCGACGGCAGCGCCTACCTGAACCACGTCGAGCTGGTGCGCAAGGCGCGCGGCGCCGAGGTGCCGGCGAGCTTCTACACCGATCCGCTGATGTACCAGGGCGGCTCCGACGCTTTCCTGGCACCGACCGCCGACATCCCGCTGCGCGACGAGGCCTGGGGCCTGGATTTCGAAGGCGAGGTGGCGGTGGTCACCGGCGACGTGCCGCTGGGCGCCCCCGCCGACGCCAAGTACATCCGCCTGCTGATGCTGGTCAACGACGTGACGCTGCGCGGTCTGATCCCGCCGGAGCTGGCCAAGGGCTTCGGCTTCTTCCAGAGCAAGCCGGCCACCGCCTTCTCGCCGGTGGCGGTCACCCCGGACGAGTTGGGCGACGCCTGGGATGGCGGCAAGGTGCACCTGCCGCTGTTGGTCGACTACAACGGCGCCTTCTACGGCAAGCCCGATTGCGGCGTGGAGATGCAGTTCAGCTTCCCGCAGCTGGTGGCGCACGTGTCCAAGACCCGCGAGCTGGTTGCCGGCTCCATCGTCGGCTCCGGCACCATCTCCAACAAGGATCGTTCGGTCGGCTCCTGCTGCCTGGCCGAGCAGCGGATGATAGAAACCATAGAGCAGGGCGCGCCCAAGACGCCGTTCATGAAAGTGGGCGACACGGTGCGCATCGAGATGCGGAACGCCGCCGGCGACAGCATTTTCGGCGCGATTGAACAGACCGTGGTGAAACATGACTGATCGCGTGTTGTACGGCTATTTCCGTTCCAGCGCCGCTTACCGGGTGCGCATCGCGCTGAATTTCAAGGGGCTGGATTACCATTACCAGCCGGTCAACCTGCTCAAGGGCGAGCAGAGGAGCCCGGCGTACCTGGCGATCAACCCGCAAGGACTGGTGCCGCTGCTGGACGACGGCGGCGTCAGGATCGCGCAGTCGCTGGCCATCTGCGAATACCTGGACGAGGCTTACCCGGACACGCCGCGGCTGCTGCCGGCCGATCCGGCGGCGCGGGCGAGGGTGCGCTCGCTGGCGCTCGCCATCGCCGCCGACATCCATCCTTTGCAGAACACCCGCGTGGGGAAGTATTTGCAGACCGAGTACGGCAAGGACGAGGAAGGCAAGGCCGAGTGGATCCGCCACTGGATCCGCACCGGTTTCGACGCGCTGGAAAAACAGCTGGCCGAGTCGCCGAGCCGGTATGCGGCAGGCGATGCGCCGACGCTGGCCGATGTCTGCCTGCTGCCGCAGGTGTTCAGCGCCCGTCGTTTCGGCGTGGATCTGGCGCCGTATCCGAACATCGTCCGCGTCGCGGAAGCGCTTGAGCATCTGCAAGCGTTTGCCGAGGCGCATCCGTCGCGGCAGCCGGACGCGATGTAAGCCCTTGATCCGACGGGCCGGCTGCGTCTGGCGGCCGGCCCGCTGGTTTTTCACGGCCTGCAGCCCGCTGTTTTTTGCAATTATTCCTTGACGCGAATGGCGTCCTCTGATTAAATGCGTGGCTCTGACGGCGTGACAGCGCTGACAGAAGAAGTGGCCAGTTAGCTCAGTTGGTAGAGCAGCGGATTGAAAATCCGCGTGTCCGTGGTTCGATTCCGCGACTGGCCACCACAGCAAGGCCAGTTAGCTCAGTTGGTAGAGCAGCGGATTGAAAATCCGCGTGTCCGTGGTTCGATTCCGCGACTGGCCACCAGATTAAGAAAAGCCGAATCCCTCAGGATTCGGCTTTTTGCATTGCCTGCGCTCAGCAGGCGTCTTCCACCGCGGCTTTGCGCAAGGGCGCGCGCGGCAAGACCGCCGCGATCAGCAGCGCGCAGACGCCAGCCGCCAGCGGCAGATTCAACCCGGCGCGGGCGCCGTAGGCGTCGATCGCCAGGCCGCACAAGGAAGCGCCGCCGGCCACGCCCAACAGAATGCCGGTGACCAGCCAGGTCAAGCTCTCGGTCAGCCGCGCGCGCGGCACCGCCTTCTCCACCATCTCCATCGCCACGATCAGCGTCGGCGCGAATGACAGCCCGGACAGCAGCATCACCGCCGCCAGCCAGAAGACGTTCGGCGCCAGCGCGATCAAGGCCGAGCTTGCCGCGGTGGCCGCGCAACAGTACAGCAGCAGCCTGCCCAGCGGCATGGCCGGCTTGAGCGCGCCGAAGGCCAGCCCGCCGATGCCGGAGCCCAGCGCATAGAGCGCCAGCACCCAGCCGGCGGCGGACGGCGAGCCCTGCGCCTTGGCGAAGGCCACGGCGGCGACATCGATGATGCCGGCGATGGCGCCCAGCGTGCCCATCAGCAGGGCGAGGACCGGCACCGGCTGCAGGAAGAGCGCGGAGCGGCCGTTGCCCGGCGTGGCGGGATGGGCCGGCGGTTCGGTGGATTTCTGGCGCAGCAGCGCGGAGACGCTGAGCAGGATGAGCAGGGAGGCCAGCAGCGGGCCGGCCTCGGGAAACCAGGCCAGGCACAGGCCTATCGACAACGGCGGGCCCATCACGAAGGCGATCTCGCTCAAGACGCTGTCCAGCGCGAACGCCGTCGGTAGCAGTGTCTGGCCTTCCAGCAGCCGCGCCCAGCGCGCGCGGGTCATTGCCGGAATGCTGGGCAGACAGCCCGCCGGCACCGCGCAGAGGTACAGCATCCAGGGCGGCGCCTCCAGACGGCTGCACAGGGCCATCGCCAGCAGGGCGAAGGCGCCGATGCCGGTGGCCGGCGGCAGCACCCGGCTCTGACCGTGGCGGTCGGCCAGCCGCGATACCTGCGGCGACAGCAAGGCGGTGGCCAGCATCAAGGTGGCGGCCACCGAGCCGGCAAGGCTGTAGCTGTTACGGGTCTGCGACAGCATGGTGATGACGCCGACTCCCACCATGGTGCTGGGCAGGCGCGCCACCCAGCCGGCCAGCGCAAGCGCGGCGACGCCCGGCGTGCGGAACAACTGGCCGTATCGATTGCTCATGGTTTCTCCTGGCGGTTTTCGGCGTCGGCGGCCGGATTCGCGCCGATCAGGTCAAGCTATCCATCCCTTATGTCTTTGTCAATTTGACGATGGTCGTCATCGCGCGCATGGCTGAAATGAAAAAAGCACGCCTGGGCGTGCTTTTTTCACGGCTGCCATGCTCAGCGCGGGCGGCGGGGCGGCGGCGGCGGCGCGTCGTTGGCGTAGATCGGCTCCGCTTGCGCCTGGTTCGCGTAGATCGGCTCGGCGGCGGTTTCGGGCTGCAGGATGGCTCGGCCCTGCTGTTGAGCCAGGTCCACCAGCGTGGAGAGCTGGCCGCTGGTCTGCACCATCAGATGGTTGCGGCTGCCGCGCATGTCGGCGACGATGGATTCCAGGCTGGACGCGCCCGGCTTCAGCAGCTCGCGCGCGGCGATCAACTGGCCGGTGCGGCCGACGCCGGCGCGGCAGTGGATGACCGGCAGCAGCTTGTCCGGGTCGTTCAGCGCGCTGCTGTTGTTGTCGCGGTAGAACGCGGTTTTCTTGTCCGCCACCGCATCGACGTGCTGGGCCAGCGCTTTCAGCGCGGTCGCGCCCTGGGCGCCGAAGTCGGCCCAGTTGGGCACGTGCAGCACCGGGATGGAGACGCTCTTGTGGTCGGCGCCCCTGACGTTCAGATGGTAGGCGCGTACCTCCAGCCCGCCTTCCAGCGTGGTGCTCCCCTTGCTCTTGGACTCGACCTCGACCCGGCCGTAGCGGCCGCTCTGGGAGAAATAGTCGGGCAGGTCTGCCTTGCCGTCCCGGCCTTGCTTGGCCATGTCGGCGTCGGAGGCCAGCACCACCAGCACCGGCGTGCGGTTGGCGGCCAGCATGCCGAAGTAGCTTTCCAGTTGGGCGGCTTTCGGATATTGGCTGGCGATGGCGACGTTGACGCCGCCGACCTGGACGCGGTTGGCCGGCAGCGGCGCGCCATCCGGCGCGCGGACCTGGGTGGCGGCGGCGGTGGGGATGTCGCGGAAGCGGGCTTGGCCGACATCGTTGAGGAAGCGCGCGCCTTCCGCGCTGGAGCCGACCTGGGCCTTGAGCTGCAGCAGCAGGCCGCTTGGCTGATCGCTGCTGCCGAGCCGGCTGGCCAATTCCGTCTTGATCGCGTCGTGCTTCTCGGGACGGGCCTCGGCGCGCGGCTGGGCCAGCTTCAGGTGCTCGGCGCCGCGGCGCTGCTTCAACGACGCGCGCTCGCCGCGGGACGGCTCGCCGGATGGGCGGGCGGCGGCTTGATCCGCCCAGCGCAGTTTCGGCTTGCCGCCGCGGGTAACCGTGTCCACATCTTGCTGGGTGGGTTTGGCGATGGTTTCGTTGGCTTGGGTGTTGCGCTGGGTAAGCGCGTCCATCGGCCGGTCGAACAATTGCGCCAGGCGGAATTCGCGCGGCTTTTGTCCTGGAATCAGCAGATCGTGCTTGAGCAGGAACTGGTCAGCGCGGCGCGTCTGATCAGGGTGCAGCAGGTAGGAGCGGCCGGTGTAGACCACCAGGGTGCCGTCCTTGCGGATGCCGATGCGGGCCTTGTCGGCGTTCACGCCGCTCAGGCTGTCCAGACGGGACAGGTCGAGCTGGCGTCCGCCCAGTTGGATGCCGGTTTGGATGGTGCTCATCTTCACTTCTTTCTTAGCGGGTTGCCCGGATGGGCTTGTAGAGCGGCCGCGCGGCTGCGGCGCGCCGGATGGGTCAGCGAGGAAGGGCGGCTTCGGCTTGGCCGAGCAGATCTTCTGCGGCGGCGATCAGCGCGTCCAGCGCGGCCGCGAGCATGGGCAGGTCGACGCCGTGGCTGGGCAGCCGCAGCCAGCAGCCCAGCCTGCCTTCGGTATCCAGCGCCGCGACCGGCTGCCAGGGCCGGGCCGCAATCTGGTTGCCGCGCAGCGCGCGCTCCAGCAAGGCTGCGGAGGGGGAGGGCAGCGCGTCGCCCAGATCGGCCTGCATGAACCAGCTGTCCTGATCGATGGCGCCCAGATGCAGCGTGAAGCGCTGTTCCACCGTCAGGCTGACAACCTCCTGGCCGGCGGCCGGCTGCGGCGCGTCGAAACCCAGGTGCCGCAACAGCTCGGCTGCGCAGTGGTGAAAGGCTGTCAGGTCATGCATCACGGATTCCTCGTATTGATTATCTTTTAATCAGATTATTCTTATGGATGGCGCGATGAGAGGCTTCCAGAATTCGCTCATCGCCGGCTGGATGATTTGGCGGGCGTGAACACTCTGCGGACGTCCGCGGCGCGGACATCGGCTTGCGCGGAGCCGCCGGGCAGGCGGCGGGCGTGATGGCCGGCGGCGCTGTAGGTGACGCCCGCGCCGTGATAGCCGCTGACTTCAGGCTGATGGAATCCCTGTTTGCGCAATGCATCGCTCAGCGTCTGGGCAAACGGCTGACTTAAAACCGCGCGTTGGCCGAACAGCCCGAGCCAGCCGGTTTTGCGGCCGTAGACGGGTTTGGCCGCGCGGGATAGCGCGGAAAACGCCGTTTTCGCGAGAAATTTTGCCCGCGGGAAAAGCCAGCCGCTTGCAAAAAGCGCCAAGTCCGGAGCGGATGCGGCGTGCGCCCGGGCATGCATGGCGTGGCGGCAAGGGCATTGGCGCCGGCGGCGTATAATTGCCGGTCAGACCCACACAGGAGTCCTCATGCCTTACCGTTTCATCGCCTCCGACCTGGACGGCACGCTGCTGGACCCGCACCACGCCGTCACGCAGTTGACCGCGGAAACCCTGCAGAGCCTGGAGCGCCGAGGCGTGCGCTTCGCTCTCGCCACCGGCCGGCATTACCTGGACGTCAGGGGCATCCGCCAGGCGCTGGGCGTGCGGGCCCACCTGATCACCTCCAACGGCGCCCGCGTCCACGATCCCGACGACGCGCTGATCCACCGGCAGGACATAGCCGCCGAACTGGTGCGCGCCATTTCGCAGCCGGCATTCGCCGATGGCGCCATCGTCAACTTCTACCGCGACGACGAATGGCTGATCAGCGAGCCCTGCCGGGAACTGCTGGACATGCACAAGGATTCCGGCCTGGTCTACCGGGTGGACGACCTGGCCCGCCACGACGGCGCGGGCGTGGCCAAGGTGCTGTACATCGCGCCGCACCAGCGTTTGCTGGCGCTGGAGCGCAAGCTGAGGGAGCGTTTCGGCGACCGGCTCTACATCACCTTCTCGCTGGAGCATTGCCTGGAGGTGATGGCGGCCGGCGTGTCCAAGGGCCAGGCGTTGCAGCTGGTGCTGGCGAAGCTGGGCATTCCGGCCGCGGCCTGCCTGGCTTTCGGCGACGGCCAGAACGACGTGGAGCTGCTGCAGGCGGCGGGGCATCCGCGGGTGATGGGCAATGCCCACCCGCGGCTCAGCGACATGCTGCCCCAGGCATGCCGCATCGGCAGCCACGCGGAATCGGGCGTGGCGCTGCATCTGCGGCAACTGTTCGCGCTGTAGCGGCGGAGGCGCCCGAAAATAGACCCGCTTCCGCTGGCCAAGCGGGACGGGAGCGCGCTAAGCTAGGCCAAACGTCTGTCCTTGTTTCTGATCGTCGATAGCGTTCGCTGTGCTCAATGGCTATGCCAAGGGGACTGCCATGAATTCATCGTGTCTGGGAAATGAGAGCGGGAACGTCCGCCAGCCGGGGCGCGCGGTCATCGAAGAACTGCTTGCCGCCGCGGGCGTCGCCGTCAACGGCGGCCGTCCGTTCGACATTCAGATCAAGCACCCGCTGTTTTTCCGCCGGGTGCTGCAGCAGGGGTCGCTGGGCCTGGGCGAAAGCTATATGGACGGCTGGTGGGAGTGCGAGCGGCTGGACGTCTTCTTTCAACGAGTCATGCGCGCCGGACTGGAGTACAAGCTGCCGCGGCGTTGGCGGGACATCCTCTACGTGCTGGCCGCCAGGCTGGTCAATTACCAGTCGGTCCGGCGGGCCCGCCGCGTGGGCGAGGAGCACTACGATCTCGGCAACGATCTGTTCACCGCGATGCTGGATCCGCACATGCAGTATTCCTGCGGCTATTGGAAGAACGCCGCCACGCTGGAGGAGGCGCAGGAGGCCAAGCTCAGGCTGGTGTGCGACAAGCTGCGGCTGGAGCCCGGCATGCACCTGCTGGATATAGGCTGCGGCTGGGGCGGCCTGGCGGCATACGCGGCCAGGCATTATGGCGTCCGCGTCACCGGCATCACCATTTCGGAGCAGCAGAGGCGGCTGGCCGAGGCCCGCTGCGAGGACTTGGATGTGGAGATCCAGCTGCGTGACTACCGCCACCTGGCGCTCCAGGCCGACCGCATCGTATCGGTCGGCATGTTCGAGCATGTCGGCCCGCGCAATTACCGCGCCTATTTCGAGACCGCCGCGCGCAATCTGAAGCCGGACGGACTGTTCCTGCTGCACACGATAGGCGCCAAGGTGACCGATCTGCGGATCGATCCATGGATAGAGAAATACATCTTTCCCAACGGCTGCCTGCCGTCGGCCTCGCATATCGCCCGGGCCAGCGCGCCCTACTGGGTGATGGAGGACTGGCACAACTTCGGCGCCGACTACGACCTGACGCTGATGGCCTGGCTGCAGCGCTTCCAGCAGGCTTGGCCGCAGCTGGCGGCCAACTATTCGTCCCGCTTCTACCGGATGTTTACCTATTACCTGAACGCCTGCGCCGGCGCCTTCCGCGCGCGGGACCTGCAGTTGTGGCAGGTGTTGTTCAGCCGCGAGGGCATAGAGGGCGGGCTGAGGGTGGCGCGCTGAGGGAGGGGGCGATAAAAAACGCCAGCGAGATTCGCTGGCGTTTTTTTGCGGCGGGACCGGGCGCGGTCAGCCTTGCAGCGAGGCGGCGAGCGCCGCCGCCTGGTCGCCGACGATCAGGTGCAGCACGCCGGGCGCCACCAGGGTGACGGCGGATACGCCGGCCGCGCGGGCGGCGGCTTCGTCGAAGCGGGCGGCATCCTTCAGCTCCACCCGCAGGCGAGTGTGGGCGATGGCTTCCACCTTGCCGAGGTTGGCCGCGCCGCCCAGCGCCTGTTTCAGCGCGGCGACGTCAGCCTTGGCGGCGGCCGGCGCAGCCGCGGCCGCGGGGGCCGGAGAGGCGGCAGGAGCGGCGGCCTGGGCGGACGGCAGCTCGGCGTCACTGCCGGCGCCGCGCAGGTAGATTTCCATGTCGGTCTTCAGGTTTTCCGACAGCGGTCCGAAGATGGCCTGGATGCCGCTGCCGACCACCACCACGCCGGACGCGCCCATGGACTTCAGCTTGGCCTGGTCGACCTTGGCGGTGTCCTGCACCGCGATGCGCAGACGGGTGATGCAGGCGTCCAGGCTGCGGATGTTGGAGCGGCCACCGAAGGCCAGCACCAGCGCGCGGGCGCGCTGGTCTTCGCTGACGGCGCCGGAAGTTTCCGCGCTTTCATCCTCGCGGCCCGGGGTCTTCAGATTGAACTTGGCGATCACGAAACGGAACACCGAGTAGTAGATCGCCGCGTAGATCGGGCCCAGGATGAACACGTAGCCGGCATGCTTGGACTTGTCGCCGATCAGGTTGAACATCAGGAAGTCGATGCCGCCCTGGGAGAAGGTGAAGCCCATGTGCATGTCCAGCGTGTTGGCCACGAACTGGGTGGAGGCGGCCAGCACGGCGTGGATCAGGTACAGCACCGGCGCCACGAACAGGAAGGAGAACTCGATCGGCTCGGTGATGCCGGTCAGGAAGGAGGTCAGCGCGGCGGAGATCATGATGCCGCCCACCTTGACGCGGTTTTCCGGCTTGGCCGAGTGCCAGATGGCGATGGCCGCGGCAGGCAGGCCGAACATCTTGAACAGGAAGGCGCCGGACAGGATGCCCGCGGTTGGGTCGCCGGCGAAGAAGCGGTTGATGTCGCCGTGGATGATCTTGCCGGCCGCGTCCGGGAAGGCGCCGATTTCGAAGAAGAACGGCACGTTCCAGATGTGGTGCAGGCCGAAGGGGATCAGCATCCGCTCGACGAAGCCGTAGACGGTGGCCGCGGTGCGGGGGTCGCTGACGGCCGCCCATTGCGAGAACGACTTGATGCCGTTGCCGATCGGGGGCCATACGAAGGACAGCACCACGCCCAGGCCGATGGCGCCGACGGCGGTGATGATGGGCACGAAGCGCTTGCCGGCGAAGAAGCCCAGGTATTCGGGCAGCTTGATCCGGTAGAAGCGGTTGAACATATAGGCCGCCAGGCCGCCGGCGAGGATGCCGCCGAACACGCCGGTCTGGATCGACGGCAGGCCCATGATGGGCGTGGTGGCCACGCCCAGGATGCCGGCCATCACGCCCAGGGTCACGGTGGTGACCAGATGGCCGATCACGGCGGCGATGGCGGCGACGCCGTCGTTCTCGGTGAAGCCGAGCGCCACGCCCACGGCGAAGATCAGCGGCAGGTTGCCGAAGATCACGTCGCCGGAGTTCTTCATCAGCGACAGGATCGCCAGGAAGACCGTGTTCTGGGTGTGGAAGTCGGTCGCGCCGATGCCGAGCAGCAGGCCGGCCACCGGCAGCACCGCCACCGGCAGCATCAGCGCCTTGCCGATCTTCTGCAGAAAAGCGAATGATTGACTAAACATGATTATTATCCTGCTTTGACATGCTTATGGAATGTCGAGCGGCTGTGACGCCGTCCCCTCTATAAAGCCCCATCGCCCGCCAGGTCCGCTTGGGCGGCGCCGGATGGCATCGGGTGGCCCCGAAGGTCTCCCCATCCGGCGCCGCGGATCCCGCCGGCGCCGAGGCTTATGCTTTTAACGAGCGTGTTGATTCAGATGGTGGCGGACGTCGGTCACCGTCGACAGCGCCAGCACGTCCTTCGCCAACTGGCGGCACTCGTCCATGCTCCAGCGCGCCAGGGTGGCCTTCACCGAGGCGACGGCCGGCGTGCTGACCGACAGTTCGGTCACGCCCATGCCGACCAGCAGCGGCGCCGCACGCTCGTCGGAGGCCAGGCCGCCGCAGACGCCCACCCATTTGCCGTGGGCGCGCGCGCCTTCGCAAGTCAGCGCGATCATCGCCAGCACGCCCGGATGCAGCGCGTCGGCCTGCTTGGCCAACTGCGGGTGGCCGCGGTCCATCGCCAGCACGTACTGGGTCAGGTCGTTGGTGCCGATGGAGAAGAAGTCCACCTCCGGCGCGAAGCGCGCGGCCAGCACCGCGGCGGACGGCACTTCCACCATGATGCCCACCTTGACGTTGGACGCACCGGCGGCGGCCTGCTCTTCGGCCAGCACGGCCTTGGCGGCGCGCAGCTCTTCCAGCGAGGCGACCATCGGGAACATGATGTGCAGCTGGGTCAGCGGCGCGGCGCGCAGGATGGCGCGCAACTGGGTGCGCAGCAGGTCCGGGCGGTCCAGGCTGACGCGGATGCCGCGCAGGCCGAGGAAGGGGTTGTCTTCCTTGGGCAGCGGCAGATAGGACAGCGGCTTGTCGCCGCCCACGTCCAGCGTGCGCACCACCAGCGGGCGGTCCTTGCCCAGCGCCTCGGCTACCGCGCAGTACTCGGCCGCCTGTTCTGCTTCGGTCGGCGCGGTGTCGCGGTTGTCGAACAGGAATTCCGAGCGCAGCAGGCCCACGCCTTCCGCGCCCTTGGCCACCGCTTCGCGCGCGTCGGCGGCGTTGCGGATATTGGCCACCACGTCGATGCGCGCGCCGTCGCTGGTGGCGGCCGGCTGCATCGAGCTCTTGGCTTCGGCGGCGCGGCGTTCGGCCAGGCGGGCGATTTCCTGCTCGGCGGCGGCCAGATCTTCAGTCGTCGGGGCGATGGCCAGCGTGCCCTCGTTGCCGTTCAGGATCACCTGCAGGCCTTCCGGCAGCTTCAGCGCGGACTGCGAGATGCCGCAGATGGCCGGGATGCCCAGCGAGCGCGCCAGGATGGCCACGTGGCTGGTGGCGCCGCCGGTGCGGGTACAGAAGCCCATCACTTTGGACGGATCCAGCGAGGCGGTGTCGGACGGGGCCAGGTCCTCGGCGATCAGGATGGAGCCGGCCGGCAGCTCCAGCGCGGCCTGCTTCACGCCGGCCAGCAGGGCCAGCACGCGGCGGCCGACGTCGCGGATGTCGTTGGCGCGTTCGCGCAGCAGGGCGTTGTCCTGCGCCTCCAGGCGGGCGGAATAGGCGCTGAAGGCGGCGCGCCAGGACCAGGCGGCGGACTTGCCGTCGGCCAGGCCGGTATAGGTTTGCGCCAGCAGGTCCGGGTCTTGCAGCAGCTCCTGGTGCATGGACAGGATGGCCTGCTTGGCCGGGTCGGTCAGCTGCGCCTTGACCAGGTCCAGCTGGGCCGAGGCTTCCTCGGTGGCGCGGGCGAAGGCCTGCTGTTCCACATTGGCGCCCTTGCCCTGTTCGGGCACGTCGAATTCTTGCAGCCTATGGTGGACGATGCGGCCGATGGCGATGCCCGGCGAGGCGCCCACGCCGGCCAGCTGGGTGTCGCTGTCCTGCTGCTGCGCGAAGACGGGCGCCGCCGGAGCGATCGGCGCCTCGTCGGCTTTCTCGCCGCAACGGTCGTTCAGTAGCTGGGTCAGTTCGGCGATGGCGGCCGCGGCGTCGGCGCCGGCGGCGCGCACGCGCACCGCGTCGCCCAGCTTGGTGGCCAGGCCCATGATGGCCACTACGGATTTGGCGTTGGCTTCTTTGTCGCCCAGGATCAGCTGGATGTCGGAGGCGAAGGACTTGGCCTTGCTGGCGAACACGGCGGCGGGACGGGCGTGCAGGCCGGCCGGGTTGCCGATGACGATGTCGGCGGACAATTGGGGTTCGCTGGCCTCGACTTGCAGCACCGCCTTGCCGTTGGCCAATTGCAGCGACAGCACGATGTCCTTGCCGGCAGCTACCAAACCGTCCGACAGTTTCATCTTGCTCACGGTTTCATCGCCGTTGGTGACGATGATCTGGGTCAGCAGGCTGGCCGCCTTGCGGCCCACCAGGTCGAGGTCGAAGTCGATGACCGGCTGGCCGGCGCTGACCTGCTGGCCTTGCTCGACCAGCGGGAAAAAGCCCTCGCCCTTCAGCATCACGGTGTCGATGCCGATGTGCACCATCACTTCCACGCCTTCCGAGGTGGTGATGGTCAGCGCGTGGTGGGCGGAGTGCAGGTTGCTGACCACGCCGCTGACCGGAGCCAGCAGGCTGCCCGAAGTGGGGTCGAGCGAGATGCCGTCGCCAACCATCTTGCCGGCGAACACCGGGTCCGGAACGCTGTCCAAGGGGACCAGCCACCCGGATAGGGGGGCCAGAACGTCTAGTCTTGGTGCGATGGTGCCCATGAAAAACTCCTCAATTCGTGGATAATTCCAGTCGTTTTATTACGAGCGTCAATCAAGCCGGTCGCTCGGGGCCTTGCGGCGGCGGCGCCTGGGCATGCTTTTGTAGTGTTGGCTTGTCCTGACGGGGTTTTGACAATTATATACAGGCTGCCATCAGGGCGGGGCGGCGACTGGGCTAGTACGTATCTTGCCAATTTTGTAGTTAAACTACATGTAAATCACGCAGCAGCTTGATGGCAATCAAGAAAATGTGCAAGTCGGAATTGTCTTAATTGTCTGCTGCATTGCAGCATATTGATGGATGCTCGTGAGATAGAGCTTGATTATTGCGGACTTGGGAGACGGGGCTGGGGAAGGGGCGCTGTTGCATTTTTGTAATGCAACTCTAAAAAGCGGAAAAGCCCCGCGGACGCGGGGCTGGATAATGAGGGTCAGGCTTGGCGCGGTCGCTCTGGCTGGCCCAGCAGGAACAGCGCGAGCGAGGCTGCGATCAGGAAGGCCGGGTATTCCCAGCCGCCGCCTTCGTTGGTGAACATCCAGCCCTTGGCGCCGTGGACCAGGACGATGGCGCCCAGCAGTTGCGGAATCAGCAGCAGCGCGACCCAGCGGGCCTGGAGGCCGGCCAGCAGCAGCAGGCCGCCGCCGATCTCGATCAGGATGGCGAAGTAGCCGACGAAGCCCGGCAGGCCCAGGCTGGCGAAGTAGCCGGCGGTGCCGGCGGGGGTGAAGACGAACAGCTTCAGCGCGCCGTGGGACAAGTACATCAGGCCCAGCGCCACGCGCAGGACCAGGGCGGCCAGGTAGGGGTTTTGCAGACGGTTCATGGTGGGTGCTCCGGTTCAGATTGCTATGGCGCTATTTGACCACCGGCTTTATATTCAATAAATACTGCAATTTGAAAATAATTGTTCAATTTTAAGAAATTATATGGATAGATTCTCCGAGATACGCGCCTTCGTTTGCGTGGCCGAGTTAGGCAGCTTCGTCGCGGCGGCGGAAAGGCTGGAGCTGTCGCGCGCGATGGTGACCAAGCTGGTGGCCGCGCTGGAGAACCGGCTGGGCGTGAGGCTGATGCACCGCACCACGCGCAAGCTGTCGCTGACCGAAGCCGGCGAAACGTATCTGGCCCAGGCGGGCAGCCTGCTGGGCGAGCTGGACGAGCTGGACGCGCTGCTGTCCCACGGCGCCAGCGAGCCGGTGGGCAGGCTGCGGGTATCGGCGCCGGTGTCGTTCGGCATGCGCTACCTGGGGCGCATCATCGGCGGCTTTCACCAGCGGCATCCGCAGATCGAGGTGGAGCTCAATCTGAACGACCGCCGCGTGGACCTGGTGGAAGAGGGGTTCGACCTGGCGCTCAGGGTATCCAACCTCAGCGACTCTTCGCTGGTGGCGCGCAAGCTCGCGCAAGTGGAGGATTTGCTGGCCGCGTCGCCGGACTATCTGGCGCGGCGCGGCACGCCGCAGGGGCCGGAGGAGCTGGCGGGCCACCAATGCCTGCTGTACGCGCTGACCGCCCAGCCCAATGTCTGGGACTACCAGGCGCCGGACGGGACCCAGGGCCGGGTGAAAGTGAAGGGCGGGCTCAAGGCCAACAACGGCGACGTGCTGACCGACGCCGCCGTGCACGGCATGGGCATCGTGCTGCAGCCGCGCTTTCTGCTGGAGGAGGAGCTGGCCGACGGCCGGCTGGTGCCGGTGCTGCCCGGCTACCATTGGCATTGCCTGGACCTGTCGGTGGTGTATCCGGTGCGACGCCACGTGCCGGGCAAGGTCAGGGTGTTCGTCGAATACTTGGCGGAGTTTTTTTTGATATGATAATGGCTTGAAAATTTGCCGGGTGGATAAAATGTTGTATCGCTTGTGGTCGGCCGTGGTCTTGGCTATCGGTTTGAGCGCGCCGGTTTCCGCTTCCGGTTTGAGGTGTGATCACCGGGCTTCTCCGGAATACCCGGAGAGTGCGAGGCAGAATGAGGTGGAAAGCGTAGCGAAGGTGATATTTCGGATGGATGGAACGGGGCATTACGGAGGACAATTGCTAATCACTTTCGATCGCCCGCTTAGTGATGAGTACCGGGACGCGTTCCGGTCGTCTATCGTGGCTGCGTTGAGGCAGTATCAGTGCGCGCCCGATACGACCTTGCTTGAGACCTTCAGTTTCCAATTGAAGCCATGAGGGCTGATAGCGGTCGACGCCGCCGTCTTCAGTGCATTCAGGGGTAGAACCAGTACAAGCTGTAGCCCATCGCATGCACCTTGCCGGCATCCAGCCGCATGGTGACTTTGACTTCGCTGTTGCCATTGAAGCGCCCCAGCTTGAGGTCGTCCGGCTTCAGGTATTCCTTGGGCGCGAACACCTTGCGGATCAGCACCTGGTCGTCGCTGTCCTTCAGCGTGACTTCCAGCATCGGATAGGCCTGGGGGTATTGCGCGTGGTTCTTCAGCGTCGCCGACAGCTGGATCAGGTTGGGGTAGTCGGGCACGAAGGCGAGCTCCGACCATTCGGTGCGGATGCGCGCGATGTCGGTCGGCCACGGCACCTCGCAGTCCAGCGCCCGGCACAGGCTCTCCAGCGTCGGCCGGGATTCCGGCACTTCCGCCGCGATGCGCGTGCGGTTGATGTAGACCAGCTGGGCGGCGAGGAACAGCACGCCGATCGCCGCCAGCGCGGCCAGCAGGCCGTTCAGCCAGGGGCCAGCCGGCTTGTGGGCGCGGGCCGCCTCTTCCTCCACCGCGTCGGCGTCGGTGAACAGCGGCTCGTCTTCCGGTTCCGCCCGCGAGGGGCGCACCTCCTCGGCATGCGTCGCTTCGGCGCGCCGGCGGCTGCCGAACACTTCGGGCTCGGGCGCCGGGGCCGGCTCCGGATCGTCGAAGGGGTTGCCTATCGGCGTGGAGATATGTCGGTTCTGCATCGCCTCGGACAGGGCGCGCTGGAAGGCCTCGACGTCTTCCTGCGGCGCGGCCGGGGCTTCGGCGTGAATCGGCGCGGCGGGGCGCGCCTGCGGCGCGGCGGCCGGCTCCGGCAGGATATGGACCTCTGCCTGCTGGGCTTGCGGATCAAAGTCCGGCACTTCCAGCTCGAAGTCGTCCATCGGGTCGCGCTCGGCGGGCGCGTGAAACGCCGGCGGCGCGGCCGGGACCGGCTCGGGCGCCGGCCGGGTGACGACGAAATGATCCGGCGCCTTGAACACATGCGAACAGCGCCCGCAGCGCACCAGTCCATCGGCGGCTGCTAACTGGCTGTCATTGACCTTGAATCGGGTCTGGCAGTTGGGGCACTGTGTCGTGTATGTCATACGGCGGCGCGTCGGGTTCCTGTCAGTCTAGTCCATCCTTCGTCGAACACCGGCGGGTCCATCTCGAACCATTGGCTGTAGATGGCGGACAGTTCGTCGGCCTGTTCGGCGAGGATGCCGGAAAGCACGATTCTACCACCGGTTTTCACATGGCTTGCCAGCAGGTCGCCCAACATGCGCAGCGGATTGGCCAGGATGTTGGCCAGCACCACGTCGTACTGGGCGGCGGGATTGGCGTTGGGCAGGAAGAAATCCGCCTTCACGCCGTTCTGCTCGGCATTGTCCTGGCTGGCGCGCACCGCCTGCTGGTCGATGTCGATGCCGACGGCGGAGGCCGCGCCCAGCTTCAGCGCGGCGATGGCCAGGATGCCGGAGCCGCAGCCGTAGTCGAGCACGCTTTCATTGCCCTGCAGCTGCTTGTCCAGCCATTGCAGGCACAGGCGGGTAGTCGGATGGCTGCCGGTGCCGAAGGCGAGGCCCGGGTCCAGCTGCAGGTTGACCGCGTTGGGAGCCGGCGCCTCGTGCCAGGTGGGGGTGATCCACAGCCGGTCGGAGATGCGGATCGGCTCGAACTGGGATTGCGTCAGCCGCACCCAGTCCTGCTCTTCGACGCGCTCGACGCTGTAGGCCGGCATGGCCAGCTGGCAGGCGTTGGCCGCGGCGGCGATCAAGAGCGCCACGTCGGCGCTCTCGTCGAACAGCGTGATGATGCGGCTCTGGCTCCACAGCTGGTCCACCGGCTCGCCGGGCTCGCCGAAGATGGGCTGTTCCTTGTCGGTGCCGGCCCAGGCGTCCTCGATCGCGGTGGACAGGGCGCCGGCGTCCATCAGCGCGTCGGCCAGACGCTCGGCGACAGCGGAGTCGGAGTCAATGGTGGCTTGCAACCATGCCATCAGGCTTCCCCTTTCTTCTGCTGCAGCCGGTGCTCCAGGTAATGGATGCTGGTGCCGCCGCGCTGGAAGGCCGCATCCAGGAACAGCTCCTGGTGCAGCGGGATGTTGGTCTTGATGCCGGAGATCGCCATCTCCGACAGCGCCACGCGCATCCGCGCCATCGCCTGGTCGCGGGTGTCGCCGTAGGCGATCAGCTTGCCCACCATCGAATCGTAGTGCGAGGGCACGGTGTAGCCCTGGTAGATGTGCGAATCGATGCGGATGCCGGGGCCGCCGGCCGGGTGGTAGCTCTCGATCTTGCCCGGGGACGGCACGAAGGTGAACGGGTCCTCGGCATTGATGCGGCATTCCATCGCGTGGCCGGCGAGCACGATGTCCTTTTGCTTATAGCGCAGTTTCTCGCCCGCAGCGATGCGGATCTGCTCCTGCACGATGTCCACGCCGGTGATCATTTCGGTCACCGGGTGCTCCACCTGCACGCGGGTGTTCATTTCGATGAAGTAGAACTCGCCGTTCTCGTACAGGAATTCGAAGGTGCCGGCGCCGCGGTAGCCGATGCGGCGGCAGGCTTCGGCGCAGGCTTCGCCGATCTTCTGGCGTTGCTTGTCGGTGATGCCGGGCGCCGGCGCCTCCTCGATGATCTTCTGGTGGCGGCGCTGCATCGAGCAGTCGCGCTCGCCCAGGTAGATGGCGTTGCCGTATTCGTCGGCCAGGATCTGGATTTCGATGTGGCGCGGCAACTCCAGGAATTTTTCCATGTACACGGTGGGATTGCCGAACGCGGCGCCGGCTTCGGTGCGGGTCATCTGCACCGAGTTGATCAGCGCGCCCTCGGTGTGGACCACGCGCATGCCGCGGCCGCCGCCGCCGCCAGCCGCCTTGATGATGACCGGGAAGCCGATCTTCTTGGCGATCTTGACGATTTCGGCCGGGTCGTCCGGCAGCGCGCCGTCGGAGCCAGGCACGCAGGGCACGCCGGCCTCGATCATCGCGTGCTTGGCCGACACCTTGTCGCCCATCATGCGGATGGTGTCGGGGCGCGGGCCGATGAACACGAAGCCGGACTGCTCGACGCGCTCGGCGAAGTCGGCGTTTTCCGACAGGAAGCCGTAGCCGGGGTGGATGGCCTGGGCGTCGGTGACCTCGGCGGCGGCGATCAGCGCCGGCACGTTGAGGTAGCTCTTGGCCGACGGCGCGGGGCCGATGCAGACCGATTCGTCGGCCAGCTTCACGTATTTGGCTTCGCGGTCGGCTTCGGAGTGCACGACCACGGTCTTGATGCCCATTTCACGGCAGGCGCGTTGAATGCGCAGCGCGATTTCACCACGGTTGGCGATCAGAATTTTTTCGAACATGGAATCTCTCCGCGGGCTGGTCCGGTCAGGGCGCCTGGCCGGGCCGGGGCCCTTGCTGTCACGTCAAACGACAAGGGCACAGACCTTGGCCGTGCCCTGAATCTCGCGATGTCGTCCGAGCGCTTACTCGATGACGAACAGCGGTTCGCCGTATTCCACCGGCTGGCCGTCTTCCACCAGGATGGCCTTGACCACGCCGGAACGGTCGGCTTCGATCTCGTTCATCAGCTTCATCGCTTCGATGATGCACAGCGTGTCGCCGGCGTTGACGCTCTGGCCCACTTCGATGAAGGACTTGGCGCCCGGGCTCGGCGAGCGGTAGAAGGTGCCGACCATCGGCGACTTCATCGCGTTCTGGGTGTCGGCGGCGGGCGCGGCAGCCGGGGCGGCCGCAGCCGGGGCGGCGGCGGGCGCGGCAGCCGGGGCGGCGTACATCTGGGCCACCGGTTGCGCGAACGCTTGCGGGGTGGAGGATACGCGGGTGATGCGGACTTTTTCCTCGCCCTCGGTCACTTCCAGTTCGGCGATGCCGGACTCTTCGACCAGGTCGATCAGTTTTTTCAGTTTACGCAGGTCCATTGTCGATCCTTCGATTGGATGTTCTGTAACGATGGTCAGGCTTGCGCGGACAGGTGTCGCATCGCGTGCGCAAGCGCCAGTTCGTAGCCATGGGCGCCCAGACCGCAGATTACGCCGAGCGCCAGATCGGAAAAGTACGAGTGCTGGCGGAACGGTTCGCGGGCGTGGACGTTGGATAGATGTACTTCAATGAACGGAACCTTCACCGCGGCCAGCGCGTCGCGCAGCGCGACGCTGGTGTGGGTGAACGCCGCCGGATTGATCAGGATGAAGGCGGTGCCGTCATCCAGGCATTGGTGTATGCGTTCTATCAGTATGTGTTCGGCGTTGCTCTGCAGCGCGGACAGGGAAAAGCCCGCCGCCTTGGCTTGCTGAGTCAGCCGCCGGTTGATGTCGTCAAGGGTGTCCCGGCCGTAGTGTTGTGGTTCCCGCACCCCGAGAAGATTGAGGTTGGGGCCGTGCAGCACGAGGATGGATTGGCTCAAGGCCAGGCTCCTGTTTTTCATCTTGGCCGCGAGTTTGCCGCAATTCGCCGCAAGATGTCCAGCATTTGCGGAATTTAAAACGGTCGTTTGCTGCGCCGCGGCGCGCATCGCTGCGCCTGTTTTAGAGTGAAGGCCCTAGATTTTTCTGCATTTTTCCACGCGCGGAGCTTGTGATGATGCCATGTGGATATTGTGGCGAAAAGTCGGTGACGGCAAGGGCTGTCGATGCGCGGCACTGTGCCGGGAGTGTGGGCGCGGGTATAATTCGCCGATTCCGAACGATAGTTTCCGCAATGCAGCTTTCCGATTTCGACTACCACCTGCCCGAGGCGCTGATCGCCCAGCACCCGCCGGCCGAGCGCGGCGCCAGCCGCTTGTTGCACGTAGACGGCATGACGCTGTCCGATCTGAGTTTCGCCGATTTGCCGTCCCGGCTGCAAGCCGGCGACCTGTTGGTGTTCAACGACACCCGCGTCATCCGCGCCCGCCTGTTTGGCGAGAAAGCCAGCGGCGGCAAGGTGGAAGCCTTGATCGAGCGCGTGCTGGACGATCACACGGCGCTGGCGCATGTCCGCGCGTCCAAGTCGCCCAAACCGGGCAGCCGGCTGATTTTCGCCGGCCGCTGGGAAGCGGAGATGGTGGAGCGCCACGATTCGATGTTCAAGCTGCGCTTCCTGGCCGAAGAGAATGTCTACGATATTCTGGAGGCGTCTGGCAAGCTGCCGCTGCCGCCTTATATCGAACGCAGCGCCGAGCACGACGACGACGAGCGCTACCAGACCGTCTACGCCCGCGAGCAGGGCGCGGTGGCGGCGCCGACCGCCGGCCTGCACTTTACCGATGCGATGCTGGCGACGCTGCAGGCGCAGGGCATCGCCACCGCCTTCGTCACGCTGCATGTCGGCGCCGGCACCTTCCAGCCGGTGAAGGTGGACAATGTGGCCGAGCACAAGATGCACAGCGAGATCTACGACATCCCGCAGGCGACGGTGGACGCCATCGCCGCCGCCCGCGCCCGCGGCGGCCGGGTGGTGGCCGTCGGCACCACCAGCGTGCGCGCGCTGGAATCGGCCGCGCGGCATGGCGAACTGAAAGCGGGACGCGGCGAGACCGACATCTTCATCACGCCAGGCTACCGCTTCCGCGTGGTGGACCGCCTGCTGACCAATTTCCACCTGCCGAAATCGACGCTGCTGATGCTGGTGTCGGCCTTCGCCGGCTACGACGAGATTTTCCAGGCTTACCGCCACGCGGTGGAGAAGGAATACCGTTTCTTCAGCTATGGCGACGCGATGTTGTTGGAAAAGAAGGTCTGAAACTGAATCAACAGGGATGATGCCCATGTCAGGACTTGCCCCCGACGCCGCCCAGCCGGTGGAAATCCAGCTGCACCAGGTGTCCAAGATATTGGAGATCGCCTTCGACGACGGCGCCCGTTTCGAGCTGCCGTGCGAATACCTGCGCGTCTACTCGCCGTCGGCCGAAGTGCGCGGCCACGGCGTGGGCCAGGAAACGCTGCAGACCGGCAAGATGCATGTCGGCATCACGGCGCTGGAGCCGGTCGGCCATTACGCGCTGAAGATCACCTTCGACGACGGCCACGACAGCGGCCTCTACAGCTGGACCTATCTATACGAGCTGGGCGCCAAGCGCGGCCAGTATTGGCAGCAATACCTGGACAAGCTCGCCGCCGCCGGCGCGAGCAGGGAGTGAACATGGATAAGACCACGCATTTCGGTTACAAGACCGTGGCGGAAAGCGAGAAGGCCGGCAAGGTGGCCGAAGTCTTCCACTCGGTGGCCAGTAAGTACGACGTGATGAACGACCTGATGTCCGGCGGCCTGCACCGGGTGTGGAAGCATTTCACGCTGACCACCTCCGGCGTGCGCGCCGGCGACAAGGTGCTGGACATCGCCGGCGGCACCGGCGACCTGTCGCGCGGTTGGGCCAAGCGCGTGGGCAAGACCGGCGAGGTATGGCTGACCGACATCAACAGCTCGATGCTGACCGTGGGCCGCGACCGCCTGCTGGACGAAGGCGTGATCCTGCCGGTGTCGCTGGCCGACGCGGAGAAGCTGCCGTTCCCGGACAACTATTTCGACGCGGTGTCGGTGGCCTTCGGCCTGCGCAACATGACGCACAAGGACGCGGCGCTGAAGGAGATGTGCCGCGTGCTGAAGCCGGGCGGCAAGCTGTTCGTGCTGGAGTTCTCCAAGGTGTGGAAGCCGCTGTCGCCGTTCTACGACTTCTATTCCTTCAAGGCGCTGCCCATCATGGGCAAGCTGGTGGCGAACGACGCCGACAGCTACCAGTACCTGGCCGAATCCATCCGCATGCACCCAGATCAGGAGACGCTGAAGCAGATGATGCTGGACGCGGGCTTCGGCAAGGTGGACTACCATAATCTGACCGGCGGCGTTGTTGCGCTGCACAAGGGCGTCAAGTTCTGATCACGCGGGAGCGCGCCATGGCCATCCAGATCGCAGCCTTCAACCACCTGCTGAACCAGCATCCGGCGCGGCGCGCCGAGCTGGCCGCCCATGCCGGCCGCCGGGTGGCGATCGCGCTGCCGCCCTTGCACGTGGCCGGCGTGATCACGGAAGAGGGCTGGCTGGCCGCCTGCGACGGCGAGCCGGAGGCCAGGCTCAAGCTGCGCCACGGCGCGGTGCTGTCGCATCTGACCGGCCAGGCGCCGCAACTGTCGGACATCGCGCTGGAGGGCGACGCCGAGCTGGCGTCCGCGGTGGGCCGCATCGTCGGCCAGCTGCACTGGCACGCCAGCGAGGATTTGTCGCGGGTGTTCGGCGACGTGGCCGCGCAGCGGATGGAAAACCTGGCGCGCGGCCTGTTCGGCTTCAAGGGCCAGCTGGCTTTCCGCTTGGCCGATGGCTGGATCGAGCACCTGCGCGAAGAGGCGCCGTTGCTGGCCAGCCGCCATCTGGTTCAACGCTTCGTCGCCGAAGTGGATCATCTGCGCGACGACGCCGGCCGCTTGGACAAGCGGCTGGAGCGGCTGGAAGCCGCGTTCAACCCTAAACAGAATTCCCAGACCTGACGGACTTATGTCGATATCGCGTTCGCTGAAGATTGTTGCCACCCTGTACCGTTACGGTCTGGACGATTTCCTCGAGGGGCATTCCAGGCTCGCCTTTCTGCACAAGCTGTTCGGCCTGTGCCCGGTCCGCCGCGACACCTCGGCGCCGCTGCCGCAGCGGGTGAGGCTGGCGCTGGAGAGCCTGGGGCCGATCTTCGTCAAGTTCGGCCAGGTGCTGTCCACCCGGCGCGACTTGCTGCCGCCGGAATACGCCGACGAGCTGGCCTTGCTGCAGGACCGGGTGCCGCCGTTTGACGGCGACATCGCCCGCCAGGTGGTGGAGCGCAGCCTGGGCCGCAAGGTGGAAGAGCTGTTCGTCGATTTCGACCTCAAGCCGGTGGCCAGCGCCTCGGTCGCCCAGGTGCACAAGGCCTGGCTGCGCCAGCCGGACGGCGGCCGCGGCCGCGAGGTGGCGGTGAAGGTGCTGCGGCCCGGCATCCTGCCGGTGATCGAGCAGGATCTGTCCCTGATGCGCACCCTGGCCGGCTGGGTGGAGAAGCTGTTCGCCGACGGCAAGCGGCTGAAGCCGCGCGAGGTGGTGGCCGAGTTCGACAAATACCTGCACGACGAACTGGACATGATGCACGAGGCGGCCAACGCCTCGCAGCTGCGCCGCAACTTCAAGGGCAGCGACATGCTGATCGTGCCCGAGGTGTTCTACGACTACTCCAGCCGCGAGGTGCTGACGTTGGAGTGGATGCACGGCATCCCGGTCGGGCAGATCGAGCGGTTGCGCGAGGCGGGCGTCGATCTGCAGAAGCTCAGCCGCTTCGGCGTGGAGATCTTCTTCACCCAGGTGTTCCGCCACGGCTTCTTCCACGCCGACATGCACCCGGGCAATATCTTCGTCGCCGCCGACGGCCGCTACATCGCGCTGGACTTCGGCATCGTCGGCAGCCTGACCGACACCGACAAGCACTACCTGGCGGTCAACTTCCTGGCCTTCTTCAACCGCGACTACCACCGCGTGGCCACCGCCCACATTGAATCCGGCTGGGTGCCCAGGGATACCCGCGCCGAGGAGCTGGAGGCCGCGGTGCGCACCGTGTGCGAGCCCATCTTCGAGAAGCCGCTGAGCGAGATCTCCTTCGGCATGGTGCTGCTGCGGCTGTTCGAGACCAGCCGCCGCTTCAATGTGGAAATCCAGCCGCAGCTGGTGCTGCTGCAGAAGACGCTGCTCAATATCGAGGGCCTGGGCCGGCAGCTGGACCCGGAGCTGGACTTGTGGGACACCGCCAAGCCCTTCCTCACCAAATGGATGAACGAGCAGATAGGCTGGCGCGGCCTGCTGCGCACGCTGAAGCACGAGGCGCCGCAATGGGCGACCACGCTGCCGACCCTGCCGCGCAAGCTGAACGAGGCGCTGGGCTCGGCCAAGACCGACCTGCTGGTGGAAGGCTACATCCAGCTGATGCGGGAGCAGAAGCGGCAGAATTTCCTGCTGCTGCTGATCGCCATCCTGCTGGCGGCGCTGCTGGCCAAGTCGCTGCTCTGATCCATGCCTCGCCATTGCCGAGCCGCCCCCGACGGGCGGCTTTTTTCATGCCTGCCGCTAGTCGGCAAGGCGCGGAAAAGGGCTGCGCAATCAGGCGATTGGCATGCTTGCGCCATGGCATGGTGCTAATTATCGGCAGCGCCATCAATCCGCAGCCAAAATGCGGTAACCTTGGCGAAAAATACCACTAATAAGGAGCAGCTTATGTTAAGCCGCAACGCGGCCGTGCCGCGGATCGTCATCGTCGGGGGCGGGGCAGGGGGGCTGGAGCTGGCCACCCGGCTGGGACGCACGCTGGGGGCGCGCCACCGCGCCCAGATCGTGCTGGTGGACGGCTCGCCCACCCATATCTGGAAACCGTTGCTGCATGAGGTGGCTACCGGCGCGCTGAATACCGGCGAGGATGAGGTCAACTACTTCGCCCACGGCTACCGCAACGGTTACGACTTCGAGTTCGGCTACATGCAGGGCCTGGACCAGAAGCGCCGCACCATCCGCCTGTCGGCGATACCGGGCAGCGACGGCCAGCTGTTGAGCCCGGAGCGCGAGATCGGCTATGACTGGCTGGTGATCGCCGTCGGCGCCGAGGCCAATGATTTCGGCACGCCGGGCGTCGCCGAGCACGCGATGTTCCTGAATACCCCCAACGACGCCGAGAAGCTGCGCCACCGCGTGCTGGAGCAGGCCTTCCGCGCCAGCAGCGGCGAGGAGCCGGCGCGCGCGCTGTCCATCGCCATCGTCGGCGGCGGCGCCACCGGCGTCGAACTGGCGGCCGAGCTGAACCACACCATGTGCGAGCTGCACCACTACGGCGCGCGGCTGCAGCCGGAGCGGGTGAGAATCAGCGTGATCGAGGCCGCGGACCGCATCCTGGCCGCCGCGCCGCCGTCCTTGTCGGCCTATGCCGAGGAGCAGCTGGCCGGCAAGAACATCCGGGTGCTGACCGGCAGCCGGGTGGCGGCGGTGGAGGCCGACGGCGTGGCGCTGGCCGGCGGCAGCAAGGTGGAGGCCGACATCACGGTGTGGGCGGCCGGCGTCAAGGCCTCGGCCTGGCTGGCCGGCCTGGACGGGTTGGAGACCAATCGCGTCAACCAGCTGGTGGTGGATACCCGGCTGCATTGCGCCGGCGGCGACTGCATCTACGCGATGGGCGACTGCGCGGCGGCTCCGGATGGCGACAGCGGCCGCATGCTGGCGGCCACCGCCCAGGTGGCGCACCAGCAGGCGCGCTATCTGGCCGACGAACTGGCGCGCAGGCTGGACGACAAGCCGGCGCGGCCCTTCGTGTTCAAGCCGCAGGGCATGATGGTGTCGCTGGGCAAGCACACCGCGGTGGGCAGCCTGGCGGCGGTGGTGGGACCGAAGCGCGACTACCACGTGGAAGGCCGCGGCGCGAAGCTGATCTACGCCTCGCTGTACCGGATGCACCAGGCTGCGGTGCACGGCTGGGCGCTGGCGATTCTGCTGTTCATTGGCGACAAGCTGCGCCGCGCGGCGCGGCCGGCGTTGAAGCTGCACTGAGGCTGGTCCGGCGGGTGGTCCGAGGTCCGTCTGCATCGATGCCGTTCGCCTGTTTGGCGAGCGGCATTTTTGTATCTTGAGATGGGATGGATTTTGGTGGAATCCGCATGCGCGGATGATGTTTCGGATGGCGGGGCTGCCCGCCGGGCAGGCCAGGGGGCTGCGCGGCCAGCCCCCCGGCACCCCCAGGCCGCCCCTCAGGCCGCGAGTTCCCGCCCTGAATTCTGAGGGCAAGGCGCTGGCGAACTCGGCGCGCGCTAACGTCGCGCGCCTCAAGCATGCGCCAGCTTAAGACCTTGCCCTCAGCTTTCAGGACGGCGCGTCCAGAAGGGGAAGTTGGGCGCTTCATGATATCCAGGCTTCGAGTGCCCATCTAACCGCAATCGGCATCATCTTGGTCCAAGGCTGTTTTGCCAGTGCCGGCCCAAAAAGGATTTAGATGGCTGCCGACAGCTGTGATTCATTGACACCGTTTGTATCTGGCTGGCCAGTGTTTGGTGCTGCGCCGCAGCTTGACCCGCTCCCGCCTTTCTTCGATGCTGTTTTGACATTCGCATATCGAAGGAGCGGGCATGGAGTTGGGCAAGTGGCTGGACGAGCGTCCGCTGGGCGGGTTTCAGCACCGGCTGTTGGCCTTGTGCGGGCTGTGCATGATTCTGGACGGCTTCGACGTGCAGGCGATGGGCTATGTCGCGCCGGCCCTGCTGGAGGATTGGGGCATCGCCAAATCGGCGCTGGGGCCGGTGTTCGCCGCCGGGCTGTTCGGCTTGCTGCTGGGCGCGCTGCTGTTCGGCGCCTTGTCCGACCGGGTCGGTCGCCGGCCGGTGTTGCTGTCCTGCACCTTGATGTTCGCCTCGGGCATGCTGGCGACGGCGGCGGCGCAGACGCTGCCGCAGCTGATCGTCCTGCGTTTTCTCACCGGCCTGGGCTTGGGCGGCATCATGCCCAACGCGATGGCGCTGGCCGGCGAGTATAGTCCGGCGCGGCGGCGCGCCAGCCTGATGATGATCATTTCCTGCGGCTTCACCGCCGGCGCGCTGCTGGGCGGCCTGTTGGCGGCGTGGCTGATTCCGGCGCATGGCTGGCGCGCGGTATTCGTGTTTGGCGGCGCCGCGCCCTTGCTGCTGTGGCTGCCCATGCTGCGGGCCCTGCCGGAGTCGGCGCGCTTCCTGCTGCTGCGCGGCCGCGCGCCTCAGGCCTTGTTCTGGCTGCGGCGGATGGAGCCGGGTCTGCCGGCCGACTGCCGGCCATGGCTGGCGGAGCCGCCGTCGGCGGGGAATTCCGTGGCCGCGCTGTTCGGCGGCGGGCTGGCTCGGCGCACGCTGCTGCTGTGGCTGCTGAGCTTTCTCAACCTGATCGTGCTGTATTTCCTGTCCAACTGGATGCCTTCGCTGTTGCGGGCGCAGGGGCTGGAGATGCGCGATGCGCTGCTGGCCGGCAGCATGCTGCAGCTGGGCGGCGTGGCCGGCACGTTGTCGCTGGGCTGGTGGATAGACCGCGGCGGGTTCCGCCGCGCCTTGCCGCCTTGCTTTCTGTTGGCGGCGCTTGGCTTGTGGCTGCTGGGGCAGGTGGAGGGGCAGGCCTTGTGGCTGTACGCGCTGTTGTTCTGCGTCGGCTTCTTCATCATCGGCGGCCAACCGGCGGTCAACGCGCTGGCGGCCAGCGCCTATCCCACCGGCCTGCGGGCCACCGGCGTCGGCTGGAGCCTGGGCATCGGCCGCGTCGGTTCGGTGCTGGGGCCCTGGCTGGGCGGCGTGCTGATCGGCCTGGCCTGGAGCCAGGCGGCGCTGTTCGCGTTGCTGGCGCTGGTGTCGCTGGCCTCGGCCGCCGTGGTGTGGGCCTACCACCGCGAGCGGCCGCGCCAGGGCGGGTCGCTTTAAATCGCCAGCAGCGCGGCGAGCACGCGGCGGTCTTCGGCCAGCAGGATGTTGAAGGTGCGGCAGACGGCCTGGGTGTCCATGCACTCGACGCCGATGCCGGCCTGGGTCAGCGCGGCGTACAGCCGCGGGTGGACGAAGCGCTGGGTCGCGCCGGAGCCGAACAGCACCACTTCCGGCCGGTAGGCCAGCAGCGCCTCGAAGTGCGCGGCGGCCAGGCCGGCGAAGTCCGGCGCGGCCCAGGCGGAAATCTCGTCGGCGCTGACGATCAGGTTGCCGTCGTGGCGTTGGGCGTTGATCAGCACATGGCCTGCGCCGTAGCCTGTGAACAGGTTCTGGCCGGGTCCCAGCGATTGCTGCATTTTCATCGGATTGGCTCCATCGACGTAGGTTGGCGGCGCGGCGGGCGGGCCGCGCGGCGGCGCTGTGCAGCGCACCAAAGATTGGGATAGGATTATACCCAGACCCGGGGCCGGCGCGACCACGCGCGAAGCGCGGTTATCGCGACGGCCGGACCATGACAAGAGATCCCATGAAACAACCACACCGCCAACGCAAGACCGTTCCGTCCGGCGGGCGGCCTGAAACGGAAACCGCCGCCGCCATGCAGCCAGTACACAAGTCTCAGAAACTCGCCAACGTCTGTTACGACATCCGCGGACCGGTGCTCGAACACGCGAAGAGGATGGAGGACGAGGGGCACCGCATCATCAAGCTGAACATCGGCAACCCGGCGCCGTTCGGCTTCTTCGCCCCGGACGAGATCATCGAGGACGTGATCGTCAACCTGCCGGCGGCGTCCGGTTACTCCGACTCCAAGGGTCTGTTCGCCGCGCGCAAGGCCATCATGCATTACGCGCAGCAGAAGCACCTGCCCAACGTGGCGATGGACGACATCATCGTCGGCAACGGCGTGTCCGAGCTGATCGTGATGGCGATGCAGGCGCTGCTGGACAACGGCGACGAAGTGCTGGTGCCGGCGCCGGATTATCCGCTGTGGACCGCGGCGGTGAGCCTGGCCGGCGGCAAGGCCGTGCACTACTTGTGCGACGAGGAGCAGGGCTGGTTCCCCAGCATCGACGACATCCGCGCCAAGATCACGCCGACCACCCGCGCCATCGTCATCATCAACCCGAACAATCCGACCGGCGCGGTGTATCCGCCCGCGCTGCTGCAGCAGATCGTCGACGTCGCGCGCCAGCACCAGCTGATCATCTATGCCGACGAGATCTACGACAAGGTGCTGTACGACGCGGTCCGGCACACTTCCATCGCCTCCTTGGCGCCGGACCTGTTCGTGGTGACGCTGAACGGCCTGTCCAAGAACTACCGCGCCTGCGGTTACCGCGCCGGCTGGATGATCCTGTCGGGCGAGAAAAAGCACGCCAAGGACTACATCGAAGGCCTGAACATGCTGGCTTCGATGCGGCTGTGCGCCAACGTGCCGTCGCAATACGCGATCCAGACCGCGCTGGGCGGCTACCAGAGCATCGACGACCTGGTGGCGCCGGGCGGACGCCTGGCGCGCCAGCGCGACCTCGCCCACAAGCTGCTGACCGAGATTCCGGGCGTGTCCTGCGTCAAGCCGCAGGGCGCGCTGTACCTGTTCCCCAGGCTGGATCCCAAGGTCTACCCGATCGCCGACGACCAGCAGTTCATCCTGGAACTGCTGCAGCAGGAGAAGGTATTGCTGGTGCAGGGCAGCGGTTTCAACTGGATTGCGCCCGATCACTTCCGCGTGGTATTCCTTCCCAACTCGGACGATCTGATCGAGGCCATCGGCCGCATCGCGCGCTTCCTGGAAAGCTACCGCAAGCGTCACGGCGCTGCCGAGTAAGCGTTTGAAAGCGGGCGGCGGGGCGCGTTCCCGCCGCTCGAGGACCGCCTGGACAGGAAGCGCCTGTCCAGACGGCCTTCGGCCGGAATAAAACCAGGGACTGAATGGAGATGTGCATGAAACCGATCAATATCGGCCTGATGGGCGTGGGCACCGTGGGCGGCGGCACCGCCACCGTGCTGAAACGGAACGCAGGCGAGATCACCCGCCGCGCCGGCCGCGAGATCCGCCTGATCCAGGCCGCCAACCGCGACGTGGCCAAGGCGCGGGCGGCGCTGGGGCCGGAGGTGCCGGTGGTGGACGACGCGCTGCAGATCGTCAACAACCCGGACGTCGACATCGTGGTCGAGCTGATCGGCGGCGACACCGTCGCCAAGGATCTGGTGCTGAAGGCGATCGAAAACGGCAAGCACGTGGTCACCGCCAACAAGAAGCTGCTGGCGCTGCACGGCACCGAGATCTTCGCCCGCGCGCAGGAAAAGGGCGTGATGGTGGCCTTCGAAGCCGCGGTGGCCGGCGGCATCCCCATCATCAAGACCCTGCGCGAAGGCCTGGCGGCCAACCGCATCGAATGGATCGCCGGCATCATCAACGGCACCTCCAACTTCATCCTGACCGAGATGCGCGACAAGGGCGCGAGCTTCGCCGACGTGCTGGCCGAGGCGCAGAAGCTGGGCTATGCCGAGGCGGACCCGACCTTCGACATCGAAGGCCACGACGCGGGCCACAAGCTGACCATCATGGCGGCGCTGGCTTTCGGCATCCCGATGCAGTTCGACCAGTGCTATCTGGAGGGCATCAGCAAGTTGGACGGCCGCGACATCCGCTACGCGGAGGAGTTGGGCTACCGCGTCAAGCTGCTGGGCCTGACCCGCCGCACCGACAAGGGCGTGGAGCTGCGCGTGCATCCGACGCTGATCCCGGAAGGCCGGCTGATCGCCAACGTCAACGGCGTGATGAACGCGGTGCTGGTCAAGGGCGACGCGCTGGGCCCGACCTTGTACTACGGCGCCGGCGCCGGCGCGCTGCCCACCGCCTCCGCGGTGGTGGCCGACATCGTCGACGTCACCCGCCTGCTGACCTCGGACCCGGAGCACCGCGTGCCGCACCTGGCCTTCCAGCCCGACCAGCTGCAGGATCTGCCCATCCTGCCGATCGCCGAGGTCACCAGCTCCTACTACTTGCGCATCGGGGCGATAGACCGCGCCGGCGTGCTGGCCAACATCACCCGCCTGCTGGCGGAGAACGGCATCTCGATCGAGGCGCTGATCCAGAAGGGCTCGGTGTCCGACGGCACCGCCGAAGTCGTGATCCTGACCCACCGCGTGCAGGAGAAGGCGATCAATCGCGCCATCGCCGGCATCGAGGCGCTGGACAGCGTCGACGGCAAGGTGGTGCGTTTGCGAATGGAAGAGTTGAATGACTAAGTTCTTGCAAGCCGGACTGTGCGCCGCGCTGTTTTCCGGCGTCGCCGCCGCCACGCCGCTCAGCCCCGGCCAGCACCAGCTGCTGCAGGGTTTCCTGATGCGCGGCTGCGTCAAGCGCACGCCGGCGTCCGACGGCGTCGGCCAGCCCGGCAACGAGCAGGTGCAGCGCTACTGCGAGTGCGCCAGCGAGAAGCTGGCCAGCACCTTCACCTCGGAGGAGGTGATGGGCGTGGTGACCGGCCAGATCAAGAAAGACGATCCGCGCGGCAAGCAGCGGCTGAAGGAAGCCTCCGCCGCCTGCGGCCAATACCTGGAACAACGTTGATGCGATATATCAGTACCCGCGGCGGCATGGCGCCGCTGCCGTTTTGCGAAACCGTGCTGATGGGCCTGGCGCCGGACGGCGGCCTGCTGTTGCCGGAGCGCTATCCCAGGATCGACCGAGCCACGCTGGATGCCTGGCGGCAACTGGGCTACGCCGAGCTGGCGTTCGAGATCATCCGCCTGTTCGCCGACGACATCCCGGCGGACGACCTGAAAGGCATCGTCGCGCGGGCCTACCGCGCGGAAACCTTCGGCAGCGAGGCCATCGCGCCGATCAAGCGCCTGCATGACGGCCTGGCCATCCTGGAGCTGTCCAACGGTCCGACGCTGGCGTTCAAGGACATGGCGATGCAGTTCCTCGGCCAGCTGTTCGAATACGTGCTGGAGAAGCGCGGCGAGACGTTGAACATCCTGGGCGCCACCTCCGGCGACACCGGTTCCGCCGCCGAATACGCGATGCGCGGCAAGCGCGGCATCCAGGTGTTCATGCTGAGCCCGGACGGCAAGATGAGCGCCTTCCAGCGCGCGCAGATGTACAGCCTGCAGGATGAGAACATCCACAACATCGCCATCCAGGGCATGTTCGACGACTGCCAGGACATCGTGAAGGCGGTGCAGAACGACCACGCCTTCAAGGCGAAGCATAAGATCGGCACGGTCAATTCGATCAACTGGGCCCGGGTCGTCGCCCAGGTGGTGTACTACTTCCACGGCTATTTCCGCGCCACGGCGAGCAACGACGAGAGAGTCAGCTTCTGCGTGCCGTCCGGCAACTTCGGCAACGTCTGCGCCGGCCACGTGGCGCGCCAGATGGGCCTGCCCATCGAGCGCCTGATCGTCGCCACCAACGAGAACGACGTGCTGGACGAATTCTTCCGCACCGGCCGCTACGCGCCGCGCGGCAGCGAGCGCACCTATGTCACCTCCAGCCCGTCGATGGACATCTCCAAGGCCTCCAACTTCGAGCGCTTCGTTTTCGATCTGGTCGGCCGCGACGGGGCCGAGGTCAAGCGGCTGTGGGCCGAGGTGGACGCCGGCGGCGGCTTCCAGCTGGATGCTGACGCCATGGGCCGGGTGCGCGACGCGTTTGGCTTCGTGTCCGGCAAGAGCGCGCACGCCGACCGCATTGCGACCATCCGCCAGGTGGACGCTGAGGACGGCGTGGTGGTGGACACCCACACCGCCGACGGCATCAAGGCGGCGCGCGAGCTGCGCCGCGAAGGCGAAACCGTGGTTTGTCTGGAAACCGCGCTGCCGGCCAAGTTCGCCGAGACCATCCGCGAGGCGCTGGACCGCGATCCGCCGCGGCCGGCCGGTTTCGAGGCGCTGGAATCGCTGCCGCAGCGGGTGGTGACGCTGCCGGCGGACGCCGGCAAGGTGAAGGCGCTGATCGAGAAGACGCTGGGCTGATTCCGGCACGGCGCTCAGGTAAAAAAACAGGCTCACTCGGGAGCCTGTTTCGTTTTGGGCGAAACGATCAGAACGACATGGCGACGCCGATGTTGCCGCCGGTCTGGTTGCCGCCGTTCTTGCCGCTGGTGGCGGTCAGTTGGCCGAAGGCGGTGATGGTCTTGTTGAAGTTGGCGCTGACGCCGGCGGTCCATTCCATCCAGTTGGCGTCCGGCTTGCCCAGGTTGGTGGTCCAGTCGCCGACGGTGGTGGCGAGGCCGGCGGTCACGCTGCGGTCGTTCTGCTTGAACTCGTGGGCGAAGCTGACCTTGGCATAGGGGCTGAACCTGCCGACTTCGGCGTCCAGCTGCCAGCCGACGCGACCCACCAGCGAGCTGACGTTCTGGCTGGAGAAACTCATGCTGCTGCTGGTGCCGCCCTGCTCGGCGAAGCCGGCGATCTTGGCGTAGGCGTAGTCCAGGCCCGCCACCGGTCCGGTGGTGACGCCGCGGTACTGCATCCGGTAGCCGCCGGCGGCGCGCAGGCCGAACTGGGTGGCGCGGGTTTTGCCGTCGATGCCCACCGTTGTCGGCCCCAAGGTCACGTTGCGGTGGGTGTCGAGATCGCCGGAGCCGATGTGCAGGTCGCCGTCCACCCAGAATTTGTTCTGGTTGTAGCTGGCGAAGCCGCTCATCAGCGTGGTGCGGTCGTCGATGCTGCCGGGCGTGCCCACGCTGTCGACATCGGTCTTGCCCTGCTGGCGGGACATCGCCAGGCCGACGCTCAGCGCCGGCGTGGCCTGGAAGTCCAGACCCACCGTGTACAGCTGGCCCTTCGGCTTGGCCGACAAGCCGCCGTAGCTGGCCTTGCCGTCGCCGAAGGCGCCGTTGACGAAGGCGCTGACTTCGCCGACCGCGCGCTTCTGCGAGCGGATGGCCTGGTAGCGCGCGTCCAGCGCGCCGCCCAACTGGCGGGCGTTGTTCAGCGACGACTCCGGAATGGCGGCGGCGAAGTAGGGGGCTTGGGTCAGGCCGTAAAAGTAGTCGGAGACGATCTTGTAGGCCTGCGGTGTCGGATGCAGCGGATCAGTGAATAGGTAATTGATGCCGGCGACGACCTGCGCATTGCAATACAGGGCGGACTGTGGGCAGGCGGAGCCGGAAGTATTGGTGAGACCGTAGGCAGTCGGATTGGCCAGAATTTCATTGAACAAGCCGTTGATGTTGGCGCGGATGATGCCGTGACTCAGGCCTGCGCCGACCAGTTGCATGTCGACCAGTTGGTTGTAGCCGGAAGAGCCGGATTGGAGGGTGGGCTGCACCTGAGTGCTGTAGATGTTGGACAGCGTGCCGGAGGAGAGACCCACGCTGGTTTCCGCAGCCGCAAGCGCTTGCTGCACCAGCGCGGCCGAGGTGGCGGTCGGCGATGCGCTCAGGACATTCCAGGCCGCCCCCCAGGCGGTGGCCAGATTAGCAGCATCTGCCGGGGTGGAGTATTTCGCATTGATGGTGGCAAACACCGCCAGCGGCGCGGTGGCGATATTGGGCAGATTCGGCAGCAAAATGGTATTGGCGCCCCGGGCTTTCAGCGCTCCGACAGCTTGTACCGTGTTGGTTGCCGAGGTCGTCAGGTAGCTTTGGATAGCGTTTGAGGCAGCCGTCTGCGCTTGGGCCTGCGTGGCGCCACCCGCGAGCGCGGTGGCCATGGCGGTCTGACCTACTGTCAGCGAATTGATTACATCGTTGCCGCCGATCCATATCGAGTACAGCGCGTTGGGATCGGCCTTGCCCCCGCTTTGGGCCAGGTAAGTCGAGATCTGGCCGGGGTTGGTGACGGCGCCATTGACGGTCAGGTCCACCAGGTCGGATACGTTGATCGCGCCGGGGACGGGGCTGCCCGTAGGCGATTCCGGGTTGGTGTTGACCGGATTGGCCGGCTGCGCGCGCGCGTCGCCCTGTGCGTAGTTGTTGCCGTTCTTTGCCGTTATGGTGCTGTTGTTGGGATTGTTCGGGGTGACGGCGATGCCGAAGCGGCCGCCGAAGTCTTGCGACCAGCCGGGACCATAGCCCAGCGTCCAGCGCGCGGTGGACGGCAACCCTCCCAGGCCGCCGAAGGCGCCAATATCGGTCAGACTGTCACCGAAGAAGTAGATGTTGCTGTAGGCGTGGGCGGCGGCCGGCAGTGCCAGCGCGGTGGCCAGGGCGAGAGTGGTCAAGCGGTTGCGCATCATGTTCCTCTTTTCGTTCGGGGTGTTGTCTTCTGTTTTTAGTGCCAAGAGTCTAAGCTCTAATCAAACGATTATTCGAATATGCTCCCCGCTTGTCAATCGTCTTCGCGCAGGGGCGGGGCATCGGTTAAAATGCGGACATGCGAAGATTAATGATCGGTCTGTGCTGGCTGTTTGCCGCCGGCGCCGCCTGGGGCGCCGGGGCGCAGGATTTGGCGCGGCTGGAGCATCTTGCCAACCTGTTTCTGAAGCGCGAGCTGGAAATGCGCGCCGCGACCTGGACGCTGGGCCAACTGGACAGAAGGCTGGTGGTGCCGGCGTGCAACACGCCGAAAGCGGAATGGGCGATGCCGGGCGTGACCACGGGATCGACTTTCGTCGCGGTGTCCTGCCCGGAGCTGGGCTGGTCGCTGCGCATCCCGGTGCGGATCAACGAGAAGCGGCTGGGCGTGGTGTTGAACCGGGCGATGATGGCCGGGGAAACCATCAGCGGCGGCGATGTGAGGCTGGTGGACATCAGCAATCCGGCCCTGGCCGGCAATGTGCTCACCGATGCCAGCCAGGCGGTGGGCCAGGTGCTGCGTTCCGGCGCGCCGGCCGGCGCCTGGGTGCGCAACTTCATGGTGCGCGCGCCCTACCTGGTGCGCAGCAACCAGCGGGTGAAGGTGCAGGCCCAGGGCGACGGTTTCAGCGCCGAGGCCGAGGGCACCGCGCTCGGCAACGCGGCCCAGGGCGATCAGATCAGCGTGCGGCTCAGCACTGGCCGGGTGGTGCTGGGCGTGGTCCAGGCGGACGGCAGCGTGGCGGTGGTTTTCTAGGCTGGGACATTTCGCAGAAAATAGTTCAAGAGATTGTTTTTTCGGTCGATAATAGGATCAGTTGAGTTTAGCTACGAGAAGGTCAGGCCATGAAGATCGACAATTCGGGCAAGCTGTCGGGCACCTACAGCACCCAGAGCAAGCCCTCGCCTCGTGCCTCGTCCAGTTCCAGCAGCAGCGCTAGCGCCAAGGATGACAGCGTGAAGATCGATTCGCTCGCCAGCAAGCTGAGCGCGATCGGCAACGATCCCAGCGCCCAGCAGCCGTCGTTCGACGCCGCCAAGGTGGAGCAGATCAAGTCCGCGATCGCCAACGGCAGCTTCAGCATCAACGCCGACAAGATCGCCGATGGCCTAATCTCGTCCGCTCAGGAATTGCTGAACCGCTGAGGCGCTTGCGGCGGGACGAAATAACGGAAGAAGCGATATGTCAGCCGTTGAGCAGTTTGTCAGCTATTGCCGGGACGAAATAGAGATCGTCGCCCGGCTTGTCGACTTGCTGGAGCAGGAGCAGAAGCTGCTGATCCGGGGCGAGAGCCTGCAGTTGGAGCCGCTTGCGGACCGCAAGAGCGAGGTGCTCGATCAACTGGCGGCGCAGTCCGCGCAACGGGGCAGGCTGATGGAGTCGTTGGGCGTGCAGGACAAGGATACGCTTTACATCTGGCTGGCGGACAAGCCCTCGGCCTGCAAGGAGTGGACGCGCCTGGAAGACGCGGTCAACCGCGCGCAGAGCATCAATCAGCTGAACGCCGCCTTCGTCGACGAGCGCCTGGCGCAGGTGGAGAGCTCGCTGGACGTGCTGCGCACGGCAGCGGCTTCCACGCTGGGTTATGGCCCCGACGGGCAGCCGCCGGAGCTGGTGTCCGGCCGCCGTCTACTGGGTTCCGCCTGATAGGCTCGGCATTGTTTTGCACGGGGGCGCTGCGGCGCCCCTTGTCGTTTTCTGCGCCGGAGCGACATCGCGGTGGGCGCGACCCCCGCCTTTATGGTATCTTCCCCAGCGGTCCCGTGAAAATCGCTAACCAGAATCCATGACCCTGATTTCACTGATTCTTGCCCTAGCCCTGGAGCAACTGCGACCGCTCGGCAATCGCAACCGGGTATGGCTGCTGTTCACCCGCTACGCCAATCATCTAGAGCGCAACCTGAACGCCGGCGCCGAGCGCCATGGCGTGTTCGCTTGGCTGGCGGCCATCGTGCCGGCCCTGCTGCTGAGCCTGTTGCTGTTCTACTCGCTGAAGGCGATGAGCCCTATCCTTGCACTGGCGTTCAACGTGCTGGTGCTGTATCTGACCATGGGTTTCCGCCATTTCTCCAGCGCCTTTTCCGAGATTTCCCAGGCGCTGGCCGAGGGGAGGGAATACGACGCCAGGATGGCGCTGGCCCGCTGGACAGGCTTGCCGACGGCGGAGTTGTCGGTGGAGGAGATTTCCCGCCTGGCGATAGAGCAGGGCGTGGTCGACAGCTACCGGCACGTGTTCGGCACCATGTTCTGGTTCGTGGTGCTGCCGGGGCCTTCCGGCGCCTTGTTGTACCGGCTATGTTCTATGCTGAATCAGAAATGGGGCAGCCGGAATGCCGACGAGGATCCGTTCGGCCTGTTCGCGGCCCGTTTCGCGGCTTGGCTGGACTGGGTTCCGGTGCGGCTGACCGCGATCTCGTTCGCGATCATGGGCGATTTCGAGGATGCGATCTACTGCTGGCGCTCCCAGGCCCGCACCTGGGGCAACTACGCCAACGGCATCCTGCTGGCGTCCGCCGCCGGCGCGCTGGGCGTCAAGCTGGGCGATCCGCTGCGGCAGGATTACTCGGTCAAGTACCGGCCGGAACTGGGTTTGGGCGACGAAGCCGATCCCAGCTTCCTGAAGAGCGCGGTCGGCCTGGTATGGCGCTCGGCGCTGCTGTGGCTGGCGGTGACGCTGCTGATCAGCGTGGCCAGCCATATGGGTTGATCCGTATCGCCGCCTGCGGGCGGCGCGTTTTTGTCTGCCGCCGGTTTAGAGCGGTCAGCAGGACAAGCCCGAGGGGCGCGTCGAGTAAGCGACGGTTTCTGCTGACCGCTGTCATTGATGAACATCGGGGCGCGTTGGCGCGGAAGGCGCAACGTGCCCTTACGTATTGCAGGAGTGTGTTAAATGTTGTTTTCCGAACTCGGCTTGTCGCCGGAAATCCTGCGCGCCATCGACGAGCAGGGCTATAGCCAGCCGACGCCGATCCAGGAGAAGGCGATTCCGCTGGTGTTGTCCGGTCGCGACCTGCTGGCCGCCGCCCAGACCGGCACCGGCAAGACCGCCGCCTTCATGCTGCCGATACTGGAGCGGCTGAAGAAGTTCGCCAATACCAGCGTGTCGCCGGCGATGCATCCGATCCGCGCGCTGGTGCTGTCGCCGACCCGCGAGCTGGCCGACCAGATCGGCGTCAACGTGCAGACTTACACCAAGTACCTGCCGCTGCGCGCCACCACCGTCTTCGGCGGCGTCAACATGGACCCGCAGACCCAGGAGTTGCGCCGCGGCGTGGAAATCCTGATCGCGACGCCGGGCCGCCTGCTGGACCACATCCAGCAGAAAACGGTGCAGCTGAACAAGGTGGAAGTGCTGGTGCTGGACGAAGGCGACCGCATGCTGGACATGGGCTTCATCCAGGATATCCGCAAGATCATGGGCATGCTGCCCAAGGAGCGCCAGACGCTGCTGTTCTCGGCCACCTTCGCGCCGGAGATCAAGCGCCTGGCGGCCGACTTCATGCATGCGCCGCAGACCGTCGAGGTCGCCCGCCAGAACGCCACCAACGACCAGGTCGAGCAACTGGTGTTCCAGGTGGACAACTTCAAGAAGCGCCAGCTGCTGGCCCATTTGATCCGCTCGCGCGAGATGAGCCAGGTGATCGTGTTCTGCAAGACCAAGATCAGCGCCGACCAGCTGGCGCGCGATTTGAAGCGCGATGGCCTGGACGCCGAGGCCATCCACGGCGACAAGACCCAGGGCGCGCGGCTGGAGACGCTGGCTGGCTTCAAGGAAGGCAAGCTGCGCGTGCTGGTGGCCACCGACGTCGCCGCGCGCGGCCTGGACATTTCCGAGCTGCCTTATGTGGTGAACTTCGAGCTGCCCACCTCTCCGGAAGACTATGTGCACCGCATCGGCCGAACCGGCCGCGCCGGCGCCAAGGGCATCGCGATCTCGCTGATGTGCCCGGACGAGTCCAGGCAGCACGAGGCGATCGAAAAGCTGACCAAGCAGACGCTGACGCCGCAGAGCGTCGACGGTTTCTGGCCGTCCTGGCTGCCGCGTCCCAAGCCGGCGCGCGAGCCCTCGTCCGCGTCGCCGTCCATGCCGGCCCTGTCGGCCGGCAAGAGCGAAGGACTGAAACAGGCCCGCCCTGGCCGCCGCAGCCGCAAGGCCAAGCGCGAAATTCCGGCGCTGCTGCTGCCGCCGCGCTACAAGGTGGAAATCATCCGCTGATGAATCGAAAACCCCGCAGAAGCGGGGTTTTTCGCGTCCGGCGCTCAGCCTGCCGCGTCGTCGGGACGCGACGGCAGCGCGGCGATGTCGCGCACTGGGGTGCCGGCGTCGCGCTTGGCGTCGGCGCGGCGGAACTGCGCGCGGACTTCCTGCACCAGCAGGAAGGGCGTGTCGGCCGGCCAGGACTCGTTCCAGACCGTTGTGGCGGCCGGCTGCGCCGGCGCCGCCGGCGCGTGGTTGACGGCGTAGGTTTCGAACTGCCAGATCAGGCTGAGCATCAGCAGCGCCGGCAGGCCGCGGCGCCAGGCGGGGAAAACGGATGGGATCATGGAGGGGATAGACCATACCGGCGGCGAAAAAGTTGCCGGAAAGACTGTCCTGATGATCATTGGCTGGGCCGCGGCCCGGGAGAGGCGGCTCAGACGGCGCGGCGCAGGCGGCGCGGCTCTTCCTGCCCCGCCGGGTCGATGTGGGTCATCACGTCCAGCACCGGCAGCGCGCTGAGCACCCGGCCGCGGGCATGCTCGGTGATCTCGTGCGCCTGGTAGACATTGATGAGGCCGTCCACTTCCAGATGCACGTCCACCAGGATCAGGTCGCCCATCTTGCGGGTGCGCAGATCGTGGATGCCGACGATGCCGGGCGTGGCCAGCAGCGTGTCGCGGATGGCGGCGATGTCCTCTTCGCTGGCGGCGCGGTCCATCAGGTCGTGCAGCGCGTCCCAGGCGAAGCGCCAGCCCATCTTGCCCACCAGCAGGCCGACCACCAGCGCCGCCACCGGATCCAGTATCGGATAGCCCATCAGGTTGCCGGCCACGCCGGCGGCGACCACCAGCGAGGAAGCCGCGTCGGAGCGCGCGTGCCAGGCGTTGGCCACCAGCATGCTGGAGCGCACGCGCTGCGCTACCGCCAGCATGTAGCGGAACAGCGTCTCCTTGGCCAGCAGCGCCAGCGCGGCGATCCACAATGCCAGCGAGTGCACCGAAGGAATGTCTTCAGGATGCAGGAACTTGGCTGCCGCCGAGTACAGCATGCCGCCGCCGACCGCCAGCAGCAGCAGCCCGAGAACCAGCGACGCGGCGTTTTCGTAGCGCTGATGGCCGTAATGGTGATCGTCGTCCGGCTCCTTGCCGCTGTGGCGTCCGGCCAGCAGGACCACGAAGTCGGCGAACAGGTCGGACAAGGAGTGCACGCCGTCGGCGATCAGCGCCGACGAGTGCGACCACGCGCCGGCCACGATCTGCAGCGTGGACAGCACGATGTTGACGGCGACGCTGACCAGCGTGCTGCGGCGCGCGGCCTGCCGGCGTTCGGCGCTGTCGGTCTCGTCGCTGAGAGGCGTGTGGTGGTGGCTCATCATGATTCGGTTCGGCTGATCATCTTTCTATTTTCGCATCGTTTTTGCTATCGGTCATTAAATTTTGATTTATAAAGTAAATGATAATGAAAACGATAACGAGATGCAGAGACCATTTCGTTGATATGGGAAATCCGGGTGCCAAGCAATCCGGCGCTAGAAATAGCGGGAGGCCAGGTAAAGCAGATAGGCCAGCGACAGCAGCACCAGGCTGCCGCTCAGCCAGCAGGCCAGCCAGCCCAGCAGCCGCCATTTTTCCAGCCGGCGGGCGTCGCGCCAGGCCTGCTTCCGGGCCGCGCGGTCGAACAACAGCAGCCAGCCGCGCAAGGTGATGTCGGCCCAGCGCTCGGAGCCATGCCTGAGCATGGCGCCATCCGGATGAAAATCGTGGAGCGGGTGAAACAGTTTCATGGCTTGGCTCCGCGCTTGGATTTCTCTCTTTGAAATTAGCAGACCGGCGCGCGCGCCGCTGCCGAAAGCCCTCGGCTCGCCGGCGACTGCCGCTATAATCCGCGGATGGACAACGCACATACTCCCCCATTCGCCGGCCTGACGCCGGACGCCATTCTCGACGCCGTGGAAAGCCTGGGCCTGCGCGCTAGCGGCAGCCTGCTGGCGCTCAACAGCTATGAAAACCGCGTCTACCAGGTGGGCCTGGACGACGCGGCGCCGCTGGTGGCCAAGTTCTACCGTCCGGCGCGCTGGAGCGACGCAGCCATCCTGGAGGAGCACGCGTTCTCGCTGCAACTGGCCGAGCGCGAGATTCCCGCGGTGCCGCCGCTGGCTTTCGGCGGCCGCACGCTGCATGGCCATGGCGGCTTCCGTTTCGCGCTGTTCGAGCGGCGCGGCGGCCGCGTGCCGGAACTGGACCGGGACGAGACGCTGCAATGGGTCGGCCGCTTTCTCGGCCGCATCCACGCCTTGGGCCGGACCGAGGGCTATCGCCACCGGCCGACGCTGGACATGCAAAGCTTTGGCCGGGAGCCGGTCGATTTCGTGCTGGGCGGAGGCTGGCTGCCGCCTGAGCTGGAGGCGGTCTACCGCGGCGTGGCCGAACAGGCGCTGCAAGGCGTGGCGCGCTGCTTCGAGCGCGCCGGCCCGGTGGCGCAGCTCAGGCTGCACGGCGATTGCCATGTCGGCAATCTGCTGTGGACCGACGCCGGGCCGCATTTCGTCGATTTCGACGACAGCCGGATGGGGCCGGCGGTGCAGGACTTGTGGATGCTGCTGTCCGGAGAGCGGGCCGAGCAATCGCGCCAGTTGGGCGAAGTGCTGGCCGGCTACGAGGATTTCTGCGAATTCGACCTGCGCGAGCTGAATCTGCTGGAGGCCTTGCGCACGCTGCGTCTGCTGCATTACAGCGCCTGGCTGGCGCGGCGTTGGCACGATCCGGCCTTTCCGGCGGCCTTCCCCTGGTTTGGCGCGCCGCGCTACTGGGAGGAGCAGATACTGGCCCTGCGCGAGCAGATCGCGCTGATGGACGAACCGCCGCTGTGGTCGTGCTGAGCGGCGCTCAGCTCGCGGCGCCGGCGGTGGGCAGCACCGGCGGCTGCCGCGTCCATTCCAGGAAGGCGGCGGCGGGCAGCGGGCGGGCGAAGTAATAACCCTGGCCCAGCTGGCAGCCGCGCTCGGCCATCAACTGGTAGTCTTCGGCCGTTTCTATGCCTTCGGCGACAGTGGCCAGCTGCAGCCGGCGCGCCATTTCGATGATGCTGTTGAACACGGCCTGCAGGTGGGGCTTGTCGGAGATGCCGGTGACCAGCGATTGGTCGATTTTCAATTCGGTGAAGGGAAAGCGGGTCAGCTGCTGCAGGGTGGCGAAACCGGTGCCGAAATCGTCGATGGACAGGCCCAGTCCCGCCAGCCGCAATCGGACCGCGCAGCCTATCGCCTGCGCCAGGTTGTCGACGATGGCGGTTTCCGTCACCTCGAAGATGATGAAGCGCGCCGGCACGTGGCTGCCGCGCACATAGCATTCTATCTCGTCCACCAGTTCGTCGCCGCGCAGCGACAGCGCGGACAGGTTGACCGACAGCGGCAGGCGCAGGCCATGCCGCGCCCATTCCTGCCATTGGGTTAGGCCCTGGCGCAGCATCAGCATGGTCAGCTCGGTGGCCCAGCCGTTGTCTTCTATCACCGGGATGAAGCGGCTGGGCGGAATCAACCCCAGGTCCGGGTGCTGCCAGCGCGCCAGCATCTCGGCGCCCTTGACCCTGCCGTCGGCCAGGTTCACCTTGGGCTGGTAGTAGGGGATGATCTGGCCTTTTTCCAGCGCGACGCGGACCTCATCCGCCGCCAGCGGCGCGTCGTCGGGCCGCTCGGCGGGCGTCCATACCCGGTGCATCAGGTCGAGCAGGGCGGGCAGCTGCAGCGGCTTCTGCAGGCAGCCCAGCACCGGCAAGCCGAGCTCCCGGCCCATCAGTTCCACGGTGGAGATCAGCAGATAGTCCTTGCCCGAGGTGATGATTACGGGGGAGGAAAGGCCGGCGCGGGCCATCTCCTGCATCACCTGCACGCCGTCCTGCTTGGGCATTTCCAGGTCCAGCAGCAGGAGGTCGGGCATCTGCACCCGCATCAGGGTCAGGCCGCGTTCGCCGTCCGGCGCCTCCCGCACGCTGGCGATGCCCAACTGGCGGCACAGATCCATCGCATGCTGTCGCTGCAGGCGGCTGTCGTCGATGACCAGGATGTCGTGGATGTCCATTCGGCAGGGTCCGTGAGGTTCAGCGGCAGATGGCCTTGGCTATCAGTTCCAGCGGCATCACCTCGTCGGCCGCGCCCAGCTTGATCGCTTCCTTGGGCATGCCGAACACCACGCAGCTCTCTTCGTCCTGGGCGATGGTCTTGGCGCCGCAGTCGTGCATTTCCTTCAGCCCCTTGGCGCCGTCGTCGCCCATGCCGGTCATGATGATGCCCAGCGCGTTCTTGCCGGCGAACTTGGCGGCGGAGCGGAACAGCACGTCCACCGATGGCTTGTGGCGGCTGACCAACGGTCCGTCCACGACTTCCACCTGGTAGTAGGCGCCGCTGCGCTTGACCATCATGTGCTTGCCGCCGGGGGCGATCAGCGCGCGGCCGGGCAGGATGCGGTCGCCGTTGTCGGCTTCCTTCACCTCTATCTGCGACAGGCTGTTCAGCCGGTCGGCGAAGGAGCGGGTGAATTTTTCCGGCATGTGCTGGACGATGGCCAGGCCGGGACAGGTGCGGGGCAGCTGGGTCAGCACCGCCTCCAGCGCCTGGGTGCCGCCGGTGGAGGTGCCGATGGCGATGATGCGCTCGGTGGTGGCGAACACATTGCTGCCGGTCGGCGCGGACAGGATGGCGTCGGCCGACAGCTTGGGCCGCGTCTCCAGCGGATTTCCGCTGGCGGACGGCATCACCCGCACCCGGTTCATCCGCGCGGCGGCGGCGCTGCGCACCGCCATCACCAGTTCGTGCGAGCTCTCTTCGAGAAAGCCTTTGACGCCGGACACCGGCTTGGCGATCACCTCCACCGCGCCGGCCGCCATCGCCTGCATGCTGATGTCGGTGCCTTTCTGCGTCAGCGACGAGCAGATCACCACCGGCGTCGGCCGGCTGGCCATCAGCTGCTTGAGGAAGGTGATGCCGTCCATCCGCGGCATTTCCACGTCCAGCACGATCACGTCCGGCCAGCGCGCCTTCATCTTGTCCATCGCCATATAGGGGTCGTTGGCGACATCCATCACCTCGATGCCGCTGGCGGCGGTGAAGACCTGGCTCAACACCTGCCGGACCACGGCGGAGTCGTCGACGATCAGAACCTTGATGCTCATTTGCGCGTCCTCGTATGGGGAGCCTGCTCCAGCTCGGCTTCTTGCGATTGCTTGATCCAGACGTTGCCGCTGGCGACATCGAACAGCACCATGCGCGGGCAGTTGCCGCCCAGGTCCTCGGCCAGCAGCTTCAGGCCGAGCTGCTTCACCATCAGCCGCGCCTGCTGGATGTTGCGCGAGGGCACGTCGTGGCTGAGCTTGCGTTCCCGGCTCAGCAGCATCGAGGCGCCGCCTATCAGCCTGGCCTGGAATTCCTGCAGCGGCAGGCCGGTGTCCAGGATTTCGCGCAACAGCAGCAGCATCGCCTCGTCGCCGTAACGGCCGGACAGCGATTCGCCGCGATGGGGCGTGCGCTGGGCCAGCAGGTAGTGGCACATGCCGCCCACCTTGGCTTGCGGGTGCCACAGGGTGATCGACACGCAGGAGCCCAGCAGCGTGCGGATGCGGGTCTGGCTGTCGCCGAAGTGCCAGTCGCCGGGATGAAGGAATACCGCCTCGCCCGCCGGCTCGGCAGGCGGGGAGGAGGGGGGGCGATGATCGGCGGAAGCCGCCGGGTACGCCGGCGGAGTATGCGGCATGGTGCTGGCCTTCCTGGTGCGCGGCCTGGTGGCCGTCGGTGTCGTCATGGTTTCAATCTAGTACAGCGCGTTGTCAGAAGCGGAACATGTCCTCCAGTTCGTCCGGCTCGGACGCGGCCCGGATGGCCCCGCCGGGCGCCACGGGTTTGGGCGGCGCGGGCGGGGGCGATGCGCGCGCGGCTTCCGCGCCCAGCCTGAAAAAGGCCATCGCCTGCTGCAGCCTTTCTGCCTGGTGGCTCATTTCCTCGGCGGTGGACGCCAATTCCTCACTGGCGGCGGCATTCTGCTGGGTCGAGTGGTTCAGGTGCTGGACCGCGTGGCTGATCTGGCCGATGCCGCCGGCCTGTTCCCGGGTGGCGGCGGCGATTTCCTGTACCAGGTCGGCGGTGCGGCCGCTGGAGCGCACGATTTCCTTCAGCAGCCGGCCGGCCTGCTCGGAGACGGTGACGCTGCGCTCCGCCAGCTCGCCGATCTCCTGGGCCGCCACCTGGCTGCGCTCGGCCAGCTTGCGGACCTCGGCCGCCACCACGGCGAAGCCGGCGCCGTGCTTGCCGGCGCGGGCGGCCTCGATGGCGGCGTTCAGCGCCAGCAGATTGGTCTGATAGGCGATGTCGTCGATGATGCTTATCTTCTCGGCGATCTGCCGCATCGCCGTCACCGTCTGCTGCACCGCCTCGCCGCCCTGGGTGGCCTCGTCGGAGGCCTTCTCCGCGATGGCTTCGGTGGTGCGGGAGTTGTCGCTGGTCTGGGTGATGGACGCCGATACCTGCTCGATCGAGGCCGAGCTTTGCTGCAGGCCGGCGGCCGAGGTGCTGGCGCCCTGCGACAGCGCCATCGCGGTGGAACTGATCTGCTGCGCGGCGCAGGCGATGCCGTCCGAGCTGTTCTTCACCTCGGCGATGATGGCCAGCAGCTGCCGGCACATCTGCTGCACCGAGTCGGACAGGCTGCCCGGCGGCGCGGGCGGCATCTCGACGTCCAGCCGGCCGGCGGCCACTTCGCCGGTGATCCGGGCCACCTCGTGGGGTTCTCCGCCCAGGCCGCGGATCAACTGGCGGTAGATCAGGACCAGCGAGCCGACCAGCAGCAGCAGCACCAAGGCGCTGACCGCGGCCACGGCGGCGAAGGTCTGCGAAGTGATGCGCTGCGCCTCGCCTTCCATCTGCTTCTGCATCTCCATGGTCTTGGCGATCAGGGGTTGCATCGCCTGATCGTTGAGATCGTATTGCGCGGACAGGCGGTCGAACGATTGGTTGATCGCCAGCTGGTCGTGGGCCTCCAGCGCCGGCAGGTAGTGGCTGTCGATTTCCTGGAAGAAGGCGTCCGCCGGCGGCTTCACTTTCTGCGTCAGCATGTCGCGCATCGCCTGGGGCAACTCGCTGTTGCCCCATTTCCGCTGGCCGTCGTAGAACACGGCGCGCTGTTTCTGCAGCTGGTTCGCCAGTTGCTGGCGCATCGACGCATCGTTGGTGTTGCGCAGCTGGTTGACCAGCAGGAAGCTGGAGATCAGCTGCTGGGTAGGGGGATCCAGGTCGTTGATGAAGTCCTTGCCGATCACCATCTGGTGGTACATCGCGCCGTTGATCATCACGGTGCGCAGGCCCTGCCAGGCGGTGAGGGTCAGTCCTCCCAGTCCCAGCAGCGCGCAGGCGGCCAGCAGGACGAATTGCCGGCGGACGGTGAATGTTTTCATCTCGGTTTCCGTTTCGGACGGTTGGGCGGCGTCATTCTTCCTGCGCCTCTTCCTGGCGGCTCAGTCCGGACAGCAGCGACATTTCGCCGACCGACAGCACCTTGTCCACGTCCAGCATCACGACGAAGCGGTTGTCTATCCTGGCCATGCCGGAAATGAAGTCCACGCGTATCTTGCTGCCGAACTGAGGCGGGGGTTCGATCTCGCTGTCCGGAATGGCCAGCACCTCGTGCACGGTGTCCACCAGCACGCCGATCAGCTGCCACTGCTCGTCGTGCTCCACTTCGATGATGACGATGCAGGTGCGCCGGTTGATCGCGGTTTCGTCGCGGCCGAAGCGCAGCGACAGGTCTATCACCGGCACCACCGCGCCGCGCAGGTTCATCACGCCGCGGATGAAGGGCGGCATCAGCGGCACGGAGGTGGGTTTGATGTATTCCAGGATTTCCCGTATCCGCAGGATGCCGATGGCGAAGGTTTCGCCGGCCAGCTGGAAAGTCAGGAACTGCCGTACCTCGGCCTGGGCGCCTGGTTCCGGAGCGGCCTCGCTGCGGCGGAGAATATTGAGTGCGGCCATGTCTGTGTCGCTCCTGCCGGGTCAGAACTGCATGAAGCCGTGATGGTCGGCCGCCGCGGGCAGGGCCGCTTGCGGCCTGTGGACGGCGGCGGGCGCGGGCGAGGCCGCATGCAGCGAGCCCAGATGGAAAAAGCCGATCAGGTCGTGCAGGTTTTCCGCCTGGCGGTTCATTTCTTCCGCGGTGGCGGCCAGCTCCTCGCTGGCGCTCGCGTTCTGCTGGGTAGTCTGATTCAGTTGCTGCACCGCCAGGCTGATCTGGCCGACGCCGCCGGCCTGCTCCTTGGAGGCGGCGGCGATTTCCTGCACCAGGTCCGAGGTGCGCCGGCTGGAACGGACGATTTCCTCCAGCAGGCTGCCGGCGCCGTCCACCAGCTCCACGCTGCTGCGTGCCAGCGCGCTGATTTCCTGCGCCGCCACCTGGCTGCGCTCGGCCAGCTTGCGCACTTCGGCGGCCACCACGGCGAAGCCCTTGCCGTGTTCGCCGGCGCGCGCGGCCTCGATCGCGGCGTTGAGCGCCAGCAGATTGGTCTGATAGGCGATGTCGTCGACGATGCTGATCTTGTCGGCGATCTCCCGCATCGCCCGGATGGTCTGCTGCACCGCCTGGCCGCCTTCGGCGGCCTCGCCGGACGCTTTTTCCGCCATGCTCTCGGTCAGGCGGGCGTTATCGTTGGTCTGGTTGATCGAGTTGGACATCTGTTGCACCGAGGCCGAGGTTTCCTCCAGCCCGGACGCCTGCTGGCTGGCCGACTGCGCCAGCATCTGCGACGTGGAGTGGATGTGCTGGGCCGCGACGGACAGGCTTTCCGAACCGTTCCTCACCTCGCCCAGGATGGCGCCCAGCGTCTGTATCGTCTGCATGATGGACGCGGCCAGGCTGCTTTGGTCGCCGGCGCGCAGCGCGATCTGGCATTGCAGGTTGCCGTTTGCCACCTGGCGCATCAGTTCGGCCACTTGTTGCGGCTCGCCGCCCAGCGTGCGCAGCAGGTCGCGGCGGATCAGCAGGCCTATCGCCACGCTGGCCAGCAGCGCCACGCCGGCCAGCAGCAGCAGGCGGTTGCGGCTGTCGGCATAGGTGTCCTCTCCCTGGCGGGCGAGATCTTCGTTCAGCTTGTCCTCGTAGGCGGCGAGCGCCGAGATGGTTTCGTTCAGCTGTCCGCCTTTGCCGGTCAGCAACTGCGCCGCCTGCTTGCCTTGCTGCCTGGAGATCAGCGCCAACGCCTGCAGGTAGTCTTGATGGACGATGCGGCTGCCGTTCTGGATGGCGGTCATCAGTTCCCGCTCGCGGGGCTGTGTGCTGGACTCGCGCTGGAACATCTGCGCCAGCTGCTGTTCGGTGTCCTGATAGCGGCGCAGCGAATCTTGAAAGGCCTGCGCGACGCGCGAGGCTTCTTCGGGGCTGGCGGTCAGCAGTCCGTTGCGGATGTCGATGCGGATCTGCTGGTTCTGCTCCAGCAACTGGTGGGCCAGGCGGGCTTCGACATTGTTGATCTGGGTGATGTCGTGGATGATGCCGCTGGTGCTGGAAAAGCCATGGAGGGCGGCGGCCACGCACAGCAGCAACAGGACGATGATGGCGCCGTAGCCCAGCGCCTGCTTGGTTTGAATGCGCATCCGGGCGAGGGCGGTCATGGCGTGCTTCCTTGTAGGGGCGAACCGGGGCGGGGGGAGGCGTCGGCGCGCGGCGGCAGCGCGAAGCGCTCCGATTCCCGGCGGCAGGCATGCTGGATCAGCGAGGGCACGTCCAGGATCAGCGCGACTTCGCCGGTGCCCAGGATGGTGGAGCCGCTGATCGCCTTCAGCGTGTTGAACAGCGCGCCCAGCGGCTTGATCACGGTCTGGAACTCGCCCTGCAGCGCATCCACCACCAGGCCCGCCTTGCGGTCGCCGTATTGCACCACCACCACGTTGCGGCGGACGGCGGGCACGGGGGGGAGCTCGAAAAAGTGGTCGAGGCGCAGCAGCGGCAGCAGCTCGCCGCGCAGGTTGATGCAATCGTGCACGCCGTTTTCCGGCAAGTCGGCAGGCAGCTCTATGCATTCGATCACGGCTTCCAGCGGCAGCACGAAGGTGGAGGCGGCCACCTCGACCAGGAAGCCGTCGATGATGGCCAGCGTCAGCGGCAGCCGGATGCGGAAGGTGGTGCCCAGGCCGGCCTCGCTGTCGATCTCGACGTTGCCGTGCAGCTGTTCGATGCCGCGCCTGACCACGTCCATGCCGACGCCGCGGCCGGACAGGTTGGTCACCTGCTCGGCGGTGGAGAAGCCGGCTTCGAAGATCTGCTGGAACACCACGCTGTCCGGCGGCTCGTCGTCGGGGCCCAGCAGGCCGCGCTCGCGCGCCTTGGCCAGGATGCGCTCGCGGTCGAGGCCGCCGCCGTCGTCGGCCACCTCGATCACCACGCTGCCGGATTCGTGGTAGGCGTTGAGCCAGAGATTGCCCTGGGCCGGCTTGCCGTTCGCCTGGCGGACGGCGGTGGGCTCGATGCCGTGGTCGATGGCGTTGCGCACGATGTGCAGCAGCGGATCGCCCAGTTTTTCCACCATCGACTTGTCCAGCTCGGTTTCCGCGCCGACGATGCGCAACTGGATTTCCTTGCCCAGCTCGCGCGAGACGTCGCGCACCACGCGCGGGAAACGGTGGAAGATCTCGCCTATCTGCACCATGCGCATCGATAGCGTGCCGGTGCGGATCTGCTCGATCAGGTTGGCGATGCCAAGCGTCGCCTCCACCAGCTGGGTCTGCTGCGAACGGCGCGCGATCAGGTTGGCCGACGCGCCGGCGATCACCAATTCGCCTATCAGATTGATCAGGCTGTCCAGCTTGCCGGCCTCCACCTTGATGAAGCGGCTTTCGCCGCCGCGCCCGCCGCGGGTCTCGCCTGCCGCGGCATGGATTTCCGGATGAGGCTCGGCGTCGGCTTGCCGCGGCGGCGGCTGCGCGGGGCCGGGAGCGTCGGCCTCGGCCGGCGGCGGCGGGCTGCCGGGCGCTGGGTCGCTTGCGGCGGCCGGGGCGTTCTCCGGCCCAGACGAAGGATCCGGCGCGCCGAACTGCCGCCACGCCAGCGCCACCTCCTGCGCCTCGTCCGGCTCCGCGGTGGCGCAAGCCTCGCGCAGGCTGACGGCGGCGGCTTGCAGCGGCAGGATGAACAGCTCGCTGTCCTCGCGGACGAATTCGAAGACTTCGTGCAGCGCCTGCGCGCCGATGTCCGAGCGATACAGCAGCTCGAAGCGCAGGTAGTTGGTTTCGGCGTCGAAGTCGCCGCCGCGAGGCAGGCGGCAAGCGATCGCGCGGATCCGCTCCACCGTGCCCAGCGTCGACAGGTAGCGGATGAAGGACGAGGGGTCGAGGCCGTTGCGCAGCACGTCTGGGCCGAAGCGCAGCGACAGCAGCCAGCGCTCCGTCCGGAGCGCGGCGGCGGCGGGGGCTTCCTCTCGGGGCGGCGGCATGGCCTGCTGGGGCGCCGCCAGGTAGGCGAGCAGCGCCGCTTCCAGCGGCTCGTCGCGCAGCGCCTCCAGCGGGTCCCCCGCGGCCAGCGCCTGGATCAGCATCTTGACGTGGTCGTGGCAACGCAGCAGCAGGCCGACCAGCTCGTCGTCCAGCTTGAGCTTGCCGTCTCGCAGCTGGTCGAGCAGGTTTTCCGCCTGGTGGGTGAAGCGGACGATGGCGTCCAGGCCGAACAAGCCGGCCGAACCCTTGATGGTGTGCATGGTCCGGAACAGCGCGTTCAGCTGCTCCGCGCTGGTCTGTTCGGCTTCCACGTCCAGCAGGATGCTTTCCATCTCGTCCAGCAGTTCGCGGGACTCCTCCAGAAAGGTCTGCAACGCCTGTTCAAGATCCATCGCCGCCCCCGCCGCGCGTGAATGCCAGTTCGTCTTCCATGCCCATCAGCAGCAGGAACGCTCCCAGCGCGCGGCTGGGAGACAGCAACTCAACCCGCCTCTCCAGCCTGGCGCCTTCCCGCTGCAGCCACAGCAGCACCTGGGCGCCGGCGCAGTCGATCTCCTCGATCGCGGACAAGTCCAGCAGAATGTCCTCGCCGCTTCGCAGGGCGGCGTCCAGCTCGGCCCGCCATTGGGCGGCCTGGTAGATGGTCTGCTCGTGGCCGGCGATGATGGAAAGCGCCATGTCCGCTCCTGGGAGGTTGCGCCGGCTCAGGGCAGGATCAGCTTGGACACCGCGGTCAGCAGCACCGGCGGCTGGAAGGGCTTGACCACCCAGGCCTTGGCGCCGGCCTCCTTGCCTTCGCGCTTCTTGTCCTCCGCCGACTCCGTCGTCAGCATGATCACCGGCGTGAACTTGTAGTGCGGCAGCTGCTTGATGTTCTTCAGCAAGGCGAGGCCGTCCATCTGCGGCATGTTGACGTCCGAGATGATCAGGTGGATCTTGCGGCCGTCCAGTATGTCCAGCGCCTCCTTGCCGTTGCCGGCTTCCAGCACCTCGTAGCCGGCGCCGGCCAGCGTCATGCGCACCACCTGTCGCAAGGTGGTCGAGTCGTCGACGATCAATATGGTTTTGCCCATCTGCGACTACCCCGTCATTCAGAAAAAAGTGATATCGCTCGGCCCCGGCGCCTTGTCGTTGCCTTCCCGGCCGTGGAGCGCGCGTTGCTCGTGCGTGGTATAGCTGTTCTTCAGCGCGGACAGCCAGGCGTCGGTGTCCGGCGGCGGCGGCAATTCGCCGTCGCAGTTCAGGGCCTCGTGCAGCGAGGCCTCCAGCTGCCAGATGTCGTTCTGCACATGGGACAGGATCTGGCTGACCCGGTCCTGGAACTGGAGATGGGTCAGGACGTCTTCCACGGTGGCCGCCAGGTCGAAGCCGGGAATGTCGGCGGGCGCGCCCAGCTTGCAGGCGTGGCAGCTGGCGCCGATCTCCTGGTCCAAGGCCTGCAGCCGCTGCGCCAGCGAGCGCGCCTGCTCGGCGATCTGCCCAGTGTGGGGCGAGTCGCCGCCAGCCTGTGCCAGCGCGTCGAGCTGCAGGCTGGACTGGCGCAGTTGCTGCAGTTCGGCGGAAAGCTTGCGTTGCAAGCCGGCGGGCTGCTGCAGCGCGTCCAGCGTGTCGCTCATGCGGGTTTCGGCGGAGTCGATCGGGTAGGGGCCGTTTTCCTGGTCCGGCTGGTGGCCCAGCAGGCGCAGCATGCCGTCGAAACGCTGGGTCAGGTGGCTGGCGGCCTCGTCTATCTGTTCGCGGCTGAGCGCGATATGCCCGGCCCACAGCGGCAGCAGCGCGTAGACGTGGCTGGCATAGTCGCGCCAGTAGCTCTCGTCGCCGCCGCCGGAGGGGGCGGGGTGAGGGGCGGCGATGGCGGGGACGGGCCACAGCAGCAGCAGCGCGATCAGCAGCGAGGTCAGGCCCAGTGCGGGCCAGAACAGGGGGTGGTTGATCAGCAGCGTGTATTGGATTCCCCCGTTGACGGCCAGGCCGATTTGCAGCCGGATCCAGCGCCAGGGTTGAACAGGGGCGATCATGCAAGGGTCTCGTCGATCGGTGCGTATTCTTCCTACTGTTTGTAGCCGCTGCGCTGTGGGGATGCAAACAGGCAGTCAATTGTCTTAAACCGGCGGAGGCGGGATGCGGCGCCCAATTCCGCCTTGCATTTATCGACATTCTGTGGTCAGAATCGAAGTTCGATATTTCAACCTTTCTCAATACAAGAAGCACGTATGGCACTCATCGTACAGAAGTACGGCGGCACCTCGGTCGGGACAACCGAGCGCATCAAGAATGTGGCCCGCCGCGTCGCCAAGTGGAAGGCTCAGGGGCATGATGTGGTGGTGGTGGTATCCGCGATGAGCGGCGAAACCAATCGCCTGATCGCTTTGGCCAAGGAGATTCAGGACTATCCCGATCCGCGCGAGCTGGACGTGGTGGTCTCCACCGGCGAACAAGTCACCATCGGCCTGCTGGCGATGGCGTTGAAGGAAATCGGCGTGCCGGCCAAGAGCTATTGCGGCTGGCAGGTGAAAGTGGTGACCGACCAGGCGCATACCAAGGCGCGCATCCAGTCGATAGACGACGAAGCGATGCGCGGCGACCTGAAGGAAGGCCGCGTGGTCATCGTCGCCGGCTTCCAGGGCGTGGACGAGGAGGGCAGCATCACCACGCTGGGCCGCGGCGGCTCCGACACCTCGGCCGTGGCGCTGGCCGCCGCGCTGAAAGCCGACGAGTGCCAGATCTACACCGACGTCGACGGCGTCTACACCACCGATCCGCGCGTGGTGCCCGAGGCGCGCCGCCTGAAGACCGTGACCTTCGAAGAAATGATCGAGATGGCGTCGCTCGGTTCCAAGGTATTGCAGATCCGCTCGGTGGAATTCGCCGGCAAGTACAAGGTACGCTTGCGCGTGCTCTCCAGCTTCGAGGACGAAGGCGAGGGCACCCTGATTACGTTTGAGGAAGATGAAAGCATGGAAAAGGCGGTAGTGGCAGGCATCGCGTTCGATCGCAACGAGGCCCGCATCAATGTCAAGGGAGTGCCGGACAAGCCGGGCATCGCCTACCAGATCCTGGGCCCGATTGCCGACGCCAACATCGAAGTCGACATGATCATCCAGAATGTCGGCGAGAACGGCACCACCGACTTCTCGTTCACGGTGCCGCGCGGCGAGTTCAACCGCGCGCTGACCATCCTGCGCGAAGTACAGACCCATATCGGCGCCGCCAAGATCGACGCCGACGACAAGGTGGCCAAGATCTCCATCGTGGGCGTCGGCATGCGGTCGCACTGCGGCATCGCCTCCACCATGTTCCGCACACTGGCGGAAGAGGGCATCAACATCCAGATGATTTCCACCTCGGAAATCAAGGTGTCGGTGCTGGTGGACGAGAAGTACCTGGAGCTGGCCGTTCGCGTTTTGCATAAGGCTTTCGGCCTGGATCAGGCGGCGTAAATATTTTTGCGCCGGATGCTTGACAGAGAGGGAGGCCATAATTAATATGGCGCTCTCTGAACGGAGAAATGGCCGAGTGGTCGAAGGCACTTCCCTGCTAAGGAAGCATACGGGCTTAAACCTGTATCGAGGGTTCGAATCCCTCTTTCTCCGCCAGATAACGCACCCGTAGCTCAGTTGGATAGAGTATCTGGCTACGAACCAGAGGGTCGGGCGTTCGAATCGCTCCGGGTGCGCCAGCTGTCCCTATAGTTTAGCGGTTAGAACACCGCCCTTTCACGGCGGTAGCCGGGGTTCGATTCCCCGTGGGGACGCCAGGATTCAGAAAAAAGCCTCGCATGAAAATGCGGGGCTTTTTTCGTTTCTGTCAATCGGTGGAGTGGGCCGTGAAAACGGGATGCCTTGGCATCCCGTTCGCGTTTCCGACTTAGAACTTATGGTTCAGTTCCAGCCAGGCCTGCCGGCCGTAGGGCGTGTAACTGCCCACCGGGTAGTACGGCCAGCCTCCCGTATAGTCTTTCTTGATGAAGTCCTGCAGGTTGTTGACGATCACGCCTATCGAGGTTTTCTTGCTGGCCTGGTAGGTCACGCTCAGGTTGGCGAGCACGGTCGGCGTCAGGTAGCCGGTGCCGGCGCCGTTCGGGATCTTGCCGTAGCGGGTCAGCAGCAGCGTGGACGACCAGTCGCCGATATTCCAGGTGGTGGTGAAATCCAGCTTGTCCGGCCAGTCGGTGTTGCTCATGTCGGTCAATTCGTTCTGGGCCGGATCGCTGGCGAATTGCTGGTAGGTGTGGGTCAGCACCTTGGTGTAGGCGGCCTTGAACAGGAAATCGCCCAGTCTGGCGGTGCGCAACCGGTATTTGCCGCTCAGGTCGATGCCGCTGGTACGTTCGCTGGCGGCGTTGATCGGGTTGACGATGATGGTGTTGATCGCGCCAGGATCCACCAGCGCGTTGGCCGGATTGCGCACGATGCGGGACAGCGCGTCGCGGCACAGCGCCGAGCCGCCGTCGTAGCCGCCGGCGCGGCAGCGGGCCTCGTCCTGCAGCAGCTTGTCCGCGCTGAGGGTGGTGACCAGATCGTCTATCGTGATGTTCCAGTAGTCGAGCGAGAGGTCGGCGTCGCGGCTGGGAGACCAGACGAAGCCGAAGCCGTACGACTTGCCGCTTTCCGGCTTCAGGCCGGGGTTGCCGTTGCTGACGTAGTTGGAGCCGGGCGAGACGCCGGCGTACTGGCAGCTGGCCAGCGGTTGGCCGGATTGCGCGCAGCGCCAGTAGTCGGTGGTCGACGAGTAGTAGCCGCGGGTCTGGGTTTGGAACAGGTAGCTCATGTCCGGCGCGCGGAAGCTGGTGGCGTAGTTGCCGCGCAGCAGCAGGCTGCCGATGGGGCGGTATTCCAGGCCTGCGCCGTAGGTGAATTTCCCCTCGTTGTTGCCGGTGATCTGGTAGCGGTCATAGCGGCCGGACAGCGTCAGGTTGAGCGGCTTGGCCAGCGGCAGCAGCAACTCGGCGCCGGCCGCCTCGCGCGAGCGGGAGCCGCTGGCGCCGATGGCGGGGTTGGCGTTGTAGAACACGCCCTGATTCAGCCGCTGGTCGGGATCGTTGCTGAAGCCCTGGCTGCCCCATTCCAGCAGGCCCGCCAATTTGGCGGGGCCGGCCGGCAATTGGAAGGCCTCGCCGCTGGCGCTCAGGCTGAGCACTTGCAGCCAGGATTTGTTGTGGCTGTTGCTGTCGCCGATCAGTCCGGAGGCCTGGGCCGGCGTCAGCGGCTGATAGAAGCGGGCGAGGTTGGGCGCGTAGATGGGGATGCCGCTGCCGTCGGCGCCCAGCTGCGGGCCGAGAAAGTAGGCGTTGACGCCGGACAGCAGCATCGGCGTGGTGGCGCGGCTGGTGTAGAGCGATGCGTTGTACGCCGCTTCGTAATTCCAGCTGCCCGTCAGCTCGCCGCGCGCGCCCAGCGTCAGGTTGGCGGCGAGATCATCCCACTTGCGGTTGTAGTTGCTGGTCCCGCCCAGCTCTTCGGGGGCGAAGCGCTTGTTCCAGATTTCGTAATTGCCGGTGTTCTGGTTCCGGAAGTAGTTGCCTTGGCCGGCGGCGGCGGTCCAGTTGGGGCCGCGGGTGTTGTTTTCCGTGTGGTTGAGTCCAATCATCGCGTCGCTGAACAGTTCGACATGCGGATTGGCCAGATAGCTGAGGCTGAGGAAGCCGCTCTGGCTCTGATTGGCGGTCTGTATCGTCCAGTATGACGGCTTCAGCAGTCCGCTGGCGCAGTAGCCCTTCTGGCTGTTGCCTACGGTGGAGACGCTGCCGGCGAACATGCCCGAGAAGTTGCCGCAGGCGCTGCCGGCGTCCAGATAGCCGCCGCCGGCGATGCGCCGGGCCAGGATGGGAGACGGCGCTTCGCCCTGGGCGGTGGAGTCGGACATGAAGCCGCGTTGGCGGGACCAGATCGGGTTGCGCTGGCTGATTTCCAGTCCGTAGATCGCGCTGAGCTGGTCCCAGCTCTTGCCGCCGGTCAGCTGCAGCCGCGCGTTTTCGCCGCCGTGATGCTCGGCGCCGCCGATCTTGACGTTGATCGAGGCGCCGTCGGTTTTCTTCTTCAGGATGATGTTGACCACGCCGGCGATGGCGTCCGAGCCGTAAATGGCGGATGCGCCGCCATTCAGGATCTCGATGCGGTCGATCAGCGCCGACGGGATGTTGGCCAGATTGACGAAATTGACCTGGCCTTCGTAAGCGATGGGGTAGTCCGCCATCCGGCGGCCGTTGATCAGCGTCAGCGTGTGGTTGGGGCCGAGGCCGCGCAGGCTGATGGCGTTGGCGGCCGGGGTGAAGGTGTTGCCGAAGTCGGCGCCTTGGGTGAAGCCGGTGTTCTGCGTCAGATTGTTCAGCGCGTCGTAGACGTTGGTGTAGCCCTGCTTTTCTATGTCCGCGCCGGTGATTACCGTCACGCTGGTCGGGCCTTCCTTGGCGGAGCGGGCGATGCGCGAGCCGGTGACGGTCACGCTCTCCAGCGATTCGGCGGATGGGGTGTCGGCCAGGGTCGGCAGGGCGGCGAGCAGCAGCAGGGCGGGCAGCAGCTTGAGTGGGAGGGGGATGGGCGCGGAATGCACGGGAGCCTGTTCTCGTCTGGATGTTGGGAAGAACAGGATATCTCTTTGTCATTTTTGCGGTGCGAAGAAAAATGGCAATGCAAATGACGCAGCGGGATATGGCGGAACTTGGCAGGCGATGCTGGGGAATGAAAAAAGCCCCGCATTTTCATGCGAGGCTTTTTTCTGCATCCTGGCGTCCCCACGGGGAATCGAACCCCGGCTACCGCCGTGAAAGGGCGGTGTTCTAACCGCTAAACTATAGGGACAGCTGGCGCACCCGGAGCGATTCGAACGCCCGACCCTCTGGTTCGTAGCCAGATACTCTATCCAACTGAGCTACGGGTGCGTATTGTTGGCGTCCCCACGGGGAATCGAACCCCGGCTACCGCCGTGAAAGGGCGGTGTTCTAACCGCTAAACTATAGGGACATGCCTGGCGCACCCGGAGCGATTCGAACGCCCGACCCTCTGGTTCGTAGCCAGATACTCTATCCAACTGAGCTACGGGTGCGCTGTTTCGCGAGACGTTGTGTCTTGCGAGAGGTCGGATATTACAGATGGGGTTTGCCCTGTCAACACTTCGTAGGATTTTTTTGCAAGCCGGTAAACTCGGCGGCTGTCCCTGTCGCGGCTGGCCAACATTTTCAACCATATGGCATGTTGGCGGCGCAGCCGCAAGACACGAAAGCGAAGCGAGATTGAATACCTTGTTTGCGCAGCCTTGCGCCATCATCGATCTGGAAACCACCGGCGGCAACATCGCGCGCGACCGCATCACCGAAGTCGGCATGGTGCTGATAGACGGCGAGCGGGTCGAGCGCCTGTCATGGCTGGTCAACCCCGGCCAGCCCATTCCGCCCTTCATCGAGAACATGACCGGCATCAGCAACGAGATGGTGGCCGGCGCGCCGCCGTTTTCCGCGCAGGCCGACGAATTGCTGGACCGTTTGCAGGGGCGCTTGCTGCTGGCGCACAACGCCCGCTTCGATTACGGCTTCCTGAAGAACGAATTCCGCCGCCACGGCCTGCGCTTCCAGGCGCGTGCGCTGTGCACGGTCAAGCTGTCGCGCCGGCTGTACCCGCAGCATTTCAAGCACAGCCTGGACAGCCTGATCGCCCGCCACGGCATCGACATGCCGGAGCGCCACCGCGCGCTGGCGGACGCGGAGGCGGTTTACCGCTTCATCCGGATCGCCGAGGCCGAGCTGGGCGAAGACCGGGTGGCGCATGAGGCGGCGCAATTGTTGTCGCAGCCGGCAGAGCTATCCAGCCTGCCGGCCGAACTGCAGCAGCAGATCGAGGACATGCCGGACTCGGCCGGCGTCTACGCGCTGTTCGGGGCGGACGGCCGCGCGCTCTACGTCGGCCGCGCGCCCAATCTGTACCGCAAGGCGCTGGGCCATTTCGCCGAGCGCAAGCCCGGGCACAAGAGCCACGAGGTCCGGATAGACGAACCGGTGGCGCGCGTGGAATGGCGGGAGTGCCTGGGCGAGTTCGGCGCCCGGCTGCAGGAGCTGCAGTGGCTGGGCAGGCTGCAGCCGCTGCACAATCCCCGCGCCAGGATGATGGGCGAGATCTGCACGCTGCAGGTGCAGGCCGGCGACGACGGCTACGTTCGGCCGCTGCCGGTCTCGGCGCGCGACATCGACTTCAGCCGCACCGCCGATCTATATGGTCTGTTCCGACACGCGCGCGAGGCGCGCAAGGCGCTGGCGCAGATCGCGCTGGCCCAGGGCCTGTGCCAGTCGGTGCTGGGCGTGGAGCAGGTGACCAGCCGCAAGGGCGCGCCCTGCGCGGCCTACCGGATCCGCCGCTGCCGCGGCGCCTGCGTCGGCGACGAGGGCGCCGACAGCCATAACGCCAGGCTGCTGGCCGCGCTGCAGCGGCTCAAGGTCAAGCCCTGGCCGTTCGACGGCGAGGTGGCGGTGGTGGAGCGCGACGAGGTATGCGGCGACGTGACCGAGCACCTGTTCGACCGCTGGTGCTATCTGGGCAGCCGTCGCAACGGCGGCGAGCTGGAGGGGACGCCGGCTTTCGACCTCGATTACTACAAGCTGCTGGAAGGCTGGCTGCGCCGGCCGGAGCCGGGCGGCGAGCTCAGGGCGCCGGCTGAGCCGGCGCCAGCGGCCGCGCGCGCAGCAGGCCGTATTTGAGCAGCCAGGCCAGCTGGTAGCAGACATAGTCGGGCGCGATGGCCGGACAGTGCTCCAGCACCTCGCTCAGCCCGCAGGCGCCCAGCTGCGAGACCACCTGCAGCACGTGGGCGAGCAGGGGGGCGCTGGACAGCAGCGAGACATCGGCATAGGTGGCCGGCATCGGCAGCTTGCCGGCGACGATGTCCTCCGCCAGCGGAGTGAGCTGCAGCGTCACATCGCTCGCCAGCCAGCGGCTGGGATAGCTTTGAAACGCGCTCAGCGGCGGCAGGGGCGCCGCGGCCGGCTTGGCCAGGCCCGCGCCGAGCGCCTCCCGCTTGAGCGTTCTCCACCACGCGTCGTAGCGCGCCATCACTTTGCGCCAGCTGAAATGCGCCTGCGCCCGCCTGCGGCCGGCCTCCCCCTGCGCGCGGCAGAGGCCGGGGCTGCGCGCCAGCTCGCGCAGCCGCTGCGCCAGGCATTCCATGTCCACGGCCACGCCCTGGGCGCAGCACAGCGACACCAGATTGGCATCCAGCACCGGCAGCAAGGCGTCGATCAGGGCTGGCGGGGGGCAGGCCAGCGTGGGAATCAGGTAGCCGGTTTCGCCGTCGACGACCAGGTCGCGGTAGCCGTCGAAGTCCGAGGCGAGCACCGGCAGGCCGGCGGCCATCGCTTCGACGATGGAAAGGCCGAAGGTTTCCTGATAGTTGTCGACCGGCGAGACGAAGACGTCGGCGGCGGCGAGCAAGTCGCGCTTGGCCTCGTCCTCGACGTTGTCGCACAGCCGCACGCATGTCTGCAAACCCAGTTCGCCTATGGTCTGGCGCAGGCTGGCGATCTCGCCGGCGCTGCCGCCGCCCGCCAGCAGCAGCCGCCACTCCAGCGGCGGCGTATCCGGGCCGGCCGGCTCCGCGCGCAGACGGGCGAGGGTGTAGAGCAGCGGCGTCAGGTCGGCCTTGGTGACCGGCGAAAAACGGCCCAGATAGAGCAGGCAGAACGCCCGTTCGGGCAGGCCCAGCTTTTTTCGGCAGGCTGCGCGGGCCCGCGGGATGAAATAGCTTTCGTCTATGCCTAGCGGCACCCACTCCGTGCGCGGCGGCCGGCCCGGCTCGCGGTGAAGCGCCAGATAGTGCCGCATCACGTCCTCGCCGGCGCGGGAGGTGCAGAAGATCGCGTCTCCCTCCCTGAGGGGGGCCTGGCACAGGCGGCGTATCTTGTCGCCCAGATCGACGTCGTTCAGGCTGTGGGTGGGCGCGGTGAGCGGAAAGGGATGGGCCGCGTGGCGGGCGCGCAGCTCGGCCATCTTGGGCAGATAGAAAAACGCGTCGCCGAGATGGAAGGCGTCGAAGTCGGTGGCGGCCAGCGCGTCCGGCAGGTTCAGGTGGTGGGACAGCACCACCCGGTTCAGCGTGTCTTCATCCAGCGAATTTTCCAGCTGTTGCCTGAGCAATTGCAGATTGCCCATCGTCGGGCAGAACAGCTGGATCTGATCGAATTCGCCGAAACGCAGCAGCGCTTGCAAAAAACCGAAATTGCCGACCAGCCGGCCGATTTTCAGACTGCTGTCCGCGGACTCGACAAAGGAGTCTATGCTGCCGAAAACACGCTGTCTCATGCTTCCGTCCCGGGCGGTTTGAGATTATTCGTGCATCGCCAGGAAGCCGCGCAGCCGGCTCTCGATGATGCGCGGGTTCTCGCCGTTGGCGATCGCCACCACGCCTTCCACCACCAGCTCCTTCATCGCCAGTTCCGACGCCACCAGGTGCTTGAGCTTGTTGGCCATGGGCAGGAAGAACAGGTTGGCCGAGCCGACGCCGTAGACGGTAGCGACGAAGGCCACCGCGATGCCGCCGCCCAGCTTGGACGGGTCGGACAGGTTCTCCATCACGTGGATCAGGCCCAGCACCGCGCCCAGGATGCCCATGGTCGGCGCGTAGCCGCCGGCCGACTCCCAGATGCGCGCCGCCTGCCTGCGGGCGTGCTCGAACATGCTGATCTCCACCTCCATCACCGCGCGCAGCGTGTCCGGCTCGGTGCCGTCCACCAGCATCTGCATCGCCTTCTTGGTGAACGGGTCGCGCTGGGTGGCGATCAGGCCTTCCAGCGCCAAGAGGCCGCCCTTGCGCGAGGTCTGGCTCCAGTTGATGACCTCGCGGATCATTTTCTCGTGGTCGAAGTTGGGCGGGCGGAAGATCCAGCGCAGCATGCGCAGGCCGGCCATGAACTGCTTGGGCGTGCTTTGCAGCATCACCGCGCTGGTGGTGCCGCCGATCACGATCATGAAGGCGGTCAGCTGCATCAGCGAGCCAATGCTGCCCCCCTCGATGGCCTGGCCTGCGATGATGGCGGTCAGGCCCATTACAATGGCGATAAGACTGATCTTGTCCACAAGAAGGTTCCGTTATCGATCTGGTCTGAGACCCGTTGCCGGGCCCTCCCTTAGAGCCTGTTTACGATCTCTTGCTCGTAAAAAGATCACAGGCTCCTACAGCCAGTCTTTCAGTTTTGCGCGCAGACGGGCGATGGCCTGGCTGTGCAGTTGGCAGACGCGGGACTCGGTGACGCCGAGCACCGCGCCGATTTCCTTCAGGTTCAGCTCCTGCTCGTAATACAACGCCATCACCAGTTGGTCGCGCTCAGGCAGGAACTTGATCGCGCTGACCAGCTGCCGGCGGAAACTGTCGTCGGACAGGGCGGCCAGCGGATCCGGGGAGTCGTCGTCGGCGATATTGGTCACCGGATTGTGGCTGCCCTCGTCGTCGCCGCCGCCGAAGTCTTCGAAATGCAGCAGCGTGGTGCCCTTGCAGTCTCCCAGCATGTCCTGGTATTGCTCCAGCTCCACGCCCATTTCCGCGGCGATTTCCGACTCCAGCGGCGCGCGGCCCAGCCTCTGTTCCAGCTTGGAAATCGCTTCCTCGATCTGGCGCGAGTTGCGGCGCGCCTGGCGCGGCAGCCAGTCTTCGCGGCGCAGCTCGTCCAGCATCGCGCCGCGGATGCGCTGGCTGGCGAAGGTCTCGAACTGCACCCCCTGCGCCGGATCGAACTGGCGGGCGGCCTCGATCAGGCCGATCATGCCGACCTGGACCAGATCGCCCAGCTCCACCGACGCCGGCAGCCGCGCGATCATGATGCTGGCCAGCTTGCGCACCAGCGGGGCATAGGCTTCCACGTCGATCTCGACGCTGGGGGCCGCTGCCGCGTAGCCCGATCGGCGGAAGGACGGAAAGGTCATAAGGGTTTGGCTCCATCCGCCTCGGCCCAATCGCGCGAGGCGGCAATCAGCAAGTCCATGTATCCGGTACTGTCGCGGCTGGTTTCCGGCGCGTCCCATTGCGGCAGCACCGCCGACAGCTGCGAGAAGGCCGCGGCCGCCTCGCTGTCCGGGAAGGCCTCCATCAGCGGCCGGCGCAGCGTCTGGCTGCGGCGCACCGCGTTGTCGTGCGGCACGAAGCCGACCCAGCGCAGCGAGACGGTCAGAAACTCGCTGGCGACCGCCGACAGCCGGGTGAACAGCTCGTGCGCCTCCTCCAGGTGCCGCGCCCGGTTGATCAGCACATTGAAGCGCTGGCGGCCGAAGCGGCTGGCCAGGCGCTTGATATTAGCGTAGGCGGCGGTCAGCGAGTCGGCATCCGGTGTTAATACCAAGACCAGATTGTCGGCCACGCTGGCCGGTATCGGATCGCGCACCGGATCGGGCGCGTCGATCAGCAGCGCCGAGGCGTCCCGTTCCTGGGCGCCGAATTCGCTGCCCAGCCGCAGCCACAGCTGGGTGGAGAATAGCGCGCGCTGCTCCGGCTGCGCATAGAGATTGATCAACTGCACGCCTTGCCGCGACCCCACCATCATCTCGTCCAGGCCGCCCACGCTGACCACCTGGCTTTCCAGCGTGGCGGTGGCGGGCACGCCCAGGCGGCGGGTCTGCACCTGGCCCAGGCAGCAGTCCACCACGATGGGGCGCAGGCCGGCGTAGGCCAGGCCCAGGGACAGCTCGGTCACCACGGTGCTGGTGCCGGCGTGCTCGGAGCCGATGAAGGCGAAGCTGGGCGCGCGCTGCCGCTGGGCGGCGAGCCGGCGGAGACTGGCGGCCTGGTCCTGCATGGCGTTCATAGCCATCCGGCCTGCGCCGCCTGCATGATGGACATCTCATCGGCCTGCAGCGCGAACGGCGAGGCGATCTGCTGGGCGCGCATCGCGCGGTCGACCAAGAAGGCGGCGTTGGCGGAATGCAGGTCTTCCGGCACGCGCTGGCCGTTGGTGACGTAGTAGAGCTTGAGCCGGTTGCGGATGATCACGTCCAGGCTGGGCCCCTGGGCCACCGCCTCGTCTATCTTGGACAGGATGCAGCCGGCGAGGCCGTCGCCGCGGTAGCGCTTCACCACGTCCTCCAGCGTGTGGCCGTCGGTGTTGGCGGCCAGCAGCAGCAGCCGCTCGATCGGGCGGCCGGCGGTGCGCAGCATGTCGATCTGCGCCAGCACGCGCGCGTCGCGCTGGCCCATGCCCACGGTGTCGATGAACACGATGTGGCGGTTGGACAGGTCGGCCAGCGTCAACTGCAGATCGCCCTCGTTCTGGATGGAGAACACCGGCACGCCAAGGATCTTGCCGTAGATGCGCAGCTGGTCCTGCGCGCCGATCCGGTAGCTGTCGGTGGTGATCAGCGCCACGTGCTGGGCGCCGAAGCGCATCGTCGCGCGCGCGGCCAGCTTGGCCACGGTGGTGGTCTTGCCGACGCCGGTGGGGCCGACCAGCGCGAAGATGCCGCCGCGGTCCATCACCTCGCGGTCGGCGTCCGCGCACTTCAGATTGTGCGCCAGCGCCGAGCGCGCCCATTTCACCGCGACCTCGGCTTGGTACTGCGCCGGCATCTTTTCTATCAGCTGGCGGATCAGTTGGGCGGAGAAGCCCATGGCCAGCAGGTGCTTGAACAATTCCAGCCGGTTGGGCGCCTTGCCTTCCATGTCCGACCAGGCGAAGCTGGCCAGCTGGCTTTGCAGCAGGCTCCTGAGCAGCTTGATCTCGTCGCCGATCTGCCTGAGTTCCTGGGCCATCTGTTCCTGCTCCTCGCCGTTGGCGTGAGGCGCGGCGGGCTCCGGCGCCGGCGGGCGCGGCGCGGCGCGGGGAATGGGCTGCGCCGCCGGCTGCATGAGGGGCTGGGCGACGGGTTGCGGCGGGGCGTAGGTCGGCTCCACGCGCGGCGGCGCGGCGTCCAGCCGCGGCGGGGCCGGGCTTTCCAGCGGCTCCACCGGCATCGCGTAAGTGCGGGCGATGGCGCGGTTCATCGCGCTGCCGTTGGCCTGGGGAATGGGCGCCGGCTGCTGCGGCCGGTTGACCGCCGGCGGCGCGTTGCGCGGCGGATGCTTGCTGCTGGAGGTGGACAGCGTGCTGGCCAGGTTGGCGACGTCGGCGTCCGCCACCGCCATGATTTCCACGCCGCCGCCCATGGTCGGGCGATTGGACAAAATGAGGGCGTCCGCACCCAGTTCTTCGCGAACTTGCCGGAGTGCGTCTCGAGTGGTTTTCCCGAAGAACTTTTTCACCACCATTGTCGATTAGCCCTTAGCCCTTGCTGCCGCCGATTACCGCAATTATACGAATGGATTTATTGTCCGGAATCTCATTATGCGAAATCACGCGCAACTGCGGCAATGCCCGGCGCAGGAAACGCGCCAGCAGCGGCCGCAGCCCCGGCGCCGTGAGCAGCACCGGATTGTATCCCTGGATCTCCACTTGTTCCGTCTGCTGGGCGGCGCTGGACAGCAGATTTTCCGCCAGCCCGGGCTCCAGCCCGCCCCCGGCCTTGGACTGCACCGCCTGCATCAGCACGTTCTCCAGCGCCGGCTCCAGCGTCATCAGCGGCAGTTCCGCCTCGCCGGGGAACAGCTGCTGGACGATCACGCGCGACAGCGCGGTGCGCACCGCGCTGGTCAGCTCGTCGATGTCCTGGTTTTGAGGCACATGGTCTGCCAGCGTTTCGACGATGGTGCGGAAGTCGCGGATGTGTATGCCTTCCGACAGCAGCTGCTGCAGCACTTTCTGCAATATGCTCACCGGCACCACCTTGGGCACCAGGTCCTCGATCAGCTTCGGCGATTCCTTGGCCTGGTGGTCGATCAGCGCCTGCACTTCCTCGCGTCCCAGCAGCTCGGCGGAGTGGGTCTGCAGCAGGTTGGAGATGTGGGTGGCGACCACGGTGCTGGCGTCGACCACGGTATAGCCCAGGCTTTGCGCCTCTTCGCGCTTGCCGGCGTCTATCCACACCGCCGGCAGGCCGAAGGCGGGATCGGTGGTGGCGGCGCCGGCGATCTCCTTGCTGACCATGCCCGGATTGATGGCCAGGAACTGGCCGATGAAGGCTTCGCCCTTGCCCAGCTCCACGCCCTTGAGCAGGATGCGGTAGGCATTGGGCTTGATTTCCAGATTGTCGCGGATATGGACCGGCGGCACCAGGAAGCCCAGATCCTGGGCGATCTTCTTGCGGATGCCGCGGATGCGGCGCAGCAACTCGCCGTCCTGGGTGCGGTCCACCAGCGGGATCAGACGGTAGCCGACTTCCATCCCCAACTGGTCGACGTGCTGCACGTCGTGCCAGCCGACCTCGGCCGCCTGCTGCTCGGGCGCCGCCGCGGGCTGGACGGCGGCCTGCAGCTCCTTCTCCCGGCGCAGGCGGTTGCGGCGCTCCATGCCGCGCGCCAGCGCCAGCAGCGAGCCGGCGATCAGCAGGAAGGCGAAATGCGGCATGTTGGGGATCAGGCCTATCATGCCGATCACCGCCGAGGTGATGTACAGCACCTGCGGCTTGGTGAACAGCTGGCCCAGGAACTGCTCCGACATGTCCTGGTCGGTGCCGACGCGGGTCACCACGATGCCGGCGGCGGTGGAGATGATCAGCGCCGGGATCTGCGCGACCAGGCCGTCGCCTATGCTCAGCAGGGTGTAGGTTTCCGCCGCCTGTCCCACTGGCAGGTCGTGCTGGACCACGCCGACGATCAGGCCGCCTATCACGTTGATCAGGATGATCAGGATGCCGGCCATCGCGTCGCCGCGCACGTATTTGGAGGCACCGTCCATCGCGCCGAAGAAGTTGGCTTCCTCGGCGATGGTGGAGCGGCGCTTGCGGGCCTCGTCCTCGCCGATCAGGCCGGCGTTGAGGTCGGCGTCGATCGCCATCTGCTTGCCGGGCATCGCGTCCAGGGTGAAGCGCGCCGACACTTCGGCGATCCGGCCGGCGCCCTTGGTGATCACCACGAAGTTGATGATGGTGATGATGATGAACACCACGATGCCGATGGCGACGTTGCCGCCCACCAGAAAGTGGGAGAACGATTCGATCACCTTGCCGGCGGCGTCCGGCCCGGTATGGCCTTCCAGCAGCACCACCCGGCTGGAGGCGACGTTCAGCGACAGCCGCAGCATGGTGGTGATCAGCAGCACCGACGGAAAGGACGAGAAGTCCAGCGGTTTGCGCACATTGATGCCGACCAGCAGCACGATCACCGACACCGCGATGTTGAAGGTGAAGAAGATGTCCAGCAGCACCGGCGGCAGCGGCAGGATCATCATCATCAAAATGAGGATGATCAGCAGCGGCCCGGCGAGCTGGGTGATCTTCATGGTGCGCAATATCTGGAGGATGGAGTCCATGCTGGCTTATCGGCTTTCTTCTGGCGCCGAATCTTGCGGACGTTTGCTGTACGGGTCAAGCTCGTCGGGCACGTCCAATTGGTCCGGATACACCGGGGCCACGCCGCCGACCGACTGATATTGCCGCAGCTGGAACACGTAGGCCAGCACCTGCGCCGCCGCGGCGTACAGCTGGGCCGGGATGTCCTGGCCCAGTTCGGCGTGGAAGTACAGCGCCCGGGCGAAGCGCGGCGAGCGCATGATGGGCACGCGGCTTTCCTTGCCGGTGTCGATGATCTTTTCCGCCAGGATCAGCGATCCCTTGGCCACCACCTGCGGCGCGCGCATGGTGTCGTCGTATTTCAGCGCGACCGCGAAGTGGGTCGGGTTGGTGACGATCACATTGGCCTTGGGCACTTCTTGCATCATCCGCTTGCGCGCGGCCTCGCGCTGCATCTGGCGGATGCGGCCCTTCACCTCGGGCGAGCCTTCGGCTTCCTTGTATTCCTGCTTGACCTCTTCCTTGGTCATCCTGAGCTTCTTGTAGTAGCTCCACAGCTGGTAGGGCACGTCCAGCGCCACCAGCAGGATCAGCGCGGAGGTGACGATGAAGAAGGTGCGGATCATCAGGTCGGTCATCTTCAGGATGCCGGCTTCCAGCGGCATGGCCAGCAGGCCGATGATCTCGCCGCGCTCCCGCCAGATATACCAGGTGGCGATGCCGCCTATCAGCAGGCTTTTCAGTATCGCCTTCAGGCCCTCGGTGGCGGCGTTCAGCGAGAACAGGCGCTTGATGCCGGGCAGCGGGTTCAGCTTGCCGAAATTGGGCTCCAGTGCCTTGAAGGTCATGTTCCAGCCGCCGACCAGCATCGGCGCGAGCAGGGCGGCCAGGGCGAGCCCGCCGAAGAACGGCGCTAGCGCGCCCAGCGCCTGGAACAGGCTTTCCTTGAACCGTATCAGCGCGGGCTCGGTGTTCTGCACCGTGGCCTGGTCGAAGGTGAACAGGTGGCGCATGATCTCGCCGAGCGCATGGCCGAGCTGGCCACCCATCGCCATCAGCAGCGCGACCCCGGTCATGGTGACGGCGAAGGTCGACAGCTCCTTGGAGCGGGGGATGTTGCCATCTTCCCGGGCCATCGACAGCCGTTTGGCTGACGCGGGTTCGGTGCGTTCGAGGTCTGAGTCTTCTGCCATGGGCTCGCTTTAGATAAATGCTTTTGTCTTGATTTTAAACTGAATGGTAGCGTATGCCGGTAGGTCTCGGCCAGCCCCGCGCCTCGCGCGGCAGCGCCGCTAGCGGTACAATAATCTGATTATTGACGGAATCGCCCACATGCAACAGTACCTCGACCTGATGCGCCATGTGCTGGAACATGGACACGACAAGGCAGACCGCACCGGAACCGGCACCCGCTCGGTGTTCGGCTACCAGATGCGCTTCGATTTGGCGGCCGGCTTCCCGCTGGTCACCACCAAGAAATGCCATCTGCGCTCCATCATTCATGAACTGCTGTGGTTCCTGTCGGGCGACACCAATATCCGCTACCTGAAGGAAAACGGCGTGTCGATCTGGGACGAGTGGGCCGACGAGAACGGCGACCTGGGGCCGGTCTACGGCTACCAGTGGCGCAGCTGGCCGGCGCCGGACGGCCGCCACATCGACCAGATCAGCCAGCTCTTGGACATGATCAAGAAGAATCCGGACTCGCGCCGGCTGATCGTGTCGGCGTGGAATCCGGCGCTGGTGGACCAGATGGCGCTGCCGCCGTGCCACAGCCTGTTTCAGTTCTACGTCGCCAATGGGCGCCTGTCCTGCCAGCTGTACCAGCGTTCGGCCGACATCTTCCTCGGCGTGCCGTTCAACATCGCCAGCTACGCGTTGCTGACCATGATGGTGGCCCAGGTGTGCGGCCTGCAGCCCGGCGATTTCGTCCACACGCTGGGCGACGCCCACCTGTACAGCAACCACCTGGAGCAGGCCCGGCTGCAACTGACGCGCGATCCCCGCCCGCTGCCGACGATGAAGCTGAACCCGGAGGTGAAGGATCTGTTCGCGTTCACCTTCGACGACTTCGCGCTGGAAGGCTACGATCCGCATCCGCACATCAAGGCGCAGGTGGCGGTATGAGCGAAGCGAAAAAGCCGACGCTGACGCTGGTGGCCGCGATGGCCGCCAACCGCACCATAGGCGTGGACAACAAGCTGCCCTGGCATCTGCCGGAGGACCTCAAGCACTTCAAGGCGGCCACGCTGGGCAAGCCGGTGATCATGGGCCGCAAGACCTGGGATTCGATCGGCCGGCCGCTGCCGGGCCGCCGCAACATCGTGGTGACCCGCCAGGCCGCTTGGCGCGCGGACGGCGCGGAAACCGCGCATTCGCTGCAGGAGGCGCTGGCGCTGGCCGGCGCGGTGGAGGAGGCCTGCCTGATCGGCGGCGCCGATCTGTACCGCCAGGCCATGGCGCTGGCCGACCGCCTGTGCCTGACCGAGATCGCCCGCGACTACGACGGCGACGCCCATTTTCCGGCCTTCGCCGCCGACGAGTGGCGCGAGGTTTCGCGCGAGCAGGCGGTCAGCGCAGCGGGGCTGCCCTACGCCTTCGTCGAATACCGCCGCCGCTGACGGCGCGCGCCAATGAAAAAGGCTGCCTCGGCAGCCTTTTTTTATCAGGGAAACGGGAGTCAGGCGCCGCCTTCCAGCGCCTCGGCCGCGCTTTGCGCGAGCAGGCTGTAATCCTGGCCGAACTCGGCGATCATCTGCTTCAGGCGGCTGGTGTCGCGCGCGATCAGCGTTTTCAGCAGGGTTTCCAGGAACTGGTGGGTGCGGTCCATCTGGCTCTTGCCGGCGCGCAGGATCGCGTACAGGCAGCGCTGGGTCAGCGGCAGCATGTCTGTCAGGGTGTCGGTCAGGTAGCGGTTGTCGGCGTGGCGGTACAGCGCGGACAGGAATTCGATGCCGTGCTCGTAGAAGGCCTGCAGGTCGTCGCGGCGGTTGTCTTCCTCCAGCAGCGCCATCAGCTCGATGAAGCGGGCCAGGTCGTCGTTCTGCCAGCCGGCGGCCAGGTTCTGCGCCACGCGGTCCAGCAGCAGGAACCACAGGTCGAAGAAGTCGCGCACGTCGCGCGCGCTGATGCTGGACACCATCGCGCCGCGGCGCGGGAAGATGTCCACCAGGTGGCGGCGCTGCAGAATCAGCAAGGCCTCTCGCACCGAACCGCGGCTGACTTCCAGTTCGGAAGCGATGCGCAGTTCCTGGATCCGCTCGCCCGGTTTCATTTCGCCCTGAATGATCTGTCTGCCTAAATATTGGGCGATCTGCTCGGTCAAGAGGTCATTGGCCTTGAATGTCATGAATCATCTCCGGAAATTGATTTTCTCGTTCTCTTGATATTGTACGGCATTGTGCCGGATTGTCCGGCAGTATCCTGTCTGTCTGCCTGTTTGTATCCAGCCTGGACGCGCGCGGCGCGGCACTGCCATGCCGGCCGCGCGCATCATGCGCGTCGGCGTTGAGGGCGGCTATGATATCAATCAGATGATTAAAACGCATGTTTTCGTGTTGTGTTGACTTGGGCAGTGGGCGTTTTCTGCCATTTTTCACAAGTCGTGCGAAACAAGCGTGCGGAAAACGAAAGGCCCGGCATGGCCGGGCCTCATGGGCAGGGCAGCCGCCGGGAGACCTTCCTTCCCCGGCCGGGCGGTCCGCAAGGCGCGCGGGGCCGGGGCGGGGGGCTCAGTCGGCGCGGCGGGTCGCCATCAGGTAGTTGACGGCGGTGTCGTCGTTCAGCGAGTAGATGCGGGTGACGGGGTTGTAGCCCATGCCGCTCAGCGTCTGCAGGCCGAGGCCGGCGTGGCGGGCCATGCGGCCCAGCTCCGACGGCTTCAGAAAACGCGCGTATTCATGGGTGCCGCGCGGCAGCATGTTCAACACGTATTCGGCACCGACCACGGCCAGCAGATAGGCCTTGGCGTTGCGGTTCAGCGTGGAGAAGAACACCCAGCCGCCCGGCTTCACCAGCGTGGAGCAGGCGCGCACCACGCTTTCCGGGTCCGGCACGTGTTCCAGCATCTCCATGCAGGTCACCGCATCGAAGGCGCCCGGCATTTCGGCCGCCAGATCCTCCACCGCCACGCAGCGGTAGTCGATGGGCACGCCGGACTCCAGGCTGTGCAGCTGCGCCACCTTCAGCGATTTTTTAGCCAGGTCGATGCCGGTCACCTGCGCGCCTCTCAGCGCCATGCTCTCGGCCAGGATGCCGCCGCCGCAGCCGACGTCCAGCACCTTCTTGCCGGCGATGGACGCGTGGCGGTCGATGAAGTCCAGGCGCAGCGGGTTGATCTCGTGCAGCGGCTTGAATTCGCTGTCCTTGTCCCACCACTTGTGCGCCAGCTGGCTGAATTTGTCGATTTCGAGTTCGTCTACGTTGCTCATGCTATCACTTTGCCAGAATGCGGTTGCGCCAGTCGCCGGCGCGGGCCTTCAGGTCGCTTTCGTCCAGCGTGGTCAGCTTGCGCTCGCGCATCAGCGCGCGGCCCTTGACCCAGACGTGGCTGACCTGTTCGCGACCGGCAGCGTACACCACATGGGAGATCGGGTCGAATGCCGGCGCGGTTTCCAGTTGGGCCAGGTCGAGGGCGATCAGGTCGGCCTGCTTGCCCACCTTGACCGAGCCGACCTTGTCGGCGATGCCCAGCGCGCGCGCGCCGTTCAGCGTGGCCATGCGGATGGCGGCGGCGGCCGGCACCGAGGTCGGGTCCAGGGTGCCCACCTTGGCCAGCAGCGCGGCCAGGCGGGTTTCCGCCAGCATGTCCAGCTTGTTGTTGGACGCGGCGCCGTCGGTGCCGATGCCCACGGCGACGCCGGCGTCCATCAGCTTGCTCACCGGCGAGATGCCCGAAGCCAGCTTCATGTTCGAGGCGGGGTTGTGCGCGGTGGACAGGCCGTGCCTGGCCGCCAGTTCGACTTCGGCGTCGTTCAGGTGCACCATGTGCGCCGCCACCAGGCGCGGGGACAGCAGGCCCAGCCGCTGCAGGCGGGCCAGCGGGCGCTGGCCGTGCTCCTTGACGCTGTTGTTCACCTCGTCCGCGGTTTCGTGGATGTGGCAGTGGATCAGCATGTCCTCCTGCTCGGCCAGCGTCACAACCTTGCGGAAGGTATCGTCCGATACGGTGTAGGGCGCGTGCGGCGCCAGCGTGAAGGTCAGCAGGTCTTCCCCCAGGAACTGGCTGCGCTCGGCCATGCCCTTGGCGATGTAGTCATCGGCGTTGGACGCGTAATTGGTCGGGAATTCCAGGATGGAACAGCCGACGAAGGTGCGCATGCCGGAAGCCAGGCCGGCGCGGGCGACGGCGGCATTATAGAAATACATGTCGTTGATGGTGGTGGTGCCGCCGCGGATCATTTCGCCCATCGCCAGCAGCGAGCCGTCGAACACGAAGTCGTCGTGGACGTGCTTGCCTTCGGTGGGCCAGATGTAATTGGTCAGCCAGTCCATCAGCGCCTTGTCGTCGGCCAGGCCGCGCAGCAGCGACATCGCGGAGTGGCCGTGCAGGTTGATCAGGCCGGGCATCAGCACATGGTCGGGCAGCTCCAGCCTTTCATCCGCCTCTAGCCCGGCGGCGTCGGCTGCTGGAATAATGGCGGCTATCTTGCCGTCCCGAATGGCGATCGCGTGGTTTTCCAGGACTTCGCCGTCAGTTTCCACGGTGATGATCCAGCGGGCGGAGATAATCTTTTCATAACGGGACTGCGGCATGGCTGATATCCTGATGATCCGTTGTCTTAAGTGTCGTGGATTTTAGGCCCTGCGATTGCGGCAAGGCAATGAGCTGCTGTGCTCTCTTTATATTTCACCGATTTGTGCTGAAGATATGCTTGAAAATGATAAGGGTGGATGACTGGTGAATATTCCGGCGAAAAGCCGACGGCGGCCGGTGTATACTGCTGATTGCACATGTGAATTATTGACTCGGGGCATTCGATCTGCCGCAACCCGCGGCGAACCAAAGACTAGCGCGACATGGCTCAACAAGCAGACGAAAAATCCACTGCCAGCACTGGCCTGAATTTGAGGGATGTGTTTCTCATCGCCGTGATACTCGGCTTGTTGATTCCCGCCTCCATCATCAGCTATCTCAGCTTCAATATTCAGAAGGACAACCTGACCACCCAGCTGGAGACCGATCAGCGCCGCCTGCTCGACATCGTCGCGCTCGGCATGCAGGAGCCGCTGTGGAATCTGAGCCGGCAGGCCGGCAATCCGCTGATCGCGTCGGTGATGGAAGACCCGCGCGTGATTTCCATCCGCGTCACCGATACCCAGTCCAATCAGGTTTTCCTGTCCGCGGTGCGCAGCGAGCGCCGCATCGGCAGCGTGTCCTACGTGGAAAAACCGGTGATCTACCGCGGCGAGGCCATCGGCCAGGTGACGATGGAGTTCGACAACGAGAACCTGGCCATCGCGCTCAGCAACCAGGTGAAGAACATCCTGATGATCCTGGCGGCGCAGCTGGTGCTGTCCATCATGCTGATCATGAGCATCCTGCACTCGCGCTTCCTCAGCCCGATGAAGCTGCTGACCGAGCAGGCGCGGCTGCTGGCCGAACTGAAGCTGGACTCGCCGTTCGAGTGGTCGCGCCGCGACGAGCTGGGCCGGCTCGGCACCCACCTGGAGTGGACCCGTTCCGAGCTCAAGCGCCTGGTGGACGAGCTCAGGGCCAAGACGCTGGCGCTGGAGGCGGACATCGCCCGCCGCCGCGAGGTGGAGGACGCGCTGCGCCGCTCCGAGAACAAATACCGCGAGCTGTTCTGGTCCAACCTGGACGGCATCGTGATCAGTTCGCTGGACGGGCAAGTCATCGACGCCAACCCGGCCTTTCTCAACCTGATGTGCTACAGCCTGGACCAGCTCAAGCAGCAGAACTTCTGGAGCCTGGTGGCGGAGGAGAGCGAGGCGCTGGAGCGCTTCAATCTGGACAACAAGGTGCTGCGCTTCGGCTATTGCGACGAGTTCGAGGCCACTTACCTGAACCGTTTCGACAACCAGGTGCCGGTCAGCGTCAAGACGGTGGCGATGCGCGACGCCTTCGGCCGCATCAACGCGGTGTGGCGCATGGTGCGCGACATTTCCGAGAAGCGCGCGGCCGAGGAGCGGGTGCAGCTGGCGGCCAAGGTGTTCGAGAACACCGTCGAGGGCATCATGATCACCGACGCCGACCGCCGCATCCGCAGCGTCAACCGCGCGTTCACCGAGATCACCGGCTACACCCAGCACGAGGTGCTGGGACAGAAGACCAGCATCCTGTCGTCCGGCCGCCACGACGAGCCGTTCTACGAGCAGATGTGGCAGTCCATCGCCGAACACGGCTCCTGGCAGGGCGAGCTGTGGAACCGCCGCAAGAACGGCGAAGTGTACCCGGAATGGCTGGCGATCAACGCGGTGCGCAACAGCCTGGGCGAGATCACCCATTACGTCGCCATCTTCAGCGACCTCACCGAGCGCAAGGCCGCCGACGAGCGCATCCAGTTCCTGGCCCACTTCGACGTGCTGACCAGCCTGCCCAACCGCATCCACATGCAGGACCGCGTCGAGCTGGCCATCCACAACGCGGTGCGCGACAACCAGCGGCTGGCGCTGCTGCTGCTGGACCTGGACCGTTTCAAGACCGTCAACGAGTCGCTGGGCCATTCGGCCGGCGACACGCTGCTGCAGGTGGCCGCCGACCGCATCAAGTCGGTGATGGCGCCGGGCGAGATGCTGGCGCGCCAGGGCGGCGACGAGTTCATCATCCTGCTGCCGGTGATTTCCGATCCGGGCGAGGCGGCGCTGGCGGCGGAGCGGGTGCGCGACGTGTTCGCCAATCCGATCGAGCTGCACAACCACGTGCTGACCATCACGCCGTCGATCGGCATCAGCGTCTACCCCGACGACGGCCGCGACTATGAAACCTTGGTCCGCAACGCCGACGCGGCGATGTACCACGCCAAATCGTCCGGCCGCAACAGCTACAAGTTCTACACCGCCGACCTCAACGCCCGCGCCCGCGAAATCCTGGCCATCGAGAGCCAGCTGCGCTTCGCGCTCGAGCGCGACGAGTTCGTGCTGCACTACCAGCCGCAGGTGGAGATGGAAAGCGGACGCATCGTCGGCGCCGAGGCGCTGATCCGCTGGAACCACCCATCGCTGGGCCTGCTGGGACCGGTGCGCTTCATCCAGGTGGCCGAGGAGCGCGGCTTCATCGTGCAGATCGGCAACTGGGTGATCGCCGAGGCCACCCGCCAGCTGGTGGAATGGCGCCGGGCCGGCCTGCCGGAGCTGACGCTGGCGATCAACCTGTCGGCGCTGCAGTTCCGCCAGCCGGACCTCGCCCTGCAGGTCAAGCAGGCGCTGGAATCCAGCGGCCTGCCCGGCCACGCGCTGGACATCGAGGTGACCGAAAGCATCATCATGGAAGACGCCCAGGCCACGATCCAGACCATAGACAATATGAAGAACATGGGGCTCCGGCTGTCCATCGACGACTTCGGCACCGGTTATTCCAGCCTGTCCTATCTGAAGCGCTTCAAGGCGGACAAGCTGAAGATCGACCGCTCCTTCGTCCGCGACATCCCGCAGGACGCCGACGACAGCGCGATCGCCCGCGCCATCATCAACATGGCAAAGAACCTCAACATGCAGGTGGTGGCCGAGGGCGTGGAGACGATGGAGCAATGGCAGTTCCTGGAGCAGGAGGGCTGCGATTTCGTCCAAGGCTATCTGATTGCCAAGCCGCTGCCGGCCGACGATTTCGCCGAACTGCTGCACAAGGACAGCCTGCTGCCCCAGAGTTGAGCCCAAGTGGATCCGATTCCCGAAAGCCCGCGCTCGCGCGGGCTTTTTGCTTGCTTGCCGGCCGATATCGGCTCGACATGGCGCAATCGCCGGCCATACTGAAGCAATAAGGGCAATACGGCATCCGCATCGAATGGCGGGGAGTTTCTCCGCGGGGGGCGCATGGAGGCAGATAGACGGCGTTTGCATTGGATCATCGTGTCGGCGTACGCGCTGATCGCATCGGCCTGGATCATCGTGCCCGATCTGATGATGGACCAATGGGGGAGGCCGGGCAATCCGCTCGGCGGCATGGCCTGGGACAGCTTGTTCGCTTTCGTTTCTTCAGCCTTCCTGTATCTGTTGCTGAGCGGCATGGGGCTGGAGCGACTGGCCGGGTTGCGCAAGCTGGGACCGCTTGGGCTAGGCCTGTTGGCGCTGGCCCGTCGCGGCATGGGCTGGCTGGTGCTGCTGTATCTGATGTCCGTGCTGGCGGCGATGGCCATGCCGGATGTGCTGTGGGTCTATTTGGCGAGTCCGCGGATCTATGCCTGGCTGGTGGCCGGGTGGGATTCGGCGTTCATCCTGGGCTGCGCCGCAGTGTTGAAGCTTTGTTTGAACCAGCTGGACGATGATTGCGTGCTGCTGCAGCCCAGGCACGGCCAGGCGCTGGCGTATCTTTTCGCCGTCTGCGGCTCTCTGCTGGTGCTGGTGCTGCGCTTCCAATTGCGATTCCAGCACCACCTGATGCTGCTGTTCCTGATTCCCATCGGTCTGAGCGCCTTGCTGGGCGGGCTGGGGCCGGGGCTGCTGTCCATCGCCCTGATTTTCTCCATTGTCGCCTCCTTGTCGCTTACCTCCTTTTCCGGCGTGCCGGCAGATCCGGCTTCGCAGCTGCTGTCGCTCAGCCTGCTGGTTCTCATCGGCGTGCTGTTCAGCGTGATGGGCGAGGTGCAGCTGCGCGCCCGCGCCAGGCTGGCCATGGTATTGGCACGGCGGCAGGCGGCGCTGGAATCATTGCGGCACAGCGACGAGCGTTTCCGCGTGCTGTTCTCCGACAGCCCGGTGGCGATGGCGATTTCCAGAATGGAAGACGGCGCGCTGGAAGAGGTGAACCAGGCCTTCCTGGATCTGCTGCAACTGACACGAGAGCGGGCGCTGGGTCATACCACGCTCGAGCTGGGCATCTGGAAGGACGCCGCGGACAGGAGCAGGTTGATGGAGGCGCTCCGGAGCGAAGGCGAGGTGAGGGGCGTGCCGGTGACCTTGCTGCGCGATGATGGAAGCGTTTTGCAGGGATTGTTGTCGTTTCGCCTGATCCATTTCGACGGCGAAGCCCATGTGCACGGAGTGGTGCTGGACGTGACCGAGCGGCACCGCGCCCAGATGGCGCTTAGGGAAAGCGAGGCGCGGCTCGCCGGCATGGTGAGCTCGGCGATGGACGGCATCATCACGCTGGACGCCGATCAGCGCATCACGCTGTTCAACGCCGCCGCGGAGCGGATGTTCGGCCGGCGGGCGCAGGACATGCTGGGGCAGCCGCTGGATTGCCTGCTGCCGCCCACCATGCGGGCAGCACACCGCCAGAAGGTGCAGCGATTCGGAGAGAGCGGGGCCAGCCCGCGCCATATGGGGCGGCTGGGCAAGGTCCAGGGCATGCGGGCGGGAGGCGGCATCTTCGACCTGGAGGCCTCCATCGCCACCCAGGACGTGGACGGCAGGCGCAGCTACACGGTGATCCTGCGCGACATCAGCGAGCGCGAGCGGACGCAGGCGGAGATGACGCAACGCATGCAGCAGCTGGAGGCGCTCAACGACCTGAACCGGGCGATCCTGGCCGCCAGCGACGCCGAGCAGATCGCGCAGATAGGCTTGCGCAGCCTGCGGCGGCAAGTGCCGTTCTGGGGCGCGACGGCGATGCTGATCGACTGGGAGAGCAGCTGCGCCAGGGTGCTGGCCATCGAGCGGGCGCCCGGCGCCAGCTACGATCCCGGCCAGCGGCTGAGCCTGGTCAGCTACGGCATGGAGGACCTGGAGCGGATGAAGCGGGGCGAAACCTGCGTGGTGACCGATCTGGGCCAGATCCCGCGGCGCGCGTTGACGCTGGAGCGGCTGTACCAGCAGGGCATTCAATCCTACGCCCGCATCCCGCTGCTGGCGGAAGGCCGGCTGCTAGGCATGCTTAACCTGGCCTCGGACGCCGTGGGCGCTTTCGATGCCGCACAGTTGGACGTGGCGCAGGCCTATGCCCGGCATCTGGCGGTTTCGTTGCAGCAGTCGCTGCTGCGGCAACGGGTGGCGCGGCTGGGCCGGGTGTACGAGGTGCTGAGCAGGATCAACGCGCTGGTGGCTCGCTGCCATGAGCGGGAGGAGCTGTTCGACGGCATCTGCCGAGTCACGGTGGAAGTGGGCACTTACCGGATGGCCTGGGTTGGGGTCATCGATCCGGAAACGCTGAACGGCACCGTGGTCGCCTTCCGCGGCGAGGACAGCGATTACCTGCGGCAGATCCGCCTGAGCGCGAAGGAGGATTCGCCGTACCGGGATAGGCCGGCCTGCAAGGCGGTGCGGCAGAAGGAAATCGTGGTGTGCAACGATGTGCAGGAGGATGCCTCGCTGAAGGGGCTGGCCCCGCACCTGATCAGCTATGGCGTGCGCTCCGTCGCCTGCCTTCCCGTCATGCTGGATGGCCGCGCCTTCGCGGTGCTGGCGCTGTTCGCCGGCGATGTCGGCGCTTTCGACCGCCAGGAGATGGGCTTGCTGCGCGAGCTGGCCAGCGATATCGGTTTCGCGCTGGATCATATCCAAAAAGAAGAGCGGCTGGATTACCTGGCCTATTACGACAGCCTGACCGGCCTCGCCAATCGCAGCCTGCTGGGCGAGCGGCTGGCCCAGCGGATGGCGGATTCGGCCCAGGAGGGGAGGCGTTTCGCGCTGGCGGTGTTCGATATCGAGAATTTCAAGTCCATCAACGACGTGTTCGGCCGCAACGAGGGCGACCAGGTGCTGACGCTGCTGACGCAGCGCCTGCTGCGCCATACGCAGGACGCGTCGCTGCTGGCCAGGATAGGCGCGGACCAGTTCGCGCTGGTGTTGCCGCAGGCGGCGGGCGAGGACGAGGCCGCGCTCGGCATCGAGCAGATGCGGCGCGAATGCCTGGATTCGCCGCTTGTCCTGAATGGCGACGAACTGAGGCTGTCGGCGAAGTTCGGCCTCTCCATGCATCCGGACGACGGGTCCACGGCGATGGGCTTGCTGGAGCGCGCGGAGTCGGCGGTCAAGCGGGCCAAGGCCGGCAAGGAACAGTTCCTGTTCTACCGCCAGGAAATGACCGATCGCGCGGCCGCGGCGCTGGAGATGGGCAGCCGTTTGCGCCAGGCGCTGGAATTGCAGCAGTTCGAGCTTCATTACCAGCCCAAGTTCGCCGCGGAGGGGCATGCCATCGTCGGCGCGGAGGCGCTGCTGCGCTGGCGCTGTCCGGGACGGGGCATGGTGCCGCCCGCGCAGTTCGTGCCGATGCTGGAAGAGCTGGGCCTGATCTCCGAGGTGGGAGACTGGGTGTTGAGGCAGGCGGCGCGGGATTATCAGTCTTGGCGCGCGGCGGGATTGCCTGCGCCCAGGATAGCGGTCAATGTGTCGCCTTTGCAGCTGCGGCGGTCGGACTTCGCGCAGTCTCTTGCCGCGGTCCTGGCCCTGCATCCGCAGCATGCGGGCATAGACATAGAGATCACCGAAAGCCAGATCATGGCCGATGTCGACAGCAGCATCGCCACGCTGCGCCAAGTGAGGGAGCTGGGCGTCTCCATCGCGCTGGACGATTTCGGCACCGGCCATTCCTCGCTGGCCTATCTCGCCCGGCTGCCGGTGCAGGCGCTGAAGATAGACCGCTCCTTCGTCAGCCGCATGCTGGACGAGGAGGAGGCGATGACGCTGGTGGGAATGATCGTTTCCCTCGCCCATTCCATGGGCCTGGAAACGGTGGCCGAGGGCGTGGAGACGGAGCCGCAGGCCCGGGTGCTGGCGGAACTGGGCTGCGACACGCTGCAGGGCTTCTGGCTGGGCCGGCCCATGCCTGGCGACGCGTTCGCCGCCAGGCTGGCGGATGATGCGGCGCTGGCCGGACTCAATGCGGGCCAGTAGGCGCCAAGATCAGTGCTCGTGGCGGTCGCCGTGCCACTCGTCGCCGTGCCACTCGTCTCGGTGGTCGTCGTGGCGCTCGTGCTTCCATCCCTCATGCCGGCCGTTGTCGTGATGGTATTCGCGGTAGTGCGGCACGTAGACGCGGTTGTACCAGTCGTCGCGGACGAAATAGACCTGGCGGCCGCAGGCGCCGTAGCCGCGGCAGTAACGGTCCCAGTGTTTGATGTGCCCCGGCGGCACGCGCAGATACAAGGGCGGCAGGACGGTGACGGCCGGCTGGACGATAACCGGCTGCGGGTAGACGAGCTGCGGCTGGGGATAGCCGCCTATGTCTATCTGGCCGTAGAAGCCGGGCTCGCCGACGCTGATGGATACGCCGGCCTGGCTGGGCAGGCTGGTCAGGGAGGCGGCGACCAGCGCCGCCGCGGTCATCACGTGTTTCATGGCAGTCTTCCTTTTACATAAACGAGCAGGCATCGCCCATGCTTGCACTATGGCCCCGTTTTGTTTCGCAAGCGCAAAGGAAAGATAGCTACTGATTGCGATTTGTATCTGTTCACAACCGTAACGACATGTACGGTGTCAGCCTCCGTCAGGCAGGGTGCCCTCCTTGCGCAAGGTTTGCCAGCTGAGGCCGAAGCGCGCCAGATATTTGCGCAGCCGGTCGGCGTCGTTGGGATGGGTTTTGCCTTGGCGTGAAACGGCGAATAAGCGACGACCAGCATCGGATAAGCTGGCCGATTGGCGGCAGACGCGAAGCACCGTTTCCAGCTGCGCGCGGTCGAACAGGTCCAGGCCTTCCCATTGCTCGCTACTCAGCGGGCAAGGGGGAGCGTCGGTTTGCCGCTCCCCGCCCCAGTCCTCCCGTAGGCGGCCAATCTCTTCGTTCACCAGGCCGTTGTCGATGCGTCCGGCATCCGCCAGCGTGGCCATACGCGTGACCGAAGCCGACAGCTCGCGGAAATTGCCTAGCCATAGGGCATCCTGCGACAGCGCGAAATCCAGGTAAGCGCGGCGGGCTTCGGCGTTGAAGCGCACGTGCCGGCCTTGTTCGCCGGCGTGTCTGGCCAGTTCGAATTCCAGATTGGGCTCTATGTCTTCGCGGCGGGCGGCTAGGCCGGGCAACTCAAAGTGCCATAGATTGATGCGGGCATAAAGATCCTCGCGGAACTTTCCCTCGCGCACCCACTGCCGCAGATTGCGCATGGTGCCGCATACCAGCTGGAAATCGCTGCTGGCTTCGCGGTCGCCGCCAAAGGGGAGAAAGCGTTTCTCCTCTATGGCCTTTAACAGCATGGCCTGTTCGTCCAAGCCCAGTTCGCCGACCTCGTCCAGAAACAGCAGCCCGCCGTCGGCGCTGCGCAGCAAGCCTGCGCGTTCGTTCAGCGCGCCTGTGAACGCGCCCTTGACGTGGCCGAACAGCGCGGACATCGCGCTGTCCCCGCGCAGGGTGGCACAGTTGACTTCAACGAAACGGCCGGACAATTGGCGACGCGCCTTTTTCAATTCATACAGCCGCCGGGCCAGCTGACTTTTGCCCGCGCCAGTCGGGCCGCGCAGCAGGATGGGGGCCGATGAGCGCGTAGCCACTCGTTCGATCTGCTCTATCATCCGGTTGAAGCCCGGATTGAGCGTGGCGATGCCGGACTTGAGAAAGGCCACCGTGTCTTCGCTCTGCTGCGCGAAACGGCTGGCGATGTGGTCGTATCGGGCGAGATCGAGATCGATCACGCTGACTCGGCCGGCGAAGTCGTTGGCCTGCCGCGTCGGCGAGCTTTGCAGCAATCGGGCCGGAATGCGGCGAGACTCGGCCAGCAGGAACCAGCAGATCTGCGCGACGTGGGTGCCGGTTGTGATGTGAAGCAGGTAGTCCTCCTGCTCGGTGTCGAAGGCGTAGCCGGCTGCGAAGTCGTCCAGCGCCGAATACACCTCGCCGAAATCCCATGGATCTTCCAGATTGACTGCATGCAGCCTCACCTCGGTTTCCGGAGATATCTCGGCGATGTCGCGTGCGGTCAGTTCTGCCAACTGATGGTGATGGTTGTCGTGCAGCAATTCCAGCCGCGCTAGCGGCAACTGCGGCTGCCGGCAGATGCCGATGCTGGGGCGCCATTTTTGCCAGCGTGCCTGGCCGTAGCCCCCCTTGTCCAGCACCGTGCCCAGGAATCCTATTGCGACCTTGTTTTTCATTTCTTATCTAATTGGATAATTTAATAGATGATTTTATCGCTTTTTTCAGGGTGGTGCCGGGCGTGAGTTTGAGTGATTGATTGGTGTTGATTTTTTTTGTTTTTAATTTCAATGCCTTGAATGGTTTTTGGTTTTGGGCGTCCAGGCTGGCACGTTTCTGGCGTTAAGGAAAAGCAGGATGGCAGCCTCCTTCATGGGAGAACCGGTGCCAGCCTCCCCGCGGCGCCAGTCGCAAGGGCGGGCTAGGGTTATGGCCGCTAGCCAAGCGTCAACATCAAACCATTACACAATAAGAAAGCAAGACATGAATCATTATCAAACCCTGCAGGGCGAGAACGGTGCGCCGATCAAGATGTGGACACAGGGCGTGCCTGTGGAGCCGGCCGCGCGCGATCAACTGCTGCGTACCGCGCAAATGCCCTTCATCTACAAACACCTGGCGGTGATGCCGGACGTGCACCTGGGCAAGGGTTCGACCATAGGCAGCGTGATTCCCACCCGGGGCGCGATCATCCCGGCCGCGGTGGGGGTGGACATAGGCTGCGGCATGATGGCCGTGCGCACCACGCTGACGGCGGCCGACCTGCCGGATAATCTGTTCGGCCTGCGTAGCGCGATCGAGGCCGCGGTGCCGCACGGCCGTACCAGCACCCGCAGCGGGCGCGACAAGGGCGCCTGGGGCGCGCCGCCGGAGACGGTGGACGCCGCCTGGGGCAAGCTGTTTCCTGGTTTCCAATCCATCGTCGCCAAGCATCCGCAGCTGGAGAAAACCAATAACCGCAGCCATCTGGGTACGCTGGGAACCGGCAACCACTTTGTCGAAGTGTGCCTGGACGAGGCCGGCCGCGTCTGGTTCATGCTGCACTCGGGCTCGCGTGGTGTAGGCAACGCCATCGGCAATCTGTTCATTGAGTTGGCCCAGGCTGATATGCGGCAGCACATTGCCAATTTGCCGCACCGTGAATTGGCGTATTTCCAACAGGGTAGCCGGCATTTCGACGACTATGTGGAAGCAGTGGGCTGGGCGCAGGAGTTTGCGCGGCAGAACCGCATGCTGATGATGCAGCACGTGGTGGCCGCGGCGCGCAAGGTGATCGTCAAACCGTTCTCCGCCGACGTCGAGGCAGTCAACTGTCACCACAACTATGTGCAGGAGGAAAACCACTTCGGCCAACAAGTGCTGGTGACGCGCAAGGGCGCGGTGGCTGCGCACAAGGGGCAATTGGGTATCATCCCCGGCTCCATGGGGGCCAAGAGCTTCATCGTTCGCGGCCTGGGCAACGAGGAGGCGTTCTGTTCCTGCAGCCATGGCGCCGGTCGCACGATGAGCCGCGCCGAAGCCAAGCGCCGGTTCAGCGTCGACGATCAGGCGCGCGCCACCGCCCACGTCGAGTGCCGCAAGGATGCCGATGTGATCGACGAGATTCCTATGGCCTACAAGGATATCGATGCGGTAATGGCTGCACAGAACTCCTTGGTGGAAGTGGTGCACACGCTGCGCCAGGTGGTGTGCGTGAAGGGCTAGCAATGTGGATGAAGCCGGTCCGCGGGCCGGCGAAAGGGCAATATGCATAGATTCAAATATGATCATCCGCTGGACGACGGTGTGCGTCGGCGGGTGATGGAGGAATTGGCGGCGCTGGAGCGCAGGCACCACGTTCGGGTGCTTTATGCCTGCGAGTCCGGCAGTCGCGCCTGGGGCTTTGCCTCGCCGGATAGCGACTACGATGTGCGCTTTCTCTACGTGCACCGACCGCAGTGGTATCTGCAGGTGGAGCCGCAGCGTGACGTGATCGAGCTTCCGCTGGATGATGAGCTGGATATCAGCGGCTGGGAGCTGCGCAAGGCGCTGCAACTGTTGAATCGTTCCAACCCGACTATGTTCGAGTGGCTGCAGTCTCCGCTGGTGTACCGAGCCGACGAGAAAGCGGCAGCGGCGCTGCGCGAGCTGATGGCGGACTTCCATTCCCTTGGGCGTTGCCGGTGGCATTATTTGTCCATGGCGCGCAAAAACCACCGCGTTCATTTGCAGGGAGAAACGGTCCGGCTGAAGAAGTACTTGTACGTGCTGCGGCCGTTGCTGGCGGTGCGCTGGCTGGATGCGGGAAAGGGCTTGCCGCCGATGCGTTTCGCCGACCTGGCTGCGGCGACGGTGGAGGATGATGGACTGGCTGCCGAGATCAATCATCTGCTGGCTATCAAGATGGCGGCCGGTGAGGCGCAGCTGGGGGGCCGGCTGCCCAAGCTGGACGCTTTTATCGCCTCCATGCTAGCGGAGCCGGTGCCGCCGCTGCCGGGACGCCATGACGGCGATGTCAGGCGGCTGGATCGTCTGTTGCAGGAATGGGTGATGGGGAGCGTGCGCGAAGATGGGTCAGCGGCTTGCGAAATTTAAATGACATAATTGATTCATCGTTAGTGGTATATTGAACCCATTGTCATCGAATGGCCGGCTTGTCCGGCCATTCGCGCTTGAGGCGCCGCAGGCGCGCCATCGCAACATCCCGACACATGAGGAGACGGCATGGAAGCAGGCAGGAAGACGATGGGGGGCCGGCATTGGCGCGGCATGGTCTTGGCCGGGCTGGCGGTCTTGGCTGCCTGCGGGCGGGAGGTGGCCAAGCCGCAGGCGGCCGACCTGCAAAGGGCGGAGACGCTGCGTCCCGCCGACGCGCAACTGGCGCGCAAGTACGAGCGTTCCTGCCTGATCTGCCATGGCAACCAGGCCAGCCAGGCGCCGCTGGCCGGTTTTGCGCCGGCTTGGGAGGCCAGGCTGGAGAAGGGCATGCCCTTGTTGCTGTCCCATGTCCGCGACGGCCTGAACGCGATGCCGCCGCGCGGTTATTGCAATGACTGCAGCGACGAGGAGTTCGCCCGGCTGATCGCCTTCATGTCCGATAGCGGACAAGGAGGCGCGCGATGAAGCCGGTTTTGAATCGCCGAGCCTTGCTGCGGCTGGGCGGCGGCGCGCTGCTGGGCGCCTGGGCAGCGCGCTCCGCCGGGCCGCGGGCCGCCGCGACTGCCGGCGGCTACCGCTGGTGCAACTGGAGCGGCCTGCAGCGCTGCGCCGCGCAGGCGCTGGCGACGCCCGGCGACGAGGCCGAACTGGCGCGGCTGCTGCGCGAGGCATCGCGCTCCGGCACGCCGCTGCGCTGCGTCGGCGCCGGCCATTCCTTCACCCCGCTGGTGCCCACGCCGGGGACTATCGTGTCGCTGGACCGGATGTCCGGCCTGCTGTCTTATGACGCAGCCGCTGGCGAGGCCATCTTGCAGGCCGGCACCCGCATCGGCCAGCTGGCGCGCTTGCTGGATGCGCAGGGCATGGCGCTGCGCAACCAGCCCGACGTCGATGTCCAATCTTTCGCCGGCGCGATCAGCACCGCCACCCATGGCACCGGCGCCGGCCTGCCGGCCCTGCATGCCGACGCGCGCGCGTTGCGGCTGCTGACGCCGTCCGGCGAGACGCTGGACTGCGGCCAGGGCCGCGACGACGATCTGCTGCAGGCGGCGCGGGTGTCGCTGGGCAGCCTGGGCGTGATCGCCCGCGCCACGGTGGCGACGCTGCCCGCTTATTATCTGCAGCGCAGGCTGTGGCTGCTGCCGGCTGGGCAAATGCTGGACGCCGCGCCGGAACTGGCGCGGCGGCACCGTCATTTCGAGTTCTACCACCTGCCGTTCACCGGCTACGCCGCCGCGATCACCCACGACATCCGCCCGCCGGGGCCGGCGTCGCGGCCAGCGTCCGGCGACGAGGACATGCTGCGCGAGCTGCGCCGGCTGCGCGACTGGCTGGGCGGCATGCCGGCGCTGCGGCGCTGGACCGCGCAGAAGCTGATCGACCCGAAGCTGAGCGAGCAGGCCTTCGACAAATCCTGGCGGCTGCTGTCCACCGCGCGGCCCACCCGCTTCAACGAGAGCGAGTGGCATGTGCCGCGGGAAGCGGGCATCGCCTGCGTGCGCGAAGTGATCGAACGCCTGGAGCGGCGCGACGATGTGTTCTTCCCGCTGGAATTCCGCTTCGTGCGGGCCGACGACGCCTGGCTCAGCCCTTTCTACCGCCGCGACTCCTGCTCGATCGCCGTCCATGCCGCCGCCGGCGAGCCGCATGATTACCTGCTGACCGAATTGGCGCCGGTTTTCCGCAAATACGAGGGCCGGCCGCACTGGGGCAAGCTGCACCCCTACGGCGCGGCCGAGCTGGCCGCGCTCTATCCGCGCTGGAACGATTTTTTGAAGCTGAGGCGGGAGCTGGATCCCAAGGGCGTGCTGCTCAACCCCCATCTGCGCCGCGTGCTCGGCGTGCCGGCATGAGCGGCCCGTCCCAGGGGCGGCGCCGCCTGCTGGCGGCCTTGGGCGCGGGCGCGGCGGCAAGCCTGGTGTGGCTGGCCAGGCCATCCGCGCGCGGCGAGCCGCACGACGCCTATTTCCGCCAGCTGCAGGCGGCGCTGCGCCAGGCCGGCATCGCCGAGCCGACGCTGGTGTTGGACCGCCAGCGCCTGCGCGCCAATATCCGGCGGATCTCGGATCACCTTGCCGGCAAGATGGCGCTCCGGGTGGTGGTGAAGTCGCTGCCGTGCCCCGCCTTGCTGGCCGAGGCGGCTTTGCTGGCCGGCAGCCGGCGGCAGATGCTGTTCAGCCTGCCGCAGCTGGAGGCGATGGCCAAGGGCGAGCGCGACATCCTGCTGGGCAAGCCGCTGCCTGCCGCCGCCGCGCTGGCCTTTTACCGCCAGTTTTCCGACGCGGCCTTCCGGCCGGAGCGGCAATTGCAATGGCTGGTGGACACGCCGGAGCGGCTGGCGCAGTACCGCGAGCTGGCGCGCGGGCAGCATCTGCATCTGCGCCTCAATTTCGAGATCGACGTCGGCCTGCACCGCGGCGGCGTCGCCGACATCGCCACGCTGCGGCGCATGCTGGACATGGCGGCCGAGGAGCCGCGGCTGCAGTGGTCCGGCCTGATGGGCTACGACGCGCACGTCGCCAAGATTCCGGATCTGCCGGGCTTGAGGGCCAAGGCGCTTCGCCACGCGCGCGCCCGCTATGCCGCCTTCGCCGCCGCCGCGCGGGCGCATCCGGCCGCACGGACGGCAAGCGGGCCGTGTTTCAACGCCGCCGGTTCGCCTACTTACCGGCTCTACCACGGCGACGGCCCGGAAAACGAAGTCGCGGTGGGCTCGGCCATGGTCAAGCCCGCCGATTTCGATCTTCCCCTGCTGGACGACCTGCTGCCGGCCTGCTTCATCGCCACGCCGGTGCTGAAGACGCTGCCGCGATTCGAGTTGCCCTACGGCGTGGAGTGGCTGGGCGGGTTGGTGGGCGGTTGGGATGCCAACGCGCGGCGCGGCTACTTCATCTATGGCGGCAACTGGCTGGCCGATCCGGCATCGCCGTCGGGCCTGGAGAGCAGCGGCCTGTACGGCCATTCGTCCAACCAGCAACTGCTGGTCGGTTCAGGCCGTCAGGCGCTGGCGGTGGACGACATGGTGTTCTTCCGCCCGCGCCAGAGCGAGGCGGTGCTGCAGCAGTTCGGCGACATCGCGGTGTACGAGGGCGGCCGCATCGTAGCCAGCTGGCCGGTGCTGCCGGCCGCGGGTTGAGGTTGGCCGCAGCCGATGTCGCCCCCTATCCGCGCGGGATACCGCCCATCGACGGAGAAGAGAGCGGCGTAGACCGGGTCGCCGCGTCAGGGCGGCGGCGGTGTGGAGTCGTTGGATCGCGCTGCCTTCGATTCAGGCGTCGTCCGAGACGATCAGGGGCACGCCTTCAGACCGCTGCTGAAGGCATGCCGATGGCGTTCCAGATCAGGCCAGTCTGAAAAGGCAGGCGGGCTGGGGGGGATGCGAAAGGCGCGCGTCAGCGCGGGAATGAAACGATCACCCTCGCAGGCCTGCAGCGGCGGAAAGCCGAACGGCGCGTCGCATGATTTTCCTCCCTGGTAGCAAGGGGGGATGCATGATGAGGCCGGATGCTAGCGCGCGATGCATGACGGCATGCAAGGCCGATGCGGGAAAAAGGCCGCGCGGGCGCGCGGCCTGGAGCCGTTCAGGCTGAGGCGTTGTCGTCCTCGCTGTACTCGTCGCTGGCGTAGTCGGAGTCGGCCACGGTCTGGTAGTCGTCGCGCGGGTGCGCGTCCTCCCGGTAGCCGGCATCGTCCTGGGCGTCGGATTCGTAGTAGTTGTTGATGGTGATGTGCTGCTCCACCGGCTGTTCCGCCTCGTATCCGGCATTGCCCTGTCCGCCGCCGTGGCTGGGCTTGTCGTCGCTGAACAGGCTTTCTATGCCTTGGACCAGGAAGGTGCCGGCGGCGACGCCGGCGGCCGTGGTGGCGACATTGCCGAGGAAGCTGCCCACGCCGCTGGCGAAACCGCCGGTGCCGCCGCCGCCGAAGAAGCTCTGGCGCGGCGCCGGTGCAGGCTGTTGGTAGGCTGGCGCGGCTTGTTGATAGGCGGGCGCTGCCGGCGGATAAGCCGGAGGCGCCGCTTGGTAGGCGGGCGCGGGCTGTTGATAGGCCGGAGCCGGCGCAGCCTGGCGCGGAGCGGCGAAGGCGGGCGCCGCGGGCGCGCCGCCCCAGGCCGCGGAACCGGCGTTGGGATCCAGGAAGGTGCCGGGCGCGCCGGCGGGGGCGGGGACCGGCGCGCTGCGCGCGGCTTGCAGGTCGGACTGCAGCTTGGCGATTTGCGCGTTGGCGGCGTTCAGCGCCTGGTCCTGCTGCATGCAGCGCAGCACCAGCAGGTAGACGGCGTCCGGCTGTTGGGCGGCGGCCTGCATGATAGCGGCGTTGGCCTGCGGGTCCTTGGCCATGCCGCGGACTTGCACCAGTTGATTCAGGAAGTTTTGCAGCGCTTGGGTTTCTTGCGGAGTCATATCTTGGTTTTCCGGGGGAAGGGTAGAGACGGGGCGGCTGGCGTCCATCTCGACTGAGCATGTCGCTTTAATTTGTAAATGAATTGTATATGCGTTTGGCGTGGATGGGGAAGGCTCGCATGGCCAAAGCATGAATAAAAAGGGCGGCCAGGGCGGGCCGCCCTACGTTTGCCGGCATGGGCGATCAGGCGATGTCCAGCCGGCGCGGCCTCAGACCACGGTGATCGTCGACTGGGCCTTGAGCGGGCAAGGCAGGCTGTCGTCGAAGGTGATCTCGATCGCGCTGGCCACGAAGAAGCCGCCGATGTGCTGGGCCGCGATGTGCGGCGGCGTGCCCGGCTTGGTCAGGTTCACATCCTGGGCGAAGACGAACACCCGCCAGACGCCGTGCACGTCCTGGTGCTGCTGCAGCAGCAGCCGGTAGGCGCGCTCCAGGTCCAGGCTGCCGGCATAGGTGCCGTCGTTGGCGCCAGGATCGAAGCCCAGGCCGTCGTCGGTCAGCGGCGCGACGAAGTACAACCCCTGCGGCGCTTCGAACAGGGCGAAGGAATACAGGTCGCTGCCCTTGAACAGCGAGCCGTCCTGGCGCTGGAAAGCGGCCCGCACCCACAAGGGCTGGAAGGCGTGGACCACGTCGGGGGTCTCCACTTTCACCGGGCCGGCGGCATGCACGTTGACCTGGGTTTCCGTCACCGAATGGTGATAGGTCTTGCCGGTGGTGAAGCGCTCGTAAGTCCAGGACACGTCGGTCTTGTACGCTTTGCCCGCCACCGGCGCTTCCAGCATTTTCCACTTGGCGACCACCCGCTCCGCCACCGTGGTCTCGCCGGCCGCCGGCGGCGTGGCCGCCTGCCCGCGCCAGAACGGATCGGCTTCGTCCGAGCAGGCCACCGCGATCGCGCCGGAGGCGATGGCGGAAGCCACGCCGGCGACGGTGAATTCCGGCGCGCCCGATCCCGCCCCTTTCAGCGAGCAGCAGTGAACGCTGGGGTCGGTCTCCTCCACCGAGCCGCCGACGCTGAAATTGGCCTTGCCCCCGCCGACTGCCGCCGCGATCACGGCCACCAGCGCGGCGATGACGGCGACGATGATGGCCAGCACCTTCCACCAAGGATCGGAGAACGGCAGCTCGGCGTGCGTGCCGGTATAGGCCGGGTTCGGTTTCCAGGCCATGGTCAGGCCGGTGGGCACCATCGGGCCGAATCGGGGCGGGCAGCGGCATTCCTTGCCGTTGCCTGTCGGCTCTCCCCAGGCTTTGCCTGGCGAGTGGCCCTGGAGGTTGGAAATGGTCAGCGTGCCTTCCTCGACGGTGCAGGTATAGGTGTTGCTGGCGCTGTCGAAGCGGGTTTGCGACACGAATATCTGCTGGATGGAGCGTTGGGCCGCGAAGCCGTCCGCGCGCGCGACGAAGCTCACCAGCGGTTTGCCCGGCGCCGCGTGCTGGAAGTCCGCGTCCCAGGCCAGCATCACGGTGCCGCCGGCGGGAATGGCGGGGAAGGTGAAGGTGTGCGCCGTCGGGGCGATGCCGGGATCGCCGACGCTTTCCAGATAGACGGTGACGTTGCTCAGCGCACTGGCCGAGGTGTTGGTGAAATGCGCGGCGATGCGCAAATGGTAGATCGCGTTGTCGAAGATCCCGTCGGGCAGCATGACGCTGGTCACCGGCTCGATCGCGAACGGGCGCGTCAGCACCTGGAGCGGCGTGTTCATAGTCTGTTCTCCTTGCCTTGCGGAATGACCACATAGCTGACGCCGCCCAGCGGCTTGCCGGCGTCGTCATGCTCGACGATGTGCAGCAGCTGGTAGTGGTCGGGATGCAGCTGGCTGGCCTGGATGTCGAGGTAGACCGGCACCGTCGCGCCGCGCGGCACGCTGACAGCCAGGCTGGGCACGCGGGCATCGCTCGCCTTCTCCCCGGCGCTTTTGCCGCCGCAGGACGGCTCCAGGCTCAGGCGCACTTGCACTTCCGGCTTGGGCGCGGGCCGCAGCTGCAGCCGGGCGAGTCCCAGGCGCTGCAGCTGGCGTTGGTCCAGCTCTCCGCCGAACTCCGCTGTCAGCCTCACCCGCTTGTCCTGGCGCGGCAGGCCATTGACCGCGATGCGCAGCATCGGCGCCATCTTGCTGGCGTCCAGCACGGTGAGGTTTCGCTGGGCGATCTGGTCGTGGGCCGGCGGATCGAAGCTGAAGGAGGCCGGCAGCGGGTCGGGAATCGGATTGCTGTCGCCCGTCCCATGCGCCACGGCCAGCAGGCACTCGTGGCCATCGTTGACGATCTGCACCTGCCAGGGCACCAGGCACAGCACGTCCTGGCCCATCGCTTCCTTCGGGTCCGCGGGCAGGTCGGCGTAGCCGGCGCCGATGTAGTTGACCGCGCCGGCCGTCATCTGCCCGGCCGGATTGGCCCAGTAGAAATCGATGCGGACGTTTTGCGCGTCCGCGTCGCCGATATTGTCGACATGGGCCCAGACATAGGCTTTCTGGCCGGAAAGCGGCGCGCCGGGCGCGCCGTTGGGGTCGTTGCCGGGCACGACCCAGACATCGGTGCTGAGCCACCAGTGGGGAGAGCCGTCCCGTATCAGGATATGAGCAGACATGGTTGTCCTTTCGCGCTCAAAAGATGGATGGAAACATCCCCTCTGAAATCGGCGCGTAAAGGAACGCGTCAGGCTATCGCGGAATGGAAGGCGGCTCAGGCGCGCCGCCCTGTTATGGTGAGCCCGTCGCTTGCGGCGGCGGCATGGCGGACGGAAAAGAAAGCGTAGCTTTCCGTCGCGTGCGCGGTTAGTAATTTAGACCAGTTGTTTTTCGATGCAATTGGATTATGCGGTCGTAGTGGTTTTTGCGGAGGAAAAGACGCCACACTCTCGCGCCGAACGCTTCCGGCGGATTGGCAAGAATCGGGTCGCCGCCCGCGGCGCCTTGTTCCAGACTTTGCCGGTCTTCAGGAAAACGCGGAGGGAATATGGGACAGCTTGAGGGAAAAGTCGCCATCATCACCGGCGCCAGCGCCGGCATCGGATACGAAGCGGCGAAATTGTTCGCGCGCGAGGGCGCGCAGGTGGTCGCGGTGGCGCGGCGCGCGCGGGAGTTGGGGCAGCTGGCGGCCGCCATCCGGCAGGATGGAGGGGACGTCGCCATCGTCGTCGGCGACGCGCGCGAGGAATCCATCGCGAAGCAAGCGGTGGAGACCGCGCAGCGGCGCTACGGCGGGCTGGACATCGCTTTCAACAATGCCGGCGCGACCGGGGAGTCCGCGCCGGTGCACGAGATCACGCCGGAAGCCTGGCATTTCGCGCTGGACACTAATCTGACCAGCGCCTTCCTGGCGGCGCGCCAGCAGATTCCCGCCATGCTGCAGCGCGGCGGCGGCTCCCTCATCTTCACCTCCACCTTCGTCGGCCATACCGCCGGTTTCCCCGGCATGGGCGCCTACGCCGCCAGCAAGGCCGGGCTGATCGGCCTGACGCAGGTGATCGCCGCCGAGTACGGCGCGCGCGGCATCCGCGCCAACGCCTTGCTGCCGGGCGGCACCGACACCGAGATGGGCCGCGCCGCCGCGCCCACGCCGGAGGCACGCGGCTTCGTCGAGGGACTGCACGCGCTGAAACGCCTGGCCCGCCCCGAGGAAATCGCGCGCGCCGCCTTGTTCCTGGCGTCGGACGCCGCCAGCTTCGTCACCGGCAGCGCGATGCTGGCGGACGGCGGGGTGTCGATTCAGCGGACTTAGCTTCGATGGGAACGGCTGCGGACGGATGCCTGCCCGCAGCCGGTGGCGCGGCGTCCTGCCATCAGTTCGCTCCCGGACACGCCGTGCTTTGTCCGTTCAGGCCCTGCGCCCGGAGCGAGAACGACGCGGTGCGATGGCTGCCGGAGCCGTTGATGGTGATCACGTAGAGGCTGTCGTAGTCCGAATCGGACCAGGACGGGATGTTGGCCGACTGCTTGAGGTTGGCGAAGATCTGCTTGGCCAGCGTGACGATCTTCTTGTGTTCCCAGGCGACGAACACGGTGGCGTTGGCGTAGTCCGCATCCAGCAGTCTGGCGGCCAGATCGGATGTCTGGGTGAAGCCGTAGGCGGTGTTGACCGGCATGCCCAGGCGGATGGCGGTGGGCTCTATCGTCGCCAGCGGGCGCACATAATAATAGCTGTTGCCCGAGTCCGATACCTGGGTGGCGGGATCGGGCGCGAAGATCGCGTCCGGCGCGCCGAAGGCGCTGCTCAGCACCTGCGGCAGCGCGAGCGCGCGGTTCAATCCCTGGCAGCTGATTTGCCCCAGGCCCTGGGCCGGTTTCTCGCCGTGGCGGAGCAGCACGATGGTTTCGCTGGCGGCGTGGGCCTGTGCCGACAGCAGGAGCGCGATCAGCGCCGGCCATTTCGATAACGATAGCTTCACGTCGATTCTCTCTATATGGATGGGATGTTCGCAGCCGGTCGTCGGCGCGCGCTAGCGGTTATAGTCGATCGACATGACAATGGCGTGTATGGCGCGGCCTGGCGCGCAGCCAGCACGGACTTGGCCGCGACGCGAGGCCGGCAAGGGCGGGGTCAAGGGCGAAAGCGCAGGCGTTAGCCTGAGGAGGATGCTGTGGCTGCGCGCTTGCCGCAGCCTTGCCATGCTTGCGCGTCAGGCCGGCAGGTCGCAGGCGTAGATGATGAAGCCCTGATGTTCCGCCAGCTTGTCGTACAGCGCGCGAGCGGTGTGGTTGGTTTCGTGTGTTTGCCAATACACGCGGCGGCAGCCGGCCGCCGCCGCGCGCTGATAGACGGCCTGGATCAAGGCGCGGGCCACGCCTTGCCCCCTGGCTTCCGGCACGGTGAACAGGTCCTGCAGATAGCACACGTCGGCCAGGCGGGTGGTGCTGAGGTGGGTGACGGTATGGGCCAGGCCGACGATCTTCCCATCCCGCTCGGCAACCAGCGCTTTCACCGGCGAGCCGTGATCGAGAAAGCGAGACCAGGTCTGCCGGGTGATGTCCTCGGGCAGCGCCGTTTCGCCCGCGCGCCCGTAAAATGCGTTGTAACCGTCCCACAATGGTCGCCAGGCCGCCAAGTCATTCTGCTCAACCGATCTGATAAGCATGTTTTTCCAATCCGTGTTTTATTCATTCGACAGGGGTAGCCGTGCCTTGGCGCGGGAAGAGGCGTTTCTGCCGGCGCGAGGGCAAGACTGCGGGAAGCGGGGATAGCATGCCCGTTCTCATTCAGAATGGATAGTTTCGGACAATGATCGGCCAGGAGCAGGGCGGCATGTCAGCGGAGAACGGGCGATGCCGCAAGCCGCATGGCCATACCCATTCCGCGGCTGGGCAGGGGAGCCGGCGAGGCGCTTGACCCTCTAGCGGCTACAGGCCTTTTCATTGCTCCATCCACATGAAAAGGAGACGGGCAATGAGCCACTTCGGAAAATGGTTTGGCGGCCATCACGGCAGCCGCAAGCATGATGGCCACGGGCGCGACGATGCCGCCCATCGGCAAGAGAGGGCGGCGGTCCTATGCCCGGGCTGCCGGCAAGCGAATGATGCCGCCGCGCGCTTTTGCCAGCATTGCGGAACGGGCCTGCTGCCGCGCCGTTGCGGACAATGCGGACAGGAAGCGGCCGCCGCGGCGAAATTCTGCGCCGCCTGCGGCACGGGTTTGAGGTGAGGCGCGGACTGGCAAAATGGCCGGTGATAGGAATAGGCGTTTGATATTTATTTTCATTTCTAATAGGTATATTAACCAGTTGTGGGGTTAGGCATCGCGGCCTATGCTGGGCTTGTCATGATGTAGGCATTGTTTGGCGCAGGTTTTTACCGAGAGATGGTATAGGCGCTGCCAGACAGGCAAGCTGCGGAGAACCCCCATGTCGATTTTGTCCATGCACCCGTCGCATGAAGCCGCTGAACGCATTCCCATCCTGCAGCGCCTGCGCGGCTGGCTGAAGCGGGGGGCCCGCATGGAGGAGACGCGGCCTGCGGCCGACAAGCCAGATCTGGGCAATGTCACCGCGGCCGAGGCCAAGGCCGCGATCGGCGCGCTGCTGAAGGCAGGCCTGCTCAGCCGCGAACAGAGCCGCTGCCTGGGATTGGCGGTGGATGTCAGGATGCTCAATATCCGCTACGGCGATCCCGTTCCCGAGCATTTCGATCTGCTGGCGGAAGCGCGCAGCGCGATAGAAAACGGCAAGAACATGGGCTGCTGGGACCAGGTGCAGTCGCTGACGCGCAGCCTGGAAGTGATGCAGGCGTATCAGCGGGAAACTGAATCCGTCTGAATATGCGCCATTCCTTTACGGATGGCGGTCTGAGCAGCCAGCCCCCCCTTCCGGCGGCCTGGCTGTTTTTCATGCGCGCTGCGCGGCTTGTCCATTTTCCCCTGCGGCTTATCGTCGAGCTTTGAACAGCGGAGTGGATATCTGCCCGGCTGTCCATCCCGCCACGGATACGTCCCATGGCGGCTGATCTTATGTCCTCGCCGGCGGGAGGCATGGGCGGGATGCCCGCGCTGCGCTTTGGTCCTGCGCGCCCAGCAGCCGGAATGGATGGGCGCTGCGCTTGGCATGGAGCAGGAGAGCCATGCGCAGCCACACTATTGGTTTTTTGTTCTCTACGGATGTGCCAAGTCTGCTATGTGAAAACCACAGGATTATGGCTTTACCTGACTTTTAGTCCTAAAGCACGGGGTTGAGCGCCATTTTCCGTCCTAAAGTGGCGGAACTCGGACATGACTGTCGAGTGCTGAGCTAGCAGGTCGCATGCATGTTTCAACTCAAGGAGTGAGCAATATGTCATCGCAATTTCATGGTTTGGCTATTGGAAACGGCAACAGCAATTATCTTCAGGTACTGGGACTCGCCAATATCACGGATACCGCTTATCTGACTGACTGGCAGGACTCTGGCGGCAACTGGCATGCGGGCTTCGCCCTGCCGGTTCCGTCCGATTATCCGAAAGGGCACTTCTTCCAGCTGACCACCGGCGTCGGCAACAGCAATTATCTGCAGGTGCTGGGCGCTGGAGAGGATGGCAATCCCTATCTGGTGTCGTGGCAGGATGGCAGCGGCAAGTGGCACGGCGGCATGCCGCTTCCCAAACCGAGTGGCTACAGCGGCGGTCCCTTGGTGACCGGGATCGGCAACAGCAATTACCTGCAGGTGATCGGCGCCAGAGTGGAGTCCTCGCCGTATCTGGTCGCTTGGCAGGACAATGGCGGCAACTGGCATGCCGGCATGCCGTTGCCGAATCCCAGCGGGTACGCGGGGGGCTTCCAGCAGCTGGCGACCGGGAACGGCAACGACCACTTCCTGCAAGTTGTGGGCGTGGGCAATGACGGCAACGCCTACCTGGTGACTTGGCAAAACGCCCAGGGCCAATGGAGTCCGGGCTTCGCGCTGCCCAAGCCCAGCGGCTACAGCGGCACCTTCACGCAGCTGGCCACCGGCGTCGGCAACGGCAACTTCCTGCAAGTGCTGGGCATCGGCACCGACGGCAACGCCTATCTCGTCGCCTGGCAGGATAACGGCGGCAACTGGCACCCCGGCTTCGCGCTGCCCAAGCCCAGCGGATACAACGGTACTTTCGCCAAGCTGGTCACCGGCATTGGCAACAGCAACTACTTGCAGGTATTCGGCATCGGCAGCAATGGCGTGGCCTACCTCGTCTCGTGGCAAGACAGCGGCGGAAATTGGCATGGCGGCCTGACGCTGCCGCAGCCGTCCGGCTACAACGGCAGTTTCTCGCAATTGGCTGCCGGCAATGGCAACAGCCACTATCTGCAGGTAGTCGGCACCGACGCGCAGGGCAATGTCTACCTGGTGTCGTGGCAAGACTCCGAAGGCAAGTGGCACGCCGGTTTCGAGTTGCCCAGGGCATCATGATGCCAAGATGAAGCATGGATTCCGGCCTGCGCCAGCCGGGCGGATTCGAAGCCAGGCCCTCCACGGCAAGGAGGGCCTGTTTTTTGCCGGCGATCAGGGGTTTGTGAATGGAAAAAAGGAGACCCGCTGAATGCCTTGCGATGCGCCCAGCCTGGGCCGCGCCCTGTTTCTCGGGGAGCTGGGAATGCATGCCGTCCCAAGCGGCGGCCTGGCTTCCGGCCCTTGGCAAACGGCAGGTGTTTGCGGGCGCTTCGGCGCCTGGACCGAGGCTGTCATCCGGTCAGAAATTCAATACCCAGTCCGAACGACGCGTCTTGATCATGCCCGCAGGCAGCACTTTGCCCTCGTCCCGCAAGGTGCAGGAGATGGAGAACTTGTTCTTGTCGTCCTGGAAAATCATGCGCTGCAGATAGGGCTTATCGACAAGTTGTCCCGCTTTCACCGCTTGCCATTTTCCATTGATGGGCTGTTGGAAGAACAGGCAGCTTCTGTCCTCGCACTTGTTCCATTTGATATTGCCATCCAGTTTGGCAATATCCTGGTAGCTCATGTTCTTTTTGGATTCAACATGAAACGTCCAGCTATAGACTTCGCCTACGCCCTCAATCCATTGCTTGTTGAATTTGGAATGGGATTCATTGTATTGCGTCAGGGTCCATTGAGGGCTCAGCGAGACCGGGCTGAAATTCCCGGTTCTGGCAAATTCTTTGGATCCCTTGGAACTGCCAGGCATGGCCTCTTCCATGGCCAGAGCGTTATTTACCGGCTTATCCATTTTCAGCTGGGCAATGCCGCCATTGACCGCGGTGATTTGCTTGGGATGCTGGGCTTGCAGGCTGGCAAGCTGGCGGAAAAAACTCTCATCGCAGGACATGATCTTGCGGATAGGGTCGTGGTCATCGGCGTGCGCGGCATGAGCGGCCAGGAGCAAGGCAAGCGGCAGAATCTTTTTCATATCAAGTAAATCAATTGTCATTAATGTGTTTATTTTATCATGAATAAAGAATTGAATGAATGCCATACCTTGTTTCTGCTCGCGGATTGCATGAATCCGGTTTCCAGGCATAGGCGGGATGTCGCCGAGTAAGGTATTGGGAGCGAATTGCCGCGCATCGTTAGACGGATGCGCTGCGATGCGTGGATGTCGCTTTTGCCAGGCGCCGGCGACTAGAAATGGAATCGCTCTGTCGGCGCCTACCGTCTGGCGAACTGATAAAAGCGGAACCCGCCGCTCCGCAGAGGCAGGGTAACTTGGATTTGGCCTGATTCAGGCAGGCGCGTGGCCTGCGCCTGCTGATTGAATGGCCAGGCAATGCCGCTAACCTTGAGCCGCGCCTTGCTTCTTGGGGAGCTGGGGATCCATGAAGTCCCAGCCCGCGGCGCTGGCCACATGGAAATCCAGCTTGGGCGCGTAGAGCGAGGTTTCGTCCAGCGTGCCTGCCTTGATGCCCAGCATGCCGGGAAAGTTGCCGAACTTGGCGAACAGCTGAGAGCCGCAGTTCGGACAGAAGCCCCGGCTGTGGGTCTTGCCGCTGTCTGCGGTTGTCTCGAAATATTTGGCCTTGCCTGAAACCTCGACATTCTGTTCCGGGAACAGCATGGCCGGAATATAAGCGCTGCCGGAGCTGCGCTGGCAGTCCTTGCAGTGGCAGTTGCCGGCAAACAAGGGCTCGACATCGACCGAGTAGCGGATTTCGCCGCACAGGCATTGTCCGGTGTATTTTGCAGTCATCTCATCTCCGTATGGATTGCTGATGGGGATCGCGTTGAAGCGGCCGCTTGCCTGGCCTGAGTAGTCCGTTGGTTATCGCTGTTGAGGTGGCAAGGCAATAGCTAAGCAAGGAGCGCGCATCGTGACGCGGCGGGGAATGGATATGCGACAAGACTATATCCATTTGAAATCGGAGTGTGAAGCCTTGTGGCTGGAATGGAGTCCGCTGCGCGGACGATGTTTAAGTGCAGGTTCCGTCCGGCAGGCGGGAAAGGGGCTGCGCGGCCAGCCCCCTTTCAACCCCAGGCCGCCCCTGCAGCCCGCGAAACCCCGGCAAAAAAGCGCCGAACGAGGAGCTGCCGGAACTACATGCGTGCGAAGCTTTGATTCGCTCAGCGGTACGCGCTAGCGTCGCGCGGCGTCGAACAGCCGGCGTCTTAAAACCTCGCCCGGCGCTTTGTTCCCGGCGCGTGCTGAAGGGGAAGAGGGTGTGTCGTATTCATTCCAATGTTTGTGTCCAGATGTTCTTGCAATTCCTGATGCGGCAGAAAGGCAAGTGGACGTCATAAGCGTAGGGTGCAATACCCGGCTTGAAACGATTGGACGCAGCCATTTTCCAGCCGGGCATTGCACCGCATGTTAGCACCCCAATCAAAAACAGCCTGCCGCTGGGAAGCGGACAGGCTGTTGGTGTTTATGGAGCAGGGCTTACAGCACGTGGGTGAGGAGCGTCAGCGACTCGCCCAGGCGCTTGTCCAACGGCGCCAGCAACTCGGTGATGCGGCTGGAGGGTAGGCGGACGTCATCGCCCAGGCAAACCAGCAGCTCGATAACCGACTGCAAACCCAACTGGCCATGGGCGAGGTGGCAGATGGACTCCACCACCGCCTGCTCGATGTCCTGGCACACATGCGCGACGCGCGCGGCCGGCTCTCTGACTTTGGCTTGATCCTTGCCGGCCAATTGCTCTTGCAAGGCGGCAAAGGCTTCATGCAGCCGAGTCATGGCCAGCAGGCTGGGCGGATGGGTGGGGACTTGCTTGTTCAGCAGCCAGCGGCTGCGGGCGGGATGATGGTTGCTCAGGGAAAACGCGAGATGAGACGAACTGCGGGTGATGCTAGGCATGGCAAAACCCTCATTGTGTTTGAACCTTGCGATGGTTGGGCGGACAAGGCTCTGGATATGGTCAAGGCAGAGCGGTAGCGGGAAAACGCCGTAGATCACGGAATGGGAATTTTCTGCATAAGCACCTCCATGTGTGGCCGTCAGAGCAGCGCATAGCACATAATGAGTGTCATGAAGATATCAATAAAAATCAAAAAGTCACTTATAGTTAACATTTTGCAAATCATACCGCGTGGCTTGAGCGCTAGCAAGCGCTGATGCTATCGGGGTATGGAAAACACAACGAAACCCCTGACCGCCCGCGCGGTTTTCGCCCGCAACCTGCGGATTGCCAGACGCCTGCATGATGTGTCGCAGGAGGCGTTGGCATTGCAGGCGGGGATGAGCCGAACCTATGTGTCAGAGATCGAGCGCGGCGAGCGCAATGTCTCCATCGACAACATGGGCGCATTGGCCGACGCCCTGGGCGTGGCGCTGAGAGACTTGGTGGACCCTGAGATGTTTGGCGGCTTGCTGGACAAGGCGAATAAATAGTCGTGCAAGGTGGATAGCTAGTGAGGTTCGCCCACTCTGCTGCTATGTTTGGTTATTAATTTATATATATTTAAAAGTCATGTTTAACCCCCGTGAGGAACTTGCTGACCTCGAGTCAAAAATGGATATTGCTCGTGATTGTGGCTGTGTACGGCTATTAGAAATTTACTCGTCGAAGCTGATAAATGAGGTAGGTTGGTTGTTTAGTCAGCTTCCAATGCATGGAATTAACCAATCAATTAAATTGCATAAGATTGATGAGGGCGAGGCTAAAGAACAGTTCGTTTATCTGATGACTCATGATATGGCTCATTCGATCGATTTAATGCCCATGAAAATGGCAGAATTTTTCTGGGGGGAAATTTTAGATAGAATAATAGAGCCTGCTGAATTCTTAACGAACACAAAAGGTATGCATAATTTTAATTGGGCAGGGAGTTATGATCCCGCAACAAGCGCAACATTTGATAGCTGTTTGATTATAAAAAATAGTCGAAAGGCTGTAATTGTAGTGATTGAGGATGAGGATTAGATGGAAATTCTTGGTCGCTCTGTTACGGCTTATATTTGTATTGATTTTCATTGGGGTATAATCGAACCGACTTGCCCCTGTCCCATCAGCGCAAGCCGATTCCGAAGCCCTTTCCAAGGTTTTAAGCCGCCGCTTGTTTGAGCGGGGCGACGCTAGCGCCCCGCGAGTTCGGCGGCGCCTTGGAATGGGCTTTGGAGGCGGGGTTTCGCAGCGCTGCTGGGGCGCCTTTTCTTTCGTCCATTTCTTTTGGCGAGGCAAAAGAAATGGACCCGTCCAGCCGGGCGGAACCGGCGCCTAAATATTTGTCCGCGAAGCGGACACAACACTAATTGGTATTGCGTAGTAAACTTTGGGCTTTACGTGGTTCAGCTGACTTACAGCCAAGGTGGGTGATGATATTCTAAAAGTGGATTTTCTTTTAATCGCTGTACAACTTTTTCTGCATGGCGATATGACTCATCATTCTTTGTGAGTGAGTGAATTTTTTCTTTGTAATGCTCGATATCAGTAATACTTGGGCTATTTTCACTTTCTGAAAAATGAAAGTACATTGGGATGTCATTTTCCGTAAATTTTTCATGCTCATAAATGGCGACTAGTCCATTAATATAGCCTTCAATATATGCAATGTCTTCGAAAATGCCACGATTAATTATTTTATTTTTTATATCTTCGTATTTGTTTATAATTTCTTTTAGTTCGCATGCATGAGAGTATTCAGAGTTCCCACTCATATTAATTGCACGTTCTAGAGAGTGTTTTAATCCATCTTGATAACATGCCGAATAGATTGCATCAGGTTGATTGAGAAAATTAATTTCACTATGAAGTCTGTTGTGTTGAATGTTTGTTTTATATAAAAGCCGAGCGGAAAATTCTATAAATGAATCTTTTATAAAATGGCTGGCTATTTTAGGGTGTTGCTTTAATTTTTTAATAAAATACGTTCCATCCGTAATAATCGGAATTAGCCCAATTTTTCTAAACTTTTCTATCTCATTTTCAAATGGCGTTACTATATATGCTTGCTTGTGTAAACCTCGCATTTGTTTTCTAACAAAAGTATATATGCTGTTAAAGTCATAATCGGATAATGAGTATCCAATGAATATTATTGTTTGCGTTGCAAGAATGTCTTTTAGTTTGCTTCCTATTATTCCCTTGCTTAAATTTTTTGTGCATTTTTTGTAATCATCGGCGTCTGCAATAATCGATCCAAAATTGGTTTCTGATCCGTGTATTTTTAATACTCTTCTCTTTGCGGCTTCCCAGAATGCTATGTCTTGGTCAAATACAAATGGGGTTGCCTTACATTCCTCCTCAAAAAATGTATCCCAATTGGTTGTGATGATATTCTTGATAGGGAAGAATGTTCCTAATTCTCTATGGAATCTTGTTGCCATTTTACGGAGTTCTGGAAATGATTTTATTAGAGAGAATCTTTTAGTTATCATTTCCAATAATTTTATCCTGCCATTAGGCTGTGATTTTAGAGCTTGCATTAGATTTGGAAATGTAAGTTCTTTGACCCTTAAGTGGGGATTGATTTTGTAAAGTTCTAGTGCTACATCATCATAAAATGTATTTTTGAGAACGATGCGAGATTCTGTGCTAATGCCTGCACCTGCAAATATCGTAACCTTTTGTGAGTTAATTTCGTCAATAAGTGCTTCTGATATCTCAAAATCTTTTTCATTTTTACAAATAGCACATTCGCAGGTTAGGGCGTGATTTTCCATGTTATTCCATTTCTGATGGATAAATAGGACAGGCTACGTTTAAAGGTCGCAAAAAAGCCGCTCACCTTGCAGTGAGCGGCTTTCTCTTTAGCCCAATGTAAGCTTGCTACAGCTTACTCCGGACGCATATGCGGGAACAAGATCACATCCCGGATAGAAGGCGCATCCGTCAACAACATCACCAAGCGGTCGATGCCGATGCCGCAACCGCCGGTCGGCGGCAGGCCGTATTCCATCGCGCGGATGTAGTCGGCGTCGTAGTGCATCGCCTCGTCGTCGCCGGCGTCCTTCTGGGCGACTTGCGCCTGGAAGCGCGCGGCCTGGTCTTCCGGATCGTTCAACTCCGAGTAGCCGTTGGCGTGCTCGCGGCCGACGATGAACAGTTCGAAACGCTCGGTCAGGCCCGGCTGGGTGTCGGAGCCGCGCGCCAGCGGGGACACTTCCACCGGGTAGTCGATGATGAAGGTCGGGTTCCACAGCAGCGATTCGGCGCATTCCTCGAACAGCGCCAGCTGCAGGCTGCCCAGGCCCGGGGCCGGGGGCAGCTTGCCGCCCAGGCGCTTGATCTCGCTGGCCACCCAGGCGGCGTCGGACAGTTGCGCGTCGGTGTATTGCGGGTTGTAGTGCTTGATCGCCTGCACGATGGTGAAGCGGTCGAACGGCTTGCCCAGGTCCACTTCCTTGCCTTGGTAGGTCACGGTGGTGGAGCCGCAGGCAACCAGCGCGCACTCGCGGATGATGGTTTCGGTCATCTCCATCATGCGCTGGTAGTCGCTATATGCTTCGTAGAACTCGATCATGGTGAACTCGGGGTTGTGGCGCGTGCTCATCCCCTCGTTGCGGAAGTTGCGGTTGATCTCGAACACGCGTTCCAGGCCGCCGACCACCAGGCGCTTCAGGTACAGCTCCGGGGCGATGCGCAGGTAGAGCGGCATGTCCAGCGCGTTGTGGTGGGTGACGAAGGGTTTGGCCGACGCGCCGCCCGGGATCGGGTGCATCATCGGGGTTTCCACTTCCAGGTAGCCTTCGCCCACCATCACGTCGCGCACCTTCTGCACGATCTTGGAGCGCTTGATGAAGGTTTCGCGGCTTTCCTCGCTCATGATCAGGTCGGCGTAGCGCTGGCGGTACTTTGTTTCCTGGTCGGCGATGCCGTGGAATTTCTCCGGCAGCGGACGGATGTTCTTGGACAGCATGCGCACTTCGGTCGCCTGCACCGTCAGTTCGCCGGTCTTGGTCTTGAACAGCATGCCCTTGACGGCGACGATGTCGCCCAGGTCCCAGCGCTTGAAGTCGGCGTAGACGTCTTCGCCCACGTTGTCGCGGGAGATGAAGGCCTGGATGCGGCCGCTGACGTCCTGCAGGGTGGCGAAGCTGGCTTTGCCCATCACACGTTTAAGCATCATGCGGCCGGCGACGGCGACTTCGATTTTCTCGGCTTCCAGCGCCTCTGCCTCTTTGGCGGCGTGGTCGTCCTGCAGCGGTTTGGCGAAGTGGCTGCGTTTGAAGTCGTTGGGGTAGGCGATGCCTTTTTCGCGGATCGCCTGCAGTTTCTGGCGGCGTTCCGCCATGATCTGGTTTTCGTCTTGGCTTTGCGCCTGTGCTTGTTCGTGATCAGACATGATGACTCCGTGCCGGGTAGGGTTCCTTCGGCAATTAACTAAAAGTACAACGCGAAGGCCGGCCCCGATGGGAGCCGGCCCGATATGGCTTAGACGCCGTGCTTGAGGCTGGCTTCGATGAAGCCGTCCAGGTCGCCGTCCATGACGCCCTTGATGTTGCCCACTTCGTAGCTGGTGCGCAAATCCTTGATGCGGGATTGGTCGAACACGTAGGAGCGGATCTGGTGGCCCCAGCCCACGTCGGTCTTGGTGTCTTCCAGCGCCTGCTTGGCTTCGTTGCGCTTCTTCAGCTCCAGCTCGTACAGCTTGGCGCGCAGCATCTGCCAGGCCTCGTCGCGGTTGCGGTGCTGGGAACGGTCGTTCTGGCACTGCACGACGATGCCGGTGGGGATGTGGGTCAGACGCACGGCGGAGTCGGTCTTGTTGATGTGCTGGCCGCCGGCGCCGGAGGCGCGATAGGTGTCGGTGCGCACGTCCGCCGGGTTGATGTCGATCTCGAAGCTGTCGTCCACTTCCGGATACACGAACACCGACGAGAACGAGGTGTGGCGGCGGGCGTTGGAGTCGAACGGCGACACGCGCACCAGGCGGTGCACGCCCACTTCGGTGCGCAGCAGGCCGTAGGCGTACTCGCCCTCGATCTTCAGCGTGGCGCTGGTGACGCCGGCCACTTCGCCCTCGGACAGTTCCAGCACGTCCACCTTGAAGCCCTTGCGCTCGGCGTAGCGGGTATACATGCGCAGCAGCATGCCGGCCCAGTCCTGGGCTTCGGTGCCGCCGGCGCCGGCCTGGATGTCGATGAAGCAGTTGGTGGGGTCCATCGGATCGTGGAACATGCGGCGGAATTCCAGCTGCGCCACTTTGGCTTCCACTTCTTCCAGATCGGCCTGCACCGCGAGGATGGTGTCGTCGTCTTCCTCGCTCTTGCCCATGTCGAACAGTTCGCGGCTGTCGCCGATGGTGGCGTTGATGCCGTCCAGCACCAGCACCACGTCTTCCAGCTGCTTGCGCTCGCGGCCCAGCTCCTGCGCCTTTTTCGGCTCGTTCCAGATATCCGGGTCTTCGGTCAGACGGCTAACTTCTTCCAGACGGTCTTTTTTACCGTCGTAGTCAAAGATACCCCCGAATGTCGGCGGCGCGGGCGGCCAGGTCTTCGATTTTGGCCGCGATTTGGTTCAGAACTTCAACTTCAATCATGCTTGCGCTCCAAATGGCAGTCTGTATTAGTAAATTCAAATGTTCATTCGCGGTTTGACCAAAGACAAAAAGCGCACCGTTTGGTGCGCTTCTCTTCGGTCAGGCCGGCAATCAGCCAAACAGGTGGGCGATGGCTGCGCGCTCTTCTTCCAGCTCGGCCAGGGTCAGGTCCATCCGCTCGCGGCTGAACGCGTCGATCTCCAGGCCTTCTACACGTTTGTATTCGCCATTTTCGCATACAACCGGTACGCCGTACATCACGCCTTCCGGGATGCCGTAGGAACCGTCGGAGGGCACGCCCATGGTCACCCACTTGCCATTGGTGCCCAGCACCCAGTCGCGGATGTGGTCGATGGCGGCGTTGGCGGCGGAGGCGGCGGAGGACAGGCCGCGCGCTTCGATGATGGCGGCGCCGCGCTTGCCCACGGTGGGCAGGAACACGTCGCGGTTCCACACGTCGTCGTTGATCATGGCCTTCACCGACTGGCCGTCGATGGTGGCGAAGCGGTAGTCGGCGTACATGGTCGGCGAGTGGTTGCCCCACACGGCCAGCTTCTCGATGGAGGCCACCGGCTTGCCGGTCTTGGCGGCGATTTGCGACAGCGCGCGGTTGTGGTCAAGACGCAACATGGCGGTGAAGTTTTTCGGATCCAGGTCCGGAGCGGACTTCATCGCGATCCAGGCGTTGGTGTTGGCCGGGTTGCCCACCACCAGCACCTTGACGTCGCGGGCGGCGTGGTCGTTCAGAGCCTTGCCCTGAACGGTGAAGATGGCGCCGTTGGCTTCCAGCAGGTCCTTGCGCTCCATGCCCTTGCTGCGCGGGCGGGCGCCGACCAGCAGGGCGACCTTCACATCCTTGAATGCCACGTTCGGGTCGTCGGTGGCGACCATGCCGGCCAGCAGCGGGAAGGCACAGTCTTCCAGCTCCATCATCACGCCCTTCAGCGCGGTTTGAGCCTGCGGCAGGTCCAGCAGATGAAGAATGACGGGTTGATCTTTGCCCAGCATTTCACCACTGGCAATGCGGAACAGCAGGCTGTAGCCGATCTGGCCGGCAGCGCCGGTAACGGCAACGCGAACGGGGGCTTTCATTGGCGGACTCTCCTTTGATGTATCCGATAATGAGCTGCAGATGTTGCTCTGCAGTATAGGTGTGTTGCGAGTGTAACACGGTTGCCCGTGAATTTGGATTGGGACGATGGAATATCCGACCAAACAGACGTTTGAGTCTTATGTCTTATATAAGACTTATCTTTACGCTTGATTTGTTTGGTGTTAAAACACAGACCATGACAGCCAATACGCTGAGAAGACAGCCGCTTTATGCCCAGGTCAAACAGCTGCTGCTGCAGCGGATGGGCGCCGGCGAATGGGAGGCGCACGACGCGCTGCCCAGTGAATGGGAGCTGGCCGACGAGCTGGGCGCGAGCCAGGGCACGGTGAGAAAGGCGTTGTCGGAACTGGTGGATGCGGGGCTGTTGTACCGCCAGCAGGGCAGGGGCACTTACGTGGCGCCGGTGCCGGGCGACTGGGGCGAGGCCGCGCTGCTGACGCCGGGCCTGTTTTTCGAGCGGCCGGACGAATTGGTCAGGGAGTTTCTCGGCATGTCCCGGCTGAACGCCAGCGAGGACATCGCCGAGGCTTTGCAATTGCGGCGCCTTGCGCCTTTATTGAGAATTCGCCAGCTGTGGCGTTGGCACGGCGCCCCGGTGGCGCTGGACGACGCGCTGCTGCCCGCGGAGGCGTTCGACGGCATGGACGCGCGCTGGCTGCGCAACTCCGCCGGCGTGTACGCGACGCTGCAGCAACGCTTCGGCGTGCGGGTGAAGGTGGTGTGCGAGCAGTTCCGCGCCGAGATGCTGCCGCGCGAGGAGGCGGCGCTGCTGGGCGTGACCGGCATGGTGGCCGATGTGCCGGCGCTTTGCCTGCTGCGGCTGTCGGCGGACATGGATGGCCGCCCGCTGGAGTGGCGGCAGCGCTACTGCCTGACGCACCAGCTGGCCTATACAGTGAAACACGGCTGAGCGCCGCTGTCCTTGACGCAGATTAAACGGCGCGCGGCCAGCGGGATAGACCAACATTTGTTAGAATCCCCGGCGCATATTGCAGACGAATTTCGCAATATGCCAGGTAAAGGCGGATACCGCTCCCAGGAAAAAGGACGGGTTCGCCAGGCGCTTCGCCCGCGGTGGGCGGGCGTCATGTAAAACCACTTGGTCACAAAACATCCAAGGAAAGCCTTATGCAGAAGCAAAGACCGAAGCATCTGGACTTGGCCAGGATCAGACTGCCCGTTCCGGGTTTCGTCTCCATCCTGCACCGGGTCAGTGGTGTGGCGTTGTTCTTTTCCCTCCCGCTGTTGATCTATCTGCTGCACGGTTCGCTCAGCTCCGCCGAATCGTTCGACACCTACAAGGCGGTCGTGTCCCACCCGCTGATGAAGCTGGCATTGCTGGGCCTGATCTGGGCCTATCTGCATCACTTCTGCGCCGGCATCCGCTTCCTGTTTCTCGACATTCACAAGGGTCTCGAACTCGAGACCGCCCGCGGCACCGCCAAGACCGTGCTGGTCGTCAGCCTGGTGCTGACCGCGGTTCTGGGAGGTATCGCTCTATGGTAAACCGTCATGTCGTCGGCGCCGGCTACGGCCTGCGCGATTGGATCATGCAGCGCGTCACCGCCGTGGTGATGGTGCTCTACACCGTGGCCCTGGCGCTGTTCCTGCTGGCGCTGCCGGCCGGCTACGAAGGCTGGAAGTCTCTGTTCAGCCATACCTGGGTCCAGCTGTTCACCCAGGTGACCTTGCTGGCGCTGTTCCTGCACGTATGGGTGGGCATCCGCGACGTCTGGATGGACTACGTGAAGCCGGTGGGCATCCGCCTGGCCCTGCACGTGTTCACCATCGTCTGGCTGGTTTCCTGTTTCATCTATTCCGTTAAAGTGGTCTGGGGGCTGTAATGGGCGTAGCTGTTCGTCATTTTGATGCGGTAGTCGTGGGCGCCGGCGGTGCCGGCATGCGCGCCGCGCTGCAACTGTCGGAAGCTGGTCTGAAGACCGCCGTGCTGTCCAAGGTGTTCCCGACCCGTTCCCACACCGTGGCCGCCCAGGGCGGCGTGTCCGCCTCGCTCGGCAACTCCGAGCCGGACAACTGGCACTGGCACATGTACGACACCGTCAAGGGGTCGGACTGGCTGGGCGACCAGGACGCCATCGAATTCATGTGCCGCGAGGCGCCGAAGGTGGTGGTGGAGCTTGAGCATTTCGGCATGCCGTTCGACCGCAACCCGGACGGCACCATCTACCAGCGTCCGTTCGGCGGCCACATGTCCGAATTCGGCGAAGGCAAGCCGGTCCGCCGCGCCTGCGCCGCCGCCGACCGCACCGGCCACGCGATGCTGCACGCGCTGTACCAGCGCAATGTGCGCGCCAACACCCACTTCTTCGTGGAGTGGATGGCGCTGGACCTGATCCGCGACGCCGAAGGCCGCGTGCAGGGCGTGGTGGCGATGGAAATGGAAACCTCGGAAATCGTCGTGTTCCAGGCCAAGGCCACCCTGTTCGCCACCGGCGGCGCCGGCCGCATCTTCGCCTCGTCCACCAATGCCTTCATCAATACCGGCGACGGCCTGGGCATGGCCGCCCGCGCCGGCATCCCGCTGGAAGACATGGAGTTCTGGCAGTTCCACCCGACCGGCGTGGCCGGCGCGGGCGTGCTGATCACCGAAGGCGTGCGCGGCGAAGGCGGCATTCTGCGCAACAGCTCCGGCGAGCGCTTCATGGAGCGCTACGCGCCGAACGCCAAGGACCTGGCCTCCCGCGACGTGGTATCGCGCGCGATGGTGTCCGAGATCAACGAAGGCCGCGGCTGCGGCCCGAACAAGGACCACGTGCTGCTGGACATCACCCACCTCGACCCCGAGGTGATCATGTCCAAGCTGCCGGGCATCCGCGAGATCTCGATCAAGTTCGCCGGCGTGGACCCGATCAAGGCTCCGATCCCGGTGGTGCCGACCTGCCACTACCAGATGGGCGGCATCCCCACCAACTACCACGGTGAAGTGGTGGTGCACGGGGCGCCGGTGCACGGCTTCTACGCCGCCGGCGAAGTGGCCTGCGCGTCGGTGCACGGCGCCAACCGCCTGGGCACCAACTCGCTGCTGGACCTGCTGGTCTTCGGCAAGAGCTCGGCCAACTCGATGATCGAGTTCATCAAGCAGCAGCCGGAAGACCTGCCGCCGCTGGCGATGGCCGACGTAGAGCGTTCGGTCGCCCGCGTCGCGCGTCTGGACAATCAGACCAATGGCGTGCAGGTGCACGACGCCCGCGCCGAGATGCAGCGCGTGATGCAGACCCACTGCGGCGTGTTCCGCTTCAAGGACATGCTGGCCGAGGGCGTGGAGAAGATCCTGGAAGTGGCGGACATGGTCGCCAAGACCGAGATCGGCGACAAGTCCAAGGTGTTCAACACCGCGCGCATCGAGGCGCTGGAGCTGGAGAACCTGATCGAAGTGGCCAAGGCCACCATGGTTTCGGCCAATGCCCGCACCGAGAGCCGCGGCGCCCACGTGCGCGACGACGCGCCGGACACCCCGGACACCCCGAACGGCCGCGACGACGCGAACTGGCTGAAGCACACGCTGTGGTTCCGCGACGGCAACCGTCTGGAGTACAAGCCGGTGAACATGAAGCCGCTGACCGTTGACACGATCAAGTTGAAGGCCCGCTCCTACTAAGGGTTGAACCAGAGATGACTACCGAAAACGTCAAATTCCGCATCTACCGCTACGACCCGGACAAGGATGCCAAGCCGTACATGCAGGACATCAGCGTCGACATGGACGCCACCGAGCACAAGCTGCTGGACGCGCTGGTCAAGCTGAAGACCAAGGACGACACGCTGTCCTTCCGCCGCTCCTGTCGCGAAGGCGTCTGCGGCTCCGACGCGATGAACATCAACGGCAAGAACGGCCTGGCCTGCCTGACCGACTTCCGCACGCTGAAACAGCCGATCGAGCTGCGTCCGCTGCCGGGCCTGCCGGTGGTGCGCGACCTGATCGTGGACATGGCGCAGTTCTTCAAGCAGTACCACTCGATCAAGCCGTACGTGATCAACGACACGCCGCCGCCGGAACGCGAGCGCCGCCAGTCGCCGGAAGACCGCAAGGAGCTGGACGGCCTGTACGAGTGCATCCTGTGCGCGTGCTGCTCGACGTCCTGCCCGTCGTTCTGGTGGAACCCGGACAAGTTCGTCGGCCCGGCCGGCCTGCTGGCCGCCTACCGTTTCATCGCGGACACCCGCGACGAGGCGACCAACGAGCGTCTGGACAACCTGGAAGACCCGTACCGGCTGTTCCGCTGCCACACCATCATGAACTGCGTCGACGTGTGCCCGAAGGGTCTGAACCCGACCAAGGCCATCGGCAAGATCAAGGACCTGATGGTCAAGCGTGCGGTATGACGGCTTACGATCCGATCGAACTGAAACGGATCCGCTGGCGGTCGCGGCGGGGCCTGCTGGAGCTGGACCTGGTGCTGGAGAAGTTTTTCGCCGGCCCCTTCGACCAGCTGGCGCCCGCCCAGATCGACGCGTACCGGCGGCTGCTGGACCTGCCGGACACCGATTTTCTGGATGTCGTCAACGGCAAGGCCGATCTCGACGATTCGGAATTGATGGCCATCGTGGCGATCCTGCGATCGCTGTGACGGCCGGCCCCAAACCATTACAACAACGAAATAATGACTGGGAGTATTGCTGTGGAAACTAATCGCAAAGTCACGCTCAGCTACAACGAGGGCAAGGAAACCCTGGACCTGCCGGTCCTGGGGGGCACGCTGGGTCCGGATGTCGTCGACATCCGCGGCTTCGGCAAAACAGGCATGTTCACCTTCGACCCGGGCTTCCTGGCCACCGCCAGCTGCGAGTCCAAGATCACCTTCATCGACGGCGACCTGGGCCATCTGTACTACCGCGGCTACCCGATCGAGCAGCTGGCCGAGAAGAGCGACTACCTGGAAGTCTGCTACCTGCTGCTGAACGGCGAGCTGCCGACCGCGGCGCAGCGCAAGGAATTCGAACGCGGCGTGATGCGCCACAACATGCTGCACGACCAGCTGATGAGCCTGTTCAAGGGCTTCCGCCGCGACGCGCACCCGATGGCGGTGATGGTGGGCGTGGTGGGCGCGCTGTCCGCCTTCTACCATGACTCGCTGGACATCTCCAATCCGGAGCACCGCCGCATCTCGGCCCACCGCCTGATCGCCAAGCTGCCGACCATCGCCGCCCAGGCTTACCGCTACAACAAGGGCCTGCCGTTCTCCTATCCGAAGAACGGCCTGACCTATGCGGAAAACTTCCTGCACATGATGTTCTCCACCCCGTGCGAGGAGTACAAGGTGAACCCGGTGCTGGCGCGCGCGCTGGACCGCATCTTCACCCTGCACGCCGACCACGAGCAGAACGCCTCCACCTCCACCGTCCGTCTGGCCGGCTCCTCCGGCGCCAACCCGTTCGCGTGCATCGCCGCCTGCATCGCCTGCCTGTGGGGCCCGTCCCACGGCGGCGCCAACGAGGCCGTGCTGAAGATGCTGGACGAGATCGGTTCCGTGGACAATGTGGCCGACTTCATGCAGGGCGTGAAGGACAAGCGCTACAAGCTGATGGGCTTCGGCCACCGCGTGTACAAGAACATGGACCCGCGCGCCGCCATCATGAAGCAGACCTGCGACGAAGTGCTGAACGAGCTGGGCCTGCATAACGATCCGAAATTCAAGCTGGCCATGGAGCTGGAAAAGATCGCGCTGTCCGACCCGTACTTCATCGAGCGCAAGCTGTACCCGAACGTGGACTTCTACTCCGGCATCGTGCTGTCCGCGATCGGCATCCCGGTTTCCATGTTCACCCCGATCTTCGCGCTGGCCCGCACCGTGGGCTGGATCGCGCACTGGAACGAGATGATCGGCGATCCGGGCATGAAGATCGGCCGTCCGCGCCAGCTGTACACCGGCGCCGCGCGCCGCGACTTCGTGGAAGTCGCCAAGCGCTGATTTGACTGAATCGGGGTTGGTTGAAGCGGGGGCTTCGACCAGCCCTTTTTTCAGAGCGCTGGGGCAAGGCCGCCTTGCCCAAGCGCTTTGAGTGAATGCTGCAACATCCAAGACCAAAGGGTAGCCAGACCATGATGCAATCCATGTACAGCCATTCCTATCTGTTCGGTGGGAATGCCCCGTTCATCGAGGAGCTGTACGAACAGTACCTCGTTGACGCCAACTCCGTTCCGCAGGAATGGCGCGACTACTTCGACAAGCTGGCCCAGGCGCCGGGCGCCGCCGAGCGCGACGTGCCGCACCTGCCTATCCAGGAGTCCTTCATCCAGCTGGCCAAGAAGCCGGTGATCGGCCAGCGCAGCGCCGCCGCCACCGACTGGGAAGCCATGCGGAAGCAGGTGGGCGTGCTGAAGCTGATCTCCGCCTACCGCGTGCTGGGCGCGCGCCAGGCCAACCTGGACCCGCTGAAGCGCATGGACCAGGCCATCGTGCGCGAACTGGACCCGGCTACCCACGGTCTGACCGACGCCGACATGGCGGTGCAGTTCAACGTGGGTTCGCTGGCCGGCCCGCAGAAGCTGCCGCTGTCCGACATCCTGTCGCGCCTGAAGCAGACCTACTGCGGCAACATCGGCGTCGAATACATGCACATCACCCAGTCCGACGAAAAGCACTGGGTGCAAAAGCGCTTCGAGGGCGACCTGTCCACCCCGCGCTACGACGCCGACAAGAAAAAGCGCATCCTGAAGCAGATCACCGCGGCCGAGACGCTGGAACGCTACTTGCACACCAAATACGTCGGCCAGAAGCGCTTCTCGCTGGAAGGCGGCGAGTCCGCGATCGCGGCGCTGGACCACCTGATCCAGAACGCCACCGAGCAGGGCGTGCAGGAACTGATCATCGGCATGGCCCACCGCGGCCGCCTGAACGTGCTGGTCAACACCCTGGGCAAGCTGCCGCGCGACCTGTTCGCCGAATTCGAAGGCAAGGCCGCCCAGCAGATGGCTTCCGGCGACGTGAAGTACCACATGGGCTTCTCGTCCGACATCCCGACCGCCAACGGCCCGATGCACGTGTCGCTGGCGTTCAACCCGTCCCACCTGGAAATCGTCAACCCGGTGGTGGAAGGCTCGGTCCGCGCCCGCCAGGAGCGCCGCAAGGACACCGAGCGCAAGACCGCCGTCCCGGTGCTGATCCACGGCGACTCCGCCTTCGGCGGCCTGGGCGTCAACCAGGGCACCTTCAACCTGTCGCAGACCCGCGGCTACGGCACCGGCGGCACCATCCACATCGTCATCAACAACCAGGTGGGCTTCACCACCTCGGACACTCGCGACATCCGCTCGACGATGTATTGCACCGACGTGGCCAAGATGATCGAGGCGCCGATCCTGCACGTGAACGGCGACGATCCGGAAGCCGTCTGCTACGTGATGCAGGCCGCGCTGGATTACCGCATGACCTTCAAGAAGGACGTGGTGATCGATCTGGTGTGCTACCGCAAGCTGGGCCACAACGAGGGCGACGACCCGTTCCTGACCCAGCCGATGATGTACAAGAAGATCGCCAAGCACCAGGGCGTGCGCGCGATGTACGCCGAGCGCCTGGTGCAGGAAGGCGTGCTGAAGGCCGAAGAGGCCGACGCGCAGATCCAGGCCTACCGCGACGCGCTGGACAAGGGCGAACACGTCGAGCAGACCACGCTGTCCAACTACAAGCGCGAGCACGCGCTGGACTTCAGCCAGTACCTGGGCACCCACTGGGCGCACCCGACCGACACCTCGCTGCCGCAGGCCGACATCCAGCGGCTGACCGACAAGTTCACCACGCTGCCGGAAGGCTTCAAGCTGCACCCGACCGTGCAAAAGGTGCTGGCCGCGCGCAAGGCGATGGCCGCCGGCGAGCAGAACGTCGACTGGGGCATGGCCGAGACGCTGGCCTACGCCTCCCTGGTGACCAACGGCTTCGGCGTGCGCATCTCCGGCGAAGACTCCGGCCGCGGCACCTTCAGCCACCGCCACGCCGTGCTGCACGACCAGAACCGCGAGCGCTGGGACCAGGGCACCTATGTGCCGCTGCGCAATATGTCCGACAACCAGGCCGACTTCCTGGTGATCGACTCCATCCTGAACGAGGAAGCGGTGCTGGCCTATGAATACGGCTACGCCTGTTCCGCTCCGGACCAGCTGGTGATCTGGGAAGCCCAGTTCGGCGACTTCGCCAACGGCGCCCAGGTGGCCATCGACCAGTTCATCTCTTCCGGCGAAACCAAGTGGGGCCGCCTGTGCGGCCTGACCAGCATCCTGCCGCACGGCTACGACGGCCAGGGCCCGGAGCACTCCTCCGCCCGCGTCGAGCGCTGGCTGCAGCTGTGCGCCGAGCACAATATGCAGATCGTGATGCCGTCCGAGGCCGGCCAGATGTTCCACCTGCTGCGCCGCCAGGTGCTGCGTCCGTACCGCAAGCCGCTGGTGATCTTCCTGTCCAAGCGCCTGCTGCGCTTCAAGGATTCGATGAGCCCGATCGAAGACCTGACCTCCGGCGGCTTCCGCCCGGTGATCGGCGACGCGGTGGTCAAGGATCCGAAGAAGGTCAAGCGCGTGCTGCTGTGCGCGGGCCAGGTCTATTACGATCTCGCCGCTGCCCGCAAGGAGCGCGGCCTGGAGGACGACATCGCCATCGTCCGCATCGAGCAGCTGTACCCGTTCCCGACCGAGCAGGTGGCCGCCGAGCTGGCGCGCTTCACCCAGGCCAAGGAAGTGATGTGGGTGCAGGAAGAGCCGCGCAACCAGGGCGCCTGGTACCAGATCCGCCACCGCCTGGAAGGCCTGCTGAGCGCCAAGCAGCAGCTGTCGTTCGCCGGCCGTCCGTCGTCGGCTTCGCCGGCGGTCGGCTATATGAGCAAGCACGTCGCCCAACTGAAGGCCTTCGTCGAAGAAGCGATGTCGGTCGCCCGCTGAGCCAACGAGAAAGAAGGGGCGGCATCGCGGCCGCCCCGCCATGGAGAAGAACATGCTGATTGAAGTCAAAGTCCCGCAACTGCCCGAGTCCGTATCCGAAGCCAGGCTGATGAGCTGGCACAAGAAGGTCGGCGAATTCGTCAAGCGCGACGAAAACCTGATCGACCTGGAAACCGACAAGGTGGTGCTGGAACTGCCGGCGCCGCAAGCCGGCGTGGTGGTGGAAATCATCGAGCAGGACGGCGCCACCGTGACCTCCGGCCAGCTGATCGCCAAGATCGACACCGCTGCCAAGGCGGGCGACGCCGCTCCGGCCGCCGCCGCCGCCGCTCCGGTTCAGGCCGCTCCGGCCGCCGGCGCCGCCGCGATGCCGTCCGCCGCCAAGCTGGCCGCCGAGACCGGCGTCGACCTGTCCAAGGTGGCCGGTTCCGGCCGCGACGGCCGCGTGCTGAAGGAAGACGTGCAGGCCGCCGCCAAGTCGGCCGCGCCGTCCCAGGCCGGCCCGGTGCTGGCCCCGGCTTCCGCCGGCGCCGCGCTGTCCGCCACCCCGGCCGCCGTCAACGTGGCCGGCATCCTGTCCGGCCGCGCCGAGCAGCGCGTGCCGATGTCCCGCCTGCGCCAGCGCGTGGCCGAGCGCCTGGTGATGAGCCAGCAGACCAACGCCATCCTCACCACCTTCAACGAAGTGAACATGAAGCCGGTGATGGACCTGCGCGCCAAGTACAAGGACCGCTTCGAGAAAGAGCACGGCATCAAGCTGGGCTTCATGGGCTTCTTCGTCAAGGCCGTGGTCGCCGCGCTGAAGAAGTACCCGATCGTCAACGCGTCCGTGGACGGCAACGACATCGTCTACCACGGCTACTTCGACGTGGGCGTGGCGGTGGGCAGCCCGCGCGGCCTGGTGGTGCCGGTGATCCGCAACGCCGACCAGCTGAGCCTGGCCGAGATCGAGAAGCAGATCGCCGACTTCGGCAAGCGCGCCCAGGAAGGCAAGCTGACCGTGGAAGAGCTGACCGGCGGCACCTACACCATCTCCAACGGCGGCACCTTCGGCTCGATGATGTCCACCCCCATCATCAACCCGCCGCAGTCCGCGATCCTGGGCATGCACGCCACCAAGGAGCGCGCCGTGGTTGAGAACGGTCAAGTGGTGGTGCGTCCGATGATGTATCTTGCCCAGTCCTACGACCACCGCATCATCGACGGTCGCGAGGCGGTGCTGAGCCTGGTGGCGATCAAGGACGCCATCGAGGATCCGGCGCGTCTGCTGCTCGACCTGTGATGAAGCGCCGGGCCGGCGCAAGCCGGCCCGTTTGAATCTGCATGAACGGAGCCAGAATGAATCTGCCGGATTGGGTTTACGCGTTCGCCTCGGTGTTGGCCGGGGCGGCCTTGTTGTTCCTCACCTGGAAGAAGCGCCAGCAGGGGATACGGGAAGACCGCTACAGCTTGTTCGGCAAGATCGTCATCGGGCTGTTCATGATCGCTTTCGGGGCCTTGCTGTTCAAAGTGGGCAAGGCCTGACCCCAAGGGAAAATCCATGAGCCAACAGTTTGATGTTGTAGTGATCGGCGGTGGTCCCGGCGGCTATGTGGCCGCCATCCGCGCGGCCCAGCTGGGCTTCAGCGCCGCCTGCGTCGACGCGTTCAAAAATCCGGAAGGCAAGCCGTCGCTGGGCGGCACCTGCCTGAACGTCGGCTGCATCCCGTCCAAGGCGCTGCTGCAGTCGTCGGAAAACTTCCACGCGGTGCAGCACGACTTCGCCAAGCACGGCATCAGCGTCTCCGGCGCCAAGATGGACGTCGGCCAGATGCTGTCGCGCAAGACCGACATCATCAACAAGAACGCCGCCGGCATCGGCTTCCTGTTCAAGAAGAACAAGGTCGCCAACATCCATGGCCTGGCCGCGTTCAAGGGCCGCCAGGGCGAGAAGTGGGTGATCGAAGTCACCGACGGCGGCAAGGTGGTGGACACCCTGGAAGCCGTGCACGTGATCGTCGCCACCGGCTCCAGCCCGCGCGCGCTGCCGGGCTTGGCCACCGACAACCAGCTGGTGCTGGACAACGAGGGCGCGCTGGCGCTGACCGCGGTGCCGAAGCGCCTGGGCGTGATCGGCGCCGGCGTGATCGGCCTGGAAATGGGCTCGGTATGGAAGCGCCTGGGCGCGGAAGTGACCATCCTGGAGGCCGCGCCGACCTTCCTGGCCGCCGCCGACCAGCAGATCGCCAAGGAAGCGTTCAAGACGCTGACCAAGGACACCGGCCTGGACATCAAGCTGGGCGTCAAGATCGGCGAAGTGAAGGCCGGCAAGAAGAGCGTCTCCGTCAGCTACGAGCTGAATGGCGAGGCGGTGAAGGCCGAGTTCGACAAGCTGATCGTCTCCATCGGCCGCGTGCCGAACACCCAGGGCCTGGGCGCGGAAACCGTCGGCCTGGCGCTGGACGAGCGCGGCTTCGTCGCCGTCGACGACCACTGCCACACCAATCTGCCCAATGTCTGGGCGATCGGCGACGTGGTGCGCGGCCCGATGCTGGCGCACAAGGCGTCGGAAGAGGGCGTGGCCGTGGCCGAGCGCATCGCCGGCCAGAAGCCGCACGTCGATTTCGGCGTGATCCCGTGGGTGATCTACACTTCGCCGGAGATCGCCTGGGTCGGCAAGACCGAAGAGCAACTGAAGGCCGAGGGCGTCGAGTACAAGAAGGGCACCTCCGGTTTCGGCGCCAACGGCCGCGCGCTGGGCCTGGGCCAGGCGCAGGGCACGGTGAAGATTCTGGCCGACGCCAAGACCGACCGCATCCTGGGCCTGCACATGATCGGCCCGATGGTGTCCGAGCTGGTCAGCGAAGGCGTGGTGTCGATGGAGTTCAAGGCCGCCAGCGAAGACCTGGCGCGCATCGTCCACGCCCACCCGTCGTTGTCGGAAGTGATACACGAAGCCGCCCTCGCCGCCGACAAGCGCGCGTTGCACGGTTGAGTGGACACGGGTCGTGTACAATGCGCACGACCCGACCGGTACAGGGCCGGAACACGCGCGCCGGGGGGCGCGCCCCGGCCCCGCCAACAAAGGTTTGGCAAGCGATCAAGGAATAGAGGCAGAGGCGCATGCCCGCCATCATTTCCCCGAAAGGAAACCATAGATGAACCTGCATGAATACCAAGCGAAAGAGCTGCTGAGCCGTTACGGCCTGCCGGTGCAACAAGGCATTCTGGCCAAGTCGCCGGAAGAGGCGGCTGCCGCTTACGACAAGCTGGGCGGCAAATTCGCCGTCGTGAAGGCCCAGGTGCACGCCGGCGGCCGCGGCAAGGCGGGCGGCGTGAAGGTGGTGAAGAGCCGCGAGGAAGCCGCGGAAGTCGCCAAGACCCTGATCGGCACCAACCTGGTGACCTACCAGACCGACGCCGCCGGCCAGCCGGTGAACAGCGTGCTGGTTTGCGAAGACATGTACCCGGTGCAGCGCGAACTGTACCTGGGCGCCGTGGTGGACCGCGGCAGCCAGCGCGTCGTGTTCATGGTTTCCACCGAAGGCGGCGTGGAAATCGAGAAGGTGGCTGAAGAGACCCCGGAAAAGATCATCAAGATCGAAGTGGACCCGCTGGTCGGCATGCAGCCGTTCCAGGCGCGCGACGCCGCTTTCGCGCTGGGCCTGTCCGGCGCGCAGGTCGCCGCGTTCAGCAAGCTGATGCTGGGCTCCTACCAGGCCTTCATCGAGAACGACTTCGCCCTGTTCGAAGTGAACCCGCTGGCGCTGCGCGAAAACGGCGAGCTGGCTTGCGTGGACGGCAAGATCAACCTGGACTCCAACGCCCTGTACCGCCACCCGGAACTGCTGGCCCAGCGCGACAAGAGCCAGGAGAACGAGCGCGAAGTGAAGGCTTCCGAGTTCGACCTGAACTACGTGGCCCTGGAAGGCAATATCGGCTGCATGGTGAACGGCGCCGGCCTGGCGATGGCTACCATGGACATCATCAAGCTGAAGGGCGGCCAGCCGGCCAACTTCCTGGACGTGGGCGGCGGCGCGACCAAAGAGCGCGTGATCGAAGCGTTCAAGCTGATCCTGGCCGACACCTCGGTGCAAGGCGTGCTGATCAACATCTTCGGCGGCATCGTCCGCTGCGACATGATCGCCGAAGCCATCATCGCCGCCGTGAAGGAAGTGAACGTGACCGTGCCGGTCGTGGTCCGTCTGGAAGGCAACAACGCCGAGCTGGGCGCCAAGATCCTGGACGAATCCGGCCTGAAACTGACTTCCGCCCAGGGTCTGAACGACGCTGCCGAGAAGATCGTCGCCGCCGTCAAGGCCGTGGCCTGAGACCCGCACTGAGCTGAGGAATACAAAATGAGCGTATTGGTAAACAAAGACACCAAAGTGCTGGTGCAAGGCTTCACCGGCAAGAACGGCACCTTCCACGCCGAGCAGGCGCTGAAAGTGGGCACCAAGGTCGTGGGCGGCGTGACCCCGGGCAAGGGCGGTTCCGAGCACCTGGGCCTGCCGGTGTTCAACACCATGAAGGACGCCGTGCGTCAGACCCAGGCCGACGCCTCGGTGATCTACGTGCCGGCGGCCTTCGCCAAGGACTCCATCCTGGAAGCCGTGGACAGCGGCGTGAAGCTGATCGTCTGCATCACCGAAGGCGTGCCCACCCTGGACATGCTGTACGTGAAGAAGGCCGTCGACGAAGCCGGCGTGCGCCTGATCGGCCCGAACTGCCCCGGCATCATCACCCCGGGCGAGTGCAAGATCGGCATCATGCCGTGGCACATCCACAACCCGGGCCGCATCGGCATCGTGTCCCGTTCCGGCACGCTGACCTATGAAGCCGTGGCGCAAACCACCGCGCTGGGCCTGGGCCAGTCCACCTGCATCGGCATCGGCGGCGACCCGATCCCGGGCACCAGCCACATCGACGCGCTGCGCCTGTTCCAGGACGATCCGGACACCGACGCCATCGTGATGATCGGCGAAATCGGCGGCACCGCCGAGGAAGAGGCTGCCGAATTCGCCAAGGCCTACGTGACCAAGCCGGTGGTCGGCTACATCGCCGGCGTCACCGCGCCGAAGGGCAAGCGCATGGGCCACGCCGGCGCCATCATCTCCGGCGGCAAAGGCACGGCGGAAGAGAAGTTCAAGGCCTTCGAGAAGGCCGGCATCGCCTACACCCGCAGCCCGGCCGAAATCGGCAAGACCATGTTCGACCTGCTGAAGAGCAAGGGCATGATCTAAGCCCGGTTTCCCGGTCTGAACGAAAACACCCCGCGAGCGATCGCGGGGTGTTTTTTTTATGGGCTATGCCCTAGCGCTCTAGCGCGGGTTCATTGGCGGCGGTCCCGCGCGGCCGCATCAGGCGAAGCGCGCGCAGGCGCGTTCGAACGGCGACTGGAAGCGGGGGCTGACGTAGGGCGTCAGCAGATACATCAGGCTGCGGCAGCCGTGCTGGATCAGCTTGTCCAGCTCCGCCGCGCTGGCGTTCTGCCTGATGGTGCTGATCCAGCCGGTCTGCACCATCTGGAAGTGCTGGACCAGATGGGCGAGCTGCTGGTCGTCGACCAGGATCATGCCCTGCTCGCGCAAGCGGGTGAACAACTGGCCCAGCTTGCCGTTGAGCTGGCCGCGCGACAGCTGCTGGTGCTCTTCCTCCAGCTGCGGGTTGACGTAGAACAGGCTGGGCAGGCTCTTGGGCAGGAAGCGGAAGCTCCAGATGTGGCGCAGCGTCTTTTCCATCGCCATCACCATCGCCTCGATCGAGTTGCTGTGGCTGAGCGCGGCCGACAGCTGCTCCGCCATGCCCTTCACGTAGCGTTGGTAGAGCTCGTTGATGATCTCTTCCTTGTTGCGGAAGTGATAGTAGAGCTTGCCGGTGCTGATGTTCATCCGCTCGGCGATGTGGTTGGTGGTGATGACGCGCTCGCCTTCCTGATTGAACAGTTGCAGGCTCGCTTCGACAATCTTGTTGAAGGTCTCCGATTGGCCGCTTTTGCGCATGGTTTGATTCTTCCCGCTGAAACTGAGATGCCGCGGAGCGCCGGCTCAGCCGTTTTTTCTGGCCGCGAGCAGGCCGGCCGCCAGCGCCAGGCCTATCCAGCTTTCCAGGCGGAAGAAGTCCAGGCAGGAAACCAGCGTGGCTTGCCGGGCGAGTTCGCCGGCCAGCACTCCGAAGCGTTGAGTATCGCTCAAATCGGGCATGAATTGTCGTAATTGATGCAATGAGTCGAGAAACTGTGGCGAATTCCAGGAAAAATGCTCGGACAGACGGCTGTAATGCAGCGCGTTGCGCGCCTGCATGAACACGCTGGCCAAGGCCACGCCGGCCGAGACCGACACCTGGCGCACGATGTTCTTGGTTTGGTAGGCGTGGCCGAAGGCTACCGGGGCGATGCCGCGGAAGGCGCTCTGCGCCACCGCCATGATGAACAGCGACATGAAGCCGCCGTTGAGCAGCAGGATGGCCGCGACGCGGGCCAGCGTCGCCTCGCCGTTCAGGCCGCTCATCAGCCAGCCGTAGCCGGCCAGCAGCAGGCAGCCGCCGGCCATGGTTTCTCTCAGTCCGGGCGCCTTGCCTTTCAGCAGCAGCTTGGCGTACAGCAGCGCGAAGGCGATGCCGGCCAGGTAGCTGACCGACAGCAGCATGCCGCTGGTGGGCAGGTCGAAACCCAGCGCCTGCACCGACAGCATCGGCAGGATGTAGCTGTTGGCCGATACCAGCAGGTAGCAGCAGCTGTAGCCGACGAGTCCCAGCCGATAGCTTGGGCGGCGCAGCAGACGCCAGCGGCGGCGGTCGGACGCCCGGCCGCGGTGGGCGGCGCGGAACAGCATCCAGGCGGCGACGGCCGCCGCCGCCAGGCCGGCCAGCCATTGCGGATGGGCGAACAGCCGGTAAGGCGTTTGCTGGATCAGCCATTGCAGCAGGAAGACGGCGGTCAGCAGCAGCAGGAAAGTCCAGGTCGGATAATGCGCGGGACGATGCGCCGGCGGCCGCAGCGGCAGGCGGCCAGCCGCCCACCAGGCGGGCAGCAGCAGCGGAAGGATGCCCCAGCACAGCGCGCGCCAACCGTAGGCCTGCAGCAGGACGCCGCCGAGCAGCGGCCCCAGCGCGCTGCCCAGCAGCAGCGCCTGGCCGAAGGCGACCAGGCCCGGCCCGCGCTTGGCGGGCGGCAGCTGCGCGACTTCGAGACGGGCGGCGGTGAAGAAGGCGGCGCCGCCCAGGCCCTGCACCGCGCGGCCGGCGATGAAGGCTGCCGGAGATGCGGCGGCGCCGGCGATCAGCGCGCCCAGCGCGAACAGCAGGATGGAACCCTGCAGATGGCGGCGCGAGCCGAAGCGCTCGACGCACCATTGATGATTGAACAGCGCCAGCACCGCGCACAGCGCGTAAGCCATCGCCGCCTGGCTGAACTCCTCCGGTCCGGCGCCGACCCCGCCCATCACCTGCGAGGACGCGAAATTGAGCAGGCCGTTCTGCAGGAATTCCAGCCAGGCGATCAGCGCGATCGCGGCCAGCCGGCTCCAATGGGGCTGAGGAGAAAAAGCATGCATGCGCGGCATCCGAGGGTGGGGATGCCGCCAGTGTAGAAAGCGCTTATGATTTAATAAAATCGATGTTTTTCATTGGATATATTACTGTGAATGATATTGACGCGCTGAAACTGCGGCGGCTGGATCTGAACAGCCTGGTGGCCCTGCACGCGCTGCTCAGCACCCGCAGCGTCAGCCGCAGCGCCGACTTGCTGTGCCTGGGCCAGCCGGCGGTCAGCCACATCCTGAAGAAGCTGCGCGAACAGTGCGGCGACCCGCTGCTGTGCCGCGACGGGCGCGGCTTGACGACCACGCCGTACGCCGAGGCGCTGCTGCCGGCGCTGGAGGCGTGGCTGGGAGAGGCGCAGCGCTTGCTGGCGCCGCCGGCTTTCGATCCGGCCGCGCTGGACGGCGTTTACCGGCTGGCGATGCCCGACTTGCTGGAGGCGGCGCTGCTGCCGGAATTGATCGCGGCCTTGCAGCAGCAGGCGCCGGGCCTGCGGCTGGAAGTGGCGGCGATGGCGGCGGACGAGGCCGAGGCGGCGCTGGAGGCGCGGCGGATAGACGGCGCCGTCGGCCATTTCCCGGCGCGTTCCGCGCGGTTGTCGCGGCGCGAGCTGTTCCGCAGCGGCTTCGTCTGCCTGCATCACGCCGGCCGGCTGGCGCTGCCGGCGGCGCTGGACGCGGCGGCGCTGGCCGGACCGCCGCATCTGTACACCTCCTATATCGGCAACAGCGCCAGCCTGATCGACGATTATCTGGCCGCGCATGGCCAGCGGCGGCGAGTGATCGCCTCCACCGCCAGCTTGCTGGCGATACCGCTGCTGCTGGAGCGCCTGCCGGCGGTGGCGGTGCTGCCGGCGCTGATCGGGCGGGTGCTGCGCGCGGAGGCGGGCGGCCTGACGCTGCGGCCGGTTTCCGACGCGGCATTGGAGATCGCCGTCGAGCATGTCTGGCATCCGCGTTGCGATGCCGACCCCTTGCGGCGATTCATCGACGCCTTGCTGCGGCGGCAGACCGCCGCATGGCGAGAACCGCAGGAAGAAGCAGAATTGGCCGGGGTTTGATTTAAATTTGCCGTAAGTATTTAAATGGTATGTGATTTTTAACAATGCGTGCCAGCTGATATGACGGATAATAAAGCTTTTATCAGCATCGGCTTATCATCTCATGCGCTCCATCCGACACAAGCTCATCTTGTTGACGGCGGTGTCCATCCTGGTCGCCACGATCAGCGTGACAGTCATCGCCTGCCTCAACATCCGCAATCACGCCTACGACGAAGCCAAGCGCGAGGTCACCCAGGTTCTGCAGCTGCAGGGCGGACTGGTGTCGGAGTGGCTGACCGTGCGCAAGAACCTGATCACCGCCAGCCTGTCCCGCGCCGGCGATCCGCAGGCCAGTTACTACCTGCAGCAGATCGCCAAGGGCGGCGGCTTCAACATCATCTACGCCGGCCACGGCGACAGCGGCGAAATGTTCTACTCGGTGCCGGGCCGTCCCAAGCCCAGCGCCGACTACCAGCCGGCGCAGCGGCCGTGGTATCAGCAGGCCAAGGCGCAGGGCGGCGTGATCGTCACCGATCCGTACAAGGACTCCGAGCCCGAGACCAAGGACAAGCTGGTGATCACCATCGCCGACAAGGCGCCGGGCCAGGAAATCGTGGTCGGCGGCGACATCCTGATCGACAAGCTGGTGAAGTCGGTGCTGGACATCAAGCTGGCCGGCGACGGCCACGCCTTCCTGATGACCCGCCAGGGCAAGGTGATCGCCTATCCCAAGCCGGGCCAGGAACTGCGCCCGATCAGCGAGCTGATCCCCGGCCTGGACGAAAGCCGCTTCCAGCAACTGGTGGCCAGCGGCGACGTGGCGCCGCTGGACATCGACGGCCGCACCTTCCTGGTGACGCTGAAGCAAGTGGCGAATACCGACTGGGTGATGGGCGTGGCCGCCGATGAAGAGGCGGTGCTGGCGCCGGTGACCCAGCTGATCTGGCTGATCGCCGGCGGCGTGGTCATCGTGCTGCTGGTGCTGGTGGCGCTGAGCTCCGGCTACCTGACCCGCCTGCTGCGCGGCCTGATCCAGGTGCGCGACGCGATGAGCGAGATCGCCAAGGGCGAAGGCGACCTGACCCGCCGCATCGACATCCACGGCGAGGACGAGGTGGCGCAGACCGCCGAGGCGTTCAACCAGTTCGTCGGCCGCCTGAACGGCATGTTCCGCGAACTGCGCGGCGAGGCGGAAGAGCTGGCGCACGGCGTGATCGAGGTGGGCGGCGCGGTGAAGCAGGTGGCCAGCGATTCGCACCGCCTGGCCGACATCTCCAGCTCCAACGCCGCCGCGATCGAGGAAGTGACCGTCAGCATCTCGCACATCGCCGAGGCGACGCGCGAAACCGATTCGCTGGCGCGCAACACCGGCGAACACTCCCGCGAGAGCGCCGGCGACATGCAGCGCATCAGCAGCGAGATGGAGCAGACCAGCCAGTCGGTGAGCGAGCTGTCGGCGCTGCTGGCCTCGCTGGAGCAGCGCTCGCAGGAAATCTCCAAGATCACCAACGTGATCAGCGACATCGCCGACCAGACCAACCTATTGGCGCTGAACGCGGCGATCGAGGCGGCGCGCGCCGGCGAGCAGGGCCGCGGCTTCGCCGTGGTGGCCGACGAAGTGCGCAAGCTGGCCGAGCGCACCGGCAAGGCGACGGTGGAAATCAGCGAAATGGTGGAGAACATCCTGGGCGAAACCGGCAAGGCGGTGGGCAATATGCAGCGCACCGTCAGCGCGGTGGATACCAGCGTCGAGCTGACCAGCCAGGCGCGCGGCCGCCTGATCGCCATCAGCGACGCGATGCAGAAGGTGATAGACAAGATCGGCGACGTGGCGCTGTCCACCAGCGAGCAGCACAACGCCACCACGGCGATGGCGCAGAGCACCGAGTCCATCAACAACCAGATCCTGGACTCCGACGCCGCGCTGCAGGGCGCGATGCAGACCCTGGAGTCGCTGAAGCAGCTGGCCCACAATATGCAGGGCGCGTTCGGCCGCTTCAAGCTGTAAGCGTTTTCGCCGCGCCGGCTGGCCGGTGTGGCGAAAAAGCCATGGTTTGGGTGATTTTCGCCAGGAAAATCAAAGCCATTGGCATAATCGGTTGGCGCTTCATCGCGTGGCTTGTAAACGTTGTTTACAATCCACCCGGTCTGAATACGCGCCAATCCTTACAAGCTGCGATCCGCAGCATGCGCCGGCGGGAGCCGGCGGCACAAAAAGGGCGTCGTCGACGCCCTTTTTGCCGTCCAGAGGATTGGCAACGAGAGAGAAGCTACAAGTCGATTGCCATGAAATCCATACGAAGCAAGATTGCCCTGCTGCTGGCGCTGGCCATGCTGGTGGCCACGCTGAGCACTGCCGTCAGCGCCTATTTCAAATTCCGCGACAACCTGTCCGCCGGCGTGTCCGCCCAGCTGGATCTGGCCATCGGCGGCCAGCAGCGTTTCGTCACTTCCTGGCTGGAGCAGCGCAAGCAGATCATCGCCAGCGCCGTCCGCCACGGCGGCGAAGCCGATCCCACCCTGTATCTGCAGCAGCTGGCCGAGGCCGGCGGCTATGCCCAGATCTTCGTCGGCGACGGCGACAGCAAGGGCATGGTCTATTCCATACCGGGCAAGCAGAAGCCCAGTCCGGACTATGATCCGGCCTCTCGCGCCTGGTTCAAGGCGGCCAAGGCGCAGGGCGGGGTGATCGTCACCGCGCCGTACAGGCCCGCCAGCGCGTCGATCAAGGACCTGGTGATCACCATCGCCCAGGCCTTGCCGGCCGGCAACAAGGTGGTCGGCGGCGACATCGCCATCGGCCAGCTGGTGAAGTCGGTGCTGTCGGTATCCTTGCCGGGCAACGGCTTCGTGTTTCTGATGGGCAAGGACGGCAAGCTGATCGCCTATCCCAAGGCCGACACCGCGCTCAAGCCCCTGTCCGAGCTGATGCCGGGCATGGACGCCGCCCGCATCGCCGGCCTGCTGGACAAGCCCGAGCTGGCGACGGTGGAGCTGGACGGCGCGAGCCGCCTGCTGCGGCTGAGCTCGGTGGAGGGCAGCGACTGGGTGCTGGGCGTGGTGGTGGACAGCGAGCTGCGCGACGCGCCGCTGCGCCAGATGATGGTGTCGATGGCCTTATCGCTGCTGGCCGCGCTGGCGATCACCCAGCTGCTGGCCGGTGCCTACCTGCGCCGCTTGTTGCGGGGCCTGTTCCAGGTGCGCGACGCGCTGCGCGAGATATCGCAGGGCGAAGGCGACCTCACCCGCCGCATCGCGGCTGAAGGCCGCGACGAGGTGGCGCAGATGGCCGAGGCGTTCAATCAGTTCGTCGGCCGCCTGAACGGCATGTTCCGCGAGCTGCGCGCCGAGGCCGAGCAACTGGCGCAGGGCGTGATCGCCGTCGGCGGCGACGTGGCGCGGCTGGCCGAGGACTCCCACATGCTGGCCGACATTTCCAGCTCCAACGCGGCGGCGATCGAGCAGGTGACCGTGAGCATTTCCCACATCGCCGACGCCACCCGCGAGACCGATTCGCTGGCGCGCGACACCGGCGCCCACGCCCAGTCCAGCGCCGAGGAGCTGCAGCGCATCAGCAGCGAGATGGCCAGCACCAGCGTATCGGTGGGCGAGCTGTCGGCGCTGCTGGCTTCCTTGCAGCAGCGTTCGCAGGAGATCTCCAAGATCACCGGCGTGATCCGCGACATCGCCGACCAGACCAATCTGCTGGCCTTGAACGCGGCGATCGAGGCGGCGCGCGCCGGCGAGCAGGGCCGCGGCTTCGCGGTGGTGGCCGACGAGGTAAGGAAGCTGGCCGAGCGCACCGGCAGCGCCACCGTCGAGATCGGCGACATGGTGCAGAACATCCTGGCCGAGACCGGACGCGCGGTCGGCAATATGGACCGCACCATAGGGGCGGTGGACGGCAGCGCGGCGCAGACCGAGCAAGCGCGCGCGCGGCTGGTGGAAATCACCGAGGCGATGCGGCAGGTGGTCGACAAGATCGGCGACGTCGCGCTGTCCACCGGCGAGCAGCACAACGCCACCACGGCGATGGCGCAGAGCACCGAGTCCATCAATAACAAGATCCTGGATTCGGACGCCGCGCTGCAGAGCGCCCAGCGCACGCTGAGCACGCTGGATGGCGTGGCGCGCAGCATGCAGCAGGCGTTCAGCCGCTTCAAATTGTAAACCGCGGCCGTTTTTCTGCGCCGACGCCAGCCCGCGGGCTGGCGTTTTTATTGCCTAGACGGGAAAATGTCGCAACGTTATCAAGCGAAAAGGCGAACAATGAAGAAGTTGTGCTTACCGCTGCTGGCGCTGAGCCTGGCCGGCTGCGCGATGTTTCCCAGCCAGGAGGGCTATGCGCAAAAGGTGTTCCGCTGGCAGGGACGCGACGTCAACGAGCTGCTGGCGCAGTGGGGACCGCCGACCAAGACCATGCAGATGCCCAACGGCAACAGCCTGTACACCTATGTGAAGGAAAGCACCGAGCAGCAGCCGCTGCGCGAGAACACCCGCTATGAGCCCGGCACCAAGGTGACGGTGACCGACAAGGACGGGCAGGCGCGGGTGGTCGAAACCCCGGGACGCTGGGTCAGCAACGGCATGAGCGGCGGCGGCACCGTCCATTACGAATGCACCACCAACTTCGTGGTGGACAAGAAAACCAAGGAAGTGCTGAGCGTCAGCTTCGACGGCAACAACTGCCTGGCGGTGCCGCGGCAGTGATCAGCGCTGCGGCAGCTGCCATTCGCCCTTGTTGTTGAACGGCAGGTCGGCCAGGCCGTTCAGGCCGTGCAGCTGGCCGCGCAGCTCGTAGTTGAGCTTGCCGCCCGGCAGCTGCCGCCAGTTGGCCAGCTGGCGTATCCAGGCGGCCAGCGAGGTATGCACCTGCAGGGTCACCATCCCTTCGCCGCGCGAGGGGATGGACACCGCTTGCTGGCTGCTGCCGCCGCCCAGTTTTTCTCCGCCCAGCATCAGCTCGAAATCGACGCCGCTGGCGTTCAGCGGGATGGGATTGGGGTTGGCGACGCGCAGCGTCACCGCGAAGTTCTGCTCGAACAGCGTGCTGCTGCCCGGTTCGATATTGCTGAGGCTGACTTCAGGCTTTTTCAGGCCCATGCTGCCGCATCCGGCAAGCGAAAGCAGCAACAGGGCGGTGGCTATCCATTTCATGACGACATTCCCGATTGAGATGTCCGCTATTTTACGGGCAGGCCTTGTGGCGTTGTGTAAACGGAATGTGCGGAATTGTTAGCGGACGAACGCCCAAAAGCAACAGGCCATCGATTGACGGCCTGTTGCTTTTGGAAACTCGGCGGAGAAAAACGCCTCATCGGCGTCCTGGCCGCGGTCGGCGGCCATCGGCTGCCGGTCGCGCTCTTCGCGCCAGTCTTCCAGTTCCGCCCACAGCGAATGTTTCTGCGATTGGCGCAGGCCGGATCGGCTGCGGCCGTGTGCGCCGCCCTTTTTCAGGATGGCTGCGCAAGCCAGCGGATTGCGCGGTTTGATGGTATGCATGATGTGCCTTAGGTGATCACGCGCCGGATGGCGCGCGGCGATTGTCCGCCCGCGAGAGCACGGCGTCAACCGGGCAAGCAAAAAGCCGCCTCTGGGGCGGCTTTGGGATTTCCTGCGCGGCGAGCGCTCACACCATCAGACTGGCGACCTTGGTGGTGATGATGTCCACCGCCGGATCGTTGGCGCCGTGCGGCAGGATCACGTCGGCGAAGCGCTTGGTCGGCTCGATGAACTGGTTGTGCATCGGGCGCACGGTGGACAGGTATTGCTCGATCACGCTCTCCATCGTGCGGCCGCGCTCGGCGATGTCGCGCTTGAGGCGGCGGATGAAGCGGACGTCGGAGTCAGTGTCGACGAAGATCTTCAGCGACATCATCTCGCGCAAGGCGGCGTCGTACAGCGGGAACAGGCCCTCGATCACGATCACCGGCGCGGGCTGCACGGTGACGGTCTGGTCGGAACGGGTGTGGTTGGCGAAGTCGTACACCGGCATCTCGATCGCGCGGCCGTTGCGCAGGTCGTCGATGTGGGAGATCAAGAGCGGCCAGTCGAAGGCCTGCGGGTGGTCGTAGTTGGTGCCCAGGCGCTGCTCGAAGGTCAGGTGGCTCTGGTCGCGATAGTAGTAGTCCTGGATGATCACCGCCGCCATCTCGGAACCAATGGTTTCCAGCACCTTGTTGGTTACCGTGGTTTTACCGCTGCCGCTGCCGCCGGCAACGCCAATGATGAACGGGGTGCTCATGTGAAATCCTTGACGTAATGAAAATGTAAAAAACGCGCCATTCTAATGACTTATGGCGCGTTGATCCACCCGTTTTGCGACATGCTCTGACTTAAGACGCCCGCCGCCGCTCGGCCGCCGCCGCCGCGTACCATTCCTGCATGGCGGGAAGGGACAGGATATGGCGGACATAAGCCTGCGAGCGCTCCGGCAGCCTGACGTTGTAGGTCTGGAAGCAGGTGCAGATGGGCGCGAAGCAGGCGTCGGCGATGGTGAAGCAGCCGAACAGGAAATCGCCGTCGACGACGTGGCGTTCCAGGTGCTCTTCCCATAGCGCGATCACGCGGGCGATGTCGGATTCCAGCGCCGGCGAGCTTTCGTAGTCCACCTGGCGCAGCGTGATGTCCATCGGCAGGTTTTCCCTGAGCGCGACGAAGCCGGAGTGGATCTCGGCGACGATGGAGCGGGCGACGGCGCGCAGCGCGCTGTCGTCGGGCCACAGCCTAGCGGCGGGGAAGCATTCGGCCAGGTATTCGCAGATGGCCAGCGAGTCCCAGATTCTGAGCTGGTCGTCCACCAGCACCGGCACCTTGCCGGCGGGATGGGCGGCAAGGATGCGGGCCTTGCTGTCGGACAGGTAGAGGTCGATCTGCTGCTCCTGGAAGGGTTCGTCCAGCATCTTCAGCACCAGCCAGGGGCGCAGCGACCAGGGGGAGTAGTTCTTGTTGCCGATGATCAGGGTGAACATGGCGGCTCCGTAACGGGGCGGCGGCGAAGGCCGGCGCGTGCTTTCCGATGATAAACCGGCGGGGCGGGATTTTCACGCGCGGGCGCAGGGACATGAAAAAAGCCCCGGAGTCCGGGGCTTTTTGCTGCGAGCGGAAGATCACTCGGCTTCGTCTATCCACGCCTGCTGGATCGCCTCCAGCACGCGCTCGCCGCCGCGGGCGTGGTCGTCGTCGAAGCCGGGCAGCTCCACCACCCAGTTGTGCAGGTCGACGAAGCGCACGGTCTTCGGGTCCACGTCCGGGTGGGCGTCCGCCAGTTCGATGGCGATGTCGTTAACGTCGGTCCATTTCATAGATGTCTCCTGAGCGGGAGTAGGTCATGAAATCCAGCGCAGCGGCAGCGGCGAGGCGCGCCGCCGCAGACAGTACACATAGTACGGCAAGGCGGCGCAACGCTGCCGCTGGGATTTCAGGGCCTGCTCCTTAATGATGTTCGCGGGCGTGGTTGATCGTGTATTTCGGGATTTCGATCACCAGATCCTCGTCGGCGACGATGGCCTGGCAGGACAGGCGCGATTGCGCTTCCAGGCCCCAGGCCTTGTCCAGCAGATCTTCTTCCAGTTCGTCGGCCTCGTTCAGCGAAGCGCCGCCCTCGCGCACGATGCAGTGGCAGGTGGTGCAGGCGCAGGACATCTCACAGGCGTGCTCGATCTCGATGTCGTGGGCGAGCAGGGCGTCGCAGATGCTCTGGCCGGTTTCGGCGTTATCAATTACGGCGCCCTCGGGGCAAAGGTCCGGGTGCGGCAAAACGATGATGCGCGGCATGGCGTATCCTTACAGATCGGTAATCTTGTGGCCCTTCAGCGCGCGCTGGATATTGCGGTCCATGCGGCGCGAGGCGAAGGTTTCGGTGGCGTGGTTCAGCGCGGCGCTGGCCTCGTTGACGCGGCGGGTGACGCCCTCGGCGATGGCGGAGGCGACCGCCGCGACGGCGGCTTCCACTTCGGCGCGCTCGGCCTGGTCCAGCAGGTCGCCGTCCTGCGCCAGCGCGTTCAGCGTCGCGTCGCGCAGGCTTTCCGCGTCGACGATGGCCTCGCGCAGCTTGCGGGCTTCGATGTCTTCCTGCACGTTGGCCAGCGATTCGCTCAGCATGCGGCTGATCTCGTCGTCGGACAGGCCGTAGGATGGCTTGACCTCGATGCTGGATTCCACGCCCGAGGTCTGCTCGCGCGCGGTGACCGACAGCAGGCCGTCGGCGTCAACCTGGAAGGTGATGCGGATGCGCGCTGCGCCGGCCACCATGGGCGGAATGCCGGTCAGCGTGAACTTGGCCAGGCTGCGGCAATCGGACACCAGTTCGCGCTCGCCCTGCAGCACGTGGATGGACATCGCGGTCTGGCCGTCCTTGAAGGTGGTGAAGTCCTGCGCGCGCGCCACCGGGATGGTGCTGTTGCGCGGGATGATCTTCTCGGTCAGGCCGCCCATGGTTTCGATGCCCAGCGACAGCGGCAGCACGTCCAGCAGCAGCCACTCGTCGTCCTGCTTGTTGCCGGCCAGCACGTTGGCCTGGATGGCGGCGCCCAGCGCCACCACCTTGTCGGGGTCGAGGTTGGTCAGCGGCGCGCGGCCGAAGTAGTCGGCGACGGCCTTCTGCACGTGCGGCATGCGGGTGGCACCGCCCACCATCACCACGCCCTGAATGTCCTCGGGCGCGATCTTGGCGTCGCGCAGCGCCTTGCGCACCGGCGTCAGCGTCTTGTCGACCAGCGTTTTGGTGATGGCGTGCAGCGTGGCCTGGTCCAGCTCCAGGTCCAGCGACTGGCCATCGGACAGGATGGCGGTAACGCGGGTGCTGGCGTGGTCGGTCAGCGCTTCCTTGGCTTCGCGGGCGCGGGTATGCAGCAGGCGCATGTCGTGCGCGGACGGCGCGGTGACGCCGGCCTGCTCCAGCAGCCAGCAGAACACGCGGTGGTCGAAGTCGTCGCCGCCCAGCGCCGAGTCGCCGCTGGTGGCCAGCACTTCGAACACGCCGCGGGTCAGCTTCAGGATGGACACGTCCAGCGTGCCTCCCCCAAGATCGTATACGACATATGTGCCTTCGCTGCCGTTGTCCAGGCCGTAGGCGATGGCGGCGGCGGTCGGTTCGTTGAGCAGGCGCAGCACGTTCAGGCCGGCCAGGCGCGCGGCGTCCTTGGTGGCCTGGCGCTGGGCGTCGTCGAAATAGGCGGGCACGGTGATCACCGCGCCGGTCAGCTCGCCGCCCAGGCTTGCCTCGGCGCGTTCCTTCAGCGCGCGCAGGATGTCGGAAGATACCTCGACCGGGCTCTTGACGCCGGCGCGGGTCACCAACTGCACCATGCCCGGCGCGTCGACGAAGCGGTAGGGCAGGCTGCCGGCGTCCTTGATGTCGCTGACGCCGCGGCCCATGAAGCGCTTCACCGAGACGATGGTGTTGTGCGGATCGCGGTTCTGCTCCTTCTGCGCGTCGTAGCCGACCGCCAGCACGCCCTGGTCGCCGTAGCGCACCACCGAGGGCAGCAGGCTGCGGCCGGTTTCGTCGGGCAGCACGGCGGCGGAGCCGCTCCTGACGGTGGCCACCAGCGAGTTGGTGGTGCCCAGGTCTATGCCCACGGCCAGGCGGTGCTGGTGGGGAGCGGCGGAGAGGCCGGGTTCGGCGATTTGCAGTAGAGCCATGTCAGTTCAAGTCAATGTAAGTGGCTAACCCTCTCAGCGCCAAGGCGCGGAGAGGATGGCGAATACGATGTAAAGACCGAAAATCAGCCCCGGCGCGCTCAGCGCGAGGTTGAACCAGTGCCTGGCCCAGGCCAGGCGCGCCGCAGGGCTGTCATCCTGCCCGCGTTTCCAGCCTAGGCGGGACAACCGTTTAGCATTCCAACCGGCTATCGGCAACGCCAGCAGGCCGAGCAAAAGCAGGCCTCCCAGTTGCGGATTGCCGCAGCCGGGGCCATCCTCGCCTCGATGGGCGTCGGGCAGCAGCATCAGGATCTGGAACAGCAGGTAGCCGATGCCCGGCATCCATGCCCAGGCTTGCTGCCGCAAGGCTTGCCGATATTCCGCGGCGAGCATGCTAGTCCAGCAGGCTTTCGATGGCGTCGCCGATCTCCTGGTCCAGCTTTTCCATGAAACGCAATTTTCTCACCAGAACGGCGGCGGCGTCCAAGTCGGCGCGCGCATCCAGCGCCGCTTCCAGTTCGGTCTGCAGGTCCCTGACTTCGCCGCGCAGGCGGCGCGACAGCGACTCCAGCGCGTCCACGTCGGCGCGGGCGTCGTCTATGCTCTCGCGCCATTCCATCTGCGCCATCAGGAAATCGGCCGGCATCCGGGTGTTGTTCTCTTCCTGGGTGTCGACGCCGGACAGCTGCAGCAGGTAGCGGGCGCGGTTCAGCGGCGACTTCAGCGTCTGGTAGCCCTCGTTGACGCGGGTGGCGAGCATCAGCGCGCTGCGCTTGTCGGCGTCGGAGCTGGCGGCATAGCGGTCGGGATGGACCTGGGCCGCCGCCGCGCGCCAGGCGGCGTCGAGGCCGGCGGCGTCGATGGCGAAGCGGCGCGGCAGGCCGAACAGGCTGAAGAAATCCTGGTTGAAATCGTGGTTCATCGATGCGTCCGGACTCAAGCGTGGGGACTGAAAAAACGAGGGCGGAGCATCAGCGCTTGCGCGTCAACGCTCCGCCCCGGGGCGGCGGCGGTCAGACGTTGAAGCTCTCGCCGCAGCCGCACTCGTTCTTGACGTTGGGGTTGTTGAAGCGGAACCCCTCGTTCAGGCCTTCCTTCACGTAGTCGAGCTCGGTGCCATCGATGTAGGCCAGGCTCTTGGCGTCGGTGTAGATGGCTACGCCGTAGCTTTCGAAACGGACGTCGTCGCTGCTTTCGACATCGACGAACTCCAGCTTGTAGGCCATGCCGGAGCAGCCGGAGGTCTTGACGCCCAGGCGCACGCCGAGGCCCTTGCCGCGCTTGGCGAGGAAGGCGCCGACATGCTGGGCGGCGCGTTCGGAAAGGGTGAGTGCCATCGGTCGCCTCCGCTTACTTGCCGTGTTTCTGCTTGTAGTCTTCCACCGCGGCCTTGATCGCGTCTTCGGCCAGGATGGAGCAGTGGATCTTCACCGGCGGCAGCGCCAGCTCTTCGGCGATGGCGGTGTTCTTGATCGCCAGCGCCTCGTCCAGCGACTTGCCCTTCACCCACTCGGTCACCAGGGACGAGGAGGCGATGGCGGAGCCGCAGCCGTAGGTCTTGAACTTGGCGTCTTCGATCACGCCGTCCGCGCCCACCTTGATCTGCAGCTTCATCACGTCGCCACAGGCCGGCGCGCCGACCATGCCGGTGCCGATGCTGTCGTCGCCCTTGTCGAACGAGCCGACGTTGCGCGGATTTTCGTAGTGATCCAACACTTTTTCGCTATATGCCATGTCTTTCGCTCCTGCAAGGCCGCAGCGCGCGCCGCGGCCGGTAATCTGTTATCGGCTCAGTGGGCGGCCCATTGAACGCTGTTCAGGTCCACGCCGTCCTTGTACATCTCCCACAGCGGGGACAGCTCGCGCAGCTTGCCGATCTTGGATTTCAGCAGCGCGATCGCGTAGTCGATCTCTTCCTCGGTGGTGAAGCGGCCCAGCGTGAAGCGGATGGAGCTGTGGGCCATTTCGTCGTTGCGGCCCAGCGCGCGCAGCACGTAGGACGGCTCCAGCGAGGCGGAGGTGCAGGCGGAGCCGCTGGACACGGCCAGGTCCTTGATGGCCATGATCAGGCTCTCGCCCTCGACGAAGTTGAAGCTGACGTTGAGGTTGTGCGGCACGCGCTGGTCGGCGTCGCCGTTGATGTACACCTCTTCCATGTCCTGGATGCCGTGCCACAGGCGGTCGCGCAGCATGCGGATGCGCTCGCACTCGCTGTCCATCTCTTCGCGGGCGATGCGGAAGGCCTCGCCCATGCCGACGATCTGGTGGGTGGCCAGCGTGCCGGAGCGGAAACCGCGCTCGTGGCCGCCGCCGTGCATCTGGGCTTCCAGGCGCACGCGCGGCTTGCGGCGCACGTACAGCGCGCCGATGCCTTTCGGGCCGTAGGCCTTGTGCGCGGACAGGCTCATCAGGTCGACTTTCAGCGTGTTCAGGTCGATCTTCACCTTGCCCGGCGCCTGGGTGGCGTCGACGTGGAAGATGATGCCCTTCTCGCGGCAGATCTCGCCGATCAGGGGGATGTCCTGGATCACGCCGATCTCGTTGTTCACGTACATCACCGACACCAGGATGGTGTCCGGACGGATGGCGGCCTTGAACGCCTCGATGTCGAGCAGGCCGTTTTCCAGCACGTCCATATAGGTCACTTCGAAGCCTTGGCGCTCCAGCTCGCGACAGGTGTCCAGCACCGCCTTATGCTCAGTCTTGACGGTGATGATGTGCTTGCCCTTGCTCTTGTAGAACTGGGCGGCGCCCTTGATCGCCAGGTTGTCGGACTCGGTGGCGCCGGAGGTCCAGACGATTTCCTTGGGATCGGCACCGATCAGCTTGGCCACTTCGGCGCGCGCGTTTTCGACGGCCTCCTCGGCTTCCCAGCCGAAGCTGTGGCTGCGCGAGGCGGGGTTGCCGAACTTGCCGGTCAGATAGGGAATCATCTTTTCGGCGACGCGCGGGTCCACCGGGGTGGTGGCCGAGTAATCCAGATAGATCGGTAGCTTGGGCTGGCTCATTTATTTAATCTCCGCAAGATTTTTCGTGCGCTCACAGGGCGCTGCTGGCAGCTGCACGGGAGCTGCTACAGCTGTCGCGCTTGTCCTGCACGACGCTGCTCTCCTTGGCTTGCTGCTCTTTGGCGTGTTGTTCTTCCACCAGGCTGGCGAGGCTTACCTTGGAGAGGTAATCGAAAATGGTGACGTTGAGGTTGGTCCACAAGTCGTGGGTCATGCAGCGCTGGCTGCCGCGGCAGTTCTCGCGGCCGCCGCATTGGGTGGCGTCCACCGGCTCGTCGACGGCGACGATGATGTCGGCGACGGAGATGTCGCAGATCTGTTTGGCCAGCGTGTAGCCGCCGCCGGGACCGCGCACGCTGTCCACCAGTTCGGCGCGTCTTAGCTTGCCGAACAACTGTTCGAGATAAGACAGCGAGATGCTCTGGCGTTCGCTGATGCCGGCCAGGGTGACCGGGCCGCCTTCCTCGCGCATCGCGAGATCCAGCATCGCGGTGACGGCAAAACGTCCTTTGGTGGTGAGGCGCATGGTGTTCAGTTCCGGTGGGTGGTGGTACTGCCTCAGATTATACCCAATATCCGACTAAATTAGTCAAGTATTTGGCGAGGCAATCCAGCGCCGGAAGTCGCAAAGTTGAGCATTTTACTTGGTTTAAGTGGCCCAAGGCTATGGATTTCTTACTTTCGCGGCGGCCGCTGTGTAAAATCGCTGCAATATTCCGCAAGATCCGCCCGCAAGGGTGCCGAGTGGCGGCGGATGCAACCGGCCGGGCCGAGGAAGGCCGGGTCCGTCCGCCATGCTTTCGTTCCCTAATCATTGGGATGAGGACATAAGAAGATGCATAAGGTTGTTATCAGCGGGACCGGGCTATTCACCCCGCCGCATGCGGTCGGCAACGCCGAACTGGTCGAGGCCTTCAATGCCTTCGTGCGGCGGCGCAACGAAGCCCATGCGGCCCAGATCGCCGCGGGCACCATGGAACCGCTGGCCGAGTCCAGCGCCGAATTCATCGAGAAGGCCTCCGGCATCAAGCAACGTTTCCTGATGGACAAGGACGGCGTGCTGGACCCGGAGCGCATGACGCCGAATCTGCCCGAGCGCGGCAACGACGAGCTGTCGCTGCAGGCCGAGATGGCGGTGGCGGCCGCGCGCCAGGCGCTGGAGGCGGCCGGCCGCGCCGCCGCCGACATCGACATGGTGATCGTCGCCTGCTCCAATATGCAGCGGCCGTATCCGGCGATGGCGATCGAGGTGCAGCAGGCGCTGGGGATAGAGGGTTACGCCTTCGACATGAACGTGGCGTGCTCGTCGGCGACCTTCGGCATCCAGACCGCGGTCAACGCCATCGCCACCGGGCAGGCGCGCGCGGTGCTGATGGTGAATCCAGAGATCTGTTCCGCCCACCTGAACTTCCGCGACCGCGACAGCCACTTCATTTTCGGCGATGCCTGCACCGCGGTGGTGCTGGAGCGCGCCGACGCCGCGGTTTCCGAGCGCCGCTTCGAGGTGCTGGGCTGCAAGCTGGCGACGGTGTTCTCCAACAATATCCGCAACAATTTCGGCTTCCTCAACCGCTGCGACGCGAGCGGCATCGGCCAGCCGGACAAGCTGTTCGTCCAGCAGGGCCGCAAGGTGTTCAAGGAAGTGTGTCCGATGGTGGGCGAGCACATCGTTGCCCATCTGGGCAGCCTGGACATCGCGCCGGAAGGCGTGCGCCGCTTCTGGCTGCACCAGGCCAACCTGGCGATGAACCAGTTGATCGCCCGCCGCGTGCTGGGCAGAGAGGCCGATACCGTGGAGGCGCCGGTGATTCTGGACCGCTACGCCAACACCAGTTCGGCCGGTTCCATCATCGCCTTCCATCTTCATTCGCATGATTTGAGCGCCGGCGATGTTGGCGTCATTTCATCGTTCGGGGCCGGCTATTCCGTGGGTTCCGTCATATTGCGCCGCGCGTAGTTCACTTTCCGTTTACGAATTGTCATAGTCGGATTGCGCATGAAAAGCCAGAGGGCGCTTGTCAAAAGCGCCCTCTGTGAGTAATGTATCCCCCACCAGCCGAAGCCTAAGCATGCTCAGGTTGAATATCAGAAAAGACTAATCAGTCTGTACAAAGGAAGGGAAACATTATGCAAACTTTCAAGAAGTTGCTGGTCGCAAGCGCGATTGCTGGGGTCTCCGTCGCATCTCAAGCCGCGGGAACGCTGGTGTTTTGTTCCGAAGGCAGCCCGGCCGGCTTCGATCCGGGCCAGTACACCTCCGGCACCGACTTTGACGCTTCCGCCGAAACCGTGTTCAACCGCCTGGTGCAATTCCAGCGCGGCGGCACCAAGGTGATCCCGGGCCTGGCCGAGAAATGGGATGTGGCCGCGGACGGACTGTCCTACACCTTTCACCTGCGCAAGGGCGTGAAGTTCCAGACCACCGACTACTTCAAGCCGACCCGCGAATTCAACGCCGACGACGTGGCTTTCACCTTCGACCGCATGCTCAACAAGAGCAATCCGTTCCGCAAGGCCTACCCGACCGAATTCCCGTACTTCACCGACATGGGCATGGACGAGAACATCGCCAAGGTGGAGAAGGTCGATCCGTACACCATCAAGTTCTCGCTGAAGAAGGTGGATGCCGCCTTCCTGCAGAACCTGGCGATGAGCTTCGCCTCCATCCAGTCCGCCGAATACGCTGACAAGCTGCTGAAGGAAGGCAAGCCGCAGCTGATCAACCAGCAGCCGGTGGGCACCGGCCCGTTCATCTTCAAGCGCTACCAGAAGGACGCGCAGATCCGCTTCGCCGCCAACAAGGATTACTGGAACAAGGCTGACGGCCCGAAAGTGGACAACCTGGTGTTCGCGATCACCACCGACCCGTCGGTGCGCTACCAGAAGCTGAAGGCCGGCGAGTGCCAGATCACCACCTATCCGCGCCCGACCGACATCGCCGCGATGAAGGCCGATCCGAAGATGAACGTGATGTCCCAGGCCGGCTTCAACCTGGGCTACCTGGCCTACAACGTCAAGCACAAGCCGCTGGACAAGCTGGAAGTGCGCCAGGCGCTGGACATGGCCATCAACAAGAAAGCCATCCTGCAGGCGGTGTACCAGGGCGCTGGCCAGGCCGCGACCAACCCGATGCCGCCCACCCAGTGGTCGTACAACAAGAACCTGAAGGACGCGCCGTACGATGTCGCCAAGGCCAAGGCGCTGCTGGCCAAGGCCGGTTACCCGAACGGCTTCGACATCTCGCTGTGGGCGATGCCGGTTCAGCGTCCGTACAACCCCAACGCCAAGCTGATGGCGGAAATGGTGCAGGCCGACTGGGCCAAGATCGGCGTCAAAGCCAAGATCACCTCCTACGAGTGGGGCGAGTACCTGAAGCGCGCCAAGACGGGCGAGCATGACTCCATGCTGATCGGCTGGACCGGCGACAACGGCGATCCGGACAACTGGCTGGGCGTGCTGTTCGGCTGCGACGCGATGAACGGCAACAACTTCTCCAAGTTCTGCTACAAGCCGTTCGAAGACCTGATCCAGAAGGGCAAGGCCACTTCCAACGTCGCCGAGCGCACCAAGCTGTACATGAAGGCGCAGGAAATCGTGAAGCAGCAGGTGCCGATGACCACCATCGCCCACTCCACCGTCAATCAGCCGATGCTGAAGTCAGTGCAGGGCTTCAAGGTCAGCCCGTTCGGCCTGAACTCCTTCTACGGCGTCAGCGTCAAGTAAGCCGGGTTTCAAACAAGGCGTAACCGTAATCGGCGGCGGGGCGACAGCCCCGTCCGCCTGGCGTAAGTGCCGCCGCGTCCAGTCCTCCGGCAGAGAGGGCGGCCGCCGCGGCATGGCAGTGTCTGCACAGGAATTGGTTAGAGGAAGGGACGACGGTCGGCCGGCGGTGACGGCGGTTTGACCTGCGTCAAGCGGGACGGGACAGGGCGCTGCTATTGTCTGTCCTGCCGCGACAGTGGATGCAGCTAATGCTGGTGGGTGGTTTAGTTGCCAGTCCGCTGTCCGGCACCCCGGTCTCTCTCTCTTCGCGCCTTCACGGCGCGTCTTGCGTTTCTACCTTTCCTGTACGGATTCCTTGCACGCGATGTCTAGGTCTGAGGACGCCGCGCGTAGCGCGCGTCCGGGAGAGGTTTCCATGTTTTCATTCATCTTGCGGAGGCTGGGCCTGCTGGTGCCCACCTTCTTCGGCATCACGCTGCTGACTTTCGCGCTGATCCGCCTGATCCCCGGCGACCCGGTGGAGGTGATGGTGGGCGAGCGCACGCTCGATCCCCAGATGCATGCCGAAGCGTTGCACCGGCTGGGGCTGGACAAGCCGCTGTACGCGCAATACTTCGACTATGTCGTCAATCTTCTGCACGGCAATCTCGGCGAATCGCTGGTGACCAAGACCAGCGTCTGGACCGAGTTCAAGACCCTGTTCCCCGCCACGCTGGAACTGGCGCTGTCCGCGCTGCTGTTCGCCATGGTGTGGGGGCTGCTGGCCGGCGTGCTGGCCGCGATCAAGCGCGGCTCGCTGTTCGACCACGGCGTGATGGGCATTTCGCTGACCGGTTTCTCGATGCCCATCTTCTGGTGGGGTCTGATCCTGATCATGTTCTTCTCGGTCAAACTGGGCTGGACGCCGGTATCGGGCCGCATGGACCTGATGTTCGACATCCATCCCAAGACCGGCTTCATGCTGATCGACAGCTGGCTGGCCGAGTCCGCCGATCCCGAGGGCAACGCCGGCGCGTTCCGGAGCGCGCTGTCGCACCTGATCCTGCCGTCCATCGTGCTGGGCACCATTCCGCTGGCGGTGATCGCGCGGATGACCCGCTCGTCGATGCTGGAAGTGCTGCGCGAGGACTACGTCCGCACCGCGCGCGCCAAGGGCCTGTCGCCGGCGCGCGTCATCTTCATCCACACCCTGCGCAACGCGCTGATCCCGGTGCTGACCGTGATCGGCCTGCAGGTGGGCACGCTGATGGGCGGCGCGGTGCTGACCGAGACCATCTTCTCCTGGCCCGGCATCGGCAAGTGGCTGATCGACGCCATCGCCCGCCGCGACTACCCGGTGGTGCAGAACGGCATCCTGATGGTGGCCACGCTGGTGATCGTCACCAACTTCGTCGTCGACATCCTGTACGGCATCGCCAATCCGCGCATCCGTCACGCCAAGTAAGCAGGGACGCAATATGAGCCAAACCAATCAAACCGCGGCCGCGCAGACGGCCGATCTGGCGCTGTCCTATCCGTCTCCGCTGAAGGAGTTCTGGCAGGGCTTTTCCCACAACAAGGGCGCGGTCGCCGGCCTGGTCTTCGTGCTGTTCATCGTCGCCTGTGCGCTGTTCGCGCCGCTGATCGCGCCGTACAGCCCGATCGAGCAGTACCGCGACCACATGCTGACCCCGCCGGCCTGGGAGGCCGCCGGCAGCGCGCAATTCCTGTTCGGCACCGACGAGCTGGGCCGCGACATCCTGTCGCGCCTGATCTACGGCGCGCGGCTGTCGCTGTTCATCGGCCTGATGTCGGTGCTGATGGCGCTGGTGCCGGGCGTGATCCTGGGCCTGTTGGCGGCGTTCTTCCCCAAGGCGCTGGGCGCTTCCATCATGCGCTTGATGGACATCATGATGGCGCTGCCATCCTTGCTGCTGGCCGTGGCCATCATGGCCATCCTCGGCCCGGGCCTGACCAACGCGATGATCGCCATCGCCACCGTGTCGCTGCCGGCCTATGTGCGCCTGACCCGCGCGTCGGCGATGACCGAGCTGAACCGCGACTACGTGGTGGCTTCGCGCGTGGCCGGCGCCGGCCTGATGCGCCTGATGTTCGTCACCGTGCTGCCCAACTGCATGGCGCCCTTGATCGTGCACGCCACCATGAGCTTCTCCTCCGCCATCCTCGAAATCGCCGCGCTGGGCTTCCTGGGCCTGGGCGTGCAGCCGCCGACCGCCGAGTGGGGCACCATGCTGGCCTCGGCGCGCGACTACATCGAGAGCGCCTGGTGGGTGGTGACCTTGCCGGGCCTGACCATCCTGCTGTCGGTGCTGGCGATCAACCTGATGGGCGACGGCCTGCGCGACGCGCTGGACCCGAAGCTGAAGCGCGCCGCCTGAGGATAAGAACATGAGTCTGTTGCAAATCAAAAACCTGTCCGTGGAGTTCGGATCGGAGAAGAACCCGTTCCGCGCGGTGGAAGGGCTGGAGCTGAGCGTCGCCCAGGGCGAGATCGTCGGCATCGTCGGCGAGTCCGGCTCCGGCAAGTCGGTGACCATGATGGCGATGATGGGCCTCTTGGAAGGGCAGGGCCGCATCGTCGCCGACCAACTGACCTTCGACGGCAAGGACCTGCTGACCATCTCGGCGCGCGGCCGCCGCAAGATCGTCGGCAAGGACATCTCGATGATCTTCCAGGATCCGATGACCGCGCTGAACCCCAGCTACACCGTCGGCTACCAGATCATGGAAGTGCTGAAGGTGCACCAGGGCTTGCGCGGCGCGGCGCTGAAGGCGCGCGCGCTGGAGCTGATGCAACTGGTGGAGATCCCGGCGGCGGCGACGCGGCTGAACGCCTATCCGCACCAGTTGTCTGGCGGCATGAGCCAGCGCGTCGCCATCGCCATGGCCATCGCCTGCAATCCCAAGCTCTTGATCGCCGACGAGCCGACCACCGCGCTCGACGTCACCATCCAGGCCCAGATCATGGAACTGCTGGTGTCTTTGCAGAAGAGCCAGAACATGGCGCTGATCCTGATCACCCACGACCTGGCCGTGGTGGCCGAGGTCGCGCAGCGGCTGGTGGTGATGTACGCCGGCCAGGTGGCCGAGATGGGCACGGTGCCGGAGATCTTCCGCCATCCCGCTCATCCGTACACCGAGGCGCTGCTGTCGTCGATTCCCGAGCACAGCAAGGGCGCGCGCCGCCTGGCGACGCTACCCGGCATCGTGCCCGGCCAGTACGACCGGCCGAGCGGCTGCCTGTTGTCGCCGCGCTGCCCGTACGCGCAGGACAACTGCCGCGGCCAGCGGCCCGGATTGACCGCCCACGAGCATGGCGCGGTGCGTTGCCACTACCCGTTGCTGGCCAAGGAGAAGCAGCATGGCTAAGGTTTTGCAGGCGGGGGATCTGACCCGTTACTACGATGTGGCGCAGGGCCTGTTCAAGCCCAAGGCGCAGGTGAAGGCGCTGGCCGGGGTATCGTTCGAGCTGGAGGCCGGCCGCACGCTGGCGGTGGTGGGCGAGTCCGGCTGCGGCAAGAGCACGCTGGCGCGCCAGCTGACGCTGATCGAGCAGCCGACCTCCGGCTCGCTGATCCTGGACGGCCAGGATGCGGCCAAGGCCGGCGGCGCCGAGTTGAAGGCGATGCGGCGCAAGGTGCAGATGGTGTTCCAGAACCCCTATGGCTCCTTGAATCCTCGCCAGAAGATCGGCGACCAGCTGTCCGAGCCGCTGCTGATCAATACCGACTTGTCGGCGAAAGAGCGGGAAGAAAAGGTGCGGGCGATGATGGCTCGCGTCGGCCTGCGCCCGGAGCACTATTTCCGCTACCCGCACATGTTCTCCGGCGGCCAGCGCCAGCGCATCGCCATCGCCCGCGCCATGATGCTGAACCCCAAGATCGTGGTGGCGGATGAGCCGACTTCGGCGCTGGACGTGTCGATCCAGGCGCAGGTGCTCAACCTGTTCATGGATCTGCAGGAGGAGTTCAACACCGCCTACGTGTTCATTTCGCACAATCTGGCGGTGGTGGAGCACGTGGCCAACGACCTGATGGTGATGTACCTGGGCCGCGCGGTGGAGGTGGGTGACAAGGCCCGCGTCTACGAGCGCCCGCTGCATCCGTACACCCAGGCGCTGCTGTCGGCGACGCCGTCCATCCATCCGGAAGACCGCCGCATCAAGATCAAGATCGAGGGCGAGCTGCCCAGCCCGCTGAATCCGCCGTCCGGCTGCGCCTTCCACAAGCGCTGCCCGCACGCCAATGAGCGCTGCAAGGCCGAGGTGCCGCAGCTGCGCGAACTGGATCAGCGCATGGTGGCCTGCCACCGCGCGGAAGAGATCAACGGCTGAGACCAAATCGGCACTGGAGGCCCGCGGCGCGCGTCGTCGCGGGCCTTTTTCATTTCAATGTCCTGAAGCCCGGGCGTACACTGGCTTTCCCACCCCTAGCGGAGACTTGCCATGCATGTGTATCCGTATCTGAACTTCAACGGCGGCCGCGCCGAGGAGGCGCTGAATTTCTACCGCGAGGCGCTGGACGGCGAAATCGCCATGCTGATGCGCTACGCCGACGCGCCCAAGGACATGCCGCCGATGGGCGACATCGACCCAAGCTGGGTGATGCACGCCAGGCTGACGTTCGGCGCCAATGTGCTGATGATTTCCGACACCGACCGGCCGATGGCATCCGGCCAGCAGATCACCCTGTCCATCAACCTGGAGGGCGACACCGCCGCGGCGGAAAGGGTTTTCGCCGCCTTGAGCAAGGGCGGCCAGGTGACGGTGCCGCTGGGCAAAACATTCTGGAACGCGCTTTTTGGCTGTTTTAGTGATAAATTCGGCGTCAACTGGATGGTCAATTGTCAATTATGACCTTTTCTTGACGGCCTTCCCGGCGCGGCTGTTTTTTGCCGCGCCGCACAAAAAATCCTTTACCACCCCTCTCAACGCAAGATACATTCGGCATGGAGCACACAATCAAAGCCAAAGGAAAACGCCAATTGAAACGAGCCGTCTATGCCGGCAGCTTTGATCCGGTGACCAACGGCCACCTGTGGATGATACGCGAGGCGGTGGAGCTGTTCGACGAGCTGATCGTCGCGGTGGGCGTCAATCCGGACAAGCATTGCACTTTCAGCGTCGACGAGCGGGTCGCGCTGCTGCGCGAAGTGACTTCGGGCTTCAGCAAGCTGCGGGTCGACGTCTTCGAGAATCAGTTCCTGGTGAATTACGCGCAGAGCGTCGGCGCCAACTACATCGTGCGCGGCATCCGCACCGCCAGCGACTACGAGTACGAGCGCACGATGCGCTACATCAATTCCGACCTGCATCCGGACATCACCACGCTGTTCCTGCTGCCGCCGCGCGAATACGCGGAGGTGTCGTCGACCATGGTCAAGGGCCTGATCGGCCCGCGCGGCTGGGAAGGCGTGATCCGCCAGTATCTGCCGGAGCCGGTGTACCGCAAGATGCTGTCGATGTACTCCGAGCAATAGCGCCTTATAATGCCGGTTTGAACACCGTGCCGCGCCAGCCCAGGCTGGCGCGTTTGTTTTGCAGCAATCGAGGATACGCCATGCAGGACGTCAGCGCCTTCGCCAACCGTCTGGCCAAGAACTACAAGCATTACGCCAAATGGGCGCGCCGCCAGGGGCTGGACGCCTGGCGCGTCTACGACAAGGACGTCCCGCAGTTCCCGTTCGCGGTGGACATCTATGGCTCGCGCGTCCATCTGCAGGAATACGATACCGGCTGGGAGATGGACGACGACGCCTACCGCGCGTGGATAGACGCCGTGGTCGCCGCCATCGCGCAGGTGGCGGGCATTCCGGCCGCCGCGGTCACGCTGAAAAACCGCCGCCGGCAGAAGGGCGTCAGCCAGTACGAGAAGGTGGGCGCGGAAGGCGAGGACTTCATCGTCGAGGAGTTCGGCCAGCGCTTCATCGTCAATCTGGACCAGTACCTGGATACCGGCCTGTTCCTCGACCACCGCAATACCCGCCAGCGCGTGCGCGAGGAGGCGGCCGGCAAGCGTTTCCTCAATCTGTTCGCCTATACCGGCAGCTTCACCGTCTATGCCGGCGCCGGCGGCGCGCTCAGTTCGGAGACGGTGGACATGTCCAATACCTATCAGGACTGGTCGCGCCGCAATTTCGAGCTGAACGGGCTGGATCTGGGCAAGCACCAGCTGGTGCGCGCCGATGTGTTCCAGTATCTGGAAGAGGCGGTGGACGCGGGCAAGCAGTTCGATCTGATCGTGATGGATCCGCCCACTTTCTCCAATTCCAAGAAAATGCGCGACATCCTCGACGTGCAGCGCGATCACGTCTGGCTGATCGACTATGCGATGGCGCTGCTGGCGCCGGGCGGCTGGCTGTACTTTTCCAACAATCTGCGCACCTTCCAGCTGGACGAGCGTCTGCATCAGGATTACCGGATACGCGACATCAGCGCGCAGTCGGTGCCGGAAGACTTTCGCAATCGCAAGATCCACCAGTGCTGGCGGATAGATCGGGTTTGATCCGTCATCCTGTTGATTGTAAATAGTTTTTACTCGAACTTTCCTCCGTTTCTCCGCTCCCATCACCCAGCGCGTTTCCGCATGGAGCCGCCGACCAGCCAGCCGGCGGCCATGGCGCCGCCTCGCCGCGCAAGCGGCGGGATGTGGAGCGCCTCCATGCCTTCCTGCCTCATCGGTTTGCCTGCGTCGCGCAGCGGGCGCGTTTTCGCTCGAAAACGACAATAGGAGAACCGATGATCCAACTCGATTTCTACGGCACGCTGGTGGCCGCCTCGCTGGTCCTGCTGCTGGGCCGCAAGTTGGTCGCCCATACCGGCGCGCTGTGCACCTACAACATTCCCGAGCCGGTGGCCGGCGGCCTGGTGGTGGCCGCCGTTCTGCTGGCGTGGCGCCAGTTTTCCGGCGTGGAAGTCCGTTTCGACGCCTCATTGCAAACCCCGCTGATGCTGGCCTTCTTCGCCGCCATCGGCCTCAATGCCAACCTCGCCAGCCTGAAACACGGCGGCAAAACGGTGGGCGTCTTTCTCGGCGTGGTGGTCGGCCTGTTGCTGGTGCAGAACACCCTGGGCGTGGCTGTGGCCAGCGCGCTGGGCCTGGATCCGCTGATGGGACTGCTGGCTGGCTCCATCACCTTGTCCGGCGGCCACGGCACCGGCGCAGCGTGGAGCGGCACCTTCGCCGACAAGTATGGCCTGGCCTCGGCCGCGGAACTGGCGATGGCGTGCGCGACTTTCGGCCTGGTATTGGGCGGGCTGATCGGCGGCCCGGTGGCGCGCTTCCTGGTCAAGCGGGTGAAGGCGCCGGGCGCGGAGCACAACGCCGACCAGCCGCCGCAGGGGTTCGAGCAACCGGACGCGCAGCGGCTGATCACGCCGCACTCCTTCATCGAAACGCTGGCCTTGATCGCCGTCTGCTTGCTGGGCGGCACCTTCATCGCTTCGCTGCTGAAAGGCACGGCGTTCGAACTGCCGACTTTCGTCTGCGTGCTATTTGTCGGCGTGCTGATCAGCAATGGCCTGGCCGCGTTGGGCTGGTACCGGATCTTCGAGCGCGAGGTGTCGGTGGTGGGGAACGTCAGCCTGTCGCTGTTCCTGGCGCTGGCGCTGATGTCGCTGCGGCTGTGGGATCTGGCCGCGTTGGCGTTGCCCATCTTCGCGCTGCTGTTGTTGCAGACGCTGGCGATGGCGCTGTACGCGGTGTTCGTCACTTTCCGCGTGATGGGCCGCAACTACGACGCCGCGGTGCTGGCCGCCGGCCACTGCGGTTTCGGCCTGGGCGCCACGCCCACCGCCATCGCCAATATGCAGGCGGTGACCGAACGCTTCGGCCCATCGCATCTGGCCTTCCTGGTGGTGCCCATGGTGGGGGCGTTCTTCATCGACATCGTCAACGCCATCGTGATCAAGCTGTATCTGGCTCTGCCGTTCATCGGCTAGCCGACTATCGGCAGGATTGAAAAATACAACCGGGATCATGCCTTGCAATGACTCCGGCCCGCTCATATCTTGGACTCAGACGGCCCGCGCCTGGCGGGCCTAACGATTCATAGAAAGAGAGCCGCCATGTCCTATGTCAACCTCACCGCCGACAACTTCAATGCCAATATGAAGGAAGAAGGGCTGGTCATCCTGGATTTCTGGGCGCCCTGGTGCGGCCCGTGCAAGATGTTTGGCCCGGTGTTCGAGGCCGCCTCTGAAAAACACGCGGACATCGTGTTCGGCAAGATCAATACCGAAGACGAGCGCGACCTGGCCGCCCACTTCAACATCCGCTCCATTCCGACGCTGATCGCGGTCAAGGATGGCGTCATGGTGTTCAATCAGGCCGGTGCCATGATGGCCGGCCAGTTCGAGCAACTGATTCAAAGCTTGCGCGATCTGGACATGGACAAGGTGCGGGCGGACATCGCCAGCCAGCAGGAATGACAGGGCGGGGGCATCCGCCTTCGCAATGTGAGACGATAGGGCAATGCATGGGCGCATTGCCCTATTCTTATATCAAGCAAGCGCCGAGCTATGGGCTGGCTCGGCAGGGAGAACGCCATGAAACGCTGGGGAGCCATGTTGATGCTGTGGGGGCAGGCCGCGCTGGCCGCGTGTCCGGCCCTGTTGAACCACTCCGTGCCGGGGCTGATGGGCGGGCAGATCAATCTGTGCCAGTACGCCGACCGGCCGCTGCTGGTGGTGAACACCGCCAGCCATTGCGGCTTCACGCCGCAGTTCACGCAACTGGAGTCGCTATACAAGCAGTATGGTCCGCGCGGGTTGATGGTGATCGGCTTTCCCAGCAATGATTTCTTCCAGGAGCTGGACAAGCCTAGCGAGATCGGCGCCTTCTGCCAGGCCAATTACGGCGTGACCTTTCCGATGGCGGGCAAGGGGCATGTTCGAGGCGCCGATGCCCAGCCTTTGTTCAAGGATCTGATCGCCGCCACCGACGACGCGCCGTCGTGGAACTTCCACAAGTACCTGATCCTGCCCGGCGCCAGCAAGGTGATCAGCATCGGCACCCGCACCAAGCCGGATGCGCCGGAGGTGGTCAACGCCTTCCTGCCTTACTTGCAGCCGGAAACCCAGGCTGCGGCCAAGCCCTGAGCGTATTTCACCCGCTGTTCGAACGCCGCCCTGAGGCGGCGTTTTGCGTTTTGATGAAAACTTCCATGCCTTCAATCATTGCAAATCAATGACTTGTGGCAAAGTGGCGAAGAAAGTTCATTTTTTCTCGCAAAAGGTGTTGACGGGTTTGGGGTCGGGGCGTATAGTTCGCCTCCTCAGCTGACGCAGCGAACGAAACAGCGGAAACGAAACGGTTCCGCAGCGACGACGCAGCGACCGGCACTGCTCTTTAACAGAATGAATAACCGATAGGTGTAAGTGCTTGGCGAAAGCCGAATACTTGCACTGCAAGAGATAGGAAATACCAGTTATTTCTTTGAACTTGCGTGCCAGAAATTGCTAAGAGATTGAACTGAAGAGTTTGATCCTGGCTCAGATTGAACGCTGGCGGCATGCTTTACACATGCAAGTCGAACGGTAACAGGGTGCTTGCACCGCTGACGAGTGGCGAACGGGTGAGTAATGCGTCGGAATGTACCGTGTAATGGGGGATAGCTCGGCGAAAGCCGGATTAATACCGCATACGCCCTGAGGGGGAAAGCGGGGGATCGAAAGACCTCGCGTTATACGAGCAGCCGACGTCTGATTAGCTAGTTGGTGAGGTAAGAGCTCACCAAGGCGACGATCAGTAGCGGGTCTGAGAGGATGATCCGCCACACTGGGACTGAGACACGGCCCAGACTCCTACGGGAGGCAGCAGTGGGGAATTTTGGACAATGGGGGCAACCCTGATCCAGCCATGCCGCGTGTCTGAAGAAGGCCTTCGGGTTGTAAAGGACTTTTGTCAGGGAGGAAATCCCGCTGGTTAATACCCGGCGGGGATGACAGTACCTGAAGAATAAGCACCGGCTAACTACGTGCCAGCAGCCGCGGTAATACGTAGGGTGCGAGCGTTAATCGGAATTACTGGGCGTAAAGCGTGCGCAGGCGGTTGTGCAAGTCTGATGTGAAAGCCCCGGGCTTAACCTGGGAACGGCATTGGAGACTGCACAGCTAGAGTGCGTCAGAGGGGGGTAGAATTCCACGTGTAGCAGTGAAATGCGTAGAGATGTGGAGGAATACCGATGGCGAAGGCAGCCCCCTGGGATGACACTGACGCTCATGCACGAAAGCGTGGGGAGCAAACAGGATTAGATACCCTGGTAGTCCACGCCCTAAACGATGTCAACTAGCTGTTGGGGGTTTGAATCCTTGGTAGCGTAGCTAACGCGTGAAGTTGACCGCCTGGGGAGTACGGCCGCAAGGTTAAAACTCAAAGGAATTGACGGGGACCCGCACAAGCGGTGGATGATGTGGATTAATTCGATGCAACGCGAAAAACCTTACCTGCTCTTGACATGTACGGAACTTGCCAGAGATGGCTTGGTGCCCGAAAGGGAGCCGTAACACAGGTGCTGCATGGCTGTCGTCAGCTCGTGTCGTGAGATGTTGGGTTAAGTCCCGCAACGAGCGCAACCCTTGTCATTAGTTGCCATCATTCAGTTGGGCACTCTAATGAGACTGCCGGTGACAAACCGGAGGAAGGTGGGGATGACGTCAAGTCCTCATGGCCCTTATGAGCAGGGCTTCACACGTCATACAATGGTCGGTACAGAGGGTTGCCAAGCCGCGAGGTGGAGCTAATCTCAGAAAACCGATCGTAGTCCGGATCGCACTCTGCAACTCGAGTGCGTGAAGTCGGAATCGCTAGTAATCGCAGATCAGCATGCTGCGGTGAATACGTTCCCGGGTCTTGTACACACCGCCCGTCACACCATGGGAGTGAGTTTCACCAGAAGTGGGTAGGCTAACCGCAAGGAGGCCGCTTACCACGGTGGGATTCATGACTGGGGTGAAGTCGTAACAAGGTAGCCGTAGGGGAACCTGCGGCTGGATCACCTCCTTTCTAGAGACTGGCGATTGCCAAGTACTTACAGCCTATCGGTTATTCAAGTTAAGGGCATTTTCGATGAAAATCTGCGCAGCTCTGCGTTGAAAGCCTCCTCGTGTACTCGATGTACACGTCGTCAGCTTTCGCCTGGATCTGCTTGATTTTGATCGAAAAGGATGTGGTATCAAACGACTACTGGGTTTGTAGCTCAGCTGGTTAGAGCACTGTGTTGATAACGCAGGGGTCGTAGGTTCGAGTCCTACCAGACCCACCAGTATTTTTTGGGTCAGGCAAGGCGCGAAGAAGCGAAGTGTGCTCATGCACATGAGCGACTGAGCAACGCAGCATCACCCAAAAAGAGGGGGATTAGCTCAGTTGGGAGAGCACCTGCTTTGCAAGCAGGGGGTCGTCGGTTCGATCCCGTCATCCTCCACCATACGCCGCAAACAAAATCGAATTGAGAAGTTTGATTTTGTTTGCGTTGTTGAAACGCCCGATCTTTAACAAACTGAAGAAGCCGAATATATAAGACGGCGAGATGAAAGCGTAGAGTTAACTCTTTACGCGGACAAATCGTCATCTTGGGTATTTGATTGTATCTAAGGCTGCGTCGCCATATCAAAAGGGGCGGTGCAGTCGTCGCACAAACACGCTCCGTCGTTTTGGTGATTTAGGTTACTGAAATGATAGGGTCAAGCGACTAAGTGCATCTGGTGGATGCCTTGGCGATCACAGGCGATGAAGGACGTGTAAGCCTGCGAAAAGCGCGGGGGAGCTGGCAATAGAGCTTTGATCCCGCGATGTCCGAATGGGGAAACCCCTCCGCAAGGAGATCCCTGACTGAATACATAGGTCAGTGGAGGCGAACCGAGTGAACTGAAACATCTAAGTAACTCGAGGAACAGAAATCAACCGAGATTCCGTAAGTAGTGGCGAGCGAACGCGGAACAGCCTGTACGTGTTATGGATTGTGTTAGTGGAAGGTTATGGAAAGGACCGCCATAGTGGGTGATAGCCCCGTACACGAAAACACATTCCAAGGACTAGGCGTACGAGAAGTAGGGCGGGACACGCGAAATCCTGTCTGAAGATGGGGGGACCATCCTCCAAGGCTAAATACTCGTGATCGACCGATAGTGAACCAGTACCGTGAGGGAAAGGCGAAAAGAACCCCGGGAGGGGAGTGAAATAGAACCTGAAACCGGATGCATACAAACAGTGGGAGCGGACTTGTTCCGTGACTGCGTACCTTTTGTATAATGGGTCAGCGACTTACGTTCAGTAGCAAGCTTAACCGAATAGGGGAGGCGTAGGGAAACCGAGTCCGAATAGGGCGTCTTAGTTGCTGGGCGTAGACCCGAAACCGAGTGATCTATCCATGGCCAGGATGAAGGTGCGGTAACACGCACTGGAGGTCCGAACCCACTAGTGTTGCAAAACTAGGGGATGAGCTGTGGATAGGGGTGAAAGGCTAAACAAACTCGGAGATAGCTGGTTCTCCCCGAAAACTATTTAGGTAGTGCCTCATGTATCACTTCCGGGGGTAAAGCACTGTTATGGCTAGGGGGTCATTGCGATTTACCAAACCATGGCAAACTCTGAATACCGGAAAGTGCGAGCATGGGAGACAGACGGTGGGTGCTAACGTCCATCGTCAAGAGGGAAACAACCCAGACCGCCAGCTAAGGTCCCAAATGATCAGTTAAGTGGTAAACGAAGTGGGAAGGCCTAGACAGCCAGGATGTTGGCTTAGAAGCAGCCATCATTTAAAGAAAGCGTAATAGCTCACTGGTCGAGTCGTCCTGCGCGGAAGATGTAACGGGGCTCAAACTGATAACCGAAGCTGCGGATGGGCACGTAAGTGTCCGTGGTAGGGGAGCGTTCTGTAGGTCTGTGAAGGTGTCTCGTAAGGGATGCTGGAGATATCAGAAGTGCGAATGCTGACATGAGTAGCGATAAAGCGGGTGAAAAGCCCGCTCGCCGAAAGCCCAAGGTTTCCTACGCAACGTTCATCGGCGTAGGGTGAGTCGGCCCCTAAGGCGAGGCTGAAAAGCGTAGTCGATGGGAAACGGGTTAAAATTCCCGTACTTTTGTGTAGTGCGATGTGGGGACGGAGAAGGTTAGGTCATCAGACTGTTGGAATAGTCTGTTTAAGCCGGTAGGCGTGAGGGGTAGGCAAATCCGCCCTTCTTTAACGCCGAGACGTGATGACGAGGGTCTACGGACCTGAAGTGACTGATACCACGCTTCCAGGAAAAGCCACTAAGCTTCAGCTACACAAGAACCGTACCGCAAACCGACACAGGTGGGCAGGATGAGAATTCTAAGGCGCTTGAGAGAACTCAGGAGAAGGAACTCGGCAAATTGATACCGTAACTTCGGGAGAAGGTATGCCTCTTAGAGTGTAGGACTTCGCGTTCGAAGCTTTGAGAGGTCGCAGAGAATCGGTGGCTGCGACTGTTTAACAAAAACACAGCACTGTGCCAACACGAAAGTGGACGTATACGGTGTGACGCCTGCCCGGTGCCGGAAGGTTAAGTGATGGGGTGCAAGCTCTTGATCGAAGCCCCGGTAAACGGCGGCCGTAACTATAACGGTCCTAAGGTAGCGAAATTCCTTGTCGGGTAAGTTCCGACCCGCACGAATGGCGTAACGATGGCCACACTGTCTCCTCCTGAGACTCAGCGAAGTTGAAGTGTTTGTGAAGATGCAATCTCCCCGCTGCTAGACGGAAAGACCCCGTGAACCTTTACTGTAGCTTTGCATTGGACTTTGAACAGACTTGTGTAGGATAGGTGGGAGGCTTTGAAGCCAGGACGCTAGTTCTGGTGGAGCCGTCCTTGAAATACCACCCTGGTGTGTTTGAGGTTCTAACCTTGGTCCGTGATCCGGATTGGGGACAGTGCATGGTAGGCAGTTTGACTGGGGCGGTCTCCTCCCAAAGTGTAACGGAGGAGTTCGAAGGTTACCTAGGTACGGTCGGAAATCGTGCTGATAGTGCAATGGCAAAAGGTAGCTTAACTGCGAGACCGACAAGTCGAGCAGGTGCGAAAGCAGGACATAGTGATCCGGTGGTTCTGAATGGAAGGGCCATCGCTCAACGGATAAAAGGTACTCCGGGGATAACAGGCTGATACCGCCCAAGAGTTCACATCGACGGCGGTGTTTGGCACCTCGATGTCGGCTCATCACATCCTGGGGCTGTAGCCGGTCCCAAGGGTATGGCTGTTCGCCATTTAAAGTGGTACGTGAGCTGGGTTCAAAACGTCGTGAGACAGTTTGGTCCCTATCTGCAGTGGGCGTTGGAAGTTTGACGGGGGCTGCTCCTAGTACGAGAGGACCGGAGTGGACGCACCTCTGGTGTACCGGTTGTGACGCCAGTCGCATTGCCGGGTAGCTAAGTGCGGAAGAGATAACCGCTGAAAGCATCTAAGCGGGAAACTTGCCTGAAGATGAGACTTCCCTGGAGGCTTGACCTCCCTGAAGAGTCGTTCGAGACCAGGACGTTGATAGGTCGGGTGTGGAAGCGCTGTGAGGCGTGAAGCTAACCGATACTAATTGCTCGTGAGGCTTGATCCTATCATTTGAGTGGCTTGGAGAATCCAAGGCGCGAAGATAGCGTGTGTGCGACACGATCAGATACCGAATATTCAGAATCAGAGAGGATCTCTGGTTCAGGCTTCTTGAGTTTGACCAGTTTATGTCTGGTGGCCATAGCGAGGTGGTCCCACGCCTTCCCATCCCGAACAGGACCGTGAAACGCCTTAGCGCCGATGATAGTGTGGCATTCGCCATGTGAAAGTAGGACACCGCCAGACGCCCCATACGCAGAACCCCAGCTCAGACGAGCTGGGCTTTGCGCATTCCGGCGCAGGACATTGCGCCGCGCCAATCCTGCCCCGACCGGTCACCGGCGGGGCTTGGCCGTTTCCTGGCTGCATCGGCAATCATTGACGCCGACCTGCCTCGCTCACACAATCAGCCATTCACATTTCAAGGAAGCTTTGATGGCTCCTCGCAGCAGCAAGCCGGCGCGGCGGATAGAGGCGGGCGGCCGCAGCCTGTTCATCCACAGCCAGCCGCGCCACTCCCTGCACGATCTCTATCACTACTGCATGACCATCAGTTGGCCGCAGTTCTATTTGTTCATCGCGATGTCCTTCATCGCATTGAATCTGTTGTTTGCCGGTCTCTATCAACTCCAGCCTGGCGGCATCGCCAACCAGTTTCCGCAAGGGTTCCTCGGCGCCTTTTTTTTCAGCGTCGAAACGCTGGCCACTGTCGGATACGGCGACATGCATCCGCAGACGCTGTATACCCATTGGATCTCGATGCTGGAAATCTTCATCGGCATGATGAGCATCGCGTTGATCACCGGCGTGACCTTTGCCCGTTTTTCGCGGCCCAGGGCGCGCATCGTGTTTACCGGCAACCCGGTGGTCAGGCCATTGAATGGCGAGCAGGTGTTGATGCTGAGGGCAGCCAATGCCAGAAACAATGTAATCATCGATGCCAGCGCCCGCCTGAGGTTGCTGCAGCATGAGGTGACCGCTGAAGGGACGGCATTCCGCAAACTGTATGATCTGGCGCTGGTGCGCGACCAGCATCCGATGTTCGTGCTGGGCTGGACGCTGGTGCACAAAATAGACGAGGGCAGTCCCTTGTACCAGCGCGATGCGGCGTCCTTGGCCGTGGCCAGGGCGCAGCTGATCCTGTCCATCAACGGCATTGACGAAACCACCATCCAGCCCATGGTGGCGCGGCATACCTTCTCGCATCAGGATATCCGCTGGAATCATGCTTTCGCCGACCTGATCTACACCGATGAGGATGAAAACGATCATGTCGACTATCAGCGACTGCAGGAAGTGAGTCCATTGCCGCCAAAAGAGGAGTAAATGGCGATTGCCTGCTCATAAGCCGATACTCTGCGGCAAGAAGGCACACTCATGTCGATGGCATGGAGTGGCCATGGCGATCTGCCACTTGTCCCGCTCTGCTGGGGGTATCGAAATCAGCCCTGGTTCGCCGGGAACGTGATGATGAAGGCTGCGCCCTGGCCAGGCTCGCTTTCCAGCCGGATCTGCCCCTTCAGAATGACCTGGACGATGTTGTGGACCAGGGCCAGGCCCAAACCCACGCCGCCTTGCCCCATTCGGGTGGTGAAGAATGGGTCGAATACCCTGCTTTGCAGCTCCTGGGTGATGCCTTTTCCATCGTCCGAGTAGATCAGGATCAGTTCTTCCTGATCGCGGCGGATGTCGATGCGGATGCAGCCGACGCCTTTTTCCTCGAAGCCGTGGGTCAGCGAGTTGGCCACCAGATGGGAAAGCAGTTGCTCCAGCGCGCTGGGGTAATTCTCAATGACCAAGCGGTCCGGAATCCGCAGCTGGACGTCGATATCAGGATGGTGTTCGGGCGGCAGCAGCGTTTGCAGCAGCCTGGAAATGATCTGTGCCGGATGGAAGCTGCGTCGCGGCTGATCGAGCTGATCGACGGCGATCTGCTTGAAGCGGCCGATCAGGTCGCCAGCCAGTTCGCTGTTGCGTTGCAGGAGCTCGCAGCTCTCTGCCGCCTTCTGCAGAAAACTCTGCAAGCCTTTGCGAGAAAGCAGCCGGTCGGTATCGGCCTTGGCGATGGCTGCCACGTCAGCCTGTATCTGCGACGAACATAGCAGGATGTTGCCTATCGGCGTATTCAACTCATGCGCCATGCCTGCGACCATTCTTGCCAGCGCCGCTTGTTTCTCGGCGATGCTGATCTGCTGCATCGCTTTTTTCAGCTCGGCTGTGCGGGCGGCCACCCTCTCTTCCAGATGGCTGTTCAAAAGCTGCAGCTCCGCCTCGGCTTCCTTGCGTTCGGTGATGTCGGAGTAGGTGCCTATCATCCGCAGCGGCCGTCCTTGAATGTCCAGGCTGACAACCATGCCGCGTCCCAGCAGCCAGATCCATTCTTCTCCCTTGCGGAAACGGTGCTCGGTGACAAAGGAGCCCTCGGGTTGCCGCAGGTAGCCGGCCAGCTCGGCCTGCACGGTGGGGCGCTCATCCGGGTGGATGCCGGTCTGCCACAGCTGGAAGCCGGCGATTGCCTCCGGAGCGGTCAGGCCCAACAACTGCCGGCAGCGGCTGGAAAAGAAGATGCTCCCGTTGGAGATGTCCCAGTCCCAGACGCCGTCGCCTGCGCCTTCGAGCGCGAAGTGCCAGCGTTCTTCGCTCTCGCGCAGCGCCTGCAGCGCTTTTTGCTCGCCGGCCCTCAGCAGTTCGAACTCGCGGCGGACCCGCTCCGCTTCTTCGGCGCGCAGCGCGGCATCCTCTTGGGCGCGGGCCTTGTCGTTGTAGATCTGCCTGAGATCGCGCTCGACCATGGCGCGGAATTGCGCCAGCAGCTGCCGGTAGGTGGCGTTGTAGGCGTTTTCTTCGACATCGAGCACGCAAATGGTGCCGAACACGTCCTGGTTGGGCCAGACCAGGGGCATCCCCATGTAGGAGATCATGCCCAGCTTGATGTCCGGATTGTGGTCCCAGGCGGGATCCGTCAGCGCGTTGGGAACGATGAGTTCGCCGCGGCGGGCCATGACGGTTTCGCAGTAGAGCCCGGTGCCCAGATCGGCGAGCTCGTCTTCCTCGTAGGGGTTGCCTTTGCTGCGGCTAGACAAGAAGACCTTGATCTGCGGCGGCTGCGCCCGCATGATCAGCGCGGCCGGGATGCGGACCAGCTTGGCCAGCAAATCCAGCACCTCCTGCCATTTCTCGGCGTAATCATGGCCGACGGCCAAGCTGCGGGTTTCCACATTGACGGCTGCGCGCATCGCCCTCTCCACAGGGACTCCGGTTCTCCGCTTAATCATAGCCGAGGGCGGCAAAAAGCCCCGGCAAGCGGGGCTATGGGGTGAAGGGGCGGGACGGCGCTTACAGCATCAGATTCAGCATCCGGTCTATCCGCACCCGGCTCAGGCGGGTGAGCAGTTTCTTGATCTGTTCCGGATAGGCGCGCACGTCCTCCAACTGGCGATAATGGCTCAACTGGGTGGTGTGGCGCAGGATGCTCTGCTGTTCGGCCGCGCTCTGCCCGCGCAGCGCGCCCTGCGGGTCGCGCAGCAGCAGCGCGTTTTCCAGATCCAGCCGGAAGGCGCGCGGATTCAGATTGTTGCCGGTCAGCAGGATGAAGCGGTCATCGCTCCAGATGCCCTTCAGATGATAGGTGTTGTCGCCATCTTTCCACAGGCGGACACGCAGCTGTTCCCGGCTCAGGTACTGGCGCTGGCGCTTGGCGAAGCGGCGCAGGTTCATCTCGTACAGGTAGGGCAGCGCGCCGATCACGCGGAACGGCTGCTCGGGCGGGATGTAGAAATCGTTGGCGGTCTTGTCGCCGACCACGATGTCGATTTCCACGCCGCGGCGCAGCGCGCGGTTGATTTCCAGCACCACCGCGCGGGGGAAGTTGAAGTAAGGCGTGCATATGAACAGGCGGCGCTGGGCGCCGGCGATCACGTCCAGGATCGCGCGATTCAGCCGGTTGCCCTTGCCGATGCCGACGATGGGGCTGATCGCCAGCTCGTCCGGAGCCGCATGCGCGGATCCGGGGCGGTACTGGCTGTGGGACAGCTTGTCGCGTAGCTGGCGGATTTCCTTGCGGATGCTGCGGGTGGACGGCGTCGGCTTGTCCAGGCGGAATACGGCCGGGTCGTTGAAGAACTGCTCGGCCATGAAGCCCGCCATCGCGTCCGCCAGCTCCGGGCTGCGGATCAGGTGGTAGCGGTCGAAGCGGTATTTGTCCAGCTTGTGCAGATAGACGTTGTTCAGGCTGGCGCCGCTGTAGAAAACGGTATCGTCTATGACGAAGCCTTTCAGGTGCAGCACGCCGAACAGCTCGCGCGTTTGCACCGGCACGCCGTAGATCGGAATGTCCAGCTCGCGGCGCGCGGCTTCTTCGCGGTACCAGCTGGCATTGCAATGCGACTGGTCCTCGCCGATGCGGCCGCGCTGCGCGCGGTGCCAGTCCACCATCACCCTCACGTCCAGTTGGGGATTCCGCTGTTTGGCCCGGTACAGCGCATCCAGCATCTCCTGGCCGGCCTCCTCGTTTTCCAGGTACAGCGCGCAGATGTAGACGCGCCGCGTCGCCGCCGCGATGGCCTCCAGCAAGCGCAGGCGGAAATCGGCCGTCTGCAGCAGGGTGGTGAAGTCCTCGGGCCGCAAGGGAAACCAGGGCAGGCGGGACAGCGTGGGTCGGTTGAGCAGGATTGCCATGAATGCGCAGTGGAATGACGTTCAATCGGCGAATCGTAGCACCGTTTGAGTGGTTTGGGGGAGTGCCCGACCGGCCGCGGTGACATGGGTCAAGCGGCCTGAGCGGGAGGGACGCGCCTGGGCGCGTGGCAAGGAGGCCTGAAATGTGCAAAAATTCCGGTAACTAACGAATTGCAGGTTTTTTCCATGCTGGACCGGGACGGATACCGCCCAAACGTCGGAATCATCCTCACCAACGCTAAAAACGAGGTGTTCTGGGGCAAGCGCGTGCGCGAGCATTCCTGGCAGTTCCCGCAAGGCGGCATCAAGCCGGGCGAAAGCCCCGAAGCCGCGATGTACCGCGAACTGCTGGAAGAGGTGGGTTTGCTGCCTCAGCACGTGAAGATCCTGGGACGCACCCGCGACTGGCTGCGTTACGAGGTGCCGACCAATTGGGTTCGCCGCGAATGGCGCGGCAGTTACAAGGGCCAGAAGCAGATCTGGTTCCTGCTCAGGCTGGTGGGGCGGGACAGCGACGTCTGTCTGCGCGCCACCAATCATCCGGAGTTCGACGGCTGGCGCTGGAACGACTACTGGGCGCCGGTGGACGCGGTGATCGAGTTCAAGCGTGACGTCTACGAGCGCGCGCTGTCCGAGCTGGCGCGCTTCATGCGAGGGGTGGAAAGCCACCACGCGTACTTGGCGCGCACCTCCACCCAGAGCGAGCAGTGAGCGGCGGCAGGATTGTTTACAGTACAGCGACGGCGGGCGATGCCCGCTGTCTTCATTTGTGCCGCCCGTCGCGGGCGGCGTCGACGTGACGCGCCGACAGGGCAAGACCAGAACATGACTCAACAACAATACGACGAATCCTCGGTACGGGTGCTGAAAGGGCTGGAGCCGGTGAAAGAGCGGCCCGGCATGTACACCCGCACCACCGACCCCACCCACATCTGCCAGGAAGTGATAGACAACGCCGCCGACGAGGCGCTGGGCGGCTTCGCGCGCAAGATCGCCGTCACCGTGCATCAGGACGGCTCGCTGAGCGTCGAGGACGACGGCCGGGGCATTCCGGTGGGTTTGCATCCGCAGGAAGGCGTGCCGGTGGTGGAGCTGGTGTATACCCGCCTGCACGCCGGCGGCAAGTTCAACAAGAAGGATGGCGGCGCCTACGCCTTCTCCGGCGGCCTGCACGGTGTCGGCGTGTCGGTGACCAACGCGCTGTCCACCCGGCTGGAAGTGGAAGTGAAGCGCGAGGGCGGCGTGCACCGGCTGGTGTTTTCCGGCGGCGACGTGATCGAGCCGCTGGCCCGCGTGGGCGACTGCGGTCCGCGCACCAGCGGCACCCGCGTGCGGGTGTGGCCGGATGGCAAGTATTTCGAGAGTCCGCGCTATTCGATGCAGGAGCTGGAGCGCCTGCTGCGCGCCAAGGCGGTGCTGCTGCCCGGCGTGGCGGTCACGCTGACGGTGGAAAAGCCCAGCGGCGACGAAGTGAAGGCGTGGCAGTATCCGGACGGCCTGAAGAGCTACCTGGCCGAGCTGTGCAACGGCGACGAGCCGGTGGCGCCGCTGTTCGCCGGCGAAGCCTATATCGGCGACGACCACGAGCAGTTCGCCAAGGGCGAGGGCGCGCAGTGGGCGATGGCCTGGTTCGAGGACGGCGCCAGCGGCGAGAGCTACGTCAACCTGATCCCGACGCCGGTGGGCGGCACCCACGAGGCCGGTCTGCGTGCCGGCGTCTACGACGCGGTGAAGAGCTTCATCGACCACCACAACCTGCTGCCGCGCGGCGTCAAGCTGATGGCCGAGGACGTGTGGAGCCGCGTGCGCTTCGTGCTGTCCGCCCGCGTGCTGGACCCGCAGTTCCAGGGCCAGACCAAGGACAAGCTGACCAGCCGCGACGCGCTGAAGCTGATCTCCGGCCTCGCCCGCGACCCGGTGGAGCTGTGGCTGAACCAGCATGTGGAAGCCGGCAAGAAGATCGCCGAGCTGGCCATCCGCCAGGCGCAGAGCCGGCTGAAGTCGGTCAAGAAGGTGGAAAAGAAGAAAGGGTCCGGCGTCGCGGTGCTGCCCGGCAAGCTCACCGACTGCGAGAGCGAGGACATCGAGCGCAACGAGCTGTTCCTGGTGGAGGGCGATTCCGCCGGCGGCTCGGCCAAGCTGGCGCGCGACAAGGAATACCAGGCCATCCTGCCGCTGCGCGGCAAGGTATTGAACAGTTGGGAGACCGACCGCGACCAACTGTTCTCCAATGCCGAAATCCACGACATCGCGGTGGCGATAGGCGTCGACCCGCACGGCCCGAACGATGATCCGGACCTGTCCGGCCAGCGCTACGGCAAGATCGCCATCCTGTCCGACGCCGACGTCGACGGCTCCCACATCCAGGTGCTGCTGCTGACGCTGTTCTTCCGCCATTTCCCTCGGCTGGTGGAAAACGGCAACATCTACATCGCCCAGCCGCCGCTGTTCCGCGTCGACGTGCCCGGTCAGGGCAAGACCCGGCCGCCGCGCAAGCTGTACGCGCTGGACGAAGGCGAGATGAGCGCCATCCTCGACCGCCTGCGCAGCGAGGGCGTGCGCGAGAACGCGTGGAGCATCTCCCGCTTCAAGGGCCTGGGCGAGATGAACCCGGAGCAGTTGAAGGACACCACGATGAACCCGGACACCCGCCGCCTGGTCAGGGTGCAGGTGCGTCCCGGCATGCTGCAGGAAACGCTGGACATGTTCGTGATGCTGATGGGCAAGGGCGAGGCGTCCAGCCGCCGCGGCTGGATGGAGGCCAAGGGCAACGAGGTGGAAGCCGACATCTGATCCGGCTGGATCCGCGAGTTCGACGACCCCGTCCGCCTGCGAAGGCCGGCGGGGTTTTTCATGGTCAGTCGAAAATGGACAGCAGCTCCGCCATCTTGGCCTTTCCGGCGGAGGACTGGCAGGCGGCCTTGATTTTCTCCAACGCCGCAGCGTCATGCGCCAGCGGATGGGCGCGCGACACGTACACCGCCATCGGCTCGCGGCTGACCGGCAGTTCCGCCCAGCGGTCGGCCGGCACGGACAGGCCGCGCAGCACGCGGCCGCAGCCTGGGCGCACGCACATCATCGCATCCAGCCGGCCGATGCGCAGCATGCCCAGCCCCTGGCGCATGTCGTTGACCAATACCGCTTCCGCGCCGCTCTGGGCGATGAATCCATCTAGCGTATGGGTGCCGCGCAGAATGCCCACCGGCCGCGCTCGCAGATTGGCGGCCTTCGGCGCGCGCTCGTCTTGCCGGTAGACTATGGACAGCCTGATGTCGGTCGGGCGGCATAGTTCCAGTGCGAAGACGTCGCGCTCCGGAGACGCGGTGATCAGCGCCAATGCGTCTCGTCCCGCTTTCAGCTCCTCCACCAGCCGCGGCAGCGGGCGGGTGTTCTGCTGTAACTGCAGGCCGCTTTGCTCCGCCAGCCAGCGCAGGAAGCGCGGTGTCAGGCCGTCGCCGCTGACGGCGTCGCCCCAGGGCTCTATCGCCTGGCTGTATGCCGGGATCGGTTCGGCATGGAGAAGGAGCGGGCATAGCAGCAACGCCAGCCCGCCCAGCAACTTGTTCATCATCCGGCTCCCGCGGCAGGAGCGTGTCCGAGAAGGGCGGCGGACAACGCTTGCTGCAGTATAGCCGGGCTTACCAGACGGTCAGCGTCTGGCCGTTGGTGATGCCTTCCACGCTGCGCACGTAGGCCAGCGCCGCGCGCGAGGCCGGCACCGGCTCGAAGCCGGGGAAGAAGGGCGCGTAGCCGTCCCACGATTCTTGCAGCGCGTTGGGGCTGACCACGTTGATGCGGCGGTCGCGGCCCAGCTCCAGCGCGGCGGCGGCGGCGAAGCCCTCCAGCGCGCGATTCACCGCGGTGGCGTTGGCGCCCTGGCGGATGGGCTGGGCGCTGATGATGCCGCTGGTCAGCGTGATCGAGCCGCCGTCGTTCAGATAGTGCTGGCCGGTCAGCGCCAGGTCGATCTGACCCAGCAGCTTGTCGTTCAGGCCGATGCGGAAATCGGCGGCGGTCATCTCCGCCAGCGGGGCGAAGTGCACGCTGCCGGCGGCGCTGACGATGGCGTCGAGCCGGCCTGCCTGCTCGAACATCCGCTGCACGCTGGCGCTGTCGGTGATGTCGACGCGCAGATCGCCGCTGCCGCGGCCGGCGGTGATGACTTGATGGTGGGACAAGGCTTGATGCACGGCGCGGCCCAGCGTGCCGCTGGCGCCTACGAGCAGGATCTTCATGCGTGTTCTCCGTTGCGGGTTGCGATGTCCACAGTGTGCATGGATTCCCTGTGTTGATTAATCCGCTATGATGAACAAGATTAATAATCTGGAGTTTTTAATCTGTGGATCGCCTGCTCAGCATGGAGTTATTCGTCGCGGTGGTGGAGAAAGGCAGCTTCACCGCCGCGGCCGACGCCCACCGGCTGTCCCAGCCCATGGTCGGCAAGCATATCGCCGCGCTGGAACAAAGGCTGGGCGGCAAGCTGCTGGTGCGCACCACCCGCCGCCAGCAATTGACCGAGCTGGGCCAGCATTACTATCAGCGCTGCCGCGCCATCCTGGCCGAACTGGCGGCCGCCGAGGACGCCGCCGCGCTGTTGCGGGCGCAGCCGCGCGGCGTGCTGAGGGTCAACGCCTCCATCACTTTCGGCACGCTGCGCCTGGCGCCGCTGCTGGCCGAGTTCATGGCGCGCTGGCCGGACATCGGCGTGGAGCTGGAACTCAGCGATCAACTGGCGGACCTGGTGGCCGACGGCTACGACGCGGTGTTCCGCATCGGCCGTCTGGCCGATTCCGGCATGGTGGCGCGGCGCTTGCGGCCGTACCGGATGATGATCGCCGCGTCGCCGGCCTACCTGGCCGCGCGCGGCACGCCGGCGACGCCGGCAGACTTGGCGGATCACGACTGCCTGGGCTTCAGCCGCTGGCGGCGCGACGACGGCTGGGAGGCGCTGGCGCAGCTGCATGGGGTGCGGATGCGCGCCAGCCGCTTCCAGTGCAATCAGGGCCAGGCCTTGCGCCAGCTGGCGCTGTCCGGCGCCGGCATCGCGCTGCAGGCGGAAGCGCTGCTGGCGGAGGATGTGGCGGCAGGTAGGCTGGTGTCGCTGCTGGACGGCTATTTGCCCGACCCCAAGCCCATGCACCTGATCTACCCGGCCGATCGCCAGCCCTTGCCGAAACTGCGGGTTTTCGTCGATTTCATCGTCGAACGGCTGGGCGAGCTGTGAGGTCCGGTGACCGCCCCTGTCAGAAATTCTCGTTTGTATCGCCCGCTTGCGGCGAGTAGTGTCAAGGCATGAATCGCGATCTGATCCTTCCCAGCCGGCGCGAATTGTTCGCCGGCTTCTTCTCCATCGGCGTCAGCGGCTTCGGCGGCGTGCTGCCGCAGGCGCACAGCATGCTGGTGCTGCGGCGGCGCTGGCTGTCCGAGGCCGACTTCGCCGAGCAGCTGGGGCTGTGCCAGGTGCTGCCCGGGCCGAATATCGTCAATATGGCGGTGTCGATAGGCGCGCGCTTCCACGGGCCGTCCGGCGCGCTGGTCGCGGTGTGCGGCCTCCTGTTGGCGCCCATGGTCATCGTGCTGCTGCTGGCCGCGGCCTATGGACGCTACCGGCAGCTGCCGCTGGTCGAACACGTGATGCACGGCCTGGCGGCGGCGGCGGCCGGCCTGTTGCTGGCGATGGCGCTGCGGCTGCTGTCCAGGCTGGAGCGGCGCTGGTGGAGCGCGCTGGTGGTGTGCGCCACCTTCGCCGCCATCGCGGTGTTCCGCCTGCCCTTGCTGTGGGTGTTGCTGGCTTCCGCGCCGTCGGCGCTGGCGCTGGCCTGGCTAAGCCGGGAGAGGAGGGCGACATGATCCTGCTGGTGCTGCTGTGGCATTTCTGCCTGATGTCGCTGCTGGCGGTGGGCGGCGCCAACGTGCTGCTGCCCGAGCTGCAGCGGCTGGTGGTGGCCGAGGGCTGGATGAGCGCCGGCCAGTTCGCCGAGCTGTTCGCCATCGCCCAGGCCGCGCCGGGGCCCAATGTGCTGGTGGTCAGCCTGGTGGGCTGGCATGTGGCCGGCGTTGCCGGCGCGCTGGTCAGCATGCTGGGGATGTGTCTGCCGTCGTCGCTGCTGAGCTTCTACGTTTCCCGCTGGTGGGATGCCAACCAGGGCGGGGAGCTGGCCAGGCTGCTGTCGCGCGCCCTGCTGCCGTTGACGGTGGGCCTGGTGGGGGCCAGCGCCTGCCTGCTGCTGCAGGCGGCCAACCGCGACCTCGCCGGCTGGGCGTTGAGCGCGGTGGTGGCGCTGCTGGCGTGGAAGCGCAACTGGAATCCGCTGTGGCTGCTGCTGCTGGGTGGGGCGGCCGGGGGCTTGGGCTGGCTGTGAGGCGTTGCCATAATGGCCTTAGCGCTTACATAAAGGCAAAACATGGCGAGATTGCTGCGGACTTGGCTGCTGTGCCTGAGCTGCGCGTGCGCGCAGGCGGCCGGCGTCCAGATTCACTATGCGCTGGTGTCCGGCGACAACGATCCGCACTGGCCCTATGTCCAGGGGCTGCTGCAGCTGGCCTGCAGCCAGATGGCCCAACGCTGCGAACTGCTGTCCGCGCGCGACATGAACCAGGGCCGGGCGATGGAGCAGATGCTGCGGCCGGACGGCCAGGTGGACCTGTTCTGGGGCATGACCAGCCGCGAGCGCGAGCAAAAGCTGCTAACGGTGCGGATTCCGCTGGACAAGGGACTGATAGGCTGGCGGGTGCCGCTGATTGCCGCCGACCGGCCCGATCTGCTCAAGGATGTGAAGAGCATCCGCCAGCTGGCGGCCTTCCGCGCCGGGCAGGGGCAGGACTGGCCCGATACCCGGATTCTGCGCGAGGCCGGCCTGCCGGTGGTCACCAGCGCCGACTATCCCAATCTGTTTTCCATGCTGCGCCAACGCCGCTACGACTACTTTCCCCGCAGCGTGATCGAGGTCAGGCAGGAGCTGGAGTCGCCGAACAGCAAGGGGCTGATGCTGGATCCGCACCTGCTGCTGCATTATCCCACCGCTTTCTATTTCTTCGTCAGCCCCAAGCGGCCGGAACTGGCGCGCATGCTGCAGCAGGGACTGGAGAAGAGCGTGGCCGACGGCAGCTTCGATCAGCTGTTCCGCGCGTTCAACGACGAGCATCTGCGCGGCCTGAAATTGTCCGGCCGCGCCATCATCGAATTGCCCAATCCATTGCTGCCCGAGGCCACGCCGCTGTCGCGGCGCGAGCTGTGGTTTCATCCCTGACGCCGCCGTTTCCGGCGATCGTGGTTTGGGGACCGCCGCGCGGATGACGGCTTGACTCGCCTGGGCTGCCCGACGGGAGACCGGCCCGGCAGGGCCATCGGCTCCCGTCTTCCCGTCCGGCAGGGCCCGCCGCTCACACCATGTCTTCCGGCCGCACCCAGGCGTCGAACTGCTCGGCGCTCAGGTGGCCCAGCGCCAGCGCCGCCTCGCGCAGCGTGGTGCCGTGGCGATGGGCGTGTTTGGCGATGGCGGCCGCCTTGTCGTAGCCGATGTGCGGGTTCAGCGCGGTGACCAGCATCAGCGAGCGCGCCATCAGTTCGGCGATGCGCGCGCGGTTGGCTTCCATGCCGTCCACGCAGTGCTCGCGCAGGCTGTCCATGCCGTCTGCCAGCAGCCGCGCGCTTTGCAGGAAGTTGTGCGCGATCAGCGGCTTGAACACGTTCAGTTCGAAATTGCCGGACGCGGCGCCGATGGCCAGCGCCGCGTCGTTGCCCAGCACCTGGCAGCACAGCATGGTCATCGCTTCGCACTGGGTGGGGTTGACCTTGCCCGGCATGATGGAGCTGCCCGGCTCGTTCTCCGGCAGCGACAGCTCGCCCAGGCCGCTGCGCGGGCCGGAAGCCAGCCAGCGGATGTCGTTGGCGATCTTCATCAGCGCGGCGGCCAGCGTTTTCAGCGCGCCGTGGGCGAACACGAGCGGCTCGTGGCCGGCCAGCGCGGCGAATTTGTTGCCGGCGCTTTCGAATGGCAGGCCGCTTTGCTCGGCCAGGCGCGCCGCCACCGCGGCGCCGAAGCTTGGATCGGTGTTGAGGCCGGTGCCCACCGCGGTGCCGCCGACCGCCAGCTGGCACAGCATGGGCAGCGCCGCGCGCACCGCCTGTTCGGACAGCGCCAGTTGCGCCGCCCAGCCGGAGATCTCCTGGCCCAGCGTCAGCGGCGTGGCGTCCTGCAGATGGGTGCGGCCTATCTTGACGACGTCGGCGAAGGCTTCGGCTTTGGATTCGAGCGCGTGGCGCAGCAGATCCAGCGACGGCAGCAGCCGTTCCTTGACCTGCGTGGCGGCGGCGACGTGCATCGCGGTGGGGAAGATGTCGTTGGACGACTGGCCGAGATTGACGTCGTCGTTGGGATGGACCAGCCGGCCCGGCCCGCGCCGGCCGCCCAGCAGCTCCGACGCGCGGTTGGCCAGCACCTCGTTCATATTCATATTGCTCTGGGTGCCGGAGCCGGTCTGCCACACCGACAGCGGAAACTCGCCGTCGTGTCGGCCCGCCAGCACCTCGTCGGCCGCGCCGGCGATGGCGGCGGCCTTGGCGTCGTCCAGCTTGCCCAGCCCGCGGTTGGCCTCGGCGCAGGCGCGCTTGACCCGAGCCAGCGCCAGGATCAGCTCCGGCGGCATCTTCTCGCTGGAAATGCGGAAATGCGCCAGCGAGCGCTGGGTCTGCGCCCCCCACAGCGCAGCGGCGGGGACGTCGATCGGACCGAAGGTGTCGGTTTCGCTGCGTACGGTTTTCGTCATGCCATCATCCTTTTCGGGTCGAACTTGCGCCGGCGGGGCCGGTCCTAATCTATCCTGACGCAGGATGTCAGATTCTGGCGGCGGACGCCTTCCCATCCGCCCTTTGCGGCCCCGCCGGCCGAGCGGCCGGCGCTCACCGGAGTTCACCATGTCCCTGCTTGCCCAAGATAGTTTGCGAGATTTCCAACTGGCGTCCGGCCACCGCGTCCGCTTCCATTCGCTGCCGGCGCTGGCCGAGCTCGGCGTCGGCGATGTCGGCCGGCTGCCGGTGTCGCTGCGCATCGTGCTGGAGTCTCTGCTGCGCAAGCTGGACGGTCAGCGTATTACCGAAGCCCATGTGCGGCAACTGGCCGGCTGGCAGCCCAGGGCCGAACGCAGCGAGGAAATCCCCTTCGTGGTCGCCCGCATCGTGCTGCAGGACTTCACCGGCGTGCCGCTGCTGTGCGACCTGGCGGCGATGCGCGGCGCCGCCGCCCGTTTCGGCAAGCCGCCGTCGGCGGTGGAGCCGCTGGTGCCGGTGGATCTGGTGGTCGACCACTCGGTGCAGGTCGACCATTTCCGCGAGGCGGGGGCGCTGGATCTGAACATGAAGCTGGAGTTCCAGCGCAACGCCGAGCGCTACCGCTTCATCAAGTGGGGGATGCAGGCCTTCGACACCTTCAAGGTGGTACCGCCGGGCATCGGCATCGTCCACCAGGTGAACCTGGAATACCTGGCGCGCGGCGTGCAGCGCGACGGCGACGTCTATTATCCGGACACGCTGGTCGGCACCGACTCGCACACCACGATGATCAATGCGCTGGGCGTGGTCGGCTGGGGCGTCGGCGGCATCGAGGCCGAGGCCGGCATGCTGGGCCAGCCGGTGTATTTCCTGACGCCGGACGTGGTGGGCATGCACCTGAAGGGAAAGCTGGCCGCCGGCGTCACCGCCACCGACCTGGTGCTGGCGGTGACCGAGCGGCTGCGCCAGGCCAAGGTGGTCGGCAAGTTCGTCGAATTCTTCGGCGAGGGCGCGGCCTCGCTGACGCTGCCGGACCGCGCGACGCTGGCCAATATGGCGCCGGAGTATGGCGCGACCATGGGCTTCTTCCCGCCGGACGAGCGCGCCGCCGACTACCTGGCCGCCACCGGCCGCAGCGCCGAGGAGGTGGACGCCTTCCGCCGCTACTTCCAGGCGCAGAAGCTGTTCGGCATGCCGCGGGAAGGCGACATCGATTACAGCGAGACGCTGACGCTGGACCTGGCGTCCGTCGTGCCCAGCGTCGCCGGCCCGCGCCGGCCGCAAGACCGCATCGCGCTGACGGAGCTGAAGCCGCGCTTCGGCGAGCTGCTGCAGACGCCGGCCGCCGCCGGCGGCTATGGCAAGGCGGCCGGCGGGGCCGCCGCGAAAGGCTTGACGCACGGCTCGGTGCTGATCGCCGCGATCACCTCCTGCACCAATACCTCCAACCCCGGCGTGATGCTGGCCGCCGGCCTGCTGGCGCAGAAGGCCGCCGCGCGCGGGCTGACGGTGGCGCCGCATATCAAGACCTCGCTGGCGCCGGGTTCTCGCGTGGTCACCGATTACCTGGCCAAGGCCGGGCTGCTGCCGGCGCTGGAGCAACTCGGCTTCGGCGTGGTCGCCTACGGCTGCACCACCTGTATCGGCAACGCCGGCCCGCTGGCGCCGGAGATCGAATCGGCCATCGCCGCCGGCGATCTGGTATGCGCGTCGGTGCTGTCCGGCAACCGCAATTTCGAGGCGCGCATCCATCCGGCGATCAAGGCCAATTTCCTGATGAGCCCGCCGCTGGTGGTGGCGTTCGCCATCGCCGGCCGCGTCGACATCGACCTGGCGCGCGAGCCGCTGGGCGAGGGCGCGGACGGCCAGCCGGTATTCCTGCGCGACGTCTGGCCCAGCCTGGACGAAGTGGGCGCGGCGCTGGCGCAGACCGCCGATCCGGAAACCTACCGCAAGCTGTACCGGGACCTGGCCGACGCCAATCCGCTGTGGGCCGGCATCCAGGCGGCGGGCGGCGAGGTGTACGGCTGGGAGCCGTCCAGCTACATCGCCGAGCCGCCGTTCTTCGCCGATTTCGCGCTGCAGCCGTCCACCGCCCAGCCGGTGCGCGGCGCGCGGGCGCTGGCCATCTTCGGCGACTCGGTCACCACCGACCACATCAGCCCGGCGGGATCGATCCAGCCCTCGTCGCCGGCCGGGCTGTATCTGCAAGCGCAAGGCATCAAGCCGGTCGATTTCAACAGCTACGGCTCGCGCCGCGGCCACCACGAGGTGATGATGCGCGGCACTTTCGCCAATGTCCGCATCCGCAACCTGATGCTGCCGCCCGACGCCGACGGCCGGCCGGTGGAAGGCGGCCTGACGCTGCGCCAGCCGGACGGCGAGCGGCTGTCCATCTACGACGCGGCGATGGCCTACCAGGCCGAGGGCACGCCGACGGTGATCTTCGCCGGCGCGGAATACGGCACCGGCTCCAGCCGCGACTGGGCGGCCAAGGGCACGCGGCTGTTGGGCGTGCGCGCGGTGATCGCCAGGAGCTTCGAACGGATACACCGCTCCAACCTGGTGGGCATGGGCGTGCTGCCCTTGCAGTTCCGGGACGGCGACAGCGCCGCCGGCCTCACCGGCGACGAGACTTTCGATCTGGAAGGGCTGGACGGCGAACTGCGGCCGCGGCAGGACGCGACGCTGGTGATCAGAAGCCCGGGCGGCGCGGAGCGGCGCCTGGCGCTGACGCTGCGCATCGACACGCCGGTGGAGGTCGACTACTACCGCCACGGCGGCATTCTGCCCTATGTGCTGAGGCAGATCTTGTCCTGACGGCGCCTGGAAGGATGGAAGGACGGTCGGCTTTTGCGGCCGTTTTCATTTGTCCGCGCCGGCGGCAGGGTCGGCTGGGATATAATGCCCGCTGATTTCCATAGCCGCGTGACGCCATGACCCAGCTGAAAAACGATACCTTCCTGCGGGCCCTGCTGAAGGAGCCGGTCGAATACACCCCGATCTGGATGATGCGCCAGGCCGGCCGCTACCTGCCGGAATACCGCGCCACCCGCGCCCGCGCCGGCAGCTTCATGGGCCTGTGTACCAGCCCCGATTACGCCACCGAGGTGACGCTGCAGCCGCTGGACCGTTTCCCGCTGGACGCGGCCATCCTGTTTTCCGACATCCTGACCGTGCCGGACGCGATGGGCCTGGGCCTGTACTTCGCCGAGGGCGAGGGGCCGAAGTTCCAGCGCCCGCTGCGCGACGAGGCGGCGATCCGCGCGCTGGCGCCGGCCGACATGGGCAAGCTGCAGTATGTGTTCGACGCGGTGGCCAGCATCCGCAAGGCGCTGGACGGCCGCGTGCCGCTGATCGGCTTCTCCGGCAGCCCGTTCACGCTGGCCTGCTACATGGTGGAGGGCGGCGGCTCCGACGACTTCCGCCACGTCAAGGCGATGCTGTACAGCCGGCCCGAGCTGCTGCATCACATCCTGGAGGCGAACACCCAGTCGGTGATCGCCTACCTGAACGCGCAGATCGACGCCGGCGCGCAGGCGGTGCAGATCTTCGACACCTGGGGCGGCGCGCTCAGCCATGCCGCCTACCGTGAGTTCTCTCTCGCCTACATGCAGCGCATCGTCGCCGGCCTCAAGCGCGAGGCGGATGGCCGCCGGGTGCCGGTGATCGTGTTCACCAAGGGCGGCGGCCAGTGGCTGGAGGACATCGCCGCCATCGGCGCCGACTGCGTGGGCCTGGACTGGACCACCGACATTGGCCAGGCGCGCGCCCGCGTCGGCGCCAAGGTGGCGCTGCAGGGCAATTTCGATCCCAACGCCTTGTTCGCCGAACCGGCCGCGATCGAGCGCGAAGTGGAGCGCATTCTGCAGAGCTACGGCCAGGGCAGCGGCCACGTGTTCAATCTGGGGCACGGCATCTCGCAATTCGCCGACCCGGCCCACGCCGGGGCGCTGGTGGAGGCGGTCCATCGCCTGTCGCGCGACTATCACGGCGCGGCGTGACGCGCCGATCCGGGGCGGTTGTCCAGGCATGCCGCCCCATGTCGGTGCGTTGTGACTGTCGCTTTGAGCGAAACTGATTAAAAGGCGTTGCTTTTTTAAGGTTTTATTAAATTTTCCCTGTTGTAACAGGCGCTTGGGCCAGGGGGTATTCAGCCGCTTGTTATCGTTCGCGTTGCGTAAATGCGCCTGTAGACAATATCGATGCCCGACTCGGGAAAGATGCGGGTTGACAGCCGGCTCGGCTGGTGTTCCGCGAGTTATGCACACTGCCTAGACCCTGGTGGAAAACTTGTCAAGCGCGCGCGTTAAAAAAAATTAATATAAGTAAGTCATTGAAAAATAAGAAGTTTTACATCTGATTAATTTTTGTGCAATCTAGTGGAAACACTGATTTCACGGCTTTTTGCCCGATATCACCATGGTTGTTCACAAAGTTATCCACAAGATCTGTGCACAGCGGATGCAAAGCCTTGTCGCAGCAGGGTTTGCATCTGTCGGGGGGCGATCATGAACGGGCCGGTCCGGATTCAGGTGGCGGTCGATGTGCCCTTGGCAGGAACGTTCAGCTACCTGACTGAATCGTCTGTCATGCCAGGCTCCCGAGTCAGCGTTCCCTTCGGCAATCGCCGGGTTTGTGGCGTCGTGGTCACGCCGATACCGGGGGAGGGTGTGGCCGAGGTCGACGCCGCCAAGTTGCGGCGCATAGACGGCGTGCTGGATGGCCTGCCGCCCCTGCCGGACGATTTCCTGGCGCTGGCGCGTTTCGCGTCCGATTACTACCACCACCCGTTGGGCCAGACGCTGTTCACCGCGCTGCCTACCGGCCTGCGCGAGCCGCGCGACGTCAGCCGGCCCGACCGCCGGCCGTTCGCGCTGACCGCCGCCGGGCTGGCCGAGCCGCCGCCGGCGCGGCAGCGCGCGCGGCTGGCCTTGTGGCAGGCGCTGCAGGATGGGCCCTTGGATTTGGCCGCCGCCAAGGCGGTGACGCCGCAGGCCGGCAAGCTGCTGGCCGACTGGCTGGCCGAGGGCAAGGCCGAGCGCGCGACGCCGGAGAGGCCGCCTTTGCGGTTGGGCGACGCGCCGGCGCTGAACGACGAGCAGCAGGCGGCATTGGACGCGCTCTTGGCGAGCGAGGGTTTCCAGCCCTGGCTGTTGCACGGCGTCACCGGCAGCGGCAAGACCGAGGTCTATCTGCGCCTGATCGCCGAGCAGCTGGCCGCGCGGGCGCAGACGCTGGTGCTGGTGCCGGAAATCAACCTGACGCCGCAGCTGATCAACCGCTTCGCCGACCGCTTTCCCGACAGCCGCATCGTGGTGCAGCACAGCCACCTGGCCGACGGCGAGCGCCTGCACGGCTGGCTGGACGCCTGGCATGGCGACGCCGACGTGGTGATCGGCACCCGGCTGTCGGTGTTCACGCCGCTGCCGCGGCTGGGGCTGATCGTGGTCGACGAGGAGCATGACGGCTCGTTCAAGCAGCAGGACGGCCTGCGCTACCACGCGCGCGACCTGGCGGTGTGGCGCGCGCGCCGCGCCGGCGTCGCCATCGTGCTGGGCTCGGCCACGCCCAGCCTGGAGACGGTGGCCAATGTCGAGGCCGGCCGCTACAAGAGATTGACGCTGAGCCGGCGCGCCCACGGCGCGGCCAGGCTGCCCGAGGTGCGGCTGGTGGACACCCGCCGCAAGAAGTTGGCCGAGGGCCTGTCCGAGCCGGTGCTGGAGGCGCTGCAGGCCCGGCTGGCGCGCAAGGAGATGAGCCTGGTGTTCATCAACCGCCGCGGCTTCGCGCCGGTGGTGGCCTGCAGCGCCTGCGGCTGGACCAGCGGCTGCCCGCATTGCTCGGCCAAGCTGGTGGTGCACCTGATGGAGCGCAAGCTGCGCTGCCACCACTGCGGCTGGGAGGAGCCGGTGCCGCGCGCCTGTCCGGACTGCGGCGATCCCGACATCAAGCCCTTGGGCGAAGGCACGCAGCGGCTGGAGTCGGCGCTGCAGCGCATGCTGCCGGACGCGCGCGTGCTGCGGATAGACCGCGACACCACCAGCCGCAAGGATGCCTGGGACGAGGTGTACCGCAAGGTGCACGGCGGCGAGGTGGACATTCTGGTCGGCACCCAGATGCTGGCCAAGGGCCACGATTTCGGCACCCTGTCGCTGGTGGCGGCGCTGGGGGCCGACGGCGGCCTGTATTCGGCCGACTTCCGCGCATCGGAGCGTCTGTTCGCCCAGTTGATGCAGGTGGCCGGCCGCGCCGGCCGCGCCGACGCGCCGGGCGAGGTGCTGGTGCAGACGCAGTGGCCGGACCATCCGCTGTACCAAGCACTGGTGGCCCACGATTTCGACGGCTACGCGGCCACGCTGCTGACCGAGCGCCGCCAGGCCGGTTTCCCGCCGTCCACCTTCCAGGCGCTGCTGCGCGCCGACAGTCCGGAACTGGCCCGGGCCACCGCCTTCCTGCGCCAGGCGCGCGAGACGCTGGAGCCGTTGGCCGAGGGCGTGCTGATTTCCGGTCCGGCGCCGGCGCTGATGGCCAGGCTGGCCCAGCGCGAGCGCGCGCAACTGGTGCTGGAGTCGCCGCAGCGCGGCGCGCTGCACCGCTTGCTCGATAGCCTGCCGCCGATGCTGGATGGCTTGGCCAAGGCGCATGGGAGGGCCTTGCGCTGGTCGCTGGACGTGGATCCGCAGGAATTATGAGAGGAAACGATATGGCAATCGCGAAGTGGCCGGTCTTGCTGGCGCTGGCCTGCGCGCCGGCGCTCGCGCTGGATCTGCATGGCCTGAAGCCGGATGAGATTGCGGTCTGGGCGGCGCCGGTGGAGGGCGACGCTCCGGCGATAACCCATAGGGCGGACGCGCCGGTGAATCCGGCGTCGACGATGAAGCTGCTGACCGGCTGGGCGGCGCTCAACCGCCTGGGGCCGGATTACCGCTGGAAGACGGCGTTGCTGTCGGCCGCGCCGGTGGAAGGCGGCGCGCTGAAGGGCGATCTGTACTGGCTGGGCGGCGGCGATCCGCGCTTCGACAACGGCGACCTGCTGAGCCTGCTGTACAGTCTGCGGCTGCGCGGCATCCGCCAGCTGGACGGGCGCCTGCTGCTGGACAAGCGCGCCTTCGGCAATGTCGGCGGCGCCGATGATTTCGACGGCGACGCCGGGCGGGCCTTCGTCGTCGGCCCGGATGCCCATCTGACCAATCTGAAGGTCGCCTGGCTGACTTTTTTCAACGACGGACAGGGCGCGCGCGTCGCGCTGGACCCGCCGCTGGCCGGCGTAGAGCTGCGCGCGGCGCTGACGCCGGGCCCGGACCAGCCTTGCGCGGACGTGCGCCGCTTCGTCTCCATCGACAACGATGGCCGCCGGGTGCGCGTGACGGGCAGTCTGCCGCCGGCCTGCGACGGGCAGCGCGCCTACGTCAACGTGCTGGACCACGACGCGTTCGCCGGCCAGGACTTCTCGGCGCTGTGGCAGGCGCTGGGCGGCAGCGGGCCGCTGCGGGTGGCGCGCGGCCGCGCGCCGGACGACGCGCGCGAGCTGGCGTCCTGGCAGTCGCAGCCCTTGGCGGTGGCGCTGTCCGACATCAACAAGTACAGCAACAACACCATGGCGCGCACGCTGTTCCTGACGCTGGGCCGCGCGGCCGGCGGCGAGGATACCGCCGCCGCGGCCGAGCGGGCGCTGCGCGAGGAGCTGAGCCTGCGCGGCATCGCCGACGCCGGCGCGCTGCGGCTGGAGAACGGCTCCGGACTGTCGCGGCGCGAGCGGGTGACGGCCCGGCTGCTGGGCGAGGTGCTGCTGGACGCCGCGCGCGGGCCGTACGCCGGCGAGTTCATCGCCAGCCTGCCGATCGCCGCCACCGACGGCACGCTGAAGAAGCGCTTCGTAGAGCTGGGGCCGCGGCTGCGGATGAAGACCGGCACGCTGAACGACGTCAAGGCGCTGGCCGGCTACTGGCAGGCGGCCGACGGCAGGCGGCTGGCCATCGTCGCCATCGTCAACGGCCCGCGGGCGATGGAGTCGGGCAAGGCGCTGGACGCGGTGGTGGCCGACCTGGCGCTCGCCTTCAACACCGACACGATGCGATCCAGCGCAAAGCGCTGAGCCGCGAACCCGGCTATAATCGTCGGCGATCGAATTTTCAGGCGACAACCATGAAACCGGTAACCATGTACACCACGGCGGTCTGCCCGTACTGCGTGCGCGCCAAGCAGCTGCTGGCCAGCAAGGGCGTGGGCGGCATCAACGAGATCCGCATCGACCTCGACCCGGACGCGCGCGACAAGATGATGGCGCTGACCGGCCGCCGCACCGTGCCGCAGATCTTCATCGGCGACACCCATGTCGGCGGTTGCGACGACCTGGTCGCGCTGAACCAGGCCGGCAAGCTGGACCCGCTGCTGGCTGACTGAGCGGCGGCGTTGCCCCGATTGGCCGCCGCGCGGCTTTCGTGCGATGATGCCCGCCGATGTACCCATAACATTCTGCTGTCATGAGACGGCTTTTTGCGAGAAAGAACATGAGCGAACAACAAGAGCTGCAACCGGCGTTTTCCATCGAAAAAATCTATGTGAAGGACATCTCGCTGGAGGTGCCGAACGCGCCCCAGGTGTTCCTGGAACAAGCTCAGCCGGAAATCGACATGCAGCTGGCCAGCGCCGGCCAGCAGCTGGACGACGGCTTCTTCGAAGTGACCCTGACCGTCACCGTGACCGCCAAGCTGCCGGAAAAAACCATGTTCCTGTGCGAAGTGGCCCAGGCAGGCATCTTCCAGATCCGCAACATCCCGGGCGAAGACCTGGACCCGATCCTGGGCGTGGCTTGCCCGAACATCCTGTTCCCGTACGCGCGCGAGACGGTGTCCAGCGTGGTGAACCGCGCCGGCTTCCCGCCGGTGCTGCTGGCGCCGATCAACTTCGAAGCGCTGTACATGCAGCAGCGCGCGCAGCAAGCCGAAGCCGGCAACGCCTGAGGCTGGCCATGAAGCGTCTCGTTCTGCCGCTGCTGCTGGCATCCGCGTTGGCGGCGTCGTCCGCCCATGCCCTGGAATTCCGTTCGGTCAAGGAAACCGGCGTCGCGCTGTACGAGGCGCCCTCGCTGAGCGCGAAGAAGCTGTTCGCGGTCAGCCGCTATTATCCGGTCGAGGTGCTGCAAAGCCAGAAGGAGTGGGCGCGGGTGCGCGACGCCACCGGCGGCATCGCCTGGATTCCGGCCGCGGCATTGTCCAAGCAGCGCTGGCTGCTGGTGGTGTCGGCCCAGGCCGGCGTGCGCGACCGGGGCGCCGAGGACGGCAAGCTGCTGTTCACCGTGCCCAAGGACGGCGTGCTGGAATTGCAGGAGCCGCCGCAGAACGGCTGGGCCAAGGTCCGCCACCGCGACGGCAGCGTCGGCTATGCTCGTATTACCGACCTCTGGGGCTTGTAAGGATAGGGCATGAAACTGGCGATTCTCGGCGCCGGCGCCTGGGGCAGCGCGCTGGCGATAGCTTTTGCCCGTCACCACCAGGTGACGCTGTGGGCGCGCGACGCCGAACAGATCCGGCAACTGGGCGAGGAGCGGGTCAACCGCCGCTATCTGCCGGATTGTCCGTTTCCGGAGCAGCTGAAGCTGTCGTCCGATCTGGCCGAGGCCGCGCATGACGCCGAGCTGGTGCTGATCGTCACGCCGATGGCGGGGCTGCGGCCGACGCTGAAGGCGTTGACCGCGCTGGATGCGCCGCTGCCGCCCATCCTGTGGGCGTGCAAGGGCTTCGAGGCTGGCTCCAGCCTGCTGCCGCACCAGGTGGCGGAGGAGGAGCTGCCGGCCGATCATCTGTACGGCGCGCTGTCCGGCCCCAGTTTCGCCCGCGAGGTGGCGCAGGGCCTGCCGGCGGCGGTGACCATCGCTTCCGATCACGCCGAGTTCGCCGCCAGCGTCGCGCGCGAGCTGCACAGTCCGCTGCTGCGGCTGTACGCCAACGACGACCTGGTGGGCGTCGAGGTCGGCGGCGCGGTGAAGAACGTGATGGCGATCGCCACCGGCGTCGCCGACGGGCTGGATTTCGGCATGAACGCGCGCGCGGCGCTGATCACCCGCGGGCTGGCCGAGATCACCCGGCTCGCGATGGCGCTGGGCGCCAGCCCGCAGACCATGATGGGCCTGTCCGGCATGGGCGATCTGATCCTCACCTGCACCGGCGCGCTGTCGCGCAACCGCCAGGTGGGCCTGAAGCTGGCCGAGGGCAAGCCCCTGCAGCAGGTGCTGGAGGAGCTGGGCCACGTGGCCGAGGGCGTGGCCACCGCGCGCGAGGTGCTGACCATGGCCGAGCGGCTGCAGGTGGACATGCCGATCACCGCCGCGGTGTGCGGCCTGCTGTACCAGGGCCACGATCCGCAACAAGTGGTGGACGGCCTGCTCAGGCGTTCGCCCAAGTCCGAATCCGGCGGCTTGCTGGATTAGCGCGGCGGACGCCCGCGCAAAAGACATCAAGGCCGCTGCCTTTTACGGGCAGCGGCCTTTTCGCTGTCCGCCGCTCAGCGCTCGATCGCGCGCAGGAACTGGTTGCGGGCTTCCGCGTCGGTTTCGAAGTCGCCGGCGTAGCACTGGGTGATCACCCGTTCGTCGCCGCGCCGGTTTTCCCCCATCAGCAGGCATAGCTGCTCGGCCTCGATCAGGCAGGCGGCGCCGCGCGCCTCGCCGTGCTCGACCAGGGTGCGGGCGATCTCGTGGGTGATCCATTCCTGGTAGGTGTAGCGGTGGCTGATGGCGTCCACCATGCGCGCGATGCGGCCGAAGCCGTGCAGCCGGCCGCCGGGCAGGTAGGCGACGTGGGCGACGCCGCGGAAGGGCAGCAAGTGGTGCGGGCACATGCCGTGCACCGCCAGGCTGCGTATCACCACCATGTCGCGGCGCTCGTCGGCGAAGCCGCTGCCCAGCGCTTCGGCTGGCACGGTGTCGTAGCCGTCCAGCAGGCGCTTCTGCCACAGCTCGCGCACGCGCTGGGCGGTCTTGCCGGTGTGGATGGGATCGATGGCGATGCCGCTGGCGGTCAGCATGTCGGCCACCGCCCGCTCGAAGGCGGCGGCGTCGAACGGGCGGACCCGTTCCAGCGGGCGCTGGCAGGCGGCGTGGTCGTGATCGTCGGTAAAGGACATGGGCGGCTCCGTTGCGGCCGGAGCAAGGGCGTCCGGCCTCGTGTCCCTCATGGTATAGGGACAGGGGCCGGTCTGACGATCAGATTTCGCCCATTTATTTCAAACCCGGCGCATGGCGCGCCGCGCCGACAGGGTTGAGGCGACCGCAACCGATGGCGCGGCAGGCGTTTCGCAGCGCCGGTTATCCTGGGCTGACGTCATTTCTTCGCGCCGGGACACTCGAGCGGCGTGTAGGGATAGCGCGGCCGCAGCCGCAGCCCGCCGGCGTCCAGGTCGGGCAGCTGCGGCGGCAGGGCATGCGCGCCTCCCGCCGCCAGCGCCTCCAGCGGCGCCGGGCACCCGGCGGGAAGGTCGTAGGCGGCGACGAGCGTCCACAGCCCCTGGGCATTCCGCTGGAACAAGGACAGCCGGGCGGGGAGCGGCTCCGCCAGCAGCACCTCCTGCTTGCCGCCGCCGCTGTAATCGCCGACATAGGCATCGCATGCCTCGCGGCCGTCCAGCAGGCAGGACGGCAGCTCTCCGCTTCGTTTGGCGGCTTGCTTCCAGTCCTGGGCTAGGAAGCCGGCCGGCAGCGCGGCCGGGCCGCGCGGACGGACCGCCTGGGCGGGAGGCCTGGGTTTGGCCTTGTCCTCGCTGAGGGCGTCGCTTGCCTTGCGGCGGACGGCGCCGCTGAGGGCGGGATCGTCCCTCAGCCGCAGCAGCGCGGCATGGCCATAGCGCAGCCCGTGGTAGCGCAGGAAATCGAAATCGAAACGCTCGGCGGCCACGCGGCCGGCTTGCAGCCGCGCCAGCTGGCTGGATACCGAGATCCGCGCCGGATCGGCCAGCGGCGTCAGCAAGGCGGCCAACAGCGCGAGCGACAGCCAGGCGGCGCCGATATTGGCGCTGGCCACGCCGGGGAGTCCGGCCTGACGCCGCAGTGCCGTCCAGCCGTAGCCGGCGGCATAGCAGGCGCCCAGGGCGACGAGGCTGGCGGCGAACACCCGGTCCGGCGACCAGCCGTACTGGCCGACGCGCAGCGCCAGCGCATAGGCGGCCAGTGTCTGCAGCGGCGCGAGCAGCAGGCAGGCGGCGCGCAGGCTGAGGGCGATCAGGCGCCCGGGCGTTTCGACGCCGTCCTGGTAGGCGGCGTTCAGCAGGAAGATCAGCAGCCCGCTCGCGCCCAGCAGCAGCGCGGCGGCGTGGCCGGTTTTCCACAGGCTGTCCAGCCCGGTGAAGGGCAGCAGCGCGAGAAAGGCGCCGATCAACAGCACAAGCAGGGGCAGCAGCCAGGACAGCAGGGTCAGCAGCAGCGAGCGCAGGCCCTGGATGATGCCCGGGCGGACGTCGCTCAGGTGCAGGCCGGCCGACAGCGCGAGCGCGCTGGCCGGTATCGCGAATTCGGCTTCTGCTATCAGCCGGCGCAGGCCGTCTATGCCCACCAGCGCGAACAGCTCGGCGCCCAAGTTCAGGACCAGCCAGAACACGCCGACGAACAGGCCGGAGAACATCAGCTGCAGGCCCAGCTTCCAGGCCGCGTCGAAATAGGCGGGATAGGACGCCCGCCAGCGCCGCTCGCCCTCGCCGGCCAGGATCATAGTCCAGGCGATGAACAGCAGCAGGGCGATGCCCAGCGTCGCCAGCGCGCCCGGCGTCAGATCGGAGCGCGCGGCGTGTTCCAGCCCGGCGCGCCAGCGGTCATGCGCGCCGAAGGCGGCGACGGCGATGGCCAGCGCCGCCAGCCATGCCGCCAGCCGGGCGGGACGCAGCGCGCCCAGCCCGGTCTGGTACGGCAAGGGCAGAAACGCAGCCGCCAGCAGCAGCGGAGCGAACAGCAGCGGGTGGAGAGACAGCCAGCCGCCATGATCCGCCGCGCGGTACAGCGCGTATAGCGCGATCCCTTGCAGCAGACCGATGGCGGCGCGAATGCGGAATGTGTTCATGGATAGGCCAGGAGAGGGGGAAGTCCCCCGATCCTAGCATGAAGGGGAGAAACGCTCAGGCGCGCAGCCCCAGCGCGTAGCGTATCGCCTCGCGCTTCAGCGGCCCGGCCTTGTCTGCCAGCCGCAAGCCCAGGCCGCGCAGCAGGCGCAGCGGGCCGATATCGTTGGCAAAGCCGTAGCAGAAGGCGTCCATGCCGGCCTGCATCGCCAGGTTGGCGGGCTTGCGCGCGCGCTGATAGCGCACCAGCGTCTTCCCGCTCGCCCAATCCTCTCCCTTGGCATGGGCGTCCAGAATGGTCCGGGCCAGCATCGCTGCGTCCTGGAAGCCCAGGTTGACGCCCTGGCCTGCCAGCGGGTGGATGGTGTGGGCGGCGTCGCCGGCCAGCGCCACGCCGTCCTTGACGTAGCATTGGGCGTGGCGGCGGGTCAGGCCGAAGCTGCCGCGCGCCGCCAGCTCCCGGATGCCCGGCAGCTTGCGCGGAAACGCTTGGCTGACGGCGGCGATCAGCTCGTCGTCGCCCAGCGTCAGCAAGCGCTTCACCTCTTCGGGCCGGTGGTACCACACCAGGGAGGCCGCGTCGCCGCTTAGCGGCAGGAAGGCCTGCGGGCCGTCCGGCGTGAAGCGCTGCCAGGTGATGTCCTGCTGGCCGCCGTCGATCCGGCAGGACAGGACCAGCGCGTGCATCGGGTAGTCCCAGCCGGTGACGCCGATGCCGGCGGCGTCGCGCACCTGAGAGCGGGCGCCGTCGGCGGCGATCAGCAGCCTGGCTTGCAGCCTGCTGCCGTCCGACAGCGTCAACTGGGAGGCTTGGGGACGGTAGACGATGTCCGACACCACGGCCGGGCAGCGGTAGTCGATGTCGCCCTTGGCCAGCAAGGCCTCGGTGGCGGCCAGCTGCACCACGCGGTTTTCCACGATGTGGCCCAGTTCGGGCACGCCGGCCTCGGCGGCGTCGAACAGCGTGCCGGCGGCCTCGTCCCGCTCCCAGACCTGCATGCGGCGATAGGGCGCGGCGCGCATCGCCAGCGCCTGGCCCCAGGCGCCGATGGTTTGCAGAAAGGCGGCGGAAGCCGGGCTGATCGCCGAGACCCGCAGGTCCGGCGCCTGTTCCGGCGCGAACGGCGCGGGGGCTTCCCGTTCCAGCACAGAGACCGACAGGCCCTTGCCCGAGAGCGCCGCGCCCAGCGCGCTGCCCACCATGCCGCCGCCGACGATGACGATGTCGCGGTGTTCCATTGCATTCTCCTTGTCAGGCCGGCCTTGAGCCGGCGCGAATGGCGCTCATTCTGGCGATGACGGCCGGATGCCGCCTTGGCCTGGATCAATGCCTGCCTCCAGCAAGGCGCGCATCCGTGGCACCACGTGCTGGATGAAGGCCTCGTACTTGCGCGGCAGCGGATGGCGGTAGGGATAGACCAGGTAGACCGGCCAGCAATCGTGGCTCCAGCCCGGCAGCACCGGCACCAGGCGGCCGCTTCTCAGATGCTCGCTGGCGACGTAGGCGGGCAGCAGCGCGACGCCGCTGCCGGCGATGGCGGCGGACAGCAGCGGCGCGTACTGGTGGCTGCTGAGCACCGGCTGCACCCGTACCTGCTTCTGCTGACCGTCCTTTTCCAACAGCCATTCCGGCGTGTCGCGCAGCTTGGGCCGGCTGGTGTCGAGCAGGATGCGGTGCAGCGGCAGGTCGTCGGGCGTGGCGAGCGGCGGCGCCTTGGCCAGGTAGTCCGGCGAGGCGAACGCCCATTCGCGCACCAGGCCCAGCGGCTTGGCCACCAGCGCGTCGTCGTGGACGTTGCGGGTGCGGATGCAGAAATCCAGCCCTTCGGCGATCGGGTCCTGCAGCCGGTTCTCCACCTGCAGCTTCAGTTGCAGGCAGGGGTGCAGCACCGCCAGCTCGGCCAGTATCGGCGCCAGCAGGTATTGGGCGAAGGAGGTGATGGAACTGATCACCAGCGGGCCGCTGACTTCGCCTTCGGCCTCGTTGATGTCGATGCGCGCGCGCTCCAGCAGGCTGCGCAGCTCGCGGGCATGCACGGCCAGCCGCTGGCCGGTTTCGGTCAGCGCCACGCGGCGGGTGTTGCGCAACACCAGCACGGTGCCGAACTGTTTTTCCAGCGCTTTCACCAGTTGGCTGACCCGGCTCTTGGTGCAATCCAGCTCTTCGGCGGCGGCGGTGAAGCTGCCGCGGCGGACCAGCGCGTCGAAGGCGAGCAGGGCCTGGGCATCGGGTAAGTGATCTGTTCTCATTTAATGAACAGTGTGTCATGGGAAATGCGGTTTTTCAATGTTTATTGCCCAGGTAGCATGCGATTCATGATTGATGATTGAACAATGGAGGCGGGGATGAACAGGCTACTGATCGCGTTCCGGCATTGGCTGGACTGGTGGCAGCAAGGCATGGCCATTCATGCCCGGCAGGTCTGCCGCGACGAAATGGAGGCGCTGGAGCGCATCCGCAACCGCATGGAGGAGAGGCCATGAGCAGCGAGGACACCAGGCGCGTGGTGCAAGGCTTTCTGGACGAGGTGCGTTCCGGACGCGATCCGGACGCGGCCGGGCGTTACCTGGCGGCCAGCGTGGCCGCGCACCAGCTGGAGTCGGAAAACCCGCGCACCCTGACGCGCAGCCCGGCCAACTACGCCGAGCATGTGCGCGAGTTCCAGCGCCTGTTCGGCGATTTCACGCTGCGCGTGGACGAATTGCTGGTCGACGGCGACCGCGCCTACGCGCGCTGGACCCAGTTCGGCCGCCATCTGGCCGAGATGGACGGCTACCCGCCCAGCGGCGCGCCGGTCGCGCTGATAGACAGCGCCTGCTACCGGGTGGAAAACGGCAAGATCGTCGAATACTGGATACAGGCGGACAGAATGGGGCTGGCGCCGCAGCTGCGGGCGCGGTGAAGCATCGTTAGACATCCGTCATTCTCTTCTGAAACAATACCGCCTCGACAGGGCCGCGCAGACGGCCCGCTCAATGCCGAGGAGCCGACTTGCCTTATCTCGCCCTGACGCTGGCCATGTTCCTGTGGTCCAGCGCCTTCATCGTCCTGAAGTACGTGTTCCAGTTCTACCATCCGCTGGCGGTGCTGTTCGCGCGCATGGCCATCGCCACGCTGTGCCTGCTGCCGCTGGCGATGGGCGGGCGCATCCGCTGGCGCTACCGCCAGGGCGACTGGCCCTGGCTGCTGGCCATGGGCTTGTGCGAGCCCTGCCTGTATTTCCTGTTCGAGGCCAATGCGCTGATGCATACCAGCGCGTCCCAGGCCGGCGTGATCACCGCCACGCTGCCGATGATGATGGCGGCGGGCGCGGCCGCGTTTCTGCATGAGCGCCAGCCGCGCCAGGTCTGGCTGGGCATCGCGCTGTCCTTCGCCGGCGTGATCTGGCTGAGCATGGACAGCCAGGCCGGTCCGGGCGCGCCGAATCCCCTGCTGGGCAATGCGCTGGAATTCTGCGCGATGGTGTGCGCCAGCGGTTACGTGCTGATCGCCAAGCGCCTGTCCGCCCGCTATTCGCCGCTGGCGCTGACCGGCGTCCAGACGCTGGCCGGCTGCGCCTGGTTCGGACTGGCGATGCTGACGCCCTGGGGCGCGTGGCCGGATGCGCTGCTGCTGGTTCCCAGCCTGTGGGTGCTGTACCTGGGCGCGGCGATCACGCTGGGCGCCTACGGCCTCTACACCTGGGCGGTGTCGCGGATTCCAGTGGCGCGCGCCGGCGCGTTCAACAACCTGATCCCGGTGTTCACCGTCGCCATGGCCTGGCTGCTGCTGGGCGAGACGCCGCAGCCCTGGCAGGGCGCGGCGGGCGCGCTGGTGTTTGCCGGCGTGTGGCTGAGCCAGCGGAGGCCGACGTGAAAGGCGGCTGGCGGCTTTTCCCGTCATGGTCGATGATGCAGAATAGAAACAATTGCGATTGACGTAAGGAATCGAGCATGAATCGTCGGCGGATCGGATCTTGCATGGCGTTGTCCCTGTCGCTGCTTGCCTATCAGGCTGCCGCGGAGGAGGCGCATGGCCAGGAGCAGGTGCAGCAGGTGATCAAGCTGCCGCTGAAGCTGAACAAGCCGCCGCAGGCAGCCGCCGAGCATGGCGCCGCTCCGGCGGCCAAGCCGGCTGAAGCGAAGCCGGCCGAGGCGAAACCAGCGGAAACCAAGCCTGCGGAAGCGGCCAAGCCGGCGGCGGAGGCGGGCAAGAAGCCGGAGCCTGCCAAGGCCGCGCCGGAAAAAATGGAGCCGGGCGTGCAGATGGCCAAGCCGCCGGCGCGGGATCTGAGCCAGCCCAGCCCGGAAGTGCGGGCGCCGGGCAGCAAGCCCCGCGCCGCGCATCGGGCCAAGCCGCGGCGAGCCGCCAAGCCGGCTGAGAAGAAGGCCGTGGGAGAGGCCGGCCAGGTGAAGAGCGTGGTGGGCAGCATCCTCAAGGCCAACAACGCCTACATCGCAAAGCATTCCCCGGGCTACCTGGCCAGGCTGGGCGGGCGCGCCGCGCCGAAGGCGACGGTCGTCACCTGTTCCAGCCCAGGCGGCAGCGTGGGCATGCTGGGCGGCGACGCCGACGCCGAGCTGTTCGTGATCAGCAACCTGGGCAACCAGCTGGCCAGCTCGGAAGGCTCGGTCGAGTACGGCGTGCGCGACCTGCGCACCCCGCTGCTGATGTTCGTCAGCCACACCGGCTGCGGGGCGATCAAGGCGGCGGCCGGCGACTACAGCAATCTGGGCCCGGCGGTGCAGAAGGAGCTCGACAATATCGAGATTCCCAAGGGCATAGACGCCACCAACGGCGCGCTGATCAACATCAACAACCAGGTGGAGGGCGCCATCCTGAAATTCTCCGGCGAGGTGGAGGCCGGCAGGCTGGCGGTGCTGGGCGGCTATTACGACTTCAACAACGACCTGAAGCAGGGCCGCGGCAAGCTGGTGATCACCAATATCAACGGCGAGACCGACCCGGCGCGCATCCGCGAGCTGACCCGCGGCGGCCGCTACTTCCATTACGGTTTCATGGGGCGTTGAGTTCCGGCCGGTAGCATCGCCGTTACAGCGGTTTTCATCAGGACAGTTTCGAGAGCGCCGAACCGGCGCTCTTTTTGCGGGAAAAGCGGAAATTGTTTGGCCATGCGCAAAAACGAATATCCGAAAAGGGATTAGCATGGTCGTGAATCAAGCGAGTCCGGCGCGATGGCCGCTGAAGCCTATGAAATTCATGAAGGTATCGCGTCGAGGATGTAACGGCTCCGCTACAAAGGGTTGGATGGCGTCGTCATCGCGCAGCGGTGATGGATTGGGTTTTTACTGACATTTTTTTCGAATTCGAAAATTTTTAAGCAAAAACGAACAATCAAGCGCTCGGCAATTTCATTTGGTTCTTGGAGAGACAAAATGGCAGTCAGCAATCAAATCGAACTCGACGCCCTGGTGGCCCGCGTCAAGAAGGCCCAGACCGCGTTCGCGCAGTTCACTCAGGAGCAGGTCGACCACATCTTCCGCTGCGCGGCGCTGGCCGCCGCCGACGCCCGCATCCCGCTGGCGCGGATGGCCGTCGCCGAAACCGGCATGGGCGTGATGGAAGACAAGGTGATCAAGAACCACTTCGCCTCCGAGTACATCTACAACAAGTACAAGGACGAGAAGACCTGCGGCGTGCTGTCCGAGGACGACACCTTCGGCACCATCACCATCGCCGAGCCGATCGGCGTGCTGTGCGGCATCGTGCCCACCACCAACCCGACCTCCACCGCCATCTTCAAGGCGCTGATCTCGCTGAAGACCCGCAACGGCATCATCTTCTCGCCGCACCCGCGCGCGCGCCGCTCCACCTGCGAGGCCGCCCGCCTGGTGCTGGAGGCCGCCGTCGCCGCCGGCGCGCCGCAGGACATCATCGGCTGGATCGACGAGCCTTCGGTCGCGCTGTCCAACCAGCTGATGCACCACCCCGACGTCAACCTGATCCTGGCCACCGGCGGCCCGGGCATGGTGAAGGCCGCCTACTCCTCCGGCAAGCCCGCCATCGGCGTCGGCGCCGGCAACACCCCGGCGGTGATAGACGAAACCGCCGACATCAAGCGCGCGGTCGCCTCCATCCTGATGTCCAAGACCTTCGACAACGGCGTGGTGTGCGCGTCCGAGCAGTCGGTGATCATCGTCGACGAGATCTACGACGCGGTGCGCGAGCGCTTCTCCAAGCACGGCGGCTACATCCTGAAGGGGAGCGAAGCCGAGGCGGTGCGCAAGGTGATCCTGCAGGACGGCAGCCTGAACGCCGCCATCGTCGGCCAGAGCGCCGCCAAGATCGCCGCCATGGCCGGCATCGAAGTGCCGCCGACCACCAAAGTGCTGATCGGCGAAGTGACGGAAGTGTCGGAGAAGGAGGCCTTCGCCCACGAAAAGCTGTCGCCGACCCTGGCCATGTACCGCGCCAAGGACTTCCTCGACGCCTGCGACAAGGCCGCCGCGCTGGTGACCATGGGCGGCATCGGCCACACCTCGGCGCTGTATACCGACCAGGACCTGCAGGAAGAACGCGTGCGCTACTTCGGCGACAAGATGAAGACCGCCCGCATCCTGATCAACACCCCGTCCTCGCAAGGCGGCATCGGCGACCTGTACAACTTCAGCCTGGCGCCGTCGCTGACGCTGGGCTGCGGTTCCTGGGGCGGCAACTCCATCTCCGAGAACGTCGGTCCCAAGCACCTGATCAACAAGAAAACCGTCGCCAAGAGGGCTGAAAACATGCTGTGGCACAAGCTGCCGAAGTCCATTTACTTCCGCCGCGGCTGTCTGCCGGTGGCGCTGGAAGACCTGGCCGGCAAGAAACGCTGCCTGATCGTCACCGGCCAGTACCTGTTCGAGAACGGCTTCGTCGACGAGCCGATCCGCCTGCTGAAGAAAATGGGCCTGGAGGTGGAAACCTTCTTCGAAGTGCCCGCCGATCCGACGCTGGCCGTGGTGCGCAAGGGCGCAGAACTGGCCCACGCCTTCAAGCCCGACGTGATCATGGCCATCGGCGGCGGCTCGCCGATGGACGCGGCCAAGATCATGTGGGTGATGTACGAGCATCCGGAAGTGCACTTCGCCGATCTGGCGCTGCGCTTCATGGACATCCGCAAGCGCATCTACCAGTTCCCGAAACTGGGCCAGAAAGCCATGATGGTGGCCGTGCCGACGACCTCGGGCACCGGCTCGGAAGTGACCCCGTTCGCGGTGGTGACCGACGAGGTGACCGGCGTGAAGTACCCGATCGCCGACTACGAGCTGACGCCGAACATGGCCATCGTCGACGCCAACCTGGTGATGAGCATGCCCAAGTCGCTGACCGCCTTCGGCGGCATCGACGCCGTCACCCACGCGCTGGAAGCGTATGTCTCGGTGATGGCCAACGAGTACTCCGACCCGCAGGCGCTGCAGGCCCTGAAACTCTTGAAGGAATACCTGCCGTCGTCCTACCTGAACGGCGCCAACGATCCCAAGGCGCGCGAGCAGGTGCACAACGCCGCCACCATCGCCGGCGTCGCCTTCGCCAACGCCTTCCTGGGCGTCTGCCACTCGATGGCGCACAAGATCGGCGCGGAGTTCGGCCTGGCGCACGGCCTGGCCAACGCGCTCTTGATCAGCAATGTGATCCGCTACAACGCCGCCGACGTGCCGACCAAGCAGACCGCGTTCAGCCAGTACGACCGACCGAAGAGCGTGGCGCGCTACGCCGAGATCGCCCGCCACCTGGGCCTGGAAGCCAGCCGCGACCATCAGCGCGTGGAAAAGCTGATCGAGTGGGTGGACGAGTTGAAGAAGACCCTGGGCATCCCGGCTTCCATCCAGGCCGCGGGCGTCGCCGAGTCCGATTTCCTGGCCAAGGTGGATGAAGTGGCCGAAGCCGCTTTCGACGACCAGTGCACCGGCGCCAACCCGCGCTACCCGCTGATCAGCGAGCTGAAGCAGCTCTTGCTCGACAGCTTCTATGGCCGCCCGTACAAGGAAGCCTGGGAGCGCGACGAGGCCGCCGTGGAAGACAAGCCGGCCAAGGGCAAGTCCAAAGCCAAGGCCTGAGCCGCCGCGCGGCCTGCCGCATCAGCCAAGCCCGGACGCGAGTCCGGGCTTTTTTGTGTCCACAGCTTGCGATGCGTGTCATTCATCTTGACGTGACGAATCGAGAGATTGGCTTTTTGTGTGCTTGATAATGTTCAAGTCTGGTTTTAATGTGCTCGATTATTCATATTGATATGAATATATGTAAAATGCTTTGTCATTAACCGGCGAGAAAAATACGTAAGCGCCGCTGACAAACCGCTTGAGCCAAGCCGCGCCGCCGCAGGCGGCACCGCGAGTCCGACCAGGAGGCGCAGCGCAGGATCAGGGGCTCTGTCGGCGGCGCCAAAACGAGAGCCGGGACTTCAACGCTTACACAAGGAGCAATGCATGCCAGGAGAACAACAGACCCTGCACCGCGGGCTGGAGGAGAGGCATATCAACCTGATGGCGCTGGGCGCCACCATAGGCGTCGGCCTGTTCCTGGGGTCCGCCACCGCGATCAAGATGGCCGGTCCGGCCATCATGCTGGCCTACGGCCTCGGCGGCCTCGCCATTTTCATGATCATGCGCGCGCTGGGCGAGATGGCCATCCACAACCCGGTGGCCGGCTCCTTCAGCCGCTACGCGCAGGACTACCTCGGCCCCTTGGCCGGCTACCTGACCGGCTGGAACTACTGGTTCCTGTGGCTGGTGACCTGCATGGCGGAAATCACCGCCGTCGGCGTCTACATGGGCATCTGGTTTCCGGACGTGCCGTCCTGGTACTGGGCGCTGGCGGCGATGCTGGCGATGGGCGGCGTCAACTTCATCGCGGTCAAGGCCTACGGCGAGTTCGAGTTCTGGTTCGCGTTGATCAAGATTGTCACCATCGTGCTGATGATAGCCGGCGGCTTCGCGATGATAGCCTTCGGCTTCGGCAACCACGGCGTCGCCACCGGCATCTCCAATCTGTGGGCGCACGGCGGTTTCATGCCCAACGGCTTTTCCGGCGTGCTGATGTCGCTGCAGATGGTGATGTTCGCCTACCTGGGGGTGGAAATGCTGGGCCTGACCGCCGGCGAGGCGAAGAATCCGAAGAAGGCGCTGGCGCGCGCGGTGGATTCGGTGTTCTGGCGCATCCTGATCTTCTACGTCGGCGCGCTGTTCGTGATCCTGTCCATCTACCCGTGGAACGAGCTGGGCACCCGCGGCAGCCCCTTCGTGCTCACCTTCGAAAGCATGGGCATTCCCGCCGCCGCCGGCATCATCAACTTCGTGGTGCTGACCGCCGCGCTGTCGTCCTGCAACAGCGGCATCTTCAGCACCGGCCGCATGCTGTTCAACCTGGCGGAGCAGAAGCAGGCCTTGCCCATCTTCGCCCATGTCTCCAAGCGGGGCGTGCCGGTGCCGGCGCTGCTGATGTCGGTCGCCGCGCTGCTGCTGGGCGTGCTGCTGAATTACCTGGCGCCCAAGGAAGTGTTCACCTGGCTGACCGCGATCTCCACCTTCGGCGCGGTATGGACCTGGCTGATCATTCTGCTGGCGCAGCTGCGCTTCCGCCGCTCGCTGTCGGCCGATGAGCTGGCGTCCATCAGCCACCGCATGCCGCTGTGGCCGTACGGCTCCTACCTGACGCTGGGTTTCCTGGCGCTGGTGATCGGCCTGATGGCGTATTTCCCGGACACCCGTGTCGCGCTGATCGTCGGCCCCGGCTGGCTGGTGTTCCTGGTGGCGGCCTATTATCTGCTGGGCTACCACAAGCAGGACGCCGCCTGGCGGCTGGCGCAGCAGTCGCGCTGAGGCTAGAGCCGCCCATTTCATCCAGCCCGCCTCCCGGCGGGCTTTTTCACGCCTGCGGCAGCCCGGCGCGCTCGCGCAGGAAGGCGATCAGCGCCCTGAGCTTGGCCGGCTGCTGCGGTCGATGCGGGTAGTACAGGTACAGCGCCTCGGCCGGCGGCGCGTAGCCGTCCAGCACCACGGCCAGCTTGCCCGCGGCGACCCAGGGCTCGATCAGCGGCTCGGCCAGGTAGGCGAGGCCGGCGCCGCCCAGCGCCGCATGCAGCATCGCCGTGTTGTCGTTGGCGATCAGCGGGCCGTCTACGGCCAGCTGCAGCGGCAGCCCGTCGCGGACGAATTGCCAGCGGTAGTGCTGGCCGCCGCCGAAGCGGTAGCCCAGGCAGGCATGGCCGGCCAGATCCTCGGGGTGCTGCGGCGCGCCGCGGCGGCTCAGGTAGCCGGGCGCGGCGGCGACGACGAAGCGCAGCGGCCGGCTGACCGGCAGCGCCTGCATGCCGGGCTGCAGCGCCTCGCCGAAGCGGACGCCGGCGTCGAAGCGTTGGGCGACGATGTCCACCAGTCCGTTGTTGACGTCCAGCTCCAGCCTGAGCCTGGGATGGCGCGCGGCGAAATCGGCCAGCGCCGGATAGAACAGCAGCTGCGCCGCGGTGTGCGGCAAGGTCACGCGCAGCCGGCCGACGGGCTGGCCTTGGGCCTGGCCGGCTTCGTCCAGCGCGGCGCGGATCTCGTCCAGCGCCGGCGCGAGCCGAGCCAGCAAGGCCTCGCCGGCCTCGGTCGGGGCCACCTGGCGCGTGGTGCGGGTCAGCAGCGGCACGCCCAGCGCCCCTTCCAGCTGGCGCATCGTCTGGCTGAGCGCCGAGGCGCTGACGCCCAGCTCGGCGCCGGCGCGGGTGAAGCTGCGGTGGCGGGCGATCGCGCAGAAAGCCTGCAGCGCCTCTTGCGGGATTTTCGACATTGTGAAGCCTGGCTAAATAATGTTTGTCATTTTCAGCCATTTTTCTACGTAGTGCCAGCGCCTATGCTGAACGCACTTTCACCAAGGGAGCAAGGCAATGCAAAAACGCACGCTGGGCCGTAACGGCCCGCAGGTTTCGGCGCTGGGTCTCGGCTGCATGGGCATGAGCGCTTTCTACGGCCCGCGCGACGACGCCGAGTCGCTGGCGACGCTGGACGCGGCGTTGGACCTGGGGGTCAACTTCCTCGATACCGCCGACATGTACGGTCCTTACAGCAACGAGCGGCTGCTGGCCAGGCTGCTGGCGCGCCGCCGCGGCGAGGTGGTGCTGGCCACCAAGTTCGGCATCGTGATGGATCCGGCCGATCCGGCCCGGCGCGGCGTCAACGGCCGTCCGGACTACGCGCGCAGCAGCTGCGAGGGCAGCCTTAAGCGGCTGGGCGTCGACTGCATCGACCTTTACTACCTGCACCGCGTCGATCCCGAGGTGCCGATAGAGGACACCGTCGGCGCGATGGCGGAGCTGGTCAAGGCGGGCAAGGTGCGCTGGCTGGGCTTGTCGGAGGCTTCCGCCGACACGCTGCGACGCGCCGCCGCCGTCCACCCCATCCATGCGCTGCAGAGCGAATACTCGCTGTGGACGCGGGACCCGGAAGACGGCGTATTGGCCGCTTGCCGCCAGGTCGGCGCCGGCTTCGTCGCCTACAGCCCGCTGGGACGGGGCTTCCTGACCGGCGCGATCAAGAGTCCGGACGATTTCGCCGCTGACGACTTCCGCCGCGGCAACCCGCGCTTCCAGGGCGAGAATTTCCAGCGCAATCTGCGGCTGGTGGACAAGGTGAGGGCGCTGGCCGCCGCCAAGGGCTGCAGCCCGGCGCAGCTGGCGCTGGCCTGGCTGCTGGCGCAGGGGGAAGATATTGTCGCCATTCCCGGCGCGCGCAAGCAGGCAAACCTGCGCGACAACCTGGGCGCGCTGGCGGTCGAACTGGATGCCGGCGATCTGGCCGAGCTGGGCTCGATGTTCGCCGGCGGCCAGGTCAGCGGCCTGCGCTACGCCGCCGAGGTGATGGGCATGGTCAACCGCTGATCCGGCAGCGGCGCTCAGCGCATTCTTTGGTAGGGCAATGGCGGCAGCAGCTGCATGGGGATGGCGCGTTGCTTGCCATCGGCCCCGGGCGGCGCCATGCCTGGCTGCAGCGAGGGCAGTAGGCCAGGCTGTGCGGGATGAGGAGAAAAGCCGCTGTTTCGCGGCTGTAACTGAACCGGGCCTGATTCGCTCAGCGATTTACTGATCGAAAAGCTGTCCGCGAAACGGGGGGAACCGCGAGCGTCCGCGTAAGGAGGTACTGGCTTGACTTCGATGAGCGGGCGCTCCAGGTTTTCCAGTCGGATGCGGGGCTCGACGTTCAAGGGAGCGGCTTTCGCTTTCATCTGGACGCGAGGCTTTGGCTGCTCGTGCTGGGTCGCGAATTCATAGGAGGGAAGCGGTGCCGCCGCCAGGGACGCGCTGCAAAGCGCCAATGGCAGCAGGAGGGCGTGTGGGCGCATCTTGATTCCTGCGTGGATGGGCCGCGCGGGGCGGCGGGTGTTGCGTGGATGGCGTGGCTGGCGCGTTTCGCGGCGAAAACGCGTGGCTGGCTTGGACAGAAGCGTCGCATAGGCGCTGTCCTGAATAGATAGAGCATTCTACCTAAATGGCGGGGCAGCGACAAGCGGAATGCCCGCGCTTGGCGCCTTACCGCTTCGCGCGCTCCTGCATCAGCTTGATGGTTGCCGCGTCGAATTTGGGCGCGATATGCGGCGGCGGCTGAAAACGGTTTGGCCGTTTGCGTCTCTTTTGCTCCAGCGCCCAACTGGGCGGAGGCGGGACATCGAAGTCCGGCAGCTGCAATTTGGCTTCCGCGCGCAGCGGGCGGCGCGGCAAGCTCATGTCCGGGCGCGTTTTCTCGCTTTCCGGCGTCAGGGCGAAAGCATAGGAAGGGAGCGGGGCCGCCGCCGGCGCGTTGGATAGCGCCAAGGGCAGCAGGAAAAGGCGTAAGCGCATCTTGATACCTGCGGAAAAGGCCGAGTGGCCCGATGTTGCATGGAGCGGTGGCTGGCGCGATCCGATGGGAACGCGTGGCTGAAGATACAGAGCCGGCGAAGTGCCTTCTCTGAAAGATAGAGTATTCTACCTAACTATATCTGTAACGACAATTATGTAGACTGATTGATCGTTGCGGGCGGCCCGCGGCGCGGCTACGATGATGCGAAAGACATGACGCGATCGTACTGGCGCAGCGCAGTTCTGCTATGGTGTCGGCGTTTTGTCCGCGGAGCAGGGCGACATTCGCTCTGGCAGCCGCCTGACCCATACCGCAAGCCGCTTTCCATGCCCATTGTGTCCGTACATACTCCCAGCATCCTTGACTTCAAGGCTACGCTGATCAGCAATGCCGGTTATTCGCTGGTGCTGACCGCGGTTCTGCTGTTGACCTGGTTCAGTGGACGGCGGGAGCGCGCGCTGCTTACCTTGGGCATCGCCGGCCTGCTGAGCGATCTGGGTTTCCTGATCAATGTCTTGCCGCTAGGGCTGTCGGGTTGGCAGCAGTTGCAGCTGACCAATTACCTGTTGTTGGCGTTCTGTCCGCTAGCGGTGATCTGCACGCGTCAGTTGCACGGCTTGCCCAGCGGTTGGCGGGGCTGTTTCGCGCTCTGGCTGTTGCAACTGCTGGCTTATCGTTACTGGGCGGGGCCTGACGATTTCGCGGCCAGGGTGCAAGTCGTGGCCGGCTTCTCGATGCTGTTCTGGATGTTATCGGTTTGGGCGTTCTGGCGGTTCAGGCACGCCTACCGGGGCATAGGGCATTGGATTGCCGGACTGTTCGCGCTGCTGCAGGCCCTGGTGTCCCTCGCCAGGGTTTGGTACGGCTGGCATGTCGGAGGGCGTTACGATCAAGACGGCATCCTGTTCAACGCGTTGGCGTCCCAGGCTCTGTTTTGGCTCGGATACAGCTTCAGCCTCTGCGTGTTGCTGATCAGCTATGAGCAGCTGTTGCTGCAAGTCCGCCAGCAGGCGCAGCAGGATGGTCTGACCCAGCTGTACAACCATCGGACCTTCCACGAGCAGGCCGCGGCCATGTTCGCCAGGGCGCAGCGCGCGGGAGACGCGTTGGCGCTGTTGCTGATAGACCTCGACCATTTCAAGGAGGTCAACGACCGTTACGGCCACCAGGCGGGCGACGAAGTGCTGCGCCAGCTGGCCGACTGCCTGCGCGCCGAGTCCCGCCAGGGCGATCTGCTGGGGCGGCACGGCGGAGAGGAGTTCGTGGTGATGCTGCCGCAGGCCAGCCGGGTGGAGGCGGGCAATGTGGCGGACCGGCTGCGGCAGGCCATCGTCAATCTGGAGCCCAAGGTGGGCGAATTGCGTTTGCCCATCAGCGCCAGCATAGGCGTGGCCTGCCTGAGGCCGCCGGAGCACGACAGCCTGGCCAGCCTGTTTCTGGAGGCCGACCTGCTGCTGTACCAGGCCAAGCGCAAGGGCCGCAACCGGGTGGAGATAGCGCGCGAGGCCGAGCCGGCGCTGCAGCGCTAGCGGGCGACGTCTTCCTCCCGATGCGCGTCCCGCAGGTAGACCGGGAGATCGGTCGTCGGC